>NZ_CP113116.1:1200628-2401257 GCF_026625985.1 Mycobacterium sp. Aquia_213
GGCCGGCGCGGCCGACGACGCGGCCGTCGACGCCGTCGTGGAGGAGCTCACCGATCGCTACGGGGCGTTGCCCGAACCGGCCCTGCGACTGGTGGCCGTGGCGCGCTTGCGGCTGCTGTGCCGCGCCTTCGGCATCACCGAAGTATCGGCCCCATCTGCGGCGACGGTGCGGCTGTCGCCGGTCACGCTGCTAGATTCTGCCCAGGTGCGGCTCAAGCGGATGTACCCGGCCGCTAACTACCGCGCCACGACGTCCACGGTGCAGGTTCCGATTCCGCGAGCCGGCGGCGTGGGCGCACCGCGGCTTCGCGATGTCGAGTTGGTGCAGATGGTGGCCAACTTGGTGACGGCCCTGCAAGGGAAACCGCAGCAAGAAATTGGTATAACGAGTGCACCCGCACCGACGTCGAGGGAGGAGCGGCAAGCGCGATGATCGTCGTCTTGTTCGACCCGCGCCGTCCGTCGCTGGTGCCGCTGCAGGCGATCGAGTACCTCACCGGCGAGATTCAATACACCGAGGAGATGCCCGTCGCGGTGCCCTGGTCGCTGTCCTCCGCGCGCCCGGTCGACACCGGGGACGACGCGCCGGTGTTGCTGTCGTCGGACCCCGACCACCCCGCGGTGACCGCGCGGTTGGCCGCGGGAGCCCGGTTGATCTCGGCGCCGGACACGCCGCGCGGTGAACGTCTGGTGGATGCCGTCGCGATGATGGACAAACTGCGCACCGCCGGACCGTGGGAAAGCGAGCAAACCCACGACTCGCTGCGCCGGTTCCTGCTCGAGGAGACCTACGAGCTGCTGGACGCGGTCCGCAGCGGCAATGCCGACCAGCTGTGCGAGGAACTCGGCGATGTGTTGCTGCAGGTCCTGTTCCACGCCCGGATCGCCGAGGAGGCGCGGCAATTCCCGTTCGACATCGACGACGTCGCCGCCACGCTGATGCGCAAGCTGGGCAATCGGGTGCCGGGAGTGCTTGCGGGCCAATCGATTTCGCTCGAAGAACAACTGGCTCAATGGGAAGAGCGTAAGGCTGCCGAGAAACCCCGCAATTCGGTGATGGATGACGTCCATACCGGTCAGCCGGCGTTAGCGTTGGCGCAGAAGGTGATTCAGCGCGCGCACGCGGCCGGGCTGCCCACCGACCTGATCCCCGACGAGATCACCGTGATCTCCGTATTGGCCGACGTCGATGCGGAAAACTTCTTGCGCACAGCGGTTTTGGAGTTCGTGGACACGGTCCGCGCGGTGGAGAGGTCGATAGCCGCCACACGCCGCGGGGACAGCGTGCCGGAAGAACTCGACGTGGCTCCGCTGGGCGAGGTCACCGAGGGGGAGTGGCGCGAGCACTGGCCATCCGACGTGGCCGACGACGTCGAGCCGGGGGAATCCGACGATTCCGGTGCGGCGGACGCGGTCGCCGAGGACGCCGACGCCGAGGACTCCGAAGACAACTCGGAAGACGATTCGGACGACGACGAGTCCGACGATGACGAGTCCGACGACGATGAACCCGAGGACGTCGGTGCGGCCGGCAAGGAGTCCAAGAGGTCCGGCAAAAACTCCAAGCGGGATCGAGACCGAGGCTGATCCCGATTTAGATCGCGCTCGCGGGTTTGCCGACCGGCGCTCGCCGCGATGTTTGCCGTTTTGCGTGGTCACGACAGGTAATGTGGCTCGTGAGTTGGTGAATCCCACTGGTCGGCATCGCTCGCGCTTTGCTAGCCACGGTAGGCAGCAGCTAATCGATACATTGGCTGAAACCGGGTGTGCCGGCTCGACGTAACCGGTCACGGCGAAAGGGCATGGGACGATAATCATTGGGTGACGTTGATGTAGGGGAAGTTGAGGGGAACGTGGTGTCGCCGAGGCGTTGGGTGCGCGCGGCCGCCGTGATCGGCGCGACCGCGATGCTTCTGGCGTCCAGCTGCACCTGGCAGCTCAGTCTCTTCATCCCCGCGGGCGTGCCGCCGCCGTTCGGAGATCCCGTACCGGCGGTGAACACCCATGCCAGCGGTCGGCCCGCGGACCAGTTACGAGCCTGGGCGCTGCCACGCGCAGCGGCCCTGGAGATCCCGGTCATCGCATTGGAGGCCTACGCGTATGCCGCCCGAGTCGCCGAGGTGGAAAACCCGAAGTGCCATATCGCCTGGACCACGCTGGCGGGCATCGGCCAGGTCGAAAGCCACCACGGCACCTACCGGGGCTCGACGCTGGCGCCGAATGGGGATGTGAGCCCACCCATCCGGGGTGTGCAGCTGGACGGCAGCGGCGGCAACCTGCGCATCGTCGACGCCGCGCAAGACACCACCGACAGTCAGCCCGCGGTAGCGCGCGCGATGGGCCCGATGCAATTCATCCCGGAGACGTGGCGCTTGTACGGGGTCGACGCCCACAACGACGGTCGGCTGAGCCCGGACAACATCGACGACGCTGCCCTGGCGGCGGCGGGTTACTTGTGTTGGCGCGGAAAGGATCTCGCGACGGCCCGGGGATGGGTCACCGCGCTGCGGGCCTACAACAACTCCGGCGTCTACGCGCGCGCCGTCCGCGACTGGGCGACCGCCTATGCGGCGGGTCACCCGCTGTAGCAGGATGAATCGCTGACCCAGGCTTTAGGCTAAAGGCCGGCCCGGAGCGCGCCATCAGCTACGACGCAAGGAGATCCTAGTGCCGATTATCGAGCAGGTCGGGGCCCGCGAGATCCTCGATTCCCGAGGTAACCCGACCGTCGAGGTCGAGATAGCCCTGATCGACGGAACCTTTGCCCGCGCGGCGGTGCCGTCCGGCGCGTCGACCGGGGAGCACGAGGCCGTCGAGCTGCGCGACGGCGGCGAGCGTTACGGCGGCAAGGGCGTGGACAAGGCGGTACAGGCCGTGCTCGACGAGATCGGCCCGGCCGTGATCGGGCTCAACGCCGACGACCAGCGCCTGGTCGACCAGGCGCTGGTGGATCTCGACGGCACCCCGGACAAGTCGCGGCTCGGTGCCAACTCGATTCTGGGTGTGTCGCTGGCCGTCGCCAAGGCGGCCGCCGATTCGGCCGAGCTGCCGCTGTTCCGCTACCTCGGCGGGCCGAACGCGCACATCCTGCCGGTGCCGATGATGAACATCCTCAACGGCGGCGCGCATGCCGACACCGGGGTCGATGTCCAGGAGTTCATGGTCGCGCCGATCGGCGCGCCGAGCTTCAAGGAGGCGCTGCGCTGGGGGGCCGAGGTTTACCACTCGCTGAAGTCGGTGCTCAAGAAGCAGGGCCTGAGCACCGGTCTCGGCGACGAGGGCGGTTTCGCGCCCGATGTGGCCGGCACCAAGGCGGCGCTCGACCTGATCCTGTCGGCCATCGAAGCGACGGGCTTCAAGGCGGGGACCGACGTGGCGCTGGCCCTCGATGTGGCTGCGACCGAATTCTTCACCGAGGGACAGGGTTACAGCTTCGAGAAGGAGACCCGCAGCGCCGAGCAGATGTCCGAGTTCTACGCGGGACTGCTGGACTCCTACCCGCTGGTCTCCCTCGAGGATCCGCTTTCCGAGGACGACTGGGACGGCTGGGTGGCGCTGACGACGGCCATCGGTGACCGAGTCCAGGTGGTCGGCGACGACCTGTTCGTCACCAACCCGGAGCGCCTGGAAGAAGGCATCGAACGCGGCGCCGCCAATGCGCTTCTGGTCAAGGTGAATCAAATCGGCACGCTGACCGAGACGCTGGACGCCGTCGCGCTGGCTCACCACAGCGGGTACCGCACGATGATGAGCCACCGCAGCGGCGAGACCGAGGACACCACGATCGCCGACCTGGCGGTCGCCGTCGGCAGCGGACAGATCAAGACCGGCGCGCCCGCCCGCAGCGAGCGGGTCGCCAAATACAACCAGCTGCTGCGCATCGAGGAAGCCCTCGGCGACGCGGCCCGCTATGCCGGCGATCTGGCCTTCCCGCGCTACGCACTGGATGTGAAATAGCTTGACAGTCAACGGGAAACGCGGCTAGGTCGACGATGCCCGACGCGAAACGCCCAGATCCGAAGCGCCGCTCCCCGGCATCGCGCCCGGGGAAAGCCGGCGATTCGGTTCGGCGCGGTCGGGCCGCCAAACCGTCGTCCAAGCCGTCGTCGCGCGCGTCGAAACTCGCGCAGAACGCCGCCGCTGCCCGGACGACGGCCGAGCACATCGTCGAACCCATCAAGCGGCAGATCGCCGAGTCCGTCGAACAACGGTCCGAGCAGCGGATGGGTTTCACCGCCCGGCGCGCGGCGGTGCTGGCCGCGGTGGTCTGCGTGCTGACGTTGACGATCGCGGGCCCGGTGCGTACTTATTTCGCGCAGCGCACCGAGATGTCTCAGCTGACGGCCAGCGAAGCCGCGCTGCGCCGTCAGATCGCCGACCTCGAGCAGAAGAAGGTCAAGCTCGGCGACCCGGCCTATATCGCGGCGCAGGCCCGCGAACGCCTGGGGTTCGTGATGCCCGGGGACACGCCGTTCCAGGTCCAGCTGCCGGCGGCCGCGGCGGCGTCTCCGCAGCCGGGCGCCGAGACGGCGAAACCGGCGAACAACGCGCCGTGGTACTCCTCGCTGTGGCATACCATCGCCGACGCCCCGCACCTGCCGCCCGCCAATGCCCCGGCCCCCCCGCCGGCCGAGCCCGGGCAGCCCGCCCCGCCGCCGGAATCACCGAAGCCCACGACTCCCGGTGGTTGATCGTGCCGACCTGGAAGCGGTGGCACGCCAGCTCGGTCGCGAGCCCCGCGGTGTGCTGGAAATCGCCTACCGATGCCCCAACGGCGAGCCCGGCGTGGTGAAGACCGCGCCGAAACTTCCTGACGGAACCCCGTTTCCGACGTTGTACTACCTGACGCATCCGGCGCTCACCGCGGCCGCGAGCAGGCTGGAGACGACCGGACTGATGCGGGAGATGACCGAGCGTTTGGGGACCGACGCCGAACTGGCCGCCGCCTATCGGCGGGCTCACGAGTCGTATCTGGCCGAGCGCGACGCGATCGAACCGCTCGGGACCACGTTCTCCGGCGGCGGCATGCCGGACCGGGTCAAGTGCCTGCACGTGCTGATCGCGCATTCGCTGGCCAAGGGGCCGGGGGTCAATCCTTTCGGTGACGAGGCGGTGGCGCTGCTTGCCGCCGAGCCGGCCATGGCCGGGGTGCTGGATGGTGAGTTGTGGCGCTGAGGGCGGCCGGTGTCGACTGTGGCACCAACTCGATTCGGTTGCTGATCGCCGACGTCTCGGACGGGCGGCTGCGCGACGTGCACCGCGAGACGCGGATCGTGCGCCTGGGCCAGGGCGTCGACGCCACGGGTCAGTTTGCGCCGGAGGCAATCGAGCGGACCAGGGCCGCGCTGGTCGACTACGCGGACCTGATGAGAACCCATGGCGTCGAGTGGGTTCGGATGGTTGCCACCTCGGCCGCCCGCGACGTCAGCAATCGCGATGTCTTCTTCGCGATGACGGCCGACGTGCTGGGCGGTGTGCTGCCCGGCGCGGTGGCCGAGGTGATTACCGGAGCCGAGGAGGCCGGGCTGTCCTTTCGCGGCGCGGTGGGCGAATTAGACAGCGCCCGTGGACCTTTCGTCGTCGTAGACTTGGGCGGCGGGTCAACCGAGATCGTGCTGGGCGTCGACCAGGTCGTGGCGAGCTACTCGGCCGACATCGGCTGCGTGCGCTTGACCGAGCGCTGCCTGCACTCCGACCCGCCGACACCTGAGGAAGTGGACGCGGCGCGTCAGTTCGTGCGCCAGCGGCTCGAGCCCGCGCTGCGCGCCGTGCCCGTTGAGGGAGCCCGGACCTGGGTCGGACTGGCCGGCACGATGACCACGTTGTCGGCGCTGGCACACAATATGACGACGTACGATGTTGCGGCCATTCACCTTTCGCGGGTCACCGGCGATGATTTGATGTCGGTGTGCGAGACGCTGATCGGCATGACGCGATCCCAGCGTTTGGCGCTGCCCCCGATGCACGAGGGCCGCGCCGATGTGATCGGCGGCGGCGCCATCGTGGTGCAGGAGCTGGCGCGTGAGTTGCGCGCCCGGGCAGGCATCGACGAGCTGACGGTCAGCGAGCACGACATCCTCGACGGCATCGTGCTGTCGATCGCGCACTAGCACCGTTGTGCGCCGGCGGTCGAGTGTGCGCTGATGTCGACCTGGTCGCACACTCGACGCCCTGGGTGCACACTCAGGCCTCGAAGCGGTAGCCCATACCCGATTCGGTCAGCAGGTGTTTGGGATGCGACGGGTCGTCTTCGAGTTTGCGCCGCAGCTGAGCGAGATATACACGCAGATAATGGGTTTCGGTGGCATACGCCGGGCCCCACACCTCTTTGAGTAATTCCTCGCGGCCGACCAGCTTGCCGCGATTGCGCACCAGCACCTCGAGCATGCCCCATTCGGTCGGGGTGAGGTGCACCTCGGCGCCGTTCTTGGTGACCTTCTTGGCGGCCAGGTCGACGGTGAAAGCATCGGTTTCGATCACCGGCTCGTCCATCTCGGAGGCGGCGGCATTACGGCGCACCGCGGCCCGCAGCCGAGCCAGAAACTCGTCCATCCCAAACGGTTTCGTGACATAGTCGTCGGCCCCGGCGTCCAGCGCCTCGACCTTGTCGGAGGAATCGGTGCGCGCGGACAATACGATCACCGGCGCCGTCAGCCACCCGCGTAGACCGGCGAGCACCTCGATACCCGAGATGTCGGGCAGCCCCAGATCGAGGATCACCACGTCGGGTTTGTGTTCGGCCGCGGCGCGCAGGGCGCCGGCACCGGTTGCGGCGGTGACGACCTCGTAGCCGCGCACCGACAAGTTGATACGCAGCGCACGCAGGATGTGCGGCTCGTCATCGATCACCAAGACCCGGGTCATCGGACCCCAATCGGTTGCGGCGGCGCGGCCAAGTCCACGACGACGGTGAGTCCACCCCCCGGCGTATCGCCGGCCGCGATGGTGCCTCCCATGGCTTCGACGAAGCCGCGCGCCACCGACATTCCCAGGCCCACGCCAGTGGTGTTGTCGTGATCGCCGAGCCGCTGGAAGGCTTCGAAGATCCCATCCTCGGCCCCCTTGGGGATTCCGGGACCTTCATCGATGACGTTGACCAGGACTCGATCACCCACCCTTCCCGCATTGACCCGAACTACGCAATTGGGTGCGTAGCGCAACGCGTTGTCTATCAGGTTAGCGAGAACCCGTTCGAGTAGGCCCGCGTCAGCCATCACCACCGCATCACCGACATCGACCTTGACGCGGTCAATCGCGGATCGATAAAAGCCGGTGGCGCCCTTGCCAATACTGACCAGCGCACGTTGCACAGTCTCCTCCAGATACACCGGGCTCAGATCCGGGCGCACCACGCCGGCGGCCAGACGCGAGGAGTCGAGCAGGTTGCCAACCAGCGCGGTGAGCTGGTCGATCGATTCCTCAATGGTGGCCAGCAATTCCGCGGTGTCTTCGGGGGAGAACGCGACGTCGTCGGCCCGCAAGCTGGAGACCGCGACCTTGGCCGCCGCCAGCGGTGTGCGCAGGTCATGGCTGACCGCCGAGAGCAGCGAGCGTCGCAGCTCGTCGGCCCGCCCGATCGCTTCGGCCCGGCTGGCTTCCTCTGCCAGTTGGCCCTGCCGGATCAGGCCCACGGCTTGCTTGGCGACCGCGGTGAGCACCCGGCGATCACGGGCGGACAGCTTCCTTCCCGCCATCAGCATCCAGAACTCGTCGTCGCCGACCTCGATCGCGGTATCGGCGGAATCGACTGTCACACAAGGATCTTTGCCCACGCAGGCGACGATGTAGCCCTTCCTGCCGGCGGCGCGGTCCTCCTCGTCGGGCTCGCGCACCATGCTGACCGCGCGCTGTGAGTAGGTCTCGCGCACCCGCTCGAGCAGCGTCTCCAGGTCGGCGCCACGCAGCACCGATCCCGCGAACAGCGTCAGCAGTTCGGCCTCTTGGGAGGCGCGTCGCGCTTCTCGGGTGCGTTTCGTGGCGCCGTCGACAAGGACCGCGACGGCAACGGCAATCAGCAACAGCACCAATTCGGTGATGGCGCTGTTGGGTTCGGCGATCGTGAAGCTGTGTCGCGGAGCGATCAGGTAGTAGTTCAGCAGGAGCCCGGACAGCACCGCCGAAAGAGCTGCCGGGGCAACGCCTCCCAGCAGTCCCACCAGCAGGACGCCCACGAAGAACAACGCGCTCTCGCCGCCGGTGTCCAGATAGGAGTCGAGCATGGTCACCGTGACGGCGCAGATTACCGACGGGACGATAAAAGCCGCGCACCACGACGCGACGCGCCGCTCTCGGGGCGCGAGTGCGCCTAGGTGAAAGCCGCGTTTGGATTCATCATGCGTGACGATGTGCACGTCGATCTTGCCCGATTGCTGGACAACGGTCGTGCCGATGCCCTCCTCGAATATCCGCGCCCACCGCGACCGGCGGGAAGTTCCGATGACCAACTGGGTCGCGTTCATCTCGCGGGCGAAGTCGAGCAGCGCCGTGGGTACATCGTCGCCGACGACGGTGTGCACCGAGGCGTCCAAGCTGCTAGCCAGCTCGCGAATCTTGGCCATCCGGGGCTCCGACAGACCCGCTAGCCCGTCACCGCGTATGACGTGCACTACCATCAGCTCGGCGCTGGATTTCGACGCGATTCGCGATGCTCGTCGCACCAGCGTTTCCGATTCCGGGCCACCGGTGACGGCCACGACGACCCGCTCGCGCGCCTCCCACATATCGGTGATCTTGTTCTCCGCGCGGTACTTAGCCAGCGCGGTGTCCACCTGATCGGCCAGCCATAGGAGCGCTAATTCCCTTAGCGCAGTGAGGTTTCCGCGGCGAAAGTAATTCGAGAGCGCAGCGTCGATCCGCTCCGGCGCATAGACGTTGCCGTGGGATAGCCTGCGCTGCAGCGCCTCCGGCGTGATGTCGATGAGCTCGACCTGGGCCGCCTGGCGGACGATCGAATCCGGTATCGTCTCTTGCTGTTCGATACCGGTGATTTGTGCGACGACGTCGTTGAGGCTCTCCAGGTGCTGGATGTTGACAGTGGAGATCACCGTGATGCCGGCATCGAGCAGCTCCTCGACGTCCTGCCACCTTTTGTGATTCTTGCTGCCGGGCGTGTTGGTGTGAGCTAGCTCGTCGACCAGGACCACCTGCGGATGCCTGGCCAGCACGGCCGGCACGTCGAGTTCGGGGAAACTGCCACCGCGATATTCGATATAGCGGGTGGGGATGACTTCGATGCCCTGCAGCATCTCAGCGGTTTTCGCTCGCCCATGGGTCTCGACGACGGCCGCCACCAGGTCGGTGCCGCGGTCCAAGCGGCGGTGCGCCTCGCCGAGCATCGCGTACGTCTTGCCGACCCCCGGTGCCGCACCAAGGTAAATGCGTAGCTCACCGCGTTTGGGATGGTGGTCGTGGACGCTCACGTCAACCATCATCCCCCTCTGTCATTAGCTCGATACCGGATATTTGCGGTCGAGTTGCAGATTGAGCTGCAGCACGTTGACCGTGGGTTCGCCGAGAAATCCCAGGGCACGGCCGTCGCGGTACGCGGCGAGGACCGCCCGAATCTGATCGGGGCTGACATGGCGAGCTTTGGCCACGCGGGCGATCTGGATATCGGCGTAGGCCGGCGAGATATTCGGGTCCAGACCGCTGCCGCTAGCGGTGACCGCGTCGGCGGGCACGGCCGGGCTGGCAGGTGCCGCCCCGCGGATGGGCACAATCTGGCCGAGCGAATAGTCCTCGCCGTACTTCGCGCATTCGACCCGAACGCCCTGGTAGCTGGTCAAGAACGGCGTCTGCGTCGTCTGGCATGGCTCGTTGATGCTGATCACCTGGGTCGGGTGACTGACGTTTCCGCGGGCGTCGCGGGAACCGATCACCGCGAGCACCGCACCCACGCCGCCGCCGGTGCAGAACGGACGCGAACCGTCCACACCCTCCAGCTGACCCACGGCGGCGCTGCGCGTGCACACCTGCGTCAGCAGGCCTGGCTTGAATCCGGCGTCCGAGGCGGACTTGCCGGCAGCCAGCTGTGCCGGATCGGCGGGTGTGTCGACGACGCTTTCCGGCCCAAGGTTGCTCGCGCTCGTCGAGGTCGGGTCGTAGCCGGTGCCGGCCGCCGAGGGGCGGCTCTGGAAGTACTGCGGCAGTGGGTTGCCGTCCTTGTCGGTGAACAGCTGACCGATCAGCTTGCTGCCGACCGGTTTGCCGTTGGCGGTCAGAATCGATCCTTCGGCTTTGTCGTGCAAGCCGGGGATCTGTGCGACCAGCCAGATGAGGACCGGATAGGCCAGTCCCGTGATGACGGTCATCACCAGCAGCGCACGGAAGGCCGCCCAGTGCACGCGGAGGAAATTCGAAAACTTCATGTCAGGACATCCCTGGGACGAATTGGATGATCAAGTCGATGAGCTTGATCCCGATGAATGGGGCGACGATGCCGCCAAGCCCGTAGATATATAGGTTGCGGCTCAACAGTTTTGACGCACTGCTCGGCGTGTAGCGCACACCCCGCAGCGACAACGGGATCAGGGCGACGATGACGACCGCGTTGAAAATCACCGCGGACAGGATCGCCGACTGTGGGCTGTGCAACCGCATCACGTTGATCAGATCCAGCCCGGGGAACAGTGCCACGAACATTGCCGGAATGATCGCGAAGTACTTCGCGATGTCGTTGGCGATCGAAAAGGTGGTCAGCGCTCCGCGGGTGATCAGCAACTGCTTACCGATCTCGACGATCTCGATGAGCTTGGTGGGGTCGGAGTCGAGATCGACCATGTTGCCGGCCTCTTTGGCGGCCGAGGTGCCGGTGTTCATCGCCACGCCCACATCGGCCTGAGCCAGAGCCGGCGCGTCATTGGTGCCGTCACCGGTCATCGCGACCAGTTTGCCGCCCGCTTGTTCGCGCTTGATCAGCGCGAGTTTGTCCTCGGGCGTCGCCTCGGCGAGGAAGTCGTCGACCCCGGCCTCGTCGGCAATTGCTTTGGCGGTCAATGGGTTATCGCCGGTGATCATCACCGTCCGGATACCCATCTTGCGCATCTCGTCGAAGCGCTCACGCATCCCTTGCTTGACGACGTCCTTGAGGTGGATTACTCCCAGCACGGCCGCCTCGCCGTCGCGGATTTCCCCGACGACCAGCGGGGTGCCGCCGCTGGCCGAGATACCGTCGACGATCTCGCCGAGTTGGTGTGATACCTCACCGCCGTTGCCGCGTACCCATTCCGCGACCGAATTGGCCGCGCCCTTGCGGAGCAGATGACCGTCCAGGTCGACGCCGGACATCCTTGTCGTGGCGGAGAATTCAACCCAGTGGGCATGTGCGAGCTCGCCGGGTGTGCGTGCGCGCAGCCCGAAGTGCTGTTTGGCGAACACGACGACCGAACGGCCTTCCGGCGTCTCGTCGGCCAGGCTGGACAGCTGCGCGGCATCGGCCAGCTGCTCATTGGTGACGCCGTCGACGGGGATGAAGGCGGCAGCTTGCCGGTTACCCAGCGTGATGGTGCCCGTCTTGTCGAGCAGCAGTGTGTTCACGTCGCCGGCGGCTTCCACCGCACGCCCGGACATCGCCAGCACGTTGCGTTGCACGAGCCGGTCCATGCCGGCGATGCCGATCGCGGACAGCAGTGCGCCGATCGTGGTCGGGATCAGGCAGACCAGCAGTGCCACCATCACGATTCCGGTGACGCCGTTTGTGTTGAGCGCCTCGGTGTTTGGCACACCCGGGTTGTTCATCTTGGAGTAGATCGCCAGCGGCTGCAGGGTCGCG
Organism: Mycobacterium sp. Aquia_213; assembly: GCF_026625985.1. Taxonomy (NCBI): domain Bacteria; kingdom Bacillati; phylum Actinomycetota; class Actinomycetes; order Mycobacteriales; family Mycobacteriaceae; genus Mycobacterium; species Mycobacterium sp. Aquia_213. Next base: position 1,212,399 of record NZ_CP113116.1, read on the forward strand.
ACGGCAAAGACGAAGATGATTGTCAACGCGGCCAGCAGGATGTTCAGTGCGATCTCGTTGGGGGTCTTCTGCCGGTTGGCGCCCTCGACGAGCGCGATCATCCGGTCGATGAAGCTTTCCCCGGGTTTTTGGGTGATTTTCACGACGATCCGGTCGCTCAGCACGGTGGTGCCGCCGGTGACCGCCGAGCGGTCGCCGCCGGATTCGCGAATGACGGGCGCCGACTCGCCGGTGATCGCCGATTCATCCACCGACGCAATGCCTTCCACCACATCGCCGTCACCGGGTATCACCTGCCCGGCCTCCACGACGACAACGTCGCCTTGCTGCAGCAGCGGTGCGGCCACTTCTTCCTCGACACCCGGAGTGCCGGCTTGCCAATTCCTGAGCCGCCGGGCCACCGTGTCGCTCTTGGCCTTGCGCAGCGTTTCGGCCTGCGCCTTGCCGCGGCCCTCGGCCACCGCTTCCGCGAGATTGGCGAACAGCACGGTCAGCCAGAGCCAGATCACGGTCAACCACGCGAACCAGGTCGGGCTGACGATCGCCAGCACGGTGCTCCAGGCTGCGCCGATTTCGACGATGAACATCACCGGGTTGCGCCACAGTGTGCGCGGGTCGAGTTTGCGCAACGCATCCGGCGTTGACTTCCACAGCATCTTCGGGTCGAGCAAGCCGCCCTGCACCCGTTTCGTACTGACGGGGGTCGCGGCCTGCGTTTCGGCAGCCGAATCGGGGGTGATCACGGTCATCAGTGGATTCCTTCAGCGAGAGGCCCGAGCGCGAGCATGGGCAGGAAGGTGAGGGCAACGAGAATCAGCGTGACGCCGGCGACCATTCCGACGAACTGTGGCCGGTGGGTGGGCAGGGTGCCTGCCGATTCCGGCGTAGTGCCCTGCTTGGCCAGCGAGCCGGCCAGCGCGAGCACCAGCACGATGGGCAGGAACCTGCCGAACACCATGGCCAGCCCCAGGGCGGTGTTGTACCAGTCGGTATTGACGGTGATTCCGGCGAATGCCGACCCGTTGTTGTTGGCGGCGGAAGTGAAGGCGTACAGGACCTCTGACAGCCCATGCGGGCCGGTGTTCAGCATGCCTGCGCGTTCGCCCGGCAATGCCATCGCAATCGCGGTTCCAGTCAGCACGATCAGCGGTGTGACGAGGAAATAGCTTGCGGCCAACTTGATTTCGCGCGGGTTTATCTTCTTCCCGAGGTATTCAGGAGTGCGCCCGACCATCAGGCCCGCGACGAAGACTGTGATCACGGCCAGGATCAACATGCCGTACAGGCCAGATCCGGTGCCGCCGGGGGCGACCTCACCGAGCTGCATGTTGAACATCGTGATCATGCCGCCGAGGCTGGTGTAGGAGTCGTGGAACGAGTCGACCGCGCCAGTCGAGGTGAGCGTCGTCGCGTCGGCGAACACCGCCGAATCGGCGACGCCGAACCGCTGCTCGACTCCCTCCATAGCGGTTCCGACGGAGGTCGGCACGGTGCCATGATGCTGCAACTGGAACCACAGCATGAACGTCACGCTGATGAGAGCCAGCGAGGCCATCACCGAGGCGATCGCATAGCCCTGCTTCTTGCTGCCCACCATGCGCCCAAACGTGCGCGGCAGCGAGAAGCTGATCACCAGTAGCAGGAAGATTTCCAGCCAGTTCGTCCACGCATTCGGGTTCTCAAACGGGTGCGCGGAATTGGCGTTGTAGAAGCCGCCGCCGTTGGTGCCGAGCTCCTTGATGGCTTCCTGGCTGGCCACCGGGCCGCCGGTAATCGTCTGTTGGGTGCCGTTGAGGGTGTTCACCACCTGGTCGTGGAGGTGGAAGTTCTGGATCGCTCCTCCGGCGACCAGCACGATCGCGCCGATGATCGCGATCGGCAGCAGGATGCGCAGGGTGCCGCGCACCAGGTCGACCCAGAAGTTCCCCAGATCCCCGGTGCGTCTGCGGACGAATCCGCGCACCAACGCCACTGCCACTGCCATGCCGACGGCCGCCGAGACGAAGTTCTGCACCGCCAGCCCGGCCATCTGCACCAGATGCCCCTGCGTTGATTCGCCGGAGTAAGCCTGCCAGTTGGTGTTGGTGACGAAGCTGACAGCGGTGTTCCACGCCAGCGCCGGCGTCATCTTGGTGGCCGGATCGTGCAGATGCAACGGCAACTTGTCCTGCACGAGTTGGAACACGAACAGAAAGAGAATGCTGATCGACGAGAACGCCAACACACTTCGGGCGTAGGCACCCCACGTCTGCTCGGAGCGGGAATCGACACCGATCAGCCGGTAGATCAGGCGCTCGACGGAGGAATCCTTCTCGGCCGCGTACACCCGATACATGTAGTCGCCCAACGGCACATGTACCGCCACCAGTGCCGCGACGAGAAGGAGGAGGAAGATCAGTCCCGCTGCCGTTGTGCTCACTAGAACCTCTCCGGGAACAACAGGGCGCACCCCAGAAACAGGGCGAGAACGATGGAAAGTACCAAGCCGATTATGTTTTCGTAGCTCACAGCCGCTCGACCAACTTCTGCACCAGACCCAGCACGGCGAATACCGCCACCGTGAGCACGATGAATATCAACACGCCCATCTTGTCTCCGTTCCGCGCGACCGCGTGCATACGAAAAGACCTCATCGAGTTAGCCACAGCGCAGTCCTCGGAGGCAAGGTCAGCTTGAACCTAAGTGGCGCCAGTTCGGAAGGGCCTTTGGTTGACGCTTTCCTAACGGCGCGGCAGTGCACCTTTGCGTTTCTTTTACGCCACTATGTTCGAACCGGATGCCTTTGCTCAGGCGTGGGATCGCTTCCCCACGCGCCGTGTGGCCTCGCCCCGCTCGACCGCCGTCAGAGCGAACCGCCACGCGCGGTCCGTCGTACCAATCACGAATCGCGACAGAGCTTTTCGTGAATGCCCAGCAATGCGACGTAACGGCGTTCGACGTCGGCGCGGTCAGACTGTTCGGGAACCGATTCCACGTTCACACGCTGGATCATGGCTGCTTGATCCATTAGGACTTCGGCACGTTGCGGGTCGATCGTTTGTTCCATGATTGTCGTTAACGCATCGAGTTGGCGGATCAGCACCGCTGGCATGCCGCGGCCGGCCTGCCGGATCTTCTCGAACGATCGTTGCACCAGCCGCTCGTAGCTCACTTGATCGGAGATGACACGAATGACTCCGCGGCGGTCGCGATGAACTTGGGTCGGCGCCCAAATCGGTGCGATCTTGCACAAACAGTCGCCGAGCCAGTCGATGCACGTCAGTGCGGTGAAGGTGTCGTTGACGGCCGGCGATAGTGCGCGGATCGCGATCTCGACGAGCTGATCGACGCCGAAGGCGACGTCCTGGGTCAGCGTGCGATGCGGCCCGGTTGCCTGGGCCCGCGCCAGATAGTCGGCCACTTGCTCGGCGGCGCTCGCAGGCCACACGCTGGCCAGCTCACGGCCTTCAACCAGGAAATGTCCCGGGCGATATGGGAGCCGGATCACCGCGTCGGCTTGGGCGGCGACGCGGACCAGCGTCTGATGCCGGATGAATTGCAGATAGCCGCTCTTGGGCGTGGGTATGACGCTGCCGGCGGTTTCAATCCTGCCGAGCAGTTCATCGAGCGAAGGGCCTTCCGCAGGATTTCGCGTCGCGAATTTCGGTTGGTCCTCACTCTGTATCGCCACCGCACGCGCGAGATCTTTGGCGATACCGGCGATTACCTGCGGCAGCTGGATCTGGGTGGCGATGTGGTGAATGAAGTAGATCAGAACCATGACATCGATGAGAACCAGGCCGAAAGCAGTTGTGATCGAGATGTGGGGCACGAATTCGCCGCGATCTCCGAGTCCGATCGACACCAGCGTCACGATGCAATAAACGAACGTTGCCACGAACGCTCCCAGCGTGAGCTGGGTGCCGCGGTCGCGGATGAAGTTTCGCAGCATCCGCGGACCGAACTGCGTCGACGCGAGCGTCAAGGTCACGATTGTGATTGAAAAGACGATGCCGACGACGGTGATCACCGACGCGGCAATAGAGGTCAAAATCTGACGCGCGGCATCGGCCGTCCCGCTGATTACCCAACCCGGAGGCCGGAATTCACCCTGGTAAGCGGTCCGGTCCAACCACAGCGTCAGCCCGAAAAGGCCGATCGCTCCGAGTATCACCATCGCCGGGACCAACCACAAATTGGTCCGCAGCTCTTCTCGCCGCCACTCTGGCCACACCAGACGCGGGCTCGGCATCACATCACGCGCAGCCGCTGGCGAACGCACAGCGCAGCGTTCACTCCCACGGCGGTTATCTAACTGACCAGCCCCGATAAACGCAAATTCCAGCGCCGCCGGGTCGACTGTTCGAAAAAGTTCCGTAAATGTCTGCGCAACGCGCGTATGGATGCTGTTTGGACCAAAGCGCGCTCCGTGCGGAAGGCGTACATCTGGCTTTATGCACGACACGCGCGACCGAATTGCTCAACCCGCTACGGTCCCGACGACAAAAGCGGAACTTTCAACGCCGAGGTGGTGGTCGCGGCTGCTCGGCGGCGCCCACCCGTGGGGATCGTTTGTTGCCACGGTCGGCCGATATGGGGTTCAGCACTTTCGGTTGGTCATCTACCCGCCCGGAAGCAGCGTCGCCGATCGGCAGTTGGCTCAGCTATGGCGGGGATGGCCGATAAGTGGCGCCGCGCTCGGGTTGGTCGCGATGGTGCTGCTCGGCTACGTGGCCGCCTCGCCCGACACGGTGCTTGCGTTCGCCGTCGCCTGCTACGTAACCATCGGGGCTTTGCTTTTCCTGGCGGCCGGACCGACCCGCGTGCAAGTCAGGTCGCTGTCGATCGCCCTGATGCCCCAAGCTGCCGACGCTCGTGAACTACACGGGTATGTCGAAGGTCTAACGCTCGTCGCCATGCTGACCCGCGCCGACCGGTTGCTTAGGGCGGGTGCGATCTCATCGGGCGAGCATGAGGCGATTTGGCGGGAAGCCTACGAGCGTCTCGAGGCGATCCATGTCTGATGTGCTGTCGCAGATTTCCGACGCCGACGGCATTTCACGGCACCTTGCGGCGCACTCTCGGCGGGACCGCAGCCCGTTGTCACGGGGCCGCGTCATCAATGGGGATTGGTTGTAATCGCTTATCTCAGCACTGCGTCAGCCGCAGGGCCGAGCGCCAGCGCGGGCAGATACTCCAGCCCGACGATGATCAAGGTCGCTCCGACGATGAGGAAAACAAACGTCGGAGTATGCGTGCCAAGTGTTCCCGCGGTGATGACGCCGGCCCGCTGGGCCGCGAAGGTCCCGGCGATCGCGAGCACGACGATGATTGGCAAGAACCGGCCGATGGCCATTGCCAGGGCCAGGGCGATGTTGTACCAGATAGTGTTGCCGGAAAAGCCGGCGAAGGCGCTGCCGTTGTTGGCCGCGGCGCTCGTGAACGCGTATAGCACCTCAGAGAGCCCGTGGGGCCCTGCATTGAGCATGGCGGCGCGCTCACCGGGAAGCGCCATGGCCACCGCGGTTCCCGTAAGAACCACCGCGGGCAGCGTCAATATGTAGAAGCCGATGAGCTTCATGTGACGAGAATCTAGCCGCTGCTTGAGGTATTCCGGTGTCCGTCCGATCATCAGGCCGCCGAGGAACACTGCGAGCAGGGTCATCATCAGCAGGCCGTAAAGCCCGCTTCCCGCACCGCCGGGTGCGACTTCGCCAAGCATCATGTTCAGCATCAGCACCGCTCCGCCCACGCTCGCGTAACTGTCGTACGAGGAGTTGGCTGCACCGTCGCCGGTGGCGGTCGCCACCTGGCCGAACATGGCACTGCCCGGCACGCCGAAGCGGGCCTCGGTGCCTTCAGTCGCGGCTCCAACGGCGTGAATCACGGTGCCGTTTGTCACGACATCCGCAACGATGAGCGCGGCGGTGCCAATCGCGAATAATATTGCTGCTGAGGCAAATAGCGCCCAACCCTGTCTCTTGTCGCCGACCATCACCCCAAAAGTTCTGATGAATGAGACCGGAATCAGCAGCATCGCAACGACTTCCACGACGTTGGTCAGCGGTGTTGGATTCTCGAACGGGTGGGCGCTGTTGACATTGAAAGCGCCACCCCCGTCACCCGACATCAGTTTGATGGACTCCCAGGTGGCCACCGGGCCGCCGCGAAGGATCTGGCTGTTGCCCGCCAGCGTCGTGATGCCTTGTGCGCCATGCAAATTGTTGACCACCCCGAGCGTAAGCAGGAGCACCGTGACGAAGATCGACAGTGGAATCAGGATGCGCACGACAGTGCGCACCAGGTCGGCCCAGAAGTTGCCGATTTCCTCGCTCCGGTAGCGCGAAAGTCCTCGGATCAACACCACCGCGACACACATTCCGACAGCGCAGCTGGCGAACGCCTGGACGACTAGTCCGGCGAGCAACCCGACGTGGCCGAGTGTGGCTTCGCCGGAATAGTTCTGCCAACTGGTGTTGGTGACAAACGAGATTGCGGTGTTGAACGCCAGCGCGGGCGTCATGCCCTTGTGCCCCCACGGCTCGGGCAGCCGCGTCTGCACGAGCAGCAGTCCGTACAGGAACAGCACGCTGATGGCGGAGAACGCCAGAACAGATGTGCAATATTTCGTCCACCGCTGCTGGTCGTCTGGTTCTGCCCCAATGAGCCGGTAGCACAACTTTTCGAGACGCCAATGCCGGGCATCGGCATAGACCCTGGCCATGTAGTCGCCTAGAGGAACGTGCAGGATCACGACCAAGACGGCAACGGTCGCCGCCTGCATCCAGGCCGCCATTGGCCACTGGGATGGATTACCGATGGCACGCTCCTTAGTTCAGAGCCGGGCTCTCGGAGGAGAAGATACAGCGCGTGGTGGCCAAGAGATGCCGGCCTTTTACGCAATTCCTACGTCATCGTGGCCCTCGTTGACGACATCTTGATCGATTTTCGCGCCGGCGGTCACGGAAACATTCGTTTTCGAACGGACGCAAGGAGACTCGCGATCCGGCCGGTTAACCGCTACCCGGTGCCCGGACTATCGATCATCGGCAGCCGCACCCGGAAGACCGTTCGGCCGTTGGCGGATTCGGCACTGACCGAGCCGTGATGGGCCTTGACGATCGAACTGACGATGGCCAGGCCCAGTCCGATGCCGGACCCGTCGGACCGGGAGGTGTTCGCACGGACGAATCGCTCGAACAGCCGGGGGAGCAGATCCGCGTCGATGCCGGGTCCGTCATCAGCAACGGTCAGTTCGACATGCGGTGCGCTGGGATCGCTGCGGTGGCAGGTGATTGCGGTGGTCACCGTGACGCCGGGCGGCGTGTGTAACCCGGCATTGCTGTGCAGATTGCTAACCAGTTGATGCAGCCGGGCATGATCCCCGCGGACCCAGACCGGTTCCTCCGGCAGGTCTTTGAGCCAATGGTGCGTCGGCGCCGCGACCGCGGCGTCGTTCACCGCGTTGATGACCAGGTCGGCCAGGTCGACGTCTTCGTTCTGCAGGTCCTCACCCTCGCCCAGGCGCGAGAGCAGCAGCAGCTCCTCGACGAGCAAGGCCATCCGGCGTGCCTCGGACTCGATGCGTGCCAGGGCGTACTCGGTAGTCGGTGGTAACGCCGAACTGTCCTGGCGGGTCAGCTCGGCATAGCCCTGAATCGCCGCCAGCGGCGTTCTCAGCTCGTGGCTGGCGTCGGCGAGGAACTGCCGCATGCGCATGTCGGAATCGACACGATGCGCCAGCGCGCTATCTACGTTGTCCAGCAACCGATTCAGCGTGTGTCCGACGATCCCGACCTCGTTGTCGGGGTCGGTGTCCTCCTGCCGGACCCGGACGTGGATCCGGTGGTCGTCGCCAGTGAGTGGCATCGCGGCGACTTCCGCGGCGGTCGCTGCGACCCGGCGCAACGGCCGAAGTGTGTAGCCGACCACCCAGACGGTGAGCCCGGCGGTGATCACCAGGGCGGCCGCGATCAGCAGGCTGGTGGTGACGTATTTGCGGGCCATGATCTGGTCGGCCAGCTTCACCGACATCCCGACGATCAGCACGTCGGCTCCTTCGGTGCGGCTGTCGACGCGGTAGGCGCCCAGGCTGCCGAGCCGTACGGTACGAGGTGGCGCGTCGGCCCAGGGCAGCGATTCGATCGCGTGGATGACGTCGGGCGGGGCGGGTTTCGGTTGGTCCTCGGAGAACACCGCGGTGCCGATCACGGTGCCGTTGTGCACCACGGCGATCAGGTTGCCCGGTGTTTGCCCGGTGAATTCCAGCATCGCCTGGTCTATCGGTGGAGTGCCACGGTGCGCCGAGGTGTGCTCGCCGTTGCGGTATCGGGTGTATGAGTTGCTCAACGCATCGAGGGATTCGGCGACATCGGCGTCGCTGAGCGCGGTGACGTAGCCGCGCAGGCTGAGCACCGAGACCACGCCGACGGACACCAATACCACTGTGACAACACCCAATACGCCTATCAGCAATTGGCGGCGCAGCGACCGGGGCAACCAGAAAGGCGTGTTGCGCTGGTCCGTCATTCCAGCGGCCGCAGCATGTATCCAACACCTCGGACGGTGTGGATCATCGGCTCCCGGCCGGAGTCGATCTTCTTTCGCAGATACGAGATGTAGAGGTCGACGATGCTGGTGCGCCCGGCAAAGTCGTAATTCCAGACGCGGTCCAGGATTTCGGTGCGGCTCAGCGCGCGGCGCGGATTGCGCATCAGGAAACGCAGCAATTCGAACTCGGTCGACGACAGCGATATCGGCGTGCCGTCACGGGTGACTTCGCGGCTGGCGGTGTCCAGTCGAAGATCGCCAACCTTGAGCGCCTCGGCGGCCGGCGGGGACAACTGGCTGGACCGGCGCAGCAACCCGCGGAGTCGGGCGACCAGTTCCTCGAGGCTGAACGGCTTGGTCATGTAGTCATCGGCGCCCGCGGTGAGGCCGGTGACCCGGTCCATGACCGAATCGCGCGCGGTCAAAAACAGGGTGGGGGTATAGACATCGGATTCGCGGATCCGCTGCAGAATACGCAGGCCATCCATGTCGGGAAGCATGATGTCGAGGACCAGCACGTCGGGCGTGACCCGGTCGAACTTGGCCAGCGCTTCGCGTCCGTTGTGGGCGATCTCCACGACCCAGCCCTCGTAGTGCAGAGCCATTTTGACCAGATTGGTCAGCGCCGGCTCGTCGTCCACCAGCAAAACCCGGATCGGTGACCCGTCGGCACGGTAGATTCTGGGCAGCTGCCCAAGGATGGCTTGACGCGGTCGCTGGCTACCGGCGTATCCCGACATTACGGTCATGTTCTTGAATTCTCGCAAAGCACATATGCGGTTGTCACGGAGTTCATAGACTTCTCAAATCTTCCGAAGCCTCGGATCCGGTGCCGCGCGGACGTGGTCGCAAATATTGCTGTGCTCCAACGATTTTCGTTCGCGCAATGACGCGGGCACAAAATCAGGGTGACGAAAAGGGCGCCACGGCAGCTGGTCCCGCACATGCAACGGGGCCGCACACCAATCGGTGTGCGGCCCCGTTTGAAACGAGGGGTGTCAGGCCCAGCTGGACCCGACGGCGCTGTCAGTGCTGGCCATGTTGTTGCCCGCGGACTGCACCTTCTGCCCGTGCTGGTTGGCCTGCTCGTAGATCACCTGGAAGTTACGACCCAACTGGGTGATGAACTCCTGGCACGCCACCGAACCGGCGCCACCCCAGAAGTCACCGGCAGCCAGCACATCGCGAACGATGGCCTGGTGCTCGGCTTCCAACGAAGCGGCCTGGGCGCGGATGAGGGCGCCGTGCGCGTCCACATCTCCGAACTGGTAATTGATCGACATTGTCTGATTCCTCCCTTAAAAGTTTTGGGTTGCTTTGGTTTTTCGCGGCTACTGGCTGAGGATCTGCTGCGAGTGCTGCTCTTGCGTCTCGTAGTTGTTGGCGTCACGGATGAGCCCGTCACGCACGCCGTGGAGCATGTTGACAATGTTGTTGAACGCCTGGTTCATCTGACCCATCGTGTCGTAAGACGTCGCCTGAGCCTGACCACTCCAGCCCGCACCGGCGATGTTCATCGACGACGCCCACATCTTGCGAGCCTCATCCGACACCGTCTGCGCGTGCATCTCAAAACGGCCCGCCATCGCACGCATCGCGTGCGGGTCGGTCATAAAACGTGTTGCCATGTTGCCTTTCTCCTTTTTTCGGGTGACGCCTTCAATTTCGATTTGATGGAAGTTTTGGTGATTGGTCTGGGCGCGGTGGTAGCCGCGCAGCGGATAGATTACGGCCTAGCGGTTAACTGCCAGCCTCCAACGCGTGACATGTGACCCCTATTTTGGCCTGTCACACCACAACCTGTTTGGGCATGACGATCGGCTTGAAGCCGTACCGCGGCCCGGCGTAGGCGCCGGCGCCCTTGGCTCCCGCCACCATTCCGGGCATGCCGGGCGCACCCATGACCGAGGCTTCCTCGGTCGCGGCGGTCCAGCCCGAGCCCTCGAGCGGTGCGGTCGCTGCCGCCAGCTCTGTCGCCGGGGCAGCGTTCGCCGCCCAGCTGGCCGGCACCGAGAGACGGCTGACGGTGGACGCCCCACCGAGGCTCGCCCGCGCCGCGCTGCCCAAGCCACCCGCGCCCGCACCCGCCATCGGCGACACCGAGCTGACCACGGAGCCTTCGATGACGCCGCCGGCACCGGCGGGCACCACGTCGCTGACCGCGGCCGCGGGCACCGCGGCGCCGGCAAACACGTGGCCCAGCGAAACAGCCGTCGGGATGGTGATCATGCTGAACCACGCCGCGGTGTTGACCGCACCGTTGATCGCGTTGAAGACGGCCGGGGTGCCGAGGAAGCCATCGATCGACTGGAAGATGTTGTTGCTGGCAAAGGGCGGTCCGGTGATCTGTAGCGCGTCGGCCAATGACTGCAAATCCGCCGCCTGGAACAGGCTGTTGGCGTCCTCCAGGGCAGGACCCGCCGGGTCGACGGTCGACGCCAGCGGTGTCACCGGCTGCAAGATCCCCGCCGCCGCATCCGAGGCGGCCTGGTACGCGCTCATGGCGGTGGCGTCTTGCACCCACATTTCGTTGTACTCGACCTCCAACTCCATGAGCTGCGGGAGGCTGAACGGGACCGCCGCGAGTGCGGCGGCGAACTCCGCGCGGTTGGTGAAGACGAGCGCCGGGCTCACCACCCCGGCATACGCCGCCTCGAAAGCTGCCGCCGACGATGCGGCCGCGGAGCTCGCCTGCTCGAGGGCGGCCGCCGTGTCGGTCAGGTACGTCACGATCGGCTGTGCCGCGGTCGCGGCCGCGGACGACCCACCACCCGTCCATGCATCGGTCGTCAGCGTCGTGATGATCGATTCCCACGACGTTGCCGTGGTGCTCACCTCGGCGGCCAGGTTGGCGTACGCGGTTGCGGCGGCCATCAACGGTGCCGAGCCCGGGCCGGTCCACACGAGCGTCGAGGTGATCTCCGGAGGTAATGCTGCAAAGTCCATAACCATTTTTTGTGTCCGCTCCTCTAATCGGTTCGAATGTGTGAGTTGGGTCGGTGCCGCGGTCTAGACGGCCGTCAATTTCGGCATGACGATCGGCTTGACGCCGTAGCGCGGCGCACCGAAGCCGCTGGAGGCGCGTCCCGCGCCCGTGACCATGCCGGGCATGCCGGCCATGGGTGTGCCCGTGGCGGCCTGCGGCGCAGCGCCGGTCCAGCCCACGGTGTGCAGCGGCGTGGCGGTGGCGCCCACCACCGGGGTGACTTGACCGCCGACCCAACTCGGCGGCACGGCCAGGTTGCCGACCAGGGTGCCCTGGCCGAGGCCCGCGGTCACCGGCATCACGCCACCCATTCCGGCCATGCCGGCCGGCATGGGGGAAGTCGAGGCGGCGAGGTCCGCGGCGCCCGCGGCGGCGGCGGCGTCGCCGATCGTGTCGGCACCGGCGGGAAGCAGACCACCACCGGCCATACCGACCAGGTTCGATGCGGCCGAAGCCCAGTTGCCGGCACCGATGTTCAAGATGTTGGCACTGTTACCGGACAGGCCGAAGATCCCACCGAGCATCGTCGGGTTGGTGTAGTTACCGGTGCCACCGAGCAGGTATTGCAGCCAGTCGAGGGCGGTGCTGCCCGGGCCGGGAGCCTGGACTTGCGAAATCGGATCCGCCAGAAGGCTCATCTGCGACGGGTCGGCCGACTGCAGCAGGGCCTGGGAAGCGTTGGTCGCCTCGGCGTCGCTGTAGCTGTTGGAGCTCGTGCCCAGGTTGGTCGTGTACGTCTCCAGCTGGGTCTGAGCCTCGCCGGCGGTCGTCTGATACGAGGTGCCGAACGCCGAGAAAATCGCCGCTTGCTGAAGCGAAACCGAATCGGCGCCGGCCGGAGCGACGACCGTGGTCGCGGCCGCGGCGCCCGCGTTTTGAGCCGCCAGGTTGGCGTTGATCCCTTCCAGCTGACCCTGTGCGGCAAGCAACTCTTCAGTCACTGTTGTCAGGAATGACATCCATTGCTCCTCTGGTGTTCGAAACATGTCGACCCAATGTGCTGAGTCGACCCTGTGTGGTGGCGTACGAGCCCCTGTGTACTGGCGTAAGGCTAATTTCCCCACTGACCAACTTCCCGATCGAAAGGGCGTGGGTGACGGGCGTTTACGGCGTTTTAACGCCGACGCCGGCAGTTTTAACAAGGTCCTAGTGGCCGACATGGCCGTGTCATCTGCGGCTGAGGGCCGAACAGCGCTAAGGCGCGCGGCGCGCGGATCTTACGCGAAGTGTGGCTCGCGCGCACGCCCCGAACTCGGCCACATTCGGGTGGGACGCGGTGTCCCGGACCTCGATCCCGCGCGCTAGATTCGCCGCCGGGGCCCCCATAGCCCAATTGGCAGAGGCAGCGGACTTAAAATCCGCCCAGTGTCGGTTCGAGTCCGACTGGGGGCACGGTACGTCGGCCGGCGTTCGTCAGTCTCGATCGTCGGGGGGGATTCCCGCCATCCCGCCCTGGTAGTAGTCGATGATGTCGGCCTCGGTGATCGAGGTCTCGCTCCTGCGGCCGAGGAAGAACACGCTGCAGGCGCCGTCGATCGTGTGCCGCGGGTCGAGCATGCGGTCCGTCCAGCTGAGCCAGAAGAAGCAGAGCATCGCGAGCCTGCCGAGCCGGCGGGACCGAGTCAGGGCCCGGACGAAATAGTCGATCGACCATCGCAACGCGGTGCCCGCACCGGCCACACTCCCGGAGTCGATGCGTTCGAACCAGCGGAATAAGTAGCGCTGCCCGCTGTCGGTGAAACGCGTCAAGTCGTACGGGCCCTCGCAGATCTGCTGGATGAATGGCGAGTCGGCGTACACGATTCCCCGGCTACTCAGCACCCGGTGGATCTCCTTTGCCACCACCGTGGGCTCGAGCAGGTACTGCAGTACCGCCTGGATGACAACGCCATCGACGGAGCCGTCGGCCAGCGGGATCGCATGGCCGTCGCCGATGAACTGGACCGACGGGCTGGCGTAGATGTCGAAGGAGATGAGATCGACATCCGGATCCGCGTAGAGCTCCGCCAAGCCGTCGCCCTTCGAGCCGCCCCCGATCACCAGAATCCGGGGCCGCCGCCCGGTCGTGGCAGCGTCGGCCCGCAGCAGCTCCCGCATCCGAGCCACACTGGCGGCAGCGGTGGTGTTCGCCGGGTGTACCAGCGCGCGCAATGCGCGGTTGAGTCCCCACCGGCGGACGTTCGAAGCGCCCTCGGAAGCCCGCAACCGGCCGGCATCGACCACGCTGTGCTCGAAATCGACCAGGGCCGGTACCCCGGCCACGACCGGGAATGGCTCGTCGGCGTACCGACAGGATGCGTTGGCGCATCGCCACGAACCGGCTTCGGAGCGCACCGAGTGGGCGCAGCGCGGACAGATGAAAAGATTTTCGCGGACCATCGAGTCCAGGGCGAGCACAAGTTCACCTTAGCCCGCAGCCGTCCGGCGGAAGTGGGATTACGTCCCCGTGATTGCCGGTTGGCTGCCTACTCTTTGCTGCGGTTTCCCGGACAGTAGACGTTGATCGCCGTACCGATGATGCTGCCCGCGCCCGTGTTGCTCACCCCGAGCGCCTTCTTCACATCGTCGACGGTTTGGGCCATCGTGTCCCCGGCATCGAAGTCCTGACACACCGCGTGGCCGGCATTGATCATCATCTGGTCCTGGCCGGCGGGCCAGGACAGCCCACGCGCCTGCAGCGCGTGCAGGAACGTGTCATCTGCCCCGTCGGCGTTCGCGATCGGGGCGGCGGCGATGGCAACAAAACCGGTCACCACGGCAGCGATCGGGCCCGCCAACCATGCCGTGTTCTTCATTCGTCGACTCCTTGTTGTGCATCGTGCAGGACCAAAAGCCTAACTTCCTCGTGACATTATGTCTCGGCAACGGATTTACCGGTATCCGCCGGTGCCAAACTTCCTCCGGCTTTTGGCACGAGATACGGCTCAGCGCAACCCATTACGTTTCATGCTCACTCGCGCCGAGGGCCATCGCGAGGAAGTCCAGCCGCCACAGTTCCTGAAAAAGCTTGCGCGCGAAGTCCTCCGCCTCGCCGGTGCTGCCACCGCCGCGCTGCGCAACGCCGGCGGCGATCTCCCGGATGCTGCGACGGCCGTCGACGAGCTGCGCGAAGGGCAGCTGAGCCGGGCCGAGCCGCACCCGATAGCCGGGCCCCAGGAGGTCGGCTTCGGACAACTGGCACGCGGTGCGCGACATCGGGACGTAGTCAAGAGCCTGGTTGGTGCTGAAATCGATCGTGTACTGCTCTTTCGGACGGTCCGGACGACAGGCCAGGAAGAAATGTGTCGCATTCACGGTCTGCAGCCGTTCCATCACCGACCACAATTCGGGTTCGGCCAATTTCGCCAGATAGTTTCCGAATTTGCTTGCTGGCGTGAAGATTTCGTGCGGATAATACGGCGACTTGTGGAACCATCCCTGAAATGTGAGCCCCGCCGCGGCGACGAGATCGAGGCAGTCGTCGACGGTGTAGCTGCGCTGGCGACCGTGCAGGAAGGTATCGACGAGCGCGCCGTCGGTCTGTAGATCGCGGGCCACCGCCAAGTAACTTCGGACGGGATGATCCGCGGGCAGCACCGCGATGATGTCCTTGACCGCTTGGACCGACGCGTCGTCCTGGGACAGTCCTAGGTCACGAAAGACCGACTCGAGCAGGTCGACCCCGATCCGGCCGTATTTGGCGTACAGCATGACCCCCATCGCACCCTCGCGTCGCAGGCAGCTCGCCAGCGCCGTCATGCCGGTCAACGGATCGGCCATGTGATGCAGCACACCGGTGGACACGATCAGGTCGAAGTCGCGGCCCAGCGCCGACACCTCTTCGATCGGAAGTAAGCGCAATTCCAGGTTGTCCAGGCTGTGCTTGTCCTTCAGATACTGCTGATGGTCCAGTGCCGATTGGCTGACATCGATCGCCACGACTTTGGCGGCACGGTTGGTAAAGGCGAACACCGCGGCCTGGTTGGCGCCGCACCCCGCGATCAGAATGTCCAGGTCGGGCCGGTAGGCCCGGTCCGGCCACAACACCCGGTGCGCCCAGTACGGGTCGAACCACTCCCAGTTGTTCTTCGAGTAGGCCTCGAGGTCGTCAATGGGGGGCGGGTACTGCCACCGATCGTATTGCCGGGAGACCACGTCGTCGCGCGGATCGTCGTTCACTACAGACGCAATGTAATGGCTTTGCTGGGTTGCCGCACGACGCGATGCGGTGGTGCGCGCGATCGTAGAAGGCGGCAACTCATACACTGGCCCACCGTGGGCATGCTCTTTGGATTCGCGCCGTGGCTTATCTACTGGGTGCTGGTTGGCAACGTTCCTTTCAAGACCGCGGTGGTGGTCGCGCTTGCGATAGCCGTCGCCGCGTTTCTGATCGGGCGCGCACTGGGTAAGTCGGGCGGCACCCTGGAGATCGGGGCGGTAGCCACTTTCGCGGTGCTGACGGTTCTGACGTTCACGCTCAGCGAGACGTTCATGCGCCAGTGGATACAGCCGCTGAGTAGCTGCGGGATCTTCCTGGTGGCCCTCGTCGGGCAGCTGGTCGGCAAGTCGTTCGTGCGCGAATTCGCCGCGGCCGAGCAGCCTCCTGATGTGGTCAAGACCCCGCTGTTCGACCGGATCACCGACGTGTTGTCCTGGATCTGGATCGCCGCGTTCGCCGGCATGACGGTATCGTCCGCGATTCCGCCGGTCCTGGAGGAGTTCGGGGGACAAGCGGCCACCATCCTCGACACCAAGACCCCGCTGCTGTTCATCTGCTACTGGGTCATTCCGTACTCATTGCTGGGTGCGGCGGCGCTGGCGTCACGGTATGTCCCGGATCGGATGCTCGAAGGGATCGACGACCTCGCCCGGGAAACCTCGTTCGTCGCCTACGACGAAGCAACCATCGATGAGCTGTACTACCTTGCCCAGGAACACGCCAATCGCGAGGTCGGCCCGGGCAAGGAGGCGTACAACGTGAAGGTCGGGGGGATGGGAACCCCGCTGACCGGCGACGAGTCGCGCAAGTCGTGGCCCTCGTCGTACAAGGTGCGCGATAAGAAGGGTTAGCGCGACGGCTGCTCGCGTGACATTCACCAACGAGACAACTTCCACTTGTTAGGTCGATTGCATGGCATCCAAGAGGATCTGGCCAGTCGCTGCCGTCACCGTGCTCGTCACGGTGGCGGCCTGCTCGTCGGGCCATTCCGGGTCAGGCGCTAAGCCGGAGTTCAGCACGCCCGCCGGCAAGGCGCTGACCATCACCCCGGATCAGATGCTGGCCGCGACGGAGGGCGATACGCCGGTGGCGTACGCCAAGCCCGAGCACGGCACCATCACCTACGGCGCCAACGGCGCGATGATCTACACCCCGGATGCCGGGTTCACCGGCACCGACCAGCTCCACCTCACCAGCACCCCCAGCGTCAAGCTCTATACCGAGAACCTGCCGCCCCTGACCACCATCGGAGGTGTTGCCATCCAGGCCAACGCGCATGGTTCGGCAATCGCCCCGGTTCCCGGTAGCTCCAACGAGATTTACGGCCTGACCGACCGCGGTCCCAACGTTGCAGGGCGGACACCGAACGAAATCGTCTTTCCCATACCGGATTTCCACCCACAGATCGCCAAGCTGAAGCTCGACAACGGGGTGGCGTCGGTGGAGCGGATCATCACGCTG
Source organism: Mycobacterium sp. Aquia_213 (assembly GCF_026625985.1). Classification (NCBI taxonomy): domain Bacteria; kingdom Bacillati; phylum Actinomycetota; class Actinomycetes; order Mycobacteriales; family Mycobacteriaceae; genus Mycobacterium; species Mycobacterium sp. Aquia_213. Next base: position 1,229,573 of record NZ_CP113116.1, read on the forward strand.
GCGGGCAAGGACGGGGTGCCCTTGGTCGGGCTGTCCCCCCCGCTGGCCAGCTTCGGGGAGTCCGCGGTCGACATCAACGGCGCGCCGTTACCGCCGTCCGATCACGGCCTGGACGGCGAAGGCTTGGTCGCCTTGCCCGACGGCACGTTCTGGGTTTCCGACGAATACGGCCCGTTCATCGTCCACTTCGACGCCAACGGCAAAGAGCTGGAACGCCTTTCGCCGTTCGACGGAACGCTGCCCAAGGAGCTGTCGCTGCGCAGCCCGAACCAGGGGCTGGAGGGCCTGACCCTGACCCCCGACGGCACGACGCTGGTCGCCGTCATGCAATCTGCGCTGCAGACTCCGGGACTGGTCGGTCCGTCGACCTCGGTCCCGATCACCCGCATCGTGACGATCAGACTCGGCAACCGCAGCGACGTGCACGAGTACCTCTACCCGCTGGCCAACCCACAGCAGACCAAGGTCGCGGTCTCGGAAATCACCGCGGTCAGCAACACCACGTTCCTGATCGACGAGCTGGACGGCGAGCCGCAGCCCAATGGCAATAAGAAGATCTACCTGGCCGACATCTCCGGAGCCACCGATGTCGGCCCCAGGGCGAAGGTGTCCGGGACGAGCTATCAGGCCGACCGCGGCGGCCTGCTGATCAACAATGTTCCGATCGAAACCTTTGTCGGGATCAGTGGGGTCGAGGCGGCCACCGACAAACTCAGCGGCGCCGGGATCACGGTCACCGGCAAGAAGCTCAAGCTTGATCTCACCGACCTGCTGGGTTCGCTCTCGGCCGCCGGCAGCTTCTTCGGTCACGCGAAGCTCGAAGGCATCATCACCCCGGACGGCGGAAAGACGCTATTCATTGCCAACGACAGCGATTTCGGGCTGGACGGGCTGGCTTCCACCACTCCGCCGTTTGCGCTCAAGCCCAAGTTGCAGCCCAACGGCGCTCAGGACAGCGGCGAGATTCTGACGGTCGACATGGGAAAGCTGCCCCCCACAATGGAAGCCGAGACGATCCCGATCAAGGTCGGCTGAGCCCCGAGCCGAAGTTCGGATACGTTGGTTTCCGGCGGGCGCACACCCCCGACAAGCCGCACGCGCTCCGCACTCGATTGCGGCCCAGCAAGGAGCATCTCGATGAATGCGGTCAGCCCTGATGCCATTCGCGCGGAGACGATCACCATCACCGGCCACGGCGGAGATGAGATCGAGGCCTATCGCGCGATGCCACTCGCCGACGGATCGCGAGGTGCAGTCGTCTGGATCCATCACATGCCCGGATACGACCGGGAAACCAAGGAGTTCGTTCGCCGGCTTGCGGTGAGCGGCTACCACACGGTGGCGCCGAACCTGTACTCCCGGGAGGCGCCGGGCGCCGCTCCCGACGACGCCGCCGCGGCGGTGCGCGCGGCGGGCGGAGTGCCCGATGAGCGCTTGGTCGGCGACGTCGCGGGCGCCGTCGAGCACCTGCGGTCGTTGCCCGGCGCCAATGGAAAGTTCGGCGTCATCGGTCACTGTTCGGGTGGGCGGCATGCCTACCTGGCCGCCTGCTCGCTGCCGTTCGACGCCGCGGTGGACTGCTATGGCGGCCGCGTCGTCGAGGATGTCCGGGAGGGAATGCCCAAGGCCATGAAACCGATCCTGCACCTGGCGCCGAACCTGAGCTGCCCGCTGCTGGGCCTGTTCGGGGCCGACGACGTGTTCCCGACGCCCGCCGGGGTGGCCGCGCTGGACGCCGAGCTGACCAAGCTGGACAAGCCGCACGAGTTCCACACCTACGACGGTGCGGGCCACGCGTTCTTCTCGGTCGATCGGCCTGCGTATCGGCCCGAGGCCGCGGTGGACGGCTGGCGCCGCATCGACGAGTTCTTCGCTACTCATCTGAAAGGCTAGGTGCAGCAAGCCATGTGCACACATCTCACCGAGCACGTCGAGATCGACGGCAGCGGCAAGGGCCCGGCGGGGTGGTTCGGCGCCCACCGTGCGACCGTCTACGTCGACCACGCCGTGCACGCGCCCTACACCCACACGGTCAATATCGACGTGATCAATCCGGAGCTCGGTCCGTCGGCGCGGGTCGCGCTGGAACTCACCGAGGAAAGTGCGCTGGCGTTGGCCGACGCCATCCACAAGGCGATCGCGAACGCGCCGGCCGGTCTCGCGTCCAAGGACCAGTAGGCGAGCCATGACGACCGAGCATGACTACCCTCAGACGGCCGCGGAGCGGGGCCGCGTCGAGCCCGTGCCGCGACGGGTCCGGGGTTTCCTGGGCGACGAGCTGGTCTTCGATACGACCGCGGCTCGCTATGTGTGGGAAATCCCTTATTACCCGGCGTATTACGTGCCGCTGGCCGATATACGGCCCGAGTTTCTGCGCGACGAAAACCACCCGCAGAAGGTGCAGTTCGGTCCGTCGCGGCTGCACTCCCTGGTCGGCGCCGGACAGACGCACGCGGCGGCCGCGCGGGTGTTCGATGCCGGCAGCGACAGCCCCGTCGCGGGCACGGTGCGCTTCGAATGGGATGCGTTGCGCTGGTTCGAGGAAGACGAGCCCATCTACGTGCACCCGCGCAACCCGTACTCCCGGGTCGACGCGCTGCGCTCGCACCGGCACATCCGGGTCGAGCTGGACGGCGTCGTGCTGGCCGACACCGGATCGCCGGTGCTGCTCTTCGAAACCGGTTTGCCGACAAGGTATTACATCGATCCCACCGACGTTTCCTTCGCACATCTCGAGCCCAGCCCAACTCAGACCCAATGCCCGTACAAGGGGGTGACCTCCGGCTACTGGTCGGTGCGCATCGGCGACACCGTGCATGCGGATCTCGCGTGGACGTATCACTTTCCGCTGCCGGCGGTCAGCCAGATCGCGGGCCTGGTGGCGTTCTACAACGAGAAACTCGACATCGCCGTCGACGGTGTGAGCCTCGCCCGACCCAACACGCAGTTCAGCTAGCCGCCGAGTGGGCTGGATCCGCCGTCCTTAGCCGCGGCGGCATCGCCTGATGCAAATGCAGAAGTCAACTCGGATTCGTAGCAAAGCAGCTAAGCTAATTAGCTAGTCGGTAGTGCCGGACTGCTTATTCGCAGCGATATTCCAGCCAAATTACAGGTGACCGCCAGTCATTTCTCAATTTGGTCACCCGCTGCCGGTCGAGTTGGGTTGAAATCGGCTTCCACCAGGGGCGATTGCCCGTGCTGAGCGTAATGAAATGAATATTTAAACCATTGAATACGCCACTGAAACATTCAGGTTCGACGCTTCCACCCGTTATGACGTGATACGCACGGCAGCTGATTCCAATGGGCCGGCTGGCTCGAATTGGGGTGTGTCTGAATCATGGTGCCCTATCCAGATTGGTTAAATCCCGGAGACAACGCCTGGCAGTTGGTGGCGGCGACCCTCGTCGGCCTGATGAGCCTTCCCGGCATCGCCGTCCTGTACGGCGGGATCGTCCAGAAGAAGTGGGCCGTCAACACCATGCTGATGGCCTTCACCGGCTTTTCGCTGGTGCTCGTCGTGTGGGTGCTGTGGGGCTTCAAGATGGGTTTTGGTCAGCCGCTGAAGCTCGGCCCCGGCATCCTGCGCGCGGCGATCGGAATCCCTCGTACGATCCTCGGCACCAACAACCAAGAGCAAGCCGTGATCCCGCTGCTGGACGGCACCATGCCGAAATTCCGCTTCTCGGAGACCACGCTGGCGTACTTCCAGTTCGTGTTCGCCGCCATTACTCCATTGCTGTTTCTGGGCAGCGTGATCGGTCGGATCAACTTCAAGGTGTGGCTGATCTTCGTGCCGCTGTGGTCGACGTTCGCCTACTCGGTCAACGCATTCCTGCTCTGGGGCGGCGGCTGGTGGTCGCAGGCAGGCGCCCTGGACTACAGCGGCGGGTACGTGATCCATCTCGCCGCCGGCACAACCGGATTCGTCGCTGCCGCGGTGATCGGTCCGAGGCTAGCGCGTGACCGGGAACGCGCTGTGCCGAACAACCTTCCGATGGCGGCGGTCGGTGCCGGCGTCCTGTGGTTGGGCTGGAATGGGTTCAACGGCGGGGACCCCTACTTCTCGGGCGCCGACGCATCGCTGGCGGTGATCAATACCAACCTCACCACCGCCGTGGCGCTACTCACCTGGGTGCTCTGGGACATCTTCGCGAGCAAGCAGCGCAAGCCGACGTTCCTCGGCGCCATTAACGGGATGATCACCGGGCTTGTCGCGATCACCCCGGCGGCCGGTTATGTCAACACCTTCGGCGCGATGATCATCGGTGTCGTCGCCTCGTCGCTCGTCTGGATGTCGTGGAATTGGCTTGGCAGGACAAGGCTGTTCCAGAAAGTCGATGACACCCTCGGCGTGTTCCATACCCACGGCGTGGCGGGTTTGGCGGGCGGCCTGCTCGTCGGGGTGCTCGCCGACCCCAAGGTCGTTGTGTACCTCGGTGGGGCCGGGGGGCAGGACGTGACCTACTCCGGTTGGCTGTGGGGGCATCACCCGAAGCAGGTATTGATCCAGGCGGGTGCCGCGGCCACGGTGATCGTCTGGGATGCACTCGTCACCTTCGTCATCTTGAAAGTCCTTGGGCTCTTCATGAAATTGCGGTTGCCCGACGAGGTCCTGGAAACGGGCGACATCGGAGTGCACGACGAGGAGGCCTACCCCGACGAAGCGCTCGTCACCGGACGCCGGGTCGATTCGCTCGTGGCATCTCGGGCGCAAGCGGTGGCCTCCGAGTCCGCTGAGCCAGTGGATGGTTGACGTCATGAAGCTGATCACCGCGATCGTCAAGCCGTTCACGATCAATGACGTCAGACATGCCGTTGAGTCCGCCGGCGTGCTTGGTTTGACCGTCACCGAGGTCCAGGGCTACGGCAGGCAACGCGGGCACACGGAGGTCTATCGCGGAGCCGAGTACGCGGTCGATTTCGTCCCCAAGGCCCGTGTCGAGGTGGTGGTCGACGACGAGGTTGTCCCCCGAGTCGTTGATGCCATCATCGGCGTCGCCCGCACCGGAAAGATCGGCGACGGCAAGGTCTGGGTTTCTCCGGTCGAGAGCGTGGTCCGTATCCGGACCGGCGAACGCGACCACAACGCGCTTTGAGCAACCAATTCCGCCGCCGACACGGTCAATTGAAAAGATGTGACATTTCCCTCTTTTTCCCGGTGAACCTAATAAATTCTTACCCTGCTTTTCACTCGATGTTTGCTACAAGGTTAGCTGTAGCCAACATTGATCAAGCTAAACAGCAGTAGCGTTGTTAGCTAGAGGGTGGCCGTGTATATACTCGGTAACTGTCACCTGAGCGGATCCTGAGGCCGCACGGTGATTTAGCCGACAGTGCCGATTTAGATGCTTTTGTGCCGAAATTCGGCCGGTAAAATTTCGTGCAGACCAGCGCATTTTTTGGGTGCTGAAGTGCGGTCATCCCGCAGCCGCCGGTGTCGCATCGTGAGTCAAGGCGACCGGCGCACGCGGATGGCCGACATCTATACCGAAGGCGGTTCGAACGTGAGCGAAACCAACGGCCGGGAGGCCGCCCGCGAGATCATCGAGGTTGACGCGACGTCGATAGCCCCGGTGGCCGTCGAGATTTCCGTCGACAACGGCCCGATCACCGGCATCGCGATCAGTCGTGACGGCAGCCGCCTGGTGGCGACCCACTACGGAGCCGACAGCGTCTCGGTGATCGACACCGACACCTTCCGGGTCGTCGACATGATCGACGGCGTCGACGAGCCGTTCGCGATTGCGATGGGCGGCGGCCGCGCCTACGTCAGCACGGTGTCGGCGGCCTACGACTCGATCCAGGTCATCGACGTGTCCACCAACACGGTGGTCGCGGCGCATCCGCTGGCGCTGAACGTGAGCGATCTGGCGGTCGATTCCGCCGGGCGGCAGGTGTACGCCAGCCGCAACGCAGCCGGTGTCGCCGACGTTGCCGTGCTGGACACCGCGACCGCAAAGGTCCACGCGATCAAGGTCGCGGACGCCGCCGCGGCGCCGGGGACCACCACGGAATGCGTGCGCGTCAGCCCCGACGGATCGCGGGCGTACGTGGGTGTCAACGGGCCGGCCGGCGGGCGGCTTGTCGTGCTCGGGACGAAAGCGCAGCCGGACGAGGCCGCGGGCCGGGCATCCTGGCGGAAGAAGCGCACCACGGTCCAGCAGACCGCGTTGCGGGTGATCGGAACCGTGGAGATCGGTTTGCCCGTCCGTGACGTCGCGGTGAGCCCCAACGGTGCGATCGCCTACGTGGCGAGCTCTGCGCCCGAGGTGGGAGTCGTGCTCGACGTGATCGACACCCGGACCAATAAGATCACCAACACGCGCAAGGTCGGCGAGATCGGCGGCATTCTGACCGGGATGACGCTGTCCGCCGACGGTGATCGCGTCTACCTGGTCAGCGATGACAACGTCACCGTGCTGTGCACGCTGACCCATGACGTCATCGCCACGCTCGGGGCGGGAACGCAGCCGTCGTGCGTGGTGGAAAGCCCGGATGGCAATCGCCTCTACATCGCCGGCTACTCGGGCACGGTCAGCGTCACGCCGATCGCGTCGGCCACCCCGCTGGCCATCGAGAGCGCCGCGGTCGATAGTGCGCTGTCGACGACCGGTTGGCTGGTGCCTGACCTGGTGCCGCACGAGCCCGTACTCGCCTGATTTTCGGCCGGTCCGGCCGTGGTACAACACGCTTTGTCAGGGGAATCGCGTTCCCATGATGTAGCGCGGCGATACCATTCGCCCGACCGACCATGAGGCGGTGCCGCGCCGAGACGGTAAGGCGGTAGCTCGATGGACAGCACGATGCAGGACTTTCCGTTGACCATTACCGCAATCATGCGGCACGGCTGCGGTGTCCACGGCGCGCGCACGGTGGCGACCGCGACCGGCGACGGCTACCGCCACACCACCTATCGCGAATTGGGTCAGCAGGCCGCCCAGCTGGCGAACGCGCTGCGCGGCCTGGGCGTGACCGGGGACCAGCGCGTCGCGACGTTCATGTGGAACAACGCCGAGCACCTCACGGCGTATCTCGCCGCCCCGTCGATGGGCGCGGTCCTGCACACCCTCAACATCCGGCTCTTCCCCGAGCAGATCGCCTACGTCGCCAACGAGGCCGAAGACCAGGTCGTGCTGGTGGATATGTCACTGGTCAAGCTGCTCGCCCCGGTACTGCCCGAACTCGAAACGGTGCACACCGTGATCGCGGTCGGTGACGGCGACATCGCCGCGCTGCAGGAGTCGGGTAAGACGGTATTGCGCTACGCGGAGTTACTCGAGGGCGAGTCGACCGAATTCGACTGGCCGCGCATCGACGAGAACTCCGCCGCCGCGATGTGCTACACGAGTGGCACCACGGGTAACCCGAAAGGTGTTGTCTACAGCCATCGTTCGAGCTTCCTGCACACGATGGGCACGTGCAGCACCAACGGGATCGGAGTGGGGGCGTGCGACCGGGTACTGCCCATCGTGCCGATGTTTCACGCCAATGCGTGGGGACTGCCGTATGCGGCGTTGATGGCGGGCGCCGACCTGGTGCTCCCCGATTGCCATCCGGACGCCCGGTCGGTGATCGACATGATCGAGAAGCTGCGGCCCACCCTGGCCGGCGCGGTGCCGACCATCTGGAACGACGTGATGCACTTCCTCGAAAAAGACCCCGACCACGACATCTCGTCGCTGCGACTGGTGGCGTGCGGCGGCTCGGCGGTGCCCGTGTCCATGATGCGCACCTTCGAAGACAAGTACAACGTCCAGATCCGGCAGTTGTGGGGCATGACCGAAACGTCGCCGCTGGCCACCATGGCCTGGCCACCGCCAGGCACCCCGGACGACCGGCACTGGGCCTACCGAGCGACCGTGGGCCAGCCGATCTGCGGCGTGGAGATGCGCACCGTCGACGACGACGGCACGGTGCTGCCCAACGACGGCCAGGCCGTCGGGGAGGTGGAAGTCCGTGGCCCGTGGATCACCGGCGCCTACTACCTCGGGCGCGACGACTCTAAATTCGACTCGGGCTGGTTGCGCACCGGCGATGTCGGGCGCATCGACGAGGAGGGCTTCCTCACCCTGACCGACCGCGCCAAGGACGTGATCAAATCCGGCGGCGAGTGGATCTCCTCGGTCGAGTTGGAGAACTGCCTGATCGGTCACCCGGACGTGCTGGAGGCGGCCGTCGTCGGAGTTCCCGACGAACGCTGGCAGGAACGCCCGCTTGCCGTCGTCGTCCTCAACGAAGGTGCGTCGGTCAGCGCCGCCGAGTTGCGAATGTTCCTCTCGGACAAGGTCGTTCGTTGGTGGCTGCCCGAGCGGTGGGCGTTTGCCGACGAGATTCCGCGCACCAGCGTCGGCAAGTACGACAAGAAGACCATCCGATCCCGGCACGCGGACAACGCGTACCAGGTCACCGAGGCGCGCGACTGAATCGGGTGCCCACTTGAGCACCGACGGAAAGGCTTGAGCCCATGGCACATTCGCGTGTTGTCTCCGAGTCGCTGGTGATACCGGTTCCGGTCGAACAGGCCTTTCACCGCACGCTGCCGGTGCCGCTTACGGAGGTCTTCAGCCGCCGGCACGGGCTGTTTCCGCCGATCAAGGAGGTGCGCGAGCAGACCGGTGCGTGGGACGCCGCGGGCCAGGCCCGCACCGTGGTGATGGCCGGCGGTGGCAGCACGCGCGAAGAACTCACCAGTGTTGACCCGCCGCGATCGTTCGGCTACCGACTCGGCGACGTCACCGGCCCGATGGCGCTGCTGGTCGACCATGTGCTGGGCGAGTGGACCTTCACCCCGGCCGCCGGCGGCACCGAGGTCACCTGGCGCTGGGACATTCACCCGCGCTCGGCGCTGACCGCGTTGGCGCTCCCGGTGTTCGGCCGGATGTGGCAGGGCTACGCGCGCCAGGCGCTGCGCGATCTGTCGGGGATCCTGACGCGCTGAGGGCGCAACCGTATTCGGTACCGTCGAGCCCATGTGTCGACTCTTTGGCCTGCACGCCGGGACGCACGCTTGCACCGCGACCTTCTGGCTGCTGGACGCGCCGGACAGTCTGTCCGAGCAGAGCCGGCGCAATCCGGACGGCACCGGCCTGGGTGTCTTCGAAGCGAATGGCCAACCGCGGCTGTACAAGGAGCCGATAGCGGCGTGGCAGGACGCGGCGTTCGCCACCGAAGCACACCGCAAGACCGGCACGACGTTCATCGCCCATGTGCGCTACGCGACGACCGGATCGCTCGACGTCCGCAACACCCACCCCTTCCTGCAGGACGGCCGGATCTTCGCGCACAACGGCGTGCTCGAGGGACTGGAGATTCTCGACGAGCGGCTGCGCGAGGTCGGCGCCGACGAACTGGTGCTCGGTCAAACCGATTCGGAACGGGTGTTCGCGTTGATGACCGCCGCGATCCGCGCGGCCGGTGGCGACGTCTCGGCCGGCATCGCCGACGCGATGACCTGGCTTGCGGAGAACGTGCCGATCTATGCGGTCAACGTGCTGCTCTGCACGGCCACGGACATGTGGGCGATGCGCTACCCGGCAACCCACCAGCTCTGCCTGCTGGACCGGCGCGACGAGTCCGCGCAAACGCCCGACCCGGAGTTTGATTTGCGCTCCAAGCGAATACACGCCCAGTCCGACGTGCTGTGCACGCGACCGTCGGTGGTGCTGGCCACCGAACCGATGGACGACGACAAGCGCTGGCGGCTGTTGCACCCCGGCGAGCTGGTACACGTCGACGGCTCCCTGCAGATCAACCGAACGATGATCCTGCCGGACCCGCCCCGGCACCTGCTGCGTCGGGAGGATCTGAGCGTGCCGGTCGAAGACGCGCAGCACGCGCTGCCCAACACCCGGAAGTTGTGACATGACGAGACGCGCACTTGTGCTGGCCGGCGGAGGAATAGCCGGAATCGCTTGGGAGACAGGTGTTTTGCACGGCATTGCCGACGAGTCGCCGGCCGCGGCGCGGCTGCTGCTGGATTCGGAGGTGCTGGTCGGAACGTCGGCGGGTTCGGCGGTCGCGGCCCAGATCGGCAGCGGCAGCACGCTGGAAGCGCTGTTCGATCGCCAAATCGCCGAGACGTCAGGCGAAATCGATTCCGGTGTCGACTTCGAGACCATCACTGAGCTGTTCCTGGCCGCCCTCGGCGAGCCGTACGACGACTCGCTGGGCCGGACGCGTCAGCAGATGCAGCGGATCGGCGCCGTCGCCCTGGACACCAAGACCGTTTCCGAACCCGTCCGTCGCCAGGTGATCGCGCAGCGGCTACCGTCGCACGACTGGCCGCACCGCGTGCTGCGCATCACCGCGATCGACACGGCCACCGGCGAATTGGTGGTCTTCGACTCCGAATCGCAGGTGGAGCTCGTCGATGCAGTGGCGGCCAGTTGCGCGGTGCCGGGGGCGTGGCCGCCGGTGACGGTCGGGGGCCGGCGGTACATGGACGGTGGGGTGGCCAGCTCGGTGAACCTCGATGTCGCCCGCGACTGCGACGCGGCCGTGGTGCTGGTGCCCGCGGCGGCCGACGCTCCATCGCCGTTCGGCGGCGGGCCGGCCGCCGAGATCGCGGCGTTTCACGGCACGGTATTCGGGGTGTTCGCCGACTCCGAGTCGTTGAAAGCATTCGGGCCCAACCTGTTAGACCCGCGCTGTCGCGTCAGCTCGGCCGTGGCCGGACGAGAACAGGGCCGCCGCGAAGCGCGCGCCGTCGCCCGGTTCTTGGGTGTCTGATCAGCTCGCGAAGTCTTCGAACACCGGGACGGCCTGCAGTCCGTTCAGCTCGCGGCGCGCGGCGCGGTAACCCTCGGCGATCTTGTCGACGGCGCCGGCGATGTCACATTCTCTGTGGTTGGCCATCACCTGCAGCCGGAAGCGCGCCTGCCCGCTGGCCACGGCCGGGTACTCAACGAGGTTGGCTACCAACCCGTTTCGATGCAGCTGCCGGCTGACCAATCGGGCCACGCTTTCGCTGCCCATCTTGACGCACACGATCGGTGAGGGCTCGCCGTAGACATCGAAGCCCGCGTCGGCCAGGCGCGCCCGTAGCTGCAGGATGTTGGTCATGCACTTGCGCCTGAGCTCCGCGCCTTCCGGGCTGTCGACGATGTCGAAGGCCTTTCCCACGATGGCAGCCTGGATCGGGGACAGGGCGTTGGAGAAGGTGTTCGGCGAGGAGTAGTAGCGCAGGTATTCCGTCACCCGGCGATGCTTGGTGGCGACGAATCCTCCATTGGAGGCAAAGGTTTTGGAGAACGATCCCATCACGAGGTCGACCTTGCCCATCATGCCCTGCAGGCCGATATGGCCGCGGCCGTCGGGGCCGATCGAGCCCAGATCGTGTGCGACATCGACCACCAGCGTCGCCTTGAATTCGCGTGCCAGGTCTTGCAGTTGAGCGATGTCCGGGGTGTCCGAGTTCATCGAGAACAGCGACTCGGTCACGACCATGATGCCGTTGTCGCGGTCCTGCGATCGAATCGCTTCCAGCGTCGTGCGAGCGTCGGCGATGTCGTTGTGCTTGAACAGATGCACGTTGCGCGTCGCGGCGGCGGCGCCCTCCTGCAGGCAGGCGTGCGCGAGCCGGTCCATGACGATGTGGTCGTCGGGCCGCACCAGCCCCTTGACCACCCCGTAGCCGGCCGCCCATCCGGTGGAGAACAGGCTGACGTACTCGGCGTCGAGGAAATCCGCGATCTTGTGCTCCAGCGCGAGTGACACCGACGTGTTGCCCACCAGAGCCGGGGAACCGGCGCTGTGGACTCCGTAGTCGTCGATCGCGGCCCACGCCGCGGCTTTGATTTCGGGGTGGCCGGAGAGCGAAAGATAGTCCTGCGAAGCGAAATTCACGCCCGACATGGTCCGGCCGCCGTCGTCGTGCACGGTGGCGTGGCGCCGTGGGCCGGCCTCGGTGGCCCGGCCGAATGGCCACAGGCCGTGCTCGCGCCGGCAGTCCTGCCATTGGTAGAAGCCGTCGACCCGCGCAATGATGTCGTCGCCGCGCAGCGCGCGGAAGTCCTGCATGCTGCCGTCCAGCGCCGCCGGGTCAGTTGCCTCGACAACCGATACCGGTTCGGGGATGCCCGTAGTGAGAGTCACTGCGCTCCTTGGGATTTGATCTTGACGACCGGCGAGGGTGCGGTGCGCTCAGATTACTGGGCTCGTGTTGAATAGCTTGTGAATCGCGCAGTAATTGACTTTTAACAGTGCCGGTCGCAGGTCTGAAAGCTCTAGGAGTCGGTCAAAAGTCCCACGCGGCGGCGGCGGGACGCTAAGATGCCACAACCACGGTCCGGGCGGGGGAGTTACCAACCGCCCCAACGGCTCTCGTTGCGATCAGCCCTCGATCGCGGGCGGTTCCTCGGAAACACGTTCGAGCGAATCCAGGGCCTGGTCGGCCAGTAGCCTGCCGACGTCGATCACCTCGGCTGCCCGGTGAAAATCCAGGCTGCGGCACGTCGAACGGGGTACCTCGATCAACAGATCCGGTGGGTAGGCCGACAGCATGTGGCGGGTGAGTGCCGACTGGGCGATGTCGAAGGCCCGGTACATCACCTCAAAGCTGCCCAGTTTCGGCACTCCGGGCGCCTCCACGAGTTCGTCGGCGTCCTCGCCCGGGTCCTCCGCGTCGGTATCCGCGGCGAATCGGCTCAACACGGCTCGCGCGGTGGGCCGGTCGAGCAGCGACCGCACGGCCGACGTGTCGAGCAGCGCAGTAGTGCTGCGCACCATGCGGTTCAGCAACTCGACGGTGGCGCCGGGCTCGGGTTCTCGTTTCGCGATCACCTCGCTGCCGCTGACGCCCACGGCGATCGTCAGGTCGGCGTTGACCGCGGCGAGCGGGGCCATCGGCAGCGGATCGAGGATGCCGCCGTCGGCGAGCAGCCGTCCGCCGACTTCGTGCGGAGGGATCACCCCCGGAATCGCGATGGATGCCCGGATCGCCTCGTCGAGCGGACCGTGCTGAAACCACACCGACTTGCCGGCCAGCAGGTCGGTTGCGACCGCGGTGAAGGGGATCGGTAGTTCCTCGATGGTGACCGGCCCGAGGATGTCGCGCACCGCCTCCAGGATTTTCTCGGCCCGCATCACCCCCGCCGCGCTGATCGACGGGTCAAGCAGCCGCAGGATGGTGCGTTGGTTCAGCGACTTCGCCCAGTCGGCGAACTCGTCGAGTCGCCCGGCGGCCTGCAGTCCGCCAATCATCGCGCCCATCGACGAGCCGGTGATCCCGACGATCTCGAAACCGCGCGCATGCAGCGCCTCGATCACCCCGATGTGGGCGTAGCCCCGGGCGCCACCGCTCCCGAGTGCGACGGCGACCCGGGGACGTGATGCTCGACGCTCGACGGCTTCGCCAGACACCCCTACATTTTGCGTGCCGCACCGGTCGCTCGCCGGGGCGGGCGGCACTTTTTTCATCCGTGATCGCAATTGCGCAGGAGTTCGAAGCGCAGCCCTCGGAAGCTACCCGCATTCGTCGTTGGCGGCCGCCCGCGCGGCGGTGATCACCGCCGCCTGCCGGGCCGGCGTCAGGTCCGCCCACCTGGTGTTCCAGCTGCCCGCGGTGGCCGTCGGCGAGGTCTGGACCATCGCCAAATAGGGCTCGAACTGCGATTCCCCGGTCTTGGGCCGCGCCTCCATCCACACTTTTGCGGCATGACAGGCCTGGTAGTACTCCTCTTCGGTCGACTCCGCGGGGACATCGACCTTGGTCGTCACCCCGGCGGGGGACAGGCCGATCACCCCCGGCGGTGCCGACGTCGGGAGCTGCCGGCCGGGCGACGACTGCGCGGACGACGATGTGATCTGCCCCGCGGGGGCCCCGCCCGACGAGCACCCCGCGACCGAAAGCGGAACGATCACACCAGCCGCCACAACGACTGCGCCCCATGGCCGGGGGCGATGACTGCACCAGCGCACGGCGTTCAATCTATGCAACACTGGCGCCGTGATGGAGCGCTTCGGATTTTGGGAGTGTTGTCGGCCCTAACGCGCCGCCCTTGCCCAATCCGATCCCTTGTGGAGCTCTCCCATGTCAGTGCCTGTCGCCAATTCCGTTGCGTTGCGTTCACCGACCATCGCGTCGCCCTCCGCGGGGCCGACGCGGCTGCGGGTTCCCGACCTGCTGCACGCCACCGACCAAGCCGCCGACGATGTGCTCAGCGGCCGGTGCGACCACCTGCTGCCCGCCGGCGGTGTACCGGACTCCAAGCGCTGGTTCACCCGCATCCACGGCGACGACGAACTCGACGTCTGGCTGATCAGCTGGGTTCCCGGTCACGCCACCGAATTGCACGACCACGGTGGGTCGCTGGGCGCGTTGACGGTGGTGTCCGGGTCGCTCAACGAATTCCGTTGGGACGGAAGGAAATTACGTCGCCGTCGGCTCGATGCCGGTGATCAGGCCGGTTTTCCGCTGGGCTGGGTGCACGACGTGGTGTGGGCGCGCAGGCCTGTTCCCAGCCCGCTCCCGGGTACCGTCACTCCGATCAAGTCACCGGTTGCGCCGACGCTGAGCGTGCACGCGTATTCGCCGCCGCTGAGCGCGATGTCGTACTACGAGGTCACCGAGAACACCCGGTTGCGACGCCAGCGCACCGAACTGACCGACCAACCGGAGGGGACGCAATGAGCCGTATCGATGTGGTCTTGAGATCGGCGCGACGCCGTTTTCGCCGGCTTCCAGCCGCCGAGGTGCCCGATGCACTGCGGCGCGGGGCGGTGCTCGTCGACATCCGGCCGCAGGCACAGCGATTCCGCGAGGGCGAGGTGCCGGGCGCGCTGGTGATCGAACGCAATGTGCTGGAATGGCGTTGCGACCCGACCAGCGACGCCCGCCTGCCGGAAGCCGTCGGCGACGACGTCGAGTGGGTGATCCTGTGTTCGGAGGGCTACACGTCCAGCCTGGCGGCAGCCGCGCTGCTCGACATCGGCCTGCTCCGGGCCACCGACGTCGTCGGCGGCTTTCACGCGCTGGCCGGCGCCGGGGTGCTCGCCGAGTTGGCCGGCGAGCCCGTCGATGCGGCAGCGCTGGCGAATACCGGCGCGAGCGGCCGTCGCTGGCTTTAATCGTTGGCGTGCAACAGCGGTCGCAGCCGCTCGGTCTTCTCCGGTGTCCACCCGGGCGGTGACAACACCGCGGCCCAGCCGTTGGCGACGTCGGCGACGTAGCGGTGGCCATGCCCGTCGGGCACATCCACCGCGACTGCCATATCCGCCGACACCTGCAGGAACGTCACCACCGGGATCCAATTCGTCTGCGGCAGTACGTCATAGCCTCGCCGTTCGCGCAGCCAATCCGGTTCGCTGAACAGCAGATCCGGTGTCCACCAGGCGATCGGGTCGGAGGCGTGCTGTAAATACACCACCCGCGGCGCCCCCCACGGATCCTTGGGGCGGTCCAAATTTGTTGGGCGAGCGATGAATCGGACGTTGAGGCCGTCGTTGTAGATGGGCAGCCATTCGGGCGAACCGCCGTCTCGGGTCGCGGTCAGGTCCGTCCAGATGGTGTTGTTGAACGTCGGCCCGCTGAACAGGGCGCCGTCGGTGCGGGCCACGACGTTGTTGAGGCTCATAAACGGCGCCTCCCCGCCGAACGAGCCCAGGCTCTCGCCGAACACCACCAGCTTCGGGCGGTGTCCCTCGGGCAGTTGCCGGATCAGTTTGTCGACGGCCTCGAACAGCGCCTGGCCGGCGTGCCGGGCGTTCTCCTTGTCCACCAGAAACGACAGCCAGCTCGGCAAGAATGAGTACTGCATGCTGACGATTGCGGTGTTGCCGTTGTACATGTACTCCAGCGCCGACGCCTCGGCTTCGTTGATCCAGCCGGTCCCGGTAGTCGTTGCGACCGCGACGATCTCGCGCTGTAAGCCGCCTTCGCGTTGCAGTTCGCGCGCCGCCAGCTCGGCGGTCGCGGTGATGCCGTCGGCGGACTTCAGGCCGGCATAGGCGCGGATCGGTTCGGTGGCCGGGGCTCCGCTGAAACGGGTCAGCTCTTCGGTTGACGGGCCGCCGTTGACGAAGATGCGGCCCTGGTGGCCCAGCGATTCCCACGAGACCAGCGACTGCGGACCGCCGGATCGTTGCGGGGTTTTCGGCGGCACGATCTCGGGATTCATCTCATTGTTGACCGAGGCGAAGGTGTTGTTCAGGGTGCGCATCGTGAACTTGACGACCACACCGTTGAGCAGCGTGATCGTCAGCACCACCAGCGCCACCACCACGATGGTGGCCGAGACGCGAAACGGCGCGATCCGATCGAGTTTTCCCACCAGGAAACTGACCAATATGCGGATGGCCTGGCCGATTTCGACGACCGTGAACAGCACGATGAACGACAGGATCGCGGTCAGCGGGTAGTCGTACCACTGCAGATGCGGGACACCCATCAGGTTGCGCACGTCGTCTTGCCACACGTGAAACCAGATGGCCATCAGCACCTGGCCGACGACGGCGACCGGGATCAGCACTTTCCACGCCCAGCGCGGTGGCGGCGGGGAGGACTCCTTGGAGCGCATGTAGCGGACCAGCCAGACCGAGAAGACGCCCAACCCGTAGCCGATGGCGCCGGAGAACCCGCTGACCAGCGCCTGGAACAGCGGGCCGCGGGGTAGTAGCGACGGCGTCAACGAGAACCAGATGAAGATCAGGCCGACCGTGGTGCCGGTGAAGGTGTAGTGGCGAACCCAGAACGGCTTGGTGGCGATCTCCACGAGGTCGTCGGCGCCGGCGTTTTCCGGTTCCGCTTCGGGTTTGGTGGCGACGCCCGTCGGTGGGGCGTCTTGCGAGCCCGCGAGTTTGTCTGCGCCGACGGCTGATTCGTCGTCGGTGCCGGTCACAGAACCAGGCTCACTCACTTCGGGGATCTTACCGATGCGTGAAGTTGGGAGCCCGCTTTTCGACGAATGCCGCCATCCCTTCGGACTGATCCTCCGTCGCGAAAGTCGAATGGAACAGCCGGCGCTCGTAGAGAAGTCCCTCGGCCAGGGTGGACTCGAAGGCGCGGTTGACGGCCTCTTTGGCCATCCGGGATGCCGAGAGCGACATCTGCGAAATCGTGGTGGCGACTGCTTTGGCCTCGCTGAGCAGATCGTCGGCCGGCACCACCCGTGACACCAGGCCGCTGCGTTCGGCTTCCTCGGCGCCGATGGTGCGCCCGGTGAGGATCAGGTCCATCGCCTTGGCCTTGCCGATGGCGCGGGTGAGCCGCTGCGATCCGCCCATCCCCGGCAGCACACCGAGTTTGATCTCGGGCTGGCCGAACTTCGCGGTGTCGGCGGCGATCAGCAGATCGCACATCATCGCGAGCTCGCAGCCACCGCCGAGCGCGTATCCGGCCACCGCCGCGATCGTCGGGGTGCGCACGGCGGCCAGCTTGCCCCAGGTGGCGAAGAAGTCGGAGCCGAACGCGTCGGCGAACGTCAAGGCCGCCATCTCCTTGATGTCGGCCCCGGCGGCGAAGGCCTTGCCGCCCGAACCGGTGATGATGATCGCCCCGATGCCCGGGTCGCTGTCGAATGCAATTGCCGCACTGGTGACTTCGTTCATCACCTGGCTGTTGAGCGCGTTGAGCGCCTGCGGCCGGTT
Organism: Mycobacterium sp. Aquia_213; assembly: GCF_026625985.1. Classification (NCBI taxonomy): domain Bacteria; kingdom Bacillati; phylum Actinomycetota; class Actinomycetes; order Mycobacteriales; family Mycobacteriaceae; genus Mycobacterium; species Mycobacterium sp. Aquia_213. Next base: position 1,247,159 of record NZ_CP113116.1, read on the forward strand.
CAGCGTGATGGTCCCGACTCGCTCGTCGCGCTCGGTCAGGATGGTTTCGTACGTTGTGTCGCTCACCAATTCGCCTTTCTAGAAATTCAAGTCGTCGTCGACCGGCGCGAAGTACGCGTCGATGTCGGCCGCGGAGACCGCGGCGAAGTTCGCCGGCGACCATTTCGGGTTGCGATCTTTGTCGATGAGCTGTGCGCGAATGCCTTCCACCAGATCGTGGGAGCGCGCCGACGCCGACGACACTCGATAGTCTTGGACCAGAACATCTTCCAGCGTTTCCATCTTCGCGGCCCGACGCACCGCCTGGAGCGTGACCGATACCGCGATCGGGGAGCGGGTCTCGATCAGGTTGGCGGCCTCTTGCGCCGGCTCGGCGTCATGCTCGCGCAGCGCCGCGATGATGTCCTCCACCGTGTCGCCGGAAAAGCACTCGTCGATCCAATCACTTTGTGCGACAAGATCACTGGGCGGCGGCTCGACGGCATGGGCGGCCAGTGCCGCCTCGATGCCGTCGTCGACGATCGCTTGGCTGAACGCGTCGAGCTTGTCGTGCGCGACGTAATGGTCGGCGAATCCCAACGCGATCGCGTCGGCTCCGGAGAACGGGGCTCCGGTCAGGGCGGCATACATTCCGAGCGCCCCCGGCGCCCGGGACAGCAGGAATGCTCCGCCGACGTCGGGGATGAACCCGATACCGACCTCTGGCATTGCCACCTTTGAGGTTTCGGTCACCACGCGGACACTGCCGTGCGCGCTGACGCCAACCCCGCCGCCCATCACGATCCCGTCCATCAACGACACGTACGGCTTGGCGAACCGGCCGATCTGACCGTTCAGCAGATACTCGTCGCGCCAGAACTTTCGCGTCTCGACGCCGTCCTTGCGGGCGCTGTGATAGACCGCGACCACGTCGCCGCCGGCGCACAACCCGCGCTCGCCGGCCCCGGAGAGCACCACCGCGCGCACCGCATCGTCGTTTTCCCAGCGTGCCAGCAGCGGGCTCAGCACGTCGACCATCGTCTGATTGAGCGAGTTGATTGCCTTGGGGCGGTTGAGCGTGATCAGGCCGACGCCATTGTCGACACGGGCCAAAATCTCGTCGGATTCCTCAGTCGCGCCTTCGGTCACGCCCCAGCCTCTCGTCGTCGCAATGTGTGCCCAGAGTGTCGTCGCGATGACTTCTGGGCCTTGACCAGCAATCTAGATCGTGACAACCGGCGCAATGCCCGCGGGTAAGGATTATGTTTGAGTCGGCGACAGTCACGCAGCGCGGATATACCCTGAACACACCGGTTCCGTTGGGAACTTGGCAAGCCGACTGATCGTTGAGCAAGTGTTCGCACGGCTCGAAGCCACAGTCTTAAGAGAGGAACCGACGGTGCGGGAGACCAGCAACCCGGTATTTCGTTCGCTGCCCAAGCAGAGCGGCGGATATGCGCAATTCGGCACTGGCGCGGCCCAGATGCAGCAGGGGTACCACCAAGCTGACCCCTACGCGGCTCCATACCAGCAGGCCAAGGCCACCCGTCCGGTGACCATCGACGACGTCGTCACCAAGACGGGCATCACGCTGGGCCTGTTGACCGTGACGGCGATCGTCTCCTACTTCCTGGTGGCGAGCAATCTCGCCCTGGCGATGCCGCTGACCCTGGTTGGGGCGCTGGGCGGTTTCGTGCTGGTGATGATCGCGACGTTCGGCCGCAAGCAGGACAACCCGGCGATCGTGCTCAGCTACGCCGTCCTCGAGGGCCTGTTCCTCGGCGCGGTGTCGTTCGTTTTCGCCAACTTGACGGTGTCGCACGTCAGTGCCGGCGCGCTGATTTTGCAGGCTGTGCTGGGCACCCTAGGGGTGTTCTTCGGCATGCTCGTCGTCTACAAGACCGGCGCCATCCGGGTGACTCCCAAGTTCACCCGCTGGGTGGTCGGCGCGCTGTTCGGCGCAGTGGCGTTGATGCTCGGCAACTTCGTGCTGGCCATGTTCGGCGTCGGCGGCGGTGCGGGTCTCGGCCTGCGCAGCGGTGGACCGATCGCGATCCTGTTCTCGCTGGTGATGATCGGTATCGCGGCGTTCAGCTTCCTGATCGACTTCGACGCGGCCGACCAGATGATCCGCGCCGGAGCCCCCGAGAAGGCGGCCTGGGGCATCGCGCTCGGCCTGACCGTGACGCTGGTCTGGCTGTACCTCGAGATCCTGCGTCTGCTCAGTTATCTGCAGAACGATTAGCTTTATCCACGGAAAAAGCCGGCACGCCCACGGGCGTGCCGGCTTTTGTCTGCTCCAGGGCGGTCCCAAGAAGCGTCGAGTGTGCAGCTACGCCGCCCTGGACGCACACTCACCGCCCTGGACGCACACTCAACGCCCTGGACGCACAGCGACGAGCTAGTTGAGCCGCTCGAGCACCATCGCCATGCCCTGGCCGCCGCCGACGCACATGGTCTCCAGACCGAACGTCTTGTCGTACGTCTGCAGGTTGTTGATCAGCGTCGCGGCGATGCGGGCGCCGGTCATCCCGAACGGGTGGCCCAGCGCGATCGCGCCACCGGAGACGTTCAGCTTCTCCTCGTCCATGCCCAGCTCGCGGGCCGAGCCCAGCACCTGGACCGCGAAGGCCTCGTTGATCTCGTAGAGGTCGATGTCGCTGATCGACATGCCGGCCCGCGCCAGCGCCTTCTTGGACGCCTCGATCGGGCCCAGGCCCATGATCTCCGGCGAGAGGCCGCTGACGCCGGTCGACACGATGCGGGCCAGCGGCGTCAGGCCCAACTCCTTGGCCTTGGTGTCGCTCATGATCACCAGCGCCGCCGCGCCGTCGTTGAGCGGGCAGGCGTTGCCCGCGGTCACCGTGCCGTTGGGCCGAAAGACCGGCTTGAGCTCGCTGATCTTCTCGTACGTGGTGCCGGGCCGCGGGCCGTCGTCGGTGCTCACCGTGGTGCCGTCGGGCAGTTTCACCGGCGTGATCTCCCGCTCGAAGAACCCGCTCTTGATCGCTTCCTCGGCGCGGTTCTGGCTGCGTACGCCCCAGTGATCCTGGTCTTCGCGGCTGACGCCGGTCAGCAGTGCGACGTTCTCCGCCGTCTGCCCCATCGCGATGTAGACGTCGGGCAGGTTGTCGTCGGAACGGGGGTCGTGCCACTCGTCGGCGCCACCGGCCGCGGCAGTGGAGCGCTCCTGCGCCTCGTTGAACAGCTCATTCTTGGTGTCCGGCCATGAGTCGGCGCTGCCCTTGGCGAAGCGGGACACGGTCTCCACACCCGCCGAGATGAACACGTCGCCCTCGCCCGCCTTGATCGCGTGGAACGCCATCCGGCTGGTCTGCAGCGACGACGAGCAATACCGGTTGACCGTGGTGCCGGGCAGGAAGTCGTAGCCCAGTTCAACGGCAACCACGCGTGCCAAGTTGAATCCGGCCTCACCGCCGGGCTGGCCGCAACCCAGGATCAGGTCGTCGATCTGGTGCGGGTTGAGCGCGGGGACCTTGTCGAGTGCGGCGCGCACCATCTGGGCGGCCAGGTCGTCGGGCCGCATGCTGACCAGCGACCCCTTCATGGCGCGCCCGATCGGCGAGCGGGCGGCGGAGACGATGACGGCTTCGGGCATGACAGTTCCCTCCAAGATGCGGGCTCGTGTGAAGAACGGGTGGCACACCCACCCCGACGGGCTAAGGCAAATCTAGACCGTGCCGATCCGTCAGTTCGACGACGGGGCGGCCTCGCTGGGGGCGGGGCGCCGCCACAGCCGCGACATGGCGCTGAGCGGGGTGTGGCCCCCGCTGACCATGGGTGTCTCGGCGCGGGCGGCCAGATTCAGCACCGGGCCCTCGATCTCTTCGCCCAGCGCATCGCAGAGCGCCACCAACAGCTGGGCCGCGGCCAGGGCGTACGCGGTCGGCGAGGGGTGGAAGCCATCGGCCGAGAACATCAGCTCGGGAGTGGCCCGGAATTGGGGCGCCAGCAGATGCGCCAGTGGCACCGGCATGCCGCCGGCGCCGCGCACCGCCGCGGCCTGTGCTCGGGCCAGCTGCCTGGTCCGCGCGTGGGCCAGCGAGCGCAGCGGCTGGGGTATCGCGGAGATCACACCCAGATCCGGGCAGGTACCGATCACCACCACGGCGCCGCGCGAACGCAACTTGCGCACCGTGCGGGCCAACCGTCGCGCGGACTGGCTGATCCCGTTGAGGGCGGTGACGTCGTTGGCGCCGATCATCATCACGGCCGCGTCCGGCGGCCCCCCGGCCACGAACATCGCATCGACCTGCCCGCTGACGCCCTTGGAGGTGGCGCCGACAATGGCCTTGGTGCTCAACCGAATACGCTTGCCGGTTTGCTCGGCGAGGCCGCGCGCGATCAGCACACCCGGTACTTCTTCGGCGCTCGCGCAGCCGTACCCGGTGGCGGTCGAGTCGCCGAAGATCATCAGGTGCAGGTCCGCGGACATGCCGCGTTGCCACCGTTCCACCGGCCCGCCGCCCGGGCTGTATACGCCGTCGGCGCGCGGCGGGATGTCCCAGGCCTTGGGGATGACCGTGCGCGCGTGCGTCGCCTGGCCGACCAGCAGATTTCGCGCGCCCAGATAGGCAGTACCTGTCGAGGCGACTGCGCCCGCCGTGGCCAGGGCGATTGTCGAAAGACGCGGCACCCTCACGGTCACGGGATCATTTTAGATCGACTGTCGAGTTTGCGCGGACGCCCGACAAACAAAGCGGTCACGTTGTGAATCAGATGTGGTATCAAATCAGACTCTTCAAACGTTCCTTTAAGAAATGCCTGCGAAGCTAAGTTTAACGGGTTGGCTGAACGACTCGGCGCACGAATTGAACTGGGCGCTCGGCTTCCTCGTCACATGCTGTATCGCACTACAAAGGCGTAGGAGTGTCGAGCATGACCGCACCTAGCAAGGTTTCCGGTGCACCCCGGAATGCCGCCCACCTTCGTGACCTGCTCAAGTCACGCAGGGCAGAGGCACGCAAATTCGCCATCAGCGACGGCGCCCCGGTCGAGGTCGTCGAATCCGGGCCCAGCGTCCAGGGACGAGTAGCCACACTGGCCTCACGCGTGACGATCCGGCCGATTCTGGCGGTCGGCAGCAAGGCGCCGACCCTGCCTTGGCCATGGGGTCTGATCGACCTGGCGGCCCGGGCCTTGCTGCCCGTTTCGGCCACCGTGCGACAGACCGTGAACTTGCCGAATGCGTCGGCACAACTGGTCCGCGCCCCCGGAGTGCTGCCCGCGGATGGCACTCGTCGGGTGGTGCTCTATTTCCACGGCGGCGCATTCCTGACTTGCGGAGCAAACTCCCACGGCCGGGTGGTCGAAGCGATCTCGAAGTTTGCTGACTCACCCGTGCTGGTGGTCAATTACCGGTTGTTACCCAAGCATTCGATCGGTATGGCGGTGCAGGATTGCCACGACGCCTACCGATGGTTGCGGCGGCGCGGCTATGAGCCGGACCAGATCGTCCTCGCCGGCGACTCCGCGGGCGGGTATCTCGCGCTGACCCTCGCGCAACGGCTGCAGGAGGAAGGCGAGGAGCCGGCGGCGCTGGTGGCGATCTCGCCACTGCTGCAGCTAGCAAAGGAATACAAGCAAACCCATCCCAATATCAAGACGGATGCGATGTTCGGAGCAACGGCATTCGACGCACTTGTCGAATTGGTTGCTAGCGCGGCGGAGAAGAACGTCGTCGACGGCAAGGCCGAGGAGATCTACGAACCCCTCGACCACATCAAGCCCGGCCTTCCGCGCACGCTGATCCACGTTTCGGGATCCGAGGTGTTGCTGCACGACGCGCGGTTAGCGGCGAGCAGGCTCGCCGCCGTTGGCGTACCGGCCGAAGTTCGCGTCTGGCCCGGCCAAGTTCACGACTTCCAGCTGGCGGCGCCGCTGGTGCCCGAGGCGGTCCGTTCGCTGCGCCAAATCGGGGAGTACATCCGCGAAGCCACCGGCTAGCCGTTCGGTCGTGCGTGGCGGGCCCGGATCCGGATCGCATCGAGAGGCGGTGTGCGCGGCCGGATATCGCCTGAGACGATGAACGCATGCGAATTGCGCAGCACATCAGTGACATCATCGGCGGCACGCCACTGGTTCGCCTGAACTCTGTCATCCCCCTCGGTGCTGGCACGGTTGCCGCAAAGGTCGAATACCTCAACCCGGGCGGTAGTTCCAAGGACCGCATCGCGGTGAAGATGATCGACGCCGCCGAGTCCGCCGGGCTGCTCAAGCCAGGCGGCACCATCGTCGAGCCCACCTCGGGCAACACCGGTGTCGGCCTGGCGTTGGTTGCCCAGCACCGCGGCTATAAGTGCGTGTTCGTCTGCCCGGACAAGGTCAGCGAGGACAAGCGCAACGTGCTGATCGCGTACGGCGCCGAGGTGGTGGTGTGCCCGACGGCGGTGCCGCCGGAGCACCCGGACAGCTACTACAGCGTCTCCGACCGGCTGGTCAGAGAGATCGACGGAGCCTGGAAGCCCGATCAATACGCCAACCCGCAGGGCCCGGCCAGCCACTACGAAACCACCGGTCCCGAGATTTGGGCCGATACCGACGGCAAGGTCACCCACTTCGTCGCCGGCATCGGCACCGGCGGGACGATCACCGGCGCCGGCCGCTACCTCAAGGAGGTGTCCGGCGGCGCGGTGCGCGTCATCGGCGCCGACCCCGAGGGCTCGGTGTATTCGGGGGGCACCGGCCGGCCCTATCTCGTCGAAGGCGTCGGCGAGGATTTCTGGCCCGCGGCCTACGACCCCACGGTGCCCGACCAGATCATCGCGGTCTCCGACTCCGACTCGTTCGACATGACCAGGCGACTGGCCCGTGAAGAGGCGATGCTGGTCGGCGGATCGTGCGGGATGGCCGTCGTGGCCGCGGCGAAGGTGGCCGAGGAAGCCGGGCCCGGCGCGCTGGTCGTGGTGTTGCTTCCCGACGGCGGCCGCGGCTACATGTCGAAGATCTTCAACGACGCGTGGATGTCGTCGTACGGGTTCCTGCGTACCCGCCTCGACGGCTCGACCGAGCAGCCCACGGTCGGTGACGTGCTGCGCGGAAAGTCGGGCGCGCTGCCCGACCTGGTCCACACCCACCCATCGGAGACGGTCCGCGACGCCATCGGCATTCTGCGTGAGTACGGGGTGTCCCAGATGCCGGTGGTCGGTGCCGAGCCGCCGGTGATGGCCGGTGAGGTCGCCGGCAGTGTGTCGGAGCGCGAACTGCTCTCGGCGGTCTTCGAGGGCCGTGCCAAATTGGCCGACGCGGTCTCCGAGCACATGAGTCCGCCGCTGCCCATGATCGGTGCCGGCGAGCTGGTCGGCGCGGCCGGAAAGGCGCTTCGTGACTGGGATGCGCTGATGGTCGTCGAGGAAGGCAAGCCCGTCGGGGTCATCACCCGATACGACCTGTTGGGCTTTCTGTCGGACGGGCCTCGAGTACAAGCAGGGCGGCGGTAGCGACACGGCCTGGACCTGGTACGGAGCCTTCGTGGGAGGCGGCTCTCAGGTATGTTAATTCGGCTAGTTCAGCTAACCCGCAGTGGAAGGTTGCACCATGACCGATCAGCCGCCGACCTCCTCGCCGCCCGAACCTCCAGGTGGCTACGAACCGGCCTCTGGCGGGTATGAACCCGCCCCTTCCGCGCCTGGCGCTTCGTACCCGCCCCCGCCTCCGCCGCCCAGCGGGGGCTACCCGCCGCCTCCGCCGGCTGCTGGTGGATACGCCCCCCCGCCGCCCGGACCCGCGGTCCGCGCGCTGCCGACGGATTCCTACACGCCGTGGATCACCCGGGTGCTGGCGCTGCTCATCGACTACCTGCCTTACGCGATCGTGCAAGGCATCGGCACCGGGATCATGTACGCCACCCAACAGTCGTCCTGCGTCACCGACATCACGCAGTACGACGTCAGCCAGTACTGCGTCAGCCAGCCCTCGATGATCGGCCAGTTGGCGCAATGGCTGGCGACGTTGGCGGGCTTGGCTTACTGGCTGTGGAACCGGGGCTACCGCCAGGGCACCACCGGATCGAGCCTGGGCAAGACGGTGATGAAGATCAAGGTGGTCAGCGAGACCACCGGGCAGCCGATCGGCTTCGGATTGTCCGTCGTGCGCGACCTCGCCCACTTCGTCGACGCCGTCATCTGCTTCGTTGGTTTCCTGTTTCCGTTGTGGGACGCCAAACGGCAGACACTCGCCGACAAGATCCTGACGACGGTGGTCCTGCCGATCTGAGGTGCAAGAGTGCGCCTGACGTGATCGCGCGTCGCTCACTAGGCTGAACGGCGATGAGCGAAAATCGTAGCGGACACGACGGAATCAACGGGCTGGCCACCAAAGCCATCCATGCCGGCTACCACCCGGATCCGGCAACCGGGGCGGTGAACGCGCCGATCTACGCCAGCAGCACGTTCGCCCAAGACGGCGTCGGGGGTCTACGCGGCGGGTTCGAATACGCGCGCACCGGCAACCCGACCCGGGCCGCGCTGGAGGCCGCGCTGTCGGCCGTCGAAGGCGGTGCGTTCGGGCGCGCGTTCAGCTCCGGCATGGCCGCAACCGACTGTGCCCTGCGCGCCATACTGCGGCCCGGTGACCATCTGGTCATCCCAAATGACGCCTACGGCGGCACATTCCGTCTGATCGACAAGGTCTTCAGCCAATGGAACGTCGGGTACACGCCGGCGGCACTCTCGGACCTCGACGCGGTCGCGGCCGCGATCACGCCGCAGACTCGGCTGATTTGGGTGGAAACACCGACGAATCCGCTGCTGTCCATCGCCGACATCGCGGCCATTGCCGACCTGGGCCAGCAGCATTCGGCAAAAGTGTTGGTGGACAGCACCTTTGCGTCGCCCGCGCTGCAGCAGGCGTTGACGCTGGGCGCCGACGTCGTGCTGCACTCGACGACCAAGTACATCGGTGGCCACTCCGACGTGGTGGGCGGCGCACTGGTCACCAACGACAAAGCGCTCGATGACGCCTTCGCCTTTTTGCAGAACGGGGCGGGCGCGGTGCCCGGCCCGTTCGACGCCTACCTGACGATGCGCGGCCTCAAGACGTTGGTGCTGCGGATGCAGCGGCACAGCGAAAATGCTTTGGCCGTAGCGGAATTCCTCGCCGGGCATCCTTCGGTGAGCACGGTGCTGTATCCGGGTCTGTCCACGCATCCCGGCCACGAGGTCGCCGCGCGCCAGATGTCCGGCTTCGGCGGCATGGTGTCGGTGCGCATGCGCGGTGGCCGGGCCGCCGCCGAAAAGCTCTGTGCCGCCACCAAAGTGTTCATCCTGGCCGAATCGCTGGGTGGCGTCGAGTCGCTGATCGAGCACCCCAGCGCGATGACGCACGCGTCAACGGCCGGTTCGCAATTGGAAGTACCCGACGACCTGGCGCGCCTGTCGGTGGGCATCGAGGACGTCGGCGACCTGCTGGCCGATCTCGAACAAGCCCTGGGCTAGTTCGCGGCGGAACTAGTCGTGGTATGGCTCCGCGCTCACCAGCGTCACCTCGACGGTGTTGCCGTTGGGCACGGTGTAGCTGCGGGTCTCGCCGACCTTGGCGTCGATCAGGGCCTCGCCCAACGGTGACTTGGGCGAGTACACCTCGAGCTTGCCGTCCTTGACGCCCTCCTGGCGGGTGGCGATCAGGAACGTCTCGGTGTCGGACTTGTCGCCGTCGTAGTAGACCTTGACCACCGAACCGGGCAGCGCGATGCCGGACTGCTTGGGCGCCTCGCCGACCTTGGCGTTGTTGAGCAGGTCCTGCAGCTGGCGGATGCGCGCCTCTTGCTGGCCCTGCTCTTCACGGGCGGCGTGGTATCCGCCGTTCTCCCGGAGGTCGCCTTCCTCGCGGCGGTCGTTGATTTCCGCGGCGATGACGGGACGATTCGCGATCAGCTGATCGAGCTCAGCCTTCAGCCGGTCATGTGATTCCTGGGTCAGCCAGGTCACCTGAGTGTCCGTCATCTCGTCGTGCTCCTCGTCGTGTCTCTCCGCGTCACCGCGAACTCTCTGAACTGCGCTGCAGGGATTGTCTGGGTCCCGCCCCTTGCCGCCGTGCCGTGGTGCTCACGGCCCGCTAATGCAGCAATACACGGTCCCAGCAGGAACCGTGCATTCATCCATGTTACCACTGTGGAAACAGCCGATGACGTCATTCGAGCTTCACCTTTGCGACCGGTCAGGCTGCGCGCAGGTAGCTGGGCACGTCGGTGCCACATCCGTAAATGTCTGCCATCACCGGCGGCTGTGACGATTTCACCGTCGTGGTGATCTGCACCGTGGCCTGCGCGGATGGCCCGACCAGTACCTCGCGCCGGCCCGTCTCGCTGCCGTCCTTTGCGCGGACCCGCACGATGCAGTCCACCGGCCGCGACGGATCAGATCGCGTCACGCTGATCGTGACTGCCGCCGTCTCGTTGTCGACCACCTGGTAACCGGCCAGCGAACCCGAGACGTCACTGGTGCCCAGCCGTTGGTAGCCGACGATCGCGACGCCGATGCCGGCCGCGAGAACCAGCACACCCAGCGCGATGGCCACCCGGCGCCGCGAGACCCGAGACAGTCGCGAGCGCCCGTAGCGGGCCTCGGGGCGCGGAATGGAAGTCTGGGTCATGGCTGTTTCAGGTGTGGGATTAATGTGCTGCCGGCGGACGGTCGACAGCGCGCAACATGGGGAAACTGGAATTATAGGGTCCTTATAGGCTCGAGGGGAGACCAGCGGACCGACAAGGGGAGACGTGAGCGAACTGCGGTTGATGGCGGTGCACGCCCACCCCGACGACGAATCCAGCAAGGGTGCGGCCACACTCGCCCGGTATGCCGACGAGGGTCACCGCGTGCTGGTCGTCACGTTGACCGGCGGCGAGCGCGGCGACATCCTCAACCCCGCGATGGACCTGCCCGACGTGCAGCAGCACATCGCCGAGATTCGCCGCGACGAGATGGCCAAGGCGGCCGAAATTCTCGGCGTCGAGCACACCTGGCTCGGCTTCGTCGATTCCGGTCTGCCCAAGGGCGATCCGCCGCCGCCGCTGCCCGACGGCTGCTTCGCGTTGGTGCCGTTGCAGGAGTCGGTCGAAGCGCTGGTGCGCGTCGTCCGCGAGTTTCGCCCGCACGTGATCACCACGTATGACGAGAACGGTGGCTACCCACATCCGGATCACATTGCCTGTCACCAGGTTTCGGTCGGCGCCTACGAAGCGGCCGGCGACTATGCCCGCTTCCCGGACGCCGGCGAGCCCTGGACGGTGTCCAAGCTCTATTACAACCACGGCTTCCTGCGGGCGCGGATGCAGTTGCTGCACGACGAAGCCATCAAGCACGGTCACGAACCCCCGTTCCAAAAGTGGCTCGAGCATTGGAAACCCGAGCACGATCCGTTCGAGTCGCGGGTGACCACGCGAGTGGAGTGTTCGGAATATTTCAGCCAGCGCGACGACGCGTTGCGGGCACACGCCACCCAGATCGACCCGAACGCCGACTTCTTCGCCGCCCCGCTCGCCTGGCAGCAGCGGCTATGGCCGACTGAGGAATACGAGCTGGCCCGTTCGAACGTCCCCGTCCGGCTGCCCGAGGACGACCTGTTCGCCGGAATCGAGAACCACGCGTGAGCCACCTTTTACTCACGGTGATCGCTGACGCGACTCCGCACAACACGGGGCCCGATTTCGGTAAGGCCAGCCCGATCGGGCTGCTGGTAGTCGTGCTGCTGTTGATCGCCACCCTGTTTCTGCTGCGCTCGATGAACCGGCAACTGAAGAAGGTGCCCGAGTCGTTCGACCCCAAGCACCCCGAGCCCGATCAGGCCGCCGACGAGGGCACCGATACGGTCGACCCACCCCAAGACGAGGCTCCCGGGCCGGCGAACGGATCAACCCGGCCGTCAGGACCCGGCGATGAGCCCGGCTGAATCGTCTTTCACCAACACCCTCGGACTGGCCACCAGCCCGTATTTGCGTCAACACGCCGGCAATCCGGTGCACTGGCAGCAGTGGACGCCGCAGGCAATGGAAGACGCGGCGGACCGCGATGTGCCGATCCTGCTCTCGATCGGCTACGCCGCGTGTCACTGGTGTCATGTGATGGCCCACGAGTCGTTCGAGGACGACGAGGTGGCGGCCGCGATGAATGCGGATTTCGTCTGCGTCAAGGTCGACCGCGAGGAACGGCCGGACATCGATTCGGTCTACATGAACGCCACCGTCGCGCTCACCGGGCACGGCGGCTGGCCGATGACGTGTTTCCTCACCCCGGACGGGCGGCCCTTCTTCTGCGGCACCTACTACCCGAAAGAGGGCTTTCTGCAACTTCTTTCGGCCGTCACCGAAACCTGGCGGGAACGCCGCGGCGAGGTCGAGGAGGCGTCGGACCACATCGCCGGCGAGCTGCGCAAGATGTCGTCAGGACTGCCGGACGGCGGCCCCGACATCGACCCGGCCCTGTGTGATCACGCGGTCGCCGCGGTGCTGGCCGACCAGGACACCGTGCACGGCGGGTTCGGCGGCGCGCCCAAATTCCCGCCGTCGGCGGTTCTCGAAGCGCTGCTGCGCAATTACGAGCGCACCGGATCACTGTCGGCGCTGGAGGCCGTCGAGCGCACCGGCAACGCGATGGCCCGCGGCGGAATCTATGACCAACTCGCCGGCGGCTTCGCGCGCTACAGCGTCGACAACGCTTGGGTAGTACCGCATTTCGAGAAGATGCTGTACGACAACGCGCTGCTGCTGCGCGCCTACGCGCACTGGGCCCGGCGGACCGGAGATCCGTTGGCCCGCCGGGTCACCGCGCAGACCGCACAATTCCTGCTCGACGAGCTGGCCGACGGCGACGTGTTCACGTCGTCGCTGGATGCCGACGCCGACGGTCGCGAGGGTTCGACCTATGTCTGGACGCCGCAGCAGTTGACCGAGGTGCTCGGCCCCGACGACGGTCCTTGGGCCGCTGAGGTTTTCGCGGTCACCGAGTCCGGGACCTTCGAACACGGGACGTCGGTGCTGCAGTTGCCCGGCGATCCCGACGACCCGCAACGATCCGAACGCGTACGCACCGCGCTGCTGGCCGCCCGGCGCACCCGGACCCAGCCGGGACGCGACGACAAGGTCGTCACGTCGTGGAACGGGCTGGCGATCACCGCGCTGGCCGAGGCCAGTGTGGCCCTCGAAGATCCCGAGTTGGCCCGCGCGGCGCGGCGCTGCGCGACGGCGCTGCTGGACACCCATGTCATCGGCGGCCGGCTGCGCCGGGCCAGCCTCGGTGGGGTGGTCGGCGACAGCGACGCGATCCTGGAAGACCACGCGATGCTGGCCACCGGGCTGCTGGCGCTCTACCAGCTGACCGTCGAGGACGTCTGGCTGACGGCGGCGTGCGAGCTGCTCGACACCGCCCTAGCGCATTTCGCCGATCCGCAGCGACCCGGCCGCTGGTATGACACCGCCGACGATGCCGAGCAGCTGATGCTGCGGCCGGCCGACCCGCTGGACGGGGCCACCCCGTCGGGCGCGTCGACGATCACCGAAGCGCTGCTGACCGCGGCGCATCTGGTCGGCAGTGTCACCGCGCCGCGCTACTTGCGAGCGGCGACCGAGTCGCTGGCCGCGCATTCGGTGCTGCTGGCGAAGGCGCCGCGGTCGGCCGGGCATTGGATTTCGGTGGCCGAAGCCGCGATCCGCGGCCCGCTGCAGATCGCGGTCGCCTGCCACTCGCCGCGGTCACCGATGTTGACCGACGCCCGCCGGTTCGCGCCCGGCGGGGCGATCGTGATGGGCGGCAAGATGGACTCGTCGGCGCTGCTGGTCGGCCGGGATCGGGTGCGCGGTGCCGACGCCGCCTACGTGTGCCGTGGACGCCTGTGCGATCTGCCGGTGACCCGGTCGGCCGACCTGGCCGCCGCCCTGGGCGTGCCCGCGCGCTAGCGCCGATTCAGAAGACCACGAACCACATCGCGATGTAGTGGCAGATCGCCGCTACCGCGGTGCAGGCGTGGAAGAACTCGTGATAGCCGAACGTCGACGGCCATGGGTCGGGCCAGCGCAGCGCGTAGAGAATGCCGCCGATGCTGTACAAAGCGCCGCCGACGAACAGCAGCACCATCGCGGTCACACCGGAGTTGTGCAGGATCTCGCCGGTGTACCAGACCGCAACCCAACCCAGCAGGATGTAGAGCGGTACGCCGACCCAGCGCGGCGCCGACGGCCACAGCATCTTCAGCAGGATCCCGGCCGCCGCGCCGCCCCAGACAATGCACAACACCACGCGCCCGTCGTGCGGCGAGAGGGCCAGCAGGGCGAACGGCGTGTAGCTGCCGGCGATGAACACGAAGATCATCGAATGGTCGGCCCGCTTCATCCACTTCTTGGCGGTCGCGGACTTCCAGTGCACGCGGTGGTAGGTGGCGCTGACGGTGAACATGATGATGGTGGCGAAGGTATAGAGCAGGGTCGCCAGCCCGGCCCGGGTGGAGCCCACCGCCCACGACACCGCGACCAGCGAGGCACCCGCGAAAACGGCGGTGCCGGCGGAATAGACGTGGATCCAGCCGCGGAACCGTGGCTTGGTCAGTACCCGGGCGACGCCGTCGACGAGCTGTTGTGCTGCGTTGGCCGCGGCTCCCGGCGATTCGGCTTCCGGGTCGCCCGCGGTGGTGGTCGGCCCGCTCATGTCTCCTGCTGTCTATTCGGGTGGCGATCTAATTGCCGGTGCCTCACACCGATAAACACTAGCCCGCACCGGCCGGGTGACCGTGCTTTCAGCGACGGTGACATCGTCGGAAAAACAACCCGGAATTGGTTGCCGCTCACAGTAGTGTGGATCTTCGTGGAGATTATCCCGCCGCGGCTCAAAGACCCGTTGTACCGCGTCTACGAGCTGCGGCTGAGGCAGGGCCTGCTCGCCTCGAAGTCCCAGCTCCCGCGGCATATCGCCGTGCTGTGCGACGGGAACCGGCGGTGGGCCCGCGACGCGGGATACGACGACGTCAGCTACGGCTACCGGATGGGTGCGGCCAAGATCGCCGAGATGCTGCGGTGGTGTCAGGAAGCCGGCGTCGAAATGACCACCGTCTATCTGCTGTCCACCGAAAACCTGCAACGCGACCCCGACGAGCTGGCCGGGCTGATCGAGGTCATCACCGATGTCGTCGAGGAAATCTGCGCACCGGCCAACCGGTGGAGCGTGCGCACGGTGGGAGACCTGGAACTGCTCGGTGACGAGCCGGCCCGCCGGTTGCGGGGTGCGGTCGAGTCCACGCCCAGCGTCGCGCCGTTTCACGTCAACGTGGCGGTCGGCTACGGCGGCCGGCAAGAGATCGTCGGCGCGGTGCGCGCGTTGTTGAGCAAGGAACTCGCCAACGGCGCCACCGGCGAGGACCTCGTCGACGCGGTGACCGTCGACGCGATCTCCGAGAACCTCTATACCTCCGGGCAGCCGGACCCCGACCTGGTGATCCGCACCTCGGGCGAGCAACGGCTGTCGGGGTTTCTGCTCTGGCAGAGCGCCTATTCGGAGATGTGGTTCTGTGAAACGCACTGGCCGGCGTTCCGCCGCGTCGACTTCCTGCGCGCGCTGCGCGACTACAGCCGGCGAGATCGCCGCCTCGGCAAGTAGGTCTTAAGCGGCAGGTCACGTACATGCCACACTGGGTAGATGGCTGCGCTGTCGGCGGTGGTGTTCACGCTGAGCGCCTGGCTGGGCCTGTATCTGGCGGCCCGCGATCCGCGCAAACCCGTCCTGGTGCTGGCGGCGATCGGGCTGTGTGGCTTCGCGCTGGTTGTCGGGCTGGACGCGGTTCGGACCGCCAGTCCCGCGTACGCCCAGCTGCTGAGCCGAGTCGAGATCTACCTGGCGACCATCCCCGGCGTGGCGTGGTTTGCGGTGCTCGTCGAGCTGTCCCGGCCCGCCGACGGCTGGCGGGGGCGCACGCGTGAGCTGCTGCTCGTCGCAGGCGTCGCCGCGCTGACCCTGTTCGGGGCGATGCTGGCCGGCAGCGTCGACGGGCCGCTGCGGCCGGGCCACTGGCTGATGTTCGCCGTGATCTCGGTGTCGACCCTCGGCGCGATGGCCGTTGCGCTGCGCCGCCCGCGGCGGCCCAGGCCGGCCGTGGGACTCGCCATCACCGCGACCATGTTCTTCGCGCTGGGCAATGCGATCCTGATCATTCCGCTGGGCCTGGTGCCCAGCTGGGTTGCGCTGGCGTCGACGAGTTGCGACGTCCTGGGGCTCGGGGTCGCCGTCGCGCTGTGGGACGCGTTCGATGAGGGCCAGGCCCTGCGCGCCGACATGCGCCGCTCGTTCGCCGGTTCGGTGGCGGTGGCGGCGCTGTTCGGTGGCCAGGCGCTGATCGGGTTGGCGGTGACCCGCGACGACCCCGCCGCGCAGACCGCGTTGACCGTGCTGCTGTTCACCAGCCTGGCGATCGCGATCGCCGTGCAGGTGCTCGCGGATCCGCTGGCCGGGGTGCTCGACCGGTTGGCGTTCTCGAAATCGCCTGCGCTGCGGGCAGATCGGGCCACGCTGCGGCATACCGGGGCGGCACTGCCGCTGCGACAGGAGCATCCGCTCGCGGACGTCGACGACGTCACCTTCGTCAGGCTCACCCGCCGCGCCCTGGGCCACTACGGCGACCTGAGCAAGCTGGTCGCGAGCCCGCTGACGGCGTTGCCGGTGATCGACGAGCGGCTCGCGGCCCGCGGCGCACCCGACCATCCGGTCGAGCGAGCCAACGAACTCAAGGCGGTGCTGGCCGACGGCATTTCACGGTTGAAGCCACGTGACGCCGGCGATTTCGGGACCACCGAAGAGTGGCGGTACTACAACTCGCTGTATTTCCCCTACGTCGTCGGGGTGCGCGCCTACGCGCAGAATGCCACCGCGTCGGGTCTGGATCCGACCGCGCGGCAGGCCTGGCAGTGGTTCGTGACGGAGGTCCCACAGCGCTCGCTGCACAATTGGCAGAACGCAGCGGCCCGGCTGATCGCGGCGGATCTACGCGGGCGCGTCGCGGTCTCCAGCGATTAGTCCCGTTGGGGCGCTTTCTGCATTATCTGTACAGCCTCACGCACAATTCGGCTGACAACGCTGGTTGTAATGGCGATGCGCCCCGTCTTCGGGTGGACTGGCAACGAATACGGGATGTGCGGCCGACCGGCTGCATGTGTCATTCCGAGTCTGCAAGGGGGACTTATGCTTTCGCCGACCCTTCCGCCCGCTCAATTCGCGCGGGCCATCGAGTTCGTCCGGCACCGTGTCGGTCAGCTGCACCAGCGCATGGTTCCACCGCCGGCCGCGATGATGGAAATGATCACGAATGCCTGGGCCGCGCAGGCGATTACCGCCGCCGCCGACCTCGGCATCGCCGACGCGCTGGCCAACGGGCCGCTGTCGGTTGACGAGTTGGCCGAGGCGGTCGACGCGGATGCCGACACCGTCGGTCGTCTGCTGCGGGGCTTGATCTCGCGCGGCATATTCCGTCGCCGTCGCGACGGGCGCTACGACCTCACCCCGCTTGCGGACACCCTGCGCAGCGATAGCGAAGTCTCGCTGCGCGCATTCGCCCGTTTTGTGGGGTCGCCCCAGGATCGGGAGCACTGGAGCCACATCACGGACTCGATTCGCACCGGCCGGGCCGTGATCCCCGAACTGCGCGGCAAGCCTGCCTTCGAGTACCTGGCCGAGGTGCCGGAGCTCGACGAGATCTTCAACCAGGCCATGACCGACCTCTCCGAGCTCGAAATCCCGCCGGTCGTCGCGGGCTACGACTTCAGTCGTTACGGGACGATCGTCGACGTCGCCGGCGGACACGGCCGGCTGCTGGCCGCGGTATTGCACGCCACGCCGCAAGCCCGGGGAATCCTGTTCGATCAGCCGCATGTGGTGGCGGGTGCGTCGCCACTGCTCGATGAACAGGGCGTGGCGGACCGGGTCAAGGTGGTCGAAGGCTCCTTCTTCGAGTCGGTGGCCGACGGTGGTGACGCCTACCTGCTCAAGCACATCATCCACGACTGGCCCGACGACGAGGCCGTGCAGATTCTCACCAACATTCGCAAAGCCGCCGGGGTCGGAAAGCATGTCCTGATACTGGAATTCGTCATTCCGCGGCACGGCCGCGAATTCCCCGGCCACTGGATGGACCTGGAAATGCACATCGCCGCCGGCGCTCGTGAGCGCACCGCCGGCCAATACGGCCGGCTACTGAGCCGCGCGGGCTTCCGGCTGACGCGGGTGGTCGAAACAGCCTCACCGCTGAGCATCGTCGAAGCGGTCGCCGTCTGACGCTGAGCCGCGTCTATCTTCAATTATCAAGGAGTACTTATGTTTTCGCCTAAAATTCCGCAGTCGCAGATTGCGCGGGTCCTCGAGATCGTTCGCCATCATGTCGGCCGGCTACATCAAGGGATGATCCCGCCGCAGGCCGCGATGATGGAAATGGTCACGAATGCCTGGGCCGCGCAAGCGATTACCGCTGCCGCCGACCTCGGCATCGCCGATGCGCTGGCGAGCGGACCATTGTCGGCGAAGGAGTTGGCCATAGCGGTCGACGCGGATGCCGACACCGTCAGCCGACTGTTGCGGGCCCTGATCGGCCGCGGCGTATTCCGTCAGCAGCGCGATGGCCGCTACGCCCTCAACACGCTCGCGGACACGCTGCGCAGCGACACCGATGTCTCGATGCGCGGCATGGCTCGATATGCCGGTGCGCCCCAGCATCGGGAGCATTGGAGCAACCTCACGACCGCCATTCGCACCCGTCGTTCCGTTGTTCCCGAAATGCGCGGTAAGCCGATCTTCGAGTACCTGTCCGGAGAGAAGGAGCTCGACGAGAATTTCAACGAAGCCATGACCAACATCTCGGAGCTGGCGATCCCATCGGTCATCGCGAGCTACGACTTCAGCCGCTACGGGACGATCGTCGACGTCGCGGGTGGGCGCGGTCGCCTGCTGGCGGCAATCTTGAATGCCACGCCGAAAGCCCGGGGGATCCTGTTCGATCAGCCCCACGTGGTCGCGGACGCCCCACCGCTGCTCAAGCAGTATCGGGTGGTCGAGCGGGTGCAGCTGGCGGAGGGCTCATTCTTCGACGCGATCACCGAGGGCGGCGACGCCTACGTCCTCAAACACATCATTCACGACTGGCCCGACGACGAGGCCGTGCAGATTCTGCGCAACATCCGCAAAGCCGCCGGGGTCGGCAAGCATGTGCTGCTCGTCGAAATGGTGCTGCCGGGGCACGATCGCGATTTCGTCGGCAACTGGCTCGACCTGGAAATACTTGTCGAATTCGACGCTCGCGAGCGCACCGCCGCCGAATACGGCCGGCTGCTGAGCAGCGCCGGATTCCGCTTGACGCGCGTCGTGGAAACGGCCTCGCCGTACAGCATCGTCGAGGCCGTTGCCGTGTAAATCCACATTCGTCGCCGAACACGGGAATACCTGGACGCAATCCCTGGTCGTTTCTTCCGTGGCAGCAGTTGGCAGTGCCACGCGTCGATATGGCAGTGCACCGGCGGCACGCTCAAACCAGTTCGACACAAATATCGCGAGGAGTAATCAAATGTCCGCTGCTACCGGCATACCGACCAGGCACCTGTACGACGCGACCGACTCGCTGTTGCGTTTCGCCATGCGTGCAGATGCCACCTTGACGGGACTGTGCGGTCTCGCCATCGCATTGTTTGCAGACCTGAATTCCAACCTGGAATACGCCCTGGGCGCCATTTTCGTGCTCTATGGCCTGGTGGTGTACAGCCTGACCGGGCTGCCGGACCTGCGCAGCGTCGGCGCCGGTGTGGTCGGCGCCAACATCGTGGTCACGCTGGGCTCCCTGGTGGCCGTCGAAGCAGTGCCGATGACCGCGGCCGGGGTGGCCGCGACGCTGGCCACCGGCGCCTACGCCGCGGCATTCGCCTGGCTGCAATACCTGGGAGTGCGGCGATTGCCCGCGTAGCACTCCCCTCCCGCCGATGCGGGGCCCTTCTCCGCGGCCACGGGGAAGCGCCCCGCTTCGGTCTTTTAAGCGCCGCGCAGTGCTCAGAGCTTGCGCAGCCGCAACCGGTTGATGGAGTGGTCGGCGTCCTTGCGCAGCACCAGGGTTGCGCGGGGCCGGGTGGGAAGAATGTTCTCGACCAGATTGGGCCGGTTGATCGACCGCCAGATCTCGCGCGCGGCGGCGACCGCCTTGGTGTCGTTGAGGGCCGAGTAGTGATGGAAGTGCGATGCCGGGTCGGCGAAGGCCGTGCTGCGCATCGCCAAGAACCGGGAGACATACCACTGTTCGATGTCTTCGATGCGGGCGTCCACATACAGCGAGAAGTCAAACAGGTCCGACACCATCAGGGTCGGACCTGTTTGTAAGACGTTGAGGCCCTCGAGGATCAAGATGTCCGGATGGCGGACCACGTGTTTGGCCCCGGAGATGATGTCGTAGCGCAGGTGTGAGTACACCGGCGCACACGCGTAGTCGGAACCCGATTTGACCGAGGTGACGAACCGCATCAGCGCGCGGCGGTTGTAGCTCTCTGGAAAGCCTTTGCGGTGCATCAGGTTTCGCCGGTCCAGCTCGGCATTCGGATACAGGAAGCCGTCGGTGGTCACCAGGTCGACCCGCGGGTGGTGATCCCAGCGCGCCAGCAGTGCCTGCAGCACACGGGCGGTGGTCGACTTTCCAACCGCCACGCTGCCGGCCACGCCGATGATGAACGGCACCGGCCGGTCCGGATTCTGCTGCGGCTCACCGAGGAATTCCGCAGTGGCAGCGAACAATCGCTGCCGCGCCGCGACCTGAAGGTGGATGAGCCGGGCCAGCGGCAGATACACCTCTTCGACCTCGAGTAGGTCGATCTGCTCGCCGAGACCACGCAGACCGACAAGCTCCTCTTCAGTGAGGGCCAGCGGCGTCGACATGCGCAACGCGCGCCACTGCTTTCGGTCGAACTCCACATATGGGCTCGGCTCGCTCAGCCGGGGCATAGTGCCAGTGTGGCAGGGGCGATCGCGCACCAGACGGCTGGGCTGGCTAAAACCACCACTCGATAGACTGGCGGCTGTGACTGCCGCACCTGATGCCCGCGTAACCGCGTCCGTGATGTCCGCCCCGCTCGACGAAGTCGACCCGGATATCGCCGAGCTGCTCGGCAAGGAGCTGGGCCGCCAACGCGACACCCTCGAGATGATCGCGTCGGAGAACTTCGTGCCGCGCTCGGTACTGCAAGCCCAGGGCAGCGTGCTCACCAACAAGTACGCCGAGGGGCTGCCCGGCCGGCGCTACTACGGCGGGTGCGAGCACGTCGACGTCGTAGAGAACATCGCCCGCGACCGCGCCAAGGCGCTGTTCGGCGCCGACTTCGCCAACGTGCAGCCGCACTCCGGCGCCCAGGCCAACGCCGCCGTGCTGCATGCCCTGATGTCACCGGGGGAGCGGCTGCTGGGTCTGGACCTGGCCAACGGTGGGCACCTCACGCACGGCATGAAGCTCAACTTCTCCGGCAAGCTCTACGAGAACGGCTTTTACGGCGTCGATCCGACGACGCATCTCGTCGACATGGACGCGGTGCGCGCGCAGGCGCTCGAATTCCGCCCGAAGGTGATCATCGCCGGCTGGTCGGCCTACCCGCGCATCCTCGACTTCGCGGCGTTCCGCTCGATCGCCGACGAAATCGACGCCAAGCTCTGGGTCGACATGGCCCACTTCGCGGGACTGGTCGCGGTCGGATTGCACCCGTCTCCGGTGCCGCACGCGGATGTCGTGTCGACCACCATCCACAAGACGCTGGGTGGCGGCCGCTCCGGAATGATCCTGGGCAAGCAGGAGTACGCCAAGGCGATCAACTCGGCGGTGTTCCCCGGCCAGCAGGGCGGGCCGCTGATGCACGTGATCGCGGGCAAGGCGGTCGCGTTGAAGATCGCCGGCACCCCCGAATTCGCCGAGCGCCAGCAGCGCACGCTGTCCGGCGCCCGGATCCTCGCCGACCGGCTGTTGGCCGCCGATGTCGCCAAGGCCGGGGTTTCGGTGGTCAGCGGCGGCACCGACGTTCACCTGGTGCTGGTCGACCTGCGCAACTCCCCGCTCGACGGTCAGGCCGCCGAGGACCTGCTGCACGAGGCCGGCATCACGGTCAACCGCAACGCCGTGCCCAACGACCCGCGGCCGCCGATGGTCACCTCGGGCCTGCGGATCGGGACGCCCGCGCTGGCCACCCGCGGCTTCGGCGACGCCGAGTTCACCGAGGTCGCCGACGTCATCGCGACCGCGCTGGCGGCCGGCACCTCCGCCGACGTGGCGGGATTGCGCCAGCGGGTGACCCGGCTGGCCCAGGAGTTCCCGCTCTACGACGGTCTCGAGGATTGGGCGTTGGTCGGCCGGTAGGTCACGGATTGGCCGCGACACCGGCGGTTGATTTCATAACACCTGTGTATGCGGGTTACAGTTACTTTTATGGCAACGAAACCTGTCGCTAATGCGCTGACCACGGAACTCGAGCCGGTCGTCGAGGCTGAAATGGACCGCCACCTCAACACCGACGACATCTGGTTCGCCCACGACTACGTGCCGTTCGACCGGGGCGAGAACTTCGCCTTCCTCGGCGGACGCGACTGGGACCCGTCCAGCATGACGCTGCCCCGGGCTCACACGGACGCCTGCGAGATCCTGCTGCTGCTCAAGGACGACCTGGCTGCGCATCACCGCGAGCTGGTCGAGCACTTCATTCTCGAGGACTGGTGGGGCCGCTGGCTGGGCCGCTGGACCGCCGAGGAGCACCTGCACGCCATCGCGCTGCGCGAATACCTGGTGGTGACCCGCGAGGTCGACCCCACCGCCAACGAAGAGGCCCGCGTTGAGTACCTGATGCAGGGCTACCGCGCCGACTCGTACACGCAGGTGGAAATCCTGGTGTACATGGCGTTGACCGAGCGCACGCACGCCGTGTTCTGCCGCAACCTGGCCGCCCAGCTCGAGGAGCCGATATTGGCCGGGCTCATCGATCGAATCGCCCGCGACGAGGCCCGCCACGAGCTGTTCTTCTCGAATCTCGTCGCGCATTGCCTCACGTACGTCCGCGACGAGACGATTGCCGCAATTGCCAAACGCGCGGCCGAGCTGCAGGTCGTCGGTGGCGACATCCGGAGTTACCAGGACAAGGTGCAAAACGTCGCCGCTGCCGGGATTTTCGGACCCGCTGAGCTGCGGCAGGCGATCGCCGACCGCATCACCGATTGGGGTGTCGCCGACGAGCCCCAACTGCGGCAGTTCGTCAGCGGCTAAGCCAACTCACGCCGCACGCCGCCTTCACCGCTCACGTCACACCCCGGCGTCGGCGCGCCTGCGCTGCTGCAAAGCGGCGACGAGAGTAGCGTCGTTCTCGATGGTCAGCGTCTTGCTCAGCTGCCAGGGCGGCACCTCCCGTCATCACAACGGAAGGACCGGCCCCGGTCCTGGTGTCGCAGTTCCCGCCGACATGCCTGTGCGGGTCCGCGCGGGCCTATCCCGCTCGAGGAGCGCTCCGTGACCGATATCCGGACCTACGTGATCGACACTTCCGTGCTGCTGTCCGACCCCTGGGCATGTAGTCGGTTCGCCGAACACGAGGTGGTGGTTCCCCTGGTCGTGATCAGCGAATTGGAGGCTAAACGCCACCACCACGAGCTGGGGTGGTTCGCTCGTCAGGCCTTGCGTCTGTTCGACGATCTGCGGTTGGAGCATGGGCGGCTGGATCAACCCATTCCCGTTGGTACACAGGGTGGTTCGCTGCATGTCGAGCTCAACCACACCGACCCGACGGTGCTGCCGGCCGGCTTCCGCACCGACAGCAACGACTCCCGGATCCTGAGCTGCGCGGCCAACCTCGCCGCCGAAGGCAAGCGGGTTACGTTGGTCAGCAAGGACATTCCGCTGCGCGTCAAGGCCGCGGCGGTGGGTCTGGCCGCCGACGAGTACCACGCGCAGGACGTGGTGGCCTCCGGCTGGTCGGGGATGCAGGAGATCGAGACCGCGACCGAGGATATCGACGCGCTGTTCGCCGACGGTGAGATCGATCTGGTCGAAGCACGAGACCTGCCATGCCACACGGGAATTCGGCTGCTGGGTGGTAGCTCGCATGCGCTGGGCCGGGTGACGGCGGCCAAGCGAGTCCAACTGGTTCGCGGTGACCGCGAGGTGTTCGGGCTGCGCGGCCGCTCAGCCGAGCAGCGCGTCGCGCTCGACCTGCTGCTCGACGAGTCCGTGGGCATCGTGTCGCTGGGCGGCAAGGCCGGCACCGGCAAATCGGCTCTGGCCCTGTGTGCCGGTCTCGAGGCCGTGCTGGAACGGCGGACCCAGCGCAAGGTCGTGGTGTTCCGTCCGCTGTACGCCGTCGGCGGCCAGGAACTGGGCTACCTGCCGGGCAGCGAGAGCGAAAAGATGGGTCCCTGGGCGCAGGCGGTCTTCGACACCCTGGAAGGTCTGGCCAGCCCGGCCGTGCTGGAGGAAGTGCTGTCCCGCGGCATGCTGGAAGTGCTGCCGCTGACCCACATCCGCGGGCGCTCGCTGCACGACTCGTTCGTGATCGTCGACGAGGCGCAGTCGCTGGAGCGCAACGTCTTGCTGACCGTGTTGTCCAGGCTGGGCAGCGGATCGCGGGTGGTGCTCACGCACGACATCGCTCAGCGCGACAACCTGCGGGTGGGCCGCCACGACGGCGTCGCGGCCGTGATCGAGAAGCTCAAGGGTCATCCGCTGTTCGCGCACATCACGCTGCTGCGCAGCGAGCGGTCGCCGATCGCCGCGCTGGTCACCGAGATGCTCGAGGAGATCGCCGGGCCGCACTGACGCGCCCGGTGCGCACCCTCGACGCCCAGGTCGCACCCTCGAGGGTGAGTAGGCTTTTACCGTGCGTAAACGACCCGACAGCCAGGCCTGGCGCTATTGGCGGACGGTGTCCGGTGTCGTGGCCGCCGGCGCGGTGCTGGTGATCGGTGGCCTGACCGGTCACGTGACGCGCGCCGACAACCTCAGCTGCGCGGTGGTCAAATGCGTGGCGCTGACGTTCGACGACGGCCCGAGCCCGTTCGACGAGCGGCTGCTGCAAATCCTCAAGGACAACGACGCCAAGGCCACCTTCTTCCTGATCGGCAACAAGGTGGCCGCCAACCCGGCCGGTGCCAAGCGCATCGCCGACGCCGGCATGGAAATCGGCAGTCACACCTGGGAACACCCCAACATGACGACGATCCCGCCCGAAGACATCGCCGGACAGTTCGCCAAGGCCAACGACGCGATCAACGCCGCGACCGGGCGGACCCCGACGCTGTACCGTCCCGCCGGCGGGCTGTCCACCCCGGAGGTGCGCCAGACCGCCGCTCGCTATGGGCTGGCCGAAATCCTTTGGGATGTAATACCTTTCGATTGGGCGAACGACTCGAACACCGCGGCGACGCGGTACATGCTGATGACCTACATCAAGCCCGGCTCGGTGGTGTTGTTCCACGACACCTACTCGAGCACCGTTGACCTGGTGTACCAGTTCATTCCGGTGCTCAAGGCCAACGGCTACCGCCTGGTGACCGTCAGCGAACTGCTGGGGCCGCGGACGCCGGGCAGCAGCTACGGCAGCCGGGAAAACGGACCGCCCGCCAACGAACTTCACGACGTCCCGCCCGCCGACATCCCGACGCTGCCCAACACGCCGTCGCCCAAGCCGATGCCGAATCTCCCGATCACCGACATCCCGGGCCAGAACTCGGGTGGGCCAAATAATGGTGCCTGAGCGCCGCGCGGCTACCTTAATAGGGTGATCAAGGCGGGCCGGGGCGCGCGACAATCGCCCGGGGCGACATCCGGGCCGGCGCCGCGCAAATCAGCTCGTAGGCTGTCCATCGAATACGCGGTCGACCTCGCCCTGTCCTACATCATCGCCGTCATCGACGTCGCCGCCATTCTGATTCCGCTGCGGGGGCACACGTCGGCCGCCACCAGCGTCGTCTTCGCGGAAAAAGACACGGCCATCGTCATCGCGCTGGTATTGCTGGGAATCATCGGCGTCGCGGTGTCCGGTGTGTTCAGCCTTGCTCCGACGCTGCGGTGGTATGCCGCCGGCCAAGAACCCACCACGGCGCAGCGGGAAACCGCGATGAAACTCGCCGGCCGCCAAACGGCGATCCTGCTCGTGGCCTGGGGCCTGGCCGGCAGCATCTTCGTGTTGCTCAATCTCGACGGCGGCACCGCGCTGCTGTTGCCGATGATCCTCGGCGTGCTCCTCGGTGGACCGGCCGCCGCGGGCACGGGAATGCTGCTCGCCCAACGCACCCTGCGCCCCATCATGGGTGAGGCGACCCGGGGGCTCGAGCCTCAGTTGGCGGTGCCCGGGGTGTTCGCGCGTCTGGTCATGCTCTGGTTTCTGGTCAGTGCACTTCCGATCGGCGTCGTGGCGACCCTGGTCGTGCTGCGCTCCTACGGGTGGCTGATTCAGAAGTCCGCCTCGTTGGACGTGCCCGTTCTGGTGGTTTCGCTGGCCGCACTGCTGCTCGGGTTGCCCACGATGATCCTGACGTCGCGATCCATTTCGGACCCGATCGGCGAAGTCGTCGACGCGATGGCCCAGGTCGAACGCGGCCACATCGACACCACCGTCGGGGCCTACGAGCGATCTCAAATCGGGCGTCTGCAAACGGGATTCAACCGAATGGTGGCCGGGCTCGCCGAGCGCGACCGATTGCGCGACCTGTTCGGGCGCCACGTCGGGGCCGACGTCGCGCAGCGCGCCATCGAAGAGGGTGCATCGCTGTCGGGCGATGTGGTCGAGGCTGCGGTCTTGTTCATCGATCTGGTGGGTTCGACTCGGCTCGCGGAAAGCCGTCCGCCCCAAGAGGTTGCCGACGTGCTCAATGACTTCTTCCGGATCGTCGTCGACGCTGTTGACGAACACAGCGGCCTGATCAACAAATTCGCGGGCGATGCCGCACTCGCGATCTTCGGGGCGCCGCTGCGAACGGGCGAGCCGTCCTCGGCGGCACTGGCCACGGCACGCACACTGGGCACGCAACTGCGCCGGCTCCCCGTGGTGGATTTCGGTATCGGGGTTTCGGCCGGCCGCGTCTTCGCCGGCAACATCGGTGCCGAAAACCGTTATGAATACACGGTAATCGGTGATGCGGTCAACGAGGCCGCACGCCTGGCCGATCTCGCCAAGACCTCGGATCGGCGGATCCTGTGTTCGGCGGCGGCCATCGAGCGGGCCGACGAGACCGAACGGGGTCACTGGGTGGAGTGCTATTCCACCGTGCTGCGCGGCCGCTCCGAAGCCACGCACATCTCGGCGCCCGCCTGAGGGCGTTACTTCGAGACCTTCAGCGATCCGATCACCTGGTTGAGCAGTCCTGCCGAGGCCGCATCGCCGATGGGTGTTGCGCCCAGGAAGATGGTGACCGGCTTGGTGTCGACCGCGATGATCACGACAGAGTCGCCCTTCACGTTGCGGGCGGGGTCGGCGATCGTGACGTCGGCGTCCACCCGGGCGGCCTTGATTCCCTCAACCGTGATCGACGACTTCTTGATCGGGCCCAGCGTGGGTGAGGCGTTCGAATAGCCGGGACCTTCGGCCACGCAATTCATCAACTTCGCTGCCTGTGCGGTGACGTCCATGCTGGGGACGAAGTTGGTGATGGCGACCTCGGCCTGCATCACCCACTGGCTGGCACCCGGCACCTCCTGCGCTAGCCCCACTGCGCCAATGAGATTCGGAGTCTGGTCGTCCGAGAACGGCATCCAACCGGGTGCCGCGTTGGCCGGAAAAGACAGCTTGCCGGCCTTGATCGGGGCGCCGCCCGCGGGCTTGTCGCCACCGGACACATTGGGCGTGCAATCGCTTGCCGTCTGTCCGGACCCGCCCGGCTGCTGCGAGGTCGGCGCGGCCGTCGTCGTCGAGGGATTCGCCTTGGGGGACTTGGGTTCGTTGTTCAGGCTGACGATCAGGATCACGA
This sequence comes from Mycobacterium sp. Aquia_213, assembly GCF_026625985.1. Classification (NCBI taxonomy): domain Bacteria; kingdom Bacillati; phylum Actinomycetota; class Actinomycetes; order Mycobacteriales; family Mycobacteriaceae; genus Mycobacterium; species Mycobacterium sp. Aquia_213. The sequence continues at coordinate 1,275,079 of NZ_CP113116.1, forward strand.
CCAGCGCGATGACGCCCAACACCGCGATGCCGGCGACGATCAGCCACGGCATGTTCGACCGCGGCCCGTTCGGTGGCGGTCCGGGAGGGTAGGAGCCGGGCGGCCAGCCGGGGGCATACTGGGGCCCACTCTGCCCGAACGGCTGACCCGGATAGCCGGGTGCCGAGGGATCCATCCCGCCCTGCGGATTGGTGAACGGACCGGTTGGCGGGTAGGGGTACGCACCGCTCTGCGGCCCCGAATAGGGGCCGCCCGGCGGGTACGGGGGCGGGCCGCCTTGCGGTGGGCCACCTTGCGGTGGGCCGCCTTGCGGTGGGCCACCCCAATAGGGCCCCTGCCCATACGGATTCGCTCCGTACGGATCCTGACCGTAGGGACCGCCCGGAGGAACCGTCATTGCAGAACCACCCCCATTTAATTCGCTGGTTTGACCTTAGCCATCGCCAGCACGTCGAGCCGGCGGTCCAATTCCTCAATCGATAACTTGTCGCCGATCAGGCCGCGATCGATCACGGTCTGACGGATCGTCTTCTTCTCCTTGAGCGCTTGCTTGGCCACGGCTGCGGCTTCTTCGTAGCCGATGGCCGAGTTCAAGGGTGTCACGATCGACGGCGACGACTCGGCCAACTCCTTCAGATGCTCGACATTGGCCGACAGCCCGGTGATGCAGCGCTCGGCGAACAGCTTTGACACGTTGGTCAGCAGTTTGAACGACTCCAAGATGTTGCGGGCCATCATCGGGATGTAGACGTTGAGTTCGAACGCGCCCGACAGGCCGCCGACGGTGACGGCCGCGTCGTTGCCGATCACCTGCGCGGCGACCTGCGTAACCGCTTCCGGCAGAACCGGGTTGACCTTGCCCGGCATGATCGAGCTACCCGGCTGCAGGTCCGGCAGCGCGATCTCGGCCAAGCCGGTAAGCGGGCCGGATCCCATCCAGCGGATGTCGTTGGCGATCTTGGTCAATGACACGGCGATGGTGCGCAGTGCGCCGGACGCCTCCACCAGGCCGTCCCGTGTGGCCTGAGCCTCGAAAGAGTTTGCCGCCGTGCGTAATTCGGACAGCCCCGTCGAGGCGACCAGTGCCTCGACCACCTTGGGGCCGAAGCCGTCGGGAGCGTTGAGCCCGGTGCCCACCGCGGTTCCGCCGATGGCCAGCTCGCCCAGCCGCGGCAGCGTGGCGCGCACCCGCTCGATCCCGGCCTCGATCTGGCGGGCGTAGCCGCTGAATTCCTGGCCGAGCGTCACCGGGACGGCGTCCATCAGGTGGGTGCGGCCCGACTTGACCACGGTGTGCCACTCGCCGGCCTTGGTCGCCAGCGCGTCATGCAGTACCTCGAGCGCCGGGATCAGATGGCGGACTGCGGCTTCGGTGGCCGCGATGTGGGTGGCGGTCGGGAAGGTGTCGTTGGACGACTGCGACATATTGACGTCGTCGTTGGGGTGGACCGTGACGCCGTTGGCGGCCGCGATCGACGCGATCACTTCGTTGGTGTTCATGTTGGAGCTGGTGCCCGAGCCGGTCTGGAAGACGTCGATCGGGAACTGGTCATCGTGTTTGCCGTCGGCGATCTCGGCAGCGGCCGCGATGATCGCGGCGGCCTTCTCGGGCGCCAGCAGCCCGAGGTCCGCGTTCACCTGCGCGCAGGCGCCCTTCAGCAGGCCCAACGCGCGGATCTGGGTGCGCTCGAGGCCACGGCCCGAAATCGGAAAGTTCTCCACAGCGCGCTGGGTTTGCGCTCGCCACAACGCTTTTGCGGGTACGCGGACCTCGCCCATGGTGTCGTGTTCGATGCGATATTCGGCGCTTTCGGCCATCAATCAGTTCCTCTTCGTTGGGGTGTGCTATCGCGGTTACGGCAGGGGATAGGCAGCGGTGCTGTCGCCGGTGAAGTCGATCGCGGAGTATTCGTTGAGCTTCGAAAGCCGGTGGTAGGCCTCGATCATGCGGACGGTGCCCGACTTCGAGCGCATCACGATCGACTGGGTGGTGCAGCCGCCGGGGGAGTAGTGCACACCCTGCAGCAGGTCACCGTCGGTCACTCCGGTCGCGCAGAAGAAGACGTTGTCGCCGGAGACCAGGTCCCTGGTGGTCAGGATCTGGTCCAGGTCGTAACCGGCGTCGAGCGCCTTGCGGCGTTCGGCGTCGTCGCGCGGTGCCAGTTGCGCCTGGATGGCCCCGCCCATGCACCGGATCGCCGCGGCGGCGATGATCCCCTCTGGGGTACCGCCGATCCCGGCCAGCATGTCGGTGCCCGAGCCCGGCCGGCAGGTGGAGATCGCGCCCGCCACGTCGCCGTCGGTGATCAGCCGGATGCGTGCTCCGGTGTCGCGCACGTCCTGAATGAGTTGAGCGTGTCGGGGGCGGTCCAGAATGCACACCGTCATGTCCCGCACCGACAGGTCCTTGACCTTGGCGACCTCGCGAATGTTGTCGGCGATCGGCGCGGTGATGTCCAGCACGTGCGCCGCGTCGGGCCCGACGGCGATCTTATTCATGTAGAACACCGCCGACGGGTCGAACATCGAGCCCCGATCGGCCACGGCGAGCACCGAGATGGCGTTGGGCATGCCCTTGCTCATCAGCGTGGTGCCATCGACCGGGTCGACGGCGAAATCGCACTCGGGGCCGTCGCCGTTGCCGACCTCCTCGCCGTTGAACAACATCGGAGCTTCGTCTTTCTCGCCCTCGCCGATCACGACGACACCGCGCATCGACACCGAGTTGACCAGCTCGCGGATCGCGTCGACGGCCGCGCCGTCGCCGCCCTCCTTGTCGCCACGGCCCACCCAGCGCCCGGCGGCCATCGCGCCGGCCTCGGTGACCCGGACCAGCTCCAGGGCCAGGTTGCGGTCTGGAGCTTCGCGGCGGGCCCGGACCTGCGGGTCAGAGCCCGTGGTCGCGGTCGAAGACGAACCGGATCCGCCCGATGCTGTCATGGTTGCTGATTCTCCCAGAAGCACATCGGTCCGCTGGATCTGGGCTGTGGCTGTCGACGGCGGGCTGGGATACTCGTGGGGTGACCGACGAGCAGCCCAATGCCGACGAGGCCGGTGAGCCGGTACCGGCGGCCAGGCCGGCCAAGCCGCGGTTGCTGCAGGACGGTCGCGACATGTTCTGGTCGCTGGCGCCGTTGGTGATCGGATGCATCCTGTTGGCCGGCATGGTCGGGATGTGTTCTTTCCAGCCGACCGGGGCGAACAAGGGCACGATTCCGTCTTACGACGCGGCGACGGCCCTGCGCGCGGACGCTCAGACGCTGGGCTTTCCCATCCGGTTGCCGCAGTTGCCGGCGGGCTGGCAGCCCAACTCCGGCGGCCGCGGCGGTATCGAGAACGGGCGAATCGCCAATGGTCAGCGGCTCAGCGCGGCCACCTCGACGGTGGGATACATCGGTCCAACGGGAATGTATGTGAGCCTGACGCAGAGCAACGCCGACGAGGACAGGCTGATCGGCTCGATCCATCCGACGGCGTATCCGACCGGAACGGTCGACGTCGCGGGAACGAACTGGATCGTCTATCGCGGTTCCGGTGATGGTGCCGACGCCGAGCCGGTCTGGACCACCAAGCTGACCAGCCCGGGCGGAGCCGCCCAGATCGCGATCACGGGTGCCGGAACCACCGATCAGTTCCGTACGCTGGCAGCGGCGACGCAGTCGCAGGCGCCGCTGCCGACCAGCCGATAGGAGCGACTCGCGTGACAGCACCCGAAGCGGACTTGTCTGGATGGGTAGCGACGCCGTTCACCGGTGGCGGCTACACCCATGACGTCTATCGCAAGGGCACCGGCCCCGGGGTCGTGGTGATTCCCGAGATACCCGGAGCCCATCCCGGGGTGCTGGGCCTGGGTAATCACCTGGTGGACAACGGCTTTACGGTCGCGATCCCGTCGCTGTTCGGGGTGCCGGGCCACCCGAAGACGGCCGGATACACCACCGGGGTCATCGCGCGGGCTTGTGTGGCAAAGGAATTCGCTGCCTTTGCGACGAACAAGCAACGGCCGGTGTCGCTGTTCCTGCGTGCACTGGCCCGAGACCTCAAGGCGTCGACGGGGGGCAAGGGCGTCGGCGTGATCGGTCAGTGCTTCACCGGCGGCTTCGCGCTGGCCGCGGCGGTCGACGACAGCGTGCTCGCGCCGGTGCTCAGCCAGCCGTCGGTACCGTTGCCGCTCGGCCGGACCCGTCGCGGCGACACCGGGCTCAGTGAATCCGAGCTGACCACGATCGCCGAGCGCGCCGCCAACGACGGCTTGTGCGCCATCGGCTTGCGCTTCAGCGAGGACTGGATGTCGCCGCGCGACCGATTCACCGCGCTCAAGGATCGTCTCGGCGACGCGTTCGAGGTGATCGAGATCGATTCGCGCCCGGGCAACGCACACGGTTTCACCAAGATGGCGCACTCGGTGCTCACCGACGAGGTCCGTGAGGTCGACGGCCAGCCTGCTTACGAGGCCCGCAAGCGAGTCGTCGAATTCCTTACTGAGCGGCTGACTTAACGTCGGCGGCCGTCTTCCGGCGTGGCAGCCAGCTGCGGCGCGCGGGTGCGTCGTCGTCCGGGTTCACCAGCTCGACGCCCTGGTACACCGCCAGGTAGACGTCGATGGTCGTCACGATCAGGATCATCAGTACCGGCCCGATGACGATGCCCCACGGGCCGAACATGGCGATACCGGCGAACACCGACAGCAGCATCAGCGCCGAATTCAGCCGGGCATCCCGCGGCACCAGGATCGGGCGCAAGAAGTTGTCGATGTTGGTGACCACCAGCAGATGCCACAAAATCACGAAGGCGCCGCCGAAGATGTTGCCGTAGAAGATCATTCCGATGCCGAACGGAATCGTCACGATGCCGCCGCCCAACGGAATGATCGACAGGGCCGTGAGCAGAATCGCGAAAATGAAGAAGCCGTGGTGGAATCCGGCGACGTAGATCGACCCCGCACCCGCGACACCTTGGCATAGCGCGATGACGAACTGACCGAACACGGTGCCGCGCACCATCGCAGCGGTCTTCTTCAGGTACAGATCCGTGACTTCCTCGCCCAGCGGGTTGAGCTGACCGATCAACGTGCGCAACCTCTCTCGGTGCACCAGCAGCGCGAGAAAGACGTAGAGAAAAATGATCCCGTAGGTGATGGCACCAAAGACGCTTCCCGCGGCGCCTTGCAAGGCTTGCAAGAGCCATTGGCCGACATTCTGCGCGCCGGTGACCATCGCCTTGCGCAGCATTTCCGCATTGATCGTGATGTGTAGGAAGGGGACTCGTGCCGCAAGGTCGTTGACGACGTGCAGGACTTTGTCGCCGAGCCCGCTCAGGTCGGTGTTCTTGACCCACCCGGAAATGCTGTCGACCATGCGGGAGATCTGGACGACGGCCAAGACGATGAACAGGCCGACCGGCACGATGACCATCGCCAATGCCGACAACAAGGTGCAGGTGGCCGACAGGCCGGTGCCGAGCCGCTTGTTGAACCAATTGAACAGTGGCGTGAACAAATACGCACCGACCGCGGCCACCACAACCAGCACGAAATAGTCGCGCAGGAAGTACGCACCGAACAGCAGCGCGATCAGGGTGAGAACCGCGAGGGCCCGTTTCTGAGTGAGCGTGAATTCGGTGTTCATAGCGCCCTCCGCGTCGCCGTTGAGCTGAACCTTAGCCCCGGGCGGCGGTTTTTCCGCGGAGTGCGCGCTATCGGTTGGCGGCGGCTTTGGCCGCCTCGGCCTGCCTCTTCATCTGTCCGAACATGTCGACGTAGTACGGCAGGCACTCGGTCAGCGCCTTCTCGGTGGTGAACAACGGCTGGTAGCCGAGGTCGCGGGACGCCTTGGCGACCGAGAAATAGTTGTCCAGGTACAGCCGCTCGACCGCCAGCGGCTCCAGCAGCGGCGCAGGAATTCCGAACCGGAAGTGCACCCGCTGCCAGCCGGTCATGGCCGCGCGCACGATGGGCCCGTTGACCCGAATTCGGGGCCAGGGCTGCCCGCAGGCCTCCACCACCGGCCGGGCGAACTCGAACATGTTGATCGGCTCGTCGTCGTTGATGAAGTAGGCCTGACCGGGTGCGGTACCGCCGGGCACCAGATGCTGGGCGGCCAGGATGAAGCCGTGAATCAGGTTGTGCACGTAGGAGTTATCCAGCCGGGCCGACTTGCGGCCGATCAGAACTTTGACGTGGCCGGCGAGCACACTTTCGAACAGCTTCCGGAACATCGTCTGGTCGCCGCGGCCCCAGATGCCACTGGGCCGGATCGCACACGTCAGCATTCCGTCAACGCCGTTCTGGGACAACACGAATCGCTCGGCGACGACCTTGGTCTCGGTGTAGAGGTCGTTGAATCGAGTGGTGTAGGGCAGGGTTTCGTCGCCGCCGGGGATATTCTGGCCGCCCATCACCACGCTGTTGGATGACGTGTAGACGAATCGCTGCACGCCCGCGGCATGCCCGGCGTCCACCAGGTTCTGGGTGCCGCCGACGTTGATCGCAAAGCTGCGCTGACGGTATTCGTCGGTCACCGACGCCCCGCCCATCAGCTCGATGATCGCCGCGGTGTGGAAAACCGTGTCGATGCCGTCCACCGCCTGGGCGCAGACGTCCTTGTCGGTGATGTCGCCCTGCAGCACCTCCAGGTGCGAGTGCGGGGCGAGCGGCGACGGGGCGCGGTCGAAGGAACGCACCGAATAGCCGCGGTCGAGCAGGGTGGTCACCAGGTTGGCCCCGACGAACCCGGAGCCGCCGGTGACCAGGACGCGGCCGAGTTCGGTTGTCAGTGATGCATCACCCATGTCGCAAACCCTAACTGAAACGTGTTTCAATTTTAAAAATAATTGTGTACCGCGGGGCCGGTTCAGCCTTCCTCGCTCTGGCCGGCCGCCAGCGCATCCTCCACCCGCTTGCGGGCGCCAGCTAAGTGCTCTTCGCATCGTTTTGCCAGCTGTTCGCCTCTTTCCCAGAGTTTCAGCGATGCATCGAGGTCCAGCCCGCCTTGCTCCAGCAGGCGCACGACTTCGATCAGCTCGTCCCGGCAAGATTCATAGCCAAGTTGACTAATGGGCGTAACCGATTCGGCCCCGTCGCTGTCCTTGTCAGTGACCATCGGTCAGCCCTTCACTCACCGCCGCTACGGCGCCGTCGGACACTCGCACCCGCAGCCGGGTGCCGGCCGGTGCGTCGTCCACCGAGCGCAGGACGTGCATCGCATCGCCGGCGCCGGTGGCGGGAACGGTCTGCACCACCGCATACCCCCGCGCCAACGTCGCCGCCGGGCCCAGCGTAGCCAGCCGCGCGGACAGGTGGCCGACGCGTTCGGATTCGGCGCCGACCAGCCGGGTGATGTCGCGGCGCCCGGCCGAGCGGGCGCGGTGGATCTCCTCGGCGCGTGCCGTCAGCGCGGTCAGCGGCTCGGCCAGCACCGGACGGCTGCGCAACTGGGTCAACGCGCGCTGTTCGCGAGACACCCAATTGCGCAGCGCCTGCGCGCTGCGCCGGCGCATGTCCTGGATGCCGCGCAATTCCGCGGCGGTGTCCGGGACCACCCTCTTGGCCGCGTCGGTGGGGGTGGCCGCGCGCAGATCGGCGACCAGATCGCACAGCGGGTTGTCGGGCTCGTGGCCGACCGCGCTGATCACCGGCGTGCGACAGGCCGCGATCGCGCGGCACAGTGTCTCGTCGGAGAACGGCAGCAGGTCCTCGACGCTGCCGCCGCCGCGGGCCAGCACGATCACGTCGACGGCCTGGTCGCGGTCGAGTTCGCCTAGCGCCTCGACGATCTGGGCGACCGCGTTGGGTCCTTGGACGGCGGTGTTGCGCACCGCGAACCGCACCGCGGGCCAGCGGGTGCCGGCCACCGTCGTCACGTCGCGCTCGGCGGCGCTCGCTCGGCCGGTAATTAGCCCAATCATGTTAGGCAGGAAGGGGATTGGCCTTTTGAGTCTCGGGTCGAAGAGGCCTTCGGCGTCCAGTAGCCGGCGCAGCCGGTCAATGCGGGCCAGCAGTTCGCCGACGCCGACGGCGCGAATCTCGGACAGGCGCAACGAGAATGTGCCGCGCCCGGTGTAGAAGGAAGGCTTACCGCAGACCACCACCTGGGTGCCCTCGGCCAACTTCACCGGTGCGTTGAGCACCAGGTCGCGCGGACATGTCACGGTCAGCGACATGTCGGCGGCCGGGTCACGCAGCACCATGAACACGGTCTTGGAATCTGCCCGAATGTTGATCTGGGCCAATTGCCCTTCGACCCAGACGGTTCCGAGCTTGTCGATCCAGCCCGCCACCCGGATCGCGACGGCGCGAACCGGGAACGGGTTCTCGGCCGAGTTCGCGTCCGAATTCGCCGCTCGGGTCACTTCGCGGTCGCGCGGGTGATCCTGTTGGCCAGCAACGTCTGGAACGGAGCGCGGGCCTTGGTGGCCTGCTCGTAGGCCAGCAGGGCTTCAAGCTCGTCGACACTCAGCGACTGCACCCGGGCCCGCAGCTGGGCCAGCGTCAGTGCCGGGTAGTCGAGTTCGGCCGCGACCGACGGCTCCGGAACCGACTTCTTGGACGTCGGCCTGCTCGGGGCGCCGCCCGCGTCCAGTGCCGCCTCGGCCACCGAGTAGAGCGCGAAGCGCCCCTCGGCCCGACGGTCGCCCCCGGCGCCGTCCGGCAATTCGGCGAAACCGCCGTCGATGGCGACTTCGGAGTCCTCGTCGAACGTTGCCCATTCCGGCTTTTCGTCCTTGGGCGGAAAGATCGATTCCAGGGTGGAGTCGCCCTTGTTCACCAGCTCGGCCAGATTCTGCTGAAAACGCATCACGATGTGCGCCGCCTGACTGACCACCGTCATCGGGTACATCAGGATCGTCTTCGGCAGTCTGATGGTCTCCTCGACGGCGACTGTCGCCGCGCCGACCAGCAGCCGAACTCCGTATGGTGCAGAAGCCATGGGTCCAAGATTGCCTTAAGCGACGGCTAACTCCAAGCCCGGCACCGCGAGCTGGCGGGCCCGTGTCGGCAGAACGTACCCTGGAGGACATGCCTCCGACTGTCGACATGGGGATTCCCGGCGCGACCAGCTCGGTAGCCAGCAGCCCAATCAGCAAAAGGGTGCTCCTTGCGGAGCCGCGTGGCTACTGCGCAGGCGTGGATCGGGCCGTCGAGACGGTCGAGCGCGCGCTGGAGAAGCACGGTGCCCCGGTCTATGTGCGCCACGAGATCGTGCACAACCGGCACGTCGTCGACACCCTGGAAAAGGCCGGTGCGGTGTTCGTCCAGGAGACGCACGAGGTCCCCGAGGGAGCCATCGTGGTGTTCTCCGCACACGGGGTCGCACCGACGGTGCACACCGAGGCCGCTGAACGGAATCTGCATACCATCGACGCCACCTGCCCGCTGGTCACCAAGGTGCACAACGAGGCCCGGCGCTTCGCCCGCAACGACTACGACATCCTGCTGATCGGCCACGAGGGCCACGAGGAAGTCATCGGTACCGCCGGGGAGGCGCCCGAGCACGTGCAGCTGGTCGACGGCGTCGCGTCGGTCGACAACGTGACCATTCGCGACGAGAACAAGGTGATATGGCTGTCGCAGACCACGCTCTCGGTCGACGAGACCATGGAGATCGTCGAGCGGCTGCGGGAGCGGTTCCCCAAACTGCAGGACCCGCCCAGCGACGACATTTGCTATGCGACCCAGAACCGCCAGGTCGCGGTCAAGGCGATGGCACCGGAGTGCGAGCTGGTGATCGTCGTCGGGTCCCGCAATTCGTCGAACTCGGTGCGGTTGGTGGAAGTGGCACTGGGTGGCGGGGCGGCGGCGGCGTACCTGGTCGACTGGGCCGACGACATCGACCCGGCCTGGCTCGACGGCGTTACGACCGTCGGGGTCACCTCCGGGGCCTCGGTTCCGGAGGTGCTGGTGCGTGGCGTGCTGGAGCGGCTGGCCGAGTGCGGCTTCGACGTGGTGCAACCGGTGTCGACGGCTCAGGAGACCCTGGTGTTCGCGCTGCCCCGGGAAATCAGGTCACTGCTCTAGCCGTTAGTCGGCGGGTCCCCGAAGGACCTAGGCGTCGTACTCCCAGGACTCGGCCGGGGGACGCCCCTGTGTCCGGCCATTTGCCCGTGACCGGCCGCGGCGATCCCCGCGCGGCTCACCCCGGCGTTCGTCCGACGGACCGGATCCGCGGTAACGGACCTGCGAGATCGGGTGGTGCGTCGAGTCGGAGCCGTTCCTGCCGTTCGGTGCGGCCTGACGCCGCCGAGGCTCCGGGGCGGGCTGGTAGGACTCGTACGGCTCATAGGACTGGTATCGGTTGAACGGCTCCGACGAGACGGGCGGTTCGTACCGGTCGTAGTCCTCGTAGCGGCCGCCGCGAGCAGCCGGACGTTCGTAGGGGCTGCGGGTGCGCGGGTCGCGACGGCCTTCCCGCGGCGACTGGCCGCGCTGGTCGGGATCGCCCTGCGGGCGGCGCCGCGAGGAGCGGCGCGCCGGGTCGGCGGGGTCGTAGTCGCGAGACGATGCCTCGCGCCGCCGGCGCGGCCGCTCGGCCGCCGGGTCGTACTCCTCGTCCGGCGAGGGGCGGGCGTGCCGGGAGCGGCTTCGGGCGGAACCCGTGGCGGACCGGCCGCTGCGCGCCGTTCGGCTGCTGCGGGCCGAGCCCTTCGAGGGGCTGCGCTGCGAATCGAGGGCCTCTTCTTCGTCGGCATCTTCGTCGGACGACGCGATGCCCAGCAGCGAGTTCAGTTTCGCGCTGATGCCGCGCAGGAATGGCGACTTCTCCGCAACCGTGGCGCTGGCGGTCGCTGTCTCGTCAGGCGCGGCCGCCGCGATCGTTCGCTGCGATAGCCCGATGTACCACCTGATCAGGCCGATCAGCAAGACGCCGCCGGCGGCGCCCAGCATCAACGGGAAACGCTCGATCAGCGGATAGCCGCAGTTGATCAGCAGGTCTTTGAGGTTGCCGAGCTTGGCGCCGTGAAACAGCCAGTAGGCGCCCGGCACCGCGCAGAAAAGGATCAGCGGTGGCTGGATGACCGCGGTGAACAGGCCTTCCTGGCGTACGGCCAGCACCGCCACCACGCAGCCCGCTATATAGAGGCCCGCGAAGATGCCGGTCAGCTCCTTGTGACCGGATCCGGAGTCGATGCCATACCCAATGGCAGTCGCGGTAATGGCGATGAGCAGGGCTATCCACGACGGCACACCCGGAATCCCGGGGTGGATCGAGCGATGGGCAGCTTCTACTGCCGAGGTTCCCCGCTGCGCTGACACATGTAGACCGTACCGGCAATGGGCGAAAACCCCCGTAAATAGCTTGTTAGGAATGCCGGGCGTGCCACGGATTCGCGCCGTAATTGAGCCGCGGCGACCTGGCTTTGGCGCGGAGCCCTAAACTTGGTTCCCCGTGAGCCTGAGCCTGGGAATCGTGGGGCTGCCGAACGTGGGCAAGTCGACCCTGTTTAATGCGCTGACCCGGAACAATGTGGTCGCGGCCAACTATCCATTCGCGACGATCGAACCGAACGAGGGCGTCGCAGCGCTGCCCGACCCGCGACTCGACAAGCTGGCCGAGATGTTCGACTCCGAGAAGATCGTGCCGGCGCCTGTGACGTTCGTCGACATCGCCGGAATCGTGAAGGGCGCCTCCGAGGGCGCTGGGCTCGGCAACAAGTTCCTGGCCAATATCCGCGAATGTGACGCGATCTGTCAGGTGGTGCGGGTGTTCGCCGACGACGACGTCGTGCACGTCGACGGCAAGGTAGACCCGGGCTCCGACATCGAGGTGATCGAGACCGAGCTGATCCTCGCCGACATGCAGACCCTGGAGAAGGCCGTCCCCCGCCTGGAGAAGGAAGCCCGCAACAACAAGGAGCGCAAGGCCGTGCACGAGGCGGCCGTCGCCGCCGAGGCGGTGCTGGACTCGGGCAAGACGCTCTTCGCCGCCGGCGTCGACGCGTCACTGCTGCGCGAGCTGAACCTGATGACCACCAAGCCGTTTCTGTACGTGTTCAACGCCGACGAGGCCGTGCTCACCGACGATGCCCGCAAGGCCGAGCTGCGCGCGATGGTCGCGCCCGCCGACGCGGTATTCCTCGACGCGAAGATCGAATCCGAACTGGTCGAACTCGACGACGAGTCGGCCGCCGAGTTACTCGAATCCATCGGGCAGACTGAGCGCGGACTAGATGCGTTGGCGCGGGCTGGTTTTCACACATTGAAGTTGCAGACCTATCTGACGGCGGGTCCAAAAGAGTCGCGCGCGTGGGTGATTCATCAGGGCGATACCGCACCCAAGGCCGCCGGGGTGATCCACACCGATTTCGAGAAGGGCTTCATCAAAGCCGAAATCGTCTCCTACGACGACCTGATCGACGCCGGGTCGATGGCGGCGGCCAAGGCGGCCGGGAAGGTTCGGATGGAAGGCAAGGACTACGTGATGGCCGACGGCGACGTCGTCGAGTTCCGGTTCAACGTGTAGACCCTGACGACGGACCGCCCCACGTGTTCCGCGCTGGAGCGGAAGATGTTCGGCGTCAAGGCCTTTGGCGAAAAACTCATCCGTTTCGTTATCGGTAGACCGGTCGTGGCCGCTGCGGGAAATTCGCGTGATGCCGATTAATCGTCGCAAGGTTTTGGGTGGAGCGGGCTGGCGGGCGCCGCAGCCGGTGCCGGCGTTGACCGTCTTATCTCCGACGGCACTCCTGGCTATCCCACTGACAAGGTAGAGCCGATGGCCGATGACGCCACACGTTTTGGCAGTGGGAGATCAACATCGTCCTCAAGGGAGTCGCGGCTTGGGTGGCCATCGACGGGAACGGCAATCACGAGAGTTTCGACCAACCAGTGCGCCCGAGGACAAAGACAACATCGGCATCGGCGAGTCCCTGAGCAGGCTTCCACCGCGGGTGTTGTCGGCCGTCTTCGGTGTTCCCGAGGACGCTTTCAAACCCTTCAAGAAGGTTGACGGCGCGATCACCATCCTTCGATCGCCGTAGCCGACGCGCAATAGTTGTCGGAGGGCGTGGCTAACGTCCTGGTTATGAAGTTCATTTCGACCCGCATCATCACCGCAGACGTCAAACGGCTCGTTGCTTTCTACGAGCTGGTCACCGAAACCGCCCCGGTCTGGGGCAACGATCTGTTCGCCGAGATTCCGACCGCCATCGGAACGCTGGCCATCGGAAGTGACAAAACCGTGCCGCTGTTCGGCGCGGGTTCCGCCGAAGCGGCCGCCAACCGCAGCGCGATCCTGGAGTTCATCGTCGAGGACGTGGACGCCGAATATGAGCGACTCAGGGGGAGCGTCGGCGAGATCGTGACCGAGCCAACGACAATGCCGTGGGGCAATCGCGCGCTGCTTTTTCGCGACCCGGATGGAAACCTGGTCAATCTGTTCACGCCGGTGACCGACGAGGCGCGCGCGAAGTTCGGGCGTTGAGGATCCGACCGACGGTTATTGCGACTCGTCCGCAGTGAAGACGTCGATCGGCCGACCGAGTGTCAACATCACCAACGGGATTTGACGGCTGGTCGACTGCTGATAAGTGATATACGGCGGGTACAGGTGGGCCATATACGCCCACACCTGATGGCGTTCCTCGCCTTCGGGTTCTCGCCACGTTGCCTCGAACGCTTGGGTTGCGATCTGCACGCCGATCGTGGTGCTCGCCAACACATTCAAGTACCAACCCGGATGAGTGTCGGCACCGCCCTTCGATGCGACGATCACGATCTCGCCACCGAAGTTACCGTAGATCAACGGCCGGACATGAACGTTCGCCGACTTGCGACCCACACATTTGATCAAGCAGTTCGTGGTCATCGCACGGCCCCCGATCGCACTCAGGTCCAGGATGTGGCCCCGGGTGCCACCGGAGCTCAGATAGGACTCGAGGTGCTCGCTGATCCAGTCGCCTCGCGCTGCTCGGATCGCGGCGGCATCGGCGTCGCCCATGGGTGGCTCCTAAACGTAGACGGGGCGAAGGTGATTGGACTGAACCTGCGTCGTTGACTTCGCCGGGCGCAATCATGTAACCATGAGCCCGCCAACAGGGTCGCGCCGGAGTTTCGCTTCCACGGTTAGCGGCGCAGACTGATGCTTTGACCGGGAAGCGAGACTCGCGATGCATGACGACGACGTGCGCGATGCGCTACGGCGCCACTGGGCGGCCTCGGACGCGAACGACTTCGACGCCGAGCACGAAATCTACCGCGACGATGCGGTGCTCGAATATCCGCAATCGGGCGAGCGCATCCGAGGTCGACAGAACATCCAGGCGTCGCGTGCCGCGCAGCCGAACTCGAAGCGATTCACCGTGCGCCGGCTGCTGGGTGGCGGCGATCTCTGGATCAGCGAACTCGTCCTCACCTACGACGAGCAACCGTTCTACGTGGTGAGCATCATGGAATTCGACGGCGGGGAAGTGGTCCACGAAGCCCAGTACTTCGGGGAAGCGTTCGAGCCGGGACCGTCGCGCGCTCAGTTCGTCGAACACTAGCGGTGACGTCGCGGGCCGACCATTCTTAGGAGATGGCGACGGTAATGCGCACCAGACCGTGGGTTCGGCTATTGGTGGGTAGCGGGGTGGCGTTGTCCGCTTTGGGCCTGGCCGGCGGTGTTGCTGCGGCGGCTCCGGCCCCCGTGCCCAGCAACCACTGGTGCCCCGGTCAGCAGTGGGATCCGGCCTGGGGTACCAGCTATCACTGGGACTGGAATCAGTGCCACGACTGGCAAGGCCCGGCACCGGCGGGCTGGGGACCCTGGGGACCTCCGCCGCCGTGGGCGCCGCCAGCCCCGCCGCCACCGGCGTGGGCGCCTCAGGCTCACCTGATGTGGAACCCGACCACCGGTGTGTGGGGATTCTTCAACAACGGAATATGGACGCCGGTGTAGCCCGACGCCGGCACGAAGGAGAATCGGACATGAGTGGTGTTCCCAGCCGTCAGGCACGCCTTGCCCACGCGGCACAGCATGCCGACTTGTGGAACGCGGGCAAGAAAGACGAATGGGTGGCATCGTGGCGGACCATCTGCCCGGGCGAGGTCCGCATGTTCGATCCGGTCGGTACCGCGGAGAAGCATGAGATGGCGTGGGTCTGCGAGAACCACTTCGGTACCGAACCGGACGTCCAAATGGCTTACAGCATCGAGACATTCGTCTGGGACGACGACGGCAACCTGCTAATCAAGACGTACTACCCGATGCCGGAATCGGTCGGCGCCGACAGCGATCCCTACCCGCACCTGCTCGGGAACCAGCCGTAAACCAGACGGTAGGGTCGCCGCATGCCGCTGCATTACGTCGACCCGACCGAGGAGTACGGCCGCTGGTATCGGGCGCTGGAGCGATTCGGCCGCTCGCGTACCGGCGGCTTCATGGCGCGGCACCTGTTCTGGCACATCGATCCGTGGCTGTATCGGGCAACGGGAGGGCGCTACCCGTCCATCCTTGGCGGGCTGTCGTCGGCGCCGTTGATCAGCACGGGCGCCAAATCAGGTCAGCCGCGCGAGCATCAACTCGCCTACTTCCACGATGGGCCTGACGCGATCCTGGTCGCCTCGTATCTGGGACAGCCCAAGAACCCGCAGTGGTACCACAACCTGAAGGCTCACCCGGAATGCCGACTGGGCGACGAGAGCTTCGTCGCGGTGGAGGTCACCGATCCCGACGACTACGAGCGGCTGTACACGTTTGCCGAGCACGTCTGCGTCAACTACGGCGATTACCGGGTCAAGGCCGCTGCCCTGGGGCGACGGATTCCGGTTTTCCGCCTCCAGCCCGCGCCGGCGGGATAGGGCCTGGCCAAGCCGGCTCAGCAGTACCGTTTCGAGAAATATGCATTCCCGTGACTTATTTGCTGTACGTGCGGCGCACGCCATTATTTAATTGACAGGTGATGCACGCCACAAATTTTGGCTTGCTAACTATCTTGTTGCTAGTGTCCCTCGGCATGATTGTTCTTGCATCGTTGATGTCGCTGATCAATCAGGTATCCGGGACGCCCTATATTGTGGGTGGAGATTCTCCTGCGGGTACCGATTGTTCGGGACTTGTCTCGTGGGTTGTCAATGCGGCAACCGACAGGCCGGTTTACGGAGACCGATTTAATACTGGAAATGAAGAAGCCGCGCTTTTGGCGCGGGGCTTTCAATATGGCACGGCTCCCAACGCGTTGGTTGTCGGCTGGAACGGTGGCCACACGGCAGTGACCCTGCCGGACGGCACCCCGGTGTCCAGCGGCGAGCGTGGCGGGGTGCACGTCGGTGGTGCGGGCGCTTACCAGCCCGGATTCACGCACCACATGTTCTTGCCGATGCCGCCGGACGGTGACGGCGCTCCAATGGGGCTGCCCCGTCTGCCGCCTCCGCCGCCGGACGCACCACCTCCGCCGCCGGATGCACCGGCCGTTTTGGTTGGTGCCGTGGCGCCCGACATGCCGGCTCCGCCGGCCCCGGAATTGCCGCCTCCCGGCAATCCCGGAATTCCGAGTTGATAAAGAATCGGATTGCGCAAGCGTTATCTTTTTTCGCAGAAAGAACTGCGACATGGATCACACTGATCGCATTGCGTGCTGGGATCAGTGAAGTAGTCGTAGAAACCACATCGTTGTGGGCTACGTCACATTCTCCTGAAGGCCGGCGCAAATCCGATTAGCGCACAACCAATGCAAAGTCCGCCTAGACGTCAATTCAGACATCTAGGCGGACTTTGCTGTTGCGGTGAGTCAGGGGCCACACGGACCCGAAATGCCACTCCTGTCACAGCACGCACCTGGGCCGCCCCGGCGGCCCATATATCCTGGCGCTGGCCGCCCAGGATGGGTAGGCAAGCGCGTTGGGAGCTGCGAGCACGAGCGGGGACCGCAATGATCTTCATCGTCGTCAAGTTCGAAACCAAACCCGACTGGGCCGACCGCTGGCCGGACCTGGTTGCCTCGTTCACCGCGGCCACCCGCGCCGAAGCGGGCAACCTGTGGTTCGAGTGGTCGCGCAGCCTGGAGAACCCTGCGGAGTACGTCTTGGTCGAGGCGTTCCGCGACGGTGACGCCGGCGGTGTCCACGTCAACAGCGATCACTTCAAGCAGGCGATGCAAGAGCTTCCGCAGGCGCTGAAGTCGACGCCCAAGATCATCAGTCAGACGATCGACGGGACGGGCTGGTCCGAGATGGGGGAGATGACGGTCGACTAGCCGCCGTGTCGAGCGCCGTGGGTGCTGGCGGCTACCTCAGAGTGGAGTTCGACTGGGCCTAGCGACGCTCGGTCGACGGCTCGGCCGAAGACCATGGCCTCCCCGATCCGGTCAAACTGATTGTCGACCGCGTCCGCGAGATAGTTCTGTCCGACCTTCCACGGCCGCCTGGTGCCGGATTTAGGGAGCGCATCCGGGGAGCGTAAGACGTAGCTTGCCTTGAGATCCCACAGCTGTTTCTCCGGCATGGGCTGCTCGCCACATTGCGGGTAGGCGTAGGTGTAGCCACGAGATATCATGTACGCCAGCAGCTTTGCTGCGGCCCGGGCGATCATGTCGGCACGCAGTGTCCACGAGGCATTGGTGTAGCCCACGCACCAAAACAGGTTGGGCACCTCGTCAAGCATGTGCGCCTTGTAGACGAAGCGATCCTGCGGATTGATCTCACTGCCGTCGAGGCTGATCCGTACCCCGCCAAACGCCTGAAGTCGTAAACCGGTTGCGGTAACCACGATGTCGGCGTCCAAATGCCGACCCGACTTCAGCGCGATACCGGTGGCGTCGAAGTGGTCGATGTGGTCGGTGACCATCTCGACCCGGCCGTCGCTGATGGCGTTATACAAGTCGGCGTCGGGTATCAGGCACAGCCGCTGATCCCATGGGTCGTACCGCGGCTTGAAGTGCGTGTCGACGTCATAGCCCCGGGGCAGATTTTTGACCGCCAAATGGCGCAACCACCACTTCATGATGGCCGGCGCACTGCGCGCGAAAAGGAATGTCATGGCCTCAGAAAGCGCAAAGCGCTGTCGAAGTATCCGGTGAGCTACGTTGCGTGGCAACGCTTTACGCGTGGCATTGGCGAACGCACTGCGCCTCGACCCGGGCATGAGATAGGAGGGCGAGCGCTGTAGCATGCTGACTCTTGCGGCTCGCTTTGCTAGCGACGGGATCAACGACACCGCGGTGGCTCCGCTACCTACGACCACCACGTTCGCGCCCGAATAATCGAGTTCCGGAGGCCAGTGCTGCGGATGTACGACGGCGCCGCCGAACCGCTCGACACCCGGCAAGTCGGGGGTGTACCCGTCGTCGTAGTTGTAATAGCCGGATCCGAAGAAGACGAACCTAGCGCGGTAGGACCGCTCGACTCCGTCTTGCGCAGCGGTGACCGTCCAGGTGTCCGTAGCTGAATTCCATTCCGCAGAGCGGACATAGCTGCCGAACCGAATGTGACGGTCGATCCCGAATTTGTGCGCAGTCCTCGTCAGGTACTCGCGAATCTGGTCGCCACTGGCGACCGCTTCCTGGTGGACCCAGGGCTCGTAGGGAAAGGAGAGCGTGTAGATCGAACGTGTCGGAGCGAACGCCCGGGTATCGGAACAGATCCCAGGTGCCACCAATTTGGTTGCGTCGCTCCAAGATCGTGTAGCTCAGTTGTGGATTGCGCTGCAGGATCCGGTAGGCCGCGCCGATTCCGGAGATACCGGCGCCGATGATGATGAGGTCGTAGCTGTCCAGGTCGCCGTTGTCGTCGCCGACGCGCTGGGGACTTACCGTCATTGCAAGCTCCCTATGAATTGCGCTATGGGTGACCACTGCCACTCATTACGTTAACGCGTAAATGGTTTGTCTGCAATATATTTGGAGAACGATTCAATGAGAACTGTTGGTGCCGTAGATGTTAACGAACGTGCTTGTCAGTCGGCTTTGATTGGAAGCCCTTGACATGTCGTGATGTAACCAATGTCCGGCGATATCCAGGCCTGCCATTGTTGTCGGCTCATATTGTCCTCGATCTTGCTGCACAACATGTCTGGCGTCGCGACAGCGGGCCACAGCTCAATGGTGGTGTCGTCACCGGCGGTTGCAATGCGCCTTCCATCGGGACTGAATGCCACGGCGAACACGGCCGAGTTCATGGCTATTGGCTCCATGACTGGTCGCTGATCGCCCGCGTTCCACAGTCGTACCGCGCGGTCGCGGCTACCTGATACGACGTACCGCCCATCAGGGCTGAAAACTGCATCCTGAACTGAGGCAAGGTGTCCCGTCATCGGTTTACCGATCGACTGCCCCCTCTCGACGTTCCACAACCGCACAGTCTGATCAAGACTTCCGCTAACGAGACTGTGACCATCTGGGCTAAACGCGACGCTGTTGACGGACTCGACATGTCCCCGCAGGGGACCGCCGATGGGCTGGCCGGTGTCGGCGTTCCACAATCTGACCGTCTCGTCCGAGCTACCGCTTGCCAAACGATGCCCGTCAGGACTGAACGCGACCCCGTTGACAACGTCGTCGTGTCCCAAAAGTGGTGGTAATAGCGGCTGGCCGGTGTCGGCGTCCCACACTCGCACACTGTGGTCGTAACCACTGCTCACCAGGCGGTGACCGTCGCTACTGAACGCCACACTGGTGACGGCGCCCGTGTGTCCGAGCAGAGGCGGCAGCAGCGGCTGGCCGGTGGCGGCATCCCACACCCGCACTGTGCCGTCTTGGCCTGCGCTCGCGACGCGACGTCCATCACCGCTGAACGTCACACCGTTTACGCCGCCTTGGTGTCCGCTGAGCGGCTGCAACAGCGGCTGGCCGGTGTCGGCGTTCCACAATCTCACGGTTTCGTCGCCGCTGGCGGTCGCTAGTCGGTGTCCATCGGGGCTGAACGCGACGCTGGTTACCACGTCGGTATGGCCGGTGATGCGTTGGTTGATGTTCCACAGCCGCAGGGTGTGGTCACGCGAGACGCTGGCAAGGTGTTGCCCGTCGGCGCTGAACGCCACCGACATGACCTGTGCGAAGTGTCCGACAAGCGGCGGCCCGAGTGGTTTCAAGGTGTATGGATCCCACAGGCGCACAGTCGCATCGGTGCTGGCGCTGGCCAGGGTGTGTCCATCGGGATTGAATGCCACCTGAAAGACCGCGGCGCCGTCGATGTGGGCCGTGCTGATCGGTTGACCGGTGGCGGCATTCCAGAGGCGTATTGACCAGTCATCCCCCGCGCTCGCCAGGTGATGCCCGTCTGGGCTGAAGGTGACAGTAAGTACCCCACTGGTGTGTCCGATGAAGGGTTGACCGATGGGTTGACCGGTGTCGGAATTCCACAGCCGCACAGTGTTATCCAGGCTGGCGCTGGCCAGGCGGTGCCCATCCGGGCTAAAGGCCACAGACCTCACGGCGGCCCGATGTCCTTTGATTGCAGGGAATAGCGGCCGTCCCGTGTCGACATTCCACAGCGACACGGTGCCGTCTTGGGCCGCGCTGGCGAGTCGATGCCCATCGGGGCTGAACGCCAGACTGTGTACCGCGCCGGCGCGGCCTTTCAGCGGTTCGCCAATTGTCTTTGCGGTGTCGGCGTTCCACAACCGGATAGTGCCGTCCCAGCTGCCGCTAGCGAGCAGGTGGCCGTCGGGGCTAAACGCGACACTGGCGAGATCGGCGGTGTGTCCCAGCAGCGGGTCCCCGATCGGTTGACCGGTGTCGGCGTTCCACAGCCGGATGCCACAGGCGTCACCCGTGGCGATACGGTGCCCGTCGGGACTGTAGGCGACGGAGAACCCGTCCGAACCGATGTCCACAATTCGTGACGTCGTCGCACGGACTGCTACCGCGTGCAGAAGCGCGCCGTCGTCTTGCTGGGGCGCCAATCTGCCGGCGGCCAGGATCTCCTGGAATGCCTTGACGTCACCGCCCTGATTGGCCCAGGCCAGCATGTCGGCGCCTTCTTTGTTGAGACGCGAAGCAATCGCCTCGTCGCGCTGCTGCAACGCGTCGCGGCGCTGCTGGATGGCTTCTCGTCCCTTCACGACCGCGAATGACGCTGCCACTAGCGCGATTACCGTAAGCGCGGCAAGGGCTGCGACCGCCGCCGCCCGCAGGCGGCGGAAACGGCGCTGTTCTCGGAGATCGTCGCTGGCTAATTCGTCTTTGGGCTTGCCATGGATGGGCGCGGCCAGCGCGGTGATTTTGTCTCGGAAGACCAAGTCGCCCAGGTCCCATGGCGCGTGACCGCTGACGTCGATGAATAGGGGTTCGGCCGGCAGTGCACCGGGCTCGGTCAGCGCCGGAGGTCCAGCATTGGACAGCAGCGGGTCAAATCTCGAATTTTCGGTGTCCCACTGAATGTGGCCCTCGGCGACCACCATGATCAGGTTCTCGTGCCCGCGGTGTTCGAGCCAGTAACTGACTTCCCTGTTCACCCAGTACGAGGCGGCCGCCTGGGGCGAGAGGACCAGAATCAGGTACTGGGCGCGATCCAGCGCATCGGTGATTCGGCCCCACAAGTCCGGAGCGGCCGTCAGATCGGTGTCATCGCGAAACACTCGCAGCGCGCGCAGTTGACCGAACCGCCGCCCAATTTTGTGCAAGCCTGTTTGAATCGCGGTCGTGACCGCGCGATCACGGTGGCAATAAGACAGGAATGCGTGGTATTCGGTGTGAGCTCGTGGGCTGGACGCGCCGACGGATTGCGTTCCCATCGGTTGCGAAATGTTAGTCGCACCGGGCGAAGGCCGGGGGGATCCGGGCCAAACTTCTGGCCCTAATTGCAATCCCATGACGCTTCCGCTGTGGAACGGAGTGTGAGGACTTTGCCGCTTGGTCGCTTCGTTAGCGGAACCATAGTGAGAACCCTTGGTCTATGTCGAAAATTCGGCACCAGGAACGGCTATACGACGCAAACATAGTAGTGTCGGGCATTGCCGTCAAGACGGTGTCGGACCACAGTCCAGGGCTACCGGCGTGCCGCGGCCTGCTGTTTTGACGGTCTCGCCAACCTGCGCCGGCTCGGCTTGATTTGACCAGTCCTTGCCGTCCTCCCGCACCGCCCACTCGTCGGCGTCGGCGTGCATGGTGTGTCCCGAGTCCGACGTCCGTGTCCGTGGGGCGCTGCGTTGTTCGGCGACGGTCCCGACTCGAGTGGAGCTCTCCCATACCGGGCGTGACCGAAAGCCCAACTGGCGCATGCTCCACAACGTGCCCGCCAAACTTCGCACCGCGGCATTGAGCAGATCCGGGTGGTTGCTCTCGACCACCGACCAGGCGACCAGCTTGTCGTGGATCTTGTGCGAGTCGTCGCGCGGCGAACCGTATTTCCAGCCGTTGCGCCGGTAGTAGTCACACCAGTCCTCGTGCTCGGCCCTTGCCATGCTCATTGCCGAGTCGTGATCGAAGCCCATCAGAGCAAGTTGTTGCAACGGTGGTAATCCCGCCATGTCGCTTCCGGACAGCTGCGCGGGTGGGTTGCCCCAGGTGTTCCAGGTATGTCCGGCGATCTGTTCCACCATCCATAAGGCGTTGCGGACCTGGCGCCGGTTGGACCCGCGGTAGAACTCGTTGAGCTCGGCCCATGGCATCGCGGCGGGGGAGCGGGGGCCCTCCGGGTCGATCGTCGCGACGTAGCGCTCATGGATCAACCGTGCCGCGCGTTCCCACGCATCCTGGACTTGACCCTCGCGGGTGTCCAGCACCAGGGAGTAGGACTGCAGCAAACCGACAACCCGCGACGAATCGTCGGCGCCGCGGGCGCTTTGGTCCCAGGCGAAGATCGCCATATCGGGGAAGCGGGCGGCCAGCCTGGTACCGGTTGTCGCGGAATGGTTGTCCACCAAGATCACCGCACTGGTCGCGGGATCGGAATCGCCAATCAAACGCAGCAGAGTGGTTATCGTCGGCGCCTCGGCTATCGCGTCGATGGCTGGTCCCTGTGACATGAATCCGGCTTGCCGGCGGTAGAACTCGTGATCGCGCAAATACTCCTCGGCATCCCTGTCGACCAGGGTGAGGGCGGGCAGTGGGACCGTTCCGGGCGGGGTGTAGAAGTCGCGTTCCAGGGCGCGTTGGGTCAGGTCCGCGCACAACGCCAGGGTCAATTGCGAAGTGCCGCAGACGAATACACGATTGTTTCGGCCCGTCGCGATGATGCCGTCGAGGAGCCGGCCCGCGGTCACCTCGTATTTACCGACCACATCGGCCGCCCATCGGGTGTCGGAGCCGCCGAATTGCTGGGCGCGCCACGCCTGGGCCAGCCAGGGGTCGTCCATCCGCACGATCAGGGGCAACCGCTGCTTGTGCGCCACCTCGGAGACTCGATCACCGATCACGTCCAGCCACAACAGGTTGACTGACGGGTCGGGCGTCATCAAGTAGAGCCGCGACAAATGCCGCCACAACCGTAGCGACGCCAGGCTGGACGGGTTGTCGAAGTCGACCAGCACCACCCGGGCGCCCTGCATGCGGGCCCGCTGCGTGCGGTCATTCGCGGTGTTGGTGATCACGACCAGGGTGCCGCGCCGGTCGAGCGTCCGCGCGACTGCGCCGATCATCGATTCGGTGTCGTCGTCGACACCGACGATGGCAGTGACGGACTCGGCGAGGTTGGCCCGCAGCCGGTCCAGCTGAGAGCGGAAGATCCCGGCCACGACGCCACCCAAACCGGTGAAGATCGCCGCCAACGCCGCCAACCGCGCTACTTGGAGTCCGACCGGGGTGACGCGGGCAAAGTTTCCCCGAAATGGTGGCATCGCGTGGGTCGCCCTTGATCATCTGGGCGGTCTCCATCAGCGGCGTGAAGAATGCCGGATGATCCGCGTCGTGACATCCCCAATACGCGCACAGGCCCAGGATCGCGCTGACGGTGAAGAGGACGGCGATGACGGTGAACGAAACACCGACCACCCGGTGGCTTGCGCTCGATCGGAAGGTCAGCACACACACGGCTGCCAGAAACGCCACCGAGATCGCGATTGTCACCGTCGATCCGGGCCGGCCGAACCACCGCAAACCAGACGGTAGGGCGTCAACGATGGACGGCTGCAACTCCACCGCGGCCAGATAAACGACCAGCAGCAGGCCAGCCGCGGGCGCAACCCGCCGTCCTAGCGGCGCTGTTCTGGTGCGAGGCGGCCCCCAACGTCGAGTGATTTCCGGACGAGACGACGCCGGACGCGTTGGTTGCTCAATTCTCGCTGGTGGCATCTGCAGATCCTTTGGCTCGGACTCCTGGACCAGCGCATGTGTCGGTTATTCGACACTGCATTCGATAATTAACGTAAGCGCGGTGGGTATAGCCGTCAAGTCCTCCGGCCGGGAGTAGCGACGGCGTTGGGCGTTTTTTCATCGACTGTTTGTCCGGACGCGGCTTTGCTAAGCGCGTTCGTGGGTCGGCACCGCGGCCGAGTTCAGCAGATCTCTTGCAGTGGAAGGGGTTTCAGACTGTCGGGTTGGCACCGACTTGCTCAGTGGCTGGGTGCGGTACCCATCTCGAGCCGCTTCTCCATGTCTCTGGCGGCCGCACGGAGTCGTTCGCCCAGAGAGCGCACGGTCGGTCCGTCCAGCTTCCCGAACGGCGTCACGCTTACCGACATCGTCACTACGCCATTGGTGTCGAACAGGGGGGCGTTAATGGTGGCGATGTTGAGTGTGGTTCCGGAGCCCATTTCGCCCTCGAGCGCGTCAATGATGGTCTCCTCGGCCAGGGTGTTCGCCAGCCGGGCGACGACGACATCGATCTCGCCATCACGGGTCAGGGCTTGCAAAGCCGCCCAGACTCGCATGGTCTCCCGACTCATTCTTTCCACCACATAGCGCCGCTGGCGGATCTCGCTGAACACGGTCTCAATCCGGCTGCGTAGCAGCGCGGTGGGTTCACCGATGGCTCGCAGCCATCCGTTCTGGGCTTCTGGACTCGCCCACGCGACAAAGTCTCGCCCAAACGGAGCCAACATGGGCAAACGCATCCCCCGAGTCACCGGATACCCAGCCGAAAGACCTTGACCGGCAACGTCAATGATCACCATCTGCTTGTCCTGCAGTTGGGTGAGCATGACCGGAATCTCTATATCGGAAGCCAGGCTCTTGAGTTCCGCACGCAATATCGATGCATCGGGCCTAGTCAGGGTGGCGAATCCCGGTCCCACGCTGTAACCGCCTGTCTGGGGGTCACGCGTTGCCCACTCATGGGCCACCAAGGTGATCATGATCGCGTGTCCGGTCGCCCGGCTGAGCCCCAACCTTCGCGACATCTCCGCCAATGAGAATTGCCGGCGCGGTTCAGCACTCAGCAGCTGCATCACCGCGATGACTCTCTCGGTGGGCGGAGACGGCATGGCCCGACCTGGCCGCCTCAGCCGACCATTGCCACGTGTCATATTTCCGGGATACGTCGAATATTCAACACAAGCAAGCATAGGGCCCGCGAGTCGACCTGCCCATGTCGGCCGACCAGGTGTACTAGCCGACGACCACTTGGATTTCTTCGCCCAGTTGATATCCCGGTGCCAGGGGCAGCGTGTCGCCGCTCCAGAACTTGCCCGGGTCGAACCAGTTGGCGTCCTTGTCGGTGACAAGCAGTCCCATCTCCTCGTAGGTGATCGCCACTGTCTCCGCGCAATAGGCCGTGGCCAGGCTTATCTTGCGCTCTTCCCGACGGCGTCGGGTCTGCTCGCGAACTTTCTTGTCCACCACCGGGATCCCGCGCACCCAGTCATAGGCGGTCGGCAACCTCCCGCGGAACCACCGGCCGGTCAGGCGTGCGGTGGTCGGAAACGCGGTGCCGTCCATCCGCGCGATCACCCGCAGCAGCTTGTCTTCCTGCTCGCGGGTGGCGTGCGGAGTCAGCTGGCGCAGCCAGCAGCGTTGGTGGTAGCGCTCGCCCCACTGCAGGACGGCCTGGCGCAGATCGTTGAGCTGCACGCCGCGGTGGTTGGTTCCGGTCCACATGTCGACCAGCTTGTCGCCCAATTCGGCATGCCAGATCAGCGGCGGCAGGTCGTCGATGGCCACCGTCATGCCAACGTGATTCACCGGCGCGTTCGTCAACGTTTGGATCGCCCGGTCGGGTCCCGTTCGGCCACGGAAGAGCCAAAGATCGCCCGTCCGGGTCTCGTTCAGCGCCTGGTCAAGGGTGAGCATGGCTTAGGAGTTCGCCAGCACGGCACGCGCGACAGCGCGGGCACTGGCGGCCGCCGGATAGCCCGCATAGCCGGTCATGTGGTAGATGACCTCGCTGATTTCATCGATCGTCAAGCCATTGCGCAGCGCGATCGGGAAGTGTGCCTTCAGTTCCTCGGAGGCCCGCAACGCGATCAGCGCTCCCAGGGTGACCAGGCTGCGCGAGCGGCGGTCCAATCCGGGCCGCGTCCACAGCGATCCGAAGACATGATCGAGGCCCAGCTCGAGGAGTTCGCCGGCGACGCCGTCGTCACTAAGGCTGGTGGCGTTGTCCGGGATCAGGCCGGGCAGCATCTCCTTGAAGACTTCCAGGCCCTGAGCGCGCGCATCAGTCATCGGGTTATCACCTTTCATAAGGGTTTTCGGGAGATCTGGTAGTCGATGTAGCCGTCCCAGTCCTCGAGGCGACGGCGCAACTCCTCGACCACTTGGGGATGGGTGGGCACGAAGAATCGGTTGTGCAGGATCGCGTCGGCGACCAGGTCCCCGACGGTCGCCGGGTCGAGCAAGTCGAACTGCTCGCCGGGAGTGCGCAGTGGGGCGCCGTCGCCGAAGGTCGGCACGTCGGCCGCGATATTCGTCAGCACCGGCCCCGGGCAGAGCAAGGTGACGCCAATGTTCTTGGGCCGCAGGTAGATTGCCAGCCCCTCGCTGATCTGGACGATCGCGGCTTTGGTTGCCGCATACGGCATTCGGTCGTAGGAGTAGGTGAAGAGTCCGGCGAAGGAGGCGGTGTTGACCAGATGTCCGCTGCCCTGATCCAGCAGCAGCGGCAGGAACGCGGCGTTGCTTCCGACCACCGACATCAGGTTGATGTCGAGGATGCGTTGCCACTCTGCGACGGGAATGTCTTGTGGCAGGCCGTTTGTCAGGACTCCGACGTTGTTGACCACGATGTCGACCCGGCCGAACCGCTGCAAACTCGCGTCTCGAATGCGTTCGAACGCGGCGGGATCCGACACGTCGGCGCGATGCGGTAGGACCGCGGCGCCCCGGTCGTTCAGCTCATCGGCGAGCACTTGGATGCCCGCGTCGTCGCGGTCGACCGCCACGAGGTGGGCGCCCCGCTCGGCCAAGGTGTAGGCGATGGCACGACCGATGCCGCTGGCCGCTCCGGTGATGACGGCGACCTTGTCGCGAAGGGTGTCCATGGCGGTAATAGCGTGTCAAGTATGCGCAGCATTTGGAAGTGGATCGGCCTGGCCGGCGCCGCCGGTGTCGTCGCCGGGGGCGCGCTGGTCGTGCGTGATCAACGCAAACGCCGCGCCTACACCCCCGACGAGATCCGTTCGAGGCTGCATCAGCGGCTGGCGGAATCCGACGCCGGCTCGGGTTCGACCTCCACCGCGTATAAGCGATAGCTGCCCGTAAAGCCCTTCAACTCGACGTCGCGGCCGTCGTCGAAGCCGATGTCGGCACAGCCGCTCAAGGCGTCGCGCACCGATTGGCTGACCAGGATCTCGCCGCCGACGGCTTGGGCGGCGACGCGGGCCGCCATCGCGACGTTGCGCCCGAACAGATCGTCGCCGCGGCGTACCGAGCGCCCCATGTGGATGCCGATTCGCACCCGAATCTCCTCGTGCCGCTTGCGTTTTGCGTCCTTGTGCAGTTCGTGCTGAAGGTCGATGCCGCAGCGCACCGCCTGTTCGGCCCGCGCGAAGGCGATCATGAAGCCGTCGCCCTGGCTCTTGACCACATGGCCGGACCGGCGCTTCACCAGCCCCGAGACGAGCTTGTCGTGCGAGCTGATCAGCCTGACCCAGGCCCGGTCGCCGATCCGTTCGTTGAGCGCGGTGGACTCCTCGATGTCGGAGAACAGAATCACCACCCGCCCGTCGGGCGTCACCCGGGCGAGATCGGGGCGTTCGACCTCGGCCCAATCGGCGAGGTCTTCGATGTTGCTGCGCACCGCCGCCCCGAACCCCTCCTTGAGCATCACGTTGGCGGTGTTCCACACCGTCTTGACGGCCCCGCGGCCTCCGGATATCAGCCGATTGCGAGCGTCGGCACGTTGCCTTAACTCCTCGGCTTCCTCGCGGCTACGAACAAGCAACCTCCAGATCACACCGAGTGCGCAGGCTTCGATCACGGCAACGCCGGCTAGGACGTAGACCGCGATATGCAATGCATCACCCACGTCACGCATCCTTGCAAAGCACGCGATGGCTTCCGGTTGTCGGCCCTATCAGCAGTGTCTAGGGTTGAGTGCGATCACCCCCGGGTAGTGAATCTCAAGTGAACCGATCCGGTGACTTTTGGGAGGTTCGGTCTTGGCCGACGACGGCGGTGATTCGTCTAACCTGCTGGTGATCTTCGGAATTACCGGCGATCTGGCCCGCAAGATGACGTTTCGGGCGCTGTATCGGCTCGAGCGCCGCAACCTGCTGGACTGCCCGATCCTGGGTGTGGCGAGCGACGAGATCAGCGTCGAGGAGCTGATCGAGCGGGCGCGCGGCGCGATCAACGACGCCGGGGAGAAGATCGACGACGCGGTGTTCGATCGACTGGCCAATCGGTTGGACTACGTGCACGGCGACGTCACCGACCGCGATCTCTACCACCGGCTCGCCGAGATGATCGGTTCCGACTACCGCCCGCTGTATTACCTCGAGATGCCGCCGGCGTTGTTCGCGCCGATTGTCGAGGGCCTCGCAAGAGAGGGCCTGGTGCAACGCGCACGCGTCGCGGTGGAAAAGCCGTTCGGCCACGACCTCGACTCCGCGCGCGAACTCAACGAGCGATTACACGCGGTGCTGGAGGAAGACCAAATCCTGCGGGTCGACCACTTCCTGGGCAAGCAGCCCGTGGTGGAACTCGAATGCCTCCGGTTCGCCAACCAGGCGCTGGCCGCGCTGTGGGACCGCCAGAGCGTGTCGGAGATCCAGATCACGATGGCCGAGAATTTCGGCGTCGACGACCGCGGCCGGTTCTACGACAAGGTCGGCACCCTGCGCGATGTCGTGCAGAACCATCTGCTGCAGGTGCTCGCGACGGTGGCGATGGAACCACCCGTCGGGGGCAGCGCCGACGACCTCAACGACAAGAAGTCCGAGGTGTTCCGCGCGATGCCGCCGCTGGATCCCGACCATTGCGTACGGGGTCAGTACCACGGCTACACCGACGTCGCCGGGGTGGCAAAGGATTCGCAGACCGAGACCTTCATTGCGCTGCGGACCGAGATCGACAACTGGCGCTGGTCCGGGGTGCCGATCTTCCTGCGGGCCGGAAAGGCGCTGCCGGAGAAGGTTACCGAGGTGCGGCTGTTTCTGCGCCGCGTTCCCCAGTTGGCTTTCCTGCCGCACCGCCGGGCGGCCGAACCCAACCAGATCGTGCTGCGCATCGACCCCGACCCGGGTCTGCGACTGCAGTTGTCGGGTCAGGTCGACGGCGAGTGGCACGACGTCCACCTGGACTCCTTGTTCGCCACGGACCTCGGCGAAGCAGAGGGGCCGTACGAACTGCTGTTGCACGCCGCGCTGACCGGCGATCGGCAGCTTTTCGCGCGGGAAGACAGCATCGAACAGACGTGGCGCATCGTCCAGCCACTGCTCGACAAGCCGAGCGAAATCCACCCCTATGAGCCCGGGTCCTGGGGGCCCGAGGCCGCGCAGTCGCTAGTCCGCGGTCACCGCCATTGGCAAGACCCGTGGTTCCCTCCAAAAACGCAGTCCGAACAGTAAGGAGACCAGAAATGCAGCTGGGAATGATCGGCCTGGGCCGAATGGGCGCCAACATCGCTCGCCGGGTGGCCGACAACGGGCACGAAACCGTTGTGTACGACCACAATTCCGACGCCGTCAAAGCGATGGCCGACGAGCCGAACACCACCGGTGTGTACTCCCTGGAGGAGCTGAAGGAGAAGATGACCGCGCCGCGCGTCGTCTGGGTGATGGTCCCCGCGGGCACCATCACCCAATCGGTGATCGAGGAGCTGGCCAAGACGCTCGAGTCCGGCGACATCGTGATCGACGGTGGCAACTCCTACTACCGTGATGATCTCAAGCACTCAAAGCTGCTGGCCGAGAAGGGGATTCACCTGATCGACTGCGGTACCAGTGGCGGGGTGTGGGGTCGTGAGCGCGGCTACTGTCTGATGATCGGCGGCGACGACTACGCGTTCGAGCACGCCGAGCCGCTCTTCAAGACCATCGCGCCCGGCGTCGACGCCGCGCCGCGTACCCCGGGCCGCGACGGCGAGGTCGCGCAAGCCGAAAAGGGTTATCTGCATTGCGGTCCGTCCGGTGCGGGGCACTTCGTGAAGATGGTGCACAACGGCATCGAGTACGGCATGATGGCCTCCCTCGCCGAGGGGTTGAATATCCTGCGCAATGCCGACATCGGCAAGCGCGTCGAAGCGGGCGACGCTGAAACCGCGCCGCTGTCCAATCCCGAGTGCTACCAGTACAACTTCGACATCGAGGACGTCGCCGAGCTGTGGCGCCGCGGCAGCGTCGTCGGCTCCTGGCTGCTGGACCTGACCGCGATCGCACTGCACGAATCGCCGACCCTGTCCGAATTCTCCGGGCGGGTCTCCGACTCGGGGGAGGGCCGCTGGACCGCCATCGCGGCGATCGACGAGGGTGTGCCCGCACCGGTGCTCACCACCGCGCTGCAGTCGCGCTTCGCCTCACGCAGCCTCGACGACTTCGCCAACAAGGCGCTGTCGGCGATGCGCAAGCAGTTCGGCGGGCACGCGGAGAAACCGGGAGTGGGTGGCTGACGCGGCGATGGCGAGGGCGGCGAAGCCGGGCGATGCCGGTCGCCGCCATCGGGCTCAGCCCGTCAGCCGCTTGACGAACTCCACCACGACGTCGCTGAAGGCGTCGTTGTCGTCGCCGGCCGCCGTGTGTCCGGCGTCGGACAGCTCGACGAACTCCGCACGCGGAACCGTCGCCAGGAAGTGCTTGACGCCTTCGGGACTGACGACGTCGGAGAGCTTGCCACGGATCAACAGGACCGGAATCTTCAGATCCGCCGCGGCCTGCTCGAAGTGCTCGGTGCGCAGTTCCGGATCGTCCCCGGGGGCGGTCATGAACGCCGGATCCCAGTGCCAGTACCAGCGTCCGTCGCGCATCCGGAGGTTCTTGCGCAGCCCTTCGGGGCTGCGCGGCTTTTCCCGGTACGGCAAGTAGGCGGATACGGCGTCGGCCGCCTCCTCGAGGGAGCCAAAACCGTGCAGGTTGGTCAGCATGAAATCCCGGATGCGGGCGCTGCCGGTCTTCTCGTACCGCGGCACCACGTCGACCAGCACCAATCCGGTTACCTTCGCCGGGCCCGCGCTGTCGGCGACCAGGATGCCGGTCAACCCACCCATGCTGGCCCCGATCAGCACGACGGGGCGGCCGATGGCGTCGAGGATGTGCAGGACGTCGGCCATCAGGGTTTCGATCGCGTAATCCGCGCCCGGCGCGCGGTCGCTGTCGCCGTGCCCGCGGCTGTCCAGCGCGACGACGTGGAAGCCCTCGTCGGCCAGGACCTGGCCGGTGTTCTTCCAGGAGAATCGGTTTTGGCCGCCGCCGTGCAACATCAGGATCGACGGTCGGCCCGTGCTCGCGGCGTCGCGGTTCCATTCGTCGGCGACCAGGCCGATACCGCCCTCACCAGCGAACTTGACCGTCTCGGGACTGCTGCTCACCGTGCTCATCGAACTGACGTTACATAGTCGCTCGATGAGTTCTCGCGGTCGCTCGGGTCTAACAGGAAAAACCCAACGGAGTAGGAGACTGCCGTGCCATCGATCACGCCCTCGCTGTGGTTCGACCACAACATGGAGGAGGCGGTGACGTTCTACTCCTCGGTGTTCCCGAACTCGCGAATCGAGGATTGGAACAGAGCCACCGACGCGGGCCCCGGTGCGCCTGGCTCGGTGTTGTCGGGCACGTTCGTGCTGGACGGCAACCGGTTCATCGGGATCAACGGCGGACCGCACTTCACGTTCAGCGAGGCGGTGTCGTTCACGATCGACTGCAAGGACCAGGACGAGGTGGACTACTACTGGGACCGGCTCACCGACGGTGGTGAGGAATCGCAGTGCGGGTGGTGTAAGGACCGCTACGGGCTGAGTTGGCAGGTCATCCCGAACCGGCTCTACGAGCTGGTGAGTCATCCCGATCCGGCCTGCGCGACGGCAGCGACCCAGGCGATGTACGGCATGCGCAAGATCGTCCTCGCCGACCTCGAGCGCGCGGCCGCCCAGGCGTCGGGTGAAAACCCTTGATGCCGTAAGGGTTTAGAGATTTTTCGGCTCCGGTCGGTGCGGTCTGGACCCGCACGCGTTAGGTTGGTCCGTGCGGACGCGCCGAACAGGAGTGAACATGGCGGACTACCCGAGATGACCGAGCCGCGGTGGATCGACGTGCCGGGCCCTCCCGCGGACCTGAAGGCGCTGACCTGGGGCCCAGCCGACGCCCCGATCGCGTTGTGTCTGCACGGCTTCCCCGACACCGCCTACGGCTGGCGCAAGACGGCTCCGCTGCTTGCCGCCGCCGGCTGGCGCGTCGTCGCGCCGTTCATGCGGGGATATGCCCCCTCGTCCATTCCGGACGACGGCAGCTATCACGTCGGCGCGATCATGGACGATGCCCTGCGGGCGCGGCAGGCCGCCGGGGGCACCGACCGCGACGTGGTGATCGGACACGACTGGGGCGCGCTGGCGGCCACCGGCCTGGCCGCGATGCCCAACAGCCCGTTCGTCAAGGCCGTGATCATGTCGGTGCCGGTCTCGGCCGCCTTCCGCGGCCAGGTCAGTGAGCGGGGTCGGCTGGCCCGTCAAATACCGCGTCAGCTGCTGCGCAGCTGGTACATGTTCTACTTCCAATTGCCTTTCCTGCCTGAACGTTCCGCATCCTGGGTGCTGCCGCGGTTGTGGCGGCGGTGGTCTCCGGGCTATCGCGGTGCCGACGAGGATCTGCGCCACGTCGACGCCGCGATCGGAACACCGGAAAGTTGGCGCGCGGCGCTGGGGACCTACCGGGCGACACTGCGCAATACCCGGCCGCCGCAGCGGTATGCCGAACTGAACCAGCTGTGGACCGAGGCGCCCATCCTGCCGACGTTGTACCTGCATGGCCGCGACGACGGTTGCATGACTCCGGCTTTCGCGCACTGGACCGAAAAGGTGCTGCCCGCCGGCAGCGACGTCGCGATCATCGACAATGCCGGGCATTTCCTACAGCTTGAACAGCCCGAGAAGATTGCCGAGCGGGTGCTTGCGTTCGTCGGCTGACCCGGCTGACGCCGTGGCCGCGCGCCGAATGGCCGCCATCGATGCGCAGTTCTACTGGATGTCGGCCAAACTTCACAATGACGACTTCATGCTCTACGCGTTCGACGGCGAACCCGCCGATCTCGAGCAGGCCATGGAGCAGGTCGTCGGTCGTGCCCGCGCCTGCCCGGATCTGGGGTTGCGGGTCCACGAGGGGTCGCCGCTGAGTTATCCGCAGTGGGTGCCGACCGCGGTTGGACCTGATTGGGTGATCCCACACCCCCTAGCCGATTGCAGTTGGGACGGATTGCTGCAGGCAGTGGTCCGCCTCGCCGACGACCAGTTGGACATGCGCCGGATGTCTTGGCGCGTACACGTATTCACGCCGGTCTTCGGCATTCCGGGCAACGGTGGCCCGAGCAGCGTTGCGGTGATGCAGGTCCCACACGCGCTGGCCGACGGCGTCCGTGCTTCGGCGTTGGCGGCCTGGCTCTTCGGCCGGACTGCGCCGGTACCCGAGGTGCAACGGCCTGCGAGCGGCTTTCTGCCCTGGCGGGCCGTCGATGCGGCCCGAAGCCATCGCCGGCTGGTTCGTGATACCCAGGCCGGGCTGGTGGCACCGGGAATCGGGTACCGGCCGCCGCTGCCCACCAACGCCCGCCCCGATGGCACCCGTTCGGTGCGCACGCTGGTGCGGCACCGCTCACAAATACCGGGTCCGACGGTCACGGTCGGAGTACTGGCCGCGGTGTCCGCGGCCCTGTCGCGCCTGTTCGGCGATGCGGCCGATGCGTTGGGGGCCGAAGTTCCGATGGCTAAATCTGGTGTGCGCCAAGCAAATAACCACTTCGGTAACGTCGTCGTCGGGCTGTACCCGCAGCTCGATCGGGACGCCCGGGCGCAGCGGATCGCGACCGATCTGGCCGATGGTCGGCGCCGATTCGAGCATCCGGGCACCCTGTCAACCGACCGGGCTTTCGCCGCAATGCCCGCGCCGCTACTGCGTTGGGGCGTTTCGCTGTTCGACCCGGATGCGCGGCCCGCGCAGGTGCTGGGCAATACCGTGGTTTCCAGCAACAATCGCGGTCCCGCCGATTTGAACTTCGGGGGTCGTCCGGTGGTGTTGACGGCCACCTATCCCGCGCTGTCGTCCGCGATGGGTCTGACTCATGGGGTGCACGGCATTGGCGAGACCATCGCGATCAGCGTGCACGCGGCCGAATCGGCTATCCCCGACATCGACGCCTATCTGGAGCTTCTGAACGCCGCCCTTTAAGTTATTGCGCATCACCGGATCTGGCGGCTTCCGCACGTGTCAGCCCGACGACGCCGATCAGCTCCTCGTGCCACTCGAACCACACGGTGTGATAGGAGTCGATCAGCGGCCGGGTCAGCCAGGTGCGGTCGCCGGATTTGACTTTGTCAAGTGCCGCAATCAGTTTCACCGAATAGGCGTTCAATCTCGGCGCCTGCGCCGCGACCGCCTCGATGATCGGCAACACCCTGGCGTGTACCCTGTCGAGGCGCGCCAGCACCGCCGCGTCGTATTCGGCGTCGTCGTGCGCGTTGGGTTTGCCCCCGGGGCCACCCTTGAGCTGCCAATCGGTGACCAGCGCCTTGAAATCGGTGTTCACGCTTCGAAATTCGTCGTAGGCGGCGGTCATCGCGGCCGCGTCGACACCGTCGCGTTCCTGCGCGAGCAGCGCGTCCAGGCGGTCGCGGCCGCTCGGGCTGATCCGCAACGCCGGCCCGCCGACCAGTAAGCCGGAGGCGGTGAGCTGTTGGGCGACATCGTCGACGTCTTCGTCCAGGGTGGCGGTCAGCTCGGCCGGGGTGACCCGCCCCTTGAGCCGGACCGCTTGCAGCACAGCCAATTCGGTCATGGGTTGCTCGTCAATCGCAGCGCGGCCAGCATGACGATCAGCGGGGAGGGTGAAAGCACGTCGGTCCGGCCGCTTTCCAGGGCGGCGCGCACCGCGGCGTCGGAGGTGTCGTCCAGCCTCGGATGGTCGCCGCTGGCGTGGGCGCGCAGCGGGCTGACCCGGCGCGCGAGGTCGGCGAGTTCGCGTAGTTCGGGCGTATCGTTCTCGGACCACGCGGTCGGGGCCAGATTGCCTTCGCGCACTTCACCTTCGTAGCCGTCGACGGTGATCTGCTTGCCGGCCAGCGTTGCCGCCACTCCGGTGCCACAGCCGACCACGGCCACCCGGCCGAGCTCGCGGCTGACCACCGCCGCGTGGCTGGCGGCCCCGCCGATCTCGGTGACGATGCCCTGCGCGGCCAGCATGCCCGCCACATCTTCGGGCCGAGTGTGGTCGCGCACCAGGATGACCTGCTCGCCCCGATCGGCGGCGTCCATTGCCTCGTCCACCTGCGTGTAGGCCTTGCCCGCGACCACACCCGGGCACGCGGGCAGTCCTTTGGCTAAAAGTGGTGCGGCCAAACGTATTTCCGGTTGCAGCGCGGGGAGCAGCAGGGCCTCGACGTGTGCCGGGGTCACCCGGCGCAGGGTCTCGGTGGCGTCGATCAGCCCCTCGTGATGCAGTTGCAGCGCCAGTCGCACCGCCGCCTGCGCCGAGCGTTCGGCCGTCCGGGTCTGCAGCAGCCAGAGTTGGCCCTCTTCGACGGTGAACTCGATCTCTTGCACGTCGGACCCGAGCCGTTCCAGGGTGCGGGCGACACCCATCAGCTCGTCGTAGACGGCCGGCTGCTCGTCGCGCAACGCGGTGATCGGTTCGACGTCGACCAACCCCGAGACCACGTCGTCGCCTTGACCGCCGGGCAGCCATTCGCCGAACGGTTCGTTGGCGCCGGTGATCGGGTTGCGCGAGAAGAACACTCCGGCACCGGAATTGGAGCCGAGGTTACCGAACGCCATGGCCTGCACGACCACCGCGGTGCCGCCACGATCGTCGAGCCCGTAGTGGTCGCGGTAGGCGAGTGCGCGCGGGGAATTCCACGACGCGAACACCGCCTCGATGCCCGTCCGGAGCTGGGCGTACGGGTCGGTCGGGACGGACTGCGATTCCCCGCCCACGATGCGCCGATACATATCGATGAACCGCAGCCGGGTGTCTTGGGCGAACTTCTCGGCCCCCGATGCGGCCAGTGCGTCGGCGACGGCGTCGTTGAGGCCGACGTTCAGGATCGAGTCCATCATGCCGGGCATCGAGAGGGCGGCGCCCGAGCGCACGCTGACCAACAGCGGCCGCGGGCCCCGGCCGAACGTGCGTGAGGTTTCGGCCTCCAGCCACTTCATGCCGCTGAGCACGTCGTCCCAGATCGCGTCCAGCGTCGCTGCGGGGTCGGCCAGATACCGCAGGCCCACCTCGGTGGTGATGCAGAACGCGGGCGGCACCGGCAGGTCGTAGCGGCGCATGAGCTCGATGCCGTGGCCCTTGTTGCCCACGATCTCCCGCGGATAGTCCGCGTCGCCGTCCAGCAACACCACGGTGTGGTCAGCATGCCCGATGTTGCCGGGAGTGCTGTTGCCTCGTGCGATACGCGCCGTGGTGCACCTCCTCTTGGCTCGGCTGATTTCGGCAAACGCGGGAACGCCCGCCATGGTCCCATACGGATCGCCAGACACGGCCGCTCACCGCTGCTGTTATCCGATCCGGCCGATGATCTAGGTTTGCACGTATGACTCCCTATGACGTCGGATTACTAATCCTGCGGCTGGTGCTGGGCGTGACATTGGCCGCGCATGGCTACAACAAGTTCTTCGGCGGCGGCCGCATACCGGGCACCGCGCGCTGGTTCGAGAGCATCGGTATGAAGCCGGGCAAGTTCCACGCCACGGTGGCCGCTACCACCGAGATCGCCGCCGGGCTGGGGCTGGCAGCCGGGCTGCTCACCCCGATCCCGGCCGCGGGCTTTGTCTCGCTGATGCTGGTCGCGGCGTGGACCGTCCATCGCCACAACGGGTTCTTCATCGTCAAAGAGGGCTGGGAGTACAACCTGGTCCTGGCGATCAGCGCGATCGCCGTGGCCACATTGGGCCCCGGCCGGCTGAGCCTGGACTGGGTGATCTTCGGGATCAACGACCCGCTGATCGGATGGAACGGGTTGCTGATCTCGGTGGTGCTCGGCCTGGCCGGCGCCGTCGGCCAGTTGCTGATCTTCTACCGGCCGCCGGCCAAGCAAGCCGGCTAGTCAGCCGAGCGGGTCGACGCGCGCCCGAGCCTGGTGCTTGGCGTCGTACAGCTCGGCATCCGCGGTCGCATACAGCGAGGGGATATCGGCGCTCTCACCGCGCTGCGATGCGCTGCCGACGCTGGTACCCGGGGTGTGCAGGCGGACGTCGGCGACAAACCGCTCCGAATCGTGCGGCCGGCCCGTGTCGTCGGCGATACACACCGCGAACTCGTCGCCACCGAGCCTGGCCAGAACGGCATTGGCGGGCGCCAGTTTTCGCCAGCAATCCGCGCGGCTGACCAGATATTCGTCGCCGGCAAGATGTCCCTGGGTGTCGTTGATCGTCTTGAAGTTGTCGATGTCGAGCACGATGACGGTGACGGTGACCGCCGCCGAACGGGAGCGCGCCAGTAGGTCGGCGGTGGCGATCTCCCAGCCCGCCCGGTTGAGCACTTGGGTCAGCGGATCGGTGCAGGCCGCGTTGACCAGGGCCCGCGTCACCAGCCCGAACGACTCGGCTGCTCCGACGATCGCGATCGCGAAGATCAAGTAGTCAATGTAGAGCCGGGCGGTGTGCGAGACGGCAAGGGCAACGACAGACGCCAAGGTGAGCGCCCCGACCAGGATCACGCCACGGCGCGGCGGGTAGAACGCGCGCAGGTACATCGCGAGAAACATCGGCGCGATCAGGCAGGCGAATTCGGCGGTGATCGCCACATGGCAGGCCATCACGATCGGCGTGGCCACGATCGCCACGGCGGTGGCGGGCTCGGGTTTTTCGGGCCGGACGGCCAGCCAGACCAGGGCCGCGAGACCGAGGGCGATCGCCACGATGCCTCCGGTCGGCTTCCCCGGCGTCAGCCCGGGGTGAATCGGAATCACACTGAACACCACACCGTAGGTGAAGAGGAATGTGGTGGCGCCCAAATAGATTCGCAGCAGACGAACCTGTTGGCTCGAGTAGAAACCGCTTCCGGCGTTGGCGCGTAGCCGAAGTCGATAACGCCGGGAGGCTCGACGACCGAATGGGCGTGGGAAGCTAACACCCATCCCGTCAACTCTCCTGATCACACCCCCGTGCTGCCGATATTCGGCTAATTCTGGCACTGCCCTTTCGGGCGTGCACGTCCGGGATGGCCAGGATGCGTTGTTCCGCCTAGGCGACCGCGGCGGTTTCGGCGGCCGTCACTTCGGACGCGGCGCGCTCCCCGGACCGAATCGCTCCGTCAATCCAGCCGCACATGACGGCCGAGCTCTCGGTCCCGGCCCAATGGACGCGACCGCAGGGCTTCCGCAGGGTGTAACCGAATTCGGTCAGCACTCCGGTGGGGGCGTGGCTGATCATCCCGCCACCGGAGTAGCGCTCGATGCTCCAGTTCTGCAGGTGGAACTCGCGGTGTGCGTTGGCCTTGTCGCCGAACCGATCGACGAGTTCGCCGATCAGAATCTCTTTCTGCTCGGCCTCGCTTAGTGCGGTCAGCCGTCGGGCCGCGGGCCCCTCCGTGATGATGCACATGATGCCCGGGTCCGCGGTGTCGGTGCAGGCGTCGATGGTCAGCGTCGCCGGGGATCCCGGCGAGGTCGACTGGCCGGACAATCCGTCGGCGCGCCAGAAGGGCTCGTCGTAGAAGATCGACGTCTTGATCACCGCGCCGCTGGGCATGCGTTGGTGCAGGAATGCGCGATCCAGCGGCAGCGCGGGCTCGTAGAGGATCGAGGTGGCGATCGCCAGTGGGATCGCCACGATGACCCGGCGCGCCCGCAGCGTCAGATCGGCCGCGGTGATCGTCACGCCGTCGGCATCCTGGGCGATCTGCCGCACCGGTTGCGAAAGATGCAGCGCGTCACCGAGTTCGGCGACGATCGGCCGGTAGATGGCGCCCATCCCGCCGACCGGGCGGGCATCCTGCGCGCCGCCCTTGCCACTGATGACAAAACCCGGCCCGCCGCCGGACCCCATCTGCAGCAGCATCCACAGCAACGACGTCTCCGACCCTGCCGAGGTGTAAGTGCCGCCCAATGCCATGTCCAGCATCTCCTGGGCCTGCCTGGACTTCGTGTTCTTGTGGATCCACTCGCCGATTGTGATGCGATCCCATTCCTGGGCCTTCTTCGCCTCCCACGGCGCTTCGCGCGGAATCTCTTTGCACATCTCCTCGGCCACGGCCAAGCCGTAGCCGAGGTTGGCGACCGCCCACGGGCTCATCGTCCACGGGATGGTGCCGCCATAGCGGTGCTGTTTGCCGTCGACGATCATGATCGCGTCGCCGTCGTTGTTCTGCTTGTATTCCGGCACACCGAATTCGCTCATCAACGCGTAGATGCGGTCCTGGCCCGGCCCGATCCACGCGCCGCCGCGATCGACCCAGGTTCCGTCCGGGTGGGTCTCGGTGAAGGTGCGACCGCCTACCCGGTCACGCGCTTCCAGCAAGGCCACCGAGTGACCCGCCTGCTTCAACCGCAAGGCCGCCGTCAAACCCGCGAAACCCGCTCCGACCACGCAATAATCGACATCCGCCACGACGGGCTCCTCGGTTGCAGTTGGTTGCTCAGCAGCAAACTACACCGATCCCGCGACGACAGCAGACCGTTCGCGCGGAATTCACGTACTGGTCAAGCCGGCCGGCCGGTCGACGAATAGGGCAAGCTGCTGCCGGCGTTTTCGTCGACCACCACCCGGCCGCCGAGATACGGAAATGCTCGCTGGGTGCAGGCGGTCCGGTTGCAGATCTTGCAGCCCGCCCCGATGGGAACGGCGTTGGTCGGGTCGTCGAGGACGACGCCGGTCGAATAGACGAGTTTGTCTGCGTAGGCCAGATCGCAGCCCAACCCGATCGCAAAGCTCTTGTGCTGCCCCAGATAGCCACGGCCTTCGGGTGCGGTGGTCTTGGCGACCCAGAAGTACGATCGCCCGTCGGGCATCTGCGCCACCTGCCGGACGATTCGCCCCGGTTGGGCGAACGCGTCGTGCACCACCCACAGCGGGCAGCTGCCGCCCATCCGGCTGAAATGAAATGCGGTGGCCGACTGGCGCTTTGAGATGTTCCCGGCCTTGTCGGTACGTACGAAGATGAATTGCACCCCGCGTTGCTTCGGACGTTGCAGGGTGGAAAGCCGATGGCAGACCGTCTCGAAGCCCACCTCGAACCGGCGACCCAGCAGGTCGATGTCGTAGCGCAATTCCTCTGCGGCCTGGTGGAATTCGCCGTAGGGGAGGAGGAACGCTCCGGCGAAGTAGTTGGCCAGGCCGATGCGTGCGACGCCGCGGGATTCGGCGCTGAGCTGGTGGTCGGTGGCCACGATCGCCGAGATCAGGTCGGACTGGCTGAGCAGGGCGAGTTGCGTGGCGATTTGGAAAGCGCGTTGACCGGGCATCAGCCAGCGGGCGACCTTGAGCACCTTGGTGTCGGCGTCGTAGCGGCGCTTGCTCGTTTCGGGTAGGTCGTCGTCGATCACTACGGTGATGCCGAGCCGGTCTCGCATCAGCTCGGTCAGTTGGATGTCCAATCCACCTGGGCGCATTCCGCTTTCGGCAAACAGCTGCTCCGCGGCGACGTCGAGTTCGCCGATGTAGTTGTTGCGGTCGTAGAAGAAATCGCGCACCTCCTCGAACGGCATCGGGCGCTCGGGCGGCAGCGTGGTCTCGGCGGTCGCGCGGGATCGATATCCTTCCAGCTCCTCGGTGGCGTCGCGCAGCCGGCGGTGCACGGTGACCAGGCTGCGGCCGATCTCGGGCATGCGGGCAACGAATTCTTCGACTTGAGTGCGGCTGATCCCGTGTTCGGCTCCGGTCTCGGTGAATAGATCCGACAGGTCGGCGACCAGCCGCGCGTCGGAGTCCGACGAGAAGTACTGCGGCGGCAGATCGAAGCGCTCGGTCAGCGCGATGAGCACGGCCACGGTGATGGGGCGCTGGTCGTTTTCCAGCTGGTTGACGTAGCTGGTGGACAGCTCCAGGGCGTGGGCCAGCGCCGCCTGGGTGAGCCCGCGTTCTTGCCGCAGCCGCCGCAGCCGGGCGCCGGAGAACGTCTTGGAGAAGGATCGAGCCACCGCTGAGATATTACTCCCTGCGGTGTTCGCAAAGTTTGCAAAATGCCTCGTCCGAGGCCACAAAAATACACATTTACAGGGCCTTTCCAACTCGGCTGGGCTTGCATATTGTGCGGATTATGTTGACGCATGAGGTTCGGGCGCGGCGCAGCGCTGACGACTTTCCCCGCAGCGAGCAGCTGGCCGCCAAGATCGCGGCAGTGGCCACGGATCCGGTCGCCGTCGATCCGGAGACCGCGGAGATGGTGCGCAACCGGATCGTCGACAACGCCGCCGTCAGCGCCGCCGCGGTGATCCGCCGACCCGTCACGGTGGCGCGGGAGCAGGCGCTGGCGCATCCGGTGAAGCGGGGGGCGCGGGTCTTCGGTGTGCCGGGCAGTTATTCGACGGAGTGGGCGGCCTGGGCCAACGGCGTCGCGGTGCGCGAGCTTGATTTCCACGACACGTTTTTGGCAGCGGAGTACTCCCACCCGGGCGACAACATCCCACCGCTCGTTGCCGTCGCGCAGCAGCTTGATGTGCGTGGCGCCGACCTGATCCGCGGCCTGGCCACCGCGTACGAGATCCAGATCAATCTCGTCAAGGGAATCTGCCTGCACGAGCACAAGATCGACCACGTCGCGCATTTGGGCCCGTCGGTGGCCGCGGGCATCGGGACGATGCTGCGGCTGGACGCCGAAACCATCTATCAGGCGGTCGGGCAAGCGCTGCACCTGACCACGGCCACCCGCCAATCCCGCAAGGGCCTGATCTCCAGCTGGAAAGCGTTCGCGCCCGCGTTCGCCGCAAAGATCGCCATCGAGGCGGTCGACCGCGCGATGCGCGGGGAAGGCGCCCCGGCGCCGATCTGGGAGGGCGAGGACGGCGTCATCGCCTGGCTGCTCGGCGGAACCGAGCGCACTTACCGGGTCCCGCTTCCCGAGCCGGGTGAGCCCAAGCGCGCCATTCTGGACAGCTACACCAAGGAGCACTCCGCGGAGTACCAGAGTCAGGCGCCGATCGACCTGGCGCGGCGGCTGCGCGAGCGCATCGGCGACCTCGAGCAGATCGCGACGATCGTGCTGCACACCAGCCATCACACCCACGTCGTGATTGGCACCGGCTCCGGTGATCCTCAGAAGTTCGACCCGGACGCCTCGCGCGAGACGCTGGATCACTCGCTGCCCTATATCTTCGCGGTCGCGCTGCAGGATGGCAGCTGGCACCACGAACGCTCGTACGCTCCCGAACGAGCGCACCGCCCCGACACCGTCGAACTGTGGCACAAGATCTCCACCATCGAGGATCCGGAATGGACCCGTCGCTACCACTCGAACGACCCGGAAGAGAAGGCGTTTGGGACACGCGCCGAGGTGACGCTGAAGAACGGGGAGGTGATCTCCGACGAATTAGCGGTGGCCGATGCCCATCCGCTGGGCGCCCGGCCGTTCGCCCGCGAGCAGTACGTGCGCAAGTTCACCGAGCTCGCCGAAGACGTCGCGGAACCCACTGAGCAGCAACGGTTCCTGCCCGCGGTCGACTCACTTGCCGATCTGAAAGGCGGCGCCCTGGGGGCGCTGAATCTGCTGGTCGACCCGCGAGTGCTGGATAAGGCGCCGGTGATTCCGTCGGGGATATTCCGGTGACCGGACCGGTGATCGGCACCTCGTCCAGCGTCGCCGACAAGCGCGTGGCATTGCGCGCGGGGCTGGATTCCCGCCATTTGCAACGACTTCCGGGCGCATTCTCGCCGCTGGTGGCCAAGGCGGTCGCCGAGGCGGGCTTCGAGGGGGTTTATGTGTCCGGTGCCGCACTGGCGGCCGATCTCGGATTGCCGGATATCGGCTTGACGACGCTGACCGAGGTGGCTGGCCGGGGGGCACAGGTCGCCGCTGCGACGAACCTGCCCACCCTGATAGACGCGGACACCGGATTCGGCGCTCCGCTGAACGCCGCCCGCACGGTGACGGTCCTGGAGAACGCCGGACTGGCCGGATGCCATCTCGAGGATCAGGTCAGCCCGAAGCGTTGCGGCCATCTGGACGGGAAGGGCGTCGTCCCGGCCGCCGACATGGTAAAGCGTTTGCGCGCAGCGATATCCGCGCGGCGCGACCCCAACTTCGTCATCTGCGCACGCACGGATGCGGCGGGAATCGAGGGTCTGCCCGTCGCGATCGACCGCGCTCGTGCCTACGCCGACGCCG
The DNA here is from genome assembly GCF_026625985.1 of Mycobacterium sp. Aquia_213. Classification (NCBI taxonomy): domain Bacteria; kingdom Bacillati; phylum Actinomycetota; class Actinomycetes; order Mycobacteriales; family Mycobacteriaceae; genus Mycobacterium; species Mycobacterium sp. Aquia_213. Next base: position 1,318,768 of record NZ_CP113116.1, read on the forward strand.
GCGCCGACATGATCTTCACCGAAGCGTTGACCGAAGCGGCGCAGTTCGAAGCGTTCCGCGCCGCCGTCGACGTCCCGTTGCTGGCCAACATGACCGAATTCGGCAAGTCGCCGCTGCTGAGTGGGCGTCAACTGGCCGACATCGGCTACAACGTCGTCATCTACCCGGTCACCACACTGCGGCTGGCGATGTTCGCGGTCGAAGCGGGCCTGCGCGAAATCGAGTCGTCGGGAACGCAATTCGATCTTCTGGATCGGATGCAACACCGCGGCCGGCTCTATTCGCTGCTTCGCTATGAGGATTACAACGAATTCGACACCAACACTTACAATTTCACGCTTGAAGGGAAGCAGCCATGACCGCGCCGACCGCTGACATCAAGAAGGGCCTCGCCGGTGTGCTGGTGGATACCACCGCCATCTCGAAGGTGGTGCCGGAGACCAATTCGCTGACCTACCGCGGATATCCGGTTCAGGATCTGGCCGCGCACTGCAGTTTCGAGCAGGTCGCGTTCCTGCTCTGGCGCGGTGAGCTGCCTACCGACGCGGAGCTGGCGCTGTTCAGCCAGCGTGAGCGCGCCAGTCGCCGGGTCGACCGGTCGATGCTGTCGCTGTTGACCAAGCTCCCCGACAACTGCCATCCGATGGACGTGGTACGCACCGCAATCAGCTTTTTGGGTGCCGAAGACCCTGAGGAGGACGACGACTCGGCGAACCGGGCCAAGTCGCTGCGCATGCTCGCGGTGTTGCCGACCATCGTCGCGGTGGACATGCGGCGACGCCGCGGGTTGGCCCCGATCCCGCCGCATAGCGGGCTGGGGTACACCGAGAACTTTCTGCAGATGTGCTTCGGCGAGGTGCCCGAACCCGCCGTCGTAAAGGCTTTCGAGCAGTCGATGATCCTGTACGCCGAACACGGCTTCAACGCCTCCACGTTCGCCGCGCGGGTGGTGACGTCGACGCAGTCGGACATCTACAGCGCGGTCACCGGTGCCATCGGTGCGCTCAAGGGCGCGCTGCACGGCGGCGCCAATGAGGCGGTCATGCACGACATGATCGAAATCGGCGACCCACGCAACGCGCGAGAATGGTTGCGCGGCAGGCTCGCCCGCAAAGAGAAGATCATGGGCTTCGGACATCGGGTCTATAAGAACGGTGACTCCCGGGTGCCGACGATGAAGCAGGCGTTGGGACGAGTCGCCGCGACACGGGACGGGCAGCGCTGGCTGGACATGTACAACATCCTGGAAGCCGAGATGTTCGACGCCACCGCAATCATGCCCAATCTCGATTTCCCGACCGGCCCGGCCTACCACCTGATGGGATTCGACATCGCTTGCTTCACGCCGATCTTCGTGATGAGCAGGATCACCGGGTGGACGGCTCACATCATGGAGCAGGCCGCGTCGAACTCCCTGATTCGCCCGTTGAGTGCTTACTCGGGGCGCGCGCAGCGGGCTTTGACGCTCAGATAAGCCGCCTATTCGCCGGGGCCGCCGTACTGCCAGACCAGGCTGTGGTTGCCGGTCATGGTCGGGTTGCACCACATCGTCCGGCCGTTGGCGTCCTGGGTGGTGGCGTGCAATACCGTGCAGGAGTCACCCGGTGCGGGCGCCTGGCCGTACGCGGTGCCGGCGCCGAAGGCGACGGCTGTCGAGATCGCCAGCGCCGTGGCCGAGATCAGGAACCGAAGTCTGCTCATGATGGGCATCTCCTAAGCAGGTGCCAAGACATCACGCTAACCTGCGCAGAACCTGCGGGCAAAGGATGTCATCCGCGATCCGCAACGCGCTTCGCTAGAACGGGTTCTAGTGTGTGGAACCATGGGATTTCTCCAACCCGAACTGCCGCAGGTCGACATCGACGAGTGGAGCAAGCTGTCCCGCAGCGAAAAGATCCGGCCGATGGCCCGGCACTGGGCAGAGGTCGGCTTCGGAACGCCGGTCGTTCTGCATCTGTTCTACGTCGGCAAGATACTGCTCTACATCCTGTTCGCCTGGGTCTTTGCGGTGGCGACCACCCGCGGCTTGGCGTTCCTGGACGTGAAGTCGTGGTACGCCGAGCCGATCGTGTTCGAGAAGGTCGTGCTCTACACGATGCTTTTCGAGGTGATCGGGCTGGGCTGCGGGTTCGGGCCGCTGAACAACCGGTTCAACCCGCCGCTGGGTTCGATCCTGTATTGGCTGCGGCCCGACACCATCCGGCTGCCCCCGTGGCCGAAGCGCGTCCCGGGGACCAAGGGCACGGCCCGCACGCTGGTGGACAACGCGCTGTACGCGCTGCTTCTGCTGGTGATCTTCCTGACCCTGTTCGCCGACGGCACCGGCCCGGTGCCGGAGCTGGGCACCCAGGTGGGGCTGATTCGCCCGTGGCGAATCGTGCTGATCCTGGTGTTGCTCGGCGTGCTGGGATTGCGCGACAAGGTGATCTTCCTGGCCGCCCGCGGTGAGGTCTACGCGACGCTGACGGTGACCTTCCTGTTCGGCGGGGCCGACATGATCATCGCCGCCAAGCTCGTGTTCCTGGTGATCTGGATAGGCGCCGCGACATCCAAGCTGAACAAGCACTTTCCGTTCGTGATGTCGACGATGATGTCCAACAATCCGGTCTTTCGGCCCCGGTTCATCAAGCGGGCGTTCTTCGAGAAGTTTCCCGACGATCTACGGCCGGGACGGTTGTCGCGGGTCTTCGCCCACGTGAGTACCTTCGTCGAAATGTGTGTGCCCATCGCGCTATTCGTCGCGCATGGCGGCTGGTGGACCGCGGTGCCCGCGGCCATCATGGTGATCTTCCACTTCGGCATCCTTTCGGCCATCCCGATGGGGGTGCCGCTGGAGTGGAACGTGTTCATGATCTTCGGCGTGTTCGCGCTGTTCGTCGGCCACGCCCATACCGGCCTGACCGATCTGAAAAACCCTGTGCCAGTGGCGATATTCATCGCGTTCATCGCCGGAATCGTGATCGCGGGCAACCTGTTTCCGCGCAAGATCTCGTTCCTGCCCGGCATGCGCTATTACGCCGGGAACTGGGACACCACCCTGTGGTGCATCAAGCCGTCAGCGGACAAGAAGATCAACCACAACCTGGTCTCGATCGCCAGCATGCCGGCGGCCCAGCTGGAGAAGATGTACGGCAAGGAGCGCGCACAGATCCCGATGTATCTCGGATATGCGTTCCGCGCCATGAACACTCACGGCAGGGCATTGTTCACGCTGGCGCACCGGGCGATGGCCGGCCAGAACGAAGACGACTACGTCATCACCGACGGGGAGCGGATCTGCAGCACCGCGATCGGATGGAATTTCGGCGACGGCCACATGCACAACGAGCAGCTGATCGCCGCGATGCAGCAGCGCTGCGGCTTCCTGCCCGGTGAGGTGCGAGTCGTACTACTGGACGCCCAGCCGATCCATAAGCAGACCCAGACCTACCGGCTGGTGGACGCCGCGACCGGTGAATTCGAACGCGGCATCGTCAAAGTGGCTGACATGGTCACCCGGCAGCCCTGGGCCGACGATGTGCCGGTCCAGGTGCTGTCCGAGCGTGACGAAGAGCCGAAGGCCGAGGCCGAGCCCGAGCCCGAAGCCGAGTCAGAAGAGGCGCCGCCGAGCGTCGAGCCGGAGCGCGGCCCCTAGACCCCTGCGCGGACTTCCTGCGCGGCGGCGACCATATTCTGCAGCGACGCGTTCACCTCATCGGTGTTGCGCGTCTTGAGCCCGCAATCGGGGTTGACCCACAGCCGCTCCGCCGGAACGGCCCGCAGCGCGGCCCGTAGCGACTCGGCCATCTCGCCCGTGGTGGGCACCCGCGGCGAGTGGATGTCGTAGACGCCCGGGCCCACGCTATTGGCGAAGCCGACCGCGTTCAGGTCGTCCAGCACCTCCATGTGCGAGCGTGCCGCCTCGATGGACGTGACGTCGGCATCCAGGTCGGAGATCGCGCCGATCACCTCACCGAATTCCGAATAGCACAGGTGGGTGTGGATCTGCGTCGAGTCGGCAACGCCGGAGGTGGCCAGCCGGAAAGACCCGACAGCCCAACGCAAGTAGTCATCCTGATCGGCCCGGCGCAGCGGCAGCAGCTCGCGCAGCGCGGGCTCGTCGACCTGGATGACCGCGATGCCGGCGGCCTGCAGATCCACCGTCTCGTCGCGGATGGCCAGCGCCACCTGGTTGGCGGTGTCGGCCAACGGCTGGTCATCGCGGACGAACGACCACGCCAGGATCGTCACCGGACCGGTCAGCATGCCCTTGACCGGCTTGTCGGTCAGGGACTGCGCGTATTTGGCCCACTCCACCGTCATCGGCTGCTGGCGGATCACGTCGCCGTAGAGGACCGGCGGCCGCACGCAACGGCTGCCGTAGGACTGCACCCAGCCGTTCTTGGTGGCGAAGAAGCCGTCCAGCTGCTCGGCGAAGTACTGCACCATGTCGTTGCGCTCCGGCTCACCGTGCACCAGCACGTCCAGGCCGAGCTCCTCCTGCAGCTTGATCACGTCGGCGATCTCCTGCCTCATCCGACGGTCGTACTCGGCCCCGTCGATCTCACCGGCGACCAGCGCGGCGCGGGCCTTACGGATCTCGACGGTCTGCGGGAACGAGCCGATCGTCGTGGTCGGCAGCGGCGGCAGGTGCAGCCGCTCGTCCTGGCTGGTGCGCCGCTGTGCCGCGTCGCCGCGGTGCACACCGGTCGCTACGACCGAGTCGAGGCGCTCGCGAAGCCGGTCGTTGTGCAGCCGCGGATCCTTCTTGCGGGACGCCACGGCGGCGTTGGAGGCCGCGATCTCCTGGGCGACCGCGTCGCGGCCCTCGTGCAGCGCCCGGGACAGCGCGACGACCTCGGCGACCTTCTCCTGCCCGAACGCCAGCCAGCTGCGCAGCGCGTCGTCCAGGCCGGTCTCCGGCTCCAGCGAATACGGCACGTGCAGGGTCGAGCAGGATGTCGAAACCGCGACGCTTCCGGCCGGGCCGAGCAGCGTCGCCAGCTTGGCCAGCGCCGCCTCGAGATCGGTGCGCCAGATGTTGCGTCCGTCGACGACACCGGCCACCAGGATCTTGTTGGCGAGCTCGGGCACCGCCGCCACCGCGGTGTCGGCGCCGTAAACCAGGTCGACGCCGATGGCTTCGACGGGTGTGCGGGCCAGCGCCCCCAACGAGTCGCCGGGGTCACCGAAGTAGGTGGCGACGTAGATCGCCGGCCGGTTGCTCACCTTGCCCAGGGCGTTGTAGACCGCCTCGGCCAGTGCGGGGGCGTCGGCGGAGATGTCGGTGACCAGCGCCGGCTCGTCGATCTGTACCCACTGCGCGCCGTTGTCGGCCAGCAGCGACAGCAACTCGGAGTAGATTCCGACCAGCTCCTGCAGGCGCTCGATCGGCGCGCCGCCGCCGTTGACGGCCTTGCTCAGCAACAGGAAGGTGATCGGCCCGATGACGACCGGGCGCGCCGGAATGCCTTGCTCGAGAGCCTCTTTCAGCTCGGAGAGCACCTTGTCCGGGTTCAGCGTGAACTTAGTCGCCGGCTCGATCTCGGGAACGATGTAGTGGTAATTGGTGTCGAACCACTTCGTCATTTCCAGCGGCGCGACATCTTTGTTGCCACGTGCCGCGGCGAAGTAGCGGTCCAGGTCGTCGGGAACCTGCGCGGCCCGGGCCGGCAACGCGCCGAGCATGACCGCGGTGTCGAGCACCTGGTCGTAGTAGGAAAAAGTGTTGATCGGCACCGAGTCCAGGCCGGCGTCGGCCAAGCTTTGCCACGTGTCGCGGCGCAGTGTGGCGGCGATGTCTTCGAGTTCCGCTCGGCTGGTGCGGCCTTTCCAGTAGCCCTCGGTCGCGCGCTTGAGTTCGCGTTTCGGGCCAATGCGCGGAGAGCCGACGACAGTTGCGGTGAATGCTTGGGGGGTCACGATATTCGTCCTTAAATCGGCGTGGTGGTCACCGCCAACGGACCTGCAGCCAATCCAAATGCGGTTTGCACCTAAGTACCAACCACAACGGCTGCAGCCTAACGCCCATTCCACGAGGCGATGAGCCGCCGGACGCGGCGCGTCCGACACAACTGGCAGGTCTCCGGACTCGCAGGCGCGCACCGGGTGGTGCTCCTAGTGGCCGTCGCTTCCCAGTCGTTCTGACCAGTGCCATATGACGGCGTTCGTTCCTGCATACCGTTGCGGGACAGTCCCGGATTCTCACCGGGTTCCCTCTTACGAAGCGTTACTAACGTTGCTTCGCTCAATGCCGGCGCCGCGGGTGGCGGCGCAAGCAGACCAGCTGCGAGATGCAGTTTAGTCAGCCTGCCAGCGCCTCCGCGATCGGGATGTCTCCGTTGTTGAATTCGATGGTCCGCCGGATCGTCGAATCGTCGGCCAGCGCGGCGGCCACGACGAGAGCGACATCGGCGCGCGACACCGAACCTTTGCCCTGCCCGACGACGATGCGGCCGGTCGCCGGTTCCAGTGTGAGCCTGCCGGGACCCAGCACCGTCCAGTCCAGTTCGCTGTCCCGCAGGTGGGTGTCCGCGGCGGCCTTGGCCTCCGCGTACGCGAAGAACGGATCATCTTGCGGCACGCCATGATTAGGCCCGGCACCGAAGTAGGACACCATCACGAACCGCTTGACGCCCGCCTGCGCGGCGGCATCGATCACCCGGATCGCCGCGTCACGGTCGACGGCATACGTGCGCGCCGGGTCGCCCCCGCCCGCGCCGGCCGAGAAGACGACCGCGTCGTGCCCGGGCAGCAGATCGGCCAGCGCGTCCGTGTCCAACTGCTCGATATCGGCGATCACCGGCTTGGCGCCGGTGGCGGCGACATCGTCGGAGTGGTCGGGATTGCGGAACACCGCGCTCACCCCGTCGCCACGTTCGGTGAGGATGCGGGCCAGCTGTAGTGCGACCTTGCCGTGCCCGCCGAACACGATGATGCGTGCCATGCCTCCGACGGTAGCGCCGTTAGAGCTTGACGCGCCCCATGATGATGTCGATGATCGGCTTGCCCGGGGGGTAAGCGTTGGTCAGCGACGCCATCGTGTGGCCGTAATCCACCAGCACCGTGATCCCGTTGACGCCGAAGGCCGCGGCACTGTTGAGGAACGCCATCACGTCGCCCATCTGCTCGGGCGTGTGCACCTTGGAGCCGGTCTCCTCGCGGTAGTCCTGGGCAAAGGTGAGCCACAGGTCGGCATTGGCCTGGGCCAGCGGGGTGTCGGTCGGGCCCGGGCAAATCGCGTTGATGCGAATGCCCTTCTTCAGCAGCGGCAGGCCCTGGGTCGCCACGTAGGCGTTGACGATCTTCTTGCTGGTGCCGTAGTGGATGATGCCTTCCGACTCGCGCGCCTGCGACCAGGCCACGGCCGCCGCGTAGTCCGGTGTGGCCAAAAAGTCGGTCAGCAGTTCCAGGTCGTTCTCCCAGCCCATGCCGGCGACCGAGGAGATGAAGCAAATCGCCGAGCCGGACGGCAGCTGGTTCTTTTCCAGTAACCGGTCGATGAGGTGGCGGTGCCCGATGAAGTTGATCTTCAGCAGGTCGGTCGCGCCGTCGGCAACACCGGCCGCCGAGAAGAGGGCGTGGACGGGACCGTCCAGCTGCTCGATCGCGGCGTCGATCGACGCGGGGTCGCGCAGGTCGACCTGGATGTACTTGGCTACGTCAAAGCTCACCGGCGCGTAATCCATCACGATGACTTCGGCACCAAGCTCGGCCGCTGACTTGGCCGCCGCGGCGCCCATGCCAGTCGCGCCACCGACAACGAGAGCGCGCTTGCCGTCGTAGCGCAACCGATCGACAATGGTCATGGAAATCCCCTTCTCGGATAATGCCAACGCGGTTCTAACTGCTCAACTGTATGGGTAACAGTTATTTGGTTCAATACCGGGTCCGGATTAAATTAGGTGGTCTTACTTGCCGCGGACGGCGGCACCGCGCAAGACGGTGTCGCGGGTGTGCACCAACGCCGCGCGCTTGCCGATCTCGCGCAGAATGTTCTCCGGTATCCACTGCAGGCCGATGACGCAGCGCGCCAGCATCGCGGTGGAGGGAGCCTCGATGCGGATCTCGCCGGCGCGGATGCCTTCGGAGAGCAGCGATTTCATCTGCCGCAGGCGCGTGGGATACGACCAGCCCGGATTGGCAGTCGGCGGCGATTGCCGCATCCACGCCAGCTGAATCCGGAATTCGTCGGAGAAGCGGTCCAGCGCATTGACGTTGATCCAGCTCAGCGCATCCAGCTTCTCGATGGGGGTGGAATCCGAGCGCAGCACGCTGACCCACCCGGCCTCAACCTTCTGCCCGAACGAAATCATGATCGAGTCGAGAAGTTCGTCCTTGGAGCCGATCACCCGATAGACGGTGCCGGTGCCAAGACCCGCGGCCGACGCGATGTCGCGGATCGTGGTGGCCTCATAACCCTTGCGGCCGAATTCGGTTCGTGCCACCGCACGGACGTGGGCAGCCTTGTCGCTGGGATCGGCGTCGCTGTCGTCGGCCCACGATTCGATGACCGCGCTGGCGGCCGCAAAGGCGTTGGACCGATCCAATGCCGCATCGGTGGGTGGGCGGGCCGCCAACCCCTGCAAGATGATTCGGCACAGCAGCTCGGCGACCTGGTCGGGCGCAGAGTTGTGGCGCATCACGTCGAGCCCGACCTGCAGCATGGTCTGACAGATGCGGTCGGCCAGCGTGGGGAGATCGATGTCGGGCTTGACGTAGCCGCTCCACCTGCCGGCGCGCAGCGTTTGCACCATCGCCTCTTGCACCGCGAGAGACTGCTGCCGGGTCAGGTTCATCAATTCGGGGTCCGCGCTGGGTCCCTCGTAGAACGACATCTGCAGCGCTGCCCGGTGGTGCACCGCGCAGTTGGCGACCGCCGATCCCAGCGCGACGATTTTCTCGGCGGCCGGTCGCGAATCGGCGTCGTCGAGTCTCGCCTGGGCGGTTTCCCCGATGCGGTGCAGATCGTCCTGATAGCGGCGGATCAGCTCGATCAGGATCGCTTCTTTGGATTCGAAGTGGTGATACAGGCTTCCGGGCAGAATCCCCGCCGCGTCGGCGATCTCCTGCAACGAGGTTCGCAATCCCGAGGATGCGATCAAAGACGCGGCGGTCTGCAGGATCTCGGTGCGGCGTGTCCCGGAGTCGTCGTTGCCGGCCTGATCCAGACGATCGGCCGTCGCCCGCTTGCCCTTAGCCAAGGTTTCGGCTTTGGCCATGGCTAACGGTGCGCATATCGAGAGGACTGCGACCGGGACACGCTACGCATTCGTCCTCCTGCCGAACCAAATCTTTGTTAAAGGTTATCAGATTGCCCGATCGGAAACCGGCTCAAATGCGCTGCTAACAGCGGTGACAGCCCATTCTAAGGCCCTACAGCCCGGGACCGTCCCAACTGTCCACCGCGACCACCTCGTCGAGCGGGCGTCGGGGGGCGGGGGAGAAGGTGTGCCCGGACCGCAACCGGCCCACCGGCAGCAGGGCACCCTGGACGAAGGTCGGCGGGATCCCGAGCAGCTCGCGCACCTCCTCTTCGTGGTGTAGGTGCAGGGTCGTCACGCAGGTGCCGTAGCCGCGGGTGTGCAAGGCCAGCTGAAAGTTCCACACCGCGGGGAAGATCGACCCGTACAGCGTCGCCAGGTGGAACGACTCGTCGCCGTCGATGCGCGGCAAGTAGGGCTCGTAGCTTGGGATTACCAGCAGCGGTACCTTCGCCAGGTTCTCGACCAGCCACTCCGTCGACGACATCAGCCGGCTCTCCGGCGTGCCGGCCGGCAGCAGGTCGGCGAGCAGCTGACCGCCGACCCGCTTCAGGTACGCGTCGCGGTACCACTCGGCGATCTTCTCCCGCTTCTTCGGATCGGCGACCATCAGCCAGCGCCAGGCCTGAGAGTTCGAGCCGTTGGCGGCCTGCAGGCCGACGCGCAGACATTCGCGAATGTCCTCGAGATCCACCGGCGCGTCCAGGTCGAGGGTCTTGCGCGCGGAACGGGTGGCGGTCAGCAGGTATTCGATATCCATCAGTCACCCCTCTTCGCAAGGCGCGCACCGAGTTCAGTGAGATACCGGTCGGGCCCGCCGAGAAGTGCACTCCAGCTCAGCAGGCGCTTGAGGTAAAGATGCGCATCGTGCTCCCAGGTGTAGCCGATCCCGCCGAACACCTGGATCGCCGTGTCGCCCACGGTGGCCAGTCGCCCGGCGAACGCCTTCGCCCGCAGCGCGGCAAGATGCCGTTGGTCGGGCGCAGCGGCGTCTGAGGCCCAAAGCGCGTGGATCACGCCGCTGCGGGCGAGTTCGACCGTCTCGTACATATCGACGCATAGATGCTGGACCGCCTGAAACGATCCGATGACCTGACCGAATTGCTTTCTGACTTTTGCGTATTCGACGGCCAGGTCCATGACGGCCCGCGCGGCGCCGAGCGCGTCGGCGGCGGTGGCGATCAGCAGGTCGTCGATCACCGACGCAACGTCGGCAGGAGTGGCCGTGGCCAGCCGCTGCGCGGGCGTGCCGTCTAGCCGGACCCGAAACCGCTTGCGCGTCTGATCGATAGCGCGCTCTGGCGCCACGGCGATACCGGGAGTGTCGGTGTTCACCGCGAAAAGTGCGGTGCCGTTTGGTTCTTCGGCGAGCACCAGCAGGATGTCGGCCGCCGCGGCGTCGGGCACGTCGCCGAGCTCGCCCCGCAACGCGATGCCGTCACCGGCTGCGTCAACCGCGACATTCTCGAAGTCCAGGAAGCTGACGGTGGCGATCGTCCTCCCGTCGGCAATCCCGGCCAAAATTGGTGCGGCACTGGCGTCGTCGCAGAGCCGCGTCAGGGTGCGCGGCGCGGCCACCGCGGTGGACAACCACGGTCCCGGGTGCAGCGCCGCGCCGAGCTCTTCGGCCACTACGCCGGCCTCGACCATCGTCATCCCGGCGCCGCCATGTTCCTCCGGCACCAACAGCCCGGTGGTACCGAGGTCGGCCAGGCCACGCCAGACCGCGTCGTCGACGCCGGTCGGATCGTCGAGCAGTTCACGCACGTGGCCCGAAATCGGTGCCTTGTCAGCAAGAAAGCGACGTGTGGTGTCGCGCAGCGCGACCTGTTCGTCGGTGAGTTCGAGGTTCATTTGCGGGGCAATCCGAGTACGCGTTGCGCGGTGATGTTCTTGTTGATCTGGGTGGTTCCGCCGGCGATGGTCAGCGAACGTGAGGTGAGCCGGTAGTTCGCCCACGCGGCGTCGTTGCCGCGGGTGCCCAGCACGTCGAAGGCCAGCGCGGCCATCTCCTGTCCGATCTCGCCCCACACGGTCTTGGCAAGGCTGGCCGACCCGAATGCGGTGATCTCCGAGCCGCCGTGCAGTGTCGCCGAGATCGACCGCTGGCACAGCACCTCGAGATATTTGATGCGGACCGCGATTTCGCCGAGGCGCCGCAGTGTCACCGGGTCGTCGAGCGCGTCGGTCTGCGCGGCGATGTCGTCCACCAGTTCTTCCAGCCGCACCTGCATCTCGGCGTAGAGCCGTGCGGCCCCGGCCCGCTCGTGGCTGAGCGTGGTGGTGGCCACCTGCCAGCCGCCGTTGAGCGGTCCGAGCAACGCGTCGGCCGGTACTCGCACGTCGTGAAAGAACACCTCGGCGAAATCGGTGTCGCCGTTGAGCGTGACCAGCGGCCGGACCTCGATGCCGGGCAGCTTCATGTTGACGATCAGGCAGGAGATCCCCTTGTGCTTCGGGGCGTCGGGATCGGTGCGCACATACAGCTGGCACCAGTGCGCCCGATGCCCGAGCGAGGTCCAGATCTTCTGGCCGTTGACGACGAAATCGTCGCCGTCGCGTACCGCGCGGGTGCGCAGTGACGCGAGATCGGACCCGGCTTCGGGCTCCGACATGCCCTGGCACCAGATGTCGTCGGCGCGCATCATCCGGCGCAGCAGCGTCGTCTTCTGGTCTTCGGTGCCGTACTGCATGATCGCGGGGGCGATGTTGTTCATCCCAATGACGTTGAGCGGCATCGGAGCCCGAGCGCGGGTGGTCTCCTCGGTGTAGATCAGCTGCTCGAGAACCGTCGCACCGCGACCGCCGTATTCGCGGGGCCAGGAGACCGCGGCCCAGCCCGCGTCGGACATCGTTGCGCTCCACCCGCGCAGCATCTCGAATGCAGCATCGTCGCGGCCGGAGGGCCGGCGGGCGGCCACCAGCTCGTCGGTCAGGTTCGCGGACAGCCAGTCCCGCAGCTCGACGCGGAACTGTTCCAATTCCGCCGGGTAGGAGAAGTCCACTTTTCCTTGACTCTGGTCGTGGCTAACTGCGACTTAGCCGGACTTTACGGTGGAGCATTTTTTTGGTCAACAATGTCTATTGCGATTGCGGCTCAGGGAATGCGACCTCGGCGTTGCCGGGCATCGCGCTGACGCCGCGTCGCTCGCAGACTTCCAGTACCTCGTCGACGATCGAGCCGGGCACCAGGAATCGCTGCGTCGCCGACATCTGCTCGAGGTGTGCCTCGATGTCTTCGGCCGTGGGTTCGATCGCGGTGTCCGCCAGCCAGCCCTCGCTCAGCCCGACGAACACCCGCGCGTAGCGGCCGGCAGCGGCCGAATAGTTGCGGTGGGTGAACGTGCAGGCGCGGCTGGCCAGGAAAGTCACCAGCGGCACCACGAGTTCGGGCCGAATCGCCTGCATGAAGCCGGATTCGGCGAGGAACTTCTCGTCGCCGACCGTCTCGGTGACCATTCGCGAGAAGCCAGTTGGCATAACGGAATTCGCGAGTATGCCGTGCGCTTCGCCTTCGATCGCGATCACGTTCGTCAATCCCACGAGACCGGCCTTCGCGGCGGCGTAGTGCGCCTCCATCGGCTGTCCGAAGATGCCGGCCGAGGACGAGATGAACACGAACCTGCCGCCGCCGTTCGTCTTCATCACGCGATAGGCGGGCTGGGACAGATAGAACGCGCCGTCGAGATGCACACGGAGCATCCGAGTCCAGTCGTCGACCGAGAGGTCCTCGAATGCCACGCTGCCGAAGATTCCGGCATTGCTGACGACCGCGTCGACGCGCCCGAATGCACCCACGGCCGCATCGATAATCGCTTGACCGCCCGCGGGGCTGTCCACCGAGTCGTAGGACGCGACCGCCCGGCCGCCCGCCTTGGTGATCTCGTCGACCACGTCGTCGGCGACCGTCGCATCGGCGCCGTCGCCACGCATTGAGCTGCCGAGGTCGTTGACCACCACCGCGGCGCCGCGGCGGGCCAGGTCCAGTGCATACAGCCGGCCGAGCCCCCGACCGGCGCCGGTGACGACAGCCACCTGGCCGGTGAAGTCAATCATGATGTGCTCCTGACTAACCGACGGCTGATTGACTGCCGTGAGGCCGGACTTTACGGTGGAACAGATATTTGGTCAACAGTCGGAGGTGGCGTGGGGGACGAGGCCGGTACCGAGCGGTGGCAGGCCCTGGGCATGCTGGCGTCCGCGCTGGCGGGCCGGGCCGTTGCGGTCGCCGGGCTGCCGCCGGGCGAACCCACGTGGACGGACGGCGAGACGATTCGCGTCGATGCCGCCGCCCCTGCTCGCGCGAAACTCGAGGCCGTAGCCGTACAGGCGTCGATGATCGCGGCCGGCAGCCTGGACCCCGATGTGGTGGGTTCGTTGGTCCGTCACCCCCGGCTGGCCAAGCGCTACCTGGCGGTCGAAGGCCACCGCGCACTGGTCGCCAATGCGCATTTGCTACCAACGGTTTTGGCGTCGTTGGGCGACCGCGACATCGCGAGTCGCAGTGACTCGTCGGCCGCGTCGTTGGATCTGGCCGCCGGACGGGCGTCGCTTGACGACCCGGCACCGGGGTTCGGCGTGATCCGAGCGGCCAAGGTGATGGCCGCGTGCGCCCGCGTCACCAAGCAGGACGAACAGCAAGCCCCCGCGCATGTGCCGCGAAGCCGCGGCCCACAGGAGCTCGAGGAGCTCGACGACGGCGAGGTCGACGACTCCGACGACCCCGACCCGTTCACCAGCCCGGTCGGTGGTGGCGGCTTCATCGGCAAGTGGCTGAACAAGATGCTGTCGTCCGCGCGTAAGACAGGCAGCGGCGGCGGACCTCCTGGTGCGGATGCCCCGACGCATCGCACGAACTCCGCGAGGCGCGGGGCGCACGCCGTATCGTCGCTGGCCCCGACCTCGAGCGAGGACGTCAACGACTCCGAAGCCGCGGCGGACGGCGTGCGGTATCCGGAATGGGACTTCGCCCGCAAGCGCTATCGGTCGGCGTGGTGCACCGTGCGGGAGGTCGCCCCTGAGGTCAAACCCACGGCGACGCCGGCGATCGACGACGCGATCGGGGTGCGACGGCCGCTAGCGCGACTCGGTATGGGTCTGCACCGTCGGCACCGCCAGCCGCAGGGGGACGACATCGACATCGACGCCGCCGTCGAAGCCCGCGTCGAGGTGCGGGCCGGGTCGGTGCCCGACGAGTCGGTATATCTGGACAGCTTGCGGCGCCGGCGCGATCTGTCGGTGTTGCTGCTTCTCGACGTGTCGGGGTCGGCGGCCGAGCCCGGAACGGTCGGGCGCACCGTGCACGAACAACAGCGCGCGGCGGTCGCCAACCTGACCGTCGCATTGCACGACCTCGGTGACCGGGTCTCGCTCTACGCCTATTACTCGCAGGGCCGCTCGGCGGTGACCATGGTGCCCGTCAAGCGGTTCGACGACCATCTCGACGCCCTGATCATCAGGCAGCTGAACAGCCTGGAACCCGGTGCCTACTCCCGCCTCGGCGCGGCCATCCGGCACGGCTCGTCGGTGCTGGAGACGCGCGGCGGCACGTCACGGCGGCTGCTTGTGGTGCTGTCCGACGGCCTTGCCTACGACCACGGTTACGAGCGGGCCTACGGCGCCGCAGACGCGCGCCGCGCGCTGACCGAGGCCCGCCGGCGGGGGACCGGCTGTGTGTGCCTGACCATCGGCGCGGGCACCGACGTGGCGTCGCTGCGCCGGGTGTTCGGTAGCACCGCACATGCCACGATCGGCCGCCCGGATCAGCTCGCCGGGGTGATCGGACCGCTGTTCCGATCCGCGTTGCGCGCGGCGGAGGTTCGCCGGCGGGTGAGCGCCTGAATACCCGAATCGACGCTGTTTCCATGTCCCCGAATGCAGTTCGCGAACGCATCCCGCCGCTGCAGCCGCTCGTCAGCGTACTTGAAACAAACATCTGTTCCGGTTAGGCTCCATTCAATCGGCAGAAGGGACGTTATGACCAACGAGTCCGGGATCGCTTCTCGCAATGGTGCGGATCCCGACCCGGAGGCCGGCGCTGCTGGGGTGCGGCCCTATTACCAGGCGGTCGGCG
Organism: Mycobacterium sp. Aquia_213; assembly: GCF_026625985.1. Classification (NCBI taxonomy): domain Bacteria; kingdom Bacillati; phylum Actinomycetota; class Actinomycetes; order Mycobacteriales; family Mycobacteriaceae; genus Mycobacterium; species Mycobacterium sp. Aquia_213. The sequence continues at coordinate 1,334,083 of NZ_CP113116.1, forward strand.
GCGAAGAGGCGATCTTCAAAGCCGCATACCGCCAGGGTCTGGCGCTCGTATTGAAGGGGCCGACGGGGTGTGGCAAGACCCGCTTCGTCGAGGCGATGGCCCACGACCTGGACCGGCCGCTGATCACCGTGGCCTGTCACGACGACCTCACGACGGCGGACCTGGTCGGGCGGTATCTGCTGCGGGGCGACGAAACGGTGTGGATGGACGGTCCGCTGACCCGCGCGGTGCGCGAGGGCGCGATCTGCTATTTGGACGAGGTCGTGGAAGCCCGGCAGGACACCACCGTGGTGCTGCATCCGCTCGCCGACCACCGGCGGCAGCTGCCGATCGAGCGCCTCGGCATCACCCTGGATGCGGCGCCCGGATTCGGCCTGGTGGTCTCGTATAACCCCGGCTATCAAAGCGTGCTCAAGGATCTCAAGGATTCGACACGCCAGCGCATGGTCGCCATCGAATTCGGTTTCCCCGCAGCCGATGTCGAAGAGGGCATTGTCGCGCACGAAGCGGGTGTGGACGCCGCCACCGCGGCCGAGCTGGTGCGTTTCGGCCAGGCCATTCGCCGCCTGGAAACCGGGGGTCTTCGCGAGGTCGCGTCGACCCGCGTCCTGATCGCGGCGGGCCGGCTGTTCGCGGAGGGTCTGACCATGCCAGAGGCGGCGCGGGCCGCGATCGCCGGACCGCTCACCGACGACGTCGCCGTGGGCCGGGCGCTGGGCGAGATGGTCGAGGTCTACCTGGGCGGAGGCGGATAGATGATTGACGCTGCGCACCGCCCCCCGTTACGGTCTGAACAAATATTAGGTCAGCCATGAATTGTTGCGAGTGAGCGGATCACCCGGGAGGTCAGATGTCCTACGAAAGCAGCGCTGAGCCGATCAAGGTCGGCTACTTGATGGACTTCATGCTGCCGCCGGGCTTTCCCGAAGATCTGTTCGCCTCCTTCACCCAGACGTTCGACCTCATCTTCGAAGAGGCCGTCGCCCAGTGCCTGATGGACCGACCCGTGCAGATGATCTATCGCGAGGTGGAGGGTCTGCCCAAGGGTTCGGTCAAGGCCGTGATCGACGCGTATGGCGAACTGGTCGACGAGGGCTGTTTGGTGGTCTTCGGTCCGAACATCACCGATAACTGCGTGCCGTTGCGAGAAGCGATCGAGGACCGGTTCAGGGTGCCCGCGATCAGCGTGACCGGCACCGACGACTGGCTGGGCGAGTGGACCTTCGCCTTCCCACAGGGGTCCATGACCGACGAGCCGATCTTCCTCGCCGACCTGATCACCAAACGAGGACTGGCCGAGATCGGTGTCCTGGTCGAGCAGAGCCTGATTGGCGAGAGCTACCTGAAGAACCTGCGAACTGCCTGTCGGCGCAAGGGCATTCGCATCGTGGCAGAAGTCGCCATCGCCCAGACGGCTCAGGACATCAACGCTGCGGTGCAGACGCTCCATGACGCAAAGGCCGAGGCGATCGTGCACCTGGGATTCGGATTCGGAATCGTCTTCATCAACCCTGCGCTCGAGTCCCTCGGCTGGGACCCACCCCGCTTCACCACCACCGCGTGGCAGAACGCCTGGGTCAACCCGATCATGTGGAACGCGTTCATGGGTTGGACCGGTGTCGATCAGTACGACGAGGCGAACAAGATCGGCCAGGATTTCCTCGACAGCTACGCGAAGAAGTACAACGGCAGCCGCCCCGAGTTCTGCGTGACGGTGGTGAACCGCGACGTCGCCGCGACACTCGTGCGCGCGTTCACCGACGCCCATCCGTTGAGCCCGCGCGGCGTCAAAGAGGCACTGGAGCGGGTCAAAATGTTGCCCGCCGCCTCCGGCGCACCCGGGACTCGAGTGTCGTTCGGCAAATGGACCCGCCGCGCCTGGATGGGGGCGGGCTATCTGGTGGCACGGACTCTCGATGCCGACGGCATCAACTCGCATCTGGTCGATCGCTTCGGAGAGGAAGGCTGAATCTTGAGCACGAAACCGCCTACCGAACAGTCCATACCGCTACGGGCAGACGACAAACCCACCCCGCCGAGTGGCGCCAAAAAGCGCGGCTGGGGTGGCTGGATAGCCGGCGCCGCGCTGGCGGCGTTCACGCTCTTCTTCATCGCGAATTGCCGTGTCGCCCTTGACCCGCGCGTCGCCAACCCGAACGTGCAGGGCCGGCCCCGCCCGGTCAAGTTCCTCTTCGGGCTGGATTACATCACCTTCCTGCACGTTGCCACCTGCGTCATGCTGCTGGTGCTGCTGGTGGTGTTCATCCGGGGCTGGCGCCGCAATCCCGGCAGCCCGGTCATGCTGATGTTCTTGTGCACCACCTTGATCGTGTGGCAGGACCCGATCATGAACTGGTCGCCGTTCGCGGTGTACAACCCCGACCTCATTCACTGGCCTGAATCGTGGCCGCTGGTGTCGCTGTCGCCGTCCGTCGAGCCCTTTGTGGTCTTCGGGTACGTGATGTTCTATTTCGGGCCGTACTTCCCGGCGATCTGGATCCTGCGCAAACTGCAGGCCAAATACGGGCCGCAGTCGTTCGCGTCGCGACACCCGTTGTGGAGCCTGGGTCTGCTGACGCTGGTGATCGGTTTCGTCTTCGACGCGTGGTTGGAGATTCAGCTGGTGCACGCCGGCATGTACATCTATTCGCAGGTGATTCCTTGGGGTTCGGTCTTCACCGGCACCACCTTCCAGTTCCCGCTGATCTGGGAGTCCTTCTCGGTGACCTTCGTGATGATTCCGGCGGCGATCCTGTGTTATCGCGACGACACCGGAAAGTCGTTGGCCGAGAAGCTGACTGCGAAAGCGAAGATATTCCCCAGCCGTCCGGTGCTCGGCACGTTCCTGGTGATGTTCGCGATCATGAACGTGTCGTACTTCGCCTACGGCGCCTGGTTCTGGGCGATCAAGGCCAGTCATGCCGCGACCTCGGTCGCGTGCCCATGGCCGTACCCAGAGGCGAAAGTGTATGACCCACAGGGCTATTACGAGAAGGCCGGCGCGAAGGGCCCGTATTCGGTCGGTATCTGGTCGACCTGGGCCAGCGGAGAGCCGAACGGGCGGCCGCACGTCGATCCGCCGCCGCCGGGTGTAGGTGCCTGCGCAACCCCGGGCCAGAATGGCTGAGCCGCGCAGCGTCGTCGTCACCGGCGCGTCCCGTGGTCTGGGCTTCGCCTCAGCGGTCCGCCTTTATCGAGACGGCTGGCGCGTTGTCGCGGCCATGCGCACCCCCGACCGGGCAATGCCGTTGCTGCGCGCGGCAACCGGCGCCGGCGAGGACGACGACCGGCTGATCGGTGTCCAGCTCGATCTATTGGATGCCGCCTCGATTGCCGCTGCCGCCAAGGTAATTGAAGACGCGGTGGGAGCACCGTACGCACTGGTGCACAACGCCGGGATCTCCGCCGCCGGAATGGTGGAGGAGACCGATATGGCCCTCTGGCAGACCATGTTTGCCACCAGTGTCCTAGGCCCCGTCATGCTCACCCAGGCGCTGCTGCCGTCCATGCGGGCGGCGGGTCAGGGGCGAATCGTGTTGGTATCCAGTGCTGCCGGGGTGCGGGGCCAGCCGGCCACCGCGCCGTATTCCGCGGCCAAAGGCGCCTTGGAACGGTGGGGCGAGTCGATGGCCGTTGAGATCGCGCCCTTCGGTCTCGGTGTCACCGTTTTGGTGGCCGGGACCTACGACACCGAGATCATCACCGACGCGGGCACTACCGACGATCGCAATTTTGGCGGCCCATACGCGCGGCTGCATAACACCATGAACAGCCGCGGCCGGTTCGCGATGAAGATGGCTCGCCCGCCCGAGCGGTTCACCAACGGACTAGTCGAGGCCCTGGAAGACAGGGTGTCATTCCGTCGCCGCGGTGTCGGCCCGGATGCGTCAATGTTGTTGGTCGCGAACAGAATTCTGCCGGCAGCGGGTATGCACCACATGTCCCGATTCATCTTGGGCATACCGAGGTATGGGTCCATGCGCGACGGCGCGTGGCCGTTGACCGGAACCCAGAAGGCGATGGTGTTGGCCGCGCGCGTTATTCCGCAGCCCGTATTGACGCGTCTGGCATCGCTTGCGGCACGGCGCAATAAGGCGCCAGAAGGTACTGAGGGGACTGAGGGGTAATTATGGAACAGCTATTCGACGACCTGGAGGACTTCGGTTCCTTCGACGACGCGATCTCCGGTGACGTGCGTGACCCGTACACCGAGCTCGCGCGGCTGCGCCACGAGGAGCCGGTGCAGCGGCTCGAAACGTCGGGGGCGCTTCCGCACGAGGAGGGGCTGCCGATGTTCATCGTGTATCGCCACGAGGACATCCAGCAGATGTTGCGCGACAACGAGACGTTCTCCTCGGCGGCCGTCATCGCCGCGTTCGGCCCGGTGCTGGGTGAGGGCGTGATGCTCGGCATGGACGAGCCCGTGCACGGCCGGCTGCGTTCGCTGGTATCGAAGGCGTTCACGCAGAAGTCCTTGGCGCGCTGGCAAGACGAGTTGGTCGGCCGGGTAGCGAACAGCTTGATCGACAACTTTGCGCCGAATGGCAAGGCGGACCTGGTCAAGGAGTTCACCTTCGATTATCCGAGCCAGATCATCGCCGGCCTGCTGGGCCTGCCGGAAGAGGACTACCCGCAATTCCAGCGGTGGTCGATTTCGCTGCTGAGCTGGTTGATGAATCCCGAACGCGGGCTTGCTGCCTCGGCCGCGCTGTGTGAATACTTCGCCCCGATACTCGAGGCCCGGCGCGCCGAGCCGAAGGACGACCTGATCAGCGCGCTCGCGGCGGCCGAGATCGACGGGGAGAAGCTCGCGGACGAAGAGATCTTCTCGTTCCTTCGGTTGCTGCTGCCCGCCGGCGTCGAGACGACCTACCGGTCGTTGGGCAGTCTGCTGTTGGCGCTGCTGTCGGATCCGGCCCAATTGGATGCCATCCGCGCGGACCGCTCGTTGCTGCCGCAGGCGATCGAGGAGGGTGTGCGCTGGGAATCACCCTTGCTGACCATCACCCGGGTGGCGACCCGCGATACCGAACTCGGGGGCGTGGCGATCCCGGCCGGGGCGACGGTGATGCCGATGCTCGGTTCGGCGAACCGGCAGGAGGATCGCTACGACGACCCGAACACGTTCAACATTCACCGGCAGGCCAAGGCGAATCTGGGCTGGGGACACGGCGTGCACGTCTGCCTCGGCATGCACCTGGCGCGCCTCGAGATGCGGACCGCGATCAACCTTTTGTTGGACCGGCTGCCGAATCTGCGGCTGGACCCAGACGGGGACGACCCGCACATCCGCGGGCAGGTGTTCCGGTCGCCGACGTCGGTACCGGTGCTGTTCGATGCCCAGTAGAGGGCCCGTAATTGTGCGCGTTTGCCAATCGGCTAGTTTCCAGTAAGGCTCACCGTAGGGTGAGCCCCGTCCTGGCGATGTCATTCCACGTCCCGGCGCTCTAACCAGCGCCTCGTCTAAAGAGAGCTGAACAGATATGGCTGACACTGTAAAGGTCCGCTTCGAGCCGAAGATGATGATCGACGGCAAGCTCGTCGACGGCCAGGCCGGCACTTTCACCAACATCAACCCGGCGACCGAGGAGTCGCTCGGCGAGGTCTCCGACGCCTCGAAGGAGGACATGCTCCGGGCCATCGACGCCGCCCGGCGTGCCTTCGACGAGACCGACTGGTCGACGAACAAGGAGCTGCGCAAGCGCTGCCTGCTGCAGCTGCACGAGGCGATCGAGTCCGAGATCGACGAGCTGCGCGAGGAGCTCATCCTCGAGGTCGGCGCGCCCCGCGCCATCACCTTCGGGCCCCAGCTGGATGCGCCACTGGCAGACGGGCTCAAGTACCCCGCCCGGCTGATTGACTCCTACGCCTGGGAGACCGACCTCGGGGACCGGGTTATCAGCCTCACCGGCGCGAACACCACCATCAAGGTGTGGCGGGAGCCGGTCGGCGTGGTCGGCGCGATCGTGCCGTGGAACTTCCCATTCGAGGTCACCATCAACAAGCTCGGCCAGGCGCTGGGCGCCGGCAACACCGTGGTGCTCAAGCCGGCACCCAACACCCCGTTCAACGCGAACCGACTCGGTCGGCTGATCGCCGAGAAGACCGACATCCCAGCGGGTGTCGTCAACGTCGTCACCGCATCGGATCACTTCGTGGGTGAGGAACTGACGTTGTCGCCGAAGGTCGACCTGATCTCGTTCACCGGTTCGACGGTGGTCGGGAAGCGGATCATGGAAAAGGGCGCGGCCACCATGAAGCGGCTGTTCCTGGAACTCGGCGGCAAGTCGGCCACCATCGTGCTGGAGGATGCCGACTTCGGCACGGCCTGCATGGTCGGCATCGCGCCGTGCATGCACGCCGGTCAGGGCTGCGCCAACCCGACCCGGCTGCTGCTGCCGCGGTCCCGCTACGACGAGGGCGTCGAGATCCTCAAGAACATCTACGAGAACGTCACGTGCGGCGACCCGCAGGACCCCGGAACGCTGTGCGGCCCGGTGATCTCGCAGCGGCAGTACGAGCGGGTGACGGGCTACATCCAGAAGGGCGTGGACGAGGGTGCCACGGCGCTCGTCGGCGGCCCCGGCGCGGAGACCGGCTTCGACAAGGGATATTACGTCCGGCCAACGCTTTTCACGAATGTCGACAACAAGATGACCATCGCGCAGGAGGAGATCTTCGGCCCGGTGCTCTCGGTCATTCCGTTCGACGACGAGGAAGATGCGATCCGGATCGCCAACGACAGCGTGTACGGCTTGGCCGGCAACGTGTTCGCGGGTTCGCTCGAGCGTGCGCTGTCGGTGACCCGCCGGATCAAGGCTGGCTTCATGGGCGTCAACGGCGGTGCTGGGTACGCTGCCGACTCGCCGTTCGGTGGGTACAAGGAGAGCGGCATCGGTCGCCAGAACGGCATCGCCGGATTCGACCAGTACACCGAGATCAAGTCCGTCGCATATCCCGCGGTCTGAGCATTCAGTCGGGTCAGAGGCGCCGAAATTGCCGTGGGGGCTGTGATCTCACGCTGATCACGACCGTGGCGGCAATCTCGACGTCATCGACGTCATCGACGTCATGCGCGTGGCGCGGCGGACCATAGAGCGACTTTCGAAAGCGCTATTACCCGCGAATCGGAGTCGCGGATTGCTTGGTGGTCTCCCGCGCGGTACGGATGTGGCCAGTGTGGCACCGGCCCGCGCGGGCTCCCCAGGCCACCCCGCCACCGGGCCGCCCAACCCCTTGGTCGACAATCGACGCAAGACTCAGTCAAAGGAGAAATGAGAAATGCCTGAAGCTGTCATCGTCGAGGCCGTGCGCTCTCCCATCGGCAAGCGCAACGGAGGCCTTTCCGGAGTGCACCCCGCCGAGCTGTCCGCGCAGGTACTCAACGGACTGGCCACCAGGGCCGGCATCGACCCCGAAATCGTTGACGACGTGATCTGGGGCTGCGTGATGCAGGCCGGCGAGCAGGCCCTCGACATCGGCCGCACCGCGCTGTTGACCGCGGGCTGGCCGGAGACCGTCCCGGGGGTGACCGTCGACCGCCAGTGCGGATCGAGCCAGCAGTCCATCCACTTCGCCGCGGCCGGCGTGGTGGCCGGGCACTACGACGTGGTCGTCGCCGGCGGTGTGGAGTCGATGTCGCGCACGCCGATGGGGGCATCGCTGGCCAACGGCGGACGGCCGTACCCGGAGAACTTCATCTCGCGCTACGACGGCAAGATTCCCAACCAGGGCCTGGGTGCCGAGATGATCGCCGAGCAGTGGGGATTCGACCGCACCGCGCTCGACCAGTTCTCCCTCGACTCGCACGAAAAGGCAGCTGCTGCACAGGATTCCGGTGCATTTGACGACCAGATCGTGGGGATCAAAGACTCTGATGGCAACGTCGTCCTCAAGGACGAAGGCATCCGGCGCGGCACCCCGATGGAAAAGATGGCCTCGCTGAAGCCCGCCTTCAAGGAGGACGGCGTGATCCACGCCGGAAACTCCTCGCAGATCTCCGACGGTGCGGCCGCGTTGCTGTTCATGTCCGCGGAGAAGGCCAAGGACCTGGGGCTGACGCCAATTGCCAAGGTGCACACCGCAACCCTGGCCGGAGCCGACCCGGTCATCATGCTGACCGCGCCGATCCCGGCCACCCAGAAGGTGCTGAAGCGGTCCGGCCTCTCCATCGGCGACATCGGGGCATACGAGGTCAACGAGGCGTTCGCGCCCGTTCCGCTCGCCTGGCTGAAGGACATCGGCGCCGACGAGAAGAAGCTCAACCCCAACGGCGGCGCGATCGCGCTCGGCCACCCGCTGGGCGGCTCCGGCGCGCGGATCATGACCACGTTGCTCTATCACATGCGGGACAAGGGAATTCGCTACGGGCTGCAGACGATGTGTGAGGGTGGCGGCCAGGCCAACGCCACCATTGTGGAGCTGCTGTGACGGACGCCGACGGCGCTGCGCCGGCCGTGCTGGTTGAGCGCCGCGGCAACGTGCTGGTCATCACCATCAACCGGCCCGAGGCGCGCAACGCGATCAACGCGGCGGTCAGCATCGGCGTTGGGGATGCGCTGGAAGAAGCGCAGCACGACGCGGGAGTGCGGGCCGTGGTGATCACCGGTGCCGGCGACAAATCGTTTTGTGCCGGAGCCGATCTCAAGGCGATCGCTCGCCGGGAGAACCTGTATCACCCCGACCATGGTGAGTGGGGCTTCGCCGGTTACGTGCACCACTTCATCGACAAGCCCACCATCGCTGCTGTCAACGGCACGGCGCTGGGCGGCGGCACCGAGCTGGCGTTGGCCAGTGACCTGGTCGTCGCCCACGAGCTGGCGCAATTCGGTCTGCCCGAAGTGAAACGCGGACTGATCGCCGCGGCCGGCGGCGTCTTCCGCATCGTCGATCAGCTGCCGCGCAAGGTGGCGATGGAGCTGCTGTTGACGGGTGAACCGATGACGGCGTCCGACGCCTGGGAATGGGGCCTGGTCAACCAGGTCGTCAAGCAAGGCTCGGTGCTCGATGCGGCACTCGCGCTGGCGGCGCGGGTCACCGTGAACGCGCCGCTGTCGGTGCAGGCCAGCAAGCGCATCGCCACCGGGGTCGACGACGGCGTCGTCACCGGCGACGAGGTGGGCTGGGAACGCACCGTGAACGAAATGCGCACCCTGATCAGATCTGAGGATGCCAAGGAAGGACCGTTGGCGTTCGCCGAGAAACGGGAGCCGGTCTGGAAGGCGCGCTAGCGCTAGCTCGCCAGAATGTTGACCCCGAAGCCAAACACCCCGGGTAGGCGTTCGCACGCGGGCACGATGGCGCGCCGCGTGGCGCGCGGCGTGCTGGCCAGCACTACCGCCCGGGTGAGGAGCCGGTAGTTGCGGGTAACCCGGTGCCACGACGCCTCATACGCCGCCGGTGTCTGGTTGACGATGGCGTCGACCGCCGCCGCGGCCTGTTTGACGGCCAGGCTGACGCCCTCGCCGGTCAGCGCGTCCTCGTAGCCCGCCGCATCGCCCACCAGCAGCACCCGGCCCGCGACGCGGCGCGAGACCACCTGCCGCAACGGCCCGCACCCCCGCGGATGCCCGCGGCTGGCGCCCTCGAGGTGTCGGGCCAGCCGCGGGAACCAGCCCAGGTCGGGCCGTCCCTGCGACAGGATCGCCACGCCGACCAGATCCGGTTCCACCGGCGTCACGTAGGCCTCGCCCAGCCGGGACCAGTACACCTCGACGAACTCCGACCATGCCGGCACCGTGAAATGCCAACGCACGCCGTACCGTCGCGGCTTTCCGGCCGTGGCTCTGATGCCGACGGAGCGCCGGACCGTCGAGTGCAGTCCGTCGGCGCCGACCAAAAACTTCGCCCGGATACCGGCGGCACTCACGCCATGCGCATCCTGCTCGACGCTGGTTACCTTCGTCCGGATCCATTCGGTGTCTTGCTCTTTGGCGCGTGCCTCGAGCGCGGCGTGCAGGGTGGTGCGTCGCACGCCGCGGCCCGGACCGGTGCGAAACAGCGCCTCGGCGCGACGCTGCTCGCTGACATAGGCGATCCCGCGAAACGGCATCCCGACCGGGTCGACACCCAGTGACGTCAGCTCCGCAAGGCCACCGGGCATCAGCCCCTCGCCGCACGCCTTGTCGATCGGGTCCTCGCGCGGTTCGGCCACGATGACCGAAAGCCCGTGCCGGCGCGCCTGCAACGCCGTGGCGAGCCCGCCGGGGCCGCCGCCGACGATCAGCAGGTCGGTGTCATAGGTCATGAGCGCCGCTCCTCCTCATCGCTTCGCTCTGCATCGTCGACGGCGCGGGTGCTCATGTGTAACCCAATGCGGAATTCTCCACCCGGATGCGCACGGTCAGCAGAATCGCGTTGGCCACCGTGAACGTGGCCGCCGTCAGCCACGCGGTGTGCACGAGCGGTAACGCGAACCCTTCGGCCACCACCGCAACATAGTTCGGGTGATGCAGCCACCGGTAGGGCCCCCGCTGCACCAGGGGTGCCTCCGGCAACACGATCACCCGGGTGTTCCACCGCTTGCCCAGCGTGGTGATGCACCACCAGCGCAGTACCTGGCTGGCCGCCGCGATCGCCAGCATCGGCCAGCCCAGCCACGGGATGAACGGCCGGTGCAGTGCCCACGGTTCGACGAGGCAGCCGACCAGCAGACCGGTGTGAATGACGACCATCACGACGTAGTGTGGCCGGCCAAACTCCTTGCCGCCCTGGGTAAAAGACCATTGCGCATTCCGGTTGGACAGCACCAGCTCGACTATGCGTTCGAGCCCGACCGCCAGGATCAGCAGGTAGTACATGTCTCCACTATCTCGTGTCCGGGGCTACCAGGCCAGCAGAACGAGCTCGGAGCAGAATGCCGGACCCATCGCGATCATGAGACCGATCGAACCAGGTGGCGGCGGATCCGCCAAGTTGGCCCGAAGCACATCCAGCACCGAGACCGATGACAAATTTCCGTTGTCGCGCAACGAGTTTCGGGTGCGATCGAGGGCGTCGCCGGGCAATTCGAACACTTCCTCAACCGCCTCGATCACTGCCGGACCGCCGGGGTGACAGACCCATCGAGAGATGTCCTGCGGTGTGAGCCCGTGATCGGCGAGGAATTTGCGGACGTCGTCACCGAGGTACTTCTGGGCGACGTTCACCACGTCCGCCGACAGGACGATCTGGAAGCCCTCGCTGCCAATTTTCCACCCCATGACTTCCTCGGTGTCCGGGTAGAGCCGGCTTCGGGTAGCCGACACCCGAGGGCCCCGACTTTCGTCACCGGCGCGGTCGGCGCCCTTGGTGATGACGGCGGCGGCGCCATCGCCAAACAGGCTGGTGGCAACCAGATTGGCCACCGAACTGTCGTCGCGCTGAATCGTCAGTGTGCACAGTTCCACCGCCAGCAGCGCTGCCACCTGGTCGGGAAAGGCGCGCAGGTAGTCATGCATGCGGGCCACCCCAGCCGCGCCCGCTGCGCAACCCAAGCCGAACAACGGGACGCGCTTGACGTCCGGGCGTAGCCCGACCCGGCCCGCCAGCCGTGCCTCGAGTGACGGTACGGCCAGCCCGGTGACCGTGGTCGAGAAAACGATGTCGACCTCCGACGGATTGACCTTGGCCTCGTCAAACGCCCTCAGCAGCGCCCGCTCACCTATTTCCAGTGCTACTTCGAGATAGGCCTCGTTTGCCTCGGTGAAACCGCTCAGCTGCTCCATGCGGTCCATCGACACCGCGAGGTGGCGGTGCTCGACGCCTGCGGTGAGAGCGAATCGCCTGAAGTGTGGGCCGAGGACGGTGCTCAGCCTGTCGATGAGCGCTTCTTGCGGGTGATAGTTGTCGGGGAATTCGACCGCAGCTGCTGCGATCGAGGGTCCCGTGTCGATGGTCGATGTTTGCAGTCCGAGCGTTGCCGAACTTCCCCCCGTGATCTTGTCCATGTCTTGGGTTACGGCACCGTAGGTTGGTTAGTTCACCCTAACTCGATGTGAATATGACCACTGGTCATTTCCCGGCATTCCGCCGGGTGCATCCTTGCGGCCGGGTCGCATGGGTTTAGACGTACCCCGTCCGGGATAGGGTCAAGGATATGCGGATTCTGGTCACCGGCGCGACGGGCTACGTGGGGTCGCGGCTGATCACAGCGCTGCTCGCGGACCACCACCAGGTGGTCGCCGCCACTCGAAACCCGAAGCGTCTCAAGCGGTTCGGCTGGTGTAACGAGGTCGCGCCGGTCCGCCTCGATGCGTCCGACCCCGCGTCGGCGCAGGCGGCAATGGACGCCGCCGGGCCGGTCGACGTCATCTATTACCTGGTGCACGCGATCGGCCAGCCCGACTTTCGCGACGCCGACCGGGTGGCGGCCACCAACGTCGCGGCTGCCGCCAGGGACGCGGGGATACGGCGCATCGTTTACCTGGGCGGGTTTGTGCCCGCCGGCGGCGGGCTGTCCGACCATCTGGCCAGCCGAGCCGAGGTCGCCGAGGCCCTGTCCGTGCCCGACGGGCCGGAACTGGTGTGGCTGGGCGCCGCGATCATCATCGGTGCCGGATCGACGTCCTTCGAGATGATGCGCTACGTGGGAGACCGGTTTCCGTTCGTTCCGATCCCGGAGTGGCTGGAGAACCCGATCGATCCGATCTCGATCCGCGATGTGCTGCACTACCTGGTGGCCGCGGCCGATCCGGACCGGGTCCCGGCCGGCGCCTACGACATCCATGGGCCCGACACCACGTCGTATCGGGATCTGCTCAAGACGTACGCACGCATAGCGGGCAGGTGGCACGCGTCGGTGTGGGTGCCGTGGGTCAACCCGGCGCTGGCGTCGTTGATCACGGGCTTCGCGCTGCCGGTACCGCAAGGATTGGCTTCAGACCTGGTCGAGTCGCTGGATCACCCGATGGTGGCCTCCGCAAGCGACCTGCGCAGTCGGGTGCCCGACCCGCCCGGCGGACTACTGGGCGTCGAGGATGCCATCGAGCTGGCATTGCGAGGCCTGGCGAGGCGCGCGCCGCGGCCCGTCAACGCGCTGGCCGATCCCCACGACCTCGCCGACACCGATCCGGCGTGGGCCGGTGGCGATGCGCTGCGGATCCGGCGGGTCGCCCGGGTGGTGACCTTGCCCATCGCGCGGCCCACGCTGGGACTGGTGAATCTGGTGCCCGGCCCGATCGCGGGAGCGCTGCGGACCGGGCTCGACCTCTTGATCGCGTGGACCCCGAAGGTACGGATTGCATGAGCGAGGTCACCACCCCATACCGCGCCAGCGTGTTCTCCGAGCTGCGTCGCGCCGTCACCAATGTCGCTGTGCCACACCATGAACCGCCCTCGGTGGTGCGGCGGCGCCGCGTCGTCGTCGCGCTCACGCTGGTGATCGGTGCTGCGGTGCTTGGCTTTTCGCTGCGACGTACGCCGGGCGAGTCGAGCTTCTACTGGCTGACCCTGGTATTGGCGGCGGTGTGGATCGGCGGAGCGTTCCTGTCGGGGCCGCTGCATCTGGGCGGCATCTGCTGGCGCGGCCGCAATCAGCGCCCGGTGATCAGCGGCACGGCGATCGGTCTGCTCCTCGGTGGCACCTTCGTGCTCGGCGGATTGGTCGCCCGCGAAATCCCGGCGGTTGCGGCCCTGATCGCCCGGGTGCTGCAATTCGCGCATCAGGGATCGTTCTGGCTGGTCGTCGTGATCACTCTGATCAACGGCGTCGCCGAGGAGATGTTCTTTCGGGGTGCGCTCTATACCGCGCTGGGTCGGCGTGCGCCAGTGGCGATTTCGACTCTGCTGTATCTCTGCGTGACGTTGGCGAGCGGCAATCCGATGCTCGGCTTCGCCGCGATCATCCTCGGCACCGTATGCGCGCTGGAGCGACGCGCCAGCGGCGGGATTCTGGCCCCGATGCTGACCCACTTCTTCTGGGGTCTGGTCATGGTGCTGGTATTACCACCGATGTTCGGCGTCTAGCCCCGGCGCCAATCACGTTGCGGGCCAACGCAGCCAGCGCAACGGCATGCAGGGGCTGCGCCACCAGCCAGTACAGCCGCCCCCACAGGCCGGCCGGCACAAAGAACGCCCGCTGCGTGTACCTGCTGCCACCGCCGTCTCGCGGCGTCACCGTCATTTCCACCCACGCCGTGCCCCGTGCCCGCATCCGGGAGCGCAGCCGCAGCGCGGTGCCGGGTTGACGCTCCGCCACGGTCCAACGAGCGCGGCTGTGGACCGCGTTCTCGGCGGCCGTCCAGACTTCTTCGGGCCCTGCGGTTGTCGTCGCCGTCCGCACCTCGGTGTAGACGATTTCGCCGGCCCAGTCCGGGTCGCTGGGCAGTGACTCGGCCGGATTGGAGCGCGACGAGGCCCAGCTGGCATCGGGCAGGCCCGGCGCCGCGCGGTGCAGCGCCAGCGCGACTGCGCGGCGATAGGGGATCAGGCCGCCGGGCGGGCGCTGGATGATGGTATCGATGTCTGAATTGCCCTTCACCGCATCGCATTCCAGCGATTCGATCAGCGGGCGCGCCAAACCGGGCGGAATCGGGGTCACGGTCCCAATCCACAGGCTGGCAATCGTCGGCGTCAAGAACGGCAGCACGATCAGGTAGCGCCGGCGCAGCCCAGCGACCTCGGCGTAGACGCGCATCATGTCGCCGTACTCCAACACGTCGGGGCCGCCGATGTCCCAGCATCGCGACGAAGGGATCGGGGCGGTTGCCGCGGCGACCAGGTAGTAGAGCACGTCACGCGCCGCGATCGGCTGAATTCTGTTGTGCACCCACTTCGGCGTGGTCATCACCGGCAACCGGTCGGTGAGGTGCCGGATCATCTCGAACGACGCCGATCCCGACCCGATGACCACGCCGGCCTGCAGCACCACCGTGTCGATTCCCGAGTCGATCAGCGCTTCGCCGACCGCCTTGCGCGACTCGAGATGCGGCGACAGGGCGCCGTCCTCCGGATGCAGTCCCCCGAGATAGACCACCCGTCGCACTCCGGTGCGGCGTGCGGCCGTCACGACGTTGCGGACCGAGCGCTGTTCCTCGTCGGCGAAATTCTTCGATGTCCCCATCGAATGAACCAGGTAGTAGACGACATCCATGCCGGCGAATGCGTCGACCAGCGAATCGACGTCGGCGAGGTCGCCGCGCGCCAACTCGACCTGCCCGCGCCACGGTACGTCCGCCAATTTGCTCGGGTCGCGAGCCAGCGCACGCACGTGGTGGCCGTGGTCGAGTAAGGACGGCACCAGGCGGGCGCCGACATAGCCGGTCGCCCCGGTCACCAGGCAGCGCAGCTGTCCAGCCATTGATTTCCTTCCCTTATGTCAGTTATTCGGAACTGACGCCGGGAAGGATGGCCGGTTCGGCCGCCGATTTGGGCCTTAGCGGTCGCTGAAGCCGGCAGTGCGGCGCTCTCGGAATGCCGTCGCGCCCTCTTTGAAGTCGTGGGAACGCAGCAAACCGGCCTGACCCTGGAGTTCGCGCTCCAGGGCCGCGTCCAACTCGGTCAGGGTGGCAGCGTTGATCGCGTCCTTGGTCTTGGCGTAGGCCACGGCGGGTCCCGCCAACAAGGTCGAAATCACCTTCTCGACGTCGGCGTCGAAGGTCTCGGCCGGGTAGACGGCGCTGACCAGGCCGGCGGACAACGCCTCGGCGGCCGGCAACCGCTCGGCCAGCAGCGCCATCCGCATCGCGCGGATCCGGCCGATCGCCGCGGCGACCAAGGCCGAGGCGCCGCCGTCGGGCATTAGCCCGATCTTGGTGAACGCGAGCATGAAAAATGCCTTCTCCGAAGCCAATACGACGTCGCAGGCCAGGGCCAGCGAGACCCCGACCCCGGCCGCGGGTCCCTGAACGACGGCGACGACCGGTCGTGGCGACTTCGTAATGGCCCTAACGGCCCGGTTGGCTTGGGCGATGATCTCGCTGCCGGAGCCGGCATCGGCCACGTCGTCAACGCTCATCCCCGCGCCGGAGCAGAAGCCTCGGCCGGCGCCACCCAAGCGCACCACCCTGACCTCCGGGTCGGTGGCCGCGCTCTCGACCGCGTCGGCGATCCCGGCCAGCACCCGGGTGGTGACCGAGTTGAGGCTGTCCGGCCGGTCGATGGTCACCGACAGCACGCCGTCGGAAAGAGCGACGTCAAGCCCCGCGACGGGAGCGAGTGTGTCGATAGCGGATTGCGGCATTGGCCCACCCTAGGTGACCGGGGTGCGCGGCCGTCGAAGGCGGCTGCGAAGATGCCAACGACCGGGGTGACACGCGTCGGAGCAGACGAAAGGTCGGTAGATCATGGCTGGACCGCTGAATGGACTGCGGGTAGTGGAGTTGGCCGGCATCGGGCCGGGCCCGCATGCCGCGATGATCCTGGGAGATCTGGGCGCCGACGTGGTGCGCATCGATCGCCCGTCGGTGAATCCCAGTGGCGCAGTAAAAGACACCACGAATCGCAATCGGCGCGTCGTCGCCGCCGACCTCAAGTCCGACGAGGGCCGCAAACTGGTCCTCGACCTGATCGCCAAGGCCGACGTGCTGATCGAGGGTTATCGCCCGGGCGTGACCGAGCGACTCGGCTTGGGTCCCGAAGACTGCGCCAAGGTCAACGAACGGCTGATCTACGCGCGGATGACCGGCTGGGGTCAGACGGGGCCGCGCAGCCAGCAGGCCGGCCACGACATCAACTACATCTCCCTGAACGGCATCCTGCACTCCATCGGCCGGGCGGGCGAGCGGCCGGTGCCGCCGCTGAACCTGGCCGGCGACTTCGGTGGCGGCTCGATGTTTCTGCTCGTCGGCATCCTCGCCGCGCTGTGGGAGCGGCAGTCCTCCGGCAAGGGGCAGGTCGTCGACGCCGCGATGGTCGACGGGTCCGGCGTGCTCGTCCAGATGATGTGGCAGATGCGCGCCGCCGGCATGTGGACCGACGCGCGCGGCACCAACATGCTCGACGGCGGAGCGCCTTACTACGACACCTACGAATGCGCCGACGGTCGCTACGTCGCGGTCGGCGCCATCGAGCCGCAGTTCTACGCCGCGATGCTGACCGGGCTGGGTTTGGACGGTGCCGATATCCCGGGACAAAACGACGTCGCCCGCTGGCCCGAGCTGCGAGCAGTGCTCACGAAGACGTTCGCCAGTCACGACCGCGATCACTGGGCCAAGGTGTTCGCCGACTCCGATGCGTGTGTGACGCCGGTGCTGGCGTTCGGCGAGGTGCAGACCGAGCCGCACAACACCGAGCGGGATGTCTTCTACGACCACAACGGCAACCTGCAGCCGCGCCCGGCGCCACGGTTCTCCCGCACGCCGAACGACACGCCTCGCCCGGCGGTGGCGGTGACCGACGTTCAGGACATCCTCGGGGACTGGGTATAGTCCCGACCAACTGGTAGGTCGGCAGGATCGCAGCACGAAAGGACTTGCATGGAGATCAAAGACGCCGTTGCCGTCGTCACCGGGGGCGCGTCAGGTCTGGGCCTGGCCACCACCAAACGGCTGCTGGACGCGGGCGCGCAAGTGGTCGTGATCGACCTGCGCGGCGAAGAGGTCGTGGCCGAATTGGGGGACCGAGCGAAGTTCGTCGCGACCGATGTCACCGATGAGGAGGGCGTCAGCAAGGCCCTCGACGTCGCCGAGTCGCTGGGTTCGCTGCGCATCAACGTCAACTGTGCGGGCATCGGCAACGCGATCAAGACGCTGTCCAAGGACGGCCCGTTCCCGCTGGACGCCTTCAAGAAGGTGATCGGGGTTAACCTGATCGGCACCTTCAACGTGCTGCGGCTGGCCGCTGAGCGGATCGCCAAGACCGAACCGCTCGGCGAGGAGCGCGGCGTCATCATCAACACCGCGTCGGTCGCCGCGTTCGAGGGCCAGGTCGGGCAGGCTGCCTACTCCGCGTCCAAGGGCGGCGTGGTCGGCATGACGCTGCCGATCGCCCGCGACCTGTCGCGCGAGCTCATCCGCGTGGTGACCATTGCGCCGGGGTTGTTCAAGACCCCGCTGCTGGGTTCGCTGCCCGAGGAGGCGCAGAAATCACTGGGCAAGCAGGTGCCGCACCCGGCGCGGTTGGGTGATCCCGACGAGTACGGCGCGCTGGCGGTGCACATCGTGGAGAATCCGATGATCAACGGCGAGGTGATCCGTCTCGACGGCGCCATCCGGATGGCGCCGCGCTGAGGCTGGTTCAAGGCAGATACACAAAAACCCCCGCCACGGCGGGGGTTTTTGTTGGCAACAAGATCAATGGGATCGACGGAACCAGCGAGAGACTGCGGGTTCGGCCATAAGTAGCCGTGCGAGCAAGCTCATGATGGTCAGCTCGCGTTCGGGAGCGGGTGCCAGTCGTCAAACTGCTCGGAGGTCTCACCTTCCACCAACACGTCGCCGTGGTAGAGGGCCTCGAAGTCAACCTTGATGACGTCCGCGCTCATGTCGTCGATCCACATGAGACTGAGCCTAAGAGCAACCATTAAGGAATCGGTGAGTCACGATTCGGAAAATTATGGCAATTTACTCGCCAGTAGGGTTGCCTGACGTCTCGAGCGAGATTTGGCCCCTGAGCGGCTTAGTTGGCGCCCATTTTTCTAGCCGGACTCTTACCGTTCGCGGGTTTGAAACCGCATCGAACCATTCGGGGTCTTACCACGTAGCTCGGTAAGGAGTTGTTTGACACCTGTCACTTACCGCGGCTAGGTTACCGCGAATATGGTGCGCGCCCCCGCGGGGATCGCCACCGGGGGAGGAAGCATAGATGCTGCCAAGGATCGCTCGGCTGGCCATCGCCGTGCCCCGCCGGATCATCGCGGCCGGGGTCCTGGTATTCATCGCCGCAGCGGTCTTCGGTTTGCCGGTCGCCAAGAGCTTGGCTCCGGGCGGTTTCCAGGACCCGAACTCCGAGTCGGCGCGGGCCATCAAGGTGTTGGGCGACAAGTTCGGGCAGAGCGGTCAGCAGATGCTGATTCTGGTAACCGCCCCCGCGGGCGCCAATAGCGACCAGGCCCGCAAGGTGGGCACCGATCTCGTCGACCAGCTGCAGCACTCGACCTTGGTCTACAACGTGTCCTCGCCGTGGACCGCGCCGCCGCAAGCCGCTGCCGACCTGCTGAGCAAGGACGCCAAGTCGGGGTTGATCGTCGTCAACCTCAAGGGCGGCGAAAACGACGCGCAGAAAAACGCCCAAACCCTGTCCGAACAGCTCGTCCACGACCGTGACGGCGTCACCGTCCGCGCCGGTGGCTCTGCGATGCAATACGCCCAGATCAACACGCAGAACCAAGAAGACCTCTTGATGATGGAGATCATCGCGATCCCGCTCAGCTTCCTGGTGCTGGTCTGGGTATTCGGTGGGCTGCTGGCGGCGGCGCTGCCGATGGCCCTCGGCGCGCTGGCCGTCGTCGGCTCCATGACGGTGTTGCGGCTCGTCACGTTCACCACCGAGGTGTCGATCTTCGCGCTCAACTTGAGCACCGCGCTCGGCCTGGCGCTGGCCATCGATTACACGCTGCTGATCGTCAGCCGCTATCGCGACGAGTTGGCCGAGGGCAGTGACCGAGACGAGGCACTGATCCGGACCATGGCCACGTCCGGTCGCACCGTGCTGTTCTCCGCGGTCACCGTCGCCCTGTCGATGTCGGCGACGGCACTGTTCCCGATGTACTTCCTGAAGTCGTTCGCCTATGCGGGTGTCGCCACCGTGGCCTTCGTCGCGACCGCGTCGATCGTGATCACCCCGGCCGCGATCGTGCTGTTGGGTCCCCGGCTGGACTCGCTGGACGTGCGCCGGCTGGTGCGGCGGATGCTGGGCCGCCCCGAGCCCGTGCACAAGCCGGTCGAGCAGATGTTCTGGTACCGGTCGAGCAAGTTCGTGATGCGCCGCTGGCTCCCGGTCGGTCTGGTCGTAGTCACCCTGCTGCTCCTGCTCGGACTTCCGTTCCTCTCGGTGAAGTGGGGTTTCCCGGACGATCGGGTGTTGCCCACGTCGACGTCGTCGCATCAGGTCGGTGACCGCTTGCGCACCGGTTTCGCGCACGATTCCGCGACGGTGGTGCCCATCGTGATTCCCGATGCGCGCGGCGTGAGCCCGGCGGATCTTGACACCTACGCCGCGGCGTTGTCGCGGGTCCCGGACGTGTCGGCGGTATCGGCCCCGAGCGGAACCTTCGTCGGCGGAAATCAGGTGGGGCCACCGGCGGGGGCCACCGGGCTGGTCGACGGCAGCGCTTTCCTGACCGTCAGCAGCACGGCGCCGCTGTTCTCACAAGCGAACGACACCCAGCTCAACCGGCTGCATCAGGTACCCGGGCCCGCCGGCCGTTCCGTCGAGATGGCCGGTGTCGCGCAGGTCAACCGCGACAGCGTCGCTGCGGTGACGGACCGCCTTCCGATGGTGCTGGGCGTGATGGCCGCGGTCACCTTTGTCTTGCTGTTCCTGCTCACCGGCAGCGTGGTGCTGCCGGTGAAGGCGCTGATGTGCAACGTGCTCTCGCTGACCGCGGCGTTCGGCGCCCTGGTGTGGATTTTCCAGGACGGCCATCTCGGCGCGCTGGGAACAACACCGAGCGGCACGCTGGTGGCGAACATGCCGGTGCTGTTGTTCTGCATCGCGTTCGGCTTGTCGATGGACTATGAGGTGTTCCTGATCTCGCGGATCCGCGAGTACTGGCTGCAGTACCGGCCGATGACGTCGACCGCCAAAGCGGCGCACGCCGCCAACGACGAGGCGGTGGCGCACGGCGTCGCGCGCACCGGCCGGGTCATCACCGCGGCCGCGTTGGTGATGTCGATGTCGTTCGCCGCGCTGATCGCCGCACACGTGTCGTTCATGCGGATGTTCGGTCTGGGCCTGACCCTGGCCGTGTTTGTGGACGCGACCCTGGTGCGGATGGTCCTGGTTCCGGCATTCATGCACGTGATGGGCCGCTGGAACTGGTGGGCGCCCAGGCCGCTGGTGTGGCTGCACCAGCGGATCGGGATCAGCGAGGGACCGGCCGCGCCGGCCGCGCCGATCGAGCCGGTCGCGATCTCGGTGCAGCACAACGGGTATCCCGTCGAGGAGACGGTGACGAAAATCGGGTAAGTCTGGCGGATGCCGGGGGGCAGCGTTGGTAGCCAAGCTAGGGATCGGCAGTGACCTGTTCGGTCGGGCATTTATGCTGAGGCCCGTTCCGAATCGACTAGCCCGTTCCGAATCGAATAGGTGGGGGATGACAGCAGCAGTAACAGCACCATGCGACAACCCGTTCTTCGCGCGGGTGTGGCCGGTTGCCGCGGCGCACGAGACGGAGGCGGTCCGGGCCTTGCGCCGGGAGAACCTGGCCGGATTGTCGGGCCGGGTGCTCGAAGTCGGGGCGGGTATCGGAACGAACTTCCCCTATTACCCCGCGTCCGTCCGGCAGGTGGTCGCGATGGAACCCGAGCCTCGGTTGGTGGCCCGCGCGCAGGCCGCCGCCGCGGCCGCCCCCGTTCCGGTCGTGCTGACCAACGAGACCGTGGAGGAGTTCCGCGGCGGGCAGCCGTTCGACGCGGTGGTGTGCTCGCTGGTGCTGTGCTCGGTGCGCGACCCCGAGATGGTGCTGCGGCGCCTGTACGGGTTACTGCGCCCGGGCGGGGAGTTGCGCTATCTCGAGCACGTGGCCAGCGCCGGTATCCGCGGCCGGCTGCAGCGCTTCGCTGACCGGACCGTCTGGCCCCGGCTGCTGGGCAATTGCCACACCCACCGCGATACCGAACGCGCGATCGTCGCCGCCGGATTCGAGGTACGCAGTTCCCGGCGGGAGTGGACCCTGCCGGCGTGGTCGCCGATGCCGGTGTCCGAACTGTTGCTGGGACGCGCGCGCCGGCCGTAACGCGCTGGGCGCTACTTCAGCAGGGCGGGCAGCCGCTGCAGCAGCCCCGGCAGTGCCCGACTCGCCGGCTCGCGAATGCTGAGCGTGACGCTGTCGGAGAGCGGGGTCGGCTCGGGATTGACCTCGATCACGGTGGTGCCGCGGGAGAGCGCGAGATCGGCGAGGCCGGCGGCCGGATAGACGATCGCCGAGGTTCCCACCACCACCATCACGTCGGCCGCCTGGGTCGCCTCGACGGCGTGCCGCCACGGGCCCTCGGGCAGCTGCTCGCCGAACCAGACGATGTCGGGCCGAATCAGCCCGCCGCAACGGCCGCACAGCGGCGGTTGCACCTCGAGCGCCGGTTCCGGCATCTCGGGCAGGGCGTCGTTGTAAGGCGTATCGCAACTCGCGCAACGGAATTCGAATAGGCTGCCGTGCAGGTGGTGCACCGGGGAGCTGCCTGCGCGCTCGTGCAAGTCGTCGACGTTCTGGGTGACGACGCTGACCTCGGCGTAGTCCTGCCACGCGGCGATGGCCCGGTGTCCGTCATTGGGTTCGACGGTGCCCACCAGATAATGCCGCCACAGATACCAGCCCCACACCCGCTCGGGGTTGTCGAGCCAGCCTTGGGTGCTGGACAGCTCGTAGGGGTCGAAACGGGCCCACAATCCGTTCTTGTCGTCGCGAAATGTCGGCACTCCGCTCTCTGCGGAGATCCCTGCGCCGCTGAGCACCGTCACTCGCATGCCACCAACATAGCGGTGCTTGGGGTAATACTGGATACGTGGAGCTGGGCGAATGGCTAAGGGTCGACCTCAAGGGCGGCCGGCCGTTGTTCGACCAGCTTCGGACGCAGGTCATTGACGGTGTGCGGGACGGCGCCTTGCCGCCCGGCAGCCGCTTGCCGACGGTGCGCGAGCTGGCCGGACAACTCGGAGTGGCGGTCAACACGGTCGCGCGGGCATACCGTGAGCTGGAGACAGCGGCCATTGTCGAAACTCGCGGTCGCTTCGGCACTTTCATCGCCCGTTACGACCCGACCGACGCGGCGATGGCGGCCGCGGCCCGCGAGTACGTTCATGTCGCCCGCGGACTCGGGCTGGGCAAGGCCGATGCGCTGCGCTACATCGAGGCGGTGCCCGACGAGGACTCGCGCTAGCCGAACTCCAGCAGTGTCAAGCACGGCCTCAGCGCGGTGAACATACGCGCGCGATAGATCACCGACACCGCCGCGTTGAATGCGCGGCCGCGTCCCGGTGGCAGCCGCAAATCCTGGACCGCGCGGACACCCGGCACGCTGTTCACCAGGTCGGCCACCTCGGCAGCCGACAGGCTGAACGGCAGCGGCGGCCCCTTGTAGCGTCGCGAGGTTCGCATGCCGCGCCGGCTCACCCGCGACACCCAGGCGGGCGGCAGGTCGAACATCATCCGGCCGCCGGGAAACCTGCTGGCGCACTGGGTAATCAGTCCCATCGCCTGCTCGGGTTGCAGATACATCAGGAGCCCCTCGGCGGTGATGAACACGCCGCCGGCAGGGTCTACCGAATCCATCCAGCTGTAGTCCAGGGCCGACTGGGCGGACGTCGCGACTCGCTCAGCCGACGGCAGCAGCCGGGTCCGAATATCGATGATGGCGGGCAAATCAACGGTAAGCCAACGGAATTGGGCGCCCGGTTGGTCTGCCTCCAACCGCCAGAAGCTGGTTTGCAGGCCCTCGGCCAGCGCCACCACGGTGGCCGTCGGGTGCTCAGCCAGGTAGGCCAGGGCCTGGGTATCGAACAGCCTTGCGCGCAGCGCGATGTCCTGGCGCGGCCGGCCGAACTTGGCGAAGTCGTAGTCGATCGAGTCGACCAGCGATATCGCCATCGGATCGACGATCAGGGGGTCGGGGTGGCGCGCTTCGGTGGCTCGCGCATTCAGCGTCAGTAGGGCGGTCTCGGAGACGCCTTCCAGCGAGACCTTCCCTTTTGCGGGCTCTTGGGCGGAGGTCATCGAGGCAAACCTTACCGACCTTTGGCGTGCGCATCACCGCAACAGTTTGGCCAGGGTGCGCATATTGCGGGTGGTGGTCGACGACTTGTATCGCGGCTTGCCCATCGTTTTGCCGATCGTGCTGTCCAGCGTGCTGCCCTTGGGTACCTGCCAGTAGATGACGCCGTCGCCGCGGCTGATCTTCTCGTCGGGACCGGCGTCTTTCGCCAATGCTGCGAGCTCGTCGAACACCGCGCTGTCGGCGACGAACGTGACGTAGGACTGATAGCCGTCCACCTCGGGCTCGAACGGGTAGGCGTCGACGACGGCGCGCACCGCATCGACGTCGTAGGCCAGTACCCACGCGTCGTAACCGAACCTTTCACGCAAGGTGGCCTCGGCCTTCTTGCGGACCGCGGGCGCCTTGGCGGACGACTCCAACAACACGTTGCCCGTGGCCAGGATGGTGCGTACGGCCGTGAACCCCGCGTCGGTCAGGGCCGCGGAGACCTCGGCCATTTTTAGATTGACGCCGCCGACGTTGACACCGCGCAGGAACACCGCGTACTTGGTCATGATCCGATTGCACCAGAGCGACGTAGTCTTTGGGGATGGGACGCCAAGTCTTCGACGACAAGCTGCTGGCACTGATCGCAGGGAACTCCCTGGGGGTGCTGGCCACGATCAAAGGCGACGGGCGCCCGCAACTGTCGAACGTGAGTTACCACTTCGACCCGCGTGAGTTGGTCATCCGGGTATCGATCACCGAGCCGCGGGCCAAGACCCGCAATTTGCGCCGCGATCCGCGGGCCTCGATCCTGGTCGACTCCGACGACGGCTGGTCGTATGCGGTCGCCGAGGGCACCGCGGAACTGACGCCCCCGGCCGCCGCACCCGATGACGACACCGTCGAAGCGTTGATTGCGTTGTATCGCAATATCGCCGGTGAGCATCCGGATTGGGATGAGTACCGCCACGCCATGGTCACCGATCGGCGGGTGGTGCTGACGCTGCCGATCTCCCACCTGTACGGCATGCCGCCGGGCAAGCGGTAGTCGGGCTAGGCTGCCGATATGGCCGAATCGAACTCCGGAAAAGACGCCACGCCCGCGGAGGCGGAGGACGACAACAAGCGCAAGTTCCGCGAAGCCTTGGAGCGCAAGATGGCCAAGTCTTCGGGCGGATCCGACCACAGAGACGGTGGCGGCGGCAAGCAGTCCCGGGCGCACGGTTCAGCGGCCGGTGGCCGTCGGGAATTCCGTCGTAAGAGCGGCGGCTAATCCGCCCAAAATTGTTGGCAGACAGGGATTTTGGTTCAGCCTCGGGGGAGGCTGAACAGTCCGATCGAGGGGTCTGCCTTGCCCGGTTTGCCGCGCATGCTGCCGCGGGTACTGGGATGCGAGAAGTCCACTTGGGACGGATCGTTTTGGTATGCCCAATCCGCCACGATGGTGCGTTGGAGGAACTTCCAGCGGCCGTCGTGCTTGATGTAGGTGTCCAGGTACCGGCCGCCGATGACGACGTCGATGTCGTGTTCGGGTCCGGCGAAGGTGTGAAACACCAGGCAGTAGATCTCGCCGCGCGCCCCGTCACCCTCGACCACGAAGTTCGTCGTGGTGATGTTGTGTTGGGAGACACGCACATACGGCTCCGCCGCCCGTAGTTGCGCGATGAACGCTTCGGCGCCGCCCGTCGAGAACGAGCCGTGCGAATCGGTCGCGTCCGGGTGGTACAGGTCCCGGAGCGTTTCATAGTCGGCGCGGTCGACGGCCCGGCAATAGGCATTGACAAGTTGATGCAGTTCGTCGCGGGCAACCATCAGTGCCAATTTGGCTTCATCCACCACCTCGCCACGATAGCTCGGTGGTAATGCGCTGGTCGTCAGCGCCTTTCTGGTGGGTAGTCTGTCGTCAAGTTGGTCGTCGGTCTTAGGGTGTTCAGCGAAAGGTTGGTCGTTGACGGTGAAAATTTGCCTGGCTCAGGATCCTGAGGCCGACAAGCTGCTGGCCGACGATCCGCTGGCTTTGCTGATCGGGATGGTGCTGGATCAACAGGTGACATTTGAAACTGCCTTCGCGGGACCGAAGAAGATCGCGGACCGGATGGGCAGCTTCGACGCCGCCGTGATCGCCGATTACGACCCGGACAAGTTCGCTGCGTTGTGCTCGGAAAGGCCTGCGATACATCGTTTTCCGGGTTCGATGGCCAAACGCATCCAGACCCTGGCGCAGATCATCGTGGACCGCTACGACGGTGACGCGGCGGGATTGTGGACCGCCGGTGACCCGGACGGAAGCGAGCTGTTGCAGCGCATCAAGGGCCTGCCCGGCTTCGGCGACGTGAAGGCGCAGATCTTTCTGGCCCTGCTGGGCAAGCAGTATGGCGTGACGCCGAAAGGCTGGCGCGCGGCGGCCGGGGACTTCGGCAGGGCCGGATCGCACATCTCCGTCGCCGACATCGTCGATGACCAATCGATGGGCAAGGTGCGGGAGTACAAGAAGCAGATTAAAGCAGCAGCCAAGGCGGCTAAGTAGTAGGTCACCAGAAGGGAAGGGCGGCAACGTGAAGACACACCTGACGTGTCCGTGCGGAGAAGCCATCGTCGGCAAGGATGAGGATGAGTTGGTCGAGCTGACCCAGGCTCACCTGTCCAGCGTTCATCCGGGCCTGGAGTACGACCGCGACGCAATCCTGTTCATGGCGTACTAGCCAACCCCGCCTTATGTGCGGGTGTTGGTTGGCTTTAGGGCACCACGGTTGAGCCGATGGTGGGCAGGAACTGGCACTGCTTTTCTTTGGTCGTGACCTGACCGAAGATCGTCGACATGACGCTGCCCGAACCGGTGTCGGCGATCCCGGTCAAGGTCGTCGGCCCGTCGGGATTGATGTCGGTGCGCGGCTGCAGTGTGACGGTGCCCGACTTGCCCGTGGTCAGGTTCACCCAGGTGACATTCAGCGGCAGCTTCTGCACCTCGGCGGGTCCGGGCGTGCCGACAGCGGTGAACACATAGGCGGTCTGGCCGGCTTTGGGGCCGGGCAGCGGGATCGTGGCAGGCCCCGCCACCGATAGCGCGGCAGCTAGCGCGCTACTGCCGTCGGCCAGGCAATTGCTGCCGATCGACGGATACATG
The DNA here is from genome assembly GCF_026625985.1 of Mycobacterium sp. Aquia_213. Lineage (NCBI taxonomy): Bacteria > Bacillati > Actinomycetota > Actinomycetes > Mycobacteriales > Mycobacteriaceae > Mycobacterium > Mycobacterium sp. Aquia_213. Next base: position 1,360,981 of record NZ_CP113116.1, read on the forward strand.
AAGTCCTGCGTAATCGGCGCGCCAGGGCCGAAACCCGGAGCCGCCGCGCCGGGCGCGGGGTCCGGCGCGGGCGCGGCCGCGGCCGCGGCCGCCGGGGCGGGTGCCGGACCCGGCGCGGGTGCGGCCGCCGGTGCAGCGACTGGAGCGGGTGCGGGACCTGGAGCGGCTGCGGCCGCCGGAGCGGGAGCCGGGCCCGGAGCCGCACCCGGTGCGGGAGCGTGCGGCGTGCCGGCCGGGGGAGCGGCCGCCGGGGCCGGACCCGCGGCGTGGGCCGGGTCGATGCCCGTCGGCAGGTGTGCCTGGGTGCCCGGCACGACGCCGACGCCGGGCACATGCTCGGCCGGGGCGGCGTTAGGCGCCGAAGCCGGCGCACCGGGAAGCGGGGCACCCGGCTCCTGAACGAATTGATTCACCGACGCGGCCACGTTCTTCGATTCGCTGGGCGCTGTCGGGTTGTGACTGAACGCTTGCGCGGCGGCCATCAGCAGCTGTGTCGCTTGACCGGGGTCGGTCGCCGCTTGCTGAATGATGGGGCTCAGCTGCGACAGCGCGGGCAGGCCGGGTAGCCCCTGGGCCATGTTGGGCTGCGGTGTCGGCTGCGGTGCCGCCGGATCGGCCGCCGCGCTCGGGCAGAACCCGAACGCGGCAGCCGAAGCCGTCACGACAGCGGCCAAACCTTTGGACAGATTCCAAGTGCTTGCCACGATGTCCTCGTCCTTCGGTAGTGGATTAGCCGGTTAGCAGACTGCTCAGGGAATGGCCGAGAGCAGTGACAGCGGCGCGGCCGGCGCAGGCGCGGCCGGTGCCACCGGTGCACCCGGTGCCGCAGCGCCCGGGACGGCGCCCGTGGCCAGTGCCGGCAGGTCGCCCGGGAGCGACAGCTTCGGTGGCACACTCAGCGGCAGGCCGGGCAGTGCCGGCATGTTGACGTTCGCCACGTTGGACAGCGGAGACTGCGCCGGCGCAGCGGCGGACGCGGGTGTCGTCGGCGACGTCAGACCCGGGATCGAGCCCAGCCCGGGAATAGCCGAGCTGGCCGCCGGAGCGGCGGGAGCCGCCGGCGTCGTCTGTCCCAATCCAGGGATCGAGCCGAGGCCGGGGATCGTCGGGCTGGCCGCCGTGGGGGCGGTCGGTGCGGTCGCGGCCGGTGTGAGTCCCGGAATGGACGGGATACCCGCCGGGGCAGACGCCGCGGGCGCCTGTGCGGCCGAGGTCAGGCCCGGGAAGGTGATGCCGGGCTGGGCCGGGGCCTGCGGCGGCTGAGCGCCGAGGGCGGTCGCGAGGTTCTGCAGAATCTGCGGAGCGTTGGCCGCCGAGGCGATCAACTGCTGTGGGATGTTCTGCAGGCCGGGGTCGGGAATCGGCGCAGGGTCGGCGTGGGCGATTCCGCCCGTGAGTAGGGCGGCAGACGAACCGACGACGACGGCGGCCGCTTTCGCATAAGTCCAGATGCTTGGCATTGCTCCCCCAAGGGATCGACAACAGGTGACAGGAGCCGAAGCTACTTTGATGCTGGTGGGACTCAAGTGACACGTGTGGCATTTATTTGATCGTTATCGATACGAGTGATGGCGGTGACCAGACGGCTGCCGACACGCCCCCGAACTGCAAAGTCCGCGGCAATGCGCGCGACGGCGGTGACGACGGACAAACCACAGCGTCTGCCCTGGTCGCTAAAGTCAGGCGAGTAGACACCAATCTGGCCGCCCCGGCGGCACCCATCTTCCGGCGGCTGGCGAGTCTGATCAGCTCCGCCGCGCCGCTGCTATTGGTCGTGAGCATCGCCGCACGACTCGGCTTGACGTACCTGACGCCCAACGGCGCGAACTTCGTCGACCTGCACGTATACCTCGGCGGCGCGGCCGCCATCGATCACCCCGGCACCCTGTACGAGTTCGTGTACAGCGAGCACACGCCGGACTTCCCGCTGCCGTTCACGTATCCGCCGTTCGCGGCGATCGTCTTCTACCCGTTGCACCTGCTGCCGTTTGGCCTGGTTGCTTTTCTGTGGCTGGTCGCCATGATGGCCGCGTTGTACGGCTCGGTGCGGATCAGCCAGCGCCTACTCGGCGTGCCGCACGGCAGCGGCCGGCGTGTCGCGATGGCGTGGACGGCGGTCGCGATCTGGATTGAGCCGCTGCGCAACAACTTCGACTACGGGCAGATCAACGTCTTTCTGATGCTGGCGGTGCTCTGGGCGATCTACACCACGCGGTGGTGGCTGTCGGGGCTGTTGGTCGGCGTGGCGGCGGGGATCAAGTTGACCCCGGCCATCGCGGGGGTCTATCTGGTCGGTGTCCGGCGGTTCGCCGCGGCCGCGTTCTCGGCGGTCGTATTCTTTGCCACCATCGCGCTGTCGGTGTTGATCGTCGGCGATCAGACCCGCTACTACTTCACCGATCTGCTCGGCGACGCACGTCGGGTCGGGCCCATCGCCACGTCGATCAATCAGTCCTGGCGCGGCGGCATCTCCCGGATCCTGGGCCACGACGCCGGGTTCGGTCCGCTGGTCTTGATTGCCATCGCCGTCACGGCGGTACTGGCCGTCCTGGCATGGCGCGGGGTGGACTCGTCGGATCGGCTCGGCAAGTTGCTGGTGGTCGAGATGTTCGGGCTGCTGATGTCACCGATTTCGTGGACCCATCACTGGGTGTGGCTGGTGCCGCTGATGATGTGGCTGATTCATGGACCGTTGCGCGCGCGGCCCGGCATGCGGATCGCGGGCTGGGGCTGGCTGGCGCTGACCATCGTCGGCGTGCCGTGGTTGCTGCTACTCGCGCAGCCCAACATCTGGCAGATCAGCCGGCCCTGGTATTTGGCGTGGGCGGGGCTGGCCTACACGGTGGCGGCAATGGCAACGTTGGTTGTCATTGCGGCCTCCGGCAAACGGTCCGCCGGGTCGGACTCGACGCCGGCTGCGCAGTCGCAAGCGCGGGCCGCGTCGACGCTGGGCTAGTTAGTCCGCGACGATCCCGTTGATATCGCGGGCCATCTCGACGTCGTTGCGGGTGATACCGCCCTCGGAATGCGTAACCAGCGCGAAAGTTACTGTACGCCAACGAATATCGATGTCGGGATGGTGATCTTTGCTTTCGGCGTGCTCGCCCACCCGGCGCACCGCGTCGATGCCGGCCAGGAAGCTTCCAAACTTGATCGAGCGGCGTAAAACTCCGTCCGCACGCTCCCAACCGTCCAGGTCGGGTAGGGCGGCATCTACTTGTTCATCGGTCAATACGGCCATCTGCAGCAAACCTTTCTATGCGAAAAACCTTGCCGGCTGCCACGTTACGCCCTCACCCCGGGCGTTTGAGTCCGGCATTTTGGGGAAAACGGGGTGAACCAGGTCAGCGGACGCTCCGTGAAGAAGTAGAGGCCCCGAGTTAGGGAGGCACGTGGCCGCCATGTCCGAGAAGCTGACGCCGCACTTCGAAGAAGTCCAGGCGCACTACGACTTGTCCGACGATTTCTTCCGGCTGTTCCTCGATCCCACGATGACCTACAGCTGCGCCTACTTCGATCGGCTCCAACCCATCACCCTCGAAGAGGCGCAGATCCGCAAGGTGGATCTGTCGCTGGGCAAGCTGGGTCTGCGCCCGGGCATGACGCTGCTCGAGGTCGGCTGCGGCTGGGGCAGCACGATCCGCCGCGCGGTCGTCAAGTACGACGTGAACGTCATCGGTTTGACGTTGTCGCAGCACCAGGCCGCCCACGTGCGAAAGCTTCTCGACGAGATGGACACCACGCGCAGCAGGCGGGTGTTGCTGCAAGGCTGGGAGCAGTTCGACGAACCCGTCGACCGGATCGTGTCCATCGGTGCGTTCGAGCACTTCGGCTACGACCGCTACGACGATTTCTTCGAGTTGGCCTACCGCATCCTGCCCGACGACGGGGTGATGATGCTGCACACGATCACCATGCTGACGCCGCAGCAAATGTTCGAACGCGGCCTGCCGATGACCGAAGAGTTGAACAGCTTCACCGACTTCATCGGCACCGAGATCTTCCCCGGTGGCCAGTTGCCGCCGATCGAAATGGTGGAGTTCCACGCCTCGAAGGCGGGTTTCAACCTGAGCCGTCGGCAGTCACTGCAGCTGCACTATGCGAGGACGCTCGACCGCTGGGCCCTGGCCTTGGAAGAACGCCACAGCGAGGCCGTCAGGATTCAGTCCGAAGAGGTCTACCAGCGATACATGAGGTATCTGACCGGCTGCGCCCAGGCATTCCGGGATGGGTACATCGACGTCAATCAATTCACGCTGCGCAAGTGAATACGATTGCAGCGCAACGCGAACTCTGCTGTACGCGACGATGAACAGCGCAGTGGCATGACCTGCTCTGCCCTACCCTGACCGCATGAAACCTGACGACTTCGTTGCGCTGCATCGCGAGTACCTTGAACGATCCGACGCCGTCAAAGTCTTCGCCGACGCGGACGGCGAATGGAGCGTTTACATCGAGATCGGCGGCCCGTACAAATCCCCCGAGCGGGCCGAAGAGGTAGCCAAACTCGTCACCGCCGACCTGAACGACGTGTACCGAAACAAGGTGTGAGGATCCGGCCGGTCGGTATCGATCGGTTAACCTGCCGAATGGCCTCGATACAGCTCTCGATGGGAATCCCCTCCTTCTCCGCCGAGGCGCCGGCGAACTGGGAGCACCTCACCGACTGGGCGCACGTGCTGGAAAGCGCCGGGTTCGACCGCGTGCTGGTCTCCGAGCACATCGCGTTCGGCATGAACATGGACGCATACGCCGATCCCGGCGTGGGGGGAACCGCCGGCGGTCGCCAGCCCACCGGGCCGGACGGGCCCTGGCTGGAACCGCTCACCGTCCTGACCTACCTCGCGGCGCGCACCGAACGCATCCGGCTGGGCACCAACATCCTGCTCGCCGCGCTACGTCCCGCCGCCGTTCTCGCGAAAACCGTTGCAACACTGGATGTTCTGTCGGGTGGCCGGGTCGATCTCGGGGTCGGGGTCGGCTGGCAGCGCGAGGAATACGACGTGGCCGGAGTCGATTTCGCCAAGCGTGGGGCGATCCTGGATCAGACGCTCGAGGTGTGCACCCGGTTGTGGCGGGAGAACGAGGTCAGCTACGCGTCACCGGAGTTGACCTTCGACCGGATTCACCAGATGCCCAAACCCCGGCAGCCCGGCGGGGTACCGATCTGGGTGAGCGGAACGGTCAATCGTGCCGTCGCCCGCAGGCTCGCGCGCTTCGGAAAGTATTGGATCCCTTGGGGTCAGGACGCCCGCGACCTCGCTGACGGAATCGGGCGGATGCGTGCGGCGGTCGACGATGTCGGCGGCGACCCGCACGGCTTCGGTGTCACCGGCTCGCTTCGGGTCAAGGCAGACGACGACCGGCCGGATCTGGCCGCCGTCGCCGCGGACGCGGCCGCGCTGTCGAAAGCCGGCGTCACGGACTTGCGGCTGACGCACTGGCCGCTGCGCTTCGGGAATCGAGAACGCGACTTGCGCGCATTCGTCGAAGCGGTTCGGGGCGCAGTGGTGGGCTGACCGCCCATGCCGACCCAGATCGTCGTCGCCGGCGCCGTCATCCGCGGCTCCGCTGTCCTGATCGCACAACGCGTCCGGCCACCGGAATTGGCCGGCCGCTGGGAACTTCCCGGGGGGAAGGTCGCGCCCGGCGAAACCGAGCCGAAAGCCCTGGCCCGCGAGCTGGCCGAGGAGCTGGGCCTGCAGGTCGGCGACGTCGCCGTGGGAGACCGGCTGGGCGGCGACATCCCGCTGAACGACACCATGACGCTGCGCGCCTATCGAGTGCGCCTGCTGGGCGGCGAACCCCACCCGCATGATCACCGGGCGTTGCGCTGGGTAAGCGCGGCCGACCTGCCCGATGTCGACTGGGTACCGGCGGATCGCGCCTGGCTGGCAGACCTGGCCGACGCGCTTTTGACGGCGTCGTAAGGCTTTCGCGATTCAGTTGTCAGCGCGGAACCGTTTGACCTACCGTTTGCTACGTTGCGAAAACAATTGTCAAGCCTGATGATTCGGGCCGCGATACGAAGGTCGTCTCATCGATGCCGCGGCTGATGTCTTGGTGGAGCCAGCCCGACCAGTTCGACTGGGTGACTTCATTTCTGCGCCAACGCGAGCTGGTTCGATCGGCGCAGGTGATTCTCGCGATCATCTCCGCCTCTGCCGCGTGGGTGCCGCTCACCGTCTTGGCCACGCAACCCAGGTTCAACGCAACAAGCGCGGTCATCGGCGTACTGACCGTCGTGTTCGCCGTCGGTTCGGTCATCTTCTGGCTGACGCGCTGGCCGACGCGCCGGCAATCGCGCATCGCGGCGATCACGGGCATGTTGTCCACCGGCGGCTGGAGTGTTGTCCAGCCGAGTGCGGCGTTCGCCGCGCTCGCGTGTGCGGCCCTGGTGGTCACCGGCGGTTACGTCGCGCTGTTTCACAGCCCACGGTTGCTGATGCTCAACGGCTTGGTCGTCGTCGCGGCCGCGACGATGGCAGCGCTGCGGTTGGCCGAGCAGGCCAATTTCGCCACCGGGGCCGCGGCGTTTTGGCCCATCTGTTATCCGAATTTCTCAGTGCCGCTGATTATTTGGGGCATGACGGGAGCCATGGCGACGTACGTGCAGCGCGCCGGGCAAGATCCGCTCACCGGTTTGTTGAACCGACGCGCCTTCACCGAGTCGGTCACCGACCGCCTGGCCCACCCCGCCGCCGCGCACACCCACCTCGCGGTCATGATGCTCGATCTCGACAATTTCAAGCGGATCAACGACACGAGCGGTCATGCCGCCGGCGATCGCCTGCTGCAAGTGGTGGCCGGGCTGCTGCGCGATCACTCTCCGGGCCAAGCACTCATTTGCCGCGCCGGCGGCGAGGAGTTTCTCGTCGCGCTGACCTGCACCACCGCCGACGTCCCACCGCTGGCCGCGCTGATCTGCAACGCGATCGCCAAACACCCGTCCGGCATCACGGCCAGCATCGGCACCGCCAGCGCCGAACTGCACCGGCTGTGCACGAGCGATCAGGGCCATCTCGTCGACGAACTGGTTATCCTCGCCGACAAAGCGATGTACGCGGCCAAACGCCGCGGCGGGAATCAGGCACTGCAGAGCGCAGGCTCCTAGCAGCGCTCTTCCGCCGATGAGCTGCTCAGTTCGCTATTGGTGGGTCCCCGCTGCCACAATCACCGACGTGCTATTCCGCAATGTCGCCATCGTCGCCCACGTCGACCACGGCAAAACCACACTGGTAGACGCCATGCTGCGGCAATCCGGCGCGCTGACCCATCGCGGCGACGACGCGGTGGAGCGGCTCATGGACTCGGGTGACCTGGAGAAGGAAAAGGGCATCACGATCCTGGCCAAGAACACCGCCGTGCACCGCAAGAATCCGGACGGGTCCATCACGGTGATCAACGTGATCGACACCCCGGGACACGCCGACTTCGGCGGTGAGGTCGAGCGCGGGCTGTCCATGGTGGACGGGGTGCTGCTGCTGGTCGATGCCTCCGAGGGCCCGCTGCCGCAGACCCGGTTTGTGCTGCGCAAGGCTTTGGCGGCGCACCTCCCGGTGATTCTGGTCGTCAACAAGACCGATCGGCCCGACGCCCGGATAGCCGAGGTCGTCTCCGACAGCCATGACCTGCTGCTCGACGTCGCCTCCGACCTCGATGACGAGGCGCAGAAGGCCGCAGAGGACGCGCTCGGACTCCCGACGCTGTACGCGTCGGGGCGTGCCGGCATCGCCAGCACCACCGAACCTGCCAACGGTGAGAACCCTGAGGGCACCAACCTCGACCCACTCTTCGACGTGCTGCTCGACCACATCCCGCCGCCGCAGGGCGACCCGGAGGCGCCGCTGCAGGCGCTCGTCACCAACCTCGACGCGTCCGCGTTCCTCGGCCGCCTGGCGCTGATCCGCATTTACAAGGGTCGGATCCGCAAGGGCCAGCAGGTCGCCTGGATGCGGGAGGTCGACGGCCATCCCGTCATCTCCACCGCGAAGATCACCGAACTGCTCGTCACCGAAGGTGTCGAACGGACCTCGACCGACGAGGCCGTCGCCGGTGACATCGTCGCGGTCGCCGGCATCCCGGAGATCATGATCGGTGACACGCTGGCCGACCAGGACCACGCGCACGCGCTGCCGCGCATCACGGTCGACGAGCCCGCGATCTCGGTGACGGTCGGCACCAACACCTCACCGCTGGCCGGCAAGGTGTCGGGTCACAAGCTGACGGCGCGAATGGTCAAGTCCCGCTTGGATTCCGAGCTGGTCGGCAACGTGTCCATCAAGGTCGTCGACATCGGCCGACCGGACGCGTGGGAGGTGCAGGGCCGCGGCGAGCTCGCGCTGGCCGTGCTCGTCGAGCAGATGCGGCGCGAAGGCTTCGAGCTGACCGTGGGCAAGCCGCAGGTGGTCACCAGGACCGTCGACGGCAAGCTGCACGAGCCCTTCGAGGCCATGACGATCGACTGTCCCGAGGAGTTCGTCGGCGCGATCACCCAGTTGATGGCCGCCCGCAAGGGCCGCATGGAGGAGATGACCAACCACGCGGCCGGGTGGGTGCGGATGGACTTCATCGTGCCCAGCCGTGGCCTGATCGGCTTCCGCACCGACTTCCTGACGCTGACCCGCGGCACCGGCATCGCGAACGCGGTGTTCGACGGCTACCGGCCGTGGGCCGGCGAGATCCGGGCCCGCCACACCGGTTCGCTGGTGTCCGACCGCTCCGGTCAGATCACCCCGTTCGCGATGATCCAGCTCGCCGACCGCGGGCAGTTCTTCGTCGAGCCCGGGCAGGACACCTACGAGGGACAGGTCGTCGGCATCAACCCGCGCGCCGAGGACCTCGATATCAACATCACCCGCGAGAAGAAGCTGACCAACATGCGGTCGTCCACCGCCGATGTGATGGAGACGCTGGCCCGGCCGCTGGAACTGGGCCTCGAGCAGGCGATGGAGTTCTGCGCCGAGGACGAGTGCGTCGAGGTGACCCCGGAGATCGTGCGGGTGCGCAAGCTCGAGCTGGACGCCACCTTGCGGGCGCGCAGCAAGGCGCGGGCAAAGGCTCGGGGCTAGCTTGGTGTTGCCCTTCGCCCGAAGCGTTCAGAAAGCCGCCGGGCAGGCGGTCGATACCCTGATGCTCGTGCTGCACCGAGCCCGCCACGTTTTGCTGATGGCCGCCGTGCTGCTCGCACTGATGGGCCTGACGCTGGCGGCCTGCACCGTCAGCCCGCCGCCGGCGCCGCAAAGCACCGATACGCCGCACAACACACCGCCGCCGCCGCAGCGGGTCACCCAGATCATCATGGGTATCGACTCGATCGGCGCCGGGTTCAACCCGCATCTGGTGTCCGATCTGTCTCCGGTCAACGCGGCGATCAGTGCGCTGGTGTTGCCGAGCGCATTCCGGCCGGTGCCCGATCCCAACACGCCCACGGGTTCGCGGTGGGAGCTGGACCCCACCCTGCTGGTTTCCGCCGAGGTGACCAACCAGAACCCGTTCACGGTGACCTATAAGATCCGGCCCGAGGCCCAGTGGACCGACAACGCCCCGATCGGCGCCGACGACTTCTGGTACCTGTGGCATCAAATGGTCACGCAACCCGGGGTGGTCGACCCGGCCGGCTATGACCTGATCACCGGTGTGCAGTCGCTCGAGGGCGGCAAGCAGGCCGTCGTCACCTTCGGGCAGTCGTATCCGGCCTGGAAAGAACTGTTCAACGATCTGCTGCCGGCGCACATCGTCAAGGACGTGCCGGGCGGTTTCGCCGCCGGATTGGTCCGGTCGCTGACGGTCACCGGCGGCCAGTTCCGGGTGGAGAACATCGATCCGCAGCGCGACGAGATCCTGATCGCCCGCAACGACCGCTATTGGGGGCCGCCCGCCAAACCCGCCCTGATCCAGTTCCGGCGTGCCGGCGCGCCCGCGGCGCTGGCCGACTCGGTACGCAACGGCGACACTCAAGTGGCCCAGGTGCACGGCGGCTCGGCGTCCTTCGCCCAGCTGTCGGCCATCCCCGACGTGCGGACCGCCCGGATCATGACACCGCGCGTCATGCAGCTCACGCTGCGCGCCAACCAGCCCAAGTTGGCCGACACCCAAGTCCGCAAAGGGATTCTGGGATTGCTCGACGTCGACCTGCTCGCCGCCGTGGGCGCCGGCAGCGACAACACCATCTCGCTGGACCAAGCCCAGATCAGGGCGCCCAGCGACCCCGGCTATGAGCCGACCGCGCCGCCCGCGATGACCAAACAGGCTGCGCTGGCACTGTTTTCGGCGGCCGGGTATCAGGTCGACAACAGCGCGCCGACGCCCGATACCACCACCCCGACGCCGACCACCGGGCCGCCGGAAGTGACCCGCGGCCGGATCAGCAAGGACGGCAAGCAGCTGTCGCTGGTGATCGGCGTGGCGGCCAACGACGCGACCTCGGTGGCGGTGGCCAACACCGCCGCCGACCAGTTGCGCAACGTCGGCATCGCCGCATCGGTGTCGGCGCTGGACCCGGTGACGCTGTACCGCGACGCGCTGACCAACAACCAGGTCGACGCGATCGTCGGCTGGCATCAGGCCGGCGGAAACCTGGCGACGCTGCTGGCATCGCGCTACGGTTGCCCCGCCCTGGAGTCCACGGCGGTACCGACCGCCCCCGCGCCGCCGACGACCACGCCCGTCGCCTCGACCTCACCCGCCCCGGCCACCACCGCTCCGACCGCGCCGAGTCGCCCGCCCGAGCCCGGCGCGCTGGTGCAGGCGCCGTCGAACCTCACCGGGATCTGCGATCGCAGCCTTCAATCCAACATCGACGGCGCGCTCAACGGCACCAAGAGCATCAACGACGTGATCACCGCGGTGGAACCCCGGCTGTGGAACATGTCGACGGTATTGCCGATCCTGCAGGACACCACGATCGTCGGGGCGGGCCCGAGCGTGCAAAACGTCAGCCTCTCGGGCGCCGTACCGGTCGGCATCGTCGGCGACGCCGGTCAATGGGTGAAAACCGGGCCCTAGCCGCCTGATCAGTCGTCCGAGGACGCCGAGGCGCGGGGCGGGATCACGGTATCGACGATCAGCGCCAGCTCGCGCCGATTCGGTGGTTCGCCGGTGAGCAGGAAGTGATGATTGATCAGGGCGGGCCCGATGCGCGCGGTCAGCGGGGTCAGCGTGGCCGGATCGATGTCGCCGGCCTCGACGGCGGTTTGCAGGATCGAGTCGACGATCTTGAGCCGCGGGCCCACCACCGCGTCGGCGAAGATGGCGCGCATCTCGGGTTCGTGCAGCAGCTGGTGAATGATGTCCAGGCCGGGAAAAGCCGTCTTGCCGGCCAGCACGTCGCGATGCGCGGTGAACACCGTCAGCAGGGTGTCGCGCGCCGACCGGCCGGATCGTGGTTCGGGCAGCGACGGCAGCGCGAAGACCAGCGCGGCGTGCACCAGGTCGTGCTTGCTGCACCAGCGGCGGTACAGCGCGGCCTTGCCGGTCTGAGCGCGGGCGGCGATGCCTTCCATCGTCAGGCCGCCGTATCCGACCTCGGCCAGCTCGGCCAGCGTCGCCTCGTAGAGCGCACGCTCGAGCACCTCGCCGCGCCGACGGCTGCGGATGCCATGCGACGCTGTTTCGGTGGCTTGCGGCATTTCTCGATAGTAGCCGTCGGCGTTCCTATTTGGCGCGCCTTGGTCCTGCACAACGACCGAGATTACCGGGTCGGCGGCGGGTAGGGTGCGTCCATGCCCGAGAGTCCGCGGCTGTTGTTCGTCCACGCACATCCCGACGACGAGAGTCTGAGCAACGGCGCCACCATCGCGCACTACGCCGCGCAAGGGGCCCAGGTGAACGTCGTGACCTGCACGCTGGGCGAAGAGGGCGAGGTCATCGGGGACCGCTGGGCCGAGCTCGCGTTCGATCGCGCCGACCAACTCGGCGGCTACCGCATCGGCGAACTCACCGCGGCATTGCAGGCGTTGGGCATCGGTGCACCCATCTATCTCGGCGGCGCGGGACGCTGGCGCGACTCCGGAATGGAAGGCACCGAGAAGCGCCGCCGCGAGCGCTTCATCGACGCCGACGAACGCGAGGCCGTCGGGGCGCTGGTCGACATCATTCGCCGGCTGCGCCCGCACGTCGTCGTCACCTACGACCCCAACGGCGGATACGGGCATCCCGACCACATCCGGGCCCACACCGTCACCACCGCCGCGGTCGCGGCGGCTGGGCCCGGGGGCAACGACTACCCCGGCGAGCCGTGGGAGGTGCCGAAGTTCTACTGGACGGTGCTCGCGGTCAATGCGTTCCTGGCCGGCTGGCACGCCCTGGGTCCCGACGACTTCCTGCCCGGCTGGACGGTCCCGCCGCAAGAGGAATTCGACTTCGGGTTCTCCGACGATGCCATCGACGCCGTCGTGGCGACTGGACCGGATGCGTTGGCCGCCAAGGTGGCAGCGCTCGCCGCGCACGCCACGCAGGTGATCGTCGGCCCGACCGGGCGGGCCTGCGCCCTGTCGAACAACATGGCACTGCCGATTATCGGCGACGAGCACTACGTTCTGGTGGCCGGCACCGCCGGGGATCGCGACGAGCGGGGCTGGGAAACCGATCTGCTCGCGGGACTGGATCTCGGCGGGTCCGCTACGCGGTAGGCTGCCAATCAGGCAGCCACGGAAGGAATCGCATGGACCCCGACCTGGACCCTAACCTGCAGCATTGGCAGGACCGGCTGGACAGTTTGCAGTGGGTTATCGGCTCGATCATGTCGAACGTCGACAGCGTCCCGACCTGACCGAAACCAAGCCCCGCGCCGCGGCCGTCGAGGATGCCGGCGCGACAGACCCCGCTATTCGTGTCGTGGTGTTGGCGCTCTTGGCCGTCGATGGGGTCTTATCCGCACTCGCCGGGGCGCTGCTGCTGCCTTTCTATATCGGCACGATTCCGTTTCCGATCAGCGGATTGATCAGTGGTCTGGTCAACGCGGCCCTGGTCTGGGCCGCCGGCCGGTGGACCCGATCGGCGCGGGTGGCGGCGCTACCGCTGTGGACGTGGTTGCTGACGGTGGCCGTGATCAGCATGGGCGGTCCCGCCGACGACATCATCTTGGGAGGTAGCGGGCTGATGGCTTACGGCGCTCTGTTGTTGATCGTGCTGGGGGTGACACCGCCGGTGCTGGTGTTGTGGCGGCGCGGCCACCACTACGGCTGACGCATTCCGGCCTGGCGCTAATGTTGCGCGTATGGCACCCGATATGGTGGCCGAAATTTCGATGTTGGGACGCGCGGATGAAATTCGATCGTGGGGAAGTTACACCAAGGTGCCGCTGACTCCGGGCGAGGAGCCCACCGCCCTGCCTAATCCCGTCGTTCCGCCGAAGGTCAGCGCGTCCGCACTGCGGCGTGTACTGCGCCGGGCGCGCGACGGTGTGGCCCTCAACATCGACGAGGCCGCCGTGGCGATGACCGCCCGCGGTGCCGACCTCGCCGACTTGTGTGCGAGCGCGGCGCGGGTGCGTGACGCGGGTCTGGAGTCCGCGGGCAGACACGGCCCCGACGGTCGGCTGCCGATCACCTATTCGCGCAAGGTGTTCATCCCCATCACTCATCTGTGCCGGGACAACTGCCACTACTGCACGTTTGTCACGGTGCCGGGCAAACTTCGCGCCCAGGGTGCCGGGATGTATCTGGAGCCCGACGAGATCCTCGACATCGCCCGGCGCGGTGCCGAACTCGGTTGCAAGGAAGCACTATTCACCCTCGGCGACCGGCCGGAGGACCGGTGGCCCGAGGCCCGCGAGTGGCTCGATGAGCGCGGCTACAACTCGACGTTGTCCTATGTGCGCGCGATGGCGATCCGCGTGCTGGAGGAAACCGGGCTGTTGCCGCACCTGAATCCGGGCGTGATGAGCTGGTCGGAGATGTCGCTGCTGAAGCCGGTGGCGCCGTCGATGGGCATGATGCTCGAGACGACGTCGCGTCGGCTTTTCGAAACGAAAGGGCTTGCGCACTATGGCAGCCCGGACAAAGACCCGGCGGTGCGGCTGCGGACGCTGACCGACGCGGGTCGGTTGTCGATTCCGTTCACCACCGGCCTGCTGGTCGGCATCGGGGAGACGCTGGTCGAACGTGCCGACACCTTGCATGCGATTCGCAAGTCGCACAAGGAGTTCGGCCATGTCCAAGAAGTGATCGTGCAGAATTTCCGGGCCAAGCAACACACCGCGATGGCCGGGGTTCCCGACGCCGGCATCGACGATTACCTGGCGACGATCGCGGTGGCACGCTTGGTGCTCGGGCCCGGCATGCGTATCCAGGCGCCGCCGAATCTGGTGTCCCGCGAGGAGTGCCTGGCGCTGGTCGGCGCGGGCGTCGACGACTGGGGCGGCGTTTCACCGCTGACGCCCGACCACGTCAACCCGGAACGGCCCTGGCCCGCTCTGGATGAGCTGGCCGCCGTGACCGCCGAAGCGGGATTCGACTTGGTCCAGCGGTTGACCGCGCAGCCCAAATACGTGCAGGCGGGCGCCGCCTGGATCGACCCGCGGGTGTCCGGGCATGTTGCGGCACTGGCCGATCCGGCGACCGGCCTGGCTCGCGACGTCAACCCCGTCGGCATGCCGTGGCAGGAGCCCGACGAGGCACAGTCGAGCGGGCGCGTCGATCTCAACGCCGCGATCGACACCGAGGGGCGTAACAGCGAAGCGCGTAGTGATCTCGACAGTGCGTTCGGGGACTGGGAGTCGATCCGTGCGCACGTGCACGAGCTTTCCGCCGCGGCCCCCGAGCGCATCGACACCGACGTGCTGGCCGCGCTGCGATCGGCCGAACGCAACCCTGCCGGCTGCACCGACGACGAGTACTTGGCGTTGGCCACGGCCGACGGTCCGGCGCTGGAAGCGGTTGCTGCGCTGGCGGATTCGTTGCGCCGTGACACCGTCGGTGATGACGTGACGTTCGTGGTGAACCGCAACATCAACTTCACCAACATCTGCTACACCGGTTGCCGGTTCTGTGCTTTCGCGCAGCGCAAGGGCGACGCCGACGCGTATTCGCTGTCGGCGGCCGAGGTCGCCGATCGCGCCTGGGAGGCGCACGTCGAAGGCGCGACCGAGGTGTGCATGCAGGGCGGGATCGACCCCGAGCTGCCGGTCACCGGCTACGCCGACCTGGTGCGCGCCGTCAAAGCCCGGGTCCCGTCGATGCACGTGCACGCGTTCTCCCCGATGGAGATCGCCAACGGGGTGACCAAGAGCGGGTTGAGCGTTCGCGAGTGGCTGATCAGCCTGCGCGAAGCCGGGCTGGGAACCATCCCGGGCACCGCCGCTGAGATCCTCGACGACGAAGTGCGCTGGGTGCTCACCAAGGGCAAGTTGCCCACGTCGATGTGGATCGACATCGTCAGCACCGCGCATGAGGTGGGTCTGCGGTCGTCGTCGACGATGATGTACGGACACGTCGACAGTCCCCGGCATTGGGTCGGCCACCTCAACGTGTTGCGCGAAATCCAGGACCGCACCGGCGGTTTCACCGAGTTCGTGCCGTTGCCGTTCGTGCATCAGAGTTCGCCGTTGTATCTGGCCGGCGCGGCCCGTCCGGGGCCTACCCATCGCGACAATCGGGCGGTACACGCGTTGGCGCGAATCATGTTGCACGGGCGCATTTCCCAGATTCAGACCAGCTGGGTCAAGCTCGGTACCGAGCGCACCCAGGTGATGCTCAACGGCGGTGCCAACGACCTGGGCGGCACGCTGATGGAGGAGACCATCTCGCGGATGGCCGGCTCCGAGTACGGGTCGGCGAAGACGGCGGCCGAGCTGGCCGCGATCGCCCACGGCATTGGCCGCCCGGCGCGCCAGCGCACCACCGACTACAGCCCGCTGGCCGCGTAACCGAGGTTGTTTGTCAGAGGCCTCGGGTATAGCCGAGGCCGTGCAGCGAGTCATCGACGCCGAACGATTCCCGGAATGGCAGCCCTTCGTCGACGCGGTGCGCCAGCGTCGCCCCGATACCGGTACCTGGTGTGAAGCCTGGACCGTGCGCGACATCGTGATCCATCAAGCCGGCAACGCCGAGGAACTCGCCCGGGTGCTGGGCGCACACCTGGGCGGCGAACCCGTCGGCACGCGCGGCTTCGAGGAGCGAGAGGGCCCGCTGCGCGATCTCGACGACGCGGACCTGTGGGACGCGCTGCTCGATCGGATGGCCACCCTGAACGACGTCGCCGCCGCGGCCGACGAGGTCTCCCCGGACACCGACGTCGCCTGGACCGGACGCACGATGAAGGTGCCCTGGTTCGCCGAGCACATGCGCGAGGAGCTGGTCCTGCACGGCTGGGACATCACCGGTGACGACGAGGCCGCCCGGGCGCGGTTGGCCGAGCCGTGGATGACGACGCACAGCGTCCTTGCGGTGGGGCGACCGCTGCTGGCCAAGGGGGTCAAGCAGCTGCGGGCGGGCGAGCGGATCGCCGCCCGGTTGCGCGTTGCCGGCGCCGACGACGTCGTGCTGGATGCGCAGGCCGACCACACCACGATTGGGTTCGCCGAACCCGAGGGGCCGGCCACACTGGAAACCGATGCCGCCGCGCGCGTGTTGCTGCTGTGGGGGCGTCGCCCCGCCGATCCAGCGCGGATCCGCAGCAGCGTCGGCCCGGAAACCCTGGGCCGACTGCGGCTACTGCTTAGCGGTTACTGAACCGGCCGAGGCTCAGTAGTTGTTACAGACGACCGCGACTTGCTGGATCGTGTTGAAGTACTTCGCGGCCGCCGGCATGCCCTGGATCTGCGCAGCCATCTGCTGGCGCTTCGGCGGCGGGGCGGCGAGGAACTGCCGGATGTAGTTCTGCGCGAACGGAGAACTGTTCAATTCCTGGGCAGTAGCCGGATCGTTCGCGTTCAGCGCGGCCATCACCTGCCCGTAGTTGCAGGTCGTGTTGATGATCGGATCCAGCGGGTCTGCCGAAGCAACCCCCGCCGCGGCGCTGAGCGCCACTGCCGCAGCACCGACCGCGGCTGCCAGTTTGCCTAACGACAGCGTCATCATGCGTGGACACCTTCCCCGGATCTATGAAGCCAACGACGGCTACGTGATCTGCCCTAGCGGCTGCCGTCTCGGACGAGGCTACCAGCCGGTGCGGACGTTCTTTTCTTTCACAGTTATTCGGACGCCCCGCCGGGAATGTAACTATCGGCAGATCACCGTCTGGGTGACGTTCGTCACACGCAGGAAATCGTCTGGCGGATTACCGGTTGGCGATCTCGCCGACACGTTCGAATGGTGAATGCGGCGACCTGCGCGGCTGCGAGACTGACCGTATGAAACCGGGCAATCACCATGGCGTGCCAAGTGGTTGACGTGTATGTGCGACGTCTAGTATCAGTAACCGAAAGCTTTGCTTACCCGGCCGGATGCGCCGCAGCGAGGCAAACAGCAGCCCACACTGAGCAGTACATCGAGAGAACGTTGAGGAGCCGTCCGTGACGTACACGATCGCCCAACCCTGCGTCGACATCAAGGACAAGGCGTGCATCGAAGAATGCCCCGTCGACTGCATTTATGAGGGCGCACGGATGCTGTTCATCCACCCCGACGAATGCGTGGACTGCGGCGCCTGCGAGCCGGTTTGCCCCGTCGAAGCGATCTACTACGAAGACGACGTGCCCGAACAGTGGAGCCAGTACACCCAGATCAACGCCGACTTCTTCGTTGAGCTGGGGTCGCCCGGGGGCGCGGCCAAGGTCGGGATGACCGAGAATGATCCGCAAGCGGTCAAAGATCTGCCGCCGCAGGGCGAAGGAGACTAAGGGGGAGCAGTGGCGCAGGAGCCCAGGGGGGGCCGACCTGCTGTGTCGGCATCTCTGCCGGAGTTTCCCTGGGACACCCTGGCAGAGGCGAAAGCGCTGGCCGGGGCCCATCCGGATGGCATCGTCGACCTGTCTGTCGGGACCCCGGTAGACCCGGTCGCGCCGGTGATCCAAGAGGCGCTGGCGGCGGCTAGCTCCGCGCCCGGGTATCCCGCCACCGCCGGCACCGCCGCGCTGCGCGAATCGGTGGTCACGGCCCTGGGCCGCCGCTTCGGCGTCACCGGGCTCGCCGAGAGGGCCGTGTTGCCCGTGATCGGCACCAAAGAACTCATCGCCTGGCTACCGACCCTGCTGGGGCTTGGCCCCGCGGATGTGGTCGTCGTTCCCGAGCTGGCCTATCCCACCTATGACGTCGGCGCCAAGCTGGCCGGCGCGCAGGTGGTCCGCGCGGACTCGCTCACCCAGCTGGGGCCGCTATCGCCGGCCCTGGTCTACCTCAACTCGCCGAGCAACCCGACCGGGCGCGTGCTGGGCCTCGACCATCTGCGCAAGGTCATCGGGTGGGCACGGGAACGCGGTGTCGTGGTGGCTTCCGACGAGTGCTACCTGGGTCTGGGCTGGGAAGCCGAGCCGCTGTCGGTGTTGCATCCCGCGGTCTGCGACGGTGACCACACCGGATTGCTGGCCGTGCACTCTTTGTCGAAGAGCTCGTCGCTGGCGGGGTACCGGGCCGGCTTTGTCGCCGGTGATCCCGGCCTGGTCGCCGAGCTGCTGGCGGTGCGCAAGCACGCCGGAATGATCGTGCCGACACCGGTGCAGTCCGCCATGGTGGCAGCGCTCGACGACGACGACCACGAGAAGGTGCAGCGCGAGTGCTACGCCCGGCGGCGCGCCATCCTCGCGCCGGCGCTACGGGCGGCGGGTTTCGTCATCGACGATTCCGAAGCCGGGCTGTATCTGTGGGCAACCCGCAATGAGCCGTCCCGCGACAGCCTCGGGTGGTTGGCGGCCCGGGGCATCCTGGTGGCGCCGGGCGTGTTCTACGGCCCGCGCGGCGGGCAGCATGTCCGCGTCGCCCTGACCGCCACCGACGAGCGCATCGAAGCCGCCGTGCAGCGGCTTACCGCATAGCCCGCGCGCTGATTGAGCGAAATCGGGCATCGGTCTGCCGCCAATCAGGCGAACCGGCAGAATGCATCGAAGGCATTACCCAACCGCTCGCTCTCGGGTAAGGAATGTTCTCGTGACAACTTCGGCTAGCAAACTGCGCCTCCCGCTGTCGGTCCAGGACATCGCTAAGCGCATCTTTCTGGGAAAGCCGCTTATCACCGAGGAACTGGCAGGCGAAAAGCTGTCGAATCCGGTTGCACTGGGCGCGCTTTCACCCGACGCGATCTCGTCGACCGCCTATGGCCCCGAGCAGATTCTGATCGAACTGCTGCCGGCCGCGGGCCTGGCGGCGTTTGCCCTCTTGCTTCCCATCACCGGCGTCATTCTGCTGATCCTGGTGCTGGTGACCGCGTCCTATCGGCAGGTCGTCATGGCCTACACCCGCGCGGGCGGGTCCTACATCGTGGCGCGGGAGAATTTCGGGCCGCGGGTCGCTCAGGTCGCGGCCGCGGCGTTGTTGATCGACTATGTGGTGACGGTCGCGGTGCAGGCGGCGGCCGGGACCGTGGCGGTGGTGTCGGCCATCCCGTCGCTGGGGCCGCACAGCCTGCAAATCACGGTCGCCGTGGTGCTGCTCATCTGCTTCTTGAACCTGCGCGGGTTGAAGGAAGCGGGATGGCAGTTCGCGTTCGCCACCTACTTCTTCATCATCATGGTCGGCCTGACGATCGTGGTTGGCGTCACGCGGGTGTTGATGGGTGATTTGCCGGTCTACGACCCGACCCAGATGCCCGGAACGGTGCCGGTTCACAAGGCCGACGGCTTGGTGATGGGCGCGACGATCCTGACTCTGCTGCGCTCCTTCGCCAACGGTGGTTCGTCGCTGACCGGCGTCGAGGCGATCTCCAACACCGTCGACCTCTTTCGAAAGCCGCAGGGCCGCAACGCACGTCGGGTCCTCACCGCGATGGCGACCGTGCTGGGATTCTTGCTCGCCGGTGTCGCCTATCTCGCCTTTGCCACGCACGCGACGCCGTACGAGAGTGAATACCCGTCGGTGCTGTCCCAGATAGCCCGCGCGGTCTTCGGTGGCGGCACGGTCGGCGACATCTTCTACATCCTGGTCCAGACGGCGACGGCCGCCATTCTGTTCACCGGTGCGAACACCAGTTTCAACGGCTTCCCGGCGCTGGCCAGCTTCGTCGCCGAGGATCGCTTCCTGCCCCGCCAGTTGATGAAACGCGGTCACCGCCTGGTGTTTTCGAATGGCATTATCGCGCTCACCGCATTGTCGGTGGTGCTGCTGGCGGTGACCGGCGGCTCGGTCAACGCGCTGGTGCCGTTCTACGCGATCGGTGTGTTCACCGGGTTTTCGATGGCCGGCTACGGCATGACCAAACACCATCTGACCCATCGCGAGCAGGGTTGGCGAACCCGGTTGGTGATCAACCTTTCCGCCGGAATCCTGTCCACGGTCGTGGTCGCCATCTTCGCGGTGGCGAAGTTCACCGAGGGCGCCTGGCTGGTCGTCATCGTCTTCCCGGTGCTGGTGTTCATCCTGATGCGGCTGAATCAGGAATATCGCGCCGAGGCCGCAATTCTCGAGATGTTCCGCACCGACCGGCCCGATTTGGTGAAGTACGCGCGGCACAAAGTTTTCGTGTTCGTGAACTCGGTCGACCTCGCGGTGATCGAGGCGCTGCGCTACGGCAAGGGATTACGGGCCGACGAAATGATCGCGGTGCATTTCATGGTCGACGCGGCCTACGCGGCGCAAATACGAAAGCGCTGGGATCACTTCGAACTCGACACCCGGCTGCGGGTGGTGGACTGCCCGGACCGGCGGATCATCCGCGCCGCGCAACTGTTCATCGCCAAGGCGATTGACGAACAACGGAATACCAATGTGACGGCGCTGCTGCCACGCCGCACCTATAACCCGTTGGTGGGACGGCTCCTGCACGACCGCACCGCCGACAAAATCGCCCGGGCGGTCAGCATGATCCCGGACGCCGCGGCGACGATCGTTCCGTACGACGTCCAAACGCGGATCGAGGAGGCGTACCCGGAACGTGTCGAGCAACGAATCGCGCACGAATTCGAGAAGTTCGGCGAGTGGGTTACCCGCGGCGAGGATCAGGACGTCGAAGCCTACGAGCATCCCGACCCGTCGCGGTCGGTGATCACCGTCGCGAGCTTGATTCCCGGGCGCCGCGCCACCTTCGAAGGGCGCGTCGGCGAGGTGGAGGACAGCAGCAAAGGCAGGCGCACCATTAGGTCGATCGTCGTCGGCGACCACAGCGGCGAGATCACCGTGGTCTTCCCGTCCGGGCATGGGGGAGCCGACATCCAGCCCGGCCAGCTGTTGCGAATCACCGGCAAGCCCAAGCAGGGCGGCAACCGGCCGATGTCGATGGTCGATCCGATGTACCACATCGTGGAGGACCCGGCGCAGGCCGGCAGGCCCGGGGCATCGGAGACCAGCAAGACCTGAGCATTAACGTGGTGGCGGCATAACCGCCGTTGCACGGAAAGGACCGCAGTGAAGCGACTGCGCGCCATATTGGCGTCCATTGTGAGCCTCACATTCACCGCCAACGGTTATCGGCCGTTGAGCAAGGGCGGATACGGCTCGGCGTTCGCATTCGCCTACGGCGTATTCGCCTCCGAGCTGCCGATGCCGATGCTCGGGGTCCAATTCACGACGCTGGCCGCGCTGTCCCACCGGCTGCCTGCGCGGACCCGGCGGGTCAGCTGGCTGCTGACGGCGGTGTCCGCGCTGGGCCTGCTGGGGTTGCGCCATTTCGGGCACCGGGCCAACGAACCGCTGACGGCCGCGCTGGATGCCGGACTGGGAACCGAGCGCCGGACCGAGTCGGGCGACTTGTGGAAACGCCCCGCGCCCGGCGGGGCCACCGCGAAGAAACCCGGCGCGGCACGAATGCTGCGGGTCTACCGCGACTACGCGCACGACGGCGACATCAGTTACGGGGAGTTCGGCTCGCGCAACTATCTCGACATCTGGCGACGGCCCGACCTCGACCGCAATGGGCGCGCCCCGGTGTTGCTGCAGATCCCCGGCGGCGCCTGGATGGTGGGAAACAAACGCGGACAGGCGCATCCGCTGATGAGTCATCTGGCTGAACTCGGCTGGATTTGCGTGGCGATCAACTACCGGCTGAGCCCGCGCTCGACGTGGCCGGACCAGATCGTCGACGTCAAGCGCGCGATCGCGTGGACGAAGGAACACATCGCCGAATACGGCGGTGACCCGGACTGGATTGCGATTACCGGGGGTTCGGCCGGCGGGCATCTGACTTCGCTGGCCGCCCTGACCCCCAACGATCCACGGTTTCAGCCGGGCTTCGAAGACGCCGACACCCGGGTGGACGTGGCCGTGCCGTTTTACGGCGTCTACGACTTCAACGCGACCGGCACCGCGATACATCCGCTGATGGCGGCGATGGTGGCCAAGAACGTTTTCAAGGTAAGTCGCACCGACATCGCCGAGCCGTTCCGTGCGGCATCTCCGATCGCTCACGTTCGCCAAGATGCCCCACCGTTCTTCGTGCTGCACGGAACCAACGACTCGTTGGTTCCGGTCGAACAAGCCCGCAGTTTTGTGGCGCAGTTGGGCGAGGTCAGCAGCCAGCCAGTCGTCTATGCCGAGTTACCTTGGGCGCAGCACGCATTCGATATTTTCGGCTCGGCGCGCGCGGCGCACGCCGCGGTGGCAGTCGAGCAGTTCCTTGCCGAAATGTATGTGCGCCGCGGTCCGCAGTGCGGGTAGCTGCCCGGGTTAGAGACTTCGCATGCCGATGAACACCAGCACACACCCCGCCGCGGCCAGCAGGCTGGCGACCTCGACGCGCCGGCGCGAGCGGATCCAGATTTGCAGCGTGACCATCCAGGCGCGTGTCTGATCGGGCGCCAGCAGATAGGCCAGCAGCGGGATCTCGACGAGCGCGAACGCCACGACATGGAACATCAGTAGCGCGCTGAACTGCGTCATGGCCGCAGTGCCCGAGGCCACGATGGCGGCCAGCGCCGCCAGATAGTCCACGGACGGCAACGCGATCCCAAGACCGGCCATACCCGCCACCCACAGCGAACGCCCGTGCACCAGTCGCCTGGAAAACCGCCCCAAGCCGTGATGCTCGTGCAGGTCCGACTCGTCGGTGGTGCGCCGTTTGAACGCGCCGACCTTGTCTCTGAGCGCGACCTGTGCCGTCAGCACGATGGCGACCAGCAGCGCCGAACCGCCAATCAGAATCTGAAGTTTCGGCAAACTTACGTGCGGAGAACTCAGCAGTCTGCGTTGCAGTCCGAACACGACGGACAGGCCCACGGTCATGCCCATCGCGAAACCGCCGCACAGGAATGCGAACAGCTGCAGCATCGGCCGGGGGCGGTTCAGCATCAACACCGTCATGCCGATCCGGAACGGCTCGACGCTCATTGCGAAGGCCATGACCAGAAGGGTGATCCACATATCAGGATTCGGCTGCCTCGACGGACGAGTGCTGCATGAGTATTACGTTACCGTCTGGCGCGCGGACCGGCGTGTTGCGCCTCGCGACATGCCCTCGCTAGGTGGTTACGCCCCAATGCAATACACGCGATGTCAGCAGCACGATGCCCAGCGAGACCGTCGCGACAACTGTGAGTCCTATCACAGCCACGACCAGCGGGCGCCAGCCGGTGCGCGCGATTTGCCGGAAGTCGGTGTTGAGTCCGACCCCGGCGAAGGTGAGCAGAAACGCCCATTTCGACACGTTGCCGAGGTTGGCAGTTTGCCCTTTGGTCAGCCAGCCCGCGGTCGCGATCGCCGATACCGCCAGGAAGCCCAGCACGAACTTCGGGAATTTCTGCCAGATGAACGCGGCCTTGGCTTTTGCGCCGGGGGCGATCTCATCGGCCTGTCCGCGTGCGGCCCAGTACAGCGCGAAACCGAGGACGACAAATCCGATCAGCGCGTTGCGGGTCGACTTGACCAGCACCGCGATCTTGCCGGCGTGGTCGGAGAACAGGTAGCCGGTGGCGGTGGTCTCCGCGGTGTTGTCCACGGAAAGGCCCGCCCACAGGCCGAATTCGTGGTCGGTGAGCCCGATCGCGTGTCCCAACGGTGGCAACACGAACAGCGACACCGCGCCCAGCGCCAGGATCGCCGCGATGGCGTAGCTGACGTCGGAGTTGCGGGCACGGATCGCACCTTTGGCCGCGATAATTGCCGACACTCCGCAAATCGACGTGCCAATCGCCAGCAGCGAGCCCAGCTTGCCCGATAGTCTGAAAGCCCGCGCCACGAGGATGATGACGGTTCCCGCGATCGTCATGTCCACCAGAATCTGGACCAGGCTGATCGCGCCCAGCTTGGCGATGTCGCCGAGCACGAAACGCGCTCCCAGCACCACGATCCCGACCTTGAGCCAGAACTCGTAGGTCTGCACACCGGGACGAAATATCCGGTGCAGGCCGATGGTGTTGGTGATCAGCAGCCCAATCACGATGGCCCACAACACGTATTCGATGTCGGGCACCCGCCAGTGTTCGTGCTTGGCCAGCGTGTTCCACCAGATCTGGGCGTATTTGCCCAGCAAGCCGACGCCGATCAGCAGCAAGATCCCCGGCACGTAGTCCAGCGGTTGCCTGCTGGTAAACGTTGGTTCGTCCAGCGTTTCGTCCGGTTCGACGCGCGTGGTACTCACGCGATCACCACGGAATCTTCGGGAGGGCATTGGCCACCGCCAACGCCACGATCACCCCGGCGAGCAGTGTCACCCACCAGTCCACCGATATCGAGCCGACCCGCTCGCGCCAATCACTCACGCACGCATACTGGCGTGCCCGGCGTCTCCGACCAAGTGATTGGCTCGCGGTGAATCTAGGAAGCGGGCCGATGCGGACTGCGTTCGTCGAGCAACGCGATGACCCGAGCGGCGAGTTCGTCGATGTCGGCATTGGTGTTTTCGAGCACCAGGTCCGGGTTTTCGGGTGGTTCGTAGGGTGCGTCGACACCGGTCAGGCCTTTGAGCTCGCCCTTGCGGGCGCGCGCGTAAAGGCCTTTGGGGTCCCGTTTTTCGCACTCGGCCAGTGAGGTGGCGACGTGCACCTCGATGAACGGCAGCTTGGCGGCATCGCTGAGGGCGCGTGCGGTTTCGCGGTCCGATTTGAGCGGTGAAACCAGCGAGGCCAGCGCGACCACACCGGCGTCGGCCAGCAGCCGAGTCAAATGTCCGACCCGCCTGATGTTTTCGGTGCGATCGCCGGGGGAGAAGCCCAAGTCGTCGGACAGCCCATGTCGCAGGTTGTCGCCGTCCAGCAGATAGGCCACCCGGCCGGATTCGACGAGTGCCCGCTCCACCGCCACCGCGATCGTTGACTTGCCGGACGCGGGCAGGCCGGTGAACCAGATCGTCGCTCCCGACTGTCCGGTGGCTTGCCAGCGGTGGCTACGGTCCAGCGCCGAGGGGTGCCAGCGGATGTCGGTGCGCGGATGGGTGCCCGGCTTGACTTCCCGCGCCTCGATGATGGTGCCGGCGCCGACGGTGTCGTTGGTGGTCTCGTCGATCAGGATGAACGCGCCGCTGTCGCGATTGTCGGCGTAGCTGTCGGCGATGACGACCGAGCTGGTCCGCAGCGTCACCGTGCCGATGTCATTGAGCGCCAACTCAATTGGTTGATCCAGCTCGTCGAGGGTCTCGGGATCCAGTCGCGAGTGTAGTTCTTGCACGGTGGTCCGCACGGTCTTGGAGGTTTGTTTGAGGGCCAGCCGGTCGCCCGCCCGCAGCGGGGTGTCGACGAACCAGCACACCGTCGCGTCGAGCTCGCGGGCCAGCACCGGCAGCACGGCGTCGTCGACGCCGCTCACCAGTACGTCACCGCGGCCCACGTCGATGTCGTCGGCCAGCTCGATCGAAACCGACAGCGGCGCAACACCTGTGGTGCGGTCATCGTCAAGGGTGTCCAGCGCGGTCACCGTCGAGCGAGTGCCGGCGGGCAGCGAGACCACCGGATCACCGACGGACAGCGTGCCCGCGGCAAGCCGCCCGGTGTAGCGGCGTCGCACGTCGGTGGTGGGTCGCGAAACCCATTGCACGGGCAGCCGTAGCAATGCCGGCTCGGCGTTCGGCGCAGCAAGTTCGACGCCTTCCAAATACTCCAGCAGGGTGGGTCCGCTGTACCACGGCGTGTTCTCGGAGCGATGCACGACGTTGTCGCCGTGCTTGGCCGCGATCGGAATCACCGTGATCTCCACGTTGCCGAGGCGACCCGCCAGTTGGCGGAGCTCGTCTTCCACGCCTGCGAACCCGGCTTGGTCAAAGTCGATCAGGTCGATCTTGTTGACGGCCGCGACGAAGTGTTTGATGCCCAACAGCTTTGCGATCCGGGCGTGTCGGCGGGTCTGCCGCAGCACCCCGGCGCGCGCGTCGACCAGCAGGATGGCCACGTGCGCGTTGGACGCGCCGGTGAACATGTTGCGGGTGTAGCGCTCGTGGCCGGGGGTGTCGGCCAGGATGTAGCTGCGCGCGGCGGTGGAGAAGAAGCGGTAGGCGACGTCGATCGTGATGCCTTGTTCGCGTTCGGCCCGCAGACCATCCGAGAGTGCGGCGAGGTCGGCGATGCCCTCCTCGTCGGTCACGGCTTCCAGGTGATCCAGCGGCAGGCTGTCGGTGTCGTGCAGCAGCCGCCCGATTAGGGTGCTCTTGCCGTCGTCGACCGAACCCGCGGTGGCGATGCGCAGCAGCTGGCGGGTGATGCCCTTGGGCGGCAGAGTTTTCGCGGTGTTTTGCGTGGCGGTCATCAGAAGTAGCCCTCTCGCTTGCGGTCTTCCATCGCCGCAGCCGACGTGCGGTCATCGGCCCGGGTCTCGCCGCGCTCGGACACTGTCGCGGCGGATATTTCGGTGATCACTCCCGAGATCTCGGTGGCCTGTGAACGGACCGCGCCGGTGATGGTCAGGTCGCCGACGGTGCGGTAGCGCACCCATTCCACGGCCGACGATTCGCCGTTCTGCGGGCTGGTGTACTCCGACACCGCCAGCAGAATGCCGTCGCGGGCGAAGACCTCGCGTTCGTGTGCGAAGTAAATCGACGGTATCTCAAGGTCTTCCAGCTCGATGTAGCGCCAGACGTCGATCTCGGTCCAGTTGCTCAGCGGGAACACCCGCACCTGCTCGCCCTTTTTGATCCGGCCGTTGTAGAGCGCCCAGGGCTCGGGGCGCTGCGCCCGGGGATCCCACTGGCCGAACTCGTCGCGAAAACTCAGGATCCGCTCCTTGGCGCGGGCCCGTTCTTCGTCACGGCGGGCACCGCCGAAGGCCGCGTCGAAGCCTCCGGCCTCCAGCGCGTCGAGCAGCGTGCGGGTCTGTGCCCGGTTGCGCGACGCTCCGGGACCGGGATCGGGAACCCGGCCGTTGTCGATGGATTCCTGCACCGACGCGACGATCAGCTTGTGCCCCTCCCCGGTGACTCTGCGGTCGCGGAACTCGATGACCTCGGGGAAGTTGTGCCCGGTGTCGACGTGCAGCACCGGAAACGGCAGCGGCAGCGGGCGAAATGCCTTCTCCGCCAAACGAAGTAGCACGATCGAGTCTTTGCCGGCCGAGAACAGGAGGACGGGCCGCTCCAGCTCGGCGACGACCTCGCGGATGATGTGTACCGCTTCTGCTTCCAGCAGCCGCAATTCGTCGACACGGGTTTCGGTCGCACTGGTCATGTCGGTAGTCCCTCTCGTTCGGCGTCCACCCGGTATCGGTCTACCCATTCGTCGGACCGCTTGTCGGCTTGACGTTCCAGCACCGGCTCGGGCGCAAGGGCGGGATCGAGACCCAACCCATCGAGGATGGTGCCCACCACTTGAGTCAGATTGCGCCACAACACCGGATAGGGAACTTCCATCGGCTTGACGTCTTCTTCGGCGAACCAATTCCGCCAGCCTTGCTCCTGGCCGCGCAGCATCGTGATGACGTGGGCGATCGCGCCCGCGTGATAGGTGGCACGCGCGTCGCGGACCGGATCGGGCCTGCCGCGCCAGACCCGGGTCTGCACCGCCCGCCAGAACGACACCGCCTGCGACACCACATCGGGCCGGTAGATGTAGACGAGCAGCGGGTCCTCGCCGACGACGTCGCGGATCGCGGACAGCAGGCCGGTGCCCGACCTATCGGGCAGGCCGCTGGCGCGCTCTAACAGCAGCGGCGTCTGGTTCCACATCAGCTTGCCGCCCCAAACGCCGTTTGGCGTTCTTCCGACCGTGCGGATGTAGTCGCGCCAGATCTCGGCCGGCGCCAGGTCGGGTTTCCCTTCGTCCAGCGGATCGAGCAGGCTCAGAATCGACTGGTCCTCGACGCCGGCGAACCACTCGCGCGGCTGGGGGGACTGGCTGGTAGTTGGCAGATACTGAAAGAACTCCTGGGGCTCGCCGGCCACGCCGGTCGCGCGCAGCGATTCGACCAGCAGCGTGCTGCCGCTGCGTTGCGAAGCCAGCACCAAATAGGACGACGGATTTTCTGCCACCAGCAAAGCCTAGCTGCACGAAAATCCGCTGCAACATGGGAATTTCGATTCATGCTGAGCATAAGTAATGCCTTTAGAACGGCGGCGGCTGACTGCGCTCGGCGACGTGCGCGGCGTTAAGCGCTCGCTCGGCATCGATGCGCCGGACGCGATCTTGGTGCCGGGTTCGGCGACGGATCGGCATCATCACGCCGCGATTCCTGGTGGGCTGATATTGGCCTGGGGGAGCGGCCAATTCGGCCGTCGGCAGACACAGCGCGGGAAACAGCAGGCGACTGCCCGGATGGGTGGTGTAGGTCTGCCCGGTCGGCGAGGTCCAGACGACAGTTCCGTCGGGCCGTTGTTCGTCATGCCAACCCGTCCAGAAGGTCTTCAGAAGGTGATGCTTTCGGCATAGGCATTTGAGGTTCGACGGGTGCGTCGGTCCCAGCGGGTAGGGGACCGTGTGGTCGACATCGCAGCATTCCGCGGGGCGGTCGCAACCCGGAAAGCGACAGGACATATCCCGGCACCTGACGAAGCGCTCCAGTGCCGCAGACGGGCGATAGGCCGACTCGGGCGGGGCAGCACCGGGGTGCCGTAACGGCCGGACCTTGGCGCCATCGCGGATCAGCTCGACCAGCCGCGGGGCCGGGACTATGCCGCCGCCGATCACCTGGGCGGCGGGCAGCTTGGCGGGCGCGGGCGGTTCGGGATCTGGAGCCAAAGCCTCGGACAGCGTGGTGTCGGAAGTGAGAGGTCGCGGCGCGGGCTCGCCCGATGTGTAGGGATCGGGCGCACTCCCGAGGGTTCCGCTTTCGGCGATGACGTGGACCACTACTGCGCCGGCTCGCGGGTCGGTGTCGATCGCGGCCGGACAATCTACTGCTCCACATGCACACGCCAGTTGCTCGGCACCGGCGGCGAGTGCACCGAGCGCGTCGGCACGGCGTTGTGCCACGGTACGCGGGTCGCTCTCGCAGACCTGGTGGACCATCTGGGCAAGCCGCCGGTCCAACACGGCTGCGTCAGTGGCGAACATGGAACCCCAAAAGGACGCGGTGCCGGATCGGCCATCGGCAGCCGCGATCACCACGTCGCGTCCGCGCGCGTTGGCCCGTGCGCGGCGCACCGCCGCGGGGTCGTGCCGGTCGACGACGGCGTCGATGGCCTGGGCGGTCTTGGTTACCGACAGTGGGCCGAATTTCGTCGCGTCGTCGGCCAGCGCGGCATCGACGGTCTGCACGGTCTCCGGATCTTTGATGAGGTCGGTGTGCCACACGATCGTCGCGGCCACCCTCGCACTGATAGAGCCCTCGGCGAACAGGGCCGCGACCCTTGGCAGTCGGTCGCGCAACGCTACCGCCAAGTACATCTGGCCCGACGCCATGCCGTGGCTAATACCCTGTGCAGCAGCAACTTCGGCGGCGATCGCGTCCCAGTTGTCGCACCACCAGCTGCCGTGGTCCACGAGGCCGTCGGCCTGGCGGTGCACCAACTCGGCGATGGCCTGCAATCGCCGCGCCGTGGCCGCCGCCTCGGCCCGGGCGAATTCGGCGATTGCTGCCACCACCGCGGCGGCGTCCATACCTTCGAACATGCATTCGATTCTAGGGATGACCGCCGGCACCCGCACTGCCGAACCAAGCCGTTGTGGATAGACGCCCGACTGTGGACAAAGCACGACAAACACTCGACAAAATGCGATTGCCCTTGGAGCAGTGCGCAATTCGCTCAGGATTCTCTGGAGCTGCGCGTCAGCCCATGTCGACCCAGGTGGTCAGGGCCAGAGCCCCAGTGCTGGACACGGCCAATAGGATCACATCGAACGGGCGAAAACGCGGAGGCTCTGCGGCGCCGATCCGCATCTCGCGAGCGAGAAGGAAGAGCGGAACGGTCACACTGATGGCGACGAAGAATCCGCCGGCAATGTAGAGCCAGACGAATCGCACTCCGTACTTTCTGGCTTCGACAACCATGAGGATGACGACGGACACGCTGAGCATCAGCGCGTCGGCGGTGATGTTGCGCGAGGCAGCATTGACCTTGGTGTCGTGCCAGAAGGTGCCGAAGAAAGCGGCGCCGCTGTGGGTGTAAGCGACGGTCTGGCTCCATGTCGCAATGAGCGCCAGGAGCGCGATCAGCGCGTAAACGGCACACAACACTTTGCGAGCAAGGGGCATCGATGCGGGTTGAACCGTGTGGGTCGTTGTCATGGAGACACGCTAGGGGAACGCCAACCCGTGGCTGGGGGGATTGACCCGAAAGCTAGATGTGACCGGGCATCCCGCCCATGTCGCCGGGGATGCCGCCACCCGTCGGTGCCATCGGTGGCGGAGCAATCGGCGCCATGGGAGGCGGCGCAATGGGTGGCGGAGCAATCGGCGCCATGGGAGGCGGGGCGATCGGCGGCGGCGGAGCGACGGGTGGCGTGGGCGGCAGGAACGGGCTGCCCACACACGCCGCATCCGCAGGATTGGACATGCATTGGGGATCGAGTGGCCCGGTGGGTGGTCCGGGAGGTGCGGGCGGCGCCACCCAATACGGACCGCCCTGACACGCGGCGTAGCCGGGATTCTGTAAGCATCGGGGATCATCCGGACCGGTGGGCAGATCGGCGGGGAAGAGGGGCGATGCGTTCGCGGGTACCCCCGCGCGGGCTGTTGCCATAATCGCCACGGCCACAGCCAGTTTCGTACACGTGCTGCGGACACCCGAACGATTCATTTCTCCCCTTGGTACGGCGTGCGGCCCCCCAGCCGGCATTCGCGTTACCGCTCATTGGACCTTCGCATCCCGGAGAGCGCGGGTCAAGCTCCGGCGCCGGTCGGTGATCGGGCTATGCCCGTTCCAACACCCGTAGCCCCAGCGAAAAGAGCAGCCGCACTTCGGGATCCCCCAGTGACGTCGACAGCAGCTTTTCGATTCGGCGCACCCGATAGCGGACCGTGTTCGGATGTACTTGCAGACGCCGGGCGGCGATGCCGACATCGCCGAAGCTGTCCAGGTAGACCCGCAGCGTTTCGGCCAGCACCGGGTCCTGCGCCCGCAGATCGCGTACCCGCGGATCGACCAACCGCTCGTCGGCTCCGACCGTCGTGACGATCTCGTCGAGCAAGACGGTGGTGCGCGCTTCGGCCAGCGAGGTCACCTGACCAATCGAAATCGGGTGTCGCTCAGCACTATCGAGCACGCGGTCGACCTCGCTGCGCGCCGCTGCGATCCCGGCCAGGCCGGCAACCGGCGCCGCGATGGCGGCCCGCAGTTCGACACCGAGCTCGGTGCGCAACGCGCCGATCGTGCCGCGGACCCACGACGTGACCGACCGGGCCGTCGACGTTTGGGGCAACAGCACATACACACGCGAGCCCTGCGACGCGATTTGCGCGTCTCGACGAAAAGCGCTGGCACTCAACGCCAAAACGTCGGTCAGCCGCGCGTGACGCGATCCGGTGCCGGTGGTGTCCCAGGCGATCAGCGCGGCGGTGCCGTCGGCGGCCAGGCCCAGCTCGCGGGCGATCCCCGCCACGTCGGACGGGTCGCCGTCGGTCAGGCCGAGCAACTGCTGCACCCGTCGCGAATGCGTGGACGGCCGGGCCGCCAGCCGAAACATGATGCGGGCGGCCAGCACCGCCGCGCCGTGCAGGATCTCCTCGGCGTCGTCGGCCAGCGGCGCCGATCCCTGTTGCACCCAGATGGTGCCGGCGAACACCGGCGGACGCCGCGGCCCGGCCGGGCGCTGATAGATGCCGATCGCGAGCCGCGGACGCAGACCCAACTCCGGGCGCTCGTCGACGCGGACCACCTCGTCACCAGCCCGCAGCGCATCGAAGATGCCCCATTGGCCGATCCACTCCAGGTGTTCGGGCGGCCCGGCCCGGCCCAGGATGGAAAGCCGGCGCAGCTCGTCGGCCTCGTCGTTGGAGGCAGAGTAGGCGAGCACCTGCGACTGCGCGTTCTCGATGCTGACCATGCCGTGGATGCGGTCGGCCAGCGACTGCGCCAAGCCGAACAGATCGGTGCCGGAGTCTTCCGTCGGATCGGCGCGATCCCCGTGGTGCTCCAGGACGTGGTTGACCAATTGGTACAGCCGCTCCCAGCGGGCTTGTGGCTCGACGGCCACCACCGCCGACCCGACCGCGACGGCCTTGGTCACCAGCGCGGTCGACGGCTCCTTGGCGAAGATCGCCACCGGCGCGCGCTCGCGTGCCTGCTTGTCGATCCAGCGCAGCGCCTCGTCGTCGTTGACCCCCAGCAGGAAGAACACATCGGCGGAGCCCGCGGCCGCGGCCAGGCCCAGCCGGACGTCGTCGGAATCGATCAGCGCCGCCGACCCCACCGGCAGGTCCAGGCCACGCGGGGCGTCGACCAGGCTGACTAGCGTCGCATCCAGCGCGAGCAGCAGCTGACCCAGTCCAACCCCAGGCACCCGCATGTTGTCCGATTTTACTACAACGACTGGCATATCTTGTCTGATCAGCCAATAAGACGAGGCGCCGCGCCGAGGATCCTGAGCAGCATGGATGCGATCACCCAGGTGCCGACACCGGTCAACGAGCCGGTCCACGACTACGCCCCGCACTCGCCCGAACGCGCCCGCCTGCATGTCGAACTCGCCAGGCTGGCCGACCATCAGATCGAACTCCCCCATGTCATCGGCGGTAGACACCGGATGGGCGACGGCGAACGCATCGATGTCGTCGCGCCGCACCGGCACGCCGCGACGCTGGGCACCCTGACCAACGCCGGGCACGCGGACGCGACGGCGGCCATCGAGGCCGCGATGGCCGCGAAGCACGAATGGGCGGCACTGCCTTTCGATGAGCGCGCCGCGGTGTTCCTGCGGGCCGCCGACCTGCTGGCCGGCCCATGGCGGGAGAAGATCGCCGCAGCGACGATGCTCGGCCAGTCCAAGTCCGTCTACCAGGCCGAGATCGATTCCCCCTGCGAGCAGATCGACTTCTGGCGCTTCAACGTTGCCTTCGCGCGTCAGCTCATGGCGCAGCAGCCAGTCAGCGGACCGGGGGAGTGGAACCGCAGCGAGTACCGCCCGCTGGACGGATTCGTCTACGCGATCACGCCTTTCAACTTCACCTCGATCGCGGGCAACCTGCCGACGGCGCCCGCGCTGATGGGCAACACCGTGGTGTGGAAGCCGTCGATCACTCAGACACTATCGGCGTACCTGACCATGCAGCTGCTCGAGGCCGCAGGACTACCGCCCGGGGTGATCAACCTGGTCACCGGCGACGGCTTCGCGGTTTCCGATGTGGCACTGGCCGATCCGCGACTGGCCGGCATTCACTTCACCGGGTCGACGGCCACCTTCCAGCAGCTGTGGCAGCAGGTGGGCACCAATATCAGCCGCTACCAGAGCTATCCGCGACTGGTCGGCGAGACCGGCGGTAAGGACTTCGTGGTCGCGCACGCGTCGGCACGCCCGGATGTGTTGTGCACAGCGCTGATTCGCGGAGCGTTCGACTACCAGGGCCAGAAGTGCTCGGCGGCGTCGCGGGCGTTCATCCCGCATTCGGTATGGCAGCACATGGGCGACGACTTCCTGGGCGCGACGGCCGGACTGAG
Organism: Mycobacterium sp. Aquia_213; assembly: GCF_026625985.1. Classification (NCBI taxonomy): domain Bacteria; kingdom Bacillati; phylum Actinomycetota; class Actinomycetes; order Mycobacteriales; family Mycobacteriaceae; genus Mycobacterium; species Mycobacterium sp. Aquia_213. The sequence continues at coordinate 1,394,953 of NZ_CP113116.1, forward strand.
CTACGGCGACATCACCGATTTGACCAACTACGGCGGCGCGCTGATCGACCGGCGCGCGTTCGACAAGAACGTCGCCGCCATCGAACGGGCCAAAGGTGCGGCCGGTGTCACGATCGCGGTGGGTGGCGAATACGACGACAGCGTCGGCTATTTCGTCCGCCCGACCGTGCTGCTGTCCGACAACCCTACCGACGAAGCGTTTTCCACCGAGTACTTCGGCCCGCTGTTGTCGGTCCATGTCTACCCCGACGATTCCTACGAACGCATCCTCGACGTGATCGACACCGGATCGCGCTACGCGTTGACCGGTGCGGTGATCGCCGACGACCGCCAGGCCGTGCTCACCGCACAGGACCGGTTGCGGTATGCGGCCGGCAACTTCTACGTCAACGACAAGCCCACCGGCGCCGTCGTCGGGCGCCAGCCGTTCGGCGGATCGCGCGGCTCGGGGACCAACGACAAGGCCGGGTCGGTGCTGAATCTGTTGCGCTGGACGTCGGCCCGCACGATCAAGGAGACCTTCGTGCCGGCCACGCAGTACACCTACCCACACATGGGGTCCGACTAATGGCCGGCGTCTTCGCCAACACCCTGCGGCCCGCAATCATGGCCGCCAGCCGGCGTCCGGGCTTGCGGCGTGCCGCCGAAGGGCTGCCGGTCACCCGAAAGGTGGTGCACCGCTTCGTTCCCGGCGAGACGATCGGCTCCGCGCTGAATAGCGTTGCCGCCCTGCGTGCGTCGGGCCGCCTGGTCAGCATCGACTATCTGGGCGAGGACGTCTGTGACGCCGACGGCGCCGATACGGCCGTGCGGATCTACCTCGACCTGATCGAGACGCTGGGCCGGCTCGGCGATCCTGCGGGTGACGGCATCCGGCCGCTGGAGGTCTCGGTCAAGCTGTCGGCGCTCGGGCAGTCGCTGGGGCGCGACGGAGGCAAGATCGCCCGGGAGAACGCCTGGTCGATCTGCGATGCCGCCGGACGGGCGGGTGTGTGGGTGACGGTGGATGCCGAGAACCACACCACGACCGATTCGACGCTGTCCATCGTGCGCGACCTGCGGGCCGAATTTCCTTGGCTGGGCACGGTTTTGCAAGCCTACCTGAGGCGCACGCTGGGCGACTGCCGGGAATTCGCCGCGTCCGGGGCCCGGATCCGGCTCTGCAAGGGCGCCTACGACGAGCCGGCGTCGGTGGCCTATCGCGGTCGAGACGACGTCACCGACTCCTATCTGGCCTGCCTGCGGGTGCTGATGGCCGGCTCGGGGTATCCGATGGTCGCCTCGCACGACCCCGCGGTTATCGAGGCGGTTGCGGCCATGCTCAGCGAATCAGGCCGTGGTACAGACGGATTCGAATACCAGATGCTGTACGGCATCCGCGACGACGAGCAGCGCCGACTGGCCGATGCCGGCAACCACGTCCGGGTATACGTGCCCTTCGGCACGCAGTGGTACGGCTACTTCATGCGCCGGCTCGCCGAACGCCCCGCCAACCTGACGTTTTTCCTGCGGGCGCTGGCCGAACGCGGCCACTGAGTGTCGCCGCGGCGTTGAATGTGCACCCAGGGTGGTGAGTGTGCATCCAGGCCGGCGTCAATGCACACTCGATGCGGTTTGCTTGCCCGACGCGGCTATTGGGCGCGGCGCGGTCGCGGGCGCTCGCTGGCGAACCCGCGCACCACGTGCGCGCAGACGAACTCGGTGACGACGTCGGGATCGTCCATATCCCGGATCGGCGACGGAGTACTGAACAGCGAGAACAGGATCCGGGCGAACCATTCGCCCGCGGCTTCGATGTCCAGGTCCTTGCGGACCTCACCGGTCAGCTTGGCCGCCGACAGATAGGGCGAGAGGAAGTCCACGCATTCACGCAGCAGTACGGCCGCGTCCTTGGTCAGCAGCAGGCTGATCGCGTCTTCGTCGAAGTACTCCTCGGAGGCCATGACCCGTCGTGCCTGCGTCACGAATACCGCGGCCGAACAAAGCTTGTCCTCGAGCGTGCCGGCCCCGTCCATCGCCATGGACATCTCGCGATAGAACCACTCCGACGCATGCTCGGCGCACGCCTCGATGATCGCGGCCTTGTCGCTGAAGTATTCGTAGATGGTGCTGCGGGACACCCCGGCCCGCTTGGCGATGTCGACGATCGTCGCCTTCTGCAGGCCCTGCTTGCCGAAACACCAAAACGCGGACTCGACGATGAGCTCGCGGGTATCGGCCGCCTGGGCCAACTCGGAAGCCGTCATTTGCCCTCCCCTCTACGACGCGCTTACCCGGCCGGCGCGAGAATCAAGCCACTCGTCGGCACCCCGGTGCCGGAGGTGACCAATACGTGTTCGACGTTGTCGACCTGGTTGTACGACGTGCCGCGGACTTGGCGCACGCCCTCGGTGATGCCGTTCATCCCGTGGATGTAGGCCTCGCCGAGCAGCCCACCGTTGGTGTTGATCGGGAATTCCCCGCCCAGCGACAGCCGCTCCACGGTGGCGAAGTCTTTGGCTTCGCCACGTCCGCAGAAGCCGAGCTCTTCGAGCTGAGTGAACACGAACGGCGTGAAATGGTCGTAGATGAACGCGGTTTGGATGTCCTGGGGTTTCAGGCCCGAGTCACGCCACAGCCGGTCGGCGACCACGCCCATCTCCGGGAGCCCGGTGATGTCGTCGCGGTAGTAACTGGTCATCATTTCCCCGTTGGCCGCCGCACCCTGCGCGGCGGCGGTGATGATCGCCGGCGGTTGCTTCAGGTCGCGGGCGCGTTCGGCACTGGTCACCACCAGCGCGACACCGCCGTCGCTCTCCTGGCAGCAATCCAGCAGTCGCAGAACGGGTTCGACGATCCAGCGCGATTTCTGGTGGTCTTCCAGTGTGATCGGGCGCTGATAGAACCACGCGTCGGGGTTCGTCGCGGCGTGCTTGCGGTCGACGACGGCGACGCGGCCGAAATCCTCGTTGGTGACCCCATAGGTGGACATGTAGCGCTGAGCGTGCATCGCGACCCACGCTGCGGGAGTGAGCAATCCGAATGGCGCGTAGTGCGCCATGAACAGCGGGGTCTCCCCCATGCTGCGTCCGCTGCCGCCGAACCGGAATCCCGAGCGTTCGTTGAAGGCTCGCCAGCACACCACCACATCGGCGACACCGGTTGCGACGGCCATCGCCGCATGCACGACAGTGCCGGACGCCGCGCCGCCGCCGTGATGCACGCGGGAAAAGAAGCTGAGGTCGCCGATGCCCACATTTCGGGCGATGTCGATCTCGTCGCTGGAGTCCATCGAGAAGGTGACCATGCCGTCGACGTCGCCGGGCGCCAGGCCCGCATCGTCGAGCGCGGCGCTGACCGCTTCGCACGCCAATTGCAGTTCGCTGCGCCCGGATTCCTTGGAGAACTCGGTCTGGCCGATCCCGACGATCGCAGCAGCGCCGGGCAGGAAAGAACTGCGACTCATGCGCCGGCCCCGTCGAGCAGACTGAGGATCGCGGTGCCCGAGACATGGTCGCCGAGGCTGTTGGAGCCCCTGAAGGTGACCTCGACGAAGTTCTCGCTGCCCGTCCCTTCGGTCTTGCCGGTCACGCTGCCGGTGAAGCGCAGCGGGTCGTCGGGGAAGCACGGCACGCCCAGGCGAATCGACAGATTCTTGACCATCGCTTCGGGGCCGGCCCAGTCGGTGAGGAAGCGCACGCAATACCCATTGGTGGTCAGGATGTTCATGAACAGATTGGGCGAGCCCTGCTTCTTGGCGTATTCGACATCGTGGTGCACCGGCATGAAGTCACGCGAGGCGATCGCGCCGGCCACGATCATCGTTGTGGTGATTGGGATTTCGAGCGGGCTGACCTCGTCGCCGACGGTGATGTCGGCCCACTTCAAGGTGGTGGTGCGATTTGCGGTCGTCGTCATCGGTTTCCTTCTCAGTAGGTGCTGCCGATACCGGCCAGCTGCGCGGGGGCGGAGCCAAGAGTGAGCTCGTTGTGCTTGGCCCAGAGGAAATAGCGGTGCAGGGGATAGGTGATGTCGATCCCGATGCCGCCGTGAACGTGCTGCGTGGTGGACGCGACGCGAGCACCGGCGTCGGCTGCCCAGAACTTCGCGATGCGCGCTGCCCGCTCGGCGGGGCGTCCGTTGGCGATCAGCCAGGCCGCGTGCCAGGTGGTCCAACGCATCGCTTCGACATCGATGAAGGCGTCGGCCAGCCGCTGCTGCACGGCCTGGAAGCTGCCGATCGGTCGTCCGAATTGCTCACGCCCGCTGGTGTATTCCGCGGCGATGTGTAAGGCCCGATCCGCGACGCCGAGCTGAATCGCGCACAGCCCGACCAAGGCCCGGGTGTAGAGCGATTCGATTGGGCCGTCGAGCCGGTCGATCGCGGAAACGGTTGCCCCGTCAAGGAATACATCCGCATGCGGTTCGCGGCTGGTCGTCGCTACCGGCCGGATCTCGACGCCGGGGGCATCGCAGGGCAGCAGGAACAGGCTCACCTGCCCGTCGTCGGTGGTGGCGGGCACCAGCACGGTGTCGGCGAGCTGGGCGGCCGGCACCAGCTCTTTGACCCCGCCCAGCCGCCAGTTCTGGCCGTCGCGAACGGCTTTGGTGGCCGGTCTCATCGGGTCCGAGCGGCCAGGTTCTTGCAGCCCGGCGGTCAAGATGCGAGTTCCGGAGATGACGCCGGGCAGGAACCGTTGTTGTTGCTCCGGATTCCCGTGCCGGGCGATCGGGTCCGCGCCCAGCACCAAGGTCGCGTAGGCCGGCACCGGGGCCACGCTCCAGCCCACCTCGGCCAGCAACACGCCGAGTTCCACGAAGCCGTCGCCGGCAGCGCAGGAGCCGCCCAGCGATTCCGGCAATCCGGTGCCCAGCAGGTCGACGGCCGCGAGCTCTTTCCAGAGTGCGGCGTCGTAGCGGGTCGCGCCGGCTTCGAGTTCCGTGAGTCGCTCGGGGGTGGCGCGGCGCTCGAACACCTCGCGGGCCAACTTGCCGATGGTCTCTTGTTCTTCGGTGAAGGTGAAGTCCATGAGGTACCTAGGCGCTGGGCCGGAACTGATGCAGCACAAGGTCTTCGAAGCTCTGGTAGAAGACCTCGACCGGCATTCCGACCGTGACGTCTGCGGGGTCGACCTCGCACAGGTTCGACACCAGCCGCACCCCCTCGGCGAGCTCCACCAGCACCACGATGTAGGGGTACTCGAAGAACGGGAACTTGGGTTCGTGCGGCATCACGTAGCTGTAGACGGTGCCGCGGCCCGACGCTTCGATGGCCTCCCACTCCAGCGAACGGCAGTTGGGGCACATCGGCCGCGCGGGATTGCGCAGCGTCGCGCATCCCTTGCAGCGCTGGATCAGCAGCTTGTGCTCGCGCAGCCCGTTCCAGAAGAACTCGGTGTCCGGACTGATGGCCGGTGCCAGCCGGGTGCTCATGAGTTCGCCGGCTTGAAGCGCAGCACCCGGAATCGCTGCCGCCCCAGCACGTCGCCGTTTTGATCGGAGTAGGTGATCACCCAGGTCAGGAAGAAGCCGGATCCCTTAGCGGTCTTCTTCTCGTCGGAGACTTCCTCGAACACCGACGTCGCGCTGATCACGTCGCCCAGCCGGGGATAGCGTTCGATCTCGAATTCCGAGTTGGTCGCCACCGTGCTGCTGTATCCGGCGTCGTCGAGGAACGCCGTGGGGTTGTCCTTGATTTCCATCGGCGCGCCACCGCGCTCGCCGATCCCCTCCAGCTTCGGCGACGGCATCGTCCAGGTCTGCAACATGACCGGCGGCGACACGATGCCGCCGAACCGCGACGCGGCCGCGAATTCCGGATCGAGGTAAACCGGGTTCATGTCGTCGAGCGCGTAGGCCCAATGCCGGATCATCGGCTGGTTCACCGGATCCGGTGCCACGGTGGGCTTTCCACTACCCCCGGTGGGCTGATTGACGAGCCCCCGCAATTTGGCGAGGAACTCGGGATCTTGGTTGGTCACTTGCTGGATCCTCCTGACTGTTCTGTGGCCCGAAGGTCACGAGGTGCTCGCGGCATGCCCAATCCCGCCATGGCGATGATGTCACGTTGAATCTCGTTGGCCCCGCCGCCGAACGTGTTGATGACCGCGAACCGGTACGCGGACTCCAGCGCCCCGCGCAGCGGCGCGTCGTTGCCCCGACGTAATCCGTTGTGGTCCAGCACTTCCAGCAATTGGCGGGCGACCAGCTGGGTGAGCTCGGTGCCGAACACCTTGGCGGCCGAGGCCTCGCCCATGTTGAGCACGCCCTTCGTCATCGCCGCATTGACCCGCATGTTGACCAGTTTGTACGCGGCGACCTGCGCTTCGACCCGGGCCAGTGTCAGCCGAACCCACGGCTGGTCGATGACGCGCCCATCGTCGAGCTCGGTGTTACGGGCCCAGTCCAGGGTCTTCTCGAACAGTGGCTCGAGCGCACCGAGATTGCCCAGGGCCGCGCGCTCGAAGTTCAGCTGCGTGGTGATCAGCTGCCAGCCTTGGTTCTCGCCGCCGACCAGCGCGCTCGCCGGGACCCGCACGTCGTCGTAGAACGTGTAGAAGGTGGAGATGCCCGGCATGGTGTGCAGCGGCTGCCAGGAGAAGCCCGGCGACGACGTGGGCACGATCAGGATCGAAATCCCCTTGTGCTTCTTGGCATTCGGGTCGGTGCGGGCGGCCAGCCAGATGTAGTCGGCGTACGCGGCGCCGCTGGTGAACATCTTCTGCCCGTTGATCACGTAGTCGTCGCCGTCGCGCACCGCGGTCGTGCGCACCGAAGCCAGGTCGCTGCCGGCCCCGGGCTCGGAATAGCCGATCGCGAATTCGATGCTGCCGTCGAGAATCGACGGCAGAAACCTCTGCTTCTGTTCCTCGGTGCCGCACTGCATCAGGGTCGGCCCGACCGTGTTGAGCGTCACCAGCGGGATCGGAGCGTCGACGCGGCGCGCCTCCTCGGAGAAGATGAACTGCTCTATCGCCGAGAAGCCCCGTCCGCCATACTCTTTGGGCCAGCCGACGCCGAGCAGGTCTGCCGCGGCCAGGGCGCGCACGCACTCCCGCACCGCCGGGCCGCCCTCGATCCGGTCCTTGATCGCGTCGGCGCGCTCGGGTGTCATCACCTGTTCCAGCGTGCTGCGGATCTCGGCGCGTAGCTGTTCCTGCTCGGGTGTGTACTCGAGTTGCATTGCTCAGTGGCCCGTCCCGAGTCGCACCGGCATGCGTTTCACCCCGGGCACCATCGTGGCCCGCATCCGGTCCACCTCACCCGCCAGCTCGATCGTGGGGAAGCGCCGCAGCAGCTCGTCGAACATGACCGTGGCCTCCAGGCGTGCCAATTGCGCACCGATACAGGAATGTTCACCACAACCGAACGCGATGTGCGGGTTCGGATGCCGGGTCACTTTGAATTCTTCGGAGTCGGGACCGAATATGTCCTCGTCCCGGTTCGCCGAGCCGTACAGCATCACCACGACCTCGCCCGCGCGGATCTGCTGACCGCGAATCTCGACGTCCGCCGTGGCGGTGCGTGCCATATGCACCACCGGGCTGTTCCACCGCAACATCTCCTCGACGGCGGCCGGGATCAGCGTCGGGTCCTCGACCAGCAGGCGGCGCTGTTCGGGGTGGGCGATCAGCGCCAGCGTGCCGAGCGCGATCAGATTGCGGGTGGTTTCGTTACCGGCGACCAGCAACAGGAACGCGAAGTTGAGCAGGTCTTCGTCGGTGAGTCGTTCCTCGTCGATCTCGGCGTCGGCCAACACCGACAGCAGATCGTCGCGCGGTTGGCTGCGCCGCGCGGCGATCAGCTGCTGGAAGTACTCGTAGAGTTGCCCGGCCGCCACCGAGGGGTCGAGCTCGATCTCCGGATCGGCCGTCCCGGTGGCCGCATCCGACCAGGCCCGGAATTGCTCCCAGTCGTCGGGCGGGGCGCCGATCAACTCGGCGATCATCCGGGTGGGCAGGGGAGCGGCGATCTGTTCGGCGAACTCGTGCACCGAACCCGGCTCGATGCCGTCGAGAATGCCCGCGACGATCTCGCGGATCTTCGGCTCGAGCACCGACACTCGGCGCCGGGTGAATCCCGCGTTGATCAGCTTGCGCATCTGCCGGTGCCGCGGCGGGTCGGTGAAGATGAGGCTGCCCTGCTGCACCGGGTTGGGCAGATGCGGATCGGGGATCGTGATGCCCTGCGTGGAGGTGAACAGGGCCGGGTTGCTCGACACGAAGCGGACGTCCTCGTACTTCAGCAGTGCCCAGAAGTTGGTGACGTCGTTCCAGCACACCGGCGCGCTCGCGCGCAGTTCCCGGTAGGCCGGGTAGGGATCGCCCGCATAGAAGTCGGGAGAGTGCAGCGGAAAACTCGGCGAGCGCAGCGGCGGATGAGTCTGCACGGCCAGCCTCCTGGAGCTCCGGCGGGATCGCAATCCGACATATTGCCGCAATGTGTCCTGCGACGTTGTGTCTACTCTGAGCTGCCCGACCCTGTCAATACGTCCGCAACGCGGTGTAATAGCCGGGAATTCACGAGATTGGTGATTGACGTCACAGGTGCATGGGTGTACACCAGGTGTTTAGATGACCGACCGTCGGTGAGGATGCAGATGACCGAGCTACAAACTCCGAAAACTCTTGTCGACACCTACCAGCTCTATATCGACGGCAACTGGGTCGATCCCGTCGATGGTCGCTACGACGACATCTCGCCGGCCAGCGAGCAGATCATCGCCACCGCGCCCGACGCGAGTGTCGCGCAGGTCGGCGATGCGATCGCGGCCGCGCGGCGTGCCTTCGACAGCGGACCGTGGGGCACGATGAGTGCCGAGCAGCGCGCCGGCTGTCTCAGCCAGCTGGGCGATGCGCTGATGAAGCACGCCGACGACTTCTTCGCGCTGTCTCAGGCGGAGTGGGGCTGCGTATCGAACGAGCGCATGATGCAGATCGACGGCGCCGGGTTCATGTCGATGTACGCCGCCCAGCTCGCCACCCAGCTGACCGACCAAGAGGTCAGCGGGATGGGCGCGGGAACCACGGTGCTGCGCCACGAACCGCTGGGCGTGGTGTCGGTGCTGACGCCGTGGAATTTCCCGCACTGTCTCAACGTCATGAAGCTAAATCACGCCCTCGCCGCGGGAAACACCGTGGTGCTCAAGCCTTCACCGCTGACGCCGCTGGCCGGGCTTGCCCTCGCGCGGATCATCGACGAATACACCGACATACCACCGGGTGTCGTCAACGTGGTCACACCGTCGGGCGTCGAGGCGGCCAAACTGCTCACCACCGATCCGCGGATCGACATGGTCAGCTTCACCGGCAGCTCGGTGGTCGGTCGTCAGGTCATGTCTGCCGCCGGGGACACGATGAAAAGAATCCTGCTGGAGCTGGGCGGCAAGTCGGCGAGCATCGTCCTCGACGACACCGAGATCACCGACGACATGCTGCAGCAGATGCTGTTCGACGGCTGCTCGCTGCACGCCGGGCAGGCCTGCATCCTGCACAGCCGGCTGCTGCTTCCCGATTCGCTGCACGACGACGTCGTCGATCGGCTCGCCGCATTGGCCCGCGCGGTCAAGGTCGGCGACCCCACCGATCCCGAGGTGCAGATGGGTCCGCTGATCAGCGCGGCGCAACGGGATCGGGTCGAGGCCCACGTCGCCGGCGCCTGCAACGACGGCGCCACGCTGGTGACCGGCGGCCGGCGTCCGTCCGGCCTGGACTCCGGCTTCTACTTCGAGCCGACGATTCTGTCCGGTGTCGAGCCGAATTCGACTATCGCGCAAGAGGAAGTGTTCGGTCCGGTGATGACCGTGCTGCGCTATCGCGACGACGAGGACGCCATCGCGATCGCGAACAATTCGCAGTACGGACTTTCCGGCGCGGTGTGGGGTGGTGACGTGGATCGTGCCGTTCGTGTTGCGCGTCGCATCCGGACCGGGCAGGTCGCCGTCAACGGTGCCAGTCCGGGTGGCGCGCCGTTCGGCGGCTTCAAACTCAGCGGATTGGGCCGTGAGGGCGGTGGCATCGGCGGCATACACCAGTACATGGAACCGATGGCCATCGGTCTTCCCGCGTGACGGGACCCCTTGCCGGGCTGCACGTCGTCGAAATCGCGGAAGAGATCTCAGGTCCGTACGCCGCAAAGCTGTTCGTGGATCTCGGCGCCGAGGTCACCAAGATCGAGTCGCCCGCCGGGGATCCGCTGCGCCGCTGGGGGCCGTTTCCGAACGGCGTGCCCGACCCGCAACGCTGCGGCCTGTTCGAGTACCTCAACGCCGGCAAGCGAATCGCGGCTTTGGCCGACGCCCGCGACCTGATCGCGCGGGCCGACGTGCTCGTCGAGAATCTTCCGCCGGGAACGCTGGACAGCTGGGGATTCGACATCGACAGCCTGACCAGCATCAATCCAAACCTGTTGCTGCTGCGCATTTCTCACTTCGGGCGGTCCGGCCCATGGCGGGATCGGGCCGCTACGCCGCTGACCCTGCAGGCCGCGTCGGGCTGGATCAGTGCGCGGGATCCGGACCGCCCTCCGGTGCAGGTGGGTGCCCGCATCGCGGAGTACGTCGCCGGCGCCTACGGCGCGCTGGGTGCGCTGACCGCGCTGCGACTGCCGCCCGCGGGGCGCGTCAGAGAAGTGGACGTCTCGCAGCTCGAAGCGTTGTTGTCGACACTGCCGTATCCGATGCTGATGGCGCAGAAGATGCGCAGCCTCGGCTTGCCCACCAACGCGCGCGGGGCACCCATGCTGGGCGTGGTCCGCGCCGCCGACGGCTGGGTGGGGATCAACTGCCTGACCGGTCAGCACTGGCTCGACGTGTGCGCGATGCTGGGCCTGCCCGAGTTCGCCGAGCACCAGATCGCGATCATGCTGGGCGGCCCCGAACGCGCGGAGTTCTACGCGCGGGCAGAACCGTTGCTCGCTGAGCAACCCGTTGCCGAGATCGTCGAACTGAGCCAGGCGCTGCGCATTCCGGCCGCCCCGGTCAACGACGGCGCCACGGTGCTGGACTGCCCGCAATACGCCGAGCGCGGCTTCTTTGTCGAAGGCGGTGCGCAGGGCTGGTCATTCCAACGCCCGGGACAGGCTTTTCGGTTCACTAAAAGTGCTGTGGCACAGCCTGATCCGACGCCTTGCCCGCCGCCCGAGGAATTGCCGTTTGCCGGACTGAAGGTGCTCGACCTGAGCACCTTTTGGGCCGGGGCCTATCTGACCTGCTACCTGGGCGCGTTCGGTGCCGACATCGTCAAGGTGGAGTCCATCCAGCGGCCCGACGGTTTTCGTTACTCGGGCGCGTTCCCTTTCGAGGGCGACGACTGGTACGAGCGCAGCGGGCTATGGCAGGCCACCAACCTCAACAAGCGAGACCTCACGCTCGACCTGACTTCGCGGCGCGGGCTGGAGATCGCGCGCCGACTCGCCGCTGCGGCCGACGTCGTGGTGGAGAACTTCTCACCGCGAGTGATGGAGCAGTTCGGCCTGGACTACGAGTCGCTGGTAGCGCTGAGGCCCGACGTGATCGTGGTCCGGATGCCGGGTTTCGGCTTGCACGGCCCTTGGCGCGACTACGTCGGCTGGGCGCTGAACTTCGAGCAGACCGCGGGGATGTCGGCGGCCACCGGCTACGCGGACGGGCCGCCGTGCAATCCGCAGGGACCCGCCGATCCCGTCGTCGGCGTGCACGCCGGCGTCGCGCTGCTGGCCGCACTCCAGCACCGGCGCCGCACCGGGGAGGGCCGACTGATCGAGGTGGCCCAGATCGAGGTTGCCGCATGCGTGACCGCCGAACCGGTGATCGAGTATTCGATGAATGGTGTCGTGCGTCCGCGCGAGGGTAACCGTCAACGCGGCTACCTGCAGGGCGTCTTTCCGACCGCCGAGGACGGTGTCTGGGTGGCGCTGTCGTTGCCCGACGACGGGACCCTCGACCACGACGTGTTCGACGAGCTGGTCGCCGGCTGGACTCGGACGCAGCAGCCCACGGTTGTCTTGAAAACCCTTCGTGATCAAGGCATTCCGGTGGAACGGGTGATCACCAGCGAGCAGATGTATGACCCCGAATTCATCGGGGCCCAGCTCGACGCGCGCGGCTACTACGAAGAGTTCGAACATCCGATCACCGGCTCGCACCGCTATCCCGGCTGGCCGTTTCGCATCGTCCCTGGGCCGGATCGCCACCACCGCGCCGCGACGCCCACCCTCGGACAGCACAACACCGAAATCTTGTGCGGTCTAGGCCTTTCCGACGCTGAGGTGGCCGAACTGCGTGATCAGCGGGTGATCGGCGAGCGGGTGCTGAACGCCTAGCTGCCGAACCGCACCGGCATGCGTGTTATCAGCGGCAACATCGTCGCCGGCATCCGGTCCACTTCGCCGGCCTGTGCCAAATCGGGAAAGCGATCCAGCAGCTCGCCGAAAAACACCGACGCCGTCAGGCGGGCTAATTGCGCGCCGACACAAGCGTGTTCACCGCAGCCGAATGCAATGTGCGGGTTCGGGCTCCGGGTCACCCTGAATTCTTCTGCGTCGGCACCGAATACGTCCTCATCGCGGTTGGCCGATCCGTACAGCAGCACCACCATGTCGCCCGCGGCGATCCGCTGACCGCGAATCTCGACCTCGGCCGTCGCGGTGCGGGCCATGTGGGTCACGGGGCTGGTCCAACGCAACATCTCCTCGACGGCGCCCGGGATCAGCGCCGGATCCTCGACGAGCAGCCGGCGTTGATCGGGGTGCGCGATCAACGCGCACGTGCCGAGCGCGAGCAGACTGCGGGTCGTTTCGCTCCCGGACGCCAGCAGCAGGAACGAAAAGTCAAGCAGCTCATCGTCGCTGAGCCGTCGCCCGTCGGCCTCCGCGCCGGCCAGCACCGACAACACGTCGTCGCGGGCGTCGGTGCGGCTGGCGACGATCAGCCCGCGGATGCAGTGATAGAGCCGGCCGGCGGTCTCGAAGGCGTCGAGATCGCGGTTCGTGCCGGCAGTTCCGATCACCGCGTCCGTCCAGGCCCGGAACTGCTCCCAGTCGTCGCGCCGAACGCCGAGCAGCTCGGCGATCATGCGCGCTGGCAGGGGAGCGGCAATCGTCTCGACGAAGTCGTGCACGGAGCCGGGCTGGATGCCGTCCAGAATCTCGTCGACGATCTCGCGGATTGCCGGTTCCAGCCGGACGCCAAGGCGGCGGGTGAATCCGCAGTTGATCAACTTGCGCAGCTGCCGGTGCCGCGGTGGGTCCATGAAGATGAGGCTGCTCTCCTGCACCGGGTTGGGCATGCCCAGCGCTGGGATGTTGATGCCCTGGCCGGAGGTGAACAGGGCCGGGTTCGTCGACACGAAGCGGATGTCGTCGTAGCGCGTCAGCGCCCAGAACTTGGTGACGTCGTTCCAGCACACCGGTGCGGTCGCGCGCAGCTCTCGGTAGCTGGGGTACGGATCGCCCGCGTAGAAGTCGGGGGAGTGCAATGGAAACGACGTCTGCATGGCAAAGCCTCCCTGGCCCGGTCCAGCAGCACTATAAGTCGAACGCGTCCGGGACGCCCGGGTGAGCCTTTGGTAAACCGCACGTCACATGCCAAGCTGCTGACATGGTCTTCGAAATCGCCCGCCCAAAGCTAGAAGGAAACGTCGCGGTCGGCGAGGACCGCCAAATCGGGTTCGCGGAATTCGGTGACCCGCAGGGACGGGCGGTGTTCTGGCTGCACGGCACACCAGGTGCCCGCCGGCAGATCCCGACCGAGGCCCGCGTCTACGCCGAAGACCACGGCATCCGGTTGATCGGCCTGGACCGCCCCGGAATCGGCTCGTCGACACCGCACCTCTACGAGAACATCGCCGCCTTCGCCGACGACCTGCGCACAATTGCCGACATTCTGGGCATCGACAAGATGGCCGTCATCGGCCTGTCCGGCGGCGGTCCGTACGCCCTCGCGTCAGCCGCGCGGCTGTCCGATCGGGTGGTGGCGGCCGGAATCCTCGGCGGCGTCGCGCCGTTCCTCGGCGACGAAGGCATCACCAGCGGCCTGATGAACCTGGGCAAGCGGGTGGCGCCGCTGTTGCGCCTGGGCGGTGATCCGTTGCGGATCGGCGCCAGCTTGCTGGTCCGGTCGATCCGTCCGGTGGCGAACACCGCGCTGTTTCTGTACGCCGCGATATCGCCCGAAGGTGACCGGCGGCTGCTCACCCGGCCCGAGTTCGGGGCCATGTTCCTCGACGATCTGCTCAACGGCAGCCGCAAGCAGCTGGCGGCGCCGTTCAACGACGTCATCCTGTTCACCCAGGACTGGGGATTCCGGCTCGACGAGGTCAAGGTCCCGGTCCGCTGGTGGCATGGCGACAGCGACCACATCGTGCCCTTTGCCCACGGCGAGCACGTGGTGGCCATGCTGGCGGACTGCGAACTGTTCGTCCTGCCGGGCGAAAGCCACCTCGCCGGGTTGGGCCGCGGCGAAGAGATCCTGGCCACGCTGATGAAAATATGGGATGAGCAGGCCTGACGACACCTTGCCGCCATGTGTCGGTAACCTGCTGAAGTGCTGCTGGAATCGCTGAACCCCGCTGCTGTTACCGCCACCGACATCCCCGATGCGGTCAAGATCGACGGCACGACGTTAAGCCGCAGCGACCTGGTCGGTGGTGCGACGTCGGTAGCCGAACGCGTCGCCGGCGCCCACCGGGTTGCGGTCCTGGCCACCCCGAGCGTGTCGACCGTGCTGGCGATCACCGGCTGCCTGATCGCCGGCGTCCCGTTCGTCCCGGTGCCTTCCGATGTCGGCGCGGCCGAACGCCGGCACATGGTGACCGACTCCGGCGCGCAGGCCTGGTTAGGGGCAGCGCCCTCCGAAGACTCGGCGCTGGAGGGCTTGGCGCACATCCCGGTGCGACTGCACGCCCGGTCCTGGCACCGCTACCCCGAGCCGGCGCCCGAGTCCACCGCCATGGTCATCTACACCTCGGGCACCACGGGGGCGCCCAAGGGCGTGGTCGTCAGCCGCCGGGCGATCGCCGCCGATATCGATGCGCTGGCGCAGGCCTGGCAGTGGACGCCCGACGACGTGCTGGTGCACGGGTTGCCGCTGTTCCACATCCACGGGTTGGTGCTGGGCCTGCTCGGATCGTTGCGGGTCGGAAATCGGTTCGTACACACCGGGAAACCGACCCCGGCCGGCTATGCCCAGGCCCGTGGCACCCTGTACTTCGCGGTGCCGACGGTGTGGTCGCGGGTGGCTGCCGATCAGGCGGCCGCCGAGACACTGCGGTCGGCCCGGCTGCTGGTGTCCGGTAGCGCGGCGTTGCCGGTCCCGGTGTTCGACCGGCTGGAACAGGTGACCGGGCACCGGCCCATCGAACGCTACGGCGCCTCGGAGTCGTTGATCACGGTGTCGACGCGAGCCGACGGTGAGCGCCGCCCGGGCTGGGTCGGCCTGCCGCTGGCCGGGGTCGAGACCAGACTCCTCGACGACGCCGGCAATCCCGTCGTGCAAGACGGGGAAACCGTTGGAAAGCTTCATGTTCGGGGTCCGACCCTGTTCGACGGATACCTGAATCGGCCGGAGGCCACCGCCGAGGTTGTCGATGCCGACGGTTGGTACCACACCGGCGACGTCGCGGTGATCGACGCCGCGGGGATGCATCGCATCGTGGGCCGTGAATCGGTTGACCTGATCAAATCGGGCGGATACCGCATTGGCGCAGGCGAAATCGAGACGTCACTACT
This sequence comes from Mycobacterium sp. Aquia_213, assembly GCF_026625985.1. Classification (NCBI taxonomy): domain Bacteria; kingdom Bacillati; phylum Actinomycetota; class Actinomycetes; order Mycobacteriales; family Mycobacteriaceae; genus Mycobacterium; species Mycobacterium sp. Aquia_213. The sequence goes on from NZ_CP113116.1 coordinate 1,410,637, forward strand.
CGGGCATCCGGGCGTGCAGGAAGCAGCCGTGGTCGGCATGCCCGACGACGACCTGGGCCAGCGCATCGTCGCGTTCGTCGTCGGTGCGTCGGATCTCAACACCGACGAACTGATTAACTTTGTCGCCCAAGATCTTTCGATACACAAACGACCACGCGAGGTGCGGCTCGTGGACGCCTTGCCGCGCAACGCGATGGGCAAGGTCGTCAAGAAGCAGTTGCTGTCCGAGGGCTGAACTCACGCGTTTGCGGAGGTGACGTTAGGCCGCCCTCAGCGCGCAGACCGAGGACGCACGCGACGAGGACGACGAGATATCCCGGACGCTGGCCACGGTGACCAACCCTGCCGAGACGGTCTCGGTGACGGCGACCACGAGCGGAGATGACCGCCTCGGAGCTCGCGGACGAGATACTTGTCGTCGCGAACCTGGCCGGGCAACAGGCACAGGCGATGCGGTATGCCTTCGCCGCCCGATATGCGGGTGATGTCTGCTGACCGGTTGGGCCGGCGTGTCGACAGTGCGGATGAGGTGCGCGGCCAAAGCCTTTCGCATCCCCAGGTTTTGGCGGGCCACGACACGGCTGTCACATCGGCTTGGTAACCGACACATCACAATGTGCGTTGTCAGCTGGCGCTTTGCGGGACACGCAGGATATTGCCAGGCTAGTCGGGGGGCGAGAATTCGCGCGTTCGCCTACCTTCGTTGGGGAACGACCCCAGGGACCACCGACGCAAAGGGGCACTAACGGATGGGTGAGTCGATGCGCCCAGCTGGCGCTGTGACGACGATCGCGGACCAGCCGCGCGCCACACCGATGGCGCGCGTCGCGATCTCCTGCCTGGTCGGCTCGGCAATCGAGTTCTACGACTTCCTGATCTACGGCACCGCCGCGGCGCTGGTGTTCCCCGCTGTGTTCTTCCCGAACCTCACCCCCGGCGTGGCGATGGTCGCCTCGATGGGCACCTTCGCCACGGCGTTTCTGTCCCGGCCCGTCGGTGCGGCCGTCTTCGGCTACTTCGGCGACCGGCTGGGCCGCAAGAAGACGCTGGTCTCCACGCTGCTGATCATGGCCGTGGCGACCGTGAGCGTCGGCCTGGTGCCCAGCACCGCATCCATCGGGATGGCCGCGCCGTTGATCCTGATGGGACTGCGGCTGCTGCAGGGGTTCGCGGTGGGCGGCGAATGGGCCGGGTCGGCGTTGCTGAGCGCCGAATACGCGCCCGGCGGCCGACGCGGCCGGTACGGCATGTTCACCCTGCTCGGCGGCGGTGTCGCCGGAGTGCTGAGCAGCCTGACCTTCCTGGGCGTGAACGTCACGATCGGCGAATACAGCCCCGAGTTCCTGCAGTGGGGATGGCGGATCCCGTTCCTGATCAGCGCGGTCTTGATCGCACTGGCGTTGTACGTGCGGCTCAACATCGACGAGACTCCGGTGTTCGCCGAGGAAAAGTCGCGCGACCTGGTGCCCAAAGCGCCGCTGTCCGAGGTGTTTCGCCTGCAGGGCCGGGAAATCTTCCTGGCCGCCGGCGCCATGCTGGGCACGATGGCGTTCTGCTACATGGGCAACACCTATCTGGCCATGTACGGCCACACCCACCTGGGCTATACGCGCAGCTTCATCTGGTCGGTCGGCGTGCTCAGCGGCCTGGTCAGCATCGCGTCCGTGGTGGTCTCGGCCACCCTGTGCGATCGAGTCGGCCGGCGCCGGATCATGCTGGTGGGCTGGGCGGCCTCGGTGCCCTGGGCGTTCGTGGTGGTTCCGTTGATCGATACCGGCAATAAGGCGTTGTATGCGGTGGCGATTGTCGGCACCTTCGCGATCACCGGGTTCGGCAGCGGACCCAGCGGAGCCTTCATCCCCGAACTCTTCGCCACCCGCTACCGCTACAGCGGCTCAGCGCTGTCGATAAACCTGGCCGGTGTGATCGGTGGGGCCCTGCCGCCGCTGATCGCCGGGACGCTGCTGGCGACCTACGGCAGCTGGTCGATCGGCGCGATGCTCGGCGGCCTCGCGTTGACCAGCCTGGTCTGCACCTATCTACTGCCGGAAACCCACGGAACAACGCTGTAGCCGTTAGTTGGCGTGCAGGTCCTCGTTGAGGGCGATGCCCTGGCCGCCGCGGGCCACCACTTCCACGGCGCCGCTGACCGAATTGCGGCGGAACAACAGGTTGTTGCCGCCGGAGAGCTCGAGTGCCTTCATCGTTTTGCCCTCGGGCGTAAGCACTTTGGTGCCCGCGGTGACATACAGGCCGGCTTCGACGACGCAGTCGTCGCCCAGTGAGATGCCCAGCCCCGCGTTGGCGCCGAGCAGGCAACGCTTACCGACCGAAATGACTTCCGTGCCACCGCCGGACAGCGTGCCCATGATCGATGCGCCGCCGCCGATATCCGACCCGTCACCGACCACCACGCCGCCGGATATGCGGCCCTCTACCATCGAGGTGCCCAGCGTGCCGGCGTTGAAGTTGACGAAGCCCTCGTGCATCACGGTGGTGCCCGGCGCCAGGTGCGCGCCGAGCCGGACCCGGTCGGCGTCGGCGATGCGGACACCGGTGGGCACCACGTAGTCGACCATTCGCGGGAACTTGTCGACGCCGTAGACGGTGACCTGTCCCTTGCGGCGCAGCCGCGCCCGGACCGCCTCGAAACCCTCGACCGCGCAAGGCCCGTGATTAGTCCACACCACATTGGTCAATACCCCGAACAAGCCGCCGGCGTTCAGCCCATGCGGCGCGACCAGGCGGTGAGATAACAAATGCAGCCGCAGGTAGGCGTCGTAGGCGTCGGCGGCCACATCGTCGAGTGAGCCGATGACCGTGCGCACGGCCACGGTGTCGGTATTGCGGTCGTCGTCGCGTCCGACCAGTGCGGCCAGCTCGGGCGGCACATCGGACAGCGCGAGGCGCGAGGTACCGCTGGTGTCCGACTCCGTCAGTTCCGGTGCGGGAAACCACGTGTCGAGGATCGATCCGTCGGAGGCCAGTGTCGCCAACCCGATACCTGCAGCTCCAGTCACGGCGGTCAGGTTACTTTCCTGCCCGAGCGGACACCACAAGGCCCCCGATCCATTAACTAATGCTTGCGTTACTCAGCTGTCGGTGGTTATCCTGCTAAGTAACGAATCAGTTAGTCAGCAAGGTGTGCCGCAGGCAATGCCATCGATACACGCTGGGCTGATCGTCTTGACCCAACCGCCCATTACGCTGGTTGGGTGCTGGACTTGCATGGCGATCCGATCGAGTTGACCGCGGCGCTGGTCGACATCCCCAGCGAGTCGCGAGCCGAAGCGCGCATCGCCGACGAGGTCGAGGCCGCGCTGCGCGCGCAGACGTCCGGCTTCGAGATCGTGCGCAACGGCAATGCCGTGCTGGCGCGCACCCAGCGAAACCTGCCGTCGCGGGTGCTGCTGGCCGGTCATCTCGACACCGTCCCGGTCGCCGAAAACCTGCCCAGCCATCGCAGTGCCGGCGCAGCAGGCGACGTGCTGCATGGTTGCGGCACCTCGGACATGAAATCCGGCGACGCCGTCTTTCTGCATCTGGCCGCCACGGTGGCCGAGCCGTCGCACGACCTGACGCTGGTGCTCTACGACTGCGAGGAAATCGACGCTGCGGCAAACGGTTTGGGCCGCATCGAGCGCGAGTTGCCGGACTGGTTGACCGCCGACGTCGCGATCCTCGGCGAGCCCACCGCGGGTTACATCGAGGCCGGTTGCCAGGGCACGCTGCGAGTCGTGGTCAGCGCCACCGGAACCCGCGCGCATTCGGCGCGTTCCTGGTTGGGCGACAACGCAATTCACAAACTGGGTACCGTGCTGGATCGGTTGGCCCGGTACCAGGCGCGCACCGTCGACATCGACGGCTGCGAGTACCGCGAAGGCTTGTCGGCCGTGCGGGTCGACGGCGGCGTAGCCGGCAATGTCATTCCCGACGCCGCCTCGGTGACCGTCAATTACCGCTTCGCGCCGGACCGCTCGCTGACCGAGGCGCTGCAACACGTGCACGACGTGTTGGACGGGATCGACGTCCAGATCGAGCAGACCGACGGCGCGGCGGGTGCGCTCCCCGGCCTGTCGCAGCCGGCCGCCAAGGCGCTGGTCGAGGCCGCCGGCGGACAGGTGCGGGCCAAATACGGCTGGACGGATGTGTCCCGATTCGCCGCACTCGGCATCCCGGCGGTCAACTTCGGGCCCGGTGACCCCAACCTGGCGCACACCCGCGACGAGCGGGTGCCCGTCGCCGCGATCACCGCCGCGGTGCAGATGCTGCGGCCCTACCTGGGCGGCTAAGCGCACTGCTGCGCCTGCGCGGCGGCATTGGCGGCCGCCGCATGCATACCAACGGCCGTCAGCTGCTCGGCCACCGCGCGCAGCGCGGCGTCGTCGTTGGTCGCCAGCGCTTTGGCATGCGCCAGCGCGAGCTGCCCCGCCACGCAGTCGACCTCGTCGCACAGCCGGGCCAGCGGATCCACCGCGCGGATATCGCCGAGGCGGACGGCCTCGTGCCAGACCCGCAGCGCCACGGCCGACTGCCCGCGCCGTTCGGCCATCCGGGCCGCGTCGCGGGCCGCGGCGATCGCCCCGTGCGAGTCGCGTTCGGCGGCCAGCCGCCAGGCTCGGGCCACCCCGAGCTCGGGGCTGAACAGAGCCGACTTCGTTCCATGCCGAGATTCGGCTCTGCTCAAGGCTTTTGCGGCCGCGGCGATGTCGCCCTGCTGGGCCAGCGCGGTGGCCAGCAGCATCAGCGACAGCGGGCCCCACGAATAGCCGGTGCGTTCCAGCGCGGCGGCGGCCGGGCCCAGCAGTGCCGCGGCCTCGGCGAATCGGCCGGCGGCGATCAGCGTGTGCGCCAGCAGCACCTCGCCGATCGCCCGGCCCGGCTGCTGCAATTCGGCGAAATCGGTGAACTGCTGCGCCAATTCGGTCGCCGTCTGCACCCGGCCCGCCATCAGCAGGGTCGTCGTCTCGCCCAGCCCAACCGTGAACCGCAGCAGTCCGGGGTGCTCGGCGCCCAGGGCACGCTGCGCCAGCGGCTCGACGTCGGCGAACCGGCCTTGACGCGCCGAACACAGCGTGGCCGCGCTGGCCGCCCAGGCCACCGCCTGGTCGTCGGCGGCCGGTGAATCCAGCACCCGATGCGCGATCTCGACGGCACCCTCGATGTTGCCGGCGTTCATCGCAAACGTTGCGCTCAGCGCGTCGAGCGTGAGCCGCGGGCCGACGTCGGGGACGCGATTGCGGATGGTCAGCAGGAATGCGGTGGCCCGCTCCGGCTCGCTGAGCATGAAGAACTGATTGGCCGCCCGCAGCAGGGTCCAGGTCATCAGGTCTTCTTCGGACAACGCGGCGGAGTCGACCGCGGCCAGCAGCTCCTCTGCCTCTCTGCCGCGGCCCTGAAACGCCAGCGAATTCGCCAGCGGCAGCCGCGCCGCGAGTGCCTGGGAGTCCTCGCAGCGCTGCAGCGCGGAGCGGGCCAGTCGCTCGCCCAGCGTGAGATCCCCCAGCCGCAGCGCCTGCTGCGCCGCGTCGACGACCTCGGCCACCGGCTGCGGGGCGTCGCTGTCCAGCGCCAGCGAGGCCAGCCGCAGCCGGTCGCTGAGGTGATCCGAACGATGTCGGGACCGCAGCTCGACCAATGCGGTGCGCCGCCGTCGGGCACCGTCGGCGCCCAGCGCGGTCCGCGCGCGTTCGGAGAACAGCGGGTGGGCGGTGTACACCACCGGATCTTCGGTGTGCTCGTCGCGCACCCGGGTTTCCGCCGCACCCCAGTCCTGCGCCTCGCTGACCGCGCCGTCGCCGGCCAGCACGGTGAGATCGGCCAGCGACAGCGGCTCTTCGACGGCGAGGTAGTCGAGCACCGCCCGGGCCGCCTCGGGCAGCTCGGCGATGAAGGTGTCGACCTCGGCCGCGCTGGTCGCCTCGCCGGGCGCGTCGACGTCGATCCGTTCCAGCAGACCGTCGGTCCACAGCGCCGCGATGGCTTCGGGTGCGGCGTCCGCGCGGGCGGTGACGATCATCCGGGCGGTCCCGGCCAGCGCCAACTGGTAGACGAGGGTGGCCGACAGGATGTCCAGGTCGTGGGCGTCGTCGACGATCAGCAGCAAATCGCCCTGCCGGTCTCGGCTCAGCGATGCCCGGGCCGCCCGCAACAGCGCGGCCGGCTTGCCGATATCGGCAATGTCCACGATGTGGCTGAAGGCGCCGAACGGGACCACCCGCTCGGTCGGGGTGCCGGTGACCCAGCGGATGAATGTGCCCGGGTTGCGGCTGGAGAACTGTTCGGCGGCCAGCCGCGCCAGGGTGGACTTGCCGATGCCGTCGGGTCCGAGCACCACCGCGCCGCGTCGTGCCCCGTCACTCAGGGCTGAATCCAGCTGTTCCAACGTGGACGCGTGCTGCGGGACGTTCCATCGAATCGGCACCGACAGAGTTTATTGCCGCGCGGTGTCCTGACGGTGACTAGCTAGCGCGATGGCCCCGTACGTGCACGGTTCGAAGGGCTTTGGTCTACCTTGGCGGATATGCGCCCCGACGGCGATACCTCAAGCGAATGGGCGGTCTGCGTTTACTGTGCGTCCGGCCCGACGCACCCCGAATTGCTTGATCTGGCCAGCGAACTCGGCGAAGCGATCGCCGAACGCGGCTGGACCCTGGTGTGGGGCGGCGGCAACCTTTCGGCGATGGGCGCGGTGGCCAGTGCGGCACGCGCCCGCGGCGGGCAGACCGTCGGGGTGATCCCGCAACAGCTGATGCGCCGCGAGCTTGCCGACAAGGACGCCGGCGAGCTGATCGTCACTGACACGATGCGCGACCGGAAGCGGATCATGGAGGACCGCTCCAATGCATTCATCGTGTTGCCGGGCGGGATCGGCACGCTCGACGAGCTGTTCGAGGCGTGGACGACGGGCTATCTGGGTATGCACGACAAACCGGTGGTGATGCTGGATACCTGGGGTCACTACGAGGGCTTGTTGGTGTGGTTGAACGACTTGCTTGACCGCGGGTACATCTCGCAGGTGGCGATGGATGCGCTGGTGCTGGTCGATAAGGTGAATGCCGCAATCGAGGCGTGTGCCCCTGTCTGAGGTCGGCTGCGTCAAGGGGAATCGAGGTAGGACGTGTCCGATCACGGCGGGGGAGCACGCGGACGGATCGGCCTGACCGACATCGCGTCAGGGCTGCCGAGCGTACTGGCCGACATGCCGGTGATCGTCCGCGGCGCGCTGACCGGGCTGTTGGCCCAGCCGGGCTCCCACAAGTCGATCGGCAGTGTGTTCCAGGACCGTGCCGCTCGCTACGGCCACAAGGTCTTCCTGCGCTTCGGCGACCAGCAGCTGACCTACCGCGAGGCCAACGCGGCCGCCAACCGCTACGCCGCCGTCTTGGCCGCGCGCGGTGTCGGCCACGGCGACGTCGTCGCGATCATGCTGCGTAACTCGCCCAACACGGTGCTGGCGATGCTGGCCACCGTCAAATGCGGGGCAGTCGCCGGCATGCTCAACTACCACCAGCGCGGCGAGGTGCTCGCGCACAGCCTGGGCCTGCTGGACGCCAAGGTGCTGATTGCGGAGACCGACCTGGTCAGCGCGGTCGCCGAGTCCGGTTCCGTGGGCACCGCCAACACCCTGACCATCGAAGACCTGGAGCGCTTCGCCGTCGGCGCGGCGGCCACCAACCCGCATTCGGTGGCAGCCGTACAGGCCCGCGACACCGCCTTCTACATCTTCACGTCGGGCACCACCGGGTTCCCCAAGGCCAGCGTGATGACGCATCTGCGGTGGCTCAAGGCCCTGGCGGCGTTCGGCGGACTCGGGTTGCGGCTGAAGAGCTCCGACACCCTGTACAGCTGCTTGCCGCTGTACCACAACAACGCGCTGACGGTGGCGCTGTCGTCGGTGATCAACTCCGGGGCGACGCTGGCGCTGGGCAAGTCGTTTTCGGCCTCCCGGTTCTGGGACGAGGTCATCGACAGCCAGGCCACGGCGTTCATCTACATCGGCGAGATCTGCCGCTATCTGCTCAACCAGCCGCCCAAGGACACCGACCGCAAACACAAGGTGCGCCTGATCGCCGGCAACGGACTGCGCCCGGAGATCTGGAAGGAATTCACCAAGCGCTTCGGCATCTCGCGGGTGTGTGAGTTCTACGCCTCCAGCGAGGGCAACACGGCCTTCATCAACATCTTCAACGTGCCCGGGTCGACCGGCTTCGCGCCGCTGCCGCTGGTGTACGTCGCGTACGACCCCGACACCGGGGAGCCGCTGCGCGACGCTAACGGCCGGGTGAGCAAGGTACCGGCCGGCGAGCCCGGCCTGTTGCTCAGCCCGGTCAACCGGCTGCAGCCGTTCGACGGGTACACCGACAAGGGGTCGAGCGAAAAGAAGTTGGTGCGCAACGCTTTCCGCGACGGCGACTGCTATTTCAATTCCGGCGACGTGATGAGCCCGCAGGGCATGCGGCACGCCGCGTTCGTGGATCGGCTCGGCGACACCTTCCGCTGGAAGGGCGAGAACGTCGCCACCACCCAGGTCGAGGCGGCGCTGGCGTCGGACAAGAGCGTCGAGGAGTGCACCGTCTTCGGCGTCGAGGTGCCGGACACCGGCGGGCGCGCCGGGATGGCCGCGGTGCAGTTGCGCGAGGGCGCGGAGTTCGACGGCAAGGCCCTGGCCCGCGCGGTGTACGGGCAGCTGCCGGCGTACGCGCTGCCGCTGTTCGTGCGGGTGGTCAAGACGCTGGAGCACACCACGACGTTCAAGAGCCGCAAGGTGGAGCTGCGCGAGCAGGCCTACGGGCCCGACGTGAAGGACCCGTTGTACGTCCTGGCCGGCCGCGACGACGGTTACGTGCCGTACTACGACGCGTACCCGGACGAGGTCGCGGCGGGGAAGCGACCGCAAGGCTGAAGCCCCGGCGGTGACCGGGCACTATGGACGTGTGCAGTCAACTCTGTGCGGCCGACCCGTTGCGGGGGACCGCGCGCTGGTCATGGCGATCATCAACCGCACCCCGGACTCGTTCTTCGACAAGGGTGCGACCTTCAGCGACGAGGCGGCCAGGACCGCCGTCCACCGGGCCGTCGCCGACGGTGCCGACCTGATCGACGTGGGCGGCGTCAAGGCGGGCCCGGGCGAGCACGTCGACGCGAACATGGAGATCGCCCGGCTGGTGCCGTTCATCGAATGGCTGCGTGGCGCCTATCCCGACCAGCTGATCAGCGTCGACACCTGGCGCTCCGAAGTGGCCAGACTGGCCTGCGCGGCGGGCGCGGACGTGATCAACGACACCTGGGCCGGCGTCGACCCGGCCTTGCCGGAGGTCGCCGCGGAGCTCGGCGTGGGCCTGGTGTGTTCGCACACCGGCGGCGCGCGGCCGCGCACGCGGCCGTTCCGGGTGAGCTTCGGGACAACGACCCGCGGCGTGGTCGACGACGTGATTCGTCAGGTCACCGGGGCCGCCGAGCGCGCGGTCGCGGCCGGAGTGGCCCCCGACCGGGTGTTGATCGACCCGACGCATGACATGGGCAAGAACACCTTCCACGGGTTGGTTCTGTTGCGCCACGTGGGCGAACTTGTTAATACCGGATGGCCCGTGCTGATGGCTTTGAGCAACAAGGACTTCGTCGGGGAGACTCTGGGGGTGGAATTGACCGAACGGCTTGAGGGGACGCTGGCGGCGACCGCGCTGGCGGCGGCCGCCGGGGTGCGCGTGTTTCGGGTGCATCAGGTCGCGGCGACCCGACGGGTGCTGGAAATGGTCGCCTCGATCCAGGGCACCCGCGCGCCGGCGCGCACGGTGAGGGGACTGGCATGACGGCATCGGAGTTGGTGGCCGGCGATCTCGCCGCCGGGGCCGTCGCGGCCCGGCCGGGCGACGTCTGGCTGTCCAGCCGCAGCTCGAGTCGTCCCGGCCGGACGCTGGCGCAACTGGAAGCGGCGAAGGCGGGGCGCACGATCTCGGTGGTGCTGCCGGCGCTCGACGAGGAAGCAACCATCGCCTCGGTGGTCGACAGCATTTCACCGCTGGTCGACGGGTTGGTCGACGAGCTGATCGTGCTGGACTCCGGCTCGACGGACGAGACCGAGATCCGCGCGATTGCCGCCGGCGCCCGCGTGATCAGCAGGGAACAGGCGCTGCCCGAGGTTGCGACCCGGTCCGGCAAGGGCGAGGCGTTGTGGCGCTCGCTCGCCGTGACCAGCGGCGACATCGTCGTTTTCATCGATTCCGACCTGGTCGACCCGCACCCGATGTTCGTGCCCTGGTTGGTTGACCCGCTGCTTACCGACGACGGCGTTCACCTGGTCAAGAGCTTCTACCGGCGGCCCCTGCTGGTCCGCGAGGCCGACGGTGTCGAAGACGAGGATGGCAGTGCGCAGTCCACCGGTGGGGGGCGGGTGACCGAGCTGGCCGCCCGGCCGTTGCTGGCGGCGCTGCGGCCCGAGCTGGGCTGCATATTGCAGCCGCTGGGCGGCGAATACGCGGCCAGCCGGGAACTGCTGAGTTCGCTGCCGTTCGCGCCGGGCTACGGCGTGGAGATCGGCCTGCTGATCGACACCTTCGACCGGTTGGGCCTGGACGCGATCGCCCAGGTCAATCTGGGTGTGCGGGCGCACCGCAACCGGCCGCTGGCCGAGCTGGGCGCGATGAGCCGCCAGGTGATCGCGACCCTGCTCTCGCGCTGCGGCGTACCCGACTCCGGGGCTGGGTTGACCCAGTTCTTCGCCGACGGCGAGGGCTACACCCAGCACACCTGGCCGGTGTCGCTGGACGACCGGCCGCCGATGAACGGGGTTAGGCCCCGATAGGGCCCACGCTCGCTGTCCTGTCGGCGGTATAGGGCACTATCGATTCCGTGGCGTTGGTCTTGCTGTACATCGTGGTGTTGGTGCTGGTGGCGATCGTGCTGTTCGGCGCGGCGAGCCTGCTGTTCGGGCGGGGTGAGCAGTTGCCGCCCCTGCCGCGGGGGACGACGGCGACGGTGCTGCCCGCCTACGGCGTCACGGGCACCGACGTCGACGCGGTCAAGTTCACCCAGGTGTTGCGCGGCTACAAGACCAGCGAGGTGGACTGGGTGCTGGACCGGCTGGCGCGCGAGCTCGAGGCGTTGCGGGGTCAGCTGGCGGCGGTCAACGCGGCCGGAAAGGACGCGGACACCGCCGACGTGGGCAACGGCGAGGACGCCCCGGGCGAGGATCCGGCGTGACCGATGACGGGCTGATTCGCTGCGGCTGGGCGGTGGGCCAGCCCGGGCCCGACTTCGACCTGTACCGCGACTATCACGACGAGGAGTGGGGCCGCCCGCTGCGCGGCCGGGTGGCGCTGTTCGAGCGGATGAGCCTGGAGGCCTTTCAGAGCGGCCTGTCCTGGTTGACGATCCTGCGCAAACGGGAGAATTTCCGGCGGGCCTTCTCCGGGTTCGACATCGAAAAGGTGGCGCGCTTTACCGACGCCGATGTGCAACGGCTGATGGCCGACGCCGGCATCGTCCGCAACCGGGCCAAGATCGACGCGACGATTGCCAACGCGCGCGCGGCGGCGGAAATGGGAACGTCGGAAGATCTGTCCGACCTGCTGTGGTCGTTCGCGCCGCCGTCGCGGCCCCGTCCCGCCGACGGATCCGAAATCCCTTCCGCTACCGACGAATCCAAGGCCATGGCGAAGGAACTTAAACGGCGCGGATTTCGCTTCGTGGGCCCCACTACCGCGTATGCGCTGATGCAGGCGACCGGGATGGTCGACGACCACGTCCGTGATTGCTGGGTCCCCTCGCCTCGATGAGGGCCCGGGCGATGGGCCCGGCAAACCAGGCTCCCCAGCCCCGGAACGGGCTCTAGAGACGGGTGTTGTGCATTTAGCGACCGCAATAAGGAACAATGGGGGAGTGATTTGGCAGTTCAATGTCGGGTATGGCTGGAAATCCGCTGGCGGGGCTAGCTCGCCGCCGACCAGGCTCGCGAGGACGGGCCAACTCGAATCTGGAGGGAGCACTCGATGGCGGCGATGAAGCCCCGGACCGGAGACGGTCCTCTGGAAGCAACTAAGGAGGGGCGCGGCATCGTAATGCGGGTACCACTTGAAGGTGGTGGCCGTCTCGTCGTCGAGTTGACACCCGACGAAGCCGCCGCCCTGGGCGACGAACTCAAAGGCGTCACCAGCTAGTCCGCCAAGGTGTCGGGGGCAGCTAAGAACACACCTTCCGGTAGATCTCTAGCGTCTGCTCAGCGACGTGCGCCCAGGAGAATTCCTCGATGCAACGCTGGCGTCCGGCGCGACCGTAGCGCTCGGCTTTTGCCGGGTCCGCGACGAGTTCATTGACCGCTTCAGCCAATCTCGCCTGATATCCGCTTCCGTCGTCGGCGTCGTAATGCACCAGCGAGCCGGTGACTCCGTCGACGACCACCTCCGGAATTCCGCCCACGTCGGAGGCCACCACCGCGGTTGCACAGGCCATCGCCTCCAGGTTCACGATGCCCAACGGCTCGTACACCGACGAGCACACGAAAACTGTCGCCGCCGAAAGTATTTCGCGCAGTTCCCCGATGGGCAGCATTTCCCGGATCCAGAACACGCCGGTGCGGGCGCGGGCGAGCTCGTCTACCGCGGCGCGTACTTCGTCGGCGATCTCCGGAGTATCGGGAGCGCCGGCGCACAAGACCAATTGCACGTCCGGGCTGAAGTGGTGCGCGGCAGCGACCAGGTGACCGACGCCCTTCTGCCGGGTGATCCGCCCGACGAATGCCACCATCGGCCGGTTCGGATCGACGCCGAGCTCGGCCAGCACCGACCCGGAGTCCACCGGCCCGGCCGGATGCCATACGTCGGTATCGACCCCATTGCGGATGACGTGCACCTGGCTGGGATCCAGCGTGGGGTAGACACGCAGCACGTCTTCGCGCATCCCGGCGCTCACCGCGATCACGGCATCGGCTGCCAGTATCGCGGTGCGCTCCACCCACGTCGAGACCCGGTAGCCGCCGCCGAGTTGTTCGGCCTTCCACGGCCGCAGCGGTTCCAGTGAGTGGGCGGTCAGAATGTGGGGGATGTCGTAGAGCAACGCGGTCAGGTGCCCGGCCATGCCGGTGTACCAGGTGTGCGAATGCACGACCGTCGCCTCGGCTGCGGCGTTGGCCATCACCAGATCCGTGGACAGCGTGGACAACGCGGCGTTGGCATTCTGGATCCGTGGGTCGGGCTGATGCGCGATAGCACCCGGGCGTGGTGCGCCCATGCAGTGCACGTCGACCGTGCACAGTCGGCGCAGTTGGGCGACGAGCTCGGTGACGTGTACGCCGGCTCCCCCGTAGACGTCTGGTGGGTACTCCCGAGTCATCATCGCCACCCGCATACACCGCACCGTAGTTTGCTTGCGACGCCGCTCGCGAGTCGGATGGAAAAGCCGCTGGTGAATTCCGCGGCGACGCCGCCGCGCGCCGGGCGGCACAATGGATTACGGTGAGCGGCGCGTCAAGTTTGCCAAATACCTTGACGGACAGCCCGTCAGAACGGCGGCCGGGGGGATTCCCCCTGGCAGCGGTTTGCGGCGGCCGATAGGTTTGGAGCCATGAGGGAAGCACCACACGTGCTGGGCATCGTCCTGGCCGGCGGTGAGGGCAAGCGGCTGTATCCGCTCACCGCGGACCGGGCCAAGCCCGCAGTTCCCTTCGGGGGCGCCTATCGCCTGATCGACTTCGTGCTTTCCAACCTCGTCAATGCGCGTTATCTGAGGATCTGCGTTCTCACGCAATACAAGTCGCATTCACTTGACCGACACATTTCGCAGAACTGGCGGTTGTCCGGTCTCGCCGGCGAGTACATCACCCCGGTGCCGGCGCAGCAGCGCCTGGGCCCGCGCTGGTACACCGGCTCCGCCGACGCGATCTATCAATCCCTGAACCTGATCTATGACGAAGACCCCGACTACATAGTGGTTTTCGGCGCCGACCACGTGTACCGGATGGACCCCGAGCAGATGGTCCACTTCCACATCAACAGCGGGGCCGGCGCCACCGTCGCGGGCATCCGGGTGCCGCGCACCGAGGCCTCGGCGTTCGGTTGCATCGACTCCGACGACTCCGGCCGGATCCGCAGTTTCGTGGAGAAGCCGCTCGAGCCGCCGGGCACCCACGATGACCCGGAGACCACGTTCGCCTCGATGGGCAATTACATCTTCACCACCAAGGTGCTCGTCGATGCGATCCGCGCCGACGCCGACGACGACCACTCCGATCACGACATGGGCGGCGACATCATCCCGCGATTGGTGAGTGACGGGATGGCCGCGGTCTACGACTTCAACGACAACGAGGTTCCCGGCGCCACCGACCGCGACCGGGCCTACTGGCGCGACGTCGGGACGCTGGACGCGTTCTACGACGCGCACATGGACCTGGTGTCGGTGCACCCCGTCTTCAACCTGTACAACCAGCGCTGGCCGATTCGCGGCGCCACGGAGAACCTGGCGCCGGCGAAGTTCGTCAACGGTGGCTCCGCCCAGGAGTCGGTGGTGGGTGCGGGCAGCATCATCTCGGCGGCGTCGGTACGCAACTCGGTGCTGTCGTCGAACGTGGTGGTCGACGACGGAGCGATCGTCGAGGGCAGCGTGATCATGCCGGGCGTCCGGGTCGGCCGCGGCGCGGTGGTCCGTCACGCGATCCTGGACAAGAACGTCGTGATCGGTCCCGGCGAAATGGTCGGGGTGGATCTGGAAAAGGACCGGGAACGCTTCGCGATCAGCGCCGGCGGCGTGGTCGCGGTGGGCAAAGGCGTCTGGGTCTAGCTGCCCGGCTACCAGACGTAGGGCAGTAGCCGATAGCGCACCTGCTGCGCGTACTCGGGGTATCCGGCCAATTCACCGATGAGCATTTTTTCCTCGTCGCGAATCCGGAACACGAGTGCCAGCAGGCTCGGAATGACGAGGCAAAGCCCCCAATACGAGCCCAGCGCCAACGGGACACCGATCATCATGATCACGCTTCCGAAATACATCGGGTGCCGGACGAGTCCGTAGACACCGCTGGAGACCAGGCGCTGGCCGCTCTCCACGGTGATGGTGGAAGCCGCGTAGCCGTTTTGCACCACGACCAGCATGCCGATCCCGAGTCCGATCAGCACCAGCACGTCACCGAGCACGCAGACCCATCCGGGTGGATGTGACCAGCCCATCCGATGATCGAAGGCGCTGACCACCAGCATCGCGACGAGTCCGGTGAACATGCCGGTCATCACGATCTTCTGCAACGGTCGGGCTTCGGCCTGGGGGCCGCCGTGCATCCGGCGTTCCAGCGCCGCGGGGTTGGTGCGGGCCAGGTAGGCGCTCGGCAAGATCGTCGCCACCATCGAGGTCGCGATAAAAACCCAAGCCTGCCAGTAGTTGAGCGTGCCGGCCGGCAGGAACAGCAGCACGCCCAGCACGGCCAATCCGAACAGCGACGATGCCGTCGCTCGAACACCGGTGTTCATGGGCGCAGATCCCGTCGCCGGAATGCCATGGCCCCCAATACGATCAGTGCGGCGTCGATGATCAGCAACCACAGCAGCGGCACGGCGGTGAAGCTGTCGCCGACCCGCGGAACGTGCGCGAAGGGCTCGAGATCAAGGACCCACTGCGGGAAGCCCGCCAACGAACCGATCAGGTACAAGGCGATGAACCCGATCAGTACGCCCCACGCCGCCGGCGTGAAACGCGGTGCGAGACCGAACAATGCGATCGTGACGGCCGACGCCAGCCAGATGGCCGGCAACTGTGCGGCAGCGGTGCCGATCACGATGGCCATCTTGCCGCCGACGTCGCCGGCCGCGACGCCGTAGAGCAGCCCGCCCGCCGCCCCGGCGGCCAGCATCGCCACCGCCGACCCGAGCAGAGCGGCCACTAAATGGCTTGCCAGCCAACGATTTCGGGAAACCGCCCCGGCCAGCACCGTTTCCGCGCGCAGACCGGATTCTTCCTGGTGCGGTCGCAGGGTGAGCGAGACGGCAAACGCGGATGCCACCATGCCCATCATGTTGAACGCCACCGCGATGAAGGCCTCCTCCAGCACGGAGGTACCGCCCATCCGCGTGACGATGTCGCGTGCCACGCCGCCGCTGATTTCGTCGCCGATGCCATGCGCCACGCTGCCCATCACCAGGCCGTACAGGCACAGGCCCACCGTCCACAGCAGCAGCGCGCCGCGGTCCAGCCGCCACGCCAGCCCGAACACGTTGCTCAACGCTCGCGCGGCGCCGGCCGGCCCGGCTCGCTCGGCGACGAGTCCCGCGCCGACGTCGCGGCCGGCCAGCAGCCGATACGCCACGGCGGCCAGCACGGTCGCAGTGACCAGATGCAGCAGCAGCACCCACCAGTGATCGCCCGCGTAGGGCCGCACCTGCAGCGACCAGCCCAGCGGCGAGAACGACGACAGCGTGCCGGAGCTGGCATCGCCGATCGCGCGCAGCGTGAACGCGGCTCCCAGCACCGCGAAGGCGGCACCGCGAGCGAATCGTGCGCTCGCCGACAGCTGCGCGGTCACCGCGGCCACCGCCGTGAACACCACGCCGGAACCGGCCAGCGCGGCACCGAATGCCAGCGATCCGCCCGCCGGGACGTTGGTGGAGAGCAATCCCGCCGCGCCGATCGCGCCGGTCGCGATCGAGGCCCCGAACGACAGGATCAGCGCCGCGGTCAGGCTCGCGTACCGTCCCACCCCGGTCGAGTCCACCAGTTCGGTCCGGCCGCTTTCCTCGTCGGCGCGGGTGTGCCGGATCACCGTCAAAATGACGGCGACGGCGATCAGCACGTGGAACATCCCGGCCTTCCAAAGGCCCACCGCGCCAAGGCTGTCGTTGTAGACCTGCCCATAGAGGGCGCGCTGTGCCGGGCTGGCCATGATGGTCGCCGCGAATCCGGCGCGGGCGGCCTGGGTGGCATAGACCTTCTCGATACTTCCGATGTAGACCGTCGCCAACGGGAGCGATAGCAGCAGAACCCACAACGGCATCGAGATCCGGTCGCGGCGCAGATAGAGGCGCAGCATGCTCAGCGTTCCGGTGAAATTCGAACCTCGGTGCGGGGCAAAGCGTCCCGGGCGTTCCAGGGTTGCGGTGCTCATTATGCCGAGACCTTCTTGTCGCTGCGTCCGGTGTCGTAGTGGCGCAGGAAGAGCTCCTCGAGCGTCGGTGGCTGGCTGACCAGGCTGCGCACCCCGGCGTCGCCCAGCACCCGGATGAGTTCGCCGAGGCTGTTGCTGTCGACCTGCGCACGCAGCGTGTTGCCGACGACGCTGATGTCCTCGACTCCCTTGATTCGGGTGAGATCGCCCGGATCGCCGATCATTTCGGCCTTGATGGAGGTACGGCTGAGATGCCGCATCGAGTCCAGCGAACCGCTCTCGATGGTCTGGCCGGCCCGGATGATGGTCACCGTTTGGCACAGGGCTTCCGTTTCGGCCAGGATGTGGCTGGACAGCAACACCGTCACGCCACGGTCGCGCGCCTCGGCGACGCACTGCTGAAAGATGTTCTCCATCAACGGGTCAAGGCCGCTGCTGGGCTCGTCCAACAGCAGCAGGCTGGCCCGCGACGAAAAGGCCGAAATCAGGGAGACCTTTTGGCGGTTGCCCTTGGAGTAGGTGCGCGACTTCTTGGTCGGGTCGAGGTCGAAGCGTTCGATCAGTTCCCGGCGCCGGACATCGTCGATGCCGCCGCGCATGCGGGCCAACATATCGATGGTCTCGCCACCGGTCAGCGACGGCCAGAGGGTGACATCACCTGGCACATAGGCGATTTGACGGTGCAATTCGACCGCGTCGGTCCACGGGTCACCGCCCAGCAGTCGCACGCTTCCGCCGTCGGCCTTCACCAGGCCCAACAGGATGCGGATGGTGGTGGACTTGCCGGCGCCGTTGGGGCCGAGAAAGCCGTGCACCTCACCTTGACGCACCGTGAGGTCGAGGCCGTCGAGCGCCCGCACCGCACCGAAGTTCTTGGTGAGGTTGCGGATTTCGATGGGCGCGATATCAGCTGGCATGGGACCCTCCTTGATCTTCTGCGGCCAGGAACGCGTCGTACATGGTGCGGTCTGCCATCAATCCGTCGGTGTAGATCTCCAGCGCGGGCAGCACCATATCGCGGGCGTAGTCGCGAAGGACTGCCCGCAAATCTGTTGGGGTTGGATGCATTTGGATATAGAGCAGCAGACCGCCGCCCGAGGTGATGGCCAGAAATTTAGCCCTGGCGTGCGGATCGCGGCTGGGCTTGATCGTCCCGGCCCGCACTCCGTCGGCGAAGTAATCCTCGGCATTGTCAATCATTCGCTGCCACAACATCATCGCCAGCTCACCGCCGGTCTGCAGGCTGCGCACCACGTAGCCCGTCAGCGCCGCGTAGGACTCGATCTCTGCCATCTGCGCCAGCCAACTGGCCGGATCGTTGGACGTGAGCGCCTCGGACTTGCTGTCGTGGATCTCTTCGGCGACGTAGTCGTCGCACGCCTTGCGCAGGCCTTCTTTCGACCCGAAGTGATGAATGACCAGTGCAGCGCTCACGCCGGCGGCCTCGGCGATGGTGCGCAGCCCGACGGCGAAGCCGTGCTGAGCGAATTGCTCGATCGCCGCATCGCGTATCCGAGCGGCGGCGGTCAGGTCGGCTGAACGCATGTTCAGTACGCTAAACGCTCGTTCAGTCGAAGGTCAAGGGGGCGCGCGTAAGGGATGCGTAAAAGAAATCGACCCGATGCCGGCTGGGCGTGCAGTGCGAGGTGCGCCGGGCCCGGTCGGCTAGTCGCGGACCGCGGCCAGGACGCCGTCACCGAGCGGCACCAGCGCGGGCGTCAGCCGCTCGTCCTCGGCGATCAACCGGGCGGCCTCCCGGACCGCGACCACCTCGGCGTCGCGCGCCGCGGGATCGCCGGCCCGCCCGCCCAGCGCGGAGCCATGCACGACGATGATGCCGCCGGATCTCAGCAGCCGCACGCCCTCGACGACGTAATCGGGCTGGTCGATCGCGTCGGCGTCGACGAACACCAGGTCATAGGACTCGTCGGCGAGCCGGGTGAGGACCTCTTGGGCGCGGCCGCTGATCAGCCTGGTGCGCGACGGGCCGATGCCGGCTTCGGAGAAGGCCTGCTTGGCCAGCCGCAAATACTCGGGCTCGATATCGATCGTGGTCAGCACACCGTCGTCGCTCATCCCCGACAGCAACCAGAGTCCGCTGACCCCGGCGCCGGTTCCCACTTCCGCGACCGCCTTGCCGCCGCTGAGCTTGGTCAGCAGGCTCAGCAGCGCGCCGACCGCGGGCGTCACCGCCCGGGCGCCGATGTCGACCGAACGTTCGCGGGCGCCTGCCAGAATCGCGTCCTCCGATATCGACCCCTCCGCATGCGCGGAGAGCGATTCGGCCCGACTGGGGGCGGCCTGGCCGGGGGTTTCTTCGTCGGTGCCGTCCATGCCCGCAGCGTATTCCATGGGCGCGCGCCATTCGTCAGGCGCGCGGAGAATCCGACCGTTCCGACACGCCCGACGACCCGGGCGCGGCGTAAGTCACTCCACTCCGGATATGCCCTGCTTACGCCAGGTAACGATAAGGTTTCTCAGGCAAACCTCAGACTGCTCCTATACCCCGCATACGCCGATACGCGACGGTGTCGGTATGGAACGTGGAGGACGTTGGGCGGGGAATACAGATTGGCAACTTCGTGTTGCCGCGGAAGACGAACTGCCGTCACTCGGCAGGGCAAATTATTCGGAGGATTCGATAAACACCACTCTCTTAAGCCCGAGCACCATGCCGCACGCCCAGGAATGCCCGGACGACGAATGGGTCGAACCGGCCGAGGGGTTGCAGGGCACGGCGGTGTTCGACGCGACCGGGGACAAGACGACGATGCCGTCGTGGGACGACTTGGTGCGCCAGCACGCCGACCGGGTGTACCGGCTGGCCTACCGGCTGTCGGGCAACCAGCAGGATGCCGAGGACTTGACCCAGGAGACATTCATCCGGGTTTTCCGCTCGGTGCAGAACTATCAGCCCGGAACCTTCGAGGGCTGGCTGCACCGCATCACCACGAATTTGTTCCTTGACATGGTGCGCCGGCGCGCCCGCATCCGGATGGAAGCGTTGCCGGAGGACTACGACCGGGTCCCGGCCGACGAGCCCAACCCCGAAGAGATCTATCACGATGCCCACCTGGGCCCCGACCTGCAGGCCGCGCTGGATTCGCTGCCGCCGGAGTTTCGTGCCGCGGTGGTGCTGTGCGACATCGAAGGCCTGTCCTATGAGGAGATCGGCGCCACCCTGGGCGTCAAGCTGGGCACCGTCCGCAGCCGCATCCACCGCGGACGTCAGGCTTTGCGCGACTACTTGGCCGCGCATTCCGAGCCGGAAACCCACGCCAAATCGGCTTAGGCCGGTTATCCGCACCGCCCGCGGGCCCGATTATCATGCGATTTCGCGAGATCCATAGCGGTGCTGGGCACCTTGTCGCGCTACATTCGAGGGGTACGTGGCAGCGAAAGGAGCTGGTGATGGCCGACCGGGGACATGTTTTCCGCCGCGCGTTCTCCTGGCTCCCCGCACAGTTCGCCTCCCAGAGTGATGCGCCGGTCGGCGCGCCGCGCCAATTCGGCTCGACCGAGCATCTGTCCGTCGAAGCGATCGCCGCGTTTGTCGACGGTGAGCTGCGGATGAACGCCCACTTGCGGGCGGCCCATCACCTCTCGCTGTGCCCGCAATGCGCGGCCGAAGTCGACGATCAGGGCCGGGCGCGTGCGGCGCTGCGCGACTCCCACCCGATCCGCATCCCCAGCACCCTGCTCGGGATGCTGTCGGAGATCCCGCACTATCCGCCCGACGACACGCCATCGCAGGCGGCCGACCGTTTCGCTGATCGCGATGTGCGCGACCAGCGTAAGCGCCGGTAGCACTCGGGTTGCCCCAGCTCGTGGGTTCATGCCGACCGGTTAGCCACCGTGGATACTAGGGTGGACACGGACAATTCTGTGCCTGGTGCTCGCCCTGGACAGGGTCGGCGTGCGAGGCCCGTTTCGAGCACTCAAGTAGAGGATTCATGACCTCCGACCAAGGCAACGACGGCGGCGACAACGGAGCCAACCGCCTGGCGCCGCGCCCCATTTCCCGGCCACCGGTCGACCCTGCATCGCGTCAGGCCTTCGGTCGCCCCGATGGGCTGCAGGGATCCTTCGTCGCGGAGCGAGTGCGCCCGTCGAAGTACCGGGAAGAAGGCGAGTTCAGTCCGCACGATCAACGCCGCGACCCGGTGTTGCAGGAGGCCTTCAGCAAGCCGGTCGGCGGCACCGAGACATTGCAGCGCCACCCCGTCGACGCCAGCGCGCTGGCGGCCGAGCAGAACGGTTTCGACGAGGACGAGTCGGACGATCCGTGGCGGGATCCGGGCGCCGCGGCGGCGCTGGGAACCCCGGCCGTCGCCCAGACCGCCGCGCATACGCCGTCGGGCTACGGCGGCAAGCTTGGCGTGCGCGACGTCCTCTTCGGCAAGAAGGTGTCCTACCTCGCCCTGGCCGTCCTGTTCGTCATCGCGCTGGCCATCGGCGCCGTCGGCGGGCTGATCGGCAACAAGACGGCCGAGGTCGTCGAAGCCTTCACCACCTCCAAGGTGACGTTGTCGACGAATAACAACACCGAAGAACCGGCGGGTCGCTTCGCCAAAGTGGCGGCCGCGACCGCCAACTCGGTGGTGACCATCGAGTCCAAGAGCGAACAAGAAGGCATGCAGGGTTCCGGCGTCGTCATCGACGGCCGCGGCTACATCGTCACGAACAACCACGTGATCTCCGAGGCCGCCAACAACCCCAGCCAGTTCAAGACGACCGTGGTGTTCAACGACGGTAAGGAAGTGCCCGCCAACCTGGTCGGCCGCGACCCCAAGACCGACCTGGCCGTGCTCAAGGTCGACAACGTCGACAACCTGAGCGTGGCGCGGCTCGGCGACTCGGACAAGGTCCGTGTCGGCGACGAGGTGATCGCCGCGGGTGCACCGCTGGGCCTGCGCAGCACCGTGACGCACGGCATCATCAGCGCACTGCACCGACCCGTCCCGTTGTCGGGGGAGGGATCTGACACCGACACCGTCATCGACGCCCTGCAGACGGATGCCTCGATCAACCACGGCAACTCCGGCGGTCCGCTGATCGACATGGACTCTCAGGTGATCGGCATCGATACCGCAGGAAAGTCGTTGTCCGACAGCGCAAGTGGTCTGGGCTTCGCGATCCCGGTCAACGAGGTCAAGTCGGTGGCGCAGACCCTGATCAAAGACGGCAAGATCGTGCACCCGACGCTCGGCGTCAGCACCCGCTCGGTGAGCAACTCGATCGCCGCCGGGGCCCAGGTCGCCAACGTGAAGGCGGGCAGCCCGGCGCAAAAGGGCGGAATCCTGGAAAACGACGTCATCGTCAAGGTCGGTACCCGCAAGGTCGCCGACGCCGACGAGTTCGTCGTCGCCGTGCGTCAGCTGACCATCGGGCAGGACGCCCCGATCGAGGTGGTCCGCGATGGCCGCAACGTCACACTGACCGTCAAACCCGACCCCGACAACGGCTAATGTTCGCCAATGTCGGCTGGGGGGAGATGCTCGTCCTCGTCGTGGTCGGGCTGGTAATCCTTGGCCCGGAACGACTTCCGGGTGCGATCCGCTGGGCGTCGACCGCGTTGCGTCAGGCCCGTGACTACCTCAGCGGCGTCACCAGCCAGCTGCGCGAGGACATCGGGCCCGAGTTCGACGACCTGCGCGGCCCGCTGAGCGAGCTACAGAAATTGCGCGGCATGACGCCGCGCGCGGCGCTGACCAAACATCTGCTGGACGGCGACGATTCGCTGTTCACCGGTAATTTCGAGCGGCCCGTCAACGGCGCCGCGCCGCAGCCGTCGGCCGAATCCCCGGGGCCGAACGGGAGCCCGACGTTCGGGGTCGGGCAGCACGGCCCGGCGCCGTTCGACACCGACGCCACCTGAACGGCCGCTAGTGCCGGGTCGGGTCGAGTCCCAGTGACACGCCTGCCAATCCACGCTTTCGCGCCGACAGCTTGTCGGCGATACCGCGCAGCTCCTTGCCCACCGGCGAATCGGGCGCGCTGAGCACGATCGGCACACCGGAATCGCCGGCGGCGACCAGCGCCGGATCCAGCGGGATCTGACCAAGCAGCGGCACGTCGGCGCCCACCGCGCGGGAGAGGCGCTCGGCGACCTGCTCGCCGCCACCCTCGCCGAACACCTGCATGGTCGAGCCGTCCGGCAGGACCAGCCCAGACATGTTTTCGACGACGCCGACGATGCGCTGGCGGGTCTGCAGCGCGATGCTGCCGGCCCGTTCGGCGACTTCGGCGGCGGCCAGCTGTGGCGTGGTCACGACCAGGATTTCCGCATTGGGGATCAGCTGGGCCACCGAGATGGCGATGTCGCCGGTGCCGGGCGGCAGATCGAGCAGCAGTACGTCCAGATCGCCCCAATAGACGTCGGCCAGGAACTGCTGCAACGCCCGGTGCAGCATCGGCCCGCGCCACACCACCGGGGTGTTGCCCTCGGTGAACTGGGCGATCGAGATGACCTTCACCTCGTGGGCAATCGGCGGCAGGATCATCGACTCGACCTGGGTGGGCCGGTCGGTGGTGCCCATCATCCGGGGAATCGAATGGCCGTGGATGTCGGCGTCGAGCACGCCGACCGATAGACCGCGTGCGGCCATCGCGGCGGCCAGATTGACCGTGACGCTCGACTTTCCGACGCCGCCCTTGCCGGACGCGACCGCGTAGACCCGGGTCAGCGAGCTGGGCTGGGCGAACGGGATGACGGGCTCGCTGGCGTCGCCGCGCAACTGCTTACGCAGCTCGGTGCGCTGCTCGTCGTTCATCACGTCGAGGCTGACTTTCACCGCACCGGTGCCGGGGACGTCGGCGACGGCCTGGCTGACGCGGTCGGTGATTTCGGTCTTCTTCGGGCAGGCCTCGGTGGTCAGGTAGATCCCGACGTGCACGCCGCCGTCGGACGCGATATCGATGCTCTTGACCATCCCGAGTTCGGTGATGGGACGCCGCAATTCGGGGTCGATCACCTTGCCCAGTGCGGTGCGGATGGCTGCGTTCAACTCGGCAGTGTCATGACGGGACATCACCGCCGAGTGTAGGCGTCTCGGCTTTTGCCCCGCTGGCAGGCGTCAGGCGGGCGGAACGGATGCGTGCGGAGCAGACGCCTGAGGAGCCGGCGCTGGTGCTGCAGGCGCCTGAGGAGCGGGCGGCGGCGGTGGTGCGAACGGCGGCGGTGGTACGGCCTGCGGCGCCCACGGCGGGGCGGCGTTCGGCGGCGGGGCCAGTGGTCCAAACGGCTGCGGTCCCAGCTGCGGTCCACCCGGCGGCGGGGTTTGCGAGTTGATGCAGATCACCGTGCACCCGGGCATGTGCCCCTGCGTCGGCGCCTGGGCGGGCGGTGTCATCCAGGGGAACATCGGCGACGACGGGCTGAGCTGCTGCGGCGGCTGGCCGGTCAGGTCGATCAGCGGCATCCGCGCCATCGGGTCGTCCTGCGGCAGGCCGATCATGTTGATCGGCAGGCCGGGCCCGAGTCCCTCGGGGTGCTCGTCGTGTGCGTTGCCAAGCGGGGGCGGCGGTCCCGTGATCGGCGGCAGGTCGACCGGAACCACGCCGGTGGCGTAGGCCGCGGCCCAGCCCAGCACGTTCTGCGCGTAGGGCGTCGAGTTGTTGTAGCGCAGGATCGCGGCCATCACCCCTGCGGGGTCGCGCAGGTTCAGCCCGCCGCTGCACAAGTAGCGGGCGGCCGTCAGCGTGGAGTCGAACAGGTTCTGCGGGTCGGCCACGCCGTCGCCGTCGCCGTCGGCGGCGTAGCGAGCCCAGGTGCCGGGCAAGAACTGCATGGGCCCCATCGCGCGGGCATACGTGACGCGATTGCCGACGCTGCTGGAGACGATGACCTCGTTGCCGGGCAACGTGCCGTCCAGTGAGGGGCCGTAGATCGGGGTGACCGCGGTGCCGCGGGCGTCGACCGCGCCGCCGCCGGCGTGCCCGGATTCGATGCGCCCGATGCCGGCCAGCAAGTTCCAGCTGACGCCGCACCCGGGCTCGGATATTGACATCTTTTGTTCGGCGTTGCGGTAGGCGGTCAGCGCCATCATCGGAATGCCCAGCGCGCCAGGCGCATTCACCACCCTCGGCGGTGGCGGTGCCGAGGTGGCGCCCGCCGCGACGTGGAAGGCCGTCGGCGCCCGGTCGATGGCGATGACCACTGGTCCGGACAGGTCGGGAACAGTGGGGGACACGGCGGCGACCGGGGTGATGACGGCATGCACCGACGGGATGGGGCTCTTTCCGTGTCCGTGCAACGGCTCAGGCGTGGCGCCGACGGCACCCGCGAACACCAGCGGACTGATCACGGCAACGCTGAATGCCTGTGCCCGAGTTACCGGAAGCCCCCGCTTCCGCACCGCCGCGACGGCCGGGTGTGCACTTGAGCGACCCCCTATGCGCACTCCACCGTCCTAGGTATGTGGGTCGCCGGGGACGCTGTGAGCTGCCGGAAACCTGTTCTTAGCCTCGTGAACTAGATCACCATACATAACTCTTGTGACGGGAGTGGCGCAATGGTGGATTCGGTATTCACGGGGATCTCTTAGTGGTCCGCCGCAGGTCCGCCGGGGGTCAGGACCGGGCCGTCACCGCCGCGACGGGGGCTCCTCCATCGGGATGTGCGCGTCCGGGCCGGTCAGCAGGGTGCGCAGTTCTTCCAGCTCATCGCGCAGATATTCGCGGGTGACGACCTCGCCGATCGCCAACCGCAGCGCGGCGAGCTCACGGGTTAAGTATTCGGTGTCGGCTTTGGTCTGGGCGGCGCGGCGACGGTCTTCTTCGAGTGTGACCCGGTCCCGGTTCTCTTGACGGTTCTGGGCCAGCAGGATCAGTGGCGCGGCGTAGGCGGCCTGCGTGGAGAAGGCCAGATTCAGCAGGATGAACGGGTACGGGTCGAAGCGCAAACTCACCGCGGCCAGGTTCACCGCGATCCACACAATCACGATGAGGGTCTGGATCAGCAGGTAGCGGCCGGTGCCGAAGAAGCGTGCGATCGCCTCGGTGCTCTGGCCGACGGTTTCTGGGTCCACGCGCAGTGAGATCCCGCGTGATGTCCGCGGGGTGTACAGCCGCCGCACCGGCGGTGATTTGCTCACGAGGCCCCCTCGGTCGCATCGGCGCCTCTGACAACGGCGGTCAGCTCTTGGGCGCGCGCGCGCCAATCGTGCGGCAGTAGGTGATCGAGCAGGTCGTCCACGGTGACCGCCCCCAGCAGGTGGCGTTGGTCGTCGACGACGGGTCCGCACACCAGGTTGTAGGCGGCGAGGTAACGCGTCACGGAGGCCAG
Source organism: Mycobacterium sp. Aquia_213 (assembly GCF_026625985.1). Classification (NCBI taxonomy): domain Bacteria; kingdom Bacillati; phylum Actinomycetota; class Actinomycetes; order Mycobacteriales; family Mycobacteriaceae; genus Mycobacterium; species Mycobacterium sp. Aquia_213. The sequence continues at coordinate 1,437,009 of NZ_CP113116.1, forward strand.
GGTGGTCTCCGGCGCCAGGGTGAGCAGATCACTGTCGACGATTCCGCCGACCAAATCGCTCGGCGGTTCGCGAAGGAGTTTCTGCAGCGGGACGCAGCCCAGGTACTTCCCGGTCGGCGTGGCCGTCGGTGGACGCGTCACGAACACCATGGACGACAGCGCGGGGGTGAGGTCGGGATCGCGGACCAGGGCCAGTGCCTCGGCCACCGTGGTGTCGGCGGTCAGCACCACCGGGTCGGACGTCATCAACCCGCCCGCGGTGTCGGGGGAGTGCTTCAAAAGCCTTCGCACCGGGGCGGATTCGTCGGGGTCCATCCGGGCCAGCAGCAGCTCGGCATCGGTCGGATTCAGCTCGCCGAGCAGGTCGGCGGCATCGTCGGGGTCCATCTCCTCGAGCACGTCGGCCGCGCGTTCGGTGCCCAGGTGCGACAGCGCATCGGCCTGTTCCGACTCGGGCAACTCCTGCAGGATGTCGGCCAATCGGTCGTCGCTCAGGGCCGTGAACACCTCGGTGCGCCGCTTGGCCGGCAGCCCACGAATGGCGTCGGCCACGTCGACCGCGCGGCGTCCCTCGAATTGGTTGAGCAGTTGTGCCACCGCCTGGCCGGGCATCGCCAACGCCGACGGCGTCAATCCGTGCACGCTTTGCCAGTCGACCACGTGCGCCGGCCCGCGCCGTCCGAGCCGACGCTGGCTTCGCACGGCGATCCTGGTCACCAGCCAGTCGCGGGTCCGGGATTGTTCGATGCCCAGGTCGGTGATCACGACGTCGCGCCCGACCAGCTCCGGGAGTTCGGGGTCGTTGACCGTGACGGGAGTGTCGAGGATCTGACCGATCGCCAGCACCTCGCCCGGACGCTGTTCGAAGTGGCGCAGGGACACGCTTCCGGTGTTCAGCGTCACAGCGTTGGGCTCGATCGCGGCGACCCGCAGAATCGGGATGAAGATGCTGCGGCGCGTCGCCAAATCGACGACCAGGCCCAACACCCGTGGTTGCTGACGGACGATGCTGATGCTGATCACGACATCGCGGATGCGGCCGAAGTTTTCGCCCATTGGACCCAACACCAACATCCGCGCCAGCCGCGCCACGTACACCCTGTTGACCGATGCCATGGGAGAGAGCCTAGGCAGCCAGTCGCGCGATGGCAGCGAACCGGCTCTGGCGAGCCTCGCTAATGGGAATGCACCGCAAAAATCATCACGATCAGAGCCACGACCAGGGTCGCGATGCCGATCACAATGCCGGCGACGGCCATGCCGTATCCGTCTTGGCGCGTCCGCTTGATCTGGTCGAGCGCGATCGTGCCCAGCACGATCGCCACGATCCCGCCGACGCAGCAGAACAAGCCGGTGAACGACGAGATCAGCGCCGCGATCGCCATCCCGTTCGTCCCGGACTGGACGGCCTGAGGCGACCAGTAGTCGCCCGGATAATCCGGTGCCGGGTAATAGCCGCCGGGATACGGCGGAGGACCGTAGCCCGGTGGTGGGCCGCCGAATTGCGCCGGCCCCGGCGGGTAGGACGGGCCGCCTGGCGGCTGCTGATAGCCGAACGGTGGGGTGTACTGCGGGTAGTCGATGGTCGGCGAGTACGGCGGGGGCGGATAGTCCGCCGGTGGCGGCGCTCCCGGGGAATCCCAGGGGGCTGCCCATCCCGGCTGCTCGGGGCGCTGCCCGCCGGCCGCGTGCGGATCCGCGGCGTCTTCGCCGCTGGCACCGCCGGGAGCTGTCATGGTGTTCAACCTAGCCTGCAGGCTGCCTCGATAGGGTGGGAGGGCCGAGGTGAAACTACGGTCGCGGCGTAGGAGAATGAGCTCTAATGACAAGTCCTTTCCAGCCTGGCCAAGTCCCCGGCGCAGCTTCCACTGGCGCGGCCGCGGGGCGGCGCGGTGTGCCGCAATTGCCGACTCCGCCCAAAGGCTGGCCGGTGGGCTCCTATCCCACCTATGCCGAGGCGCAGCGCGCCGTCGACTACCTGTCCGAGCAGCAGTTCCCGGTGCAGCAGGTGACGATCGTCGGCGTCGATCTGATGCAGGTGGAACGGGTCACCGGCCGGCTGACATGGACCAAAGTGTTGGGCGGCGGTGTGCTCAGTGGGGCCTGGCTCGGTCTGTTCATCGGGTTGGTGCTCGGCTTCTTCAGCCCCAACCCGTGGGGCGCGCTGGCGACCGGCTTGGTCGCCGGGGTGTTCTTCGGCTTGATCACTTCCGCTGTTCCGTACGCAATGGCCCGTGGCACAAGGGATTTCAGCTCGACAATGCAGTTGGTCGCCGGCCGTTACGATGTACTCTGCGATCCGCAGAATGCCGAGCGGGCTCGGGATTTGCTTGCGCGCCTGGCGATCTGACGGCCGGATAATTTGGTGCTGAGTCGCCACGGGCGGGTGCGCCGGGCAAGCGCACTCGTGCTGGCGATTCTGACCGCGGTCTCGGTGCTGTCGGCGTGTGGGTCCGGCAACAACGGGCTGGTGGTCACCTTCTACACCCCGGCCGCCGACGGTGCGACGTTCGCCGAAGTCGCCCAGCGCTGCAGCCAGGACTCGGGCGGCCGGTACACCGTCGCGCACGTCAGCCTGCCCAGGGAGCCCGGCGCGCAACGGTTGCAATACGCCCGCCGGCTTACCAGTCATGACCGCACGCTGGACGTGATGTCGCTGGACGTCATCTGGACCGCGGAGTTCGCCGAAGCGGGCTGGGTGCTGCCGCTGTCCGACGACCCGGCCGGCCAGGCCGAGGGCGACGCGACCGTCGATACCCTGCCGGGCCCGCTTGCGACGGCCGGCTGGAAACACCGGCTGTACGCCGCGCCGATTACCACCAATACCCAACTACTTTGGTACCGACCAGATTTGGTGCATCAGCCGCCCCACGACTGGAACGGGATGGTCGCCGAGGCGACCCGGCTGCACGCCGCCGGCAAGCCCAGCTGGATCGCTGTGCAGGCCCACGAGGATGAGGGTCTGGTGGTGTGGTTCAACACGCTGCTGGTCAGCGCCGGGGGCCAGGTGCTCTCCGAGGATGGCCAACACGTCACTCTGACCGATACCCCCGCACACCGGGCCGCGACGATCAGCGCGCTGCGGATCCTCAAGTCGGTGGCCACCGCGCCTGGAGCGGACCCGTCGATCACCCGCACCGACGCGAGCACGGCGCGCCTGGCGGTCGAACAGGGCAACGCCGCACTGGAAGTCAACTGGCCCTATGTGCTGGCGTCCATGCTGGAGAACGCGGTCAAGGGCGGCGTGAGTTTCCTTCCGCTCAACCAGAATCCAGCATTGGCCGGCAGCATCAACCAGTTCGGCACCTTCGTGCCCACCGACGAGCAATTCCACATCGCCTACCAGGCCAGCCAACGCGTGTTCGGCTTCGCGCCCTACCCCGGCGTGGTCCCGGGCCGCCCGGCCAAGGTGACGATCGGCGGGCTGAACCTGGCGGTGGCCAGCACCACTCGGCACAAGGCCGAAGCGTTCGAAGCGATCAGGTGCCTACGCAGCCTGGCGAATCAGAAGTACATCTCGATGGCAGGCGGTCTGCCGGCGGTGCGGACGTCGCTGTACTCCGACCCGCAATTCCAGACCAAGTATCCGATGTACACCGTAATTCGCCAGCAGCTGACCGATGCCGCGGTGCGTCCCGCGACGCCGGTCTATCAGGCGGTGTCCATTCGGCTGGCGGCGGCGCTGAGCCCGATCACCGAGATCGACCCGGACCGCACCGCCGACGAACTCACCGCCCAGGTGCAAAAGGCCATCGACGGCAAGGGGCTGCTGCCGTGACCGGCGTGCCCCGACTCTGGAACCGCCCGCCGGAACAGCGGCTGGCTTTCATCCTCGTCGCACCCGCGGCGACCCTGATGCTGGCGGTGACGGCCTATCCGATCGGTTACGCGATCTGGCTGAGCCTGCAGCACAACAATCTGGCAACCCCGAACGACACCAGGTTCATCGGTCTGGCCAATTACCAAACGATCCTGACCGACCGGTATTGGTGGACCGCGCTGGCGGTGACGCTGGCCATCACCGTGGTGTCGGTGTCGATCGAGTTCGTGCTCGGTCTGGCGCTCGCGCTGGTGATGCATCACACCCTGATCGGCAGGGGCCTGGTGCGCACCGCGGTGCTCATCCCGTACGGCATCGTCACGGTGGTCGCCTCGTACAGCTGGTACTACGCCTGGACGCCGGGCACCGGCTATCTGGCCGACCTGCTGCCCCACGGCAGTGCGCCGCTGACCGAGCAATTTCCGTCGTTGGGCATCGTGGTGATCGCCGAGGTCTGGAAGACCACGCCGTTCATGGCGCTGCTGCTGCTGGCCGGGTTGGCGGTGGTCCCGGGGGACTTGCTGAAAGCCGCGCAGGTCGATGGTGCCGGCGCCTGGCGGCGGCTCACCAGGATCATGCTGCCGATCATCAAGCCGGCGGTCGTGGTCGCCCTGCTGTTCCGGACCCTGGACGCCTTCCGCATCTTCGACAACATCTACGTGTTGACCGAGGGCAACAACAACACCGGCTCGGTGTCGATCCTGGGCTACGACAACCTGTTCCAGGGCTTCAACGTCGGCCTGGGCTCGGCGATCAGCGTGCTGATCTTTGTCTGCGTGGGCATCATCGCGCTGATCTTCATCAAGGTGTTCGGCGCTGCGGCCCCCGGCGGTGACGTCGATGAGCGCTGAGCGCAGCGGCGCGCGGCGCACCGCGTTGTGGGCCGTCATCAATACGCTGGTCGTGGTGTACGCGCTGCTGCCGGTGCTCTGGATTCTCAGCCTGTCCCTGAAGCCGTCGTCAACTGTCAAGGACGGCAAGCTGATTCCGTCGTCGGTGACGCTGGAAAACTATCGCGGGATCTTCCGGGGCGACTTCTTCACCTCGGCACTGATCAACTCCATCGGGATCGGGTTGATCGCCACCGCGATCGCGGTGCTGCTGGGCGCGATGGCGGCCTATGCGATCGCCCGGCTGAACTTTCCCGGCAAGCGACTGCTGATCGGTTTCACCCTGCTGAGCACCATGTTCCCGGCGATCTCTCTGGTCACGCCGTTGTTCGAAATCGAGCGCGCCGTCGGGCTTTTCGACACCTGGCCAGGCTTGATTCTGCCCTACATCGCTTTCGCGCTGCCGCTGGCCATCTACACCTTGTCGGCCTTCTTCCGGGAAATCCCCTGGGATCTGGAGAAGGCGGCCAAGATGGACGGTGCCACGCCGGGGCAAGCCTTCCGCAAGGTCATCGTCCCGCTGGCGGCGCCCGGACTGGTGACCGCGGCGATCCTGGTGTTCATCTTCGCCTGGAACGACCTGCTGCTGGCGCTGTCGCTGACCGCCACCAAGGCGGCGATCACCGCGCCGGTGGCCATTGCCAACTTCGGAGGCAGTTCGCAATTCGAGGAACCGACCGGATCGATCGCGGCCGGTGCCATCGTGATTACGGTGCCGATCGTCGTGTTTGTTCTAATCTTCCAACGACGGATTGTCGCCGGGTTGACCTCAGGCGCCGTGAAGGGATAGCGCGATGGCCGAGATTGTGCTGGAGCACGTCAACAAGAGTTACCCCAACGGGCACACGGCGGTGCAGGACCTGAACCTCACCATCGCCGACGGCGAATTCCTGATCCTGGTCGGCCCGTCCGGCTGCGGCAAAACCACCACACTGAATATGATTGCCGGCCTTGAGGATATCTCGTCGGGCGAGCTGCGGATCGGCGGCGAACGAGTCAACGAGAAGGCGCCGAAGGACCGCGACATCGCGATGGTGTTCCAGTCCTATGCGCTGTATCCGCACATGACGGTCCGGCAGAACATCGCCTTCCCGCTGACCCTGGCGAAGATGAAGAAGACCGACATCGCGCAGAAGGTCGAGGAGACGGCCAAAATCCTTGACCTGAGCGAACTTCTGGACCGCAAGCCCTCCCAGCTGTCGGGTGGGCAACGGCAGCGGGTCGCGATGGGCCGGGCCATCGTGCGCCATCCGAAGGCGTTTTTGATGGACGAGCCACTGTCCAATCTGGACGCCAAGCTGCGGGTCCAGATGCGTGGTGAGATCGCCCGGCTGCAGCGCCGGCTGGGCGCCACCACCGTCTACGTCACCCACGACCAGACCGAGGCGATGACGCTGGGTGATCGCGTCGTGGTGATGCACGGCGGTGTCGCGCAGCAGATCGGCACGCCCGGGGAGCTCTACGAGCGTCCGGCGAATCTGTTCGTCGCGGGGTTCATCGGCTCGCCTCCGATGAACTTCTTTCCCGGCACGCTGACATCGTCCGGGCTGACGCTGCCCTTCGGCGACGTGCTGCTGACCCCGGACGTCCAGGACGTGATCGCCGGGCACCCGAAACCGGAAAACGTCATCGTCGGGGTGCGGCCCGAACACCTGCTGGACGCCGCGTTGATCGACGGCTACCAGCGCATCACGGCGGCGACCTTCGAGGTGAAGGTCGACCTGGTCGAATCGCTGGGCGCCGACAAGTACGTGTACTTCACCACCACGGGATGCGACGTGCACTCGGCGCAGCTCGACGAGCTGGCCGCCGAGTCCGAGATAGCCGAAAACCAGTTCGTGGCACGGGTTCCCGCCGAGTCGAAGGCTGTCATCGGCCAGTCGGTCGAATTGGCCTTCGACACCGCGAAACTCGCCGTGTTCGACGCCGATTCCGGGGCGAACCTGACCGTGCCCGCAGGACGGTGAGCGAAATACTGAACCGGGTACGGGCGCACCTGCGCGAGCACTTCGCGACGGCAGGGCAGTGGGGTGAGCCCGATTCGGCGAGCGTGACATTTCTGGGGACCGAGCCGATGGAGGTGCTGCGATTCCGCGCGAAAGACGGGTTGGTGCAGTACGTGTCGCTGGGGTGCTCGCGCCATCCGATGGGCGACCCCACCGAGATCGTCGTCGACGCGCAGCGCGGCCCGCGCGCCGAGATCGGGCTCTGTCTGCGAGACCCCGGGCCGGCCACCGGAATCGCCCGCAGCCTGGCGATACTGGCGGCCTCGCCGGCCGTCGACGGTGTGGTGCTCGTTGCGGACGCGCTGATAGATCTCGGCTCGCCGCTGTGGGCATTGCCGTCGCGGCGGGTGCCGTTCACGGCTGTTCTGTTGGGCCGCAGCGATATTGCGGATCTGCCGCTGGAGCCGCCGTGCGACCCGGTGGTGTTTCTCTCGGCCACGCCGATCACCGCGACCGAGGCGGCGTGGGTGCGGCTCAAAGGCGCCGAGGCTATGCGGCAGGCCTGGCGCAGCGACGGCGTCGACGTGCTGGACCCCAATCGCCGTGCAGCACAGCCGAACTGACTTCACACTCGACCGACTGTCGGTCGAGTGTGCATCCATGGCGGCGTAGGCGCACAATCCCCACCCAGGACGCACACTCGAATGCTGAAACGCGAACCGAACTGACTTAAAGCCAGTTGTTCCTGCGGAATTGGAAGTACAAGATGAGGCAGGCGGCCGTCATCAAGCCCATGATCCCCGGGTAGCCATACGTCCAGTCCAGCTCGGGCATGAAATGGAAGTTCATCCCGTAAATGGCGGCCACCATGGTGGGCAGCGCCGCGATACCGGCCCAGGCCGCCATCTTGCGCATGTCGTTGTTCTGCTGCATGCCGACGCGCGCCAACGCCGCCTGCACCAGCGAGTTGAGCATGTCGTCGTAGCTGGCGATCTGGTCTGCGGCCTCGGCGTGGTGATCGCCGACGTCGCGCAGGTAGCGCCGGACCTCTTTGGAGATCACGTCCTTGTTCTCCACCTGGATTCGATGGAATGCGGCCGACAGCGGGTTAACGCAGCGGCGTAGCTCGACGACCTCACGCTTGAGCATGTAGATCGGCTCGATGTCGAGCTTGCGGCCCGGGGCGAACGCCACTTCCTCGATGCTGTCGATGTCGGCTTCCATCAGCCGGGTCACCTCGAGGTAGTGGTCCACGACGTGGTCGGCGATCGCGTGCATCACCGCGAAGGGGCCCAGCGTCAGCTGTTCTCCGTCGGCTTCCATGCTCTTGCGCACGTCGGCCAGCCCGCTGTGCTCGCCGTGGCGGACCGTCACGACAAAATCCTTGCCGACGAAGACCATCACCTCGCCGCTCTGCACGATCTCGCGCGCCAGCGCCACCGATTCGTGCGGGACGTACTGGACCGTCTTGAGTACCAGCACCAGCGTGTCGTCGTAGCGCTCCAACTTGGGTCGCTGATGTGCGCACACCGCGTCTTCGACGGCCAACGGGTGCAACCCGAAAACGTCCGCGACTTCCTTCATCTGGGTCTCGTCCGGCTCGTGCAAGCCAACCCAGACGAACGCCTCGTGCCCCAGCATCTCGATCTGGTGCACCTTGCTGCAGGCGGCCGGGTAGGAGAACTTGCCGGGCAGCCGGTGGCCGCCGACGTAGACGGCGCAGTCGATCAGGGCCTCGTGCGGCGTGGGTTGAGGCGGGGGTTCTGGCTGCGGCTCGTGCGCGATCGTACGAAGCGCTTCCGGTAGTGCGTCGAAACCCTCGAACACCTCAACCTCCTATCCGAGTGCAGGTCTCGCGGAGCGGTGCTCCATGCTACGCGTACTGGTAAAACGCGGGATGAAAAGGCATGCGACGGCCACGGACTGACGACGCTTGCCCGACGGGCGACAGCGAATTCGCGGTGGCATCGGACCGGCGGTTTCGGGCAAGCAAGGGTGCGCTAGTTTCGACCCGAAGCCAAACGACCGAACTTTCTCCATAAGGAGCCAATCGAAGTGAGTGCAACTCCTCTGAAGGTCGCCGTCACCGGTGCCGCCGGCCAGATCGGCTACAGCCTGCTCTTCCGCCTGGCCAGTGGCTCCCTGCTGGGACCCGACCGCCCGATCGAACTGCGGCTGCTTGAGATCGAGCCCGCGCTCAAGGCGCTCGAGGGCGTCGTGATGGAGCTCGACGACTGTGCGTTCCCGTTGCTGTCCGGCGTCCAGATCGGCGCGGACGCCAACAAGATCTTCGACGGCGTGAACCTGGCCCTGCTGGTCGGCGCGCGGCCGCGCGGCCCGGGCATGGAGCGCAGCGACCTGCTGGAAGCCAACGGCGCGATCTTTACCGCGCAGGGCAAGGCGCTCAACTCGGTTGCCGCCGACGACATTCGCATCGGCGTGACCGGTAACCCGGCCAACACCAACGCGCTGATCGCATTGAGCAACGCCCCCGACATCCCCAAGGAGCGGTTCTCGGCGCTGACCCGCCTCGACCACAACCGGGCGATCTCGCAGCTGGCCAAGAAGACCGGTGCCGCGGTCACCGACATCAAGAAGGTGACCATCTGGGGCAACCACTCGGCCACCCAGTACCCCGACATCTTCCACGCCGAGGTCGGCGGCAAGAACGCCGCGGAGGTCGTCAACGACCAGGCCTGGATCGAGAACGACTTCATCCCGACGGTCGCCAAGCGCGGCGCGGCGATCATCGACGCGCGCGGCGCCTCGTCGGCCGCCTCGGCCGCCTCGGCCACCGTCGATGCCGCACGCTCCTGGCTGCTGGGTAGCCCGGCGGATGACTGGGTGTCGATGGCGGTCTTCTCCGATGGCTCCTACGGCGTGCCGGAGGGCATCGTCTCGTCGTTCCCGGTGACCACCAAGGACGGCAACTGGTCCATCGTGCAGGGGCTGGAGATCGACGAGTTCTCCCGCGGCCGCATCGACAAGACCACCGCCGAGCTGGTCGAGGAGCGCGCCGCCGTTACGGAACTGAAGCTGATCTGAGGCAGTCGATTAGGGCTACTAATGGGTAGTCAGTACCCTGGGCCCGTGTCCGAAATCGTGCCGTCCCAGATCGCCATCGGGGACGATGAGATCTTCGAGGCCCACGTAGGTGGGAAGCTTTCAGTCGAGATGAAGGCCCCGCTGGACACGCAGCGTGCGTTGTCGATCGCCTACACGCCGGGCGTTGCACAGGTCAGTCGGGCGATCGCCGCCGACCACACCTTGGCCGATCGCTACACGTGGGCGAACCGGCTGGTGGCCGTCGTCAGCGACGGCAGCGCCGTGCTCGGTCTCGGCGACATCGGGCCGGCGGCGGCGCTGCCGGTGATGGAGGGCAAGAGCGCGCTGTTCAAGCAGTTCGCCGACCTGGACGCGATCCCGATCGTGCTGGACACCAAGGACCCCGACGAGATCGTCGAAACCCTGGTGCGGCTGCGGCCGACATTCGGTGCGGTGAACCTCGAGGACATCTCCGCGCCCCGCTGCTTCGAGATCGAACGACGGGCCATCGAGGCGCTGGATTGCCCGGTGATGCACGACGACCAGCACGGCACCGCGATCGTCGTGCTGGCGGCGCTGATGGGCGCTTCCAAGTTACTCGGCCGCGACATGGGTTCGATGCGGGTGGTGGTCTCGGGCGCCGGGGCAGCGGGCGTTGCTTGCTCGAAACTCCTTCTCGCAATGGGGGTTTCGGACATCACGGTGCTTGACTCGCGCGGCATCCTGCACACCGGCCGTGACGACATGAACGTCGTCAAGACCGACCTGGCGCGCAGCAGCAATCCCCGCGGTCTCGCCGGCGGCATGGTGGAAGCACTCAAGGAAGCCGATGTGTTTCTCGGAGTGTCCGCCGGCGTGGTGCCCGAGGAGCTCATCGCCACGATGGCGTCCGATTGCGTCGTGTTCGCGTTGTCGAACCCCGACCCGGAGATCCATCCCGACATCGCGGCCAAGTACGCGGCCGTGGTGGCCACCGGCCGCAGCGACTTCCCGAACCAGATCAATAATGTGCTGGCGTTCCCCGGGGTGTTCCGCGGCGCGCTGGATGCCGGGGCGCGGCGGATCACGGAAAAGATGATGGTGGCCGCGGCCGAGGCGATTTTCTCCGTCGTGAGCGACGGCCTCGCGCCCGACCGGATCGTGCCGAGCCCGCTGGACCCGGGCGTCAGTGAGGCAGTGGCGCAAGCCGTGGCGCAGGCTGCCGACACCTCGGAGTGAAAATCGGCAAGCTCGCGGCGCTGCTGATCGCCGCTGTGCTCGCCGCCCCGCTCTGCGCCGGCTGTACGGCCGGTCCCGGCAACCCCCACCCCGCGCCGGGCTTGGTGGTCGGATCGAAGAGCGATCCGACGTCACGGGTGCTGGCCGGCGTCTACCTCGCGGCGCTGCGGTCCTACGGTTTCGCCGCGCGCGCCGAGACCACCGACGATCCGATGGCGCAACTGGACTCCGGCGCCGTTACCGTCACACCCGCCTTCACCGGCCAGACGTTGCAGACCTTGCAGCCCGGCGTGATGGCGCTGTCCGATGCGCAGGTCTACCGCGCAATGGTGGCGGCGCTGCCCGAGGGCATCGCCGCGGGCGACTACACCACAGCCGCCGACGACAAACCCGTGCTGCTGGTGACCCAACCCACCGCCAAGGCCTGGGGCGGCCAGGATCGCAGCGCGGATCTGAGCGTCCTGGAAAAGCACTGCGACGGGCTGGTCGTCGGAATCGTCGCCGGGCACCGGGCGCCGTCGGCGATCGGCAGCTGCCGGCTGCCCGCTTCGCGTGAATTCCCGTATGGCACAACGCTATTCGCGGCGATACTGGCCGGGCAGGTGACCGCGGGGTGGGCCACCACCGCCGACCCGGCCATTCCGGGCGACCTGGTGCCACTGGCCGACGGCAAACCGGCGCTGATCCAGGCGGAGAACGTGGTGCCGCTTTACCGCCGTAACGCGCTGACCGATCGGCAGGTGCTGGCGATCAACGAGGTGGCGGGCGTGCTGGACACCGCGGCCCTGGCCGACATGCGCCGCCAGGTCGCCGGCGGTGCCGATCCGCAAGCGATCGCCGGCGGTTGGCTCGCCGAACACCCGTTGGGCCGCTGAGAACCTAGCGCTTGCCGCTCGGTAGGAACCGGTGCGTGACCGGCCCGAACAGCCGCTGGTAGCCCGGCCCGGTCAGCCGGACCAGCGCGTCCAGCACTTTGGCGTCGGTGCCGACCAGCACCCGGGCCTTGTTCTTGCGAACGCCCTCCAAGATGATCTGCGCGGCTTTCTCCGGGCTGGTGCTGGCCATTCGCTTGTCGAACACCTTGGCCAATTCGGCCGCGTCCAGTCCTTCGGCGGCGGTGGCGTTGCGTGCGATCCCGGTCTTGATGCCGCCCGGGTGCACCGTGGTGACCTTCACCGGATGCCCGGCCACCCACATCTCTTGGCGCAGCGCCTCGGTGAAGCCCCGCACCGCGAACTTGGCCGCGTTGTACGCGGCCTGGCTCGGTACGGAGAACAACCCGAACACGCTGGAGATGTTGACGACGTGGCCGTCCCCGGACGCGATCAGGTGCGGCAGAAAAGCCTTGGTGCCGTTGACAACTCCCCAGAAGTCGACGTCCATCACCCGTTCGATGTCCTTGAACTGGCTGACCTCGATGTCGCCGGTGAATGCGATGCCGGCGTTGTTGTAGATCTGGTTGACCTTGCCGAAGTGCTCGTTGATCGCGGTGGCGTAGGCCAGGAAAGCCTCGCGCTCGCTCACGTCGAGTCGATCGGTTTTGACCGGAGCGCCGATGGCCTTCAGCTGATCCTCGGTCTGCGCCAGTCCCTCGGTGTTGACGTCACTGATCGCAACGCTGGCACCCGAGCGGCCGAGCTCGACGGCCAGCGCCTGACCGATACCCGAACCCGCGCCCGTGACCACCGCGATCTTGCCGGCGAATCCCTGCATGTGCACCCTCCCTCGTGTCCACAATTGCCTCGAGATTACCGGTACCAGCGGTCTCGGGTAGCAACGGGGTTACCGAGGGTCAGCTACGGCGCGCCAGCAACCGGCGCCCCAAGGTCACCGCCCGGCCCACCAGGCCCGGCCCGCCGTACAGCACTTCGCCATACCGGGCCCCGGCCACCCGCACCAGCAGGTCCGCGGATTTCGCGTCGGCACCGATCAGCACCCGGGCCTTGTTCTTGCCCACCGCCGCCAAGATGGTGCGGGCGGCCTGTTGCGGTGTCGTTTTGGCCACCTGCTGGTCGAAGTTCGCGAGAACCTCGTCCTGGTCGAGTCCCATGCCGACGGCGATCTCGGCGTTGGTGCCAAAAGAGGTTTTGACGCCGCCCGGGTGGACCACGGTCACCCCCACCGGGTGGCCGGCCACCGCCATCTCCTGGCGCAGCGCCTCGGTGAACCCGCGGACGGCGAACTTGGCCGAGACGTAGGCGACCTGACCCGGTAGCGCCATCACGCCGAGCACGCTGGAGATGTTGATGACGTGGCCGTCCCCGGATGCGATCACATGCGGGAGAAACGCCTTGGTGCCATTGACGACGCCCCAGAAGTCGACGTCCATCACCCGCTCGATGTCTTTGAAGTCGGTGAACTCGAGGGTGCCGATGTGGGTGAGCCCCGCGTTGTTGTAGATCTGGTTGACCTTGCCGAAGTGCTCGTTGACCTGGTCGGCGTAGGCGAGGAAGGCCTCGCGCTCGGTGACGTCGAGTCGGTCGGCTTTGACCGGCGCGCCGATGGCCTTCAGCTGTTCCTCGGTCTGGGCCAGTCCCTCGGTGTTGACGTCACTGATCGCAACGCTGGCGCCCGCGCGGCCGAGCTCGACGGCCAATGCCTGACCGATGCCCGAACCCGCGCCGGTCACGACAGTGACCTTGCCGGCGAACTTCTGCATGTAGACCCTTTCCCAAGTCCGCCCCATGCGTCGAGGTTAGCCGGTATCCACGGAAGTCCAGCCGGTGCGTGATGAATCTCAGCCGAACGCGGTGTCGAGTATCTCCTGCTGCTCGACCGCGTGCACCTTGGACGAACCCGAGGAGGGCGCCGACATCGCCCGGCGCGAGATGCGCTTGATCCCGGCCAGTTTGTCCGGCAGCAACTCGGGCAGCTCCAGGCCGAAGCGAGGCCACGCACCCTGATTCGCCGGCTCTTCCTGCACCCAGAAGTACTCGTTGGCGTCCGGGTAGCGGTCCAGCGTTTCGTCGAGCCGCCGCTTCGGGAGCGGCGCGAGCTGCTCGATCCGCACGATCGCGATGTCGTCGCGGTTGTCCTTGGCCTTGCGTGCCACCAGCTCGTAGTAGATCTTGCCGCTGGTCAGCAGGATTCTGCGGACCTTGCTTCGATCGCCGATTCCTTCTTCGTAGGTGGGTTCCTCCAGCACCGAGCGGAACTTGATCTCGGTGAAGTCGCGGATGTCGCTAACGGCGGCCTTATTACGCAGCATCGACTTCGGGGTGAATACGATCAGCGGGCGCTGAATTCCGTCCAGCGCGTGCCGGCGCAGCAAGTGGAAGTAGTTGGACGGGGTCGACGGCACCGCGATCGTCATCGAACCCTCCGCCCACAGCTGCAGGAAGCGCTCGATCCGGCCGGAGGTGTGGTCGGGACCCTGGCCCTCATGGCCGTGCGGCAGCAGCAGCACCACGTTGGACAGCTGGCCCCACTTGGCCTCGCCGGAGCTGATGAACTCGTCGATGATCGACTGCGCGCCGTTGACGAAGTCGCCGAACTGCCCCTCCCACAACACAAGTGCGTCCGGGTTGCCCACGGTGTAGCCGTACTCGAAACCCACGGCGGCGTACTCCGACAGTGGTGAGTCGTAGACCAGGAACTTGCCGCCGGTCGGGGTGCCGTCCTTGTTGGTCGCCAGTAGCTGAAGGGGCGTGAATTCCTCGCAGTTGTGCCGGTCGATGATCACCGAATGGCGCTGGGAGAAGGTGCCGCGCCGGGTGTCTTGGCCCGACAGCCGGATCAGCTTGCCCTCGGCGACCAATGACCCCAGCGCCAGCAGCTCGCCGAAGGCCCAGTCGATCTTGCCTTCGTAGGCCATCTCCCGGCGCTTTTCCAAGACCGGTTGCACGCGCGGATGTACGGTGAACCCGTCCGGGACGGCCAAGAACGCGTCGCCGATGCGGGCCAGCAACGATTTGTCCACCGCGGTGGCCAGCCCCGCGGGGACTATCTGGTCTGCCTCAACGGATTCGCTGGGCAGCGCGCCGTGCTTCTCCACCTCACGGACCTCGTTGAACACCTGCTCCAGCTGACCCTGGTAGTCGCGCAGCGCGTCCTCGGCTTCCTTCAGCGAGATGTCCCCGCGGCCGATCAGGGCTTCGGTATAGCTTTTGCGGGCACCGCGCTTGGTGTCGACGACGTCGTACATGTAGGGGTTGGTCATCGACGGGTCGTCACCCTCGTTGTGTCCGCGCCGGCGGTAGCACAGCATGTCGATGATGACGTCCTTGCGGAACGTCTGCCGGAAGTCCACGGCCAGCCGCGCCACCCACACGCAGGCTTCCGGGTCGTCGCCGTTGACATGGAAGATCGGCGCGCCGATCATCTTGGCCACGTCGGTGCAGTACTCGCTTGACCTGGAGTACTCCGGTGCGGTGGTGAAGCCGATCTGGTTGTTGACGATGACGTGGATGGTGCCGCCGACCCGATAACCGGGCAGCAGTGCGAGATTCAGCGTTTCGGCGACCACACCCTGGCCGGCGAAGGCGGCGTCCCCGTGCAACATCAACGGCATCACCGAGAAGCCGTCCTCGCTGTCGCCCTTGTCCAGCAGGTCCTGCTTGGCCCGAACCAATCCCTCCAGCACCGGGTCGACGGCTTCCAGGTGCGACGGGTTCGCGGTCAGCGACACCTGAATGTCGTTGTCGCCGAACATCTGCAGGTACACACCGGTGGCGCCGAGGTGGTACTTGACGTCGCCGGACCCGTGCGCCTGCGACGGGTTCAGGTTGCCCTCGAACTCACTGAAAATCTGCGAGTACGGCTTGCCGACGATGTTGGCCAGCACGTTGAGCCGGCCGCGGTGCGGCATCGCGATGACCACTTCGTCCAGTCCGTGATCGGCGCACTGGTCGATCACCGCATCCATCAGCGGGATCTGGCTTTCGGCGCCTTCCAGCGAGAAGCGTTTCTGTCCAACGTATTTGGTTTGCAGGAAGGTTTCGAACGCCTCGGCGGCGTTGAGCTTGCTCAGAATGTACTTCTGTTCGCCCACCGTGGGTTTGACGTGTTTGGTCTCTACCCGTTCTTCCAGCCAACGCTGTTGCTCGGGCTCGAGGATGTGGGTGTACTCGACGCCGATGTGGCGGCAGTACGCGTCGCGCAACAGGCCCAGCACGTCGCGCAGTTTCTTGTACTCGGAACCGGCGAAGCCGTTGACCTTGAACACCCGATCGAGGTCCCACAACGTCAGTCCGTGGTTGAGGATTTCCAGGTCGGGGTGGCTGCGGAACCGGCTGGTGTCCAAGCGCAGCGGGTCGATGTCGGCCATCAGATGTCCGCGGTTGCGGTAGGCCGCGATCAACTCCATCACGCGGGCGTTCTTGTCCACGATCGAGTCCGGGTTGTCGGTGCTCCACCGCACCGGCAGATACGGGTTGCCCAGCTCGCGGAAGATGTCGTCCCAGAACGCATCTGAGAGCAGCATCTCGTGGATGGTGCGCAGGAAGTCGCCGGACTCCGCACCTTGAATGATGCGGTGGTCGTAGGTCGAGGTCAGGGTGATCAGCTTGCCGATACCGAGCTCGGCGATGCGCTCCTCGCTGGCGCCCTGGAATTCGGCGGGATATTCCATCGCGCCCACCCCGATGATGGCGCCCTGGCCGGCCATCAGTCGCGGCACCGAGTGCACGGTGCCGATGGTGCCCGGGTTGGTGAGCGAAATCGTCACTCCGGCAAAGTCTTCGGCGGTCAGCTTGCCGTCGCGGGCGCGGCGCACGATGTCTTCATAGGCGGAGACGAATTCCGCGAACCGCATGGTCTCGCAGCCCCTGATGCCGGCTACCACCAGAGAGCGTTTGCCGTCCTTGCCTTGCAGGTCGATGGCCAGACCGAGGTTGGTGTGCGCCGGGGTGACCGCGTTGGGCTTGCCGTCGACCTCGGCGTAGTGCCGGTTCATGTTGGGGAACTTCTTGACCGCCTGCACCAGCGCGTAGCCCAGCAGGTGGGTGAAGGAGACCTTGCCACCGCGGGTGCGCTTGAGTTGGTTGTTGATGACGATCCGGTTGTCGATCAGCAGCTTCGCCGGGACGGCGCGGACGCTGGTCGCGGTCGGCACGTCCAGCGATGCCGACATGTTCTTGACGACGGCCGCGGCGGCGCCGCGCAGCACCTGCACCTCGTCGCCTTCGGCGGGCGGGGGCGTCGGGGGCTTCGGGGCGGGCGCGGTGGGAGCAGGCGCAGCGGCCGGTGGCGTCGCGGCCCCGTTGCCGGCCGCAGCGGTGCTGGCGGGCGGAGCGGGAGCCGCGGGCTGAGCGGGGGCGGGTGCGGCGGCCGGTGGCGCGGCGACGACGACCGGCGTGGGTGCCGCTGCGGCCTGCCCGTCGGCCGGGCTCGGGGTGTCCTGGGCTGCTGCGTAGGTGGGCTCGGGGTTGTAGTCCACCAGGAACTCGTGCCAGCTCGGATCCACTGACGCGGGGTCGTCGCGGAACTTGCGGTACATCTCCTCGACCAGCCATTCGTTTTGCCCGAATGGTGAACTGCTGTTGCTCACGGCCGCTGTTCGCCTCAATTCTTATGTCTTGCAGGCTCACTAAGCGCAATTGCTTGGCGCCCGCGATTCTGCGCACCTTTGGTTGACGAGGTACCTCACACCCGCGGCGGACTACTACGTTTCCGCCCCATAAAGGCTAACCCTTCGCCGGTGATTCGCCAGCGAGACCACCGAACCGGGGCCCGGACGGCTACCGGCTCACCTCGCGCGCCGTCGGCAATACATGCAAGGGATTCGGCCAGCGGGCCGGCGGGGCGCCGAACGCCTGGCGGGCATTGCTGACGATCTTCTTGCCCACGATCCGATTGCCGGCGCCACCGATCGCGGCGCCGATGCCGACGGGCAGCATCTTTCCGAACATCAAGGCACCGCGTCGCAGCGCGTACCGCTTTACGAAGTATTTGAGCATTCGAGCGTTGAGCCGCCCCAAACTCGACAGCGGCAGCGAGGCCATGCCCTCGGCCAGCCATCCGCCGTTGGTGCGCGCCGGACCGATCAGCTCGCCGATGGCGCGCTTGCTGTCGTCGCCGGCCAGGACGGCCAGCACCAGCGCGCGACGCCGCTCGTAGTGATCGGCGGGGATGCCGTAGACCTGTGCGGTCGACAGCACGAAGATCGCGGTCGCTTCGAGGAAGAACACGGTTTCGCCGGCACCCGCCGACAGCGCCGCCAACGTCCCGATCCCGGGAAAGGTCGCCGCCGAACCGACCGCCGCGCCGCTGGCCATCAAGGCGGCCAGGTAGCGGTTCTCCAGCTTGGTGACGATCTCGGCGGGGCTCGCGCCGGGGTGTGCCCGTCGCAGCCGGGCCACCAGGGCCTCCGCGGCCGGGCCCTGGATCCGCGAACTACGCTCGATGACCTGCGCCAATGCGCGCGTAGAAGCCTTAGGGCGACCGGACCGTCCGGACGGCACGTTCTCAGGTGATTCCTCGGACCGTTTCAGGGACCAAAGCCCTGACCTATTGCGTCGTGCGCTCATAGTGCCTCTCCTGCCAATGGCGTCCCTTCAGGCTAACGCGAGTTTGCTGAACGCGGGGCCAGCCGCATTGCGTGCGCGTCAATCCGACCGCGGACGGCGGCCGGTCGCCCGTCGCGGAATAATGCAGGCTGGACACAGCTCGAGCCGTTTGTCGGCTGCGGCTGGGGGAATCGTTGCGTGCGGGCGGTATCACACCCTGCTCACGGCGGTAAGCCGGCCGTCGGGCGCTGAAGCGAGGTGAGTGCATGACTACGGCCACGTCCGGGTCGTCCGGGGAAACCCGGCGCGCGGGGCCGAGTCGTGCCGATATGGCCACCGACCGCAAGTTCCTGCCCCCATCGGGCCCACTGAGGAGCGGAAACCCGTGGCACGCACTCTGGGCGATGATGATCGGGTTCTTCATGATCATGGTCGACTCGACCATCGTCGCGATCGCCAACCCGACCATCATGGCCGACTTGCACATCGGGTACGACGCCGTGGTCTGGGTGACGAGCGCCTACCTGCTCGGGTATGCGGTGGTGTTGCTGGTGGCCGGTCGCCTTGGTGACCGGTTCGGTACGAAGAACCTGTACCTGATCGGTCTGGTGGTGTTCACCGCCGCCTCGATGTGGTGCGGGCTGGCCGGCAGCGCCGGCATGCTGATCGCCGCGCGGGTCGTGCAGGGGATCGGCGCCGGGGTGCTCACCCCGCAGACCTTGTCGACGATCACCCGGATCTTCCCGCCGCAGCGGCGCGGGGTGGCGGTCAGCGTGTGGGGCGCCACCGCCGGCGTCGCCAGCCTGGTCGGTCCGTTGGCCGGTGGTGTGCTGGTGGACGGGCTGGGCTGGGATTGGATCTTCTTCGTCAACGTCCCGATCGGCATCGCGGGGGTGGCGCTGGCGGTATGGCTGGTTCCGGAGCTGCCCACGCAGGCGCACCGGTTCGACCTGGTCGGCGTCGGCTTGTCCGGGGTGGGCATGTTCCTGATCGTGTTCGGTCTGCAACAGGGCCAGTCCGCCCATTGGCAGCCGTGGATCTGGGCGACGATCGTGGCCGGCGTCGGGTTCGTGTCGGCGTTCGTCTACTGGCAGTCGGTGAACACCCGGGAGCCGCTGATCCCGCTGGACGTGTTCGCCGACCGTGATTTCAGCCTGTGCAGCGTCGGGGTGGGCATCACCTCGTTCGCCGCGACGGCGTTGATGTTGCCGGTGACCTTCTATACGCAGACGGTGTGCGGGTTGTCGCCGACGCGTTCGGCCCTGCTGATCGCGCCGATGGCGATCGCCAACGGTGTGCTCGCGCCGTTCGTCGGCCGGATCGTCGATCGATACCACCCGCGGCCCGTGCTCGGTTTCGGCTTTTCGGTGCTGGCGATCGCGCTGACCTGGCTGTCGTTCGACATGGCCCCGGACACGCCGATCTGGCGGTTGGCGTTGCCGTTCACCGCAGTTGGTGTCGGGATGGCGTTTGTGTGGTCGCCGCTGACGGCCACCGCCACCCGCAATCTGGCGCCGGAGCTGGCCGGCACCGGATCCGCTGTCTACAACTCCGTCCGCCAGCTCGGGGCGGTGCTCGGCAGCGCCGCGATGGCCGCGTTCATGACATGGCGGATCGGTGCCGAGATGCCGCCCGACGTGTCCGATCAAGACGCGGGGGCCGGTGCTATTCCACTGCAATTGCCCGAGTTCGTGCGCGAGCCCTTCTCGGCCGCGATGTCGCAGTCGGTGCTTTTGCCCGCGTTCATCTCGCTGTTCGGGATCTGCGCGGCGCTGTTCCTGGTCGGCTTCGCGTCCTCGATGATGTCCCGCGCGGGCATCGGTGGTGCGCCGTCCGACGATGACGATCGCGATGACGATGACGATGACGACTATGTCGAAGTCATCCTGCGCCGCGAGCAGAGCGAAGAGCCGGCGCCAAGCGCGCCTGCGCCCGGCGCCGCGATCGCACCGGCCGAGGAACGGCACAGGGACCCGGTCGAATCGCGCCGCCGACGTCGTGACGACCCGCCGTCGCGACCAGAACCGATTGGTTTCGCGCACAACGGCTCTCGTGCTGACCGCGAAAAGCGTTTTCGGCCTATCGTCGAGCTGCCGCCGCACTGGCACGGTCCGGCCACCCGCAGCGATCGCAGCGCGCCGTCGCCGGGTCGCCGGGTGAACGGCTCCACGCGGGCGGCGCGCGGCCAGCGTTACGGCCCGGATGACGACCCCACCGGCCGCGGCCGGCCTTCCCCGGGCGGGTAGGCCCGACCGGGCGTCCTCAGCCGTCCGCCGTCAACGCCAAGAAGCCGCCCAACTCCAGCAGGCCGGCCGGTGTGCTGGGCAGGTACTCGGTCAGCAGCTCAGAACGCACGATGACCGCCGTGTACTGCGCGCGGCTGACCGCGACATTGAGCCGATTCCTGTTGAGCAGGAACGAGATTCCGCGTGGCACTTCGTCGACCGACGATGCCGTCATCGAGATGAAGACCACCGGCGCCTGCCCGCCCTGGAACTTGTCGACGGTTCCGACCCGCACCGCGTCCAGACCCGCGGACGTCAACCGCTGGCGCACCAGTGACACCTGAGCGTTGTAGGGCGCCAGCACCAGCACATCCGAGGCGGCCAATCCCCGGGTGCCGTGCTCGTCGGTCCACGGCGATCCGAGCAGCCGCCGGATCTCGGCGACGATCGTGTCGGCTTCCTCGGAGCTTTCGATTGAATTACCTTGGTGGCGAACGGAAATCACGCGTACGCCGGGCTGACAGCCGTCGAGGCGGCGGGCGGCCGTGCGCTCGGTGACCGAATGCAGTCTGCCCTCATACGACAGCTCGGAGACCGCGGCGCAGACCGCCGGATGCATCCGGTAGGAGAGGTCCAGGAAGTAGCCGCGCTCGTCTGGCAACGTGCGCTGACCGTCGACCAGCCAATCGAGGGCCGAGGTGTCGACGGGTTCGGGATGAGTGCCCTGACTGACCTGCGGCAGCTGCTGCGGGTCCCCGAGTAGCAGCAGGTTGCTGGCCGCCGGCGCCACGGCGATCGTGTTGGCCAGGCAGAACTGGCCCGCCTCGTCGATGACGAGCAGATCCAGGCTGCCCGGCAACACCCGATTCGCGTTGGCGAAATCCCAAGCCGTACCGCCGATCACGCATCCGGTGCTGGCCGAGATGAATGCGGCGTACTCGCTGCCGTCGATCTCCTGCCAGCGCGGCGCGTGGTGGTCGTACTTCTTCTTCGCGACCCGGCTCGGTTCCAGCCCGGCATCGATCACGGCGTCGAGCAAGTTCTCCACCGTGGCGTGCGATTGTGCTACCACACCGACGCGCCAGCCGTGTTCGGTGACCAAGCGGGCGATCACCTGGGCGCCGGTGTAGGTCTTTCCGGTCCCCGGTGGGCCATGCACCGCCAGGTACGACGATTCGAGATCCAGTGCTGCTGCGGTGATATCGGCGATGGTGTCGGTGCTGCGCGGCAGCGCGGCGCCGCTTCTCGTGCGGGGTGCCCGGCGCAGCAGCACATCGATCATCGCGGTGCCGGGTAGTTGCGGGAGCCCGGCGGCCACCGCGACGGCGGTGGCTTCGATCGACTCGCGCAGCGCCGTCGTGGGAAGCGGCGGCCCGGGCGTCAGCGCAAAGGGGAGTTGCTGAAAGGCGGTGCCGTCACTGCCTATTCGTTCCAGGATGACGACTTCGGTGGGTACCGCCGGATCGTCGATCTCGACGACGGTGGCCCGTCCGGCCGCCCGCCGGTCCGGATTGTCGCTCATGCTCGGCGGCGCCGGCGCCTCGTAGAGCGCGAAGACGTCCCTCATCAGGTCGCCGCGGGCGAGTTCACCGCGCAGCGCCACCCGTCGCTGCGGCTTGCGGGCCCGCGGCGGCGTGTGCCAGTCCACACTGACGGATGCCTCGTCGGCGACGAACACGTCGGTATTGTCCGCCCATTCGTCGACCGGGAAGTTCAGCCGGTCGAAATGCGCCCACCAGAACGGTTTGTCCTCACGGCGGTGGTAGCCGCGCGCCGCGCTCACCAACGCGACGGCGATCTGCTCCGGGGTGCGGTCGCCGACGGCGGCGTCCCCGGTGAACGCCGACAATGCGGTCGCCAGCTGATCATGGTCGTCGACGGTGTCGCCACCGGAAACCGGTTGGGCGCCAACCGGTGTGACGCCGGATTCCCAGGCGCGCACCAACAGCCAGTTACGCAGTTCCTGCGTCGACCGGCAGTCGTAGTGGTTGTAGTCCTCGATCTCTTTGAGCACGGTTTCGGCTTCGTCGGCGCGGCCGTTGTCGCGCAGTTCGCAGGACTTGGCGTAGGAGGTGATCGAATCGGCGGCCGTGGTGACCTCCCCAGAGCGCAGCTGTGTCCCCATGTACAAGGGCTCCAGGGCTTTGAGGCTGAACGACTCGGCACCGGACTGAATACTCTTGCGCACCAACGGATAAAGGTCGACCAGCGTCCCGCTGCGCAGCAGGTCGTCGACCTCGTCCTCGCCGACGCCGTAGCGTCCGGCAAGCCGCAACAAGGCGGTCTTCTCATACGGCGCGTAGTGGTAGATGTGCATGTTGGGGCGGCGCTTGCGGCGCTTTTTCACCATCGCCAGGAAATCGACCAGGGCCTTGCGCTCCTCGACCCGGTTATGCGCCCACAGCGGGCTGAATTTCCCCGCGGCGTCCAAGACACCGAACAGGTACTCCAGGCCCCAGTCGTGGCCGTCGGCGGTCCACAGCGGATCGCCCTCGAAGTCGAAGAACAGATCGCCGGGGTCGGGCTCCGGTAACAGCGTCAGCGGCTTCGGATCGACGACCTCGAACTGCGCAACCCCGGTATCACGTTGCCGTACTTGCAGTTTGGCCTGGGCGGTCAGCTTGGCCACCGCGCTGGGCGCCAGGTCGGGCACCGGACCGCGGTGTTGGGCCAAGTCCGCGACCGTGCTGATCCCGGCGTCAATCAGCTTGTCCCGTCGGCTGACTCGCATGCCCGCCACCAGCAGCAGATCGTCGCGTGCTTGCACCTGCTCGGCGCACATCGGACAGCGAAAACATGCCCGCACGCCCTCGTCTTCCCAGCGCACCGGGGCTCCGGCGGCGTGGTGCTCGTCGAGCAATCGCTGCAACAGTGCGCGCTGGGATCGAAAGACGGGGATCAGATCGCAGACTCGATACCGCAGGACCGAGCCGTCGCCCAGCCGCAGCTCGGCCTCGTCCGCGACCGACACGCCCATCCCGGTCAGCGCGTCGGCGTAGGCCGCCAGCTGCAGCAACGCGGTGACCTTGGGTGAGCGGGCCAGCTTGGTGTCGATGAGCCGATACTGCGCGGCGTCGGCAACCAGGAAGTCGGCGAACCCGACGAAGCGGCCGTCGAACATCGCGGCCTGGTACACCACCGGAGCGTGGTTGGCGATCGCGCGCCGGGTCGCCTCGGCGGCAGCGGTCAGGCCCGCCAGCGTGTAGGCCGGACGGCCGATGACCGCGACGCCGTCCGCGAACTCCGTGCGCAGCCGGTCGAGTTCGCGTCGCTCGTGGTCGTCACCGAGGGCCGCGGTGCGAGCCAGCAGTTCGTCCTCGACGTCGACAGCGGGGCCCCAGCCCAGCTTCGCGTCGAAATTCCGTAGCAGCGCGTACTCGCATCGGGCGGCCGCGGCCAGGTCCGACGCGCTGTACACGATGCTGTCGTCGGTGACGAACACAGCAGCCACTGTAGGTGAGGCGGCCGACAGCGCGGCGGTTCTGCGAAGGTGTGCCGGGTCAGTGCGCGGGGACGTTGCCGATCAGCTCGACGGTGTTGCCGTTCCAATGGAATCGGACGTTGGTGTTCAGGCCGCTGATACCGCTGGGGTAGGTCAATGCCACCGTGTCGCCGGTGGTTTGCGCCGCGTCGATGCCGTTGAACCCGTAGGTGTCCGGCACTCCCTGCGGGATGAACTGACCGAGATGAAACAGCACCGCCCGGGTCGTCGCATTGACGGCGTTGGTATTGGCCTTGATGATCACCGCGGAAAGCTGGGCGCACTGGTTGTAGTTACCGGCCAATGGCTCCGGGTTCCAGGCCTGTTGGCTGCGTGGATCGCGGGGCAAGTCGGAGACCACTTTCGCGATCGTGGGCGAGGCCAGATTGACCGCGCACGGGTCGGCCGGCGCGCTGGAACCGGGCGACACGATTTCGGTCGGTTTGGGCGTGGCGGGTGCGGTGATGGACGCGGTCGCCGTGGTGGCTTGCGGTGTCTTGGCGACGGTCGAATCTCCAGAACCGCAGCCGGTCAACGTCGCGGCGAGCAGGACGCCGATGGTCAGTGGCTGGACACGGCACGGTAGGCACCACACATCGCGCAACCGTACCGGCACCGCGTACCCCGGTGTGACAGGCATGCCGCGGTCGCCCGATGAACACCGCTGCGCTGCGCTCGCGGTCACCACTGGGCCCGATGCGTGGTGACCCGCCACGCCCAGCTGCGCTGCGCTCGCGGTCACCACTAAACTTCTTGCACGATGACAGTCCCCGACGGCTCGCCTGAACCGGCCGCTACTACCTTTGCCGACCTGCAGATTCACCCCTCGGTCATGCGGGCCATCGCCGACGTCGGTTACGAATCGCCGACCGCGATTCAGGCGGCGACGATCCCGGCCCTGCTGGCGGGCTCCGACGTCGTCGGGCTGGCGCAGACCGGCACCGGCAAGACGGCGGCGTTCGCGATCCCGATCCTGTCCAAGATCGACGTCAACAACAAGGCGACTCAGGCCCTGGTGCTGGCGCCCACTCGCGAGCTGGCGTTGCAGGTCGCCGAGGCATTCAGCCGGTACGGGGCCCACTTGAAGCAGATCAACGTGCTGCCGATCTACGGCGGGTCGTCCTACACCGTGCAACTGTCCGGTCTGAGACGCGGTGCACAGGTGGTGGTCGGCACCCCGGGCCGGGTCATCGACCACCTCGAGCGTGGGACGCTCGACCTGTCGCACGTGGACTACCTGGTGCTCGACGAGGCCGACGAGATGCTCACCATGGGCTTCGCCGAAGAGGTCGACCGCATCCTCTCCGAAACTCCGGAATACAAACAGGTGGCGCTGTTTTCGGCGACCATGCCGCCGGCCATCCGCAAGCTCACCACCAAGTACCTGCACGATCCGCTGGAAGTCACGACCAAATCGAAAACCACCACCGCGGAAAACATTTCGCAGCGCTACATCCAGGTGGCCGGACCCCGCAAGATGGACGCGCTGACCCGTGTCCTCGAAGTCGAGCCGTTCGAGGCGATGATCGTCTTCGTGCGCACCAAGCAGGCTACCGAGGAGGTCGCCGAAAAGCTGCGTGCCCGAGGGTTTTCCGCGGCCGCCATCAACGGCGACATCGCTCAGGCCCAGCGCGAGCGGACCATCGCCGCGCTCAAGGATGGAAGAATCGACATCCTGGTGGCCACCGATGTGGCGGCGCGCGGGCTCGACGTCGAGCGCATCTCGCACGTGCTCAACTACGACATCCCGCACGACACCGAGTCCTACGTCCACCGGATCGGACGCACCGGCCGGGCCGGACGTTCGGGAAACGCGCTGCTGTTCGTCTCCCCGCGCGAGCGCCACATGCTCAAGGCGATCGAAAAGGCGACCCGGCAAACGTTGACCGAGGTCGAATTGCCCAGCGTCGAGGATGTCAACGCGCAGCGGGTGGCGAAATTCGCCGATTCCATTACCGATACGCTCGGCGGTTCGGGAATCGAGTTGTTCCGCAGGCTGGTCGAGGACTATGAGCGCGAGCACGACGTCCCGATGGCCGACATTGCCGCGGCGCTGGCCCTGCAGTCGCGCGATGGCGAGGCGTTCCTGATGTCGCCCGAACCGCCGCCGCAGCGACGTGAGCGGCCCGAACGCAACACCGAGCATCGGGATCGCACGGACAAGCCAAGGCAGACAAGAGATTTCGCGACCTATCGAATTGCCGTGGGCAAGCGTCACAAGATCGGACCGGGGGCCATCGTCGGCGCTATCGCCAACGAGGGCGGACTGAACCGCAGCGATTTCGGCCACATCGCGATCGGACCGGACTTCTCGCTGGTGGAGCTGCCGCCAAAGCTTTCCCACGCGACGTTGAAAAAGCTTGAAAAGACCCGCATCTCGGGTGTGCTGATCGACCTGAAGCCGGACCGCTCGTCCGGCAAGTCCTCGGACAAGCCCCGGCGCGGTGGGCCCAAGCCGCGCAGAAAAGACGCTGGATGACCCTGTCCGACGAACGGGACACCCAAGGCGGACTCGAGCAGGTCTCACGCGTCGACCGGGTCGCCTCCCTGACCGGTGTCCGCGCGGTCGCCGCGATCCTGGTCGTCGGCACCCACGCCGCCTACACCACCGGCAAGTACACACACGGCTATTGGGGACTGGTCGGTGCCCGGATGGAGATCGGCGTGCCGATCTTCTTCGTGCTGTCCGGCTTTCTGCTGTTCCGTCCCTGGGTGAAGTCGGCTGTCAGCGGCGGGCCGCCACCCTCGGTGAGTCGGTATGCGCGGCACCGGGTTCGGCGCATCATGCCGGCCTACGTCGTCACGGTGCTGATCGCCTATGTGCTGTACCACTTTCGCGAAGCCGGACCGAACCCCGGGCATTCCTGGCTCGGATTGGTCCGCAACCTGACGTTGACGCAGATCTACACCGACGGCTACCTCGGCAAGTACCTGCATCAGGGTCTGACCCAAATGTGGAGCCTGGCGGTGGAGGCGTCCTTCTACGTCCTCCTGCCGTTCTTGGCGTACCTGCTGCTGGTGGTCATCTGCCGGCGAACCTGGCGCCCGCGGCTGCTCGTGGGCTCCTTGCTGGCGATGGCGTCGCTCAGCCCGGCCTGGGTGGCGCTGGTACACGTCGATCACTGGTTTCCCGACGGCGCCCGGCTCTGGCTGCCCACCTACCTGGCCTGGTTTCTGGGCGGCATGTTGCTGACGGTGTTGCAGGCGATGGGGGTGCGGTGCTTCGCGTTCGCCGCGATACCGCTGGCGGTCATCTGCTACTTCATCGTGGCCACGCCGATCGGGGGTGCGCCCACCACCTCGCCGGCGTCGGCGTGGGAGGCGGTGGTCAAGACCGTCTTCTACGCGGTGATCGCCACGCTCGCGGTGGCACCGCTGGCCCTGGGCGACGAGGGACTGTACTCGCGCTTACTCGCCAGCCGGCCGATGGTGTGGCTCGGTGAGATCTCCTACGAGATCTTCCTGATCCACCTGGTCACAATGGAATTCACGATGGTCTACATCGTCCGGGCCCACGTCTACACCGGGCCGATGCTGTACCTGTTCGTCGCGACGCTGGTGGTGACGATCCCGCTGGCCTGGCTGCTGCACCGATTCACCCGCGTGCCGGCTGAGTGACATTCCGTCTTAGATAGGTTACCCTAACCTAACTTCGATGTTGGGGAGCCTATGAGCGAACACAAGGCATCACGCGGCTGGACGGGCACGGTGCTCAAGCTGATGGGCGCCGGGGACTATCGGCTGACGGTCACCGGACGGCACCAGGTCGGCCGGCACTACCTGCAGCTGAACTTCGACGCCGGCGGAATGCTCGCCGCCCACCCGGTGCATCCGACGATGTGGATCCGCATGTGGTTCGCCTACGGTGACAAGCTGCACCAGCGCGGCTACACGTTGGTCGACCCCGACCCGGTCGCGGACACGGTGAGCATCGAATTCGCGCTGCACGACGGCGTCGCGTCGCAGTGGGCGCGCGCGGCCCAGCCCGGCGACACCATCGAGGCGACGGTGCTGGGCAGCAAGTTCGCCATTCCCGAACCGGCACCGGCCGGATACGTCATCGTCGGGGACAGCGCCTCACTGCCGGCCATCAACTCCTTGCTCGCCTCGATCGGCGACGCCCCGGCCCAGGTGTTCCTGGAGGCCGGCTACGACGACGACAAAGACCTGCCGGTGGTGGTCGGCCCCGACATCACCTGGGTGGACCGCAAGGACGCCGGTCAGGGCTTGCTGGAGGCGGTGCGGTCGGCGGCCTTTGACGCCGGTGACCACTTCGGCTGGGTGGCCTGCGACAACCGCACCACCCGCTCGATTGCCAAGACGTTGCGGGAGGACTTCGGA
Source organism: Mycobacterium sp. Aquia_213 (assembly GCF_026625985.1). NCBI lineage: Bacteria > Bacillati > Actinomycetota > Actinomycetes > Mycobacteriales > Mycobacteriaceae > Mycobacterium > Mycobacterium sp. Aquia_213. The sequence goes on from NZ_CP113116.1 coordinate 1,465,420, forward strand.
ATCCCACGCAAATCCATTAAGGCGCAAGCCTATTGGGTGGCCTGATTACGAAGAGGGGGATGGCTGCCAGCTAGCGGCGGGCGCTTGCCGGGGCGATGATCGGGACGACAAATTCCTCGATCATCGCCCGCTCCTCGTCTTCGTCGCGGCCGGGATAGGTCAGCAGCGAGACGATCACCCGGACCGCCCAGCGGGCGCGGCGTTCGATGACGGCGGGATCGTCGGGCCCCAGCGAATGCAGAAACGCCGCCGCCAGGGCCGCGATCACGTCGGATTGTCCGGCCAACTCGCCGCCGACCGGCGGGCGGGTGGTGGCAAACCACGACGCGAGTGCGGGGCTCTCGCGAACCATCCGCAGCGTGACGAGGATGCTCACCACCAGCTTTTCGCGGGGGTGCTCGATGCCGCCGGTCCGCGCGATGATGTCGCGGCCCAGGCGGTGCGTCTCGCGGTGGATGTACGCGGTTCGCAGCGCCTCGCGGTTTTCGAAGTACCGGTACAGCGTCGCGCGCGAACAGCCTGCGGCCCTGGCAATCTCGTTCATGCCGATCGAATCCGAGTCGCGCGCGGTGTAGAGCTGCCCGGCTGCGTCGAGGATGCGGTCTACCGCCGCTTCGCTGCGGCTCGAGGCGAGCCAGTCGTTACCGGGCATCAGGACTTCACGGTGATCGGCACCGACACCGGACGCCGCACGTAGCTACCGCCGGCCCACACGACCGAATTCTCGTCGACGTCGAAGTCCGGGCAGCGGGCCAGCAGTTCGGTCAGCGCGACCCGGGATTGCATCCTGGCTGCCGCCGCACCCAGGCAGTGATGGGCGCCGTGGCTGAAGGTCAGGATGTTGCGCGGGCAGCGGGTGACGTCGAGCTCGCCGGCGTCCGGCCCGTATTGACGTTCGTCGCGGTTGGCAGACCCGTACAGCAGCAGCACCCGGCGATCGGCCGGGACCGTGGTGTCGCCGATCGTCACGTCGCGGGTGACCGTGCGCGCCAAACCCTGCGCCGGAGCGGTCAGCCGCAACAGCTCCTCGACCGCGTCGGCGATCAGTTCGGGCTTGTCCACCAACAACTCTCGCTGGTCGGGCCGCTGGTGCAGCAGCGGCATCGACCCGCCGAGCATCCCGGTCACCGTGTCGTTGCCGCCGGTGACCATCGTGAAGGTGAATGCCAGGATCGACAGCGTGCCGGAGATGTCTCCGTCGGCGCCGACTCCCGCGGCGACCAGGTGGGAGATGGTGTCGTCCTCCGGCTCGGTCCGGCGCCGCTCGATCAGCCCGGTGAAGTAGGCCATCATGGATCCGACCGCGTCGCCGACGGTCCCCAGCGCGCCCGCAACGCCGCCGTCGGCGGTGTTGGCCGCAACGATGGCCTGCGTCCAGCCGTCGAATTGGGCCCAATCCTCTTCGGGCACACCGAGATAATGCGCGACCACCATCGACGGCAGCGGTTTGAACAGCTCCGCGACGATGTCGCCGCCGCCGCGGGCGCGCAACCCCTCGATGCGCTCCACGACGAACTGGCGAACCTTTGGTTCCACCGCCTCGACCTGTCGGGGGGTGAACCCGCGCGACACCAGCTTGCGAAACTCGGTGTGTACGGGCGGATCTTGCATCACGAACGGCGGGTTATCTTGCAGCCCAATCATTTCCAGGTCGCCGTAGTTGACCGTCAGGCCCTGCGCCGAGGAGAACGTCTCGTGGTCGCGGGCCGCCGACCACACATCCGCGTGCCGGGACAGCACGTAGTAATCCTGCTCGGGATGCTTCGGCGGAACGACGTGGTGCACCGGATCGTGGTCGCGCAACGCGCGGTACATCGGCCACGGATTCGGCCAGGTGTCCGCATTGGCCAGCTCGAACATGACCGGTGGGTTGTGAGACATAACCGCAGTCATGTCTCATTCGTACGACAATGGCAGGCAGATGTCAACCGTCGGCCGCGCTCGAGTGTGCATCCAGGTCGACGTCGATGCACAAACACCGCCCTGAGCGCACACTCAACGGCCCAGGCAGAGGCGCGAGAAACTAGATCGCCGCGCCGGGGTTGAGGATCCCCAACGGGTCCAATGCCTGCTTGATGCGCTGAGTCAGCGCCATCACCTCCGGCCCGAGGTAGCCGTCCAGCCAGGGCCGCTTCAGCCGGCCCACCCCGTGCTCGCCGGTGATCGTGCCGCCCAATCCGACGGCCAGATCCATGATTTCGCCGAACGCGACCTGGGCGCGCTTCGCCATCGCGGGATCCGCAGGGTCGTACACGATCAGCGGATGCGTGTTGCCGTCGCCGGCGTGGGCGATCACCGAGATCATCAGGTCGCGTTCCGCGGCGATGCGCGCAATCCCGGTCACCAGCTTGCCCAGCGCCGGAAGCGGCACCCCGACGTCTTCGAGCAGCAGCGATCCCTTGGCCTCGACGGCCGGGATGCAGAACCGGCGCGCGGCGACGAACGCCTCGCCCTCGTCCGGGTCGTCGGTGGTGAAAACATCCGTTGCATTATTTTCGGCGAATATCGCCGCGATCAGTTCGGCGTCCTCACCGCTGGCGCGGCCGCGTTCATCGGAGCCGGCCACCAGCATCGCGGCGGCCCCGCGATCGAGGTCCATGCGCAGGATGTCCTCGACGGCATTGATCGCCACCGAATCCATGAACTCCAGCATTGCGGGCCGCAGCCGTGACGCGACCCCCAGCACCGCGTCGACAGCCGACTCGACCGAGGCGAAGCTGGCCACCACGACGCTCGACGTGTTCTGCGCGGGCAGCAGCCGCAGCGTCACTTCCGTGACGACGCCCAGCGTGCCTTCGCTGCCGACGAACAGCTTGGTCAGCGAAAGCCCCGCCACGTCCTTCAACCGAGGACCGCCCAGCCGCACCGCGGTGCCGTCGGCCAGCACCACCTGCATGCCCAGCACGTAATCGGTGGTAACGCCGTACTTCACGCAGCACAAGCCCCCGGCGTTGGTGGCGATATTGCCGCCGATGCTGCAGATTTCGTACGACGACGGGTCCGGCGGGTACCACAGGCCGTATCCGGCGACGGCCTTCTTCACCTCGGCGTTGAGCAGGCCGGGCTGGCATACCGCGGTCCGGGTGACCGGGTCGACGATGATGTCGCGCATCTTCTCCGTCGACAACACGATCCCGTCGGCCAGCGCCGTCGCCCCGCCCGATAAGCCGGTGCCGGCCCCCCGGGGCACGACGGGCACCCGGTGGGCGGTGGCCCAGCGCAGCACCTTCTGCACGTCTTCGGTGCAGCGCGGCCGGACCACGGCCAGCGGTGTGCCCGCCGACGGGTCGAAGGCGCGGTCGTGTCGGTAGCCGTCGGTGATGGTCGGGTCGGTGACCACCATCCCGTCCGGCAGGTCGGCGATCAGGCCGGCCAGCATGTCTGCATTGACTGTGGCGCTCACGTGCCGATTTTACGGCGCGGAATCCTCAGCAAACTCCGGCGCGCGATCGAGTTCGCGCAGCGACGGCAGCGCGCACGCGATCAGGCCGACCACAATGATGGGCACCGCCAACGTCAAAAACGTCACCCGCAGCCCGGCGGTATCGGCCAGGGGACCGGCCACCAGCAAGCCCAACGGGCCCGCGGCGTACATCAACCCCGTCATCACCCCGACCACTCGGCCGCGCAGCTGGTGCGGGGTCCGGGTCTGCATCACGTGGTTGTAGATCGGCTGAATGGGCCCGTAGACCAAGCCGGTCACCCCGCACAGCACCAGGATCACCGGCAACGGCGGTAGGAACGCGATGCCGACCGACGCGGCACCGAAGGTCAGGGTCGCGATCAGCAAGGCCGTGCGCCGTCGCACGTATTTCGACAGCACGGCATAGCCGAGCGCGCCCACCACACCGCCGACCCCGAGCGCCGCCAACGCCCAGCCCAGCTGCGCGGGTTGCTGACGGTCGCTGAAGTATTTGGGAAACAGCACGCTTTCCATCGGCAGATACAGCGCGGTGACGACCAGGTCGATCAAGCCGAGGGTCCGCAGCACCCGCAGGTTCCAGACAAATCGCAGGCCTTCGGCGACCCCGGACACCAGCCCGTCGGGCCGGGCCGTGTGGTGCGGCTTGCCGGTGCCCTCGAGTCGCAGCGCCCCAATTGCGATGAACGACAACCCAAAACAACCCGCGGTGATCCACATCGTGTTGACGCCGCCGACCGTGGCGATCATCAAACCGCCGATACCCGGGCCCACGATGTATGCGAGGTTGAGAATCGCTTCGTAAACGCTGTTGGTGCGGTCCAGCGACCAGTCGGCGCGGGCGGCGGCCTCGGGCAGCATCGACTGGCGTGCCGTCGTCCCGGCCGGGTCGAAAGCGGCCGAAAAGAATGCCAGCGCGGCCAGCTCGGCGACGTTGATCGCGTTGGCGCCGAATAGCCAGGCGATCAGCGGCACCGCCGCCACTGCCGTGCCGGACAGCGAATCGGACACCAGCGAAACAAGGCGGCGCCCGAAGAAGTCGACCGCGGTGCCGGCGACCAGCGTGGATCCCACCAGCGGCAGCGTCATGGCTACGGCCACGATCGACGCGTCGCCGGCGCTGCCCCGGTGCTGCAACGCCAGCCAGGGGAAAGCGACCAATGAAATGCCGGTACCCGCGGTCGCCACCAGCGTGGCGAACAGGATCAGAATTGCCGGACCGCGGCTGGAATGTGTCATAAATATCGCCGGGAGAATCTAACCGCAAAGCTTTCGCGGGAGCCACCGAATTTCGTGGTCACCAGCGGCTGAATGCAGGATGTTCATGTGCTTGTTCATCCGAATACCGGATTGGCATTCGATTCGCCGGTCGAGCCCGGCTCCGGATGGCCCGGCGATCCGGCCACACCGCTCACGCCGCGGGCCGCCGACGCGGCGCGGGTTCGGGCGCTGGCCGGTGCGGTCGGTTCGATTCCGGAATTGGACGCCGCGGTCAGCGTTTGTCGTGCCTGCCCGCGGCTGGTCACCTGGCGTGAGGATGTTGCGGTGGCCAAACGGCGGGCATTTGCCGACCAGCCGTATTGGGGGCGGCCGGTGCCGGGCTGGGGATCGCAGCGGCCGCGAATCTTCATCGTCGGGTTGGCGCCGGCCGCGCACGGCGCCAACCGGACCGGGCGGATGTTCACCGGCGACCGGTCCGGCGACCAGCTGTACGCCGCCCTGTACCGGGCCGGACTGGTGAACCAGCCGATCAGCGTGGACGCCGCAGACGGGTTGCAGACCAAGCAGATTCGGATCTCCGCGCCGGTGCGCTGTGCGCCGCCGGCCAATGCCCCGACCCCGGTCGAGCGGGACACCTGCTGGCCCTGGCTGGAAGCCGAATGGCGGTTGGTGTCCGAGCATGTCCGCACAGTCGTGGCCTTGGGCGGGTTCGGCTGGCAGATCGCGCTGCGGCTGCCGGGCGCTACCGCGGTGCGAGGAACGCCCAAGCCGCGGTTCGGCCATGGCGCCGTCGCGGAGTTGTCGTCGGGCGTGCGACTGCTGGGGTGCTACCACCCCAGCCAGCAAAACATGTTCACCGGTAGGCTCACTCCGGCAATGCTTGACGACATCTTTATTGAAGCCAAGAAGCTGGCAGGGATTAAGTGACCGAGGTATTGATTTCCGGGGCCAGCGTCGCCGGTACAACGTTGGCGTATTGGCTTGGACAGCATGGCTATTCGGTGACGGTCGTGGAGACGCACCAAGGGCTGCGCCCGGGCGGGCAGGCGATCGATGTGCGGGGTCCGGCGCTGACGGTGCTGGACCGCATGGGTCTGCTGGCCGCCGCCGCGGACCGCAAGACGGGCATTCGCGGCTCTTCGGTCGTCGACCGCGACGGCAACGAGCTGTCCCGCGACACCGAATCGACGCCCACCGGCGGTCCGATCGACAACCCCGACATCGAGCTGCTGCGCGACGACTTGGTCGAGTTGCTTTACCAGGCAACCCTGCCCGCGACCGAATACCTGTTCAACGACAGCGTCGCCACGGTGGTGAACCGCGGCACCGCCGTCGATGTGACCTTTGAACGTTCGCCCGCGCGCAGCTTCGACCTGCTGATCGGCGCCGACGGCCTGCACTCCAACGTGCGCCGACTGGTTTTCGGTCCCGAGGAGCGGTTCATCAAGCGGCTGGGGACACACGCCGCGATCTTCACCGTGCCCAACTTCCTGGATCTGGACTTCTGGCAGATGTGGCACTACGGGGACGCCACGATGGCCGGGGTCTACAGCGCCCGCAACAACACCGAGGCGCGCGCCATGTTGGGCTTCATGGACACCGAGTTGCGTATCGACTACCGCGACATCGAAGGGCAATTCGCCGAGGTGGAGCAGCGGATGTCCGGCGACGGCTGGGTGCGCCCGCAACTGCTGAAGTTCATGCGCGACGCGCCGGACTTCTACTTCGACGAGATGGCGCAGATCGTGATGGATCACTGGTCGATCGGCCGGGTGGCGCTGGTGGGCGACGCCGCCTACTGTTGCTCGCCGCTGTCGGGCCAGGGGACCAGTGTCGCGCTGCTGGGCGCCTACATCCTGGCCGGCGAGCTCAAGCGAGTCACCCAAGGCAACTGGGTCGACCACGGGGTCGGCTTTACCAACTACTTCAAGCGCTTTCACGGCTACACCGAACGCACCCAATTTCTGGCCACCGACAACATTCCCGGTGGTGCCCCGATATCGCAGGAGCAGTTCGAGGCGGTCGTGAATTCGATAACGCCAAGCAACTACTGACCGGGAACGAACACCGCGCCGAATGCGTTGAGGTCACCGTGCGTCTATCTGTCCTCGATCTCGTCCCGGTACGCACCGACCAGTCGACCGGCGACGCGCTGGCGGCCACCGTGGCGCTGGCGCAGACCGCCGACCGGCTGGGCTTTACCCGCTACTGGGTCGCCGAACACCACAACATGCCCTCGGTTGGCGCGACCAGCCCGCCGGTGCTGCTCGCCTATCTGGCCGCGCAGACGTCGCGCGTGCGACTGGGATCCGGCGGGGTCATGCTGCCCAACCACGCGCCGCTGGCCGTCGCCGAGCAGTTCGCCCTCTTGGAAGCCGCCGCCCCGGGCCGAATCGACCTGGGCATCGGCCGGGCGCCCGGCTCCGACCCGGTGACGTCCTACGCGTTGCGTGGCGCCCGCGACGATCGCGATATCGAGAACTTCCCCGAATACCTCGACGACGTGGCGGCATTGATGAGTGCGCGCGGCGTGCTGGTTCCGCTGCGCTCGGGCGATTACCGCCTCAAGGCCACCCCCGCCGCGGCCAGCGAACCACGCCTGTGGCTGCTGGGCTCGTCGATGTACTCGGCGCATTTGGCGGCGGCCAAGGGGCTGCCCTATGTATTCGCACATCACTTCTCCGGCAACGGAACCGAAGAGGCGCTCGAGGTCTACCGCACGCGATTTGTGCCGAGCACGTTGACCGCCGAGCCCGTGACGTTCCTGACGGTGAACGCCGCGGTGGCCGAAACACGAGACGAGGCAACGGCATTGATGCTGCCCAACTTGCAGATGATGGCACGGCTGCGAACCGGGCAGCCGCTGGGCCCGGTCCCGCTGGTGGAGGAAGCCCAAGTGGCGGAACTGACGGCGGCCCAACAGCACATCGTCGACAGCGGGCTAGAGCGCGCCGTCCTCGGTACGCCGGCCGAGGCTGCCGACCAGTTGCGTGCGCTGGCCGAGCAGTTCGGGGTCGACGAGGTGATGGTGAACCCGGTCGCGTCGGCCCACCGCGGCACCGACCCCGCCAGTGCACCGGGGCGGGTGGCGACGCTGGAGCTGCTGGCTAAGGAATTGTTCTAGCGCTCAGTCCGCCACGCCGGCCTGCTCGGGCGCTTTCGGATTTTGTTGCTGCACATGGCGGCTGATCCACTCCTCGAGCTCGGCCGGTGGCAATGGCGGAGTGTGCACGAACCCCTGGGTGATGGTGCAGCCGAATCGCTGCAGTGCGCTCAACGTGACCTCGTCTTCGACTCCCTCGGCCACCAGGTCGGCGCCCAGACTGTCCGCCAGCGCCACAGTGGACCGCACGATGGCGACCGATCGAGCGTCCTGAGCCAACCGTGAGACGAATATTCGGTCGAGTTTCAGCTCATCGACCGTGACATCCTGCAAGCGGGCCAGCGACGACCACCCGGTGCCGTAGTCGTCCAGCGAGATGCGAACGCCGAGGCGTTGCAGTTCGGCCACCGTATCGCGGGATCGCACCGAGTCGACCAGGGCGCCTTCGGTGATCTCGACGATCAGGGCGTCCGCGGGCAAGTTGTGAGTCTGCAGTAGCCATCCGATCGTGCCGACCAGTTCTAGATCAAGCAGATTCGACGTCGCCAGGTTCACCGCGACGGCTGAGGCGACGCCCTCGTCGCGCCAGGATCCGATCTGTTTGAGGGCGAGCGCGAGTGCCCGATTTGCCACCTTGCGCATCAGCCCGGCGCGTTCTGCGGCGGGCAGAAACTCCTCGGGCTGCAACATTCCGCGGCTGGGGTGGTTCCACCGCAGCAGCGCCTCAACGCTGTGCACACTGCCGTCTGCGTTGATCTTGGGCTGGTAGTACAACGTCGGCTCGTCGCCCTCTAGTAGCGCGGTGCGCAACTCCTCGATGAGGGTGGGCTCGTTTTCGCGATATACATCCAACGTCGCCTCATAGAAGGCGATCCTGCTCAGGGCGGATTTGGCGTTCGGCACAGCCGCTTCGGCGCGACTGAGCAATTCTTGCGGAAGCTCACAATGCTCGGGGCACAACGCAATAGCGACACATGGGTCCACTCCCAGAGTGATCGGACCCAACTCGAATGGTTCACGCAGGGCCTCGAGCACCAGGCCCGCCTGGGCGCGTGCGCCGGCGAGGTTTGCCCCCTTGGTCAGCAGGATCGCGAATTCGTCGTCACCCACTCGGGCCAGCAGGTCCTCACGTCGGAGGCTGTTCGCAAGCCGATTCGCGATGTGGCACAACAGCTCATCGCTGAGATGGCGATCGATTGAGTCGTTGATCTCGCGAAGCCCGCAGATATTCACCACTAACAGTGCGGTCTGTGACGGTGTCCTGGGTATCGAGTCCGACGCCGCAAACGCAACGCCGGGCAACGCGGTCAGGGCCGTCGCCAGTGACCGCCGGTTGGGCAGCGTGGTCAATTCGTCGGTCATAGCGTGCTGATAACTGTCGGCCTTCATGCTGACATCACGGAAGGTCAGCGAGAATCGCACGGCGACCGTGATCAGACTCAACCCGGCCAGAGCCGCTGCGAATCGCGAGTTTTGATCCCAGACGGCAACTGCCAGCGCCACCAGTGCCCACGCTACCGGCACGGCGTAGGTGTGAAGCCCACGTTTCATCGCGGTGGTCACCGATGACCCGGGCGCCCAGCTCGCCATTGCCAGCAGTAGCGACGATGCGGGCCATACGGCGTCGAGCGTGGTGCCAACCCGATACGAGTCCGCAGCGGTCTCGAAGAGATAGACCGCGTCTGCGAGGGCAAACCCGATCAAGCCGGCACTGAGCAGAACCCAGCGGAATTCGTTGCGCCAGCCAACTATTGGCAACATGCTCGCGGCCAGCGTCAACAGGACCAGGTCCCCCCACGGGTAGAGCAGGCCAACCAGCACGGTTTGGGGTGCGCGAGTCGCGGCCGCGTCCAAGGTTCCGGCCCGCACCGACACGGCCAGCGCGGCCATGGCCAAACCGCATACCAGGGGATCAAGCCGGATCGGTAGCGGTATCGAGAGCATGCGTGCCCGCATCAGCAACAGCAGCCCGACGTAGACAAGCGGATAGAACGCGAGGTACTCCGGGTCGGCCACCGAGGGGGAGTGTCCATCGGGCACCCGCAGGGCATAGACGACGTCACCGATGGCCGAAGATGCCATGCCGGCCGCGATCAGCAACCAGGCCAATCGATCGGCAGTGACGCGGTAGGCGCGTACGGCAATCAGCCCGGCCGCCAACAGGTTCAACCCCGCATACAGAGAATTGGTGACTGATACGTTTTTGGCATTGAGGCCGGAAATACTCGTCGCTGTGAAAATGATTACGCCAATTGCCAACAGCACCAACGCAATCCGGATCGGATTCGGTGGCCATCGGAGACCGTCGTCCGAATCCTGCGGTGGGTCGGGTGTCGTCTTGGCAGATTTTGGCGCTCTCCGCGCGCCGCGTGGCGGGCCGGACGCGCCCGCGGTGGCCGGGTAGCCCGAGGCGGCCGCCGAAATGGGCAGCCATTCCATAAGTTTGGCCGGCAAGTCCGACACCGGCGAGTCGGTCGACCGCGGGAACGTATAGGAGAACGGAATATCGGGCACAAAGCTACGGACGCATTGGCCGCCCTCGCGTTTGGCGGTGTACATGGCCAGGTCGGCGTGCCGGAGGAGCTGATCGACGGTGCACGTCGATGCGGCGGTGGACACCGTGAACCCGATGCTCGGCCGAACCGCGACGGGAACGCCGTCGATCACGATCGGCGCGCTGAACGCCTCGAGCACATCGTGCGCGGCCGCGTCCGTCTCCTCGACTGAACTCTCGAGCAGCACCGCGAATTCGTCACCGCCGAGGCGGGCAATGAAGCCGTCTTCGTGCAGCGCGGCCGTGAGCCGTCCGGCCACCCGGATAAGTAGCTCGTCGCCGGCGGGGTGTCCCAAGCCGTCGTTGACCGCTTTGAAGTTGTCGAGATCGAGGCATAACACCGCGATCGGCGCGCTGTCGCTTTGTCTGGCGGCGATGGCGTCTTCCAGTCGATGCAGGAAATGAGCCCGATTCGCCAGGCCGGTCAGGCTGTCCCGAAACGCTTCCCGCGCGACTTCGGCCAACAGGTCCTGGTTCTCGGTGAGCGCAATGAATTGCCGGACGAGCACCGCGCCCACGAGAATTCCCAGCAGGGCGGTCAACACTCCGTGCTGCGCACGGACTATTGCGCCAAATCCGACGACGGTGGCCAGCGACAGCGGCAGGTACGGCAACCACAGCAGGGCGCGCGACAACACCTCACTGCGCGTTGCTTCGGCGGGGGAGGATTCATTCACACTGGCCAAGGCGGCCAGCGCGATCATGCACAAGCCGGCCAGTCGCCCCAGGTCACCCAGATCACTGACGTGATAGCTGCCTATCCCGGTGTCGAACACCATCGTGATGTCGGCGACGCTGATCGTCGCGACTCCGCAGGCCGCCAGGCTGCGGCTCGGTCGCTCGCCGGGGCGACCCCGCGACAGCATCAGGATCGCGGTCGTCAAGAGGATGCCGTCGTTGACCACCTGCGCGACCGTCGCGGTCCGCGACCCCGTGGTGTCGCGCAGCTGCTTTTCCAGGACGAATACCCACGACACGACGAGCAGCGAGGTAACCAGGATCAGCCCGTCGAGCACCACCCGCCGCGAGCTGTGCGGAGAGAGGTTGGACAACAGCACCAGCGACGTCATGGCGCCGAATGGCCACAACAGCAGCACAATCTCGGCCGCGGCCGGGTGTGCGGCGTGATCGAGTTGTGAACGCACGTCGTAGAACGCCCAGATGAGTTCGCCGACCGCCCACCCCAACTGGGCCGTCACCATGGCCAGCCAGCCGAATCTGCGACGCCCGTCGGCGAAGCGCGCCGCGCGCAGGCCACACGCCGCACCGAAAAGCAGACTCACCGCCAACGCGATTTCGTCGACCGGCCGGGTCGCGTAGATGCCTTCCCAGTCCCGGATGGAGGCGATGATGATCATCACCCCGGCGACGCCGTATCCGGCAACGACGACCCGACCCACGCGTGCGGACAGCCCGAATCGCTGCCACGGGATCCCCGTCCAGCGCTTCATTGCTGCTCCAGCCGATCTGTCCCCCGGCGGTGAACGCATGAAGGCTTCACCACTGCTAGGGCAGAATAAACGTCCCAGGTGCGTTACCTCGTGCTTTTGTGCAGCTTGGTACCGCTAGGCAGGCGTCAGCGCGACGATCGGGATCGGCCGTGACGTCCGGCCCTGGTAGCCGTCGTACCGGTTGGCGTTGTTCTTGTTGACGATCTTCCACAGTCGCGCATAGTCGGGGTCGTCCGGACCGATGCTGCGTGCGGTGACTCCGAATCGTTTGGAGCCGAGGTTGATCTCGCACTCCGGACGTTTGCGCAGGTTGTGATACCAGCCGGGGGCGCTGTCGCTACCGCCGTAGGACGCGACGACCAGGTAGGAGTCACCGTCCTTGGCGTAGGTCAGGGTGGAGGAGCGCTGCTGACCGGTCTTGGCGCCGACCGTGTGCAGCAGCAGGCTGTCCGGCATCCCGGGTACGTGGTGGCCGATCCGGCCGTCGGTCTTCCGGTATAGCGAGTCGTGAATACGCAGCAGCGGGGCGAGAAACAGCCGCTCTAGCGTGGTGAGGTTGCTCATGAATTCAGTTCTACTGACTGGCGTCGATGCGTGCCAGCGCGTCGCGCAGGATCTGCCCGGTGGCTTCCCGGTCCGGGTCCCGGCGCAGCAGCATCCCTTTGGCCACCGAGAGCTTGTCGCCGTTGCGGCGGGGCAGCACGTGCAGGTGGATGTGGAACACCGTCTGGAACGCCGCGCTGCCGTCGTTGATCCCGATGTTCGTGGCGTCGGCCAATTCGGTGGCCCTGGCGGCGCGCGCGATCCGCTGACCGATGGTGATCATCTCGGCCAGCGTCTGCGGCGGGGTATCGGTCAAATCGACGCTGTGCTGCTTCGGGATCACCAGGGTGTGGCCGCGCGTGAACGGGCGGATGTCGAGGATCGCCAGGTAGTCGTCGTCTTCGTAGATCCGGATGGCCGGAGCTTCCCCGGCGACGATCGCACAGAACACGCAGGACATGTGGCCACGGTACTGGCTGCCTCGACCCGGCCGTCTCGCGACCGAGCCGCGGAACGCACCCGTTCATACGGTTCGCGCAGATGATCAACCGGCCGGGGCGCGACCGAGGCCGCGCGGGCTACGCTGCGGCAATGGACGCTCGCGAACTCGCTTTCGCCGGTGCGGGCGCACTGGCACAGATGCTGGCCGACGGTGAAATCAGCGCCCCGGACCTGCTCGAGGTCTACCTGGACCGGATCGCGCGCCTGGACAGCGACCTGCGCTGCTATCGCGTGGTGCTGGCCGACAGCGCCCGCGAGGACGCGCATGCCGCCCAGGAGCTGCTCGATGCCGGTGAGCGGCTGCCGCTCCTGGGCGTGCCGATCGCGATCAAGGACGATGTCGACGTCGCCGGAGAGGTGACCGCGTGCGGCAGCGGTGGCCACGGTCCGCCGGTGCCGTCCGACGCGGAAGCGGTCCGCCGGTTGCGCGCGGCCGGCGCGGTCATCATCGGCAAGACCAATGTGCCCGAGCTGATGATCTTTCCGTTCACCGAGTCGCTGACCTTCGGCGCGACCCGCAACCCGTGGAACCTCGGGCGCACCCCGGGCGGAAGCAGCGGCGGCAGCGGCGCCGCGGTCGCCGCCGGGCTGGCCCCGATGGCGCTGGGATCCGACGGCGGCGGCTCCATTCGCGTCCCGTCGTCCTGGTGTGGCCTGTTCGGCCTGAAGCCGCAACGCGATCGCGTCTCGCTGGAACCGCATGACAACGCGTGGTACGGGCTGAGTGTCAACGGTCCGATCGCGCGGTCGGTGGCCGATGCCGCACTGTTTCTCGATGCCACCTCGACGATCCCGGGCGCCGAGGGCGAATTCGCCGCCGCCGCCAAGCGTGATCCCGGCAAACTGCGAATTGCGTTGAGCACCAAAATCCCCACGCTCCCGCAGCGGGTCGGGCGCGAAGAGTTGGCGGCCGTAGACCAGGCCGGCGCGTTGCTTCGCGATCTGGGCCATGACGTCATCACGGCCGACCCCGACTATCCACTGGCCCAGCTCTACGCCAACTTCCTGCCGCGTTATCTGCGGGGCATCAGCGACGACGCCGCCGCGCAGGCCCACCCGGAACGGCTCGAAGCCCGCACCCGCACTCTGGCGCGCATGGGCTCGTTCTTCTCTGATCGACGGATGGAATCCGTGCGGGCGGTCGAGGAGCGGATGAACGCCAAGATCCAGTCGATCTTCGACGATGTCGACGTCGTCATCACGCCCGGCACCGCGGACGGTCCGTCTCGCATCGGTGCCTATCGGCGCCGCGGCGCGGTGTCGACGCTGCTGTTGGTCGCCCAGCAGGTGCCGTACTTCGCGCCCTGGAACGCCACCGGTCAGCCCGCCGCGGTGGTGCCGTGGGACTTCGACGGCGACGGCCTGCCATTGTCGATACAGCTGGTCGGCCGGCCGTTCGACGAGGCGACGCTGTTGTCGCTGTCCGCGCAGATCGAAGCGGCACGGCCGTGGGCGCACCGGCGACCGCCGGTGTCATGAGGGCAATAGCTCCCGCCAGGCCGCCAGCTTGACGCCCGGCCGCGTGGCATGCGCGGGGCTGCTGGACGGCAGCCGCTCGAACGTGAGCCGCTCATCCGGGGGTGCCAGCCTGCGGTACAGCTCGGCCGCCTTGGCGCCGTTGAAGTAAACCCGGGTGATCCTCGGATAGTTGGCGAACAACTCGGCAAAGTCGTTGACCACCAAGCTTTTCGGATCGAACGCGGAGTCCGCGCTACCGGCTCGGCGGCAGCTGCGCAGCACGTCCCACAGCGCGACTCCGTGGGTTCGCAACGCGGCCAGCCGGGATTCGTACGGCCCGTCGGCGTCGAACCCGAAAAGCTCACCGGTGATGGCCCAGAACGCATTTCGTGGATTGGCGTAGTACTGCTGTGCCACCAGCGACTGCACACTCGGAAACGAGCCCAGGATCAGCATCCGGGCGCGGTCGTCGACGACGGGCGCGAAGCCGTGCAGCAGGGGAGGGGTCATCGCTTCACATCATGGCCCGTCGGCGTTGTACGTTGACCACGTGGACGACGCGGTCGACCGGAACATCGATGATCTGCTCGACGGACTCGAAGGCGCCGCGCGCACGGAACGTGCCGAGCTGGTGGCTTGGCTGCTGGAACAGGGCATCACCGCCGAGGAGATCGCGGCCACCGACCCGCCGCTGCTGCTGGCCAGTCGCCGCATCATCGGCGACGACGGCAGCTACGTGTCGGCGCGGGAGATCAGCGAGCAACACAGCATCGACCTGATGCTGCTGCAGCGCGTGCAGCGCGCGATCGGGTTGGCCAGGGTGGACGACCCCGACGCGGCGATCCACATGCGCGCCGACGGGGAAGCGGCCGCCTACGCCCAGCGCTTCGTGGAGCTGGGGCTCAACCCCGATCAAGTCGTGCTGGTGGTGCGGGTGCTCGCCGACGGTCTGTCCCACGCCGCCGAAGTCATGCGGTATGCCGCGCTGGCGGCGATCATGCGTCCGGGAGCCACCGAGCTGGAGATCGCCCAGGCGTCGAAGGCGCTGGTGAGTCAGATCGGCCCGCAGCTGGGCCCGATGATCGAGCAGATGCTGTTCATGCAGCTGCGCCACATGATGGAGACCGAAGCGGTCAATGCCGCCGAACGGGCCGCGGGCAAGCCGCTACCGGGCGCGCGCCAGGTCACCGTTGCCTTCGCCGATCTGGTCGGCTTCACCCGGCTGGGCGAGGTGGTGTCACCCGAGGAGCTGGGGCAACTTGCCAGCCGGCTGGCGGCGCTGGCTCGCGACATCACCGCCCCGCCGGTGCGGTTCATCAAAACGATCGGGGACGCGGTGATGTTCGTCTGCCCCGAGCCAGCGCCGTTGCTCGATGTCGTGCTGAAGCTCGTCGAAGCCGTCGATACCGACAACGACTTTCCGCGGCTGCGGGCGGGGGTGTCGGCCGGGATGGCGGTGAGCCGGGCCGGCGACTGGTTCGGCAGCCCGGTCAATGTCGCGAGCCGGGTTACCGGGGTAGCGCGCGCGGGCACCGTGTTGGTCGCCGATTCCGTGTGGGACGAGATCGGCGAATCCGGGGAGTTCTCCGGGTCTTTCGCGGGGGCGCGTCGCCTCAAGGGCGTCAAGAATGAAGTCAAGCTCTTCCGGGTGCGCCGGGGCGGCGAGGCCCGCAACAACGACTGATTTCGCCAAACGTATAGGCAGGCCCGGGCGGCTCTGGGGGGCGTCTGACACGGTCCGACGCGGCCGGCTCCTTCCCCTCTGCCGGCGCTTTGATTCGGCCGCTTCCGGGCCTGCTTCGCTCCCAAAAATACGCCGATGAGCGGGCCATATCAACGGTTTTGCGGGTCCCGAAGAACTTTCGCGGCGCTGCGTTCGCCGCGAGCGAACCCCCTTCGCATTACACGTGTAACGGTGTAATCATGTAATTATGAAATCGCATCACAGTCAGCGGCGGTACGGCCGCCCCGGGGGCTGGCAGCAAGCCCAGCAACCCGATGCCACCGGCGCGGCGGAATGGTTCGCCGGACGCCTGCCCGAAGCCTGGTTCGACGGCGACCCGACGGTCGTCGTCGATCGTGAAGAGATCACCGTCATCGGCAAGCTGGCGGACGCAGCGGAAGAGAGCGAGGCGCGGGCCGAGGGCCGGGCCTCGCGTTTCCGCGAGGAGACTCGTTCGGAGCGGATGCGTATTGCCGACGAGGCGCAGGATCGCTACGGGCGCAAGGTTTCTTGGGGCCTGGAGATCGGCGGCGAGCGAATCCTGTTCACGCACATCGCAGTTCCGGTGATGACACGCTTGAAGCAACCGGAACGTCAGGTGCTGGACACGTTGGTGGACGCAGGTGTCGCCAGGTCTCGGGCCGACGCCCTGGCGTGGTCGGTCAAGCTCGTCGGCGAACACACCGAGGAATGGCTGGCCAAGTTACGCGACGCGATGTCGGCGGTCGACGATGTGCGCGCGCAGGGGCCGGACCTACCGGCTTAGTTCAATGCCACAGTGCCGCTTAGGCATTGGTGTCGCTAGCTGTTGTTGACTTTCTCGACGATCTTGTCGGCGATCTGGCTCGACTGATCGCTGATGTGGTATCCGCAGGCGTTGACGTCGACGATCACGTTGTTCGCCACGCTCATCGCGTGCTCGCACTGCCAGCCGTCGGCGCCTTCCTGACTCTGCAGCACCGATATCTTCGGTGAAGTGCCTTGGATGGGGGCAAAAGTCCACCGATAGGTCTTGCCCGACGAATTCGTCACGGTCACCGTCTGGCCGACGCAGGTCTTCCATTTGTCCAGCGAGCTCTGCAGGAACGCCTTGGCCTTGTCGGCGGTCGGAAATGCCACCACCGCCTGGTTGACCCAGTGGTCGTTGTTGTCTCCCGGCTCGGCGGAGACCAGTCCGTTGATACCGGTGTAGCCGCTTCCGGCGTACGCGGCATCCTGCGTCGTGTACAGCGCTCCCTGACAGGCCGGTACCGACACATTCATCTCGGAGGTGCCCATCGATGTGATGGGTTTCCCGGGCTGGATGTTCGTCGCACCCATGATGGCGTTGATGTCCGAGGCGTTCAGCAGCAGCGTGTTCAGATGCGTCGACGCTATCGGTTCGGGTGGCGGCTTTGGATCGGGGATGATCAGCCAAATAGCCACCGCGCTGACGACGACCACGAGCACCACCGCGGCCGCGGCGATGATCGGCCAGGGATTGCGCTTGGGTTTGGGTGGCGGCTGCTGTCCCAGGGTCCACGGGCTGACGGGCTGCGAGGGCGGGCCGCCCCAGTTACCGCTGCTGCCTTGGTAGTACTGCGGGCCGGAGACGGGCTGACCCGGGGTGGGGACGGGCCCGCTCTCGGGTGCCCAGGGCCGCGGGCTGGGTGCGTGCTGCGGTGGCACCGGTGGAGCACTTGGCCCGGGGCGCGGGTACGGCGTCGGGGTCGGCGCCGGCGGCGGGGGTGTGACGGGCCGCTGCACGGGAGGCGCCGCCGCGGTGCCCGCGATCGTCGGTGGCTGCTCGAGCTTCTCTTTGCCGGGCAGGGTGGCTTCCTGGCTGCGGCGCAGGATGTCGTCGGCGTGGTCTTGATCGGGGTTGCTGAGCGCCTCATGGGCGGCCAGCGCCATGTCGCCGGCACTGGCGTAGCGGTCCTCGGGTTTTTTCGCCATGCCGCGCGCGATCACCGCGTCGAAGGCCTTCGGAATGCCCGAGCGCACCGCGCTGGGCAGCGGAATGGGATCGCTCATGTGCGCCTTGACCAGCACGCCCGCGCTGTCGGCACGGTACGGCGGGGCCCCGGTCAGGCATTCGTGCAGCACACAGGCCAGTGCGTAGATGTCGGCGCGGTAGGTCACCTCGTCGTTGGTGAACCTCTCCGGGGCCATGTATTTCCAGGTGCCGACCGCCGTGCCGAGCTGGGTGAGCTTCTCGTCGGTGGTGGCACTGGCGATGCCGAAGTCGACCAGGTAGGCGAAATCGTCGCGGGTGACCAGGATGTTGGGCGGCTTGACGTCGCGGTGCATGACCCCCGCGGCGTGCGCCGCATCCAGCGCCGAGGCGATCTGGGTGATGATCGCGACCGAGCGCGGCGGCGTCAGGGGGCCATACCGCTTGAGCAAGCTGTCCAGGTCGGTGCCCTCGACGAGGCGCATCTCCATGTACATTTTTCCGTCGATTTCGCCGTAGTCGTGGATCGGCACGACGTGCGGCTCCTGCAAACGGCCCGCGGTGCGCGCTTCGCGCTTCATCCGCTCGCGAAAGACGGGGTCCGAGCTGAATTGGTCGGACATCAGCTTGACCGCGACCGTCCACTCTTTGACGGTGTGCTCGGCCTCGTAAACTTCGCCCATCCCGCCCCGGCCCAGCAGCCGTTTCAGGTGGTAGGGCCCGAACGTCGAGCCCTCGCGTGAGGCCTGCCCCTCGCTCATCGCTGATCCTCCAAACCAACCGCAGACCCGCCGACCATATCAACAATTTCCCGCCCACCCCGTCGGCCGCAACCCCCGGTAAGCACCCATGACGGTATGTGCCGGCCGGCCCGGCCGCTCGACAACGGCAAACATCGACGGGCTGCCCACTCGTCGATCCCGGCCCCCAAATGTGCGCTGCGTTCCAAGAATTCATCAAGGATCTCCGCAGTACGCGGGCAGGCCCTTTCTCCATACGCACCCGGGTTACAGCGAAGGGATGTCAATGCTCACTGCGATGTCGCCCGTCCAGTGGCGCGCCGGCGCCGAGCGAGCATGGTCGTTCGGCGTGTACTACGTCGGGTATCGGCTGCTGTCGGTTCAGCTGACGTGCGGCTCGTGGGCAGTCAGCGCGCTAACGCTGGTCGCCAAACACGCGTAGACAACATCACTTGGCCGCTTTGCGTTGTGGGTCAAGCTGTCTGAGTCGCAGCGCGAGCAGGATGATCAGCACGATCGCCTGTACGGCGCAGGCACCCACGGCCAGCCACCAGTTGCCGGGTTCGTACTCCCACAGCGGGTCTTCGTCGCCGCCCGCCGTCCGGCGCAGATCGTCGAGATCGATGGTCGAGGCGCCCATCGCATAGGCCCAGCGGGACGGCGACAGCCACGCCAACTGCTCCAGCGGGATCCGGCCCCTGACCCCAAACATGCCGCCGCACAGCACGAGTTCGGCCATCACCACGAGCACGAGCAGCGGCATGCCCCGGTCGGCGTTGCCGATCATCGCCGAAATCAGCAGACCGATCATCATCGAGACCACGGTGACGGCGACGACCGCGAGCGCCACTTCGACTCTGGGCCAAGGCAAGACGACGGCCTGGTCCGGCGGCGGCAGGCCCACCACCCCGAGGAAACCAAGAATGAGGCCTTGCAGCGTGGTCAGCGCGGTGAGGACTACCAACTTCGAGGCCAGATAGGCGGCGCGCGACAGCCCGATGCCGTGCTCGCGCTGATAAATGGCGCGTTCCTTGACGATCTCGCGGATCGACGCGGCGCAGCCCATCAGCGCCCCACCGATGATCAGCAGCACCAGCAATTGGGAGGGCTGAGTGGACTTCATCTCGATGGCCTTGGTCAGCGACAGCCCGGCCTGGCCCGGGACGGCGTGCGCGAACAGACTCAGCAGCAGCGGCAGCACCAGCAGCGTCACCGCGTACTGGCGATCGGCGGCGATGACCGCCAAATACCGCCGGCACAGCGTGGTGAACTGGGCGAACGCGCTCTGCTGGGCGACCGGCTTCGCGGCGCGCGCCGCAGGTGCCGGGGCTTTCAGGGCGGCGTGCGGCCCGGTGAGGGCCCCGTGGATGGGCGATGCGACGTAACGGCCGGTCCAGTCGGTGGTGGTGTCGTGTTCGAGGAGGTTGAACAGGTCGGCGAAGTCGTTGCACTGGAAGTAGTTCAGGGCTTGTTGCGGCGGACCGAAGTACGCCAGGCGACCGCCCGGCGCCAGGATGAGCAGCCGGTCGCACAGATTCAGCTGCGCGGTGTTGTGGGTGACCACCACGACGGATCGGCCGTCGTCGGCCAGGGCCCGCAGGGTCTGCATGACGGATTTCTCGTAGCCCGGGTCGAGGCCCGACGTGGGCTCGTCCAGGAACAGCAGGGACGGTTTGGTCAGCAGCTCCAGCGCAACGCTGGTGCGTTTGCGCTGACCGCCCGACAAGCTGTCGATCCGTTGATTGGCATGCGCCGCCAGCCCGAGCTCGCCCAGCACCTCGTCGATGCGCTGCTTTCGTTCCCGGGTGGAGACGTCTTGCGGAAACCGAAGCTGCGCAGCGTAATTCAGCGCCCGTCGCACCGTCAGCTGAGTGTGCAGGATGTCGTCCTGCGGCACGAAGCCGATCCGGTGTCGCAGCTCGGCGTAGTTCTGGTAGAGGTCGCGATTGTCGTATCGGACCTCGCCGCTACCGGCCGGACGGAATCCGGTCAATGCGCTCAATAACGTGGATTTCCCTGCGCCGCTTGGCCCTACCACCGCCATGAAGCAGCGCTGCGGCAGGGCGAAACTGACGTTGGACAACAACACCTTGCCCTTGTTGGAGACCACCCGCAGGTTCGATGCCTCGTAGGACACGTCGCCGGTGTCGGTGTACTCCGCGAGTTGGTCACCGGACAGGTGCAGCAGCTGATGGCCGATGCCGACGATGTCGTTCGGTCCGATGATCGCGCGGGCGATCCGGTGGCCGTTGACGTAGGTTCCGTTGGCGCTGTTGCTATCTACCAGCTCCCACTGATTCCCGGAGCGACGCAACACCGCGTGGTGGCGAGAGACCAGCAAGTCGTCGAGCACGACGTTGTTGTCGGTTCCCCGGCCAATCCCGATGGTTACCTGATCCATCGTGTACACCGCGGTCGGTGGCCGGGCAACCGTGGTCTCGCCGACCGGTTGCGTCGTCGGCGCGACGGTTTGTGTCCTAGCGGGGCTGGGCGGTGGGGCGATCGGGTAGAGCTCGAGTGTCTGCCCGGAGGACGCCGACCCCAGCACGACGGTGATCGGCTGGCTTATCGGCAGGCTCTCGACTCGCCGCCCGTTCACGAACATCCCGTTGTTGCTGTGGTTGACCAGGACCCAGCCCGCGGGAGTCGGTTGCAGCACCGCGTGCTGGCGCGACACTCTGGGGTTGTCCAGCTGGATGTCGGCTTCGTGCGCGCGGCCAATGCTCCAGGACCGGCCACCGGTGGCCTGCCAGGTACGCCCACCCGCCCGCAGCTCCAACCCGGGAATGGTGGTGACCATTTCGGTCCTGTCTTCCACTCATTGCCTCCGCTGTGTTAGCTAGCCGCCCCGGGTACCGTCACGACGTCCACCACTTGTATAGCTGATCTTGGTGCGATCCTGGCGTTTTTACCACCCGAGCGCGGTTTGCTGATCAGATTCGGATCGCGTGGCGCTCGCCGTCTCGGACATCCAATGCCGTTGGGCTGGTTGATCTTTGGCTACTGCGGCTCAGCCACCGTATTTGGTCCACCAGGTGTGCAGCTCCTCGATGGTCGGCGGGTCCCCAAAGACGTCACACAGCAGCAGCTTGACCTGGTTGCTCCACACCATGTTGGGGTGGTTGTTGTAGGTGCCGCAGGCGACCACGCCGACGTCGACCTTCGGGTCGTTCGGGTGCTGCCAGGTTTCCGGGTTGTTGGCTTCTCCGGGGCAGGTCACCAGCGTCAGAAGCTTGATGTCGGCGTCCGTTGCGTCTTTCAGGACACTCGGATTCGGGAAGAGTCCGTAGCGCGCTTTGGACGGGCCGCCCGGATTGGTGTTCTGGTCGCAGTCGAGCACGGCCAGCGCATCCGACCAGACGGTGTTCGGTTTTGCGGTGGCCGGTGTGCATGCGCCGCTCGGGTAGCCCGGGGGCACCAGGCTGAGCAGCTGGCCGTCGACGTCGCCGGACGCGGTGGTCGTGGTGGTGGTCGGTTTCGAACTCGTGGTCCTCGGCGGGGTTGTGGTGCTGGTCGCACTGGGATGCGGCTGGGGGTTGTCGTCGCCCTGCGTGACGACGTAGACGACGATGGCGCCGACCACCAGCACCACGACCAGGGCGACGGCACCGATCACGATCGGCCAGGGGCTGCGTTTGGGCTTGGGCGGGGGTTGCTGCCCCAGGGTCCACGCCGTGGGTCCGGCGGGCGGGGGTGCGCCCGGCGGCGTACCGCCCCAGTTGCCGCTGGTGCCTTGGTAATACTGCGGGGCGGAGACGGGCTGGCTCGGGGTGGGGACGGGTCCGCTCTCGGGTGCCCAGGGCCGCGGGCTCGGTGCGTGCTGCGGTGGCGCCGGCGCAGAGCTCGGTTGCGGGTACGGCGGCGGCGGTGTGTTGCTCGGCGGTTGTGCCGTGGCGGGGGCGGTCGGTGGCGGGATGTGCGGGGTTTCGGCGGCCAGGGTGGCTTCTTGGCTGCGGCGCAGGATGTTGTCGGCGTGGTCTTGATCGGGATTGCTCAGTGCCTCGTGGGCGGCCAGCGCCAGGTCGCCCGCGCTGGCGTAGCGGTCCTCGGGCTTCTTGGCCATGCCGCGGGCGATCACCGCGTCGAAGGCCTTGGGGATGCCCGAGCGCACCGCGCTGGCCAGCGGTATGGCGTCGGCCGTGTGAGCTCTGACCAGCTCGCCGGCGGTGCTCGCGCGATACGGCGGGGTGCCCGTCAGGCATTCGTACAGCACGCAGGCCAACGCGTAGATGTCGGCGCGGTAGGTCACCTCGCCGTTGGAAAACCGTTCGGGCGCCATGTATTTCCAGGTGCCGACCGCCGTGCCGAGCTGGGTGAGTTTTTCGTCGGTGGTGGCACTGGCGATGCCGAAGTCGACCAGGTAGGCGAAATCATCACGGGTGATCAAGATGTTGGGCGGCTTGATGTCGCGGTGCATCACGCCGGCGGCGTGGGCCGCGTCGAGCGCCGAGGCGATCTGGGTGATGATCGCGACGGCGCGCGGCGCGGTCAGTGGGCCGAACCGTTTGAGCGTGTCGTCCAAGTCGATGCCCTCGATGAGGTGCATCTCCATGAACATCTGCCCGTCGATCTCGCCGTAGTCGTGGATCGGCACCACATGCGGTTCCTGCAAACGGCCGGCGGTACGCGCCTCGCGCCGCATCCGCTCACGAAAGACGGGGTCCCGGCTGAACTCCGCGGTCATGACCTTGACCGCGACCGTCCACTCTTTGACGGTGTGCTCGGCCTCGTAGACTTCGCCCATCCCGCCGCGGCCCAGCAGCCGTTTCAGGTGGTAGGGCCCAAACATCGACCCCACTCGCGAGTTTTGCTCCTCGCTCATCGCTGATCCTCCAAACCGGCCGCAGACCCGCCGACGATATCAACAATTACGGGCGAATCCTCGCTCGTAACCTCCGCGACTAGCAACCATCACGGTAAGCCGTCGCGAACTCGGACGCGTGACAATCGCGAGATCCCGGCGCGGTCGCGTCGCGTACCGACGACGACGCCGTCCGGCGAAAAGCCTTGTGGTGATTGGTCATGCTGTAGTCAAGCATGCTGCATCCATGAAATTCATTGCGCAGCAATGCTATTCGTTCGATTAATTCAGTTCGCTGCGTCGCTGTTGTAGCCGCGGGGGATCTCGAACGTGAATTCGTGGTCGCAGATCCGGACGTGGTCGCCGTCCTTGAGCGTCGCCGCGGAGCGGATGCGCTGGTGTTGCACATGTACGCCGTTTGACGAGCGCAGGTCGTTGATGATGTAGCTGGTGCCGGTGTCGACGATGACGGCGTGATGGCGGCTCACATTGGCGCTGGCCAGGATGATGTCGTTGTCGCTGAGACGTCCGATCCGGGTCTCGGCCGCGCGCACCGGGTAGCTGCGACCCGACGCTTCGTGCAGGTACGCAGCGGGCTTCCCGGCGGGGACCTTGGTGCGCTGGTCCAGCAGGGTGACGGTACCGACCGCCGTGGTCCGGGCCGATTTCTTGGCGTCCAGCGGTTCCTGGCGCAGGATTTTTTCGTTGAGATCACGCAACTTCGGGCCGGGGTCGATGCCGAGCTCGTCGGCCAGTGTCGTCTTCACCCGGCGGTACGCGGCCAGCGCGTCGGATTGGCGGTCGGTCAGGTAGTAGGCCGTGATCAATTGGGCCCACAGCGGCTCGCGGTAGGGGTGCTCCGCGATCAGGGCTTCGAGATCGACGACCACGGAGGCGCCACGTCCGCAAGCGATTTCGGCCTCTGCCTTCGCGGTGTGGACCAGAATTTTCTCCTCCACGAGCGAGGTGGCGAAGGTGTCGACGAACTGAAAGTCGCGCAGGTCCTCGAGCACCGGTCCCCGCCATTGCGCCAGGGCCGCCGACAGGTGCTGGCTTGCCTGCTCGAACCGGCTGACCGCGGCTGCGTGCACGCCCGCGGTCTTCTCGGTGATGAACCGTCCAAGGTCGCAACTGTTTTCGTCAACGGTGAGCCGGTAACCCGGCGGCGCCGCGGCCAGCACCACACGTGGGTCGATGCCGGCACCGCTGAGGAGCTTGCGCAGATTGGACACGTAGGAGTGGATGCTGGCCCGTGCACCCGACGGGGGCTCGTCTTCCCACAGAGCGGTGATCAGTCGTTCGACGCCGACCGGGCTGTTGCGGTTCATCAGCAGCATGGCCAGCACCGCCCGCTGTTTGGGCGTGCCCAACGGCACCATGGTGCCGTCAACAGTCATCTCCAACGGCCCGAG
Organism: Mycobacterium sp. Aquia_213; assembly: GCF_026625985.1. Classification (NCBI taxonomy): domain Bacteria; kingdom Bacillati; phylum Actinomycetota; class Actinomycetes; order Mycobacteriales; family Mycobacteriaceae; genus Mycobacterium; species Mycobacterium sp. Aquia_213. Next base: position 1,490,281 of record NZ_CP113116.1, read on the forward strand.
CAGGCCGAGTTCGAGACTTTTGTCTACCATCGTCGCTAACCAGCCCTTCCGGGTTCTCTGCGCGGCGTTACCTGCCATACGGTGTCATTCCTTGTAATTGTGATACGAACCCGCCCGGATTCGTAATACCCCGCAAGATTGGTGTGCCGTGGCTTCGACGGCCACGTGCGTTTGCGAGGGGCTGAAATGCGTTCCCTGCCAGCGTGATCATCGATTGTTCGCGCGAATCCGATTGGGATTCATCGAAAACGCAAAAGGCGGGCAGCCGACGCGGTGTGGTGCACCACGTGACTGCCCGCCGCCTGTTGCCGGCTCAGCCGGTGACGATCATCAGCTGCTTGCTGGCCTCCCACGCCTTGACGAAGAGCGCCATCGGGATCTGCTCGTCGCGGCCGTCGCGGGAGCCGCTGTCGTTGAGGTGCACCACGTTATTGGCGGTGTCCACACCGGTCACCACCACCGCGTGGTCGCCGCGCGGGTCTCCGTTGTCGTCCTTGTTTTCGACGGGCTGGTGCCAGATGAGCTCGCCGTTGACGCTGACGATGACCGTGTGACCCGCACCCAGGATCTGCTCGAGACCCTCCATGCCACCCGGGATGCCGTCCTTGGCGGCGTGCTCCTTGTTGGTGATCATGGCTTTCACGCCGTAGGACGCCAGCAGTGTGGGGACATCCCCAAAGCTGGTGCCCATACCCGAATTCGGCTTCTTGGTGTCGGCCGGCGTGAAGTAGATCGAGCCGGGGTGGATCACGCTCGGCGTGGATTCCGCCTTTTTGATGATGGCCCGCTCCGAGGGCTCTTCGCCGGTGATTTGACCGATCACGTCGGCGGCCGACATCAGGACGCAGTCGTCGTATTTCTGGTAGCGCCAGTACTCGGCGGCGGCCGCGGGGTCTCCGTACATCGTGCCGGCGGCCGCTTGCGCCGGCCCGGCCAATCCAAGTGCGACCGCACCCGCGACGACCGAAAGCGTGGCCATCTTGGCGACCGTGGCAATCTTGTTGATCTTCATGGGTTGTCCTTTTCTCGTCCCGCGGTGTTACGGGTGGTTGAGAAAAGGTTCCGATCGTGGCCTATTTGTTATCTCCACGAATTCTTGGAGTGACCTCGCGGCGGTGGACCGGCACGCTCGCCGCGATAAAGCCCCTGTTCAGGCCGCGTTTAGCGACATCGGCGGAGTCGCCGACCGCAGGAGAGCTAGTTGCACGCCCAGGTGTCGATGGAGCCGCCACCGAGTTTGCTCAGCGCGTCCTTCATCGCGGCGGCCAGGGTGGTGCCGACCCCGCCCTGGAATGCCCTGCCATTGGTCGCGACGGCGCCGCAATCGGTGAAGCTGGTGAGCACCTTGCAGTCCGTGTAGGCGCAGTTTTTGACGGCGGTGGCCTCCGCGGCCGGCCGGGTTGGGTAGTCCCAGGAGCGGCCCCAGGAACCGTTGCTGGAGTAGGCAATCGCGCCGTATTGGTCGGCCGCGCCGGCCGCGGGAGCCAGCGCGACGCTGATTGCGGCGGCGGTGGCCATACCGGCGACGGCCACGGTGAACCGCCGGCGACGAGTAACCATCCTCATTGGTGATTCCTTTCCGAATGCCGGCGGTCCGGCGGTTTTCACGGGTTGCGATTCCACGCCGATGGCTAGACGGGCTTGGTGGCGGTGACTGTCTTGCCCCAGTCGGACATCGTCAGCGTCACCGAGGTGTCATTCGTCGGATGGACCTGAAGCTGGACGAGGTGTGAGGAGCCGTCGGAGGCGATCCAGACCGTGGTGGGCACCGTGGTCACGCTCTGGGCGGTCAACTTCGAGCCGGCCAGCGTGGCGACGTCGTCGGCCGACGAGCTACCGGTGATCTTGGTGGTCGCGACGCCGTTGACCTGCTCGGTGCCGGTCACCGCGCCGCCCTGCAGCTTCGACAACAGGTTGGCCAGCCCCTTGTTGGGGTCGAGCAGCACCGACACGTTGTAGATCGAGGCGCCATTGCCGAAGTCGGTGTAGGTGCCGGGCTGTCCGAGGTCGGAGTAGAGATGGCCGTCGACGTAGACGAACTTCGCGTCCTGCGGGGATTTGCCGACCAGCAGCGTCGCGGTACCGGTGGCAACCGTTTGCGGGGAGTTGGAGATGTCGCCGTCGAGCTTGGTGACCCGCAGGTTGGGCACGTCGCCCTGCACCGCCACGCTGACGTGCATCCCGGTGACCTTGGTCATCGCGTCGGCGGCCTGCTTGAGCAGGGTGGCCGCTTCACTGCTGGAGGTGGTGGCGGTGGAGCCGGGCGATTTGCCGGTGCTCGAGTTACTTGAACAGCCACCGATGGCGAGTACGAGGGCGAGCGCGGCGGCAGCGGCGGCGGTAACGGTGCGAGGCGAGAGCTTCATCGACGTCTCCTTCAGTGTTGGCCACAGCTGCTTCCTGCATAGCAATCGCCGCGCAGCAAATCAACAGCCGACCTCCGAGCTTAGTGAGCCCGATGTCGGATTCGGAAGGCTTCAACGTGATCCCGCCTTCGACGGGTGTCGGCGCGCGGTCAGATGCTCGGTCACCTGGGTGATGAATTGCCTTGATTGACAGTGTGTTCGAATGCCGCTACGGTGTCGGCCCGGCGTTGCGGGCGCGGCGGCGTCGTCGAGCGCGACGGGTGGCCGGCGTGCAGGAGCGTCCGCCACTGCAGCTCGAGAAATGGCGAATGGGGGGATCCCGGTTACCGAGGTCCCCCCATCGGGGTGGGTGAGTGCGACTAGGTGAGCTGGCCGCCGAATTGCGGGCAGTACGCCGTGGCCGCGTTGACGACGAAGTGGGCGGCCTGGCTGCTGGTCAGGTTCGTCTGGCCGATGACCTCGTTGGCGATGTCGACGCCACTTTCGCCGGAGGCCAGCGCCTGGCACACCTTCTGGCCGTTGTTGACGGCCTCCGCGGGTGAGGTGAAGGTGACGCCCACCTTGCTCATCTGCGCGATGAAGGCTTCGTCGACTGTGCTGGCACCCGCAACGCCGGCGGTGGCGAGTGCGGCGAGTCCGATGGCGGCGGCGCCGATCGCAGTGCTGGCAACTGTGCGGATACGGTGAGTGAACATTGCTGTGATCCTTTGCGGGTGTGCGGTCGGGGTGCTGATGAACACAGCGTCGCGCCCACCCCTAAAAGGATTCTCAAAGGCGGATTACCGGCTCGACGGCGGCGCGAACGAGAGCCCACCGCGGCAGCGCGCAAATGGCGAATGGGGGGACCCCGGTTACCGGGATCCCCCCATCCATTGGGTGGGTGCGTTTAGGTGAGCTGCGGGGCGAGTTGCGGGCAGTAGGCGTGGGTCGCGTCGACTACGAAGTAGGCCGCCTGGTGGCTGGTCAGGTTCGTCTGGCGGAGGACCTCGGTGGCGACGTCGGTCCCGCTTTTGCCGGCGGCGAGTTCCTGGCAGACCTTGTGGCCGTCGCTGATGGCGTCGGCGGGCGAGCTGAAGGAGATGCCGAGCTTGTCCATCTGGGCGAGGAACGCTTCGTCGGCGCTGGTGGCCCCGGCGGTGCCGGCGGTGCCGACCGCGACGATCCCGATGGCGGCGGCGCCGATGAAGGTGCTGGCGATTGTGCTGATGCGGCGAGTGAACATTGCTGTGGTCCCTTTCAGGTGTGCGGTTGGGGTGCTGATGGGACTAGCGTCAGCCGCACTTCTAAAGGGATCCTCAATAACTTCTTGGCGTCATTTCAGTAACGCCTCAGGTTCGCGGCCGGACCCGGGAAAGTTCAGGCCCGGGTCATCGCGTAATAGGCACCCCGGCGGGCGATGAGTTCGGCGTGGTTGCCCTGTTCGACGATCCGGCCGGACTCGACCACCACGATGCGGTCGGCAGCACGGATCGTCGAAAGTCGGTGCGCGATAACGAAACTCGTGCGGTCGCGGCGAAGCTCGTGCATGGCCCGCTGGATAAGAGCCTCGGTGCGAGTGTCGACCGAGCTTGTCGCCTCGTCCAGGATCAGCAGCTGCGGACGGGCAAGGAACGCGCGTGCGATCGTGATCAGCTGCTTCTCGCCGGCGCTGATGTTGGCGCCGTCGCCGGTGACCCGGGTCTGGTAGCCGGCCGGCAGGGTGTGGACAAACCGGTCGACATAGGCCGCCTGGGCGGCTTCGACCACCTCATCCGTGCTGGCCTCGGGCCGCCCGTAGGCAATGTTCTCCGCAATCGTCCCGTCGAACAGCCAGGTGTCTTGTAGCACCATGCCGATTCGCGATCGCAGCGTTTGTCTGCTGATCGTGGTGATGTCGACGCCGTCGACCAGGATCCGGCCGGAATCGACGTCGTAGAACCGCATCAGCAGGTTCACCAGGGTGGTTTTGCCCGCGCCGGTCGGTCCGACGATCGCCACGGTGCTGCCCGGCTCGGCCGTCATCGACAGGTCTTCGATCACCGGCGTGCCCGGCTGGTAGGCGAAGCTGACGTGCTGGAACTCGACGCGCCCGCGCGGCTGCGGGGCCTGGCCGTTGGGCGGCATCGGCGCGGGGTCCGGTGCTTCCTCGGGCTCGTCGAGCAGGTCGAACACCCGCTCCGCGCTGGCCACCCCGGATTGCAGGGTGCTATACATCCCGGCCACTTGGCCCAGTGGGTTGTTGAACTGCCGGACGTACTGAATGAACGCCTGGATGTTGCCCAGGGTGATGTGTCCGGCGGCCACCTGCAGACCGCCGAGCACCGCGACGGCGACGTACCCGAGGTTGCCGATGAACGTCGTGGCCGGCGCCACCAGGCCGGAGAAGAACTGCGAGCCGAAGCTTGCGTGGTAGACGTCGTCGTTGAGGCTGCGGAATTGTTCACGCGCCGCGTCCCGGTGACCGAAGGTCTTGACCACCGTGAACCCGCTGTACGTCTCCTCGATGTGGGCGTTGAGCCGTCCGATGCTGGTCCATTGCGCCACGAACAGGCGTTGTGAACGCCGCGCGATCGCTCGGGACGCCAATAGGGACAGCGGCACCGTCAGCACGGTGATCAACGTCAGCAGCGGGGAAATCGACAGCATCATGCCCAGCACCGTGACCACGGTCAGGATCGACGTCAGCAGCTGGCTGAGCGTCATCGACAGCGACGACTGGACGTTGTCGATGTCGTTGGTCACCCGGCTCAGCAGCTCGCCGCGCAGCCGTCCGTCGAAGTAGGACAGTGGCAGTCGGTGGATTTTGTCCTCGACTTGCGCGCGCAGCGCGATCATGGTGCGCTGCAGGGTGAGGTTGAGCAGCCGGGCTTGTGCCCAAATCAAGAGCGCGGCAACGGCATACAGGGCCAGGGCAATGGCCAGTGTTGTTGCCACCGCGCCGAAGTCCACGCCTTGGCCGGGCACCACATTCATACCCGACAGCAGGTCGGCGAACGCCCCGTCGCCGCGCGCTCTCGCTTGGGCGACGGCCTGCGCCTTGCTGATTCCCGCCGGGAGCCCGCGCCCGATCACGCCGTTGAAGAGTAAATCGGTTGCGTGGCCGAGGATTCGGGGAACAACGACGCCGATCACCGTGCCGGTGAGCCCCAGGACGATCACCGTGATGCTCAGCTTACGTTGTGGCGCAAGCCGTTTCACCAGCCGGGCCGCAGTGCCCCAGAAGTCGCGGGATCGCGTGCTGGCGGTGGCTGCGCGGGTGCGCCCGTTCGTCGCCGTGGTCACTGCGTGCCACCGGATCGTAAGGCGCCGACCGACTGCGAGTCGGCGAATTCCGCGTAGGTGGTGCAATCGGCCAGCAGTGACTCGTGGGTGCCCGATCCCACCATTTTCCCGTTGTCGACCACGATGATCTGGTCGGCCTGCGCTGCCGTCGAAATACGCTGTGTGACAACGATGATGGTGGCTCCACCGGAGATCTCGTGCAGTGCGGCCCGGACGTGCGCGTCGGTGTGCACGTCGAGCGCGGAGAACGCGTCGTCGAACAGGTAGATCGCCGGGCGCCGAATGACTGCCCGGGCAATCGCGAGCCGTTGCCGCTGGCCGCCCGAGAAATTCATTCCGGCCTGGGCGACGCGCATCTGTAACCCGTCGGCGTGCGACCGGACGAATTCGTCGGCGGCGCCCACTCGCAACGCTTCCCACATCTCCTCGTCGGTCACCACCTGGCCGGGGGCCGCGCCCATTCGCAGGTTCTCCGCCACGGTGCCGGAGAAGAGGTACCCGCGTTGTGGGACCAGGCCGATCGCCGACCACAGCCGCTCGGTGTCGTAGTCGCGGACGTCGAGGTCGTCGAGCAGGACCGCGCCGTCGGTCACGTCGTAAAGGCGGCAGATCAGCGACACCAGCGTCGATTTTCCCGAACCGGTGCTGCCGACGACCGCGGTGGTGGTTCCGGGCCGCGCGGTCAACGAGATATCTTGCAGCACAGGGCGATCAGCGCCCGGATAGGTGAATGTCGCACCGTCCAGGCGGACGACGCCGGTGATCCCCGCGCTCGGAAGCCTGGGGTGTTGCGGGCTGGCGATAGCGGGACGGGTGGACAGCACCTCGGTGATCCGCTCGGCGCACACCGACGCCCGCGGCAGCACCACCAATGTCATCGTCGCCATCAATACGGCCATCAGGATCTGGGTGAAATAAGCCAGGAAAGCGGTCAGCGAGCCGACCTGCATCTGGCCGCGATCGATGCGCAGCCCGCCGAACCAGATCAGCGCGACGCTGGAGACGTTGATGGTCAGCGTGGTCACCGGCAGCATCAGCGCTTGCCAGTTGCCCGCCGTCAGGGACGCATTCGACAGTGCGGTGTTGGCGCGAGAAAACCGTTCGCGCTCAAAGCTTTCGCGGGTGAACGCCCGGACTACCCGCACCCCGGACAGCTGGTCGCGCATCACCCGGTTGATGCCATCGATCAGTGCTTGCATGCTGCGGAACAGCGGCAGCATGTGCGACATGATCCAGTAATTCGCGACGGCCAGCACCGGGACGCTGACCAGTAACAGCCACGTCAGCGCGGCCTCTTGATGGATGGCCATGAAGATTCCGCCGATGCACATGATCGGCGCGGTGATCAGTACCGTGCCCGTCATCTGAACCAGGTACTGGATCTGCCGGACATCGTTGGTGCTGCGGATGAGCAGCGTCGGCGCGCCGAATCGGGCGGTCTCGGGCTCGGAGAAGGTGGTGACCTGTTCGAACATCGCCAGGCGCAGGTCGCGGCCGAACCCCATCCCGGTTCGCGACCCGAAGTAGGTGGCCCCGATCGAGCACAGCACCTGCAGCCCGGTGACCGCCAGCATCACCATGCCGAGCCGGACGATCGTCGAGGTGTCGCCCTTGGCGACGCCTTCATCGATGATCGCGGCGTTGACCGTCGGCAGGTACAGCGTCGCCAGCGTGCTGATCAGTTGAAGCGCCATCAGCACCGCCACCAGCCGGCGGTACGGCCGGATGTACTGGCGCAGCAGTGCCAGAAGCATTTGGTAACTGTCGCATACGGCACGCGTCGCGGCGCTGAGCACCGCCGGCCGGTTGGGTGCGCGTGCGGCGTCCGGCAAACACTTTGAAATGCCTGCTCAGGTGGCGCGTCGGTGGTTGACCCGCTGGGCTGCCGCTACAGTGCATCGTGTGGACCAGCAACAGGCTGAGCAGAAGCAGCGTAGCGGTGCGTCGTAATCTCACGGCGCTAGCCCTTGCGGCCATCACGATCTTTATCCCGGTGGTTGCGGGCTGCTCGAGTTCCGGCGACAACAAGGCGGGCGGCACGTCGTCGACGACGCCGGGCAACGCCGAGGGCCACCACGGACCGATGTTTCCGCAGTGCGGCGGCATCGGCGACCAGGCGGTTGCCGAGCTGACCAAGGTGAGCGGGCTGACCAACACGGCGCGGAATTCCGTGGGCTGCCAGTGGCTCGCCGGCGGCGGCATCCTGGGCCCGCACTTCTCCTTTTCCTGGTACCGCGGCAGCCCGATCGGCCGTGAGCGCAAGACCGAGGAGCTGTCGCGCGCCAGCGTCGAAGACATCAATATCAACGGCCACAGCGGTTTCATCGCTGTCGGCAACGAGCCGAACCTGGGTGACTCGCTGTGCGAGGTCGGCATTCAGTTCCAGGACGACTTCATCGAGTGGTCGATCAGCTTCAGTCAAAAGCCCTTCCCGCCGCCGTGTGACATCGCCAAAGAACTGACTCGTCAATCGATTGCGAATTCGAAATGATGACCAGACGTGTCCGGACGGCGCTGGTCGTCTTGATCAGCGCGCTGGTGCTGGTGACCGGCTGTTCGAGGTCGATCGGCGGTAACGCGGTCAAGGCAGGTGCCGGCGGCGTCCCGCGCAATAACAATTCCCAGCAGCAGTACCCCAACCTGCTCAAGGAATGCGAGGTCCTGACCAGCGACATCCTGGCCAAGACGGTGGGCGCCGACCCGCTCGACATCCAGAGCACGTTCGTCGGTGCGATCTGCCGGTGGCAGGCGGCCAACCCGGCCGGCCTGATCGACATCACCCGCTTCTGGTTCGAGCAGGGCAGCCTGAGCGAAGAACGTAAGGTCGCCGACTTCCTGCATTACAAAGTGGAGACCCGAACGATCGCCGGTGTGAGTTCGATCGTGATGCGCCCGGACGACCCGAACGGCGCCTGTGGTGTGGCCAGCGACGCGGCTGGTGTCGTCGGTTGGTGGGTCAACCCGCAAGCACCCGGTATCGATGCGTGCGGGCAGGCCCTCAAGCTGATGGAGCTGACGCTCTCGACGAACTCTTAGCGGGGTTCAGCGCGGGACGTGGAAGTCGATCAACGCGGCGCCGCCTGGTTGCAGGTCTTTCCAGTCGCCGGTGAGGCTCAGCACCGCGATCGCCGATGTCGCGAATTTCTCCGAAATACGTTGCACCGCATCCTCGTCAGTGCCTTCGGCACCCGCAAGGCCGAGCGCCAGGGACGACACGGTCGGCTCGTGCCCGACGACGAGCAGGGTGTCGACGCCGTCGGCAACCTCGTTGATTTCGTCGATCATCGTGCCCGGGGTGGTGTCGTAGAGCCGCTCGCGGTATTGCACGGGGGCGTCGATGCCGGTGTTGGCCAGGGTCTCGCGGGCGCGGGTGGCCGTCGAGCACAGCACGGCGTCGATGCGGGGTTGATTGGCGCGCAGCCAGTCACCGCCGATCCCCGCTTCCCGGATGCCGCGGGTGGCCAGCGGCCGGTCGTGGTCCACGACGCCGGGCGGGTATCCAGACTTCGCGTGCCGCATCAGCAGCAGGGTGCGCTCTCCAGTCACGCGACTCACGCTAATCAGTCCGGAAGGATGCGCGCGACCCGGCACGCGCGACAGCGGCCGGAGCCGTGCCAGGAGCGGTGCCACGTTCCGCGCGCCTGCGACATCACTTCACCATTGGGGAGTCGGGGCATACGCTCGCATCGTTGTGCCTCGAGTGTTCCACAGGAGGTGAACCCCCTAGTCCGCTCGACAGGAAAGACTATCGAAATTGGAAAATGAAAGAATTCTGTACAGTGCATGTCCACTGTGCGACTCCGTTGATATCCGCCCAGCGTTGACCATAAGTTGCAGCGGCCATGCGATGTGGCGAGCGCCATTGGAGCCATCAATGTCTTGGGTGACGTGCGGGCAGTGTGAACATATATTCACTGAAGGATATTTTACTGACGAGGCATTAAGTATACTGTTCGAGAACACGTTACATCGACAAGTGGTCGGCACCGATCTAGAATTCAACCGACTTATTTCAGCAAAGCTGGTAGACCGAGTGGTTGCCAAACTCGGATCGCCAAACAGCAGGCTGTGGCTCGACGTTGGATTCGGCAACGGATCGCTGCTGATGACCGCCGATGAGTTCGGCTTTGAGGTGTTTGGCGTCGATTTGCGAAAAAAGAATGTCGAGGACATCCGCGACTTCGGGATTTCCGCCTATCACGGCACCCTGGAATCCGCGGCGGAAAATGTCGCGTTCGAGTCGAAGCCAACGGTCATCAGTATGGCCGATGTTGTCGAACACGAGCCGTTTCCGCGAGATGTTCTGCGTTGTGCGAGGAGCCTGATATGCGATCCCGGTATTTTGCTAATTTCCATGCCAAACGCGAGTGCACCACTGTGGCGCTACCTGAATGCGAGCAATCAAAACGCCTACTGGCGCGAGATTGAACATTACCACAACTTCACGCGGGAAACGCTCTATGCTGAATTGGAAAAGGCTGGATTCAGGCCATTGCATTACGCTGTTAGCGACCGATATCGTTGTGGCATGGAAATCCTGGCGGAGCCGGTATGAAATCCTGAAGGTATTTAGTGAATAGCGGCAGTCCTTAATCGGCCAGAGCGGCTCGAACGCAGCGCTCTTCGGACGTCCCGCGGCAAAGGACACGCCGTGGCCCCTGGGTGGTACTGGGCGAAACGGACGCGGGGCGAAACTTCTGGCGATCCCGGTCAGCCGGTGCCGGTCGATCGATGTTCGGTCGGTGTCAAACGGCTGTGGCATCCGGGTTCGGACCGCGCGAAGGCATGCCGATGCAGGTCCCAAGAGTTGTCGGTCAACCCACCTAGACTTCGCGGTGCCTTGATAGCCACGTCATTTCCGAAGGGGGCGCCGGGATGCGATTCCTGCACACCGCCGACTGGCAGTTGGGCATGACACGACACTTCCTGGCCGGTGACGCCCAGCCGCGATACTCGGCCGCCCGGCGCGACGCGGTGGCCGGCCTGGGCGCCCTCGCGGCCGAGGTGGGCGCCGAGTTCGTCGTCGTCGCGGGTGACGTCTTCGAACACAACCAGCTCGACCCGAAGGTGATCGGGCAGTCGCTGGAAGCCATGCGCGCCATCGGTATTCCGGTCTACCTGTTGCCCGGCAACCACGACCCGCTCGACGCGTCGTCGGTCTTCACCAGCGCGCTATTCTCCCGGGAATGCCCGGACAATGTCATCGTGCTCGATCACCCCGGTCCGCATCAGGTGCAGCCGGGCGTCGAGATCGTCGCTGCGCCATGGCGGTCCAAGGCCCCGACCACCGACCTGGTCGCCGAAGTCCTCGAGGGGCTTGACGCCGGCGCCGTCACCCGGGTGCTCGTCGCGCACGGCGGCGTCGACGTGCTCGACCCCGATCGCGACAAGCCGTCGCTGATTCGGCTGGCCGGGCTCGAAGAGGCCCTGACCCGCGGCGCGGTCCACTATGCGGCGCTGGGGGATAAGCACTCGCTCACCCAGGTCGGCGAGAGCGGCCGGGTCTGGTACTCGGGATCGCCGGAAGTGACGAATTTCGATGACGTCGAATCCAACCCGGGTCACGTCCTCGTTGTCGACATCGACGAAGCCAACGCGGTATCCGTGACGCCACGGCACGTGGGCCACTGGCGGTTTGTCACCCTGCACCGTCAGGTCGACACCAGCCGCGACATCGCCGACCTGGACCTGAATCTCGATCTGATGACCGAGAAGGACCGCACCGTGATCCGCCTGGCGCTGACGGGTTCGTTGACGGTCACCGATCGGGCCGCGCTGGATGCGTGCCTGGATCGATACGGACGGCTATTCGCCCACCTGCGCACCTGGGAACGCCACACTGACCTGGCGGTGATACCGGCCGACGGCGAGTTCACCGATCTCGGCATCGGCGGATTCGCCGCCGCGGCCGTCGAAGAGCTGGTGGCCGCGGCACGCGGGGACGACACCGAATCCGCGACCGACGCCCAGGCCGCGCTGGCACTCCTGCTGCGCCTCACCGCATCGACAGAAGTGCGGCCTGCCGACCGGAGGTCGGCATGAAGCTGCACCGGCTGGTCCTGACGAACTACCGCGGAATCCGGCACCGCGAGATCGATTTTCCCGATCACGGCGTGGTTGTGGTGAGCGGCGCCAACGAGATTGGCAAGTCGTCGATGATCGAGGCGCTGGACCTGCTGCTGGAATCCAGGGACCGCTCGACGAAAAAGGAAGTCAAGCAGGTCAAGCCGACCAACAGCGACGTCGGCTCCGAGGTGACCGCCGAAATCAGCAGCGGCACTTACCGTTTCATATACCGCAAGCGCTTCCACAAGAAGTGCGAGACCGAATTGACCGTGCTGGCGCCGCGCCGCGAGCAACTGACCGGCGACGAAGCCCACGAACGGGTCCGCAGCATGCTCGCGGAGACAGTGGACAACGACCTGTGGCACGCCCAGCGCGTGCTGCAGTCCACATCGACTGCCGCGGTGGATCTTTCCGGATGCGACGCGCTTTCCCGCGCGCTCGATGTCGCTGCGGGTGACGAGGCGGCGCTGTCCGGGAACGAGCCGTTGCTCATCGAGCGGATCGACGCCGAGTACGCGCGCTACTTCACCCCCACCGGACGTCCCACCGGGGAATGGGCCACGGCCATCACGCGACTGACCGACGCCGACAGTGCGGTCGCGGAGTGCACGGCGGCGGTCGCCGAAGTCGACGACCGGGTGCGGCGCCATGCCGTGCTGACCGAACAAGTCGCCGAGCTCTCCCAACTGCGGCTCGCGGCCGGTCCGCGGTTGGCCGTGGCGCAGGCCGCGGCCGACAAGGCCGCGGAGCTCACCCGCCAAGCGCGAGAAGCCAAGCTGGTCGCGGCCGCCGCCGCGGCGACCAGCGCCGCCGCCACCGCCGCGCACAACGGCCGGTTACGCCTGGTCGCCGAGATCGAAACTCGCACAGCGGCTGTCGCGGCCGCCGACGCGGAAGCGCAACAAGCCGCCGCCGCGCAGACGGCAGCGCAGGCCGAGGCCGAGACGGCCGGTTCGGCACTGCAGGAGGCCACGCAGGTTCTGGCCGACCTGCAGCGCCGGGTCGCATCCGCCCGCCGCACCGTCGACCAGCTCGCCGAGCGCGAGGAGATCGACCGGTTGAGCGCCCGGCTGGCCAAGACCGACGCCGCGCTGCGAGAGCGTGACCAACTCACCACGGAGCTTTCCACGGTCGTGCTCACCGACGAGCTGCTACGCCGAATCGAAAGCGCCGCAGCGGCGGTCGATCGCGCCGGCGACCAGCTGACAATGGTCTCGGCGGCGGTCGAGTTCACCGCCGTGGCCGACATCGAGCTTGCGGTCGGCGAACAACGGGTGTCGTTGTCGGCCGGCCAAACGTGGTCGACGACGGCCACCGGTCCCACCGAGGTCGAGGTCCCCGGTGTCCTCACCGCGCGGATAACTCCCGGCGCGACCGCGCTCGATGTTCAGGCGAAATATGCTGCGGCACAACAAGAGCTGACGGCAGCATTGGCCGAAGGTAAGGTCGCCGACCTCGCCGCGGCCCGATTGGCCGACCAACATCGCCGCGAATTGCAGAGCAGCCGCGACCAATTGATCGCGACGCTGTCCGGCCTATGCGGCGATGAGGACGTCGAGCAACTCCGGGGGCGGCTGGCGCAGCTGCGAGCCGGCCAACCCGCCGGGCCCGAGCTGTTCGCCACCGATATCGCTTCCGCCCGTGTCGAACTCGATGCCGTGCGGGCCGCTAGCCTGGCCGCCGAAACCGAATGCGAGTCCCGCCGCCGGACCGCGGCGGCAGCCGACTCCCGGCTGGCCGAGACCTCAACCCGGGCAACACTTTTGCTCAACGAAACGGCAACCCAGCGGGTCGAGCTGGGCAGAGACACCGATCAGCTGGCGCAGGAGCGAGTCTCGGTGGGTGACGAAGACCTGGCGTCGTCGGCGGATGCCGGACAGCGGGCCGCCACAACCGCCGAGCGCCGGGCCGCCGAACTGGACGAAGAATTGGCCGCCGCGGCGCCCGACGCGGTGACCGCCGAATTGGCCGCGGCCAGACAGGCCGCCGAGTCGCTGGGCGCTCGCTACGAGGACGCTGCCCGGATGTTGCGCGAACTCACCATCGAACTCTCGGTCTTCGGTAGCGAGGGCCGTCAGGGCAAGCTCGACGCCGCGGAGATCGAGCGCGAGCACGCCGCCAGTCAGCACACCCGGATCGGCGGCCGGGCCCGCGCCGCGGAGCTGCTGCGTTCGGTGATGGCCCGCCATCGCGACACCACCCGGCTGGGGTATGTCGAGCCCTACCGCACCGAATTGCAGCGACTCGGTCGTCCGGTGTTCGGGCCCAGCTTCGAGGTGGACGTCGACACCGACTTGTGTATCCGCAGCCGAACCCTCGATGGCGTCACGGTGCCCTACGACTCCCTATCTGGCGGGGCCAAGGAGCAACTCGGGATCCTGGCGCGGTTGGCCGGTGCCGCCCTGGTCGCCAAGGAGGACTCCGTTCCGGTTGTGGTCGACGACGCACTCGGGTTCACCGACCCCGACCGGCTGGCCAAGATGGGCGAGGTGTTCGACACGGTGGGCGCTCAGGGCCAAGTGATTGTGTTGACGTGCAGTCCCGATCGTTACGACAGCGTGAAAGGTGCGCACCGTATCGATCTCAATGTGTAGGACCCGGGGGTCGTCCCGTCTTACACTCACCCCGAAACGGGGTGTAAATGGATATTCAGTGCGACTACCTGGTGGTCGGTACCGGCTCGGCCGGCTCTGTGGTGGCCAGTCGACTGAGCGCCGATCCGGCGACTTCGGTACTCGCGCTCGAGGCGGGTCCGCCCGACAAGAATAGGTTCATCAAGATCCCGGCGGGCTACGTCAAGCTGCTCCGCAGCGAGATCGACTGGGGCTACCTGACCGAGCCGCAGAGTGAACTGGGCGGACGCGAAATCTATTGGCCCAGAGGCAAGGTGCTGGGTGGTTGCTCATCGATCAACGCGGGCATGTGGGTACGCGGATTCGACGCCGACTACGACGAGTGGGCGAGGCGAGCCGGACCGCAATGGTCATTCGCCGAGATGATCGGATACTTCCGCCGGATCGAGAACGTCACCGAGGCGTGGCACTTTGTCAATGGTGACGAGAGCGGGGTGACCGGTCCGGTGCACATTTCCCGGCAGCGCAGCCCGCGGACTTCGACTGCGGCGTGGCTGGCCGCGGCGCGCGAATGCGGCTTTCCCGCCGCGCAGCCGAACTCGTCACGGCCGGAGGGCTTTTGCGAGACCGTCGTCACGCAGAGCCGGGGCGCCCGGTGCAGCAGCGCCGACGCGTATCTGAAACCGGCGATGCGCCGCAAGAACCTCACCGTGCTGACCGCGGCCACCACTACCCGGGTGCTGTTTGACGGAACCCGGGCAGTCGGTGTGGAATTCGAGCGCGACGGCCACCTTTGCGTTGCCCACGCGCGCCGCGAGGTAGTGCTCTGCGGCGGTGCCATCAACAGCCCTCAGCTGTTGCTGCTATCCGGCGTCGGCGATCGCGATCATCTCGACGAGCACGGCATCGACCTCGTCTACCACTCGCCGCAGGTGGGGCAGAACCTGATCGACCACCTCACTACCCGGCTGGGTTTCCATGTCGACGCCGGCAGCTTGTTCGCCGCCGAAAAGCCGAGGGAGTTGATCAATTACCTGCTGCGGCGCCGCGGCATGCTGACCTCCAGCATCGCCGAGGCGTATGGGTTCGTCCGCAGCCGACCGGAATTGGACCTCCCCGACCTCGAGCTGATGTTTTGCCCGGCGCCCTTCTACGGCGAGGGATTTGATGAGCCGGACGCGCACGGGGTGGTGTTCGGGCCTGTCCTGGTGGCACCGGAAAGCCGCGGCCGGATCACGCTGCGGTCCGCCGATCCGCACGACAAGCCGGTGATCGATCCGCGCTACCTGTCGGACCCGGGCGGCGTCGACCGGGCAGCGATGATGGAAGGGCTGCGAATGTGCGCCCGGATTGCCGCGGCGCCCGCGTTGAAAGGCCTGCTGGGCCCCATCGCGCAGCCGCGGGACTGCACCGAGCTGGACGAGGCCGCCCTCGAAAGTGTGCTCGACAACAGTGCCCACACTTTGTATCACCCACTGGGCAGCTGCCGGATGGGCAGCGACCAGGCCAGCGTGGTGGATCCGCAGCTGCGGGTGCGGGGCGTCGACGGGCTTCGGGTGGCCGACGCCTCGGTGATGCCCGGCACGATTCGGGGCCACACCCATGCGCCGTCGGTGCTGATCGGGGAGAAGGCCGCCGACCTGATCACCGGCTGAACCGCCGCCACGAGTTCCCGCAGGAAGCTGCCGCGCTGCTGATCGCGAGCGACCCCGGCAGAATGGGCGGCGATGACCATGAACGCGAAACGGCGCCGGGTGCACGAAAGGCTTGCGGGAATGCCCGGCGTCCGCCCGGTGCGCAGGCCGATATCGCCAGGCAGCGCGGACGAATTCGATCTGTACTACGTGCGCACCGGGCGCAAGTCCGCGCACCCGCTGGTCATCATCCCGGGAGGGCCGGGGGTGGCGTCGATGCAGGTCTACAAGGGTCTGCGGCGGCGCGCCGCCCTCGCCGGTCTCGACGTCATCATGATCGAGCACCGCGGGATCGGCATGTCGCGTCATGACGACTCCGGCGCAGATCTGCCGCCCGAAGCGATCACCGTCGATCAGGTTGTCGACGACATCGCTGCCGTGCTCGACGACGCCCATGTGGGCTCCGCCGTCATCTACGGAACGTCGTACGGCTCCTATATCTCGGCGGGCTTCGGCGTACGCCATCCCGGCCGGGTGCACGCGATGATTCTCGATTCGCCGCTGCTGTCTCGACACGACATCGTGGCCGTGCGCGACGCCGTGCGCGGCCTGCTGTTCGACGGCGATACTCCGGAAACCGCCGCATTGGCCCCCAAGGTCCGCAAGCTGATCGACACCGGGGTGATGGCCGGGACGGCGGGAGAGATCGCCACCACCATCTACGCCTACGGCGGAGCTCCGCTGCTGGACCGCGAACTCGACTTGTTGCTCAGTGGCCGAAAGACGTTGTGGCGGATGCTGTCCCGCTTCTCCGGCGTCGTCAGTCTCAATGTCGCATACCGCCACGAAATCGATCTGGTGAGCCGCATCGCCTTCCGCGAACTCGACTACGGGGCCGAACCCGACGGTCTGCCGCTCGATCCGGCTGTAGCTTTGCGCGAAATCATCAGTGAGACAGATGCTTTCGAGGCAGAGCCGTATGATCTCGTGGCGGAGATGCCGAAGTTCACGTGGCCCACGGTCGTGGTTTCCGGCGGGCGCGACATGGTGACACCGCGGGCGGTGGCAGAGCGTGTGGCATCGCTGGTGCCGAACGCGCTGTTATTGGCGTTGCCGACGATGGCGCACAGCGCGATCGACTTTCGTGAGTCCGCCGCTCTGGTGATCGCCGAGGCGGTGTGCCGCGGCGAAATCGATCAGCTGGCCGGTCGGGGATCGGAGCTGGACGCGCTGCCGGCCCGCCCCGCCATGCGCTTGCTGTGGAAGGCAGTCGAGGTGGCCGCGATCGCCGAGGGTGCGCTGCCGGTGGTGACGCCGCTGTGGCGGCGGCTCAGGTCCGCATGAATCCGATTGCGGTGTAATCCACGTCGGCCAGGCCGGCTGCACCGTAGTTGGCCAAATCGTGTCGTACCGCCCTGTTGCCGGGCGACTGGAACAGCGGCAGGTTGAAGCCTTCCTGCCAGATCATCGCGTCCACCTGATTGGCCAGAACCCGCGCCTTGTCCTGGTCCAGCTCCGACAATGTCTCGGCGATCTTCGCATCGATCGCGGCATTGCCGATCCTGCCGAAGTTGCTGTCACCGTCCGAGGTGTAAATCTGCGGAAGTGCGGACAACGGGAAAGCGTTTCCTTCCCAACCGAATTGAGCGATATCGAAGTCACCGACGCCGATGTATTGGCTGAAGAAACCATTGCCGGCTTTGAGGTCGAGCACCAGCTTCACGCCGATCTGCGCCAGGCTGTTCTGCGCAACCATGGCAATCTGCCGGTTGGACGGTGCGTCGAAGAGCACGTCGCGCACGACGAGCTGCTTGCCGTCCTTCTCGCGTATCGCGCCGTTGAGCTTCCAGCCCATGGCATCCAAGTCTCTGCGGGCCTTATCCGGGTTGTAAGCGCCTGGTGCACTGTTGTTTTGGTAGCCGACCTGTCCGGCCACGAAGACGTGGTTGTTCAGCGGCACGGGGTGTGTGGTCAAACCGTGCTCGACGACGTCGACGACGGCCTGGCGATCGATACCCTGGCACACCGCCAATCGCAGCCGCTCGTCGGCCATGATCGACCCCTCGGCGCCATTGAACGTGAAGTGGAACCAGGTGGGGGCCGGCGCGCGCCGGATCACGATGCCCGGCGTGCGCTGCGCCGTCACCATGTCGTCGAGCGTGGTGATGCCCGCGGCATCGATCGCCTTGTTCTGCAGCGCGGGAATGATGGCGGAGACGTCGAGCACCAGGAACGTGATCGAATCCAGCCTCGGCTTGCGGCCCCACCATCGGGGGTTGCGGGTCAGCACGATGCGCTGTGCGGTCCGGTCGAGCGTGGACACGATGAACGGCCCGGCCGACGGGCCGGGGGCCTCGAGCTGGCCCTTGTTGAAGACCTCCGGGTTGGCCGTCATGCTGCGAGGTTGTATCCCGCCGGCGAACATCCCCCGCCATTCGGCGTACGGATCGGAGAAGGTGACCACTGCTTGTCGGTCGTCGACACCTCTGGTCACCGATTTCACGCGTTCGAACCCGGCCCGGCTGGCGATCAAGAACTTCTTGTCGCGGCCGTTGCACGCGTCAACCTCCGACTTGAGATCTTCCCACGTGATTGGAGTTCCGTCGCTCCATGTTGCTTTCGGATTGATTGTGTACGTGACGGTTTGGGGGTTGGTCCCGGTCAGTTCGGCACCGGTGAAGTAGTCGGTATTGAGATTCAGCGTCCCATCCGCCTGGGTCATGAACGCCCCGGGCTGCGTGGCCCCGAGCACCGCGGCGGTGTCGGAGGTATTGCCGTCGATGTTCAGCTGATTGAAGTTGTCCGGGAATGCTGTCAGCGGGAGTCGCAGGTTACCGCCGTCACGCAGCGTGGCGGGGTCTCGCGGGTTCATGTCACTGCTGGCCCCGAGCTGAGCGGCCCGGGTCTCCGGCAGCTCCTGATAGCCACTCGAGCAGCCGGTGACCAGCACCACGAGCGCCAAGGCCAGCGCCGCGACCTTGCGGGCTCTCGGTAGGCGTGTCACCCCGACGATGTTAACCGGAGCCGCCTTCGGGATGCGCTCGCGGAACGGCGTCGAGGAGTCGCCGGGTGTATTCGTGTTGTGGGTTGGCGAAGACCTCGTCGCCGTCGCCCTGTTCGACTATGGCACCCCGGTACATCACCACCACCTGGTGCGCCAGGTGTTTGACGACGGAAAGATCATGTGAGACAAACAGATACGACAGACTGAACCGCTCTTGCAGGTCGAGCAGCAGGTTGATGATCCCAGCCTGGATCGAGACGTCCAGCGCCGACACCGGCTCGTCGAGCGCCAATATCTTGGGCTGTAACGCCAGCGCGCGCGCGATACCGATGCGCTGTTTTTGTCCACCGGAGAACTCGGCCGGATAGCGGGCTGCGTCGGCGTGCCGCAACCCGACGATGTCCAGCAGCTCGGCCACTCGCGCGTCGGTGTCGCCCTTGCGGAATCCGTTCGCCTGCAATGGTTCAGCGATGACTTCGGAAACGGGTAGTCGTGGGTCCAGGGACGCCACCGGGTCTTGGAACACCACCTGAATATCGCGCCGCAGCGCACGCCGGCCCTCCGGATTCAACGCGGCGACGTCGGCGCCGAGAACCTCAATCGAACCCGATTGTGGCGCGTTCAGTTCCAAGATCTGTTGCAGGGTAGTCGATTTACCCGAACCGGATTCCCCGACGATCGCCAGCGTGCGGCCCTGTTCCAGGGTGAAGCTGACGCCGTCGACCGCGCGCACCTCACCCACCCGCCTGCGAAAGACCACGCCCTTGGTCAGCGGGTAGGTCTTGGAAAGGTCGACAACGCGTAGCACCGTTGCGTTTTGGTCTGCTGCGCTATCGATGGCCGGCGGCGCGGTGGTCACGTGGAAGATTTCGGCGGCAGCGCGACCCGCGACGTCGTCGGTACGGATACAGGCCGCCTGGTGGTCTTCGGAAACTGTGATCAGAGCTGGCTCAGCCGAACGACATTCGTCGAGCGCCAGCGGACAACGGGGCGTGAACGGACAGGCATCGGGTGCCAGCGTCGCCAGGTTGGGGGGTGCACCGGGAATCGGAACCAGCCGTGTGCCCTGCGGGGCGTCCAGCCGCGGCACCGAACCGAGCAGCCCGACCGTGTAGGGCATGCGACGGTCTCGGTACAGATCGTCGACGGTCGCGATCTCGACCTCACGTCCGGCGTACATGACCAATGCCCGGTCGGCGAACTCCGCGACCACCCCCAGGTCGTGGGTGATGATCAATACGCCCGCGCCGGTGACATCGCGCGCCGTGCGCAGCACGTCGAGAATCTGGGCCTGTACGGTGACGTCGAGCGCGGTGGTGGGCTCGTCACAGATCAGCAGGTCCGGATCGTTGGCGATCGCGATCGCGATCACCACCCGCTGGCGCTCGCCGCCGGATAGCTCGTGGGGGAACGCTTTTGCGCGGCGGTCCGGCTGCGCGATACCGACCAGCTCGAGTAGCTCCACGGCCCGCGTCCGGGCAGCGGCCCGGCTGACGTCACGGTGGTGCACCCTGATGGCTTCCGCTATCTGGTCCCCGACGGTGTAGACGGGAGTCAACGCCGACATCGGGTCTTGGAACACGGTGCCGATCGTCTTGCCGCGGATCCGTGACATTTCCTGGTCTCCCAGCCCGAGCAGCTCCTGGCCTTCCAGCCGAACCGAACCCGATACCTCGGCGTATTCGGGCAGCAACCCGACTACCGCCATCGCGGCGGTGCTTTTGCCGGAGCCCGATTCACCGACGATGGCGAGCACTTCGCCCGGATCGATGTGGTAGGTCGCCCCGCGCACCGCGGGCACCCGCGCATCCCCGGTGTCGAAGGTGACGCTGAGGTCGGTCACCTCCAGCAGTGCCGTCATTGCGGCCGCCCAACTGGCTTCCGCCTTTTACGGCGTGATGGCTTCGCGCTCGGATCGATCGCGTCGCGCAGTCCGTCACCGGCGAGGTTGGCGCACAACACAATCAATATCAACGCCGAGCCCGGGAACAGGAAGACCCAGGGGAAGGTGGTCACCGAGGGAGTGCCTTCCGCGATCAGCGTGCCGAGCGAGACGTCCGGAGGCTGAACACCGAATCCCAAGAAGCTCAACCCGGTTTCGGCCAGGATCGCGAAACCCACGTTGAGCGTCGCGTCGATGATCAGGATCGAGGCGACATTCGGCACGATGTGATGCATGATCACCCGTCGGCTTGACACTCCCATATATCTTGCCGCGCGGACGAATTCGCGTTCCCGCAGGCTCATCGTCAGGCCGCGTACCATCCGTGAGCTGACCATCCAGCCGAACGCCGCGAGGAGCACGATGAGCCACAGAACGCTGTTCGAATGTTTGGTGCGCGGCGTGACGATGGCAATGAGCAGGAAGCTGGGCACCACGAGCAGCAGGTCCACCAGCCACATCAGGGCTCGGTCGCGCCAGCCGCCGAAATAGCCCGCGATCGATCCGACGGTGGCGGCGATGGTGGTCGAGATCGCCGCCACGCAAACGCCGATCAGTAGCGACTTCTGCATGCCGGTCAGCGTGCGGGCCAGCAGGTCCTGGCCCAGTGCGTTGGTGCCGAACCAGTGTCGCGGCGACGGTGGCTGCAGCAGTGCGTGCAGGTCCAGCTCGGTATAGCTGTGCGGCAATAGCGGCGGCAACGCGTAGCAGCCGATGAACGCCAGCGCCAGCAGAATCAGTGCCACCGCTGCGGGTTTGTTGCGAAAGAAGCGGCGTATCAACAGGGTTCGGCGCGACGTGAACGTGGCGACCGGGTGGACGCCGGAGCGCACCGGCGCGGCCTCTGGACTCATGAAACCCGCACCCTCGGATCCAGGGCCGCGTAGATGACGTCGGACAACAATCCCGCCAGCAGAACGGCCGCGCCGGAGAAAAGCGTGATCGCGGCGACGACGTTCGCGTCCTGGGTCGCGATTCCTGACACAACCCATTCGCCCATGCCGTGCCAGCCGAAGATCTTCTCGACGAACACCGCGCCGACAACCAGCCCGCTCACGCCATAGGCGAACAGGGTGGCCATCGGAATCAGTGCGGTGCGCAGACCGTGTTTGAACAGCGCCTCGCGGCGGGTCAGGCCCTTCGCCCGCGCGGTTCGGATGAAGTCCTCGCCGAGCACGTCGAGCATCGCATTCCGTTGGTAGCGGCTGAAACCCGCGATGGCGCCCAGGGCCAGGGTGAGGGTGGGCAACACGATGTGCTGCAAGCGCTCGATGAGCTCGTCGACGGTTCCGCTGGGCGGCAGCGGCGAGGTCTCGCCGGTGTACTGGAAGATCCCCACTCCGGCGAACATGTTGACCCGCAGCGCGCCCAGAATGAGCAAGCTTGCCAGCACGAACGACGGGATGCTCAAGACGACCAGCGACAGCACCGTGATCACCCGATCGCTGAGCCGGTACTGCCGGACCGCACCCCAGGCGCCCACGATGACGCCGATCAGCGTGCCCAGCACCGAACCGGTCACCACCAGTCGCAGGCTCACCCCGACCCGGCGCCATAGCTCTTGGGACACCGGGTGACCGCTCACCGTCACGCCGAAGTCACCTTGGACCACGCCGGAAATCCAATTTGCGTAGCGGATGACCACCGGTTGGTCCAAGCCCAGCGCAACGGCCTTGGCGTGAATGGCCTCCGGTGGTGGCGTCGGGTGGCGCTGCACAAAACTGTCGAGCGGATGAAACGTCTGCGAGGTCAGCAGGAAGGTCAAGAAAGACGCCAGCACCAGCAGGACGACGTAGTTGAGGAAGCGCCGGGCGAGGTACCGGATCATGCCCGGTTGGCCTGCCTGCATCGCATTGGGACAGGTTAGCGAGATACGCGAGGCGCGTCGCGCTGCGCCTGGCGACCACCGTTCAGCAACGGCGCCACGTCAGCCGTATGATGAATTCTTCAATTGATAAACTGTCGTAATAGCGAAGTCTTCAGGAGCCAAGGTGGAATCGAAGCCCCTTTACAAGCTCAAAGCCGATTTTTTCAAGACACTTGGGCACCCGGCGCGAATCAGGATTCTCGAGCTGCTGGTCGAGCGGGACCGCTCGGTGGGGGAGTTGCTGGTGTCCGATGTCGGACTGGAGGCATCGAACTTATCCCAGCAACTGGCCGTGTTGCGTCGGGCGGGAGTTGTCGTCGCAGACCGTGATGGCAACGTCGTGACCTACTCGATCGCGTCACCCGATATTGCCGAGCTGCTCGCGGTGGCGCGCAAGGTACTGGCCAGGGTGCTCACGGATCGGGTCGCGGTGCTGGCGGACCTGCGCGTGGACGGTACGCCGAATTAGCGCCATGGGCTGGTTCGTCAAGATTCTTCGCGTCGGCCGGATCGCAGAGCCCGCGGCGCCCGCGCCGCCGTCGGCGACACAACCGCCGGCGGGAGTGCGAGGTTCGCTGCAGATTCGGCATGTCGATGCGGGTTCGTGCAACGGGTGTGAGGTGGAGATTTCGGGCGTGTTCGGCCCGGTGTACGACGCGGAGCGGTTCGGGGCTCGACTCGTGGCCTCGCCCCGGCACGCCGATGCGCTGCTGGTGACCGGAGTGGTGACGCGCAATATGGCCGGCCCGCTGCGCAACACCCTTGAGGCGACGCCACGCCCGCGCGTGGTGATCGCGTGCGGAGATTGCGCCTTGAATCGAGGGGTGTTCAAGGACGCCTATGCCGTCGCCGGCGCGGTGGGTGAGGTGGTGCCGGTCGATATCGAGATTGCGGGATGTCCGCCCACACCCGCCGACATCGTTGCGGCCCTGCGGTCGGTCACGGGGAAATGACGACCACATCGACAGTCGCCGTAACGTCGGCGCCAAACATGCTGTCACAAAAGGGTTTCGGCCCGGCCGCCGGCGGGATTATGACATCGGGCATCGGCATCGTCGGGGTGTGGCTGGGCTTACAGGGGATGTTCGGATCGGTGCGGCCGGTCGACATCGACTGGCTTCTTCCGTTGTCCGGAGTACGGATCGAGCTCGACCCACTCGGCGGATTCTTCATGGCGATCACGGGCGCGGTGGCGGTCCCGGTCGGCTGCTATGCGATCGGGTACGCGCGACGCGAACATCTGAGCTTGGTCACGATGGCGATCTTGCCGGTGTTTGTCACGGCGATGTTGTTGGTGCCGGCCGCGGGATCGGTGACGACGTTTCTGCTGGCGTGGGAGTTGATGGCGATCGCATCGCTGATGCTGGTGCTGTCCGAAGATGTCCGCCCGCAGGTCCGATCGGCGGGCCTGTCGTACGCGGTGATGACCCAGCTCGGGTTCGTCGCCATCCTGGTCGGGCTCCTGGTGTTGTCGGCTGCCGGTGGCGGGGACCGGTTCGCCGACATCACCGGGGTGTCTGCCGGGGCCCGCGCGGCCGTGTTCGTGCTGACACTGATCGGGTTCGGTTCGAAGGCGGGATTGGTGCCGCTGCACGCCTGGCTACCGCGTGCCCATCCGGAGGCGCCCAGCCCGGTATCGGCGTTGATGAGCGCGGCGATGGTCAACCTGGGGATCTACGGCATCATTCGCTTCGATCTGCGGTTGCTCTGGCCGGGCCCCCGCTGGTGGGGGTTTACGCTTCTGGCCGTCGGCGCGATGTCCGCGCTCTACGGTGTGCTGCAGGCCTCGGTTGCTACCGATATCAAACGGCTGCTGGCCTATTCGACGACCGAAAACATGGGCCTGGTCACGTTGGCGCTCGGTGCGGCAACGCTTTTCGCGAATACCGGCGCCTACGGCCCGGCGACGATAGCCGCAGCCGCCGCGGTACTGCATCTGATGGCGCACGCCGCATTCAAGAGCCTCGGGTTCCTGGCCGCGGGGTCGGTGCTGGCCGCGACGGGCCTGCGCGACCTCGACCTGCTCGGCGGCCTGGCCCGCCGGATGCCAATGACCACAGTGTTTTTCGGCGTGGCCGCGCTGGGCGCATGCGGTCTGCCGCTCGGCGCCGGTTTTGTCAGTGAGTGGCTGCTGTTCCAGTCACTGATCCACGCCGCTCCCCGACACGATCCCATGGTGGCGCTGACGACACCATTGGCGGTCGGCGCGGTTGCTCTTGCCACCGGGCTGAGCGTGGCGGCGATGGTCAAAGCGTTCGGGATCGGGTTTTTGGCCCGTCCCCGCTCCCTGCGGGCCGCCGACGCGCGTGAGGCGCCGGCCAGCATGCGTGCCGGCATGGCGATCGCGGCGGGTGCCTGCCTGATACTGGCGGTGGCGCCGGGGCTTGTCGCCGCGACCGTACATCGAACCGTCGCGACGCTGCCGTTCGCACACGTTGTCGGGTTCACCGATTTCGGCACCGTGGTGCGGCTGCCCGGGGTGTCGGGGTCGATCGCGCCCGGCGTGATCGCCGCGGGCGTCCTCGCCGCGGCCCTGGTGGCGTCCGGGCTGGCTCGATCGCGTTCCCGCCGGCGCCCCGCACCGGTCGTCTTGCCCTTATGGGCATGCGGCGCAGACGATCTCACCGAGCGCATGCAATACACGGCGACGTCGTTCGCCGAGCCACTCCAGCGAGTCTTCGATGATGTGCTGCGCCCCGACACCGACATCGAGGTCACCCACACGGCCGAGTCACGGTACATCGCCGACCGGATCACCTACCGGACCGCGATCACCGACACGATCGAACAGCGTCTGTATGCTCCGGTGGTCGCTGCGATAGTCGCCGCGGCCGGGTTGATGCGGCGCGCCCATACCGGCAGCGTCCACCTCTATTTGGCCTACGGGGCGCTGGGTGTGCTGATCGTGCTGGTGGCGGCGAAGTGAACGCGATGTCCTACGTCGCCGGGGCGGCTCAGCTTGGTCTGGTCACGCTAGGTGCGCCGGTAGTAGTCGGTATGACGCGACAGGTGCGGGCCCGCTGGGAGGGACGAGCGGGTGGCGGCGTGCTGCAGCCGTGGCGGGATCTGCTCAAACAACTTGGTAAGCAACAGATCACGCCGACAGGAACGACGGTCGTGTTCACCGCTGCGCCCCTGATCCTGGCCGGGACTACCCTTTTGATCGCGGCGATCGTACCGATCGTCGCGACCGGGTCGCCCCTGGATTCCAGCGGGGACTTGTTCGCCGTGGTCGGCTTGCTATTCCTGGGAACCGTTGCGCTCGCCCTGGCCGGCATCGACACCGGCACCTCGTTCGGCGGTATGGGCGCAAGCCGCGAGATCACTATCGCGGCCCTGGTAGAGCCGACGATCCTCTTGGCGGTGTTCGCACTTTCCATTCCGGCCGGATCGACCAATCTTGGTGCGCTGGTGACGAATACGATCGCAAACCCTGGCCATGTCATGTCCTTGACCGCTGTGCTCGCCCTCGTCGCGCTCGTCATCGTCATCGTCGCCGAGACCGGGCGGCTACCGGTCGACAATCCGGCGACGCACCTGGAACTGACAATGGTGCACGAAGCGATGGTCCTCGAATATGCCGGCCCCCGGTTGGCGCTCGTCGAATGGGCGTCGGGGATGCGCCTCACGGTTCTCTTGGCGCTGTTGGCAAACCTGTTCCTGCCGTGGGGGATTGCCGGTGCTGCGCCCACCGCGCCCGCAGTGTTGATCGGTGTGGCGGCGGTAGTCGCCAAGGTTACGGTTCTCGCGACGCTGCTCGCGACATTCGAGGTGTTCATCGCCAAACTTCGATTGTTCCGGGTTCCCGAACTGTTGGCTGGTTCGCTTCTGTTGGCCCTGCTCGCGGTCACCGCCGCCAACTTCTTCACGATCCGCACGTGAGGGCCCAGCAATGACCGACGCCAACTTCTCGATCTTGGTCGACTTCGCCGCGGGTGGGCTCATGCTGACCGCGGTATTGATTGTCTGGCGCCGCGAACTGCCCGCGATCGTGCATCTGCTGGCCTGGCAGGGGCTGGCACTGACAGCGATCCCGGCGTTGCGCGGTATCCATGACCGAGATCTCGCACTGATCGGAGTGGCTGTTGCCGTACTGGTGCTACGCGCGGTGGTGTTGCCGTGGCTGCTGGCCCGCGTTGTCCGTGCCGAAGTCGCCTCGCGACGCGAGGCCACCCCGCTGGTGAACACGACCAGTTCGCTGTTGATTGCCGGCGGGTTGACCGTCGCCGCCTTCGGGGTCACCCAACCGGTGGTCGACCTGGCACCGGGCCCCAGTACCAATGCCGTACCTGCCGCGTTCGCGGTAGTGCTGATTGCACTGTTCGTGTTGACCACCCGCCGGCATGCGATCTCACAAGCCGCGGGATTCCTGATGCTAGACAACGGGATTGCTGCGACCGCGTTCCTGCTCACCGCCGGAGTTCCGTTGATCGTCGAACTCGGCGCCTCATTGGACGTGCTCTTGGCCGTGATCGTGATCGGCGTGCTGACCGGCCGGCTGCGACAAGCCTTCGGCGACGCCGATCTGGACAAGCTGCAGGATTTGCACGACTGATGACCGTGTTGCTGCTCACCGCGATCCTCGCGCCACTCGCTGCATCAATCGCCGGCATGGTCGCCGGGTGGCGGCGCGTGACCGCGGCGCTGACAGTCCTGTCGGCCGTCACCATTCTGGGGTGTGCCGCGGCGTTGGGCTTTCGGGTCGGGTCCGGTACCCAGCTCGCGCTGGGTGGGCTGCTCCGGGCCGACGCGCTCACGGTGACCATGCTCATCGTCATCGGGATAGTCGGCACGCTGGCTACCTTGGCGAGCATTTCTTACATCGACGTCGAGCTCGCGCATGCTCACATCGATGAGCGTGGTGCCCGCCTCTACGGCATATTGACGCCGGCATTTTTGGCGGCGATGGCTCTCGCGGTGTGCGCCAACAACATTGGCCTGGTATGGGTGGCGATCGAGGCCACCACCGTGATCACCGCTTTCCTGGTGGGGCATCGCCGCACCCGCACCGCGCTCGAAGCGACCTGGAAGTATGTGGTGATCTGCTCGGTCGGTATCGCCGTCGCATTCCTGGGCACCGTGCTGCTGTACTTCGCCGCGCGCTATGCCGGTGCACCCGCCGCTGACGCGCTGAATCTCGATGTGCTTGCCGCGCACGCTCACGGCCTGAATCCCGCTGTCGCGCGGCTGGCCGGCGGGCTGCTGCTGATCGGTTACGGCGCCAAGGCCGGGCTCTTTCCGTTCCACACTTGGCTGGCGGACGCACACAGCCAAGCTCCCGCCCCGGTGTCGGCGCTGATGAGCGGGGTGCTGCTGTCGGTGGCGTTCTCGGTGCTCATCCGACTGCGGCCGATTGTCGACGCTGCTGCCGGACCCACCTTCCTACGCGGCGGGCTGCTGGTGGTCGGGTTGATGACACTGCTGGTCGCGGCGCTGATGCTGACCGTCACCGGCGACATCAAAAGGATGCTGGCGTATTCGTCGATGGAGAACATGGGCCTGATCGCGATCGCGGCGGCCGCCGGCACCACGTTGGCGATCTCCGCGCTGCTGCTGCATGTGCTCGCACATGGAATCGCCAAGACGGTGCTGTTCCTGGCGGGCGGCCACTTGCAGGCCGCGCACAACTCCACCGCGATCGCCGATATCACCGGTGTCATGCACCGGTCACGGCTCATCGGTCTGTCGTTTGCCGCCGGCCTGATCGTGCTGCTGGGCCTGCCGCCTTTCGCGATGTTCGCCAGCGAGCTGGCGATCGCGCGCTCGCTGGCCAACGCGCGGCTGGCCTGGGTACTCGGCGCGGCGATGCTGCTGATCGCGATCGCCTTCGCCGCTCTGGCCCGCAATTCGGGGCGTGTACTGCTCGGTGTGCCCGCAGTGGGCGCGCCATCGCTTGCCGTGCCGGCCACAGCCGCAACGGTGCTGACCCTTGGTGTCGCCGTCTCCGCGACCCTGGGTGTCACGGCCGGCCCACTCACCCACCTGTTCACCGTCGCCGCCAGCAGCAACGTGGGAGCCTCACGGTGAACCGAAGCTGGTTGCGGCACAGGGTTTCCCAGCACGGACTCACCGAAATGGCCGAACAACTCCTGGACGATTCGTTTCGGCTGGCGTTGGTCGCCGCGCACGACGATGGCGACACTCTGCGGCTGGTCTACCTGTTTCTGGCCGGCTGCCCGGACCGCCGTGTCGAGCTCGAATGTGTTGTACCCGTGGATAATCCGACTGTCCGGTCGCTGTCCTATGTATCGTTTCCGGCGAGTCGGTTCGAGCGTGAGATGGCGGACCTGTACGGGATCCGGCCCGCCGGCCATCCCAAGCCGCGCCGCCTGGTCCGCCACGCGCACTGGCCCGACTGGCATCCGATGCGCACCGATGCGGGGCCCGCGCCCGAATTCGCCGACGCCGGCGCGTTCCCTTTCCTCAACGTCGAAGGACCAGGGGTTTACGAGATCCCGGTCGGTCCCGTTCACGCCGGCCTGATCGAACCCGGCCATTTTCGCTTCTCTGTTGCGGGCGAGACCGTCGTGCGGTTGAAGGCCCGGCTGTGGTTTGTGCACCGCGGCATCGAGAAGCTGTTCCACGGCCGTGCCGCCGCCGAGGGGGTCGAGCTCGCTGAACGTATCAGCGGCGATACGTCGGCCGCTCACGCCCTGGCCCACAGCCTGGCCGTCGAAGACGCTCTCGGCATCGAGCTGCCCGACGAGGTGCATCGGTTGCGCGCCCTGATCGTCGAACTCGAGCGGCTTTATAACCACGCCGCCGATCTCGGCGCCTTGGCCAACGACATCGGCTACGGCATCGCCAATACGCACGCCCAACGCATCCGCGAAAGACTGTTGCGGCTCAACGCCAACGTCACCGGCCACCGGCTGCTGCGCGGCGCCATCCGCCCGGGTGGCATTGCACTGCAAGGCCTTCCCGACACCGAGGAACTTCTACTGCTCGCCGCTGACGTGGCCGAGGTCGCCTCGCTGACATTGGCTAACGCGGTCGCTTACGACCGCTTCGCCGGTACCGCCATCCTCCGCTCCGAGGACGCCTCGGCCCTGGGCTGTCTGGGGTACGTCGCCCGTGCCAGCGGCCTGCGCACCGACGCCCGGGTAGAGCACCCAACCGTCGAGCTGCCCATTGTGGAAATCGGCGCGGCAGATGGCGACGTTCTCGCCCGCTACACCGTACGGCGAGACGAGTTCGCGGCGTCCGCCGTCCTCGCCCAACACATCGTCGAGTCACACAGCGGCCCAATCGAATACATCGCCAGAGCCGACGCAACGACGACGCCGAGCAGCGGTGTCGGCATCGTCGAAGGTTGGCGCGGCACCATCGTGCATCGCGTCGAAGTCGACACGACCAACCGCATCACCCGCGCCAAAATCGTTGACCCGTCCTGGTTCAACTGGCCGGCTTTGCCTGTGGCGATGGCCGAGACGATCGTCCCGGACTTCCCGCTGGCTAACAAAAGCTTTAACCAGTCGTACGCGGGAAACGACCTGTAGCAGAGGCACCTCAAGATGCCTTGTGGCCTGCCGTCGAGGGATTAAGAACCGCAGAGCGAAACTAGACGCTGCGCCAACCGAAAGCGATACACTCCGGCACCGATCCTGTAGCAAATTCCATGCCGCGATGCTCAGAGGAGACGTGCAATGACGGTTACCGATGACTACTTGGCCAACAACGCCGGATACGCAAGCACGTTCAACGGCCCACTGCCCTTGCCGCCGAGCAAACACGTCGCCGTTGTCGCGTGTATGGATGCCCGGCTCGACGTCTACCGCATTCTGGGACTGAACGAGGGCGAAGCCCACGTCATTCGCAACGCCGGCGGGGTCATCACCGACGACGCGATTCGATCACTGGCCATCAGCCAGCGGCTGCTGGGCACTCAGGAGATCATCCTGATTCACCACACCGACTGCGGGATGCTCACCTTCACCGACGACGAGTTCAAGCGCGCCATCCAAGAAGAGGCGGGCGTGAAGCCACCATGGGCGGCCGAGGCCTTCCCGGACCTCGCCGAGGACGTGCGGCAGTCGTTGCGCCGCATCGAAAACAGCCCGTTCGTCACCAAGCACGTGTCGCTGCGCGGCTTCGTCTTCGATGTCGCCAGCGGCAAGCTTGAGGAGATAACCCTCTAGCGCCGACGCCGGTCAGCCGACTTTGTAAGTAGCGAGGGCCTTGGCGATCAGCGTGCCCTTCGGGTCGATGATCTCGGCCTCGCAGTTGGTCAGCGACCGACCCCGGCGCAGTACCCGGCCCACCCCGATCACGTCGGTGGCCCGGGCCGGCGCCATGAAGTCCACTGTCATCGACACCGTGACGCCGCGCAGGTCGGGCGGTGCCTCGGCGCCGCACCATGCCGCCGCCATCACGGTGAGATCGGCGAGCGTGGCGATCGCGCCGCCGTGCACCATGTCGCCGAGGGTGACGTTGGAGGGATCCCACGGCAGCCGTAGTCGTACTTCGTCATCGCCGAGCTGATCGGCGACGATTCCCAGCTTGACGACGAACGGCGATTGGGGCAGAAATTGCGCGATCACGTCGCGCCCGCTGGGGGGAGCGGAGGGGGTGGTCATACGTCCATGCTTTCGCATCGATCGGCCGCGGCGGAAGGGCCGGCGTCGCGACCTGGCGCGATGTGTCCGGTGTTCGGCCCGCGCGCCACCCGGCCCAACGCCCATTGACACGACCGGGGCGGACTGGTTCTATAAACGTCAATGACCGTAAACATGGTCAGTTCTACCAAGTTTATCCGGATAAACGGTTTGGACAAGGAAGCAATGACCAGTGGTGTGACGGCGGCCCCCGCGGCCGGCCAGTACGAACTGAGCCATCTGCGCTCGTTGGAGGCGGAGGCCATCCACATCATCCGGGAGGTCGCCGCGGAGTTCGAGCGGCCGGTGCTGCTGTTCTCCGGCGGCAAGGACTCCATCGTGATGCTCTACCTGGCGCTCAAGGCGTTCCGCCCCGGACGGCTGCCGTTCCCGGTCATGCATGTCGACACCGGCCACAACTTCGACGAGGTGATCTCGACGCGCGACGAACTCGTCAAGGAGTTCGGGGTGCGCCTGGTGGTGGCGTCGGTGCAAGAAGACATTGATGCCGGCCGGGTCGTCGAGACCATCCCGTCGCGCAACCCGATTCAGACCGTGACGCTGCTGCGCGCCATCCGGGAGAACAAATTCGACGCCGCGTTCGGCGGGGCGCGACGCGACGAGGAGAAGGCTCGCGCCAAGGAGCGGGTGTTCAGCTTCCGCGACGAATTCGGCCAATGGGACCCCAAGGCCCAGCGGCCCGAGCTGTGGAACATCTACAACGGCCGGCACCACAAGGGCGAGCACATCCGGGTCTTCCCGCTGTCGAACTGGACCGAGTTCGACATCTGGTCCTACATCGGCGCCGAAAAGATCAAGTTGCCGCCGATCTATTACGCCCACCGGCGACAGGTTTTCGAGCGCGACGGGATGCTGCTGGCGGTGCACCGTCACCTGCAGCCGCGCGCCGACGAGCCGGTGGTGGAGAAGACGGTGCGGTTCCGCACCGTCGGTGACGTCACCTGCACCGGCTGCGTCGAATCGGAGGCCGGCACGGTGTCGGAGGTCATCGCCGAGACCGCGGTGTCCCGGCTGACCGAGCGCGGGGCCACCCGGGCCGACGACCGCATCTCAGAGGCTGGAATGGAAGACCGGAAACGGCAGGGTTACTTCTGATGGCTGCACCAACAACGTTGCTCCGCATCGCAACTGCCGGCTCGGTCGACGACGGCAAGTCCACCCTGATCGGGCGGCTGCTGTACGACTCCAAGGCCGTGATGGAAGACCAGTGGGCCGCCGTCGAAAAGACGTCCAAGGAACGCGGCCACGACTACACCGATCTCGCGCTGGTCACCGACGGCCTGCGCGCAGAGCGTGAACAAGGCATCACGATCGACGTCGCTTACCGCTACTTCGCCACTCCCAGGCGGAAATTCATCATCGCCGACACCCCGGGTCACATTCAGTACACCCGCAATATGGTGACCGGCGCGTCGACCGCCCAGCTGGTGATCGTGCTCGTCGATGCCCGCCAGGGCCTGCTCGAGCAGTCCCGTCGGCACGCCTTCCTGGCGTCGCTGCTGGGCATCCAGCACATTGTGCTGGCGGTCAACAAGATGGATCTGATCGACTGGGACAGGGCGAAGTTCGAGGCGATCAAGGATGAGTTCCACGCCTTCGCGGCACGTCTGGACGTGCAGGACGTGGCGACCATCCCGATTTCCGCGCTGCTCGGCGACAACGTGGTGACCAAATCGGACAAGACGCCCTGGTATGAGGGCCCGGCGATGCTTTCGCACCTCGAGGAGGTGTACATCGCCGGTGACCGCAACCTGGTCGACGTGCGGTTCCCGGTGCAGTATGTGATCCGGCCGCAGACCCACGAGCATCGCGACCACCGCAGCTACGCCGGAACGGTGGCCAGCGGAGTGATGCGCCCGGGCGACGAGGTAGTGGTGCTGCCGATCGGCAAGACGAGCCGGATCGCCGCGATCGAAGGCCCGAATGGTCCTGTGGAAGAGGCGTTTCCGCCGATGGCCGTCTCGGTGAGCCTGGCCGACGATATCGACATTTCGCGTGGCGACATGATCGCCCGCACCAATAACCAGCCCAGAGTGGCGCGGGAATTCGACGCGACCGTGTGCTGGATGGCCGATGGTACGGCGCTCGAGCCGGGCCGCGATTACGTCATCAAGCACACCACCCGAACCACCCGTGCTCGGGTCACTGCGCTGGATTACCGCCTCGATGTGAATACCCTGCATCGCGACAAGAGCGCTACGGCGTTGAAGCTCAACGAACTTGGCCGCGTTACGCTGCGCACGCAGGTGCCCCTGCTGCTCGACGAGTACACCCGCAACGCCAGCACCGGTTCGTTCATTCTCATCGACCCGAACACCAACGGCACGGTCGCGGCGGGCATGGTGTTGCGCGACGTCGCGGCGCAGAAGGCCAGCCCGAACACGGTGCGACACGAGTCGCTGGTCACCGCCGAAGACCGGGCAGCGCGAGGGCGGACGGTGTGGCTCACCGGCCTGTCGGGTGCGGGTAAATCGTCGGTGGCGATGCTGGTCGAGCAGAAGCTGCTCGAAAAGGGAACGCCCGCTTATGTTCTCGACGGCGACAACCTGCGGCACGGGCTGAATGCCGACCTGGGCTTTTCGATGGCCGACCGTGCGGAGAACCTACGCCGGCTGGCTCATGTCGCGACGCTGCTCGCCGATTCCGGCCAGACCGTGCTGGTGCCCGCGATCAGTCCGCTGGCCGAACACCGCGAGATGGCTCGTAAAGTGCACGGCGACGCTGGATTTGAGTTCTTCGAAGTGTTCTGCGATACGCCGCTCTCGGAATGTGAGGCGCGTGATCCCAAGGGGCTGTATGCCAAAGCCCGCGCAGGCGAAATCACACATTTCACCGGGGTCGACAGTCCATATCAGCGGCCGAAGAATCCGGATCTGCGGCTGATCCCGGACCGCTCGCTCGAGGAAATGGCACAGCGCGTCATCGAGATGCTGGAGTTGGGCGCCTAGCCCGCAGACCCACGCGTTCGCATCGTCACCGCGCCGGGGGTGGCACAATCCTCAACGTGCGGATGTCGGCGAAGGCTGAGTACGCGGTGCGGGCGATGATTCAGCTCGCCACCGCGGACAGCGGCGCGCTGGTCAAGACCGACGACTTGGCCCAGGCGCAGGGCATACCGCCGCAGTTTCTGGTCGACATACTGACCAATCTGCGCACCGATCGCTTGGTGCGCAGCCACCGCGGTCGCGACGGGGGCTATGAGCTGGCCCGGCCGGGCAGCGAGATCAGCATTGCCGACGTGCTGCGTTGCATCGACGGGCCGCTGGCCAGCGTCCGTGACATCGGGCTCGGTGACCTGCCGTACTCGGGACCGACGGCGCCGCTGGCCGACGTCTGGCGTGCGCTGCGCGCCAGCATGCGGTCGGTCCTGGAGGAGACGACCTTGGCCGACGTGGCGTCCGGCACCCTGCCCAAGCACGTCGCGAAGCTCGCCGACGACTATCGGGGTCAGGAGAGCCGCAGGCACGGCGCGCCGCGCGCCGACTAGCTCCCCGAGCCGTAGGGCCGAGTCAGGATCTCCAGGGCGTGGCCGGAGGGATCCAGGAAGTAGACGCCGCGCCCACCGTCGTTGTGGTTGATCTCGCCGGGCCGGCTTTGGCGCGGATCGGCCCAATGCTGCAGGCCGCGCGATTGGATCTTGCCGTAGATCGTGTCGAACTCCGGCTCGGAAACGAGGAACGCATAGTGCTGCCGCCTGATTTCCTCGCCCTCGGGGACGTCGGCGAAATCGAGGCTCGCACCGTGCTCGAGCGCGACGACCATGAAGTGGCCGAATGGCTGGGGGCTGGGCAGGTCGAAGAGCTCGGCGAGAAATTCCGCGGACTCGCGTTTGTCGCGTGCGGCGACGATGGTGTGGTTGAAACTGATGGACATAGTTCCTTCCAGTGAACCACTGGCGCCGCGAGCCGACAACGCGCGAAATGTTACTTGGGCGCGGTCAGCTCCAAGGCGATGTTGTCGGGGTCTCGGAATTCCAGAATGTAGGACGGCCCAATGTCTTTGACCGGCTCGTGCTCGACCCCAACTTCATCGAGATGTGCTGCGGCGGTGTCTAATTCGTCCTTACTGCCAAGTCGGAACGCGATGTGGTCAAGACCGCAGCGGTCTTCGTGAAAGCGGTCCGAGGCGACCGGCCGCAGCCCGAGCAGCGTGCCGCCGAGGTCGTAGACGACGCCGCCGTACAAGAAGGAGAACTGGTTGCGGGTTGCCTCGTCCGCATTCTCGGGAACTTCCAGCAACACCGGCCAGTCGAACACGCTCTCGTAGAACTGCCGCGATCGCTCGATATCGGTGACCGTCAGGCGGACATGTGCGATGGACGTACTAGCTAAGGGCACTCACCCCATGCTGCCACTTGAGGGACCACATGTTGAGGGCATGCCAGAATCGCCGTCGTGCGGATAGCAATGACGATGCCGGTGATGGAACCGGATTTAGATGCCACGGTGCTCGAGACCTGGGCGCGCGCGATCGACGAGGGCCCCTTCTCGTCGCTGTGCTGGGGCGAGCGCATCGCGTTCGAAAACCCGGACAATCTCACGCTGCTCGGCGCGCTCGCCGCCTGGACGAAACGGGTGCGGCTGATGACGACGGTGATCGTGCCGCAGCTGCACGATCCGGTGATGCTGGCGAAAGGGCTGGCGACCGGCGACATGCTGTCCGGCGGGCGGTTGACCGTCGGCGTCGGCGTGGGCGGCAGGCACGAGGACTACCACGCGGTCGGCGCCGACGCGGCGACGCAGACCATGCGCGACATGGCCGAGCGGGTCGCGGTGATGAAGCGGGTATGGGCCGGCGAAAAGATCACCGAGTCGGTGCTGCCGGTCGGGCCTGCGCCGGTTCAGCCCGGTGGTCCGCCGCTGTTCGTCGGCAGTATCGGGCCGAAGACCGTCCGCAGCGCGGCAGCCTGGGCCGACGGGCTGGCCGGCACCACCCTGGACCTGGATGTCGACAAGCAAAATGAACTCTTCGACGTCGCGCGGCAAGCGTGGGCCCAGGCCGGCAAGCCCAAGCCCCATCTGGTGACGTCGTTCTGGTTCGCCTTCGGCACGCCCGAGCAGTCGCGCGCCCAGGTGCATCGGCACCTGCGCCGCTATATGAACTGGATACCGGCGGAGTACGTCGACGCGATGGCCCCGATGACCGGCTGGGCCGGCAGCGAAGACGAGCTGGCCGCGGTGCTGCGCAAGTTCGAAGAGGTCGGCACCGACGAGGTTCAGCTGATTCCGACCAGTTCGAACCTCGACCAGGTGCGCCGCGCCGCCGACGTGGCCGGGCGGCTTTAGGCCGGCAGCCGCTCGCGGCCGACTTCGGGTTGCGGGGGTTGCCCCTTTTGCAGAGTCGCCACCAGTTCGCGGTAGGGGCCCACGACGTAGACGGTGTCGCCGCCACGCAGCCGGGCGTCGCGCCGCGGGTGCAGCTGGACCGCAGCGTCCTCCCGGGTGATCGCGATGACGCGGGTCTGCGTGGACAGTTCGAACATCCGCAGCCCGTCGAGCTCGCTGCCCGCCGCCACATGCATGCCGCCGACCATGAAGTAGCGCTGCCCGACCGAAAACGTCCCGAGCACCTGCAGGCCCATCGCGGCGCCGACGAACCACGGCGCGGCCAACGCGACGGTCGAACGAACGGTGTCGAAACCGAACCGCTCGGCCACGGCGCCGCCCAGCGCATGGTCGTAGATGCGCAGCACGATCGGTACGTCGGGCCGGACGACGTGCGGCATCACTCGCGGGCCCAGCATCTCGCGCAGCACGATCCCGGTCTCGATGTTGGTCATGTCATCGTGAGTCAGCACCGCGATCGCGCGGGCGTGGTCCACGCGGGCCGCTTCCAGAGTCTGGCGCAGCGTCGCGTCCCCGAAGATCACGGGAATGTCGAATTCGGCCGCGGTCGACAAATAGCGGTTGTTCTCATCGATTTCGATCACCGCGACGTCGTATCCGGCGGCGCTCAGATCGGCGGCGACGCGGCTGCCGAACGAGCCCAGCCCGACGACGACGATGTGATTGCGCAGTTGGCTCGCCCGCCGGCGGCCGGACGTATACGCGAAGCGGCGCGAGATCAACAGGTCGGCGATGAACGCGACAAGGACGGCGGTGGTCATCAAGCCGCCGAACATCAATCCGATGCTGAACAGTCGCAGCCAGGTGGGTTGCGCGAGGAAGCTGAAGTCGCCGTAGCCCACCGTCGCGATCGTCTCGGTGCTGAAGTACAGCGCGTCGACCCAGTTCATCTTCGCGTGCGGCTGATAGCTGTAGCGCAGCAACACCGTCGAGCCGATCAAGACGGTCAGCACCGCCGCTACGGCACGCATGAACATCGGGTTGACGTCGTTGCGCAGGCTGCGCACGACGTCAATGGCCCGCCGCAGCCGGCGCTGCGGGATGCGTGTCGTGTTGGGCCGCGGGGCTTTGATGCCCCGCCCCGCCAGCTCTTCGACGGTGCCGATCATCGCGGTCCAGTCGCCGGCGTGGACCTTCAGGTCGCGGCCCGGACAAGTCTCGAGCAACCCGGGTGCGGGCGAGTTCTTGCCGTGGATCACCGCGACCGGCGCCAGGTCGGCGTAGATCTCGCGCAGCGTGGCGTCATAGGGCGCCTGCGCGCCCGAGACGAGGAACTTGATGCCGGCCGCCTCGAACGGGTGCGCCGTGTGCGCCAGGCACGCCTCGACGACCGACGGTGCCGCCAGCTCGGCGACGTCGAGGATCGCGCCTGGGCCGTTGTCGACGGCGACCGCACCGCGCAGCACATCATTGGCCAGCCGGGCAACCACTCGCACGTGCGGGTTGGCTTTCCTTGCCAGTAAGGCTATTTCGAGATTTACCGCGTCGTCATCCCCGGCGCAGACCACGGCGGCCGCCCGCACGATCCCGGCCTCGACGAGGTCGTCCTTGGTGTCAGCGACAGTGTCATCGACGAGCTTGACGACGGTGGCGCCGGCGGTTTCCAGCTCCTCGGCGATCGTCGTCGCCAGCGCGTCGTCACCGCTGACGATGATGTGGCCGTGCATGTTCACCCCGCCTCCCAGGACGTCACATTTCTATGACTATCGGCTACTGCGCCGATTTGTGCCAGCGCAACGTCGGGGAGCGCGACGGCTCGTCCCGGGCGCGCCCGTATTTTCTTCGGCTGTAACGGCTTTGCGCTAGAGGACACGAACGTCGGAAGGCGACCAGAACGCCCGCATCGACGTGATCTTCCCGTCGTCGTCGAACGTCATCACCGAGATGGGCGAGATCCGGGTACGGGTGTCGCCGGCATCGAGCGTCAGGTGCCAGAAGAACGCCGCCTCATTGCCGCCGACGCGAATTTCGGCGAGTTCGGTTTCTTTCTTGGCATCTTGGAATGCCGCATAGAACTCACGGACCGCATCCCGGCCGCGCCGCACATCGGTTCCGGCTGGATCCTCGATGGTGGCGTCGGCGGAGTAGAGGTTCACCACTTCTTCGGTGGCGCCGTTGGCGACGTGCGTGAGATAGCTGTTGACGGCTTGGGTGATGGCTTCTTGGGAAGGCATGGCTTCGGACGCTACCCGTTCGCCATCGCGGTCGCGACGGGTTGGTCGCATTCATACTGAGCTGCGTGCCTTTCATCGAACGACTCGCGTCGCGCGAGATCTACCGGAACCCGTGGCTGATCTTCCGGGAAGACGACATCCGTCGCCCGGATGGCAGCCCCGGCATCTACGCCGTGGTGGACAAGCCGACCTACGCGCTGGTGATGCCCTACGACGGGGACCGATTCCGGCTGGTCGAACAGTTCCGTTATCCGGTGGGCGCGCGCCGCTGGGAGTTTCCGCAGGGCACCGCACCCGACCTGGCCGACACCGAGCCCGCCGAGCTGGCCGCGCGCGAGCTGCGCGAGGAAACCGGTTTGAGCGCGACGTCATTCGAGGCACTTGGTCTGCTCGACGTCGCCCCCGGTATGACCAGTCAGCGTGGCTGGGTGTTCCTGGCCACCGGTATCTCCGAGGGGCAAGCGGCCCGCGAGCACGAGGAGCAGGACATGCGCAGCGCGTGGTTCGCGCGCGACGACGTCGAGCAGATGATCCGCTCGGGAGTGATCGCCGACTCGCAGTCCATTGCGGCGTACGGTCTGTTCCTGCTGCATGGGCGATGAGTTTTGCGGGCGGCTTCGGTCAACACTGCTATGACGATCAAAGCGCGCAATCTCGACGGCTACGGAGCGCCGACGATTGAGTGGGCCCGGGTGAAGACGGTACTGGACGGCCAGCTGACGCAGGCGCCGGGCACTGGTGGTCCGCAACGACATACGGCGTGGCTCACCACAATCAATCCCGACGGCAGCCCGCACGTGCGGCCGGTGGGGGTGGTTGTGCACAACGGCAGCTGGTATTTCACGTCCGGATCCGCGACCCGGAAGTCTCGCAACCTGGCCCGCGATCACAGATGTGTGGTCAGCGTCGCTACCGATCAGTTCGACCTTGCCCTCGAAGGCACCGCCGATCGGATCGGCGATGGCGACGAATTAGCCTCCGTCGCAGCGGCTTTTGTCCGTTCTGGATGGCCCGCCCAGGTTGCCGGCGACGCGCTCACGGCCGAGTACAGTGCGCCGTCGGCGGGCCCGCCGCCCTGGCATGTCTATCGCGCGCGGCCGTCGGCCGTGTTCGCGATGGGCACATCGGAACCGTTCGGCGCCACGAAGTTTCAGCTGGACTGAGGCATCACCGCGCGATCGTGTCCGGGCCGATACCGCATCGCGTCATCGAGTGCGCACCATTGGCACGGTGTGTTTGCGTTCGAGGTTCGGCGTGGCGGTGGCGCTCGGCATCGTGACGATCCTTGCTGCACCGGCGATTTCGACGCACGCCGCAACCCCGGTGTGGAATGGAAAGTACTCGCTGGTGAGATATGCGGTGAACAAGACCGGCACCAGCGTGGCGGCCGGTCAAGCCGAACCCACGTTCAGCGCTTACTACGTCTTCGTGACGTCGTGCTCGTCAGGCCAGTGTGTCGCGACCGCCACCAACGGGCCGGTCCCGAAGAACCCGACGCTGCCCCAGCCATCGCACTACGTCTGGGACGGAACTCGGTGGGTGGAGCACTTCGACTTT
This sequence comes from Mycobacterium sp. Aquia_213, assembly GCF_026625985.1. Taxonomy (NCBI): domain Bacteria; kingdom Bacillati; phylum Actinomycetota; class Actinomycetes; order Mycobacteriales; family Mycobacteriaceae; genus Mycobacterium; species Mycobacterium sp. Aquia_213. Next base: position 1,530,685 of record NZ_CP113116.1, read on the forward strand.
CAGTGGGATTGCTATATGGGCGAAGGGATTACGAAAGTCTGGGCGCCCGCGAAGTCGTGGGCGTTCTACGCACCGCAACCGGACGGGTCGCTGCGTGGTACCTGGCACACCGACATCTCCAGCGGCCCATGCCGTGGAACGGTGGAGATGCCCGTGGCGGCGTTTGCTACCGGATGACTCCGGCGGCGCCGGCTAGTTAGGGGCAGTAGTTGGATTCCGCGGCGCTGACGACACCCGTCGCGTCACTGAGGCTGATCCCCGGGTTTTGCTTCTGCACCACCTGGGCCAGCTGGTCTGGGGTATCGCCGTTGGCGCGGTCGGCGCAAATCAAGTGCCCGAGCTGGATCAGGGCGACGCTGTCCCCGGTGAGGCCGATCTTCTTGATCTGCGCGAGGTACCCGTCGTCGTCGGCGACCGCGACCCCGGTGCCCACGGTCAACGAGGCGGCAACAATAGCGGGGACGCTCAACAAGTAAAGTTTGCGAGGAGAGATCACGGTCGGCTCCTTGTCTTGGCGGGGCGGTACAACGGCATCATTATGCGGCGCACGAAGCGCGAGTGCGCGGCGAATTGACGAACCGGGCGCGAAAGCAGCAAACGGTCACGCTGCGCCGTAAAATGCGTTCTTTTCCAATACTCACGAAATAGTGACCGGTGGCAACCATGTCTTTTTCGGAGTTTCTCCCGAGTGTCGCTATCGGACGACGGGTGCTGATGGTTAGGTTCCGGTGGTGACGTCCCTGGTGAAAATGTTCCGCGACACCGTCGCGGTTCGGATGACAGTTGTCGTGGTGCTCGGAGTTGTCGTCGCCATCATGGTGGGAAATGCCTTGGGTGGGCGCTACGCGCTCGTCGGTTGGATCACCGCCGCCGGCGTGTATGTGGCGTGGACGCAGCTCATCCTGCGCGGGATGGATGCCGAGCAAACCCGGATATGGGCGACGCGTGAGGACCCGACCCGGTGGCTGGCCGACGCGGTCATCCTGACCGCAAGCATCGCGAGCCTGGGTGGGGTCGGGTACGTGGTGGCCGCCGGGTCGCGCTCCGGCGGCGAGGCGATCCACGCCGCCATCGTCGGCATTCTGAGCGTGGCGGCGTCCTGGTTCGCCGTGCACACGCTCTACACCGTGCACTACGCGCGGCTGTATTACTCCGACGATCCGGGCGGGATCGATTTCCATGACCCGGAGCCGCCGCGCTTTCGGGACTTCGCGTATGTCGCGTTCACCGTCGGCATGACCTACCAGGTGTCAGACACCGAGATCAATCTGACGTCCATCAGGGCGACGGTGTTACGACACGCGATGGTGTCCTACCTGTTGGGTGCGGTGGTGCTCGCCGTCACGATCAATTTGATCGCGGGGCTGAGCTCCAAGGTGTGACGGGTCCGAGCGCGGTCACACCAGCACCAAAAAGGTTGGACTAGTTGAACTTTGAAACGCGATATCGCATTCGCTATCGCGTTTCGATGTCGGTAGTCGCTAGCCGATTTTTGTGAGCGTAAAGGTGTCGTGCGGGTCGGTGAGGCCGCAAGGCGCGGTGCTGTCCAGGAAGATCGCCACCCCGGTGAGCGTCAGCGGGTCCCACGATTGGTGAACAGTCACCGGGTGCAGGCTGTTGTCGTTGGCGCAGATCGCGGCTTCCGGGATGGTGCGCGTCACGGTGTATTGGCCGTCGAGCAGCGGGGCGTTGAACCCCATGCCCGGACCGGTCGTCACGTGGGCGACGCAGACCTGCTTGCACGTGGTGTTGATGGTCCAGACTCCGGTGTCGCCGTCTTCGTCCGCGTAGTTATAGACACCGTTCATTTTCGTGTCGTCGCCCGTGGCCAGTGGCTCGGCCGAGGCTAGGGATGCTGGCAAGGTTGCCGCGCCAGCAAAGAATGCAGTCGCCGCGATAAATGTGCTGATCCTCATCTTTTCCGCCCTCATATCGTGGTTTTACCGCCGCGCGGGCCACCAGAGGTGAACGTATCAGCAAACTAATAAGGAGTATCCCGCCGCTCTTAAACGCATATCGAATTGAAAGACAAAATGGGCGGTAGAGCCGAAAAGTTCTATGAAATCGACATGCGTTCGAGCTTGGCCGGCCTGTCGCAGCAAGCCGCAGCGCTCAGCAGTGCGGCGCCCAGCACCTCTGGTTGGGGCAATAGGTCCGATGCGCGATGCCGACCATGGAAGCGACGTCTCCGACCGCGATGCCTCGCGGATCCAAGTTCGCATGAACGTCCTGGGCGATCTGGTCTGGCAGCCAGCCCCAGCCGAGGTCGTCGCAGATAAGCTGCGCCATCCCGATCAAGGCGCCTTCGTGTCCGGGCGGCCAGGTGAGGCCCGCGGCGCGCAGCTGGGCAAGGTAGCCGTCACTGACCGGATCGGCAGTCGCAATCGGAGCGCTGGTCACGAGGGCAGCAGCAACCAGTGCGGGGACGGTCAATCGGGCCAGCCAGCGAGGGGAGCGCATGACTCAGTGTGCGGCGGCAAAGCGACAGAAATATGAAGAACTGACGAATCCCACGGACGCCGGCCGCATCGGACGGGTACGCCGTGGCTCAGGCGCGGCCGAAAAGTCCGGCGGCCGCACGGATCTGCCGGCGCGCCGCAACGCGATCGGTCTCGGGAAATATGTAGTGGCTCAACGCGGTCCGCGCGATGGCGCCGGCCAGGTCTCGCGGATCCGCCCCCGCGGCGAGCGCGCCCTCGTGGGCACAGTGCTGCAAAACCGTCACCAGCCCTTCGACGAGCATGGGTAGCGCCGCGGCCATCTGGTCGTAGGCGAAGCCCGGCTCGAGGTCGAGCAGCTGCCCCGGCGGCTGAGCCTCGAGGAAGGTCGCGACGACGTCGACCGCGGCCTCCAGCCGTGCGGCGCCGACGACTCCGGAAGTCGCGTTCTCCATCGCCGCGTAGAAGCGACGGCGTTCACGCTTTCCCATCGCGTCGATCAGGTCTTCTTTGGAGACGAAGTATCGGTAGATGGTGGGGCGCGATACCCCGGCCAGGCTTGCCACGTCCGACAGCGACAACTTGCGGGCGCCGGTCCGGAATACCAGCCGCTGGGCCGCGTCCAGGATCCGATCGGCCAGATCTCCATGATCTGAGCGGCGCGATTCGGCGGTCGACACCGTGGCAGCCCCTACAGCTTGCCGAGTTTGCGTAGCCATGAGATCAACAGTCGTAGACCGTCGTCGAAGGACATCGGCGCATACCCCAATCGCCGCGCGGTCAGGTTGTTGTTGCTTCTGGGCTTGCGATCGCTTTTCGCCGCGGCCTTTGCGATGGCCATCAAGGTGGGCCCGAATTCGGCAGTCAACGCCTCGGGGTCGGTGCGGTAGTCGAGATCCTCGACACGGTGGTCGATTTCGGCGACCTCGCAAGCGCGGTTGATGCCGCCGGCCGTACTGAAGGTGTCTTCGGGCCGGCCGACCAACAGGTAGCGCTCACCCGCCACGCCCTTGTCCAACGCGGCGATCGAGCCCTTCGCGACGTCCGCTCCGGCGACCCAGGTCACCGGAAAGGCCAAGTAGCGCTTGATCTTTCCGCGCATGCCTGCCAACAGCACGCGGTTGAAACTGGTGCGGTGCAATGCGCGTTCTACGACCAGGCCAGGACCGTAGATGGCGCCCGGGTGGCAGGTGAGCACGTCGTCGCCCGCGGCCGCGCGGTGGTGCGCCTCCAGAAACGCGGCGAGCTTGGTGACGGTGTAGGGGTCGTTGGGTGGGTTCCCAAGAACGGGCGCCTCTTCGAAGTCGACGCCGGCGTTCAGATTCAGGAAGGTGGCGGTGCTCAGGGCGACGACCCGGCGCATGCCGTGCGCTTTCCCGGCATCCAGGACGTTGGTCGTGCCGACCAGGTTGACGGCCTTGAAGTCTTCGAGGTCCTGACTCGCGCCGCCGAGCAGGGCCGCACAGTGAATAGCGGCCTCGGCGCCCTTGGCCGCGCGAAGCACGTCGTCGGCGTCGCTGATGTCGCCCTTGACCAATTCGACGCCGATTTCGGCCAGCGCCGTGGCGGCGTCGGGATCACGAACCAGGGCGCGAACCTGGTCACCACGCTCAATCAACTGCTCGCAGACGTTGCCGCCGGTCTGACCGGTCGCGCCGGTGACGAAGATCGTGCTGCCCATCTCGGGCCTCCCTGCGCTTGCTTGACGTTACATATCGAACATATTTAGTGAGGACTGTAAACCTTGAAGTGGGATTGTTCTATATTCGGTGTCATGGCACTCGATCCGTCAAGCGTGCTCCTGACCGACCGCGTCGCGGTCGTCACCGGTGGTGGCGCAGGCATCGGCCGCGGCATCGCGGCGGGGCTGAAGGCATTCGGCGCGCGAGTCGCGATCTGGGAACGAAATCCCGATACCTGCGCGTCCGCCGCCGATGAGATCGGTGCTCTCGGCATTCCGGTCGACGTGCGGGACAGCGCCGCGGTGGACGCCGCGCTGGCGCAGACCTCGGGCGAGCTCGGGCCGGTGACGATCCTGGTCAACAATGCCGGGGGAGTCTTCTGGTCGGGGATCCTCGACACCACCGAGAACGGGTGGGACGCCCTCTACAAGTCGAACCTGCGCCACGTCTACCTATGCACGCAGCGGGTGGCCCGCAACCTCGTCGAGCAGAAACTGCCCGGCAGCGTCATCAGCGTGACGTCGATCGAGGGTGTGCGCGCCGCGCCGGGTTATGCGACCTACGCGGCGGCCAAGGCGGGCGTCATCAACTACACCAAGACTGCCGCCCTCGAACTCGCCCCGCACGGCATCCGGGTCAACGCGCTGGCCCCGGACATCACCTGGACCGAAGGCCTCGAGCAGATAGCGCCGCCGGGATCCCGGGATCGGGTCGGCTTCACGGTTCCGATGGGGCGCGCAGGGCACGTCGACGAGATGGCAGGAGCGGCAGTGTTTCTCGCGTCGGACATGTCCAGCTACGTCACCGGCCAAACGATCCACGTCGACGGCGGCACGCACGCCGCCAGCGGTTGGTACCACCACCCGGAGACCGGCGTATACGCGCTCGGGCCGACAACTCAATAGGGCGAGAAAGAAATTCGCTAATTCACATCCGCTGATCGCATCGGCGCTGGTGTCGATAATGGCTGCAATTATTTAGTCGCCGGTGTTCATCGCGACGTGCGCCGACATTCCGCCGTCGATCGAAATCATTTGTCCGGTGATGTAGCGGGACTGCTCGGAAGCCAGAAAAACGACGAGGTCCGCTACGTCTTTTGGTTGCCCGACATAGGGCGTCAACGTGGCGCGGCCCAGGCCGTCGAGAATGTTCTCGGACAGGTGCGCGCGCACCGCGTCGGTGAGAATCAATCCGGGCACGATGGTGTTCGCGCGCACGCCCTGCTTGCCTTCGCTGGTCGCCACGTACATCGTCAAGGCGTGCACCCCGGCCTTCGAGACGCCGTAGGCCAGGCGGGTCCGGTCACCCGACAGGGCCGCGCCCGACGACATGTTGATGATCGAACCCCCACCGCCGCTACGCATTTCGGGAACAGCGTATTTGCACATGAGCAGCTGACTTCCGAGGTTTACCTCCATTGACCGGTGCCACACTTCGAGAGGCATCTCGGAGACCGTGGTGTCGCGGGACAAGAAGCCGCTGGCGGTCAATGCGGCGTTGTTGTGCAGGACGTCGACGCGGCCGAGCTCTGCCACCGTGGCAGCCACCACGGATCTCACCACGTCTTCCTCGGCCAGATCGCCACCGAGGGCGATCGCTGCGGCCCCGGTTCGTCGAATCTCGTCGGCGACGTCGTTGGCCTTCGCCTCGTCGATATCAACGACGGCAACCGCCGCGCCTTCGCGGGCCAATTCGTGCGCCGTCGCCGCACCAATACCGCCGGCACCTCCGGTAACTATCGCCACTTTTCCGGCAAGTCTGGACATCGAATTCTCCCACTCGCTTCTTCTCAGTAACGCATAAAAAAGATAGCCTGAATTAATGCCGCGTATTGCACCAATCCCGATGGAAGAGCTCAGCTCGCGCTCCCGCGAAATCGTCGACGCCGGCGTTGCCGCCGGGCTCTATGCGACGCCGGTGCCGTTGCAGATCTTCGCCTATCGCAGCGCGCAGCTCGAACAGGTCAATATGGCGCGGACCCACCTCGGTGCCGGCACTCTGCTCGGCGGCCGGATCCTGGAGTTGTTGCGTATCCGCAGCGCTCAACTCGGCGAATGCGAGCCCTGTAGCCAGTCGCGTAAGCATGACTCGATCACCGACGACGACGTCGCGTGCCTGCTCGCGCCGGGCCACGGCACGCTGACGCCGCAGGAGCAGATGGCCGTCGAGTTCATCGACCTGCTCTCGGCCGACCACCACGCCATGGACGACGAGTTCTACAAGCGGCTGGGCGAGCATTTCACCGCTGCACAGATCATCGAGCTCGGTTTCACCTGCGCGGGCGTGATGGGATTGCACCGGTTCATCCACACCCTCAACGTGTACGGCGACTCGGCGCCCGTCATCGAATACGACCGGGATCAGATCGACGGCGCTAAGCCGGTGTGAGCGTCTCGAGGCGCCCCTCGGCGCGCTGATACCGCGGGGCCTTCGACAACAGGAACACATAGAGCAGATCGAGAACCAGAATCTCGACGTAGATCACCAGCCAGACAACGTTTCCCGGTGAGTAGAGGTACTGGGAGATGGCAGCCGTCACGGTGCCCAGCAGCTTGCCCCAGGCTATCCACATGCTCTGGCCGCGCCGGTCACCGCGACGCATGAGCATGCTCAGGAACAGTGCCGACATGATCAGGTTGTCGACGTAAGCCGTGTAGACCGAACCGTTTTCGCGCCCGAACACCGACACTATGGCGACCATCATCGGGGTCACCATCACAAAAGCAAATACGAACATGGGCCAAAAGTAAGACTGGGGAAGGTTTTTCGGGTAGTCAGAGCGCCAGTACTTCAGGAAGACCGCGAGGATGGCGATATCGGCGGCGAACCAGATCGCGTTGATGACCTCCTGCATTATCCCGCCGACCGATGGGTAGACGAACGTGAACAGGAACTCCCAGGTGATGTTCATTGCCAACGCGAGAAAGGGCATCGCGTAGCTGCGGTCGAGCAGACCCTGCCGTATCACGCACGCGTAGGTGAGGATCCAGAAGATCCCGCTGGCAAGCCCGAACATGTCGATCAGGGACACAGGAGACCTCATTCCGCCGCGGCTAGATACAGACTAGTAGTCTATATCTTGTGGCGCGGTCGAACGGACGACACAGTTCCGAACATCGGAGCGTCGGCCGATGACGAGACGAACCCAGGCCGATCGCCGTGCCGCGACCCGCACGGCCATCGTGACGGCCGCCCGCGAATTGTTCACCGAGCACGGCTATCACGGGTGCAGCATCGACGCGATTCTGGATCGCGCGGGATCCAGCAAAGGGGCCTTCTACCACCACTTCTCGGACAAGGCGGCGGTGCTCGAGGCGCTGCTCACCGACTTCGAGGAGGAGGGCGTTCGCCGAGCCAGAGAATGGAGTGCCGGGGTATCGTCCCCGCTGGAGATCATGCGGGTGTCGGCGCGCAACCTGTTGGATTGGTGCACGGATCCCTACATTCGGCAGGTCGTGCTGACCGACGCGCTGTCGGTGCTCGGCTTCACCCGGTGGCATCAGATTGACGACCGCTACACGCTCGACGTCCTGGATCACCTGCTGCAACGCGGTGTCGCCGCCAAACAGGTGCGACCGATGCCCTCGACGCGGATGACCGCCCGGCTGATCATCGCCGCAATAAACGAGGCGGCACTGTTCGTCGCAAACGCGGTCGACGTCGACGCCGCCCGCGCGGAGGCACTTGCGTCCATCGACTTCATGATCACGTCGATCGCGGCCCCGGGCCCGGCCGGTCGGCGCGTCAATCGCAAGTCATCCATACTGTCGCAGTGAGCGTCCTTCTGGCCTTGTGCGCTGACCTCCCTCAGCAATCTTGGCAGGCCGGTGAACTCATCATCGAAGCAGACGAGATGGTGTCACACATCTACGTGCTGTCGTCAGGCTCGGTGACGGCCGAGCGCGACGGTGTGCCCTTCGCCCGTATCGACACGCCCGGCGCGGTCTTCGGTGAGATGTCAGTGGTGCTCCGGCAACCCGCGAGCGCGACCGTCCGGGCGAGCTCCGAGACGCGCTGCTACGTCATCGACGATCCCGAATCCTTTCTCACCGAACAACCCGGGGCCGCCCTCGCAATACTGAGCATGACCGCCTCGCGGCTGGACGCCATCACCCGCTACCTCGTCGACGTCAAACAGCAGCTGGCAGATGAAGGCGGGCATGTGAGCATGCTCGGACAGATCGTCGACACGTTGGTGCATCATCACGGATCGGTGCGGCCCGGCTCGGTCCGCGACCCCGAGTGCTGATGATCGTCCTCATCTGAGGCCGATCGATTCGTCGCGGTCCACCCCGAACCAATCGGCGGTGCCGGTATCGGTGTCGAACATGATGTGTGGCGGCACCTTGCCCTGCTGCTTGCCGGCATTGAAGATCAGGGTCTGGCCGAGGCGATCGTGCCAGGATCCACCATCGACCCAGGGCGCCTGGTGAATATGGCCGCTCAAGACCATGTCGGGTTGGTATTGGACAATCCACGCCGCAAGATCCTCGTCGGCGAAGATCCGCCGACCGTCGTTACATAGGACCGTGCCGGCAGGCGGCGCGTGATACAGCCAGACCCAGCGCTCAGGTCGCTCGATGGCAGCTTCGGCCAATTGCAGCCCGACCGCCTCCCTGGTCACGTCGCCGTCCCACCAAGGGCACATGGTGAAGCGGTACCCGTCAATGTCGACACTCTGCCCGTCGGAAAAGATTCGGCCGGGCCGCGATCGGCGCAACCATGAGGCGATTTGTTCGCCGTGCTCGCCCGGCCCGTCCAGATCGTGATTTCCGGAGACAACGAGAACGACAGCGATGTCTGCAAGCCGATCCAGATAACGTTCGAGCACGACGATCTGCACCTCGAGCGGCACGGGACTGCCCACGTCGGCGAGATCGCCGATGAGCGCCACGATGTCGGCTGAAGGCGCCCGCGAAACGAGCCAGTCGTAGTGACCGAGTCGGTAGTGCAAATCAGACGCGGCAAGAATCCGCACGGCGTCAGGCTACGCGTCTGGCTGCAACGCCCGGGTTATCGGGTGGCTGAAGTTGAGCCGGCCGAGCTATCGCTGCCCGTAATGGCATTGCAGCACAGAGGATTACAGATTTCCGGATTCCGCTCGACTCGCGCTTCGGGCACGGAGGAGGATGGTTCACATCGTTGGATCATCATGGAGCACCAGCAAATCCATTGGTTAACGACCAGGGGCCAAAGGATGACCAGCACGAACATGGTGAAAATCGAGAGGGAATGGATTGGAAATGGGCTTATCACCGATGGTCAGGTCTCGTTCGCTCGTCGTAATTATCGCCCTGGTCGCAGGCACCGCCGTCGCAGCGTGCAGTCGAGGCCACGAAGTGCCCGCGGCCGACTACGCGGTCTACGCCGAGTACGCACTGTCGAACAAGCCGATCCTCGCCGGCTGGAACGCGCGTGTCTTCAACAAAAAGGAAGTTCAGGAGGGCGGGAACATCGGCCTCGACGATCGGACCGGCGTTGTGACGCTGCGGGCTGGTCTATATCACGTCACGGCTATGTCGCTGATCAACTCCTACGACGTGGCGAACCCGACCATCATCCCGATGTCGTTGACGCCACCGGCCGGCTACGCGCGCCTGCGATACCTCGAGGATGCCCTGAGCCCGGACGTCGTCCCCACGGTCGACGTGATCAACGCCAGCAACGCCAAGGCGCTCTCTGTCGGCACCGGAAGCGACGCCAACGCGCTGCCGAGCTTCATGGACACGTACGTGCGAGTGAAGGACAAGGCCAACCTCGTTGTCGAGCACCAGGTTGGCGCTGAGGTGAAGGGTCTCTATCTGCAGGTCAATGCGAACGGCTCGGTCTGGCACGTCAACGCGCGAATCTCGATCCAACGAATAGATGCAGGTTAGATGGACCCATGAGGCTCTCAACAGGCGCGGCCGCCATGGCCATTGCCGCGGCACTCGCTCTGCCGGCAGCGACGAACACGACAGCGGCAGCCGTGCCATGGTGTGGGGCCGATTCGCTGAAACTCGGTACCAGTCCGCCCATTTCGCCCGGCCAGCAGGTCTATCTGCACTTCTACGTGATTTTGACGAATGTCTCCCAGCAGACCTGCACCCTGCGGGGCTATCCCGGGGTGGACCTCGTTGGCCCTGACGACCCGACGTTAGGCCCGACCTACAGCCTGCCGAGGGAGAGCGGCGATGTGCAGCCGGTCGTCCTCGCGCCGGGAGCATCCGCCGCCAGCCTGCTGGCCTTCCTCCCGAAGATCGGCCCGAACGGCCCGGAGCCGGCCTGGCCGCCGACCACGATCGTGGTGACTCCGCCGGACTCGACGGCACAACTGCAGACCCCGTGGATTCCCGGCGGCTTCACCGTGCTGCGACAGGGCGACGGGACACACCCAGGGGGCCATATCGGGCCGCTGCAGCCGTACGCGTAAGTCCCGCGGCGCTACTCGGTCATTGCTGTTGTCGGTAGGCGCTCGGCGTGAGCCCGCTAAATCGCTTGAACGCGTTGGTGAATGCGCCTTCCGAGGAATATCCGATTTCGGCCGCCACCGAACTAACGGTGCGTGCGGTGGACCGCAGCAGCCGAGACGCGGCACGCATGCGCAGTGCGGACAGGTAGGCCAGCGGTGATACCCCGACGCCGTCGGTAAACCGCTGAGCAAACGAGCTCCTGGACATGTTGGCGGCTGAGGCGAGTTCGGCGACGTTCCAGTTTCGGCCGGGGGTCACGTGCATCGCTGCCAGCGCCGGGCCCAGGTTGGGATCGCGCATGGCGCGTAGCCAGCCATCGGTCTCGGTGCAGTCCAGCAAGGTCCGAACCACCTGCACGAGCAGGATCTGCGTCAAGACATTGCGCATCACGGTCGTCCCGGCCGCGTTGTCGCGGGTCTCCCGCTCGAGTATCTGCAGTGCCGGTCGCAATGCCTCGGCGCCGTCACTGCCGGCCGCGATCCTGGCGCTACTCGGAATGTAGTCGAGCAGCAACGCCGCGGTCGTCTCGTCGAACTTCAGACTGGCGCACACCTGGACGAATCGATCCGGATCGTCGTCAATGACGTTGAGCCGCAACACTGTCGAGGGCCAGATCTCTTTGTACAAGGCCGTCGCGTCGCGCGGCGCAAGCGACGGATCCGAGGCCGCCTGAAACGGCCGACCGCTGGAAATCAGGTAGCAGTCACCCGCTTTCAGCCGCACCGGGGCGGCGTCATCGGTGATCAACCAGCTCTGGCCGGAGAGGACGGCACCAACCTTCACGTGGCGATATCGCGGGAGGCTCAATGACCATGGACCGCTGGCCTCGAACCGACACGATTCGGCGACTTTGGAGCCGAGCATCTCGACAACGGCAGTCAGCGGGTCCATCCAAGCTCCTGGACGATCGAGTAAGTAACGCGGACTCACGGCCATGGCCTAGCCCCCTAATCCTGCTTTAACTGGTTATTGCGTGGATTTATTGCATCGAGGCGGCCTTGCGTTGCTTGGCGAGCCCAAACCTGTTGTGGGGGAACCGTTGACTAAATTCGTCTTTGCTCATGGGTCGTGGCACGGATCGTGGTGCTGGGAGCGCGTCCGGCCCATCCTTGTCGGCGCGGGCCACGAGGTGGCGACGGTCGATCTTCCCAGCGGGGATCCGTCGGCCGATGTCATGGACTATGTCGCCGCGATCGAAAAGTCCATCGAGCCACCCTTGAATAGCGTTGTGTTAGTGGCACATTCGTCGGCAGGCATCGCTGCGAGTGTCGCTGCCCGCCGGATGGCGCTGCGTGAACTGGTGTTGGTGGCCGCATTCCTGCCGCAGCGCGGCGTTAGCGTCCTGGAACGCATCGCCGGTGGCGAGCCCATGTTGGTCGACGCGTGGGCCCAAGTTTTTGCTGGGATGCCGAGAGACGAGTTCGGCGGGACGGCGTTGACTGCGGCGATCGCGGAGGAATTCTTCTACCAGGATTGCCCGGCCGACGATGTCAGCAGCACTGTCTTGCCGCATCTGACGGTGGAGCGTGCCACCAAGCTGTTCTCCGAGCCGATCCCGCTGCCCGAGGAAAGACTCACGCCCAGCCGCTATGTGGTGTGCACCGCGGACCAGGCCCTCAGCCCGGAATGGGCGCGCGAGGCAGCCGGGCAGTTCTGTGACGAGGTGGTCGAGATCGATGCCGGGCATTCACCGTTCTGGTCGAAGCCAGCTGAGTTGTGCCAGTTGCTGACTGCGGCTACCCGGTGAAGGTGACGACGTTCCCCGCGAACAACTGCCCGCCCGGTTGTGGCGGCCGTGGACCGCAGGATCGGTCCTGGCTCGCCCAACAGTTCACCGAGCTGGTCCACACGTCATTGCCGCCCGTGTCGAACGCGATGTCCATGGTGGCCATCCCGGCCGGGATGTCGGAGCCTGCGGCGTTGAAGGTGTGGAAGTTGGCCTTGATCGTGGTGCGCCCGTTATACCGCTTGTCCTGTCGGCTGCCCTCCATCTGGCGAAGGGCGAAGGTGAATTTCTGCCCCGGCTTGGCACGGTCGCCGTGATTTGGACCTGTCTGTGGGTACTTGTCAGTGGTGCTGTAGTCCCAGAACACAAGGTCGTAGTTGGTGTTGTTCACGATGTCGAAGGGACTGGTGTTGTAAAACGGGTCGGCGGCGGCGGTTCCGGAACCGCCTGCGGTGCAAGCGATACCGACGACAGTTGCGAAAACCCCTACTCGCATCAGCTGATTCACCGACGATTTCATCGTTGTCCTCCTGGAAGCGCGTAGTCGCCGTGCGGTATTACCGTGAGACAGTACGGCTTCGTCAGGAGTGTCGCTGCGAGATGCCCAGCGCTACACCCAGCCGCGACAAGGGCTTTGACTATGAGGGCGGCGCCACCTCAACCAGAGTGCCGCTGGTTATGAGATCGGTGACTCTGGCGTTTCCGAGCACGTACTGAATTCCGCCGCCAGGCTGCCCAAAAGCTCCGGCAATCTTCCCGCGCCGTATCGTCAGCGGCTTCAAGAAGCAGTAGGCGTGGTAATTGGCCTCCGGGTTGCCTTGCTGGGTATTAAGGGACGTCGGCGGCAATGCCCGAGCCGCGAACGGAGTATTCCTCTTGTTGGCGAGGAACGTTCCGTAAATGCTCCCAAACCGGTCGACGACGTCGCCGGGGTTAAGCGTCCACGGTTCATCTGGTCCGTCAAACCCCCAGTTCGTCGGATAAATCCAGTCGCCCGTCCCGTCTGGGTTGACCCTGAGGAACTGGGTGAGGAAATCCTTTTCGGTTAAGGGCGGTGTGCCCAATCGGTTGTAACCCACTAGCAGTTTCGCCACCAGCCCGGTGGGCAATGTGTTGGGTCCCAGCACGCCCGCGGGATACCCGTCTGGGACTTTGTAGGGCGCGGAGTCCGCGGTTGCCAGGGCCGGACTGACTTGGGGCGGGCAAGAAGCCGCCTTCGCGCTGACCGGCAACAACACGGACATCGTCAGCGCTGTCAGCGCACCGATGGTGAAAGATCGGCACCGCATACGAGGGCTCCTTGGGGTTTGCTGGAAAGTCTGACAGGGACCCTAGCGGATTCCACCGCCGCCGTCTCGCTATTCGCGGCAAGCTCTCCGACTGCTCAATCAGCAAGTCGCCCAACGGTAAAGGGGGCGTGCGGGTCCGACGTTCGGCGCGAACGGAGCGACCGGCAAGCGGGATATGCCGGCCAAAGTTTTCGCTGCAAACAATCCGGGCGCACCATGGGGCGACCGGACTGCGCGAGGAGTGGAGCCTACACAACTCTGCGTCGATCGCTCGATGGTCTCGAATGGTGTTCGGGCGGAACTCGAATCGTCGATGTTGGCTCGCCGATTCGCCCGAAGGGCACCCGCGCAATCCCGCAATCCTTCGAAAACCAGCGGCGACAACGCGGGGCACGTATGTTGTGGGTTCTGCGCCTGACCGCCGTGGGCGTCCACGGCCCCGCGGGCGGGCCACGTTCGGACACTGCCAGCGCACGACGAGCAAGGAGTAGCAATGGAGTCGCCGAGACTGCGTCGACGTTTTGTTGTGCCAGCCTTGGCCTTTGGATCGGCCGTTGCCGTGTTTGCCGCGATGACATGCTTCGGACCGCCTTCTTGCTCGCTGGCAGACCCGGACCCAGGCCTGAGCACAGCAGGGTTTGTCATCCCGTTTCCGAACGCCCTTCAGCAAGAGATAAAGCGTCTCAACGGCGAGGCGGACAGTGAGACGGACAAAGTGAAGAAGGATAAACTCGTCAAGAAGGCCTGGATCCTTGACGCTGCCTTGGCCGATTTATTGCCGCAGCCTTTCACGAGCAATGCATCGCTGTACGGCCTGAATTCCTTAAAAGACTATCAGTTCGACTTTTCAAAAACGTTCGGCGACCCGGCATTTTACCCCAAGTATTACGCTAGTCCGTTCAAGAACAACGTTGTTACCGTAATCAAAGAAGGCGGTGGCCACTATAACTACCTTGGCGACGAGGTTTGGGTCGATTTCGCCAACTATGAGCTCGGCGGCGGCGTTTTTGGTAATGGGATGGTCCAAGAAGAAACCATGGCCCTGACCATGCCCCAACTCGCGAACGCGGCCGCCAACCACTATCACACCCGCTCTCAAGGCCACCCGGGCGTGTTGGGGAGCAACCCAGATCCGATAGTGCTGACGAACGTCCAGCGCTCAATAGAGCTCGACCATGGGCTTTATAAAGACGGTTGGTTGACGGTGCCGCTGGACCAGATCAAGAACACCACCAAGCCCCAAAGCCCTAACCAGCATTTGAACGTCCTGGCGATTGCGGTGGAAAAGCTCAACGGTACGTGGGAAGAGCAATCCGATATAAAGACGCTCGACGACCTGTTCAACACGTTTGTCGCCGGCTTTACGTTGGCCAAGAATATCAAGCCTAACGTGGTAATTAACACCGGTCCCATTGGTACCGGAGACTTCAAGAACGATCCCAAAGTCATCTATGTCATGCAGAACTTGGCTGCACAGCAGGTCGGCGGAATCACGTTGCGGTACTGGGGTTACAACCCAGATGATAAAAAACATCACCCGGAGCAGCAGAGCTACGACCCAACAGTCGCCCAGATCATTGACAAATGGAAAAAGGACCCAGACAAGAAGGTTATCAACCTGCTACTGATCGCATATGGGTGCCTTACCGGGAAGCCCTCGGGATAAGTAGCACTACGCCATGCTAATTAGGAACAGGCCGACCTGGGGGCGGGTCCTGATCACATTGGCCGCCGCAACGATCGTCGCTGCCGCCGCCGTTATCGACGGGCGGGTAGTGATGAGTCCAGCTGTAGGGCGAACACTTGCCGTGGTGCCGGTAGATACTTCTGCGCCGGGGCCTCTGTCTCCGCCGCCCCCCGGATTTCCGGACTTAACTGGGTTCACCGACGTGTCGCACAGTCACGAAGTAACCCGCTCTTACGTCTTGGCAACCTTTACCAGCCCGACCGGATTGCAGTGCGCGATGTGGAGCAGCCTGGGAGATACAGCGGCGTTCTGTTTCGGAGCGATTCCTGGGCTCGATCATCCAGCAAACCAGGTCTATGCCGGCGACCATAGGTCAGCTTTCGACCAGGGCGCACCCCCAGACTCCGACAAGCTCAATGGGAAGCCCCTGGCATCGGGCGAGAAGGTGATACTGGGTGCCGGGGGGACCCTGATGGGCGGCGATCAGATCACCTGCGGTGTTCAAAATGCTCTCGTCGCGTGCATATTGATTGAAGGATTCAGCCAAAACCACGGCGACGACAGTGCCCAACGGCACGGCTTCGTCCTCAATTCCCAACGCAGTTGGACGTTTTGAGCTAGCCATTTCGCGACGTCCAACCCCGATGTGTCGGACCCGCCTGCGTAGCGGCTCGAGCAGGCAGCGAATCCTGTCACAGGGGCAACCTTTAGAGCGGCACTGGATGCGGGCGCGCAGCGTGAAGCCGAGCTGGACGCGGATGACGCGGAAGCCGCCGCGGCCCCCAACGGCGCGATCTTGATTCATCGCGACCCGGTCGAGTAGGCGGCCGGCCGGCCGGCGACAACGAGATCGGTTGCGGATAGGTAAGCCCGCTAGATTTCGAGTATTTCCGCTGCTGGAAAGGGTGCCCCCGGCAGGATTCGAACCTGCGGCCTTCTGCTCCGGAGGCAGACGCTCTATCCCCTGAGCTACGGGGGCGCACGATATACATACTGCGCCAATGGGCCCCGACAGACTAACGCATCCGGGTGGCTGCGCTGACATCGGAATGGATTCGGGGCGTAGGCACGCTAACCAATAGGATGGACGCTCGTGACCCCCGCTGACCTGGCTGAGCTGCTCAAAGTCACCGCATCCGCGGTGCTTGCCGAGCATGGTCTCGACGTGTCCGCGCTGCCGGCGACGGTCACCGTGGAGCGCCCGCGCAATCCCGAGCACGGCGATTACGCGAGCAACCTGGCGATGCAACTGGGCAAGAAGGTCGGCGCCAACCCGCGTGAACTGGCCGGATGGCTCGCCGAGGCACTGGCCGCCGCCGACGGTGTCTCCTCGGCCGAAGTGGCTGGCCCCGGCTTTATCAATCTGCGCCTCGAGGCGTCGGCTCAGGCCAAGGTCGTCAACGACGTCATCGACGCGGGCGCCGGGTTCGGTCGCTGCGAGGCGCTGGCCGGCCGGAAGATCAACCTGGAATTCGTCTCGGCCAACCCGACCGGCCCGATCCACATCGGCGGCACCCGCTGGGCCGCCGTCGGCGATGCGCTGGGCCGGTTGCTCACGACGCAGGGCGCCGACGTGACACGCGAGTACTACTTCAACGACCACGGCGCGCAGATCGACCGATTCGCCAACTCGTTGATCGCCGCGGCCAAGGGGGAGCCCACCCCGGAAGACGGCTACGCCGGCACCTACATCAACGACATCGCCGCGCAGGTTTTACAAAAGGTGCCCGACGCGTTGAGCCTGCCGGACACCGAGATGCACGAGACCTTTCGCGAGATCGGCGTCGACCTGATGTTCACCCACATCAAAGAGACGCTGCACGAATTCGGCACCGATTTCGACGTGTACACGCACGAGGACTCGATGCACACCAGCGGGCGCGTCGACGAGGCCATCGCCCGGCTGCGCGCGTCCGGCAACATCTACGAAAAGGATGGCGCATCCTGGTTGCGTAGCAGCGCTTTTGGTGACGACAAGGACCGCGTCGTGATCAAAAGCGATGGCAAACCCGCCTACATCGCCGGGGACATCGCGTACTACCTGGACAAGCGCCAGCGCGGCTTCGACTTGTGCATCTACATGCTCGGCGCCGACCATCACGGATACATCGCGAGGCTCAAGGCCGCGGCCGCCGCGTTCGGCGACGACCCCGCGACCGTCGAGGTGCTGATCGGGCAGATGGTCAACCTGGTTCGCGACGGGCAGCCGGTGCGGATGAGCAAACGGGCCGGCACCGTGATCACGCTCGACGACCTGGTGGACGCCCTCGGCGTCGACGCCGCGCGCTACAGCCTGATCCGCTCGTCGGTGGACACCGCGATCGACATCGATCTGGCCCTGTGGTCCTCGGCGTCGAATGAAAACCCGGTCTACTACGTGCAATACGCTCATGCCCGGCTCTCGGCGCTGGCCCGCAACGCCGCCGAGCTCGGCCTGATCCCCGACACCGGGCACCTCGAGTTGCTCAGCCACGACAAGGAGGGTGCGCTGCTGCGCACCATCGGCGAGTTCCCGCGGGTGCTCGACAGCGCTGCGTCCCTGCGCGAACCACACCGGATCTGCCGTTATCTGGAAGATCTTGCCGGTGACTACCATCGGTTCTACGACTCGTGCCGGGTATTGCCCCAGGGCGACGAACAACCCACGGACCTGCACGTCGCCCGGCTGGCGCTGTGCCAGGCCACCCGTCAGGTCATCGCGAACGGACTGGCAATACTCGGCGTTAGAGCCCCGGAGAGAATGTGAACGTCCATCCTGCCGGTCCCCGGCACGCCGAAGAAATCCGTCATACGGACAGCCCGCCGCGGCCGCAGTCCCCGGAGGAGCTGCTGGCGTTGGCGCCGAATGTCTGGCCGCTCAACATGGTTCGCAACGATGCCGGCGTGGCCGTCATCGCCGGCATCCCCGTAACAGAGCTTGCCCAGGAATACGGAACCCCGCTGTTCGTCATCGACGAGGACGACTTCCGATCCCGCTGCCGAGAGATCGCGGCCGCGTTCGGCGGCGGTGCCAATGTCCACTATGCCGCTAAAGCGTTCCTGTGCACCGAGATTGCGTGCTGGATCGACCAAGAGGGCCTTTGCCTGGACGTGTGCACCGGCGGGGAACTAGCCGTTGCGCTGCACGCCAACTTCCCGCCGGAGCGGATTACCCTGCACGGCAACAACAAATCTGTCGCGGAGTTGACGACCGCGGTCAAAGCCGGGATTGGCCACATCGTGGTGGACTCGATGACGGAAATCGAGCGTCTCGAGACCATCGCGGGTGAGGCCGGCGTCGTCCAGGATGTCTTCGTCCGGCTCACCGTCGGCGTCGAGGCGCACACCCACGAGTTCATCTCCACCGCGCATGAGGACCAGAAGTTCGGCCTGTCGGTCGCCGGCGGCGCGGCCATGGCAGCGGTGGAGCGGGTATTCGCCGCTGATCACCTGCGGCTGGTCGGCTTGCACAGCCACATCGGTTCGCAGATCTTCGATGTCGCCGGCTTCGAGCTGGCCGCGCGCCGTGTCCTCGGCCTGCTGCAGGAGGTCGTCGGTAAGTTCGGGGTGGAGAAGACCGCGCAGATCTCGACGGTCGATCTCGGTGGCGGCCTTGGTATCTCGTATCTGGCATCCGATGACCCGCCTCCGATGGCCGAATTGGCGGCCAAACTGAGCACGATCATCAGCAATGAATCCGCGGCGGTGGGTCTGCCCACGCCCCGGCTGGTGGTAGAGCCCGGACGGGCCATCGCCGGACCCGGGACCATCACGCTCTACGAAGTCGGCACCGTCAAGGACGTCGAGGTCAGCACCACGGCAATCCGGCGCTACGTCAGCGTCGACGGCGGCATGAGCGACAACATCCGCACCGCGCTCTACGACGCGCAGTACGACGCCCGGCTGGTGTCGAGGGTCAGCGACGCGCCCGCAGCGCTGGCTCGTATCGTCGGAAAGCATTGCGAGAGCGGCGATATCGTCGTGCGCGACACGTGGGTGCCCGGCGATCTGGGACCGGGCGACCTGCTGGGGGTGGCCGCGACCGGTGCCTACTGCTATTCGCTCTCGAGTCGCTACAACATGATTTGCCGGCCCGCCGTGGTAGCGGTTCGCGACGGGCGGGCTCGCCTGATCCTGCGCCGGGAGACGGTCGACGATCTGCTGAGTCTGGAAGTGAGGTGAACTGTGTCCGATAATGGAAAGCCGGTCGGCGTAGCGGTACTCGGGTTCGGCAATGTCGGCAGCGAAGTGGTCCGCATCATCGAAGCGAGCGCGGACGATCTCGCGGCCCGTATCGGGGCGCCTCTTGCGCTGCGCGGCATCGGGGTCCGGCGCGTCGCACCCGATCGCGGTGTCCCCGTCGAGCTGCTCACCGACAACATCGAAGAGCTCGTGTCGCGCGAAGACGTCGACATCGTCGTCGAATTGATGGGGCCGGTGGAGCCGTCGCGCAAGGCGATCCTGGCCGCGCTCGAGCACGGCAAGTCCGTCGTCACCGCCAACAAGGCGTTGTTGGCGACGTCAACCGGAGAGCTGGCGCAAGCAGCCGAAAATGCACATGTCGACTTGTATTTCGAGGCGGCGGTCGCGGGCGCGATCCCGGTGATCCGCCCCCTCACCCAGTCGCTGGCCGGTGACACGGTGGTGCGGGTGGCCGGCATCGTCAACGGCACTACCAACTACATCCTTTCCGCGATGGACAGCACCGGCACCGACTACGACAGCGCCCTGGCCGACGCGAGTGCGCTGGGTTACGCCGAGGCCGATCCCACCGCCGATGTCGAGGGCTACGACGCCGCCGCCAAGGCCGCGATTCTGGCGTCCATCGCCTTCCACACCCGGGTGACCGCCGACGACGTCTACCGCGAAGGCATCACCAAGATCACCCCGGCCGATTTCGCGTCGGCACATGCGTTGGGCTGCACCATCAAGCTGCTGTCCATCTGCGAGCGCATCGCAGGAGACGATGGCCAGGAACGGGTCTCGGCGCGTGTCTACCCGGCACTGGTGCCGCTGGCACATCCGCTGGCCACCGTCAGCGGGGCGTTCAACGCGGTGGTGGTGGAAGCCGAGGCGGCGGGCCGGCTGATGTTCTACGGCCAGGGCGCCGGCGGGGCGCCCACCGCATCGGCCGTGACCGGTGACCTGGTGATGGCCGCGCGCAACCGGGTGCTGGGCAGCCGTGGGCCGAAAGAATCCAAGTACGCCCAACTACCGATCGCACCAATGGGTTTCATATCCACCCGCTACTACGTCAGCATGAACGTTGCGGACAAGCCCGGTGTGTTGTCCTCGGTGGCAGCCGAATTCGCCAAGCGCGAGGTCAGCATCGCCGAGGTTCGTCAGGAAGGCGTCGCCGACGAAGGCGGACGCCGGGTGGGGGCCCGCATCGTGGTGGTCACGCACAGCGCCACCGATGCAGCACTCTCCGAAACCGTTGATGCGCTGGCCGATTTGGATGTCGTGCAGAGTGTGGCAAGCGTGCTGAGATTGGAAGGAACCAGCATATGAGCGCGCCGCGAACTGCCGTCCACAAACCCTGGCCGGGTCTGATCACCGCCTATCGCGACCGGCTGCCGGTCGGCGATGACTGGACGCCGATCACCCTGCTCGAGGGTAATACCCCGCTGATCCCCGCGACCCGGCTCTCGGAGAAGACTGGCTGCACGGTCCATTTGAAGGTCGAGGGACTCAACCCCACCGGCTCTTTCAAAGACCGGGGCATGACGATGGCCGTGACCGACGCGGTGGCGCGCGGGCAGCAGGCCGTGTTGTGCGCGTCGACCGGAAACACCTCGGCGTCCGCGGCGGCGTACGCGGCACGCGCCGGCATCACCTGCGCGGTGCTGATACCCCAGGGCAAGATCGCGATGGGTAAGCTCGCGCAGGCGGTTATGCACGGCGCCAAGATCATTCAGATCGACGGCAACTTCGACGACTGCCTGGAACTGGCCCGCAAGATGGCCGCCGACTTCCCGACGATCTCGTTGGTCAACTCGGTCAACCCGGTGCGCATCGAGGGGCAGAAGACGGCAGCGTTCGAAATCGTGGACGCATTGGGCACCGCGCCGGACGTCCATTCGCTGCCCGTCGGCAACGCCGGGAACATCACCGCGTACTGGAAGGGCTATACCGAGTACCACCAGGAGGGCGTGTTCGAGAAGCTGCCCCGCATGCTGGGTACCCAGGCAGCCGGAGCAGCGCCCCTGGTACTCGGCAAACCGGTGCCCAACCCCGAGACCATCGCGACCGCGATCCGCATCGGCTCACCGGCGTCGTGGTCGGCGGCCGTTGCGGCCCAAGAACAATCCAACGGGCGTTTCGTGGCCGCGACCGACGAGGAGATCTTGGCGGCCTACCATCTGGTCGCCCAGTCCGAAGGCGTGTTCGTCGAGCCCGCATCCGCGGCCAGCATCGCGGGTCTGCTCAAGTCCGTCGAAGACGGTTGGGTGGCCCGCGGATCGACCGTGGTCTGCACGGTGACCGGCAACGGCCTCAAGGATCCCGACACGGCGCTGAAGGATATGCCGAGCGTGTCCCCGCTGCCGGTGGATCCGGTCCTCGTCGTAGAGAAGTTGGGGCTCGCGTAGTGGAAGCTGGCCGGTGAATCAGCTGCTGCCCGCCGGGCTGGTGGCCAGCGCCGTGGTGTCGGCGTCCAGCGCCAATCTTGGCCCGGGTTTTGACAGCATCGGTCTCGCATTGAGTCTGTACGACGAGATCGTGCTGGAGACAACCGATTCCGGCTTGGTCGTGGAGGTCGAGGGAGAGGGCGCGGGCCAAGTACCGCTGGGCCCCGAGCATCTGGTGGTACGCGCCATCGAGCGCGGGCTACAGGCTGCGGGCGTCCGTGCTCCCGGCATGGTGGTGCGCTGCCGCAACGCCATCCCGCATTCGCGTGGTCTCGGTTCGTCCGCTGCAGCGGTGGTCAGTGGTCTTGCTGCGGTCAATGGCCTTGTCGCACAAACGGAGTCGACCCCGTTCAGCGACGCCCAGTTGATCCAGCTGTCCTCGGAGTTCGAGGGTCACCCCGACAACGCCGCGGCTGCGGTACTGGGCGGTGCGGTGGTTTCGTGGACCGAGCGGACCGGCGAAGCGCCCGGCTACGCGGCCGTCCCGCTGGCGCTGCACCCCGATATCCGGCTGTTCTGCGCAATCCCGGAAGAGCGCTCGTCGACCGCCGAGACCCGGGTGCTGCTGCCCGCCCAGGTCAGCCACGAGGACGCACGATTCAACGTCAGCCGCGCCGCATTGTTAGTGGTCGCCCTGACCAAACGCCCGGATCTGCTGATGGCGGCCACCGAAGACGTGCTTCACCAACCGCAACGGGCTCCCGCCATGCCGGCGTCGGCGGAATATCTGCGACTGCTGCGACGTCTTAACGTGTCGGCGACGCTTTCGGGGGCTGGTCCGTCGGTCATTGCCTTGACGACAGAGCCGGAGCTGCCCGCGGAGGCGCTGGACTGCGGCGTTGCCAACGGATTTACCATCACCGAGATGACAGCCGGCGAAGGGGCTCGCTGGAGCCCGGGTGTCACAGTCGCAGGTTGATCCACAGGCTCACCGGAGGGTTTGCTTGCTTCAAGCACAGATGCGGGCTATCCTCGGCATCGTCCAGCAATCGCAGTAATCTGCATCTGCATACACACTGCCTTGCCGCTGGTACAACACCAATTCTTCTCGTGGACGAGGTTCGCCGTTTTCTCCGCCCATCCAGGCGATCACCGTTGCAGAGTCGATTTTTGGGCGCACTCGGCTATTTAGCTGAATGCAACGAACCCCTCGTATGACGTGATCAGCGAGGGAAGAAAGGAAATCCGTGACTGATACGGACCTGTTCACGGCTGACGAAAACACCGACAGCAATCAGCTGCCGGACGCCGTGACCACAGACACTCCAGACGTGAAAACCAACGTCTCGGCCGGCTCCCTGTCCACCATGGTGCTGCCCGAGTTGCGTGCGCTGGCTAACCAGGCCGGCGTCAAGGGCACGTCGGGGATGCGCAAGAACGAACTCATCGCCGCGATCAAGGAAATCAGGGGACAGACCAACGGCACATCTGCCGGCGCCGCCCCGACCGAGGACACCGGCAAGTCCGAACAGGACAAGAACCAAGAGAAAACTGCGGCCGAAGAACCGACTGCCCAAGGGGAACAGAAGGATTCGGCGACCGAGGGGGGCCCACGCCGGGAACGACGCGGCGCCTCCCGCGAAGCGGGATCGGCCGCTCGCGCCGCCGACGAGGCGGACGGCGAGGGCTCGGAGAGTCGCAATGGCACCGCGCCTCGCGAGGGCGACAAGCGCGAAACAAACCAACGCGACACAAACCAACGCGACACAAACCAACGCGACACAAACCAACGCGACACAAACCAACGCGACGGGGGCCCCAAGGAAGCCAAGACCGACGAGCGTTCCTCGGACGGTGGCGACCAGCAAGGTTCGGGCGGCCAGCAGAACCGTGGCGGCTCGAATCAGTCGAATCAGCAAGATGACGACGGCGACGGGCGTGGGGGCCGGCGTGGCCGGCGGTTCCGCGACCGCAGGCGCCGCGGTGAACGCTCCGGCGAAGGCGGCGGTGGCGGCGACACCGAATTGCGGGAGGACGACGTCGTCCAGCCGGTAGCCGGCATTCTTGACGTCCTCGACAATTACGCCTTCGTGCGCACTTCCGGCTATCTGGCCGGTCCGCACGACGTCTACGTGTCCATGAATATGGTGCGCAAGAACGGCTTGCGCCGCGGTGACGCGGTGACCGGCGCGGTGCGGGTGCCCAAGGAGGGCGAGCAGCCCAACCAGCGGCAGAAGTTCAACCCGCTGGTCCGCCTGGACAGCGTCAACGGTGGACCGGTCGAAGACGTCAAGAAGCGTCCCGACTTCCAAAAACTGACGCCGTTGTACCCCAACCAGCGGCTGCGTCTGGAAACCACTCCCGACCGGCTGACCACGCGGATCATCGACCTGATCATGCCGATCGGTAAGGGCCAGCGGGCCCTGATCGTGTCGCCGCCCAAGGCCGGTAAGACGACGATCCTGCAGGACATCGCCAACGCGATCACCAAGAACAACCCGGAATGTCACCTGATGGTGGTGCTCGTCGACGAGCGCCCTGAAGAGGTCACCGACATGACGCGTTCGGTGAAGGGCGAGGTCATCGCCTCGACCTTCGACCGCCCGCCGTCGGACCACACGTCCGTCGCCGAGCTGGCCATCGAACGCGCCAAGCGGCTCGTCGAGCAGGGCAAAGACGTCGTGGTGCTGCTGGACTCGATCACCCGCCTGGGCCGCGCTTACAACAACGCGTCACCCGCGTCGGGCCGGATCCTGTCCGGTGGTGTCGACTCCACCGCGCTGTACCCGCCGAAGCGATTCCTCGGCGCAGCGCGCAACATCGAAGAAGGCGGATCCCTGACCATCATCGCCACGGCGATGGTCGAGACCGGATCCACCGGTGACACGGTCATCTTCGAGGAGTTCAAGGGCACCGGTAACGCCGAGCTCAAGCTGGACCGCAAGATCTCCGAACGGCGGGTCTTCCCGGCGGTCGACGTCAACCCGTCCGGTACTCGTAAGGACGAATTGTTGCTCTCGCCCGACGAGTTCGGCATTGTGCACAAGCTGCGCCGCGTGCTGTCGGGTCTGGATTCCCACCAGGCCATCGACTTGCTGATGTCGCAGCTGCGCAAGACCAAGACCAACTACGAATTCCTGGTCCAGGTGTCCAAGACGACCCCGGGGAACATGGACAACGACTAGCGTCGCAAGCTGTGGCGGAGACGCTTCAGCAGTTGCTTCGTGAGCGTTTGGACCAAGACGCGCCTGCGCTGAAGTACGGCGAACGGGTCTGGACCTGGCGCGAACACCTCGCCGATGCCAGCGCTACTGCCGCGGCCCTGATCGACGCGGCCGATCCGGACCGTCCGCTGCATGTCGGCACCTTGCTCGGCAACACACCCGACATGCTCACCGCCATGGCGGCGGCCGCACTGGGCGGCTACGTGCTCTGTGGGATCAACGACACCCGCCGCGGCACCGCGCTGGCCAGCGATATCTTGCGGGCCGACTGCCAGATTCTGCTCACCGATCCAGCCCACCAGGGCTTGCTGGACGGGCTGGATCTGCCCGGTGTGCGGGTGTTCGACGTGGCCAGTGAGTCCTGGTCAAAGCTGCTGGCCGGCGCCGGGCCGCTGACCCCATACAGCGAGGTCGCGCCCACCGACACCTTCATGATGATCTTCACCTCCGGTACCGGTGGCGACCCCAAGGCCGTGCAGGTGATGCATCTGACCGTTGTTTTCGCCGGCTCGACGCTGATCGAGCGGTTCGGCCTGCATACCCACGACGTCTGCTACATGTCGATGCCGCTCTTTCACTCCAATGCGCTGCTGGCCGGCTGGAGTGTGGCGGCGTGCGCCGGTGCCGCGATGGCCCCGGCGACGTTCTCGGCTTCCCGGCTGCTTCCCGACCTGCGCAGGTACGGGGCCACTTTTATGAACTACGTCGGCAAGCCGCTCGCATACGTGCTCGCCACGCCCGAGCAACCCGACGACAGCGACAACCCGCTGCGGGTGGCCTTCGGCAACGAAGCCGGTGATCGGGACATCGCCGAGTTCAGTCGCCGTTTCGACTGCACGGTGTGGGACGGCTTCGGCTCCACCGAGGGCGCGATCATCGTCACCCGCGAAGTCGGCTGCCCGCCGGGGTCGCTGGGCAAGGGCTTTCCGGGCGTGGCCGTCTACAACTCCGAGACCGGCGCGGAGTGCCCGGACGCCGTGTTCGGTGACGACGGCGTGCTGGCCAACGCCGACGAGGCGATCGGCGAGCTGGTCAACACCACCGGCGCCGGACTGTTCGCCGGCTACTACAACGACCCCGAGGCCACCGACGCACGCCTGCGGAGCGGGATGTTCTGGTCGGGTGACCTGGCCTATCGGGACGCTGACGGGTGGATCTACTTCGCCGGTCGCAGCGGTGACTGGCTGCGCGTCGACGGCGAGAACATGACGACCGCGCCCATCGAGCGGATCCTGGAACGGTTGGCGCCGATCAGCCAGGTGGCGGTCTACGCGGTTCCGGACGAACGCGTCGGCGACCAGGTGATGGCGGCGATCGTCCTGCAGGACGACGCTGAGCTGACGCCCGCGGAGTTCGGGCGGTTTTTGGCTGATCAGCCCGACTTGTCGGCCAAGGCGTGGCCGCGATACGTCTGGCTCACCGATCGGCTGCCCACCACGGCGACCAACAAAGTCCTCAAACGCGAGCTCAGGGCGCGCGGAACGACGCCGGAGGGTGGCCGGCTGTGGACCCGAAACGGGCAAAGCAGGGCCTACACACCGGCCTGACCCGGGAAGCCGGGGGGCCTCGGGCCGCCGGGAATGTGCGGGCGCATCTCGGTGTTTGGGGAGAAGGTAGTTGACCTGGCATAATCGAGCGTCGACTGCCCGGAGCCGCTTCAGGTTCTGAGTTCACGCCCGACGGCCGGATCCCTGCGGGGGACCAGGGCGACAACGATCGAAGAGGACATCATGAAGGCTGACATTCATCCCGCCTACGGAGAGACCACCGTGCTCTGCGGATGCGGCAACACGTTCCAGACGCGCAGCACCAAGGACGGCGGGCACATCACCGTCGAGGTTTGCTCGCAGTGCCACCCGTTCTACACAGGCAAGCAGAAGATCCTGGACAGCGGTGGCCGCGTGGCGCGCTTCGAAAAGCGCTACGGAAAGCGGAAGGCCGGAGCCGACAAGGAATCGGCCGACAAATAGCTGCCTTACCGACGCCCGAACTGTGCACGAAACTGCGCAGGCCGGGCGTCGGTTCGCGTTTGCGGCAAATATGCTCGCAAAGAACGGGGGAGGAGGTGTGTGATGACGCAACCGGTACAGACGATTGACGTGCTGCTTGCCGAGCACGCCGAACTGGAGCAGCGACTGGCCGACCCCGAGTTGCACAGCAATCCCGACGAGGCGCGCAAGGCCGGCCGCCGATTCGCCCGGGTGGCCCCGATCGTCGCCACCCATCGCAAGCTGGAGGCGGCGCGCGGAGACCTGGAGACCGCACGCGAACTGGCCGCCGACGACGAGTCGTTCGCCGACGAGGTCGTCGAACTCGAAGCACGCGTCGCCGAACTGGACACGCAGCTCACCGACATGCTGGCGCCGCGGGATCCGCATGATGCCGACGACGTGGTGCTCGAAGTCAAATCCGGTGAAGGCGGCGAGGAATCGGCATTGTTCGCTGCCGATTTGGCCAGGATGTACATCCGCTATGCCGAGCGGCACGGCTGGACCGTGACGGTGCTCGACGAAACCCACTCCGACCTGGGCGGCTACAAGGATGCGACGCTCACGATCGCCAGCAAGGGCGACTCGGTCGACGGGGTGTGGTCGCGCTTGAAGTTCGAGGGCGGGGTGCACCGCGTGCAACGCGTCCCCGTGACGGAATCCCAAGGCCGCGTGCATACTTCGGCGGCCGGCGTGCTGGTCTATCCCGAACTCGAGGAAGTCGGCGCGGTGCAGATCGATGAATCGGATCTGCGCATCGACGTCTACCGCTCATCCGGCAAGGGCGGGCAGGGCGTCAACACCACCGACTCAGCGGTGCGAATCACCCACCTGCCCAGCGGAATCGTCGTCACCTGCCAAAACGAACGATCGCAGCTGCAGAACAAAATCCGGGCAATGCAGGTGCTGGCCGCCCGGCTGCAGGCACTCGCCGAGGAGCAGGCGTCCGCCGACGCGTCGGCGGACCGGGCCAGCCAGATCCGCACCGTGGATCGCAGCGAACGGATTCGCACCTACAACTTTCCGGAGAACCGGATCACCGATCACCGAATCGGTTTCAAGTCACACAATCTCGACCAGGTTCTCGACGGCGACCTGGATGCGCTGTTCGACGCGTTGAGCGCCGCTGACAAACAGGCCAGGCTGCAACAGGCATGACCGTCCTACGGCGCGCCATCGACTCTGCTGCGGCGGTGCTCGCCGAAGCCGGAATCGATTCTGCGCGTTGGGATGCCGAGGAATTGGCCGCTCACGTCGCAGGTGCCGAACGGGGGCGGCTGACCCTGATCGAGTCGATCGACGACGAGTTTTTGGTCCGATACCACGACGTCGTCGCCGCCCGCTCGCGGCGCGTGCCGTTGCAGCACCTCACCGGGACGGCGGCATTCGGGCCGGTCGTGCTGCACGTCGGCCCCGGCGTCTTCATCCCGCGCCCCGAGACCGAGGCCGTCTTGGAGTGGGCCACCGCACAGCGCCTCGCTGGGGCACCGGTGATTGTCGATCTGTGCACCGGATCAGGTGCTTTGGCGGTGACGCTGTCCCGGCACTGGCCGGCGGCGCGGGTCGTCGCCATCGACGACTCCGATGCGGCCCTGGAGTATGCGCGCCGCAACGTCGAGGGCACCGCGGTGGAACTGGTCCGCGCCGACGTCACCGCCGAAGGCCTGCTTCCCGAGCTGGACGGGCGAGTCGACCTGGTGGTGGCCAACCCGCCCTACGTTCCGGACGGTGTCGAGCTGGATCCCGAAGTCGCCCAGCATGATCCATCGCACGCGGTGTTCGGTGGTCCGGACGGGATGGCGGTGATCGACGCGGTGGTGAACCTCGCCGGACGCTGGCTGCGTCCCGGCGGCCTGTTCGCCGTCGAGCACGATGACACCACGTCGTCGCGGGCTGTCGAATTGATCAAGGGCACCGGGCTTTTCGATGACATCCAGGCGCGGCACGATCTCACCGGCCGGCCAAGATTCGTGACTGCCAGTAGGAGCGGCTCGTGACCGAGGTGTTCAATTGTGCTGAACCCGAACAGCGTTCCTCCGGAATCGCCTCGGCGGTAGGCGCGCTCAAGGGTGGACGATTGGTCGTGATGCCGACCGACACCGTGTACGGCATCGGCGCCGACGCGTTCGACAACACCGCGGTGGCCGCACTGCTGGCGGCGAAGGGGCGCGGACGCGACATGCCGGTCGGGGTTCTGGTCGGCTCCTGGCACACCATCGAGGGCCTGGTCTACACAGTGCCGGACGGGGCCCGCGAACTGATCCGCGCATTCTGGCCGGGTGCACTGAGTCTGGTTGTGGCACAAGCGCCTTCGCTGCAGTGGGATCTCGGGGATGCCCGTGGCACCGTGATGCTGCGGATGCCGCTGCACCCGGTCGCCATCGAGTTGTTGCGCGAGGTCGGGCCGATGGCGGTATCCAGTGCCAACGTCTCCGGTCGCCCGCCCGCGGTGAACGCCGCCGATGCGCGCGACCAACTCGGAGATCTCGTGGACGTCTACCTCGACGCGGGACCGTCCGAACAGCAGGCCGCCTCGACGATCGTCGACCTGACCGGCGATACCCCGCGCCTGCTGCGCGCCGGACCGGTCAGTGTCGAGCGCATCGCGGAAGTACTCGGAATGGATCCCGGACGGTTGATCGCCTAGCCGGCGGCCAAGTGCGGACTCTGGTCTGAAGGAAGGTGGCGTACGGTCTCGTGGTGTTTAGCGCTCCAGCCAGTGATCTCGTCAGTCTTGCCGCTGGTCTGCACGCCCTGTCCGATCGCGGCGCCGGGGTCCCGCTGCGTGAGCTGGCGTTGGTCGGACTGACCGCCGCGATCATCACCTACTTCGTGACCGGACCGGTTCGGGTGCTGGCCACTCGTTTGGGCGCGGTCGCCTATCCGCGGGAACGCGATGTGCACGTGACGCCCACCCCACGCATGGGTGGGCTGGCGATGTTTGTCGGCGTCGCGTCCGCCGTGTTCTTGGCATCCGAGCTTCCCGCGCTCACCCGCGGGTTCGTCTATTCCACCGGTATGCCCGCGGTCATGGTGGCGGGCGCGGTGATCATGGGCATCGGACTCATCGACGACCGCTGGGGCCTGGACGCTCTGACGAAATTCGCCGGCCAGATCACCGCCGCCAGCGTGCTGGTCACGATGGGTGTCGCCTGGAGCGTGCTGTACATCCCGTTCGGTGGCGTCGGCACCATCGTGCTGGACCAGGCGTCGTCGATCCTGCTGACGCTCGCGTTGACGGTGTCGATCGTCAACGCGATGAACTTCGTCGACGGACTCGACGGGCTGGCCGCCGGGCTGGGACTCATCACCGCGCTGGCGATCTGCATATTCTCGGTCGGTCTGCTCCGCGACCACGGCGGCGACGTGCTGTTCTATCCGCCCGCGGTTATCTCCGTCGTGCTGGCCGGCGCCTGTCTTGGCTTCCTGCCCCACAACTTCCACAAGGCCAAGATCTTCATGGGCGACTCCGGCTCGATGCTGATCGGCCTGATGCTTGCTGCCGCATCCACCACAGCGGCCGGCCCGATCTCGCAAAATGCCTACGGCGCCCGCGATGTCTTTGCCCTACTGTCACCGTTCCTGCTGGTGGTCGCGGTGATGTTCGTACCGATGCTCGACCTACTGCTGGCCATCGTGCGGCGCACCCGCGCGGGCCGCAGTGCATTCAGCCCCGACAAGATGCATCTACACCACCGGTTGCTGCAGATCGGTCATTCGCATCGACGGGTGGTACTGCTCATCTATTTGTGGGTCGGCATCGTCGCGTTCGGCGCCGCCAGCACGATCTTCTTCAACCCGCGCGATACCGGCGCGGTCATGCTGGGCGCGATTGTGGTTGCCGGCGTAGCGACGGCGATCCCGCTGTTGCGCCGTCGCGACGACTACTACGACGAAGAGTAGTAGTAGCGCTGACCTTGTGATACGGTGCTGGTAGAACCCCAAAAAGAATCTTGAGGGTTGCCGGCCAATCGGCCCGCCGGATCGTTTTCCGGCAGCGCCGATCGACGACCGACAGAGGGAGCTACCCCTTGAGTGAATGCCCTGTGACGTGCGATACGCTCGGCGGGCTACCGATCAGTCAGTCGGAAGTTTTCCGCTCCACCAATCCGGATTGAGGTGCTGCAGTGACGACACCAGCGCAGGACGCGCCGTTGGTGTTTCCCTCTGTTGCATTCAATCCGTCCCGGCTCCTGCTGGTCTGCGCTGCGATCACCGCGGTCGTGGTAGCTGCCGCCGGTTTCTCCGGTCACCTGATGGTCGGAGTGTTCTTCGGCGTCGGATTGCTCTTGGGTTTGCTCAACGCGCTTCTGGTGCGCCGCTCGGTTGCATCGATAACTGCGAAAGAACATCCGATGAAAAGCTCGATGGCGCTGAACTCAGCGGCTCGGCTGGCGATCATCACCGTCATCGGCCTGATCATTGCTTACATTTTCCGGCCCGCCGGCTTAGGCGTGGTGTTCGGCTTGGCTCTGTTCCAGGTGGTGCTGGTGCTCTCGACCGCGCTGCCGGTATGGAAGAAGCTGCGCGCCGGCGACTGGTCGGAGTCGGCATCGGAAGGCACGGAAAGAGGGAACACCAGCGATGAGTGAGACGAGGTTCCTGGCCGAAGGCGCAATCGAGGTCGGCGAGCACAAGCACGCCGTCTGGCTCGGGCTGACCGTTAACACCGACACGATTCTGTCGACCGGAATCGCCGCCGTCATCGTGCTCGCGCTGGCCTTCTACCTGCGCGCGAAGATCACCTCGACCGGTGTCCCCAGCGGAGTTCAGCTGTTCTGGGAGGCCATCACGGTCCAGATGCGCGATCAGATCGAGGCCGCCGTCGGTATGCGGATTGCGCCGTTCGTGTTGCCGCTGGCGGTCACCATCTTCGTGTTCATCCTGATCTCCAACTGGCTGTCGGTGCTGCCGCTGCAGTACACCGACAAATCCGGGCGCACCACCGAGTTGCTCAGCTCGGCGGCGGCAGACATCAATTACGTGCTGGCGCTGGCCCTTTTCGTATTTGTCTCCTACCACGTGGCCGGCATCTGGCGCCGCGGCATCGTGGGGCACCCGCTGGCGGTGCTCAAGGGCCACGTGGCGTTCCTGGCGCCGATCAACCTCGTCGAAGAACTCGCAAAGCCAATCTCGTTGTCACTGCGACTTTTCGGCAACATCTTCGCCGGTGGCATCCTGGTCGCGCTGATCGCGCTCTTCCCGCCGTACATCATGTGGGCGCCCAACGCGATCTGGAAGGCGTTCGACATGTTCGTCGGCGCCATCCAGGCGTTCATCTTCTCGATTCTGACCATCCTGTACTTCAGCCAAGCCATGGAGATCGAGGATCACCATGACTGAGATCGCAATGAATCGGCCTGAGCCACACACCATTACAGAAGCCTGGTAGATCACTACCAGTTATAAGGAGGAAAAGAATGGCCCTGGACCCCCAAGTCGCTGCCGCTGCTCTCATCGGCGGTGGAATCATCATGGGCGGCGGCGCAATCGGTGCCGGTATCGGTGACGGTATTGCCGGTAACGCGCTGGTTGCGGGTATTGCCCGTCAGCCGGAAGCGCAAGGCCGGTTGTTCACGCCGTTCTTCATCACCGTCGGTCTGGTTGAGGCGGCGTACTTCATCAACCTGGCCTTCATGGCGCTGTTCGTCTTCGCCACCCCCGTCGGCTAGTTCGCAGTGATGGGTGACGCGAGTCGCAGCCTTCTGGCGTCCAGCCAGTTAGCAGCCGAGGGGGGCAATAACTTCCTCGTCCCCAACGGCACTTTCTTCTTCGTGCTGGCGATCTTCTTGATCGTGCTGGCCGTCATCGGCACGTTCGTCGTGCCGCCGGTCATGAAGGTGTTGCGCGAACGCGACGCGATGGTCGCCAAGACAGCCACCGACACCAAGAAGGCGAACGAGCAGTTCGAAGCCGCGCAGGCCGACTACGAGAAGGCGATGAAAGAAGCCCGAGTGCAGGCGTCGTCCTTCCGCGACAAAGCCCGCGCGGATGGCCGCAAGGTCGTCGACGACGCGCGCGCAAACGCCGAGCAGCAGGTGCTGGCGACTTTGCAGCAGACGGGCGAGCAATTGAAGCGGGAAAGGGACGCCGTGGAACTGGATTTGCGTGCCAACGTGGCTACCATGTCGGCGACGTTGGCCAGTCGCATCCTCGGCGTCGACGTCACAACTTCTGCCGCGACAAGGTAACTATCAATGTCGACGTTTATTGGACAGCTGATTGGGTTCGCGGCCATCGTGTGGTTGGTGGTGCGCTACGTCGTGCCGCCAGTGCGCAATTTGATGGCCGCTCGCCAAAACACGGTGCGCCAGCAGTTGGATGACTCGGCGGCGGCCGCCGAGCGGCTGACCGAGTCGACGACCGCCCATAGCAAGGCTGTGGAAGCCGCCAAGTCGGACGCGGAGCAGGTCGTCGAAGAGGCCAAGGTAGACGCGGTACGGATTGCCGAACAGCTAGGGGCCCAGGCCGCCATCGATGCGGAGCGCATCAAGGCACAGGGTGCGCGCCAGGCGGAGCTGTTGCGGGCCCAGCTGAGCCGTCAGCTGCGGCTGGAGCTCGGGCACGAATCTGTGCGCCAGGCAGAGGAATTGGTGCGCAACTACGTCGCCGACGCCCAGCAGCAATCGTCCACCGTCGATCGGTTTCTGGACGAGCTCGATGCCATGGCGCCCGCTGCGACTGACGTCAAGTACCCCTTGATGGCGAAGCTGCGCTCGGCCAGTCGGCGTGCGCTGAAGAGCGTCACGGATCGGTTCGACGCCGTCGCAAAGGATCTCGACAATCCAGGACTGGAAAAGCTGGCGGCCGAACTGGTTTCGGTGGCCAAGATGCTGAACGGCGAAATCGTCGTCACCCGGTATCTCACGCTGCCTTCCGAGGACGCCGCACCCAGGGTCAGGTTGCTCGAGCGCTTGCTGTCCGGCAAAGTCGGCGATCCCACTCTTGAGGTGTTGAGGACCGCCGTCTCGGAACGGTGGTCCGCTAACTCGGATCTGATCGACGCCGTCGAACACGTGGCGCGGCAAGCGCTGCTGGAGGTCGCCGCGCGCGAGGATCGGGTCGACGAGGTCGAAGACCAGTTGTTCCGGTTTGCCCGGATCCTTGAGGCACAGCCGCGCCTCGCAGTCCTGCTCGGCGAGTACGGGGCTCCGGCGGAAGGCCGAGTCGGGTTGCTACGCAATGTGCTCAAAAACGCGACCGGCCAGAGCAACCGGATCACGAATTCACTGCTGTCCCAGACGATTGAGCTCTTGAGAGGTCAATCGGCCGACGACGCCGTGATGTTCTTGGCCGAAGCGGCGGTGGCACGGCGCAACGAAGTCGTCGCGCAGGTGAGTGCGGCGGCCGAGCCCAGCGAAGCACAGCGCACTCGCCTGACCGAGGTGCTCAGCCGCATCTACGGGCACCCGGTGGCCGTGCAGCTGCAGATCGACGCCGCACTGCTGGGTGGGCTCCTGATTTCCGTGGGCGACGAAGTGATCGATGGGACGCTCTCGTCTCGCCTGACCGCAGCCGAGGCTCAACTGCCCGAGTGAACACGAACTAGTCAGCAATAACCGAAGTAGGAAGACGAAAAGCTATGGCCGAGTTGACGATATCCGCTGCTGACATCCAGAGCGCGATCGAAGAGTATGTAGATTCCTTCACCTCCGACACCTCTCGCGAGGAGGTCGGCACCGTCATCGATGCCGGAGACGGCATCGCGCACGTCGAGGGTCTGCCGTCGGTGATGACCCAGGAGCTGCTCGAGTTCCCGGGCGGCGTCCTCGGTGTCGCCCTCAACCTCGACGAGCACAGCGTCGGCACGGTGATCCTCGGTGACTTCGAGAAGATCGAACAGGGCCAGCAGGTCAAGCGCACCAACGAAGTGCTGTCGGTCCCCGTCGGTGACGCTTTCCTCGGGCGGGTGGTCAACCCGCTTGGCCAACCGATCGACGGCGGCGGCGACATCGAAGCCGAGACGCGGCGCGCACTGGAGCTGCAGGCACCCTCGGTGGTGCAACGGCAAAGCGTCAGTGAGCCGCTGCAGACCGGCATCAAGGCCATCGATGCGATGACACCGATCGGCCGTGGCCAGCGTCAGCTGATCATCGGCGACCGCAAGACCGGCAAGACCACAGTCTGCGTCGACACCATCCTCAACCAGCGGCAGAACTGGGAGACGGGCGACGAGAAGAAGCAGGTGCGCTGCGTCTACGTGGCCATCGGCCAAAAGGGCACCACGATCGCCTCCGTCCGGCGCGTTCTGGAAGAGGGCGGCGCGATGGACTACACCACCATCGTCGCGGCGCCCGCCTCGGATGCCGCGGGCTTCAAATGGCTTGCGCCGTACACCGGTTCGGCGATCGCTCAGCACTGGATGTATCAGGGCAAGCACGTGCTCATCGTGTTCGACGACCTGACCAAGCAGGCCGAGGCCTACCGTGCGATCTCGCTGCTGCTGCGCCGCCCGCCGGGCCGCGAGGCATACCCCGGCGACGTCTTCTACCTGCACTCGCGGCTGTTGGAGCGCTGCGGGAAACTGTCCGACGAACTCGGTGCCGGTTCCCTTACCGGCTTGCCGATCATCGAGACCAAGGCCAATGACATCTCGGCCTACATCCCGACCAACGTCATCTCGATCACCGACGGGCAGTGCTTCTTGGAGACGGACCTGTTCAACCAGGGCGTCCGGCCGGCCATCAACGTCGGTGTTTCGGTGTCCCGAGTCGGTGGTGCGGCGCAGATCAAGGCCATGAAAGAGGTGGCAGGAAGTCTCCGTTTGGACCTGTCGCAGTACCGCGAGCTGGAAGCCTTCGCCGCCTTTGCCTCCGATCTGGACGCCACCTCGAAGGCGCAGTTGGAGCGCGGCGCGCGATTGGTCGAGCTGCTCAAGCAGCCACAAAACCAGCCGATGCCCGTCGAGGAGCAAGTGGTTTCCATGTTCCTGGGCACCGGTGGACACGTGGACTCGGTGCCGGTCGAGGATGTCAAGCGGTTCGAAACCGAACTGCTGGACCACATTCGGGGCTCCGAAGAAAAGATCCTCGCGGACATCCGCGAGAGCAAGAAGCTCAGTGAGGAAAACGAGAAGGCGCTCACCGACGCCATCAATCACTTCAAGAAGGGCTTCGCGGCAACGGGCGGTGGGTCGGTGGTGCCCGACGAGCACGCCGAGGCCAAGGCGGACGACGGCAAGGAATCGGTGAAGGTCAAAAAGCCGGAACCCAAGGACAAGGACGCCAAGAACGAGTCCAAGAAGGACAAGAAGTAGCTAACCATGGCTGCCACACTTCGCGAACTACGCGGGCGGATCCGCTCCGCGGGCTCGATCAAGAAGATCACCAAGGCCCAGGAGCTGATCGCCACATCGCGCCTGCCCAAGGCGCAGAATCGGCTCGAATCCGCGCGGCCCTACGCCTTCGAGATCACCCGGATGCTCACCACCCTGGCCGGCGAAGCTGCTCTGGACCATCCGTTGCTCGTTGAGCGTGCGGAACCGACCCGGGCCGGTGTCCTGGTGGTGTCCTCCGACCGCGGTTTGTGCGGCGCGTACAACTCGAGCATCTTCCGTCGCTCCGAACAACTCTTCGCCCAGCTTCGCGAGGAGGGAAAAGAACCGGTCCTCTACACGGTGGGCCGAAAAGCGCAGGGCTATTACACTTTCCGGAATTGGGACATCGCCGAGTCGTGGTCGGGCTTCTCCGAGCAGCCTCAATACGAGAACGCCGCCGAGATCGGCTCAACCCTCGTCGAGGCGTTCATGAAGGGCGCCGGGGATGACGAGCAGGCCGACGACGTTGCGGGCGTCGACGAACTGCACATCGTGTATTCGGAGTTCAAATCGATGATGTCGCAGACGGCGGTGGCCCATCGGATGGCTCCCTTGGTTCTGGAGTATGTCGAGGAAGACACCGGACCGCGCACCCTGTATTCATTCGAACCGGACGCGACGACGCTGTTCGATGCATTGCTCCCGCGGTACCTGACCACGCGGGTCTATGCGTCCATGCTCGAGTCCGCCGCGTCGGAGCTGGCATCGCGCCAGCGGGCGATGAAGTCGGCCACCGACAACGCCGACGACCTCATCAAGGCCCTGACGCTAGAGGCCAACCGCGAGCGGCAGGCCCAGATCACCCAGGAAATCAGCGAAATCGTCGGTGGCGCAAACGCGCTCGCCGACGCCGCCAAGTAGCCCCACAAGGAAGCGAAAAAGATATGAGCGCTACTGCCGAGAAGACCGACAAGCCGACTAAATCGGACACCAGCGGCCGTGTGGTACGGGTGACCGGGCCGGTCGTCGACGTCGAGTTCCCGCGGGGCTCGGTCCCCGAACTGTTCAACGCACTGCACGCGGAGATCACGTTCGAGGAGCTCAAGAAAACTCTGACGTTGGAGGTGGCGAACCACCTCGGCGACAATTTGGTGCGCACCATCTCGATGCAGCCCACCGACGGCCTGGTGCGCGGCGTCGAGGTGACCGACACCGGCAACTCGATCACCGTGCCGGTCGGTGAGGACGTCAAGGGCCACGTTTTCAACGCGCTGGGCTACTGCCTGGACAAGCCGGGATACGGAGAAGACTTCGAGCACTGGTCGATTCACCGCAAGCCGCCCGCTTTCGAGGACCTCGAACCCCGCACCGAGATGCTCGAGACCGGACTGAAGGTGGTGGACCTGCTCACTCCGTACGTGCGTGGCGGCAAGATCGCCCTGTTCGGCGGCGCGGGCGTGGGCAAGACGGTGCTGATCCAGGAGATGATCAACCGTATTGCCCGTAACTTCTCCGGGACCTCGGTGTTCGCCGGCGTGGGGGAGCGCACCCGTGAGGGCAACGACCTCTGGGTCGAGCTCAAGGAAGCCAACGTGCTCAAGGACACCGCGCTGGTCTTCGGTCAGATGGACGAGCCGCCCGGCACTCGTATGCGAGTGGCGCTGTCCGCGCTGACGATGGCGGAGTGGTTCCGCGACGAGGCCGGCAAGGACGTGCTGCTGTTCATCGACAACATCTTCCGGTTCACGCAGGCCGGATCCGAGGTGTCGACACTGCTCGGCCGGATGCCGTCGGCGGTGGGTTACCAGCCCACGCTGGCCGACGAGATGGGCGAGCTGCAGGAGCGCATCACCTCGACGCGAGGCAAGTCGATTACCTCCATGCAGGCGGTCTACGTGCCGGCCGACGACTACACCGACCCGGCACCGGCGACGACGTTCGCCCACCTGGACGCCACTACCGAGCTCTCCCGGTCGGTGTTCTCCAAGGGCATCTTCCCCGCCGTGGACCCGCTGGCGTCGAGCTCGACCATCCTCGACCCAAGCGTCGTCGGTGACGAGCACTACCGCGTTGCGCAGGAAGTCATTCGAATCCTGCAGCGGTACAAGGACCTTCAGGACATCATCGCGATCCTCGGTATCGACGAACTGTCGGAAGAGGACAAGCAGCTGGTCAACCGGGCCCGGCGCATCGAGCGATTCCTGTCGCAGAACATGATGGCGGCCGAACAGTTCACCGGTCAGCCCGGTTCGACGGTCCCCGTCAAGGAGACCATCGAGGCGTTCGACCGGCTGAGCAAGGGCGATTTCGACCACGTGCCCGAGCAGGCCTTCTTCCTGATCGGTGGCCTGGACGACTTGGCGAAGAAGGCCGAGACTCTTGGTGCCAAGCTCTAACTGCTGGCCGAGTCGAAAGGTGGTGTGAGATGGCTGAATTGAACGTTGAGATTGTCGCCGTCGACCGCAAGATCTGGTCGGGGGAGGCAACGTTCCTGTTCACTCGAACCACCGCCGGCGAGATCGGCATCCTGCCCCGCCATATCCCGTTGGTGGCGCAGCTGGTCGACGACGCGATGGTGCGTGTCGAACGCGAAGGCGAGGACGATCTGCGGGTCGCGGTGGACGGCGGTTTCTTGTCGGTGACCGAAGAGAGTGTCACGATTCTCGCCGAGTCCGCCGAGTTCGAGTCGGAGATCGACGAGAGCCAAGCCCAGCAGGATTCCGAGTCCGACGATCCTCGCATTGCCGCCAGGGGACGCGCCAGATTGCGCGCCGTCGGCGCGATCGTCTAGCCCGCCGATGAGCGCGCCCATGGTTGGCATGGTCGTGCTCGTCGTATTACTGGGCGCTGCGGTCCTGGCGCTGAGTTATCGGCTGCTGAAGCTGCGGCAGGGCGGAACCGCGGGAATCATGCGGGACATCCCTGCGGTCGGAGGCCACGGTTGGCGGCACGGCGTGATCCGTTACCGCGGGGGTGAAGCCGCGTTCTATCGGCTCTCCAGTGTCCGGCTCTGGCCGGATCGCCGGCTGAGCAGGCGAGGCGTCGAGATCGTGGCCCGGCGTGCGCCGCGCGGCGACGAGTTCGACATCATGACCGACAAGATCGTGGTGCTGGAACTACGCGACACGACGCAGGAACGCAGGTCGGGTTACGAAATCGCGCTTGATCAGGGCGCGTTGACCGCGTTCTTGTCATGGCTGGAGTCACGTCCGTCACCGCGCGCACGCCGTCGCAGCGTCTGACCAAAAGCCCAGCGGTTCAACCGGTTTAGGCGCCGCCGCCCGGCTTCCACAGCACATCGCCGTCCGGGTTGGCCGCCCGCGACATGATGAAGAGTAGATCCGACAACCGATTCAGGTATTTCGCCGGCAGCCCGTTGACCTGGTCCGGCGCGGAATCGACTGCCGCCCAAGCCGATCGCTCGGCGCGACGCACCACGGTGCGGGCGACGTGCAACAGCGCCGACAATGGCGAACCACCCGGCAGCACAAAGGAGTTCAGCGCCGGCAGGGGTTCGTTGTATTTGTCGCACCATCCTTCGAGCCGGTCGATGTAGGACTGGGCGACTCGCAACGGCGGATATTTCGGGTTCTCCACCACCGGTGTGGACAGATCGGCGCCGGCGTCGAACAGATCGTTTTGGATCTGGCGCAGCACGTCCGCGATTTCGGAATCAGGCTGCCCCAGGGCGATGGCGACGCCGATCGCGGAGTTGGCCTCGTCACAGTCCGCGTATGCCA
The DNA here is from genome assembly GCF_026625985.1 of Mycobacterium sp. Aquia_213. Classification (NCBI taxonomy): domain Bacteria; kingdom Bacillati; phylum Actinomycetota; class Actinomycetes; order Mycobacteriales; family Mycobacteriaceae; genus Mycobacterium; species Mycobacterium sp. Aquia_213. The sequence continues at coordinate 1,570,715 of NZ_CP113116.1, forward strand.
CCAGGCGGGGATCGTTTTTCGAAACCCGGGAGAAGTCGCTCAATCCCGTGGTTCCATCGTCGCCGGTCCGGGTATAGATGCGGGTCAGGTGTACTGCCATGAATAAACCGTACTCGGCGAAGTGAGTTAGCTGACTGACAAGCCGATACCGCTTCACTAGACTGACGCGGGTGTCTGAGCGATTCGTGGTAACCGGCGGCAACCGGTTGTCCGGCGAAGTCGCCGTGGGGGGCGCCAAGAACAGCGTGCTCAAGCTGATGGCCGCGACCCTGCTGGCCGAAGGCACCAGCACGATCACCAACTGCCCCGACATTCTCGATGTGCCGTTGATGGCCGAGGTGCTGCGCGGGTTGGGCGCCACCGTCGAACTCGACGGCGACGTCGCCCGCATCACCTCACCCGACGAGCCCAAGTACGACGCGGACTTCGCGGCAGTGCGGCAGTTCCGCGCGTCGGTGTGTGTGCTGGGCCCGCTGGTCGGCCGATGCAAACGGGCCAAGGTCGCACTGCCCGGCGGTGACGCGATCGGATCGCGTCCACTGGATATGCATCAGGCGGGCCTGCGGCAACTGGGTGCCACTTGCAACATCGAGCACGGCTGTGTCGTCGCTCACGCAGATAGGTTGCGCGGCGCGGAGATTCAGCTCGAATTCCCCTCGGTGGGCGCCACCGAGAACATCCTGATGGCCGCCGTCGTCGCCGAGGGTGTCACCACGATCCACAATGCGGCGCGGGAACCCGACGTCGTCGATCTCTGCACGATGCTCAACCAGATGGGCGCGCAGATCGAGGGTGCGGGTTCGCCGACGATGACGATTACGGGGGTACCGCGGCTGTATCCCACCGAGCACCGGGTGATCGGTGACCGCATCGTGGCCGCCACCTGGGGGATTGCGGCCGCGATCACCCGCGGTGACATCTCGGTCAGCGGTATCGATCCGGCGCATCTTCAGGTGGTGCTGCACAAACTGCACGACGCGGGGGCCACCGTCACCCAGACGGACACCAGTTTTCGTGTGACGCAGTACGAGCGTCCGAAGGCCATGAACGTTGCGACGTTGCCGTTTCCCGGTTTTCCGACGGATCTGCAACCGATGGCGATTGCGCTGGCGTCGATCGCCGACGGCACCTCGATGATCACGGAGAACGTGTTCGAGGCGCGCTTCCGATTCGTCGAGGAGATGATCCGCCTCGGCGCCGACGCGCGCACCGACGGCCATCACGCCGTGGTGCGGGGGCTGCCGCAACTTTCCAGCGCCCCGGTCTGGTGTTCGGACATCCGGGCCGGTGCCGGCCTGGTGCTCGCCGGACTCGTCGCCGACGGTGACACCGAGGTCCACGACGTCTTTCACATCGATCGCGGCTACCCGTTGTTCGTGGAAAACCTCGCGATTTTGGGAGCGGAGATCGAGCGGGTACAGTAACCAAAGTCAGTGCCCCACAGGCGCGGTCACCACATCGAAGGAGACCGAGACCGGGGCTTGACTCCCTCGCCGGATTGGTACTAACCTGGCACGGCTGCCCTCGCAGCGATCACCACGATCGCAAGAAATTTGGGGGTTGACGCCTCTGCCGGAATTGTATTAAGCTGGCAGGGTTGCCCCGAAGCGGGCGAAACAAGCAAGAGTGTTGTTTGAGAACTCAATAGTGTGTTTGGTGTTTTTGTTTGTTGTTGTTTTTTTGACTACACCGTAAACACTCCCCGTGTGATGGGTGTGGTCGTTTTATTTTGATGCCAGTTTTTGGTGTCTTTTTGTTAGGTCAGATTTTCTCTGATTGTAAATTCACCTCGTTTATCGAGGAGTTTTTGTTTGGAGAGTTTGATCCTGGCTCAGGACGAACGCTGGCGGCGTGCTTAACACATGCAAGTCGAACGGAAAGGCCTCTTCGGAGGTACTCGAGTGGCGAACGGGTGAGTAACACGTGGGTAATCTGCCCTGCACTTCGGGATAAGCCTGGGAAACTGGGTCTAATACCGAATATGACCACGAGACGCATGTCATGTGGTGGAAAGCTTTTGCGGTGTGGGATGGGCCCGCGGCCTATCAGCTTGTTGGTGGGGTGACGGCCTACCAAGGCGACGACGGGTAGCCGGCCTGAGAGGGTGTCCGGCCACACTGGGACTGAGATACGGCCCAGACTCCTACGGGAGGCAGCAGTGGGGAATATTGCACAATGGGCGCAAGCCTGATGCAGCGACGCCGCGTGGGGGATGACGGCCTTCGGGTTGTAAACCTCTTTCAGCAGGGACGAAGCGCAAGTGACGGTACCTGCAGAAGAAGCACCGGCCAACTACGTGCCAGCAGCCGCGGTAATACGTAGGGTGCGAGCGTTGTCCGGAATTACTGGGCGTAAAGAGCTCGTAGGTGGTTTGTCGCGTTGTTCGTGAAAACCGGGGGCTTAACCCTCGGCGTGCGGGCGATACGGGCAGACTGGAGTACTGCAGGGGAGACTGGAATTCCTGGTGTAGCGGTGGAATGCGCAGATATCAGGAGGAACACCGGTGGCGAAGGCGGGTCTCTGGGCAGTAACTGACGCTGAGGAGCGAAAGCGTGGGGAGCGAACAGGATTAGATACCCTGGTAGTCCACGCCGTAAACGGTGGGTACTAGGTGTGGGTTTCCTTCCTTGGAATCCGTGCCGTAGCTAACGCATTAAGTACCCCGCCTGGGGAGTACGGCCGCAAGGCTAAAACTCAAAGGAATTGACGGGGGCCCGCACAAGCGGCGGAGCATGTGGATTAATTCGATGCAACGCGAAGAACCTTACCTGGGTTTGACATGCACAGGACGCCGGCAGAGATGTCGGTTCCCTTGTGGCCTGTGTGCAGGTGGTGCATGGCTGTCGTCAGCTCGTGTCGTGAGATGTTGGGTTAAGTCCCGCAACGAGCGCAACCCTTATTTCATGTTGCCAGCGGGTAATGCCGGGGACTCGTGAGAGACTGCCGGGGTCAACTCGGAGGAAGGTGGGGATGACGTCAAGTCATCATGCCCCTTATGTCCAGGGCTTCACACATGCTACAATGGCCGGTACAAAGGGCTGCGATGCCGCAAGGTTAAGCGAATCCTTTTAAAGCCGGTCTCAGTTCGGATCGGGGTCTGCAACTCGACCCCGTGAAGTCGGAGTCGCTAGTAATCGCAGATCAGCAACGCTGCGGTGAATACGTTCCCGGGCCTTGTACACACCGCCCGTCACGTCATGAAAGTCGGTAACACCCGAAGCCAGTGGCCTAACCTTTTGGAGGGAGCTGTCGAAGGTGGGATCGGCGATTGGGACGAAGTCGTAACAAGGTAGCCGTACCGGAAGGTGCGGCTGGATCACCTCCTTTCTAAGGAGCACCACGAGAAACACTCCAATTGGTGGGGTGTGAGCCGTGAGGGGTTCTCGTCTGTAGTGGACGAGGGCTGGGTGCACAACAACAGGCAATCGCCAGACACACTATTGGGCCCTGAGACAACACTCGGGTTTTACCTGAGTGGTGTCCCTCCATCTTGGTGGTGGGGTGTGGTGTTTGAGTATTGGATAGTGGTTGCGAGCATCTAATGAATGCGTTGCCCTCGTGGTGACGTGTTTATTTGTGTAATTTCTTTTAAAATTTTGTGTTAGTAAGTGTTTAAGGGCACATGGTGGATGCCTTGGCATCGAGAGCCGATGAAGGACGTGGGAGGCTGCGATATGCCTCGGGGAGCTGTCAACCGAGCGTTGATCCGAGGATTTCCGAATGGGGAAACCCAGCACGAGTTATGTCGTGTTACCCGTACCTGAATATATAGGGTGCGGGAGGGGACGCGGGGAAGTGAAACATCTCAGTACCCGTAGGAGAAGAAAACAATTGTGATTCCGCTAGTAGTGGCGAGCGAACGCGGAACAGGCTAAACCGCATGCATGTGTAACCGGGTAGGGGTTGTGTGTGCGGGGTTGTGGGATTGATATGTCTCAGCTCTACCTGGCTGAGGGGCAGTTAGAAAGTGTCGTGGTTAGCGGAAGTGGCCTGGGATGGTCTGCCGTAGACGGTGAGAGCCCGGTACGCGAAAACCCGGCACCTGCCTTGTATCAACACCCGAGTAGCAGCGGGCCCGTGAAATCTGCTGTGAATCTGCCGAGACCACTCGGTAAGCCTAAATACTTCTCGATGACCGATAGCGGATTAGTACCGTGAGGGAATGGTGAAAAGTACCCCGGGAGGGGAGTGAAATAGTACCTGAAACCGTGTGCCTACAATCCGTCAGAGCCTCCTTGTGGGGTGATGGCGTGCCTTTTGAAGAATGAGCCTGCGAGTCAGGGACATGTCGCAAGGTTAACCCGTGTGGGGTAGCCGCAGCGAAAGCGAGTCTGAATAGGGCGCTTGAGTGGCATGTTCTGGACCCGAAGCGGAGTGATCTACCCATGGCCAGGGTGAAGCGCGGGTAAGACCGCGTGGAGGCCCGAACCCACTTAGGTTGAAGACTGAGGGGATGAGTTGTGGGTAGGGGTGAAAGGCCAATCAAACTCCGTGATAGCTGGTTCTCCCCGAAATGCATTTAGGTGCAGCGTTACGTGTTTCACCACGGAGGTAGAGCTACTGGATGGCCGATGGGCCCTACTAGGTTACTGACGTCAGCCAAACTCCGAATGCCGTGGTGTATAGCGTGGCAGTGAGACGGCGGGGGATAAGCTCCGTACGTCGAGAGGGAAACAGCCCAGATCGCCGGCTAAGGCCCCTAAGCGTGTGCTAAGTGGAAAAGGATGTGCAGTCGCAAAGACAACCAGGAGGTTGGCTTAGAAGCAGCCACCCTTGAAAGAGTGCGTAATAGCTCACTGGTCAAGTGATTGTGCGCCGATAATGTAGCGGGGCTCAAGCACACCGCCGAAGCCGCGGCAACCGCAAGGTTGGGTAGGGGAGCGTCCTCCACGCAGAGAAGCTGTCGGGTGACCGATGGTGGAGTGTGGAGGAGTGAGAATGCAGGCATGAGTAGCGATTAGGCAAGTGAGAACCTTGCCCGCCGAAAGACCAAGGGTTCCTGGGCCAGGCCAGTCCGCCCAGGGTGAGTCGGGACCTAAGGCGAGGCCGACAGGCGTAGTCGATGGACAACGGGTTGATATTCCCGTACCCGTGTATGAGCGTCCCTGACGAATCCATTCTGCTAACCACCCAAATGGTGGTCTATCAATCCCTTCGGGGTGCGAGGACTGCCGGCTGCGTGGGACCCGGATGGGTAGTAGTCAAGCGATGGGGTGACGCAGGAAGGTAGCCGTACCAGTCAGTGGTAATACTGGGGCAAGCCTGTAGGGAGAACGATAGGCAAATCCGTCGTTCATATTCCTGAGAGGTGATGCATAGCCGATTGAGGCGAATTCGGTGATCCTCAGCTGCCAAGAAAAGCCTCTAGCGAGCGCATACATGGCCCGTACCCCAAACCAACACAGGTGGTCAGGTAGAGAATACCAAGGCGTACGAGATAACTATGGTTAAGGAACTCGGCAAAATGCCCCCGTAACTTCGGGAGAAGGGGGGCCGGCTTACCGTGAACAGCCTTGCGCTGGGAGCGGGATCCGGCCGCAGAAACCAGTGGGAAGCGACTGTTTACTAAAAACACAGGTCCGTGCGAAGTCGCAAGACGATGTATACGGACTGACGCCTGCCCGGTGCTGGAAGGTTAAGAGGACCCGTTAATCGTAAGGTGAAGCGGAGAATTTAAGCCCCAGTAAACGGCGGTGGTAACTATAACCATCCTAAGGTAGCGAAATTCCTTGTCGGGTAAGTTCCGACCTGCACGAATGGCGTAACGACTTCCCAACTGTCTCAACCATAGACTCGGCGAAATTGCACTACGAGTAAAGATGCTCGTTACGCGCGGCAGGACGAAAAGACCCCGGGACCTTCACTACAACTTGGTATTGGTGTTCGGTACTGTTTGTGTAGGATAGGTGGGAGACTGTGAAACTCTAACGCCAGTTAGAGCGGAGTCGTTGTTGAAATACCACTCTGACCGTATTGGACACCTAACTTCGAACCCTTATCGGGTTCAGGGACAGTGCCTGGCGGGTAGTTTAACTGGGGCGGTTGCCTCCTAAAATGTAACGGAGGCGCCCAAAGGTTCCCTCAACCTGGACGGCAATCAGGTGTTGAGTGTAAGTGCACAAGGGAGCTTGACTGCGAGACCTACACGTCAAGCAGGGACGAAAGTCGGGACTAGTGATCCGGCACCCCCGAGTGGAAGGGGTGTCGCTCAACGGATAAAAGGTACCCCGGGGATAACAGGCTGATCTTCCCCAAGAGTCCATATCGACGGGATGGTTTGGCACCTCGATGTCGGCTCGTCGCATCCTGGGGCTGGAGCAGGTCCCAAGGGTTGGGCTGTTCGCCCATTAAAGCGGCACGCGAGCTGGGTTTAGAACGTCGTGAGACAGTTCGGTCTCTATCCGCCGCGCGCGTCAGAAACTTGAGGAAACCTGTCCCTAGTACGAGAGGACCGGGACGGACGAACCTCTAGTGCACCAGTTGTCTCACCAGAGGCACCGCTGGATAGCTACGTTCGGACAGGATAACCGCTGAAAGCATCTAAGCGGGAAACCTTCTCCAAGATCAGGTTTCTCACCCTTTTAGAGGGATAAGGCCCCCCGCAGACCACGGGATTGATAGGCCAGACCTAGAAGCTCAGTAATGAGTGCAGGGAACTGGCACTAACCGGCCGAAAACTTACCAACACAATCGCAACCACTATTTGTGACTTTTTAGTCGCGCCAAATACCACACCCCCCATCAATACACTTGAATGGAAAAATAAATAGAGTTACGGCGGCCACAGCGACAGGGAAACGCCCGGTCCCATTCCGAACCCGGAAGCTAAGCCTGTCAGCGCCAATGATACTGCCCGATCGGGTGGAAAAGTAGGACACCGCCGAACATACACAAAAACACCCCCTGCAAAGGGGGTGTTTTTGCATTCTTCAATCGAATAACGTCAAATTCGACCGCTGCTTTTCTAATTCGAGCAGTGTCCGCTTTCGGCCGAGCCCGCCGCCGAACCCGGTGAGGCTGCCATTCGCGCCGATGACGCGATGGCAGGGGACGACGATAGCGATCGGATTGTGGCCGTTGGCCAATCCGACGGCGCGCGCGGCGCCGGGGGCCCCGATTTGTTCGGCGATTTCTCCGTACGACCGGGTCTCCCCATACGGAATTGTCAGCAGCGCCCGCCAGACCCGTCGCTGGAATTCGGTGCCCCGCAGGTCGAGCTCCACGTCGAAAGTAGTGAGCTCGCCGGCGAAGTACGCCACGAGTTGATCGACGGCCGCGCTGAATGCTCCCGGATCGGGCGACCAGTCGGCGCGGCTCGGTTCGTAGGTCTGATCGACCATCCGCAGATTGGTCAACACCGAGCCGTGGCCGGCCAGCGTCAACAGCCCGATCGGGCTGTCGATGGTGCGGTACTGGATCACGCGACCTCCTGTGGCGGCCATTGATTTACCGGGTGCTCGAGGGTGGTCCACAAATGCTGGGTGGCATAAGAGCGCCAAGGGCGCCAATGTGCGCTGTGCTCAATGAGTTTGCGTTGATTCGTCGGCAAGCCCAGCTGCTTGGCGGCGAGCTGTAACCCGAGGTCACTGGCGGGAAAGGCGTCCGGGTCGCCGAGGCCGCGCATCGCGATCACCTCTGCCGTCCAGGGGCCGACCCCCGGCAGGGCCAACAGTTGGGTGCGCGCGCTGTCCCAATCGCTTCCGGCGTTCAGGACCACGCTGCCGTCGAGGAGCCCGGCGATCAGCGCACTCATCGTCCGTTGCCGGGCCTTGGGGACCGCCAGATGGATGGGATCGATCTCGGCGAGTTGCTCGATTGACGGGAAGGCATGCGTCAGTGCGCCTTCGGGGTCGTGCACCAGCGACCCGTACGCGGTGACCAATCGGCCGACGTGGGTGCGTGCGGCCTTCGTCGAGACCTGCTGACCCAGCACCGCGCGCACCGCGAGTTCGGCCTCGTCGACCGCGCGCGGAATGCGTTGTCCCGGCGCCTTGGCCACGACGGGAGCCAGCAGCGGGTCGCGGCTCAGTGTGTCCACGATCGCTTCCGGATCGGCATCGAGGTCCAGCAGCCGCCGGCAGCGGGCGATCGCGGTGGTGAGATCGCGGAAGTCGTCGAGCACGAGTAGGCAGCGGACGTGATCGACGGCCGGCGTCAGCGCGACCACGGCGTTGCCGGCCGGAAGCCGCAGGCTGCGCCGGTACGAACCGTTGCGCACTTCCTCGCAACCGGGAACGGCGCCCGCGGCCAGATGGCCGAAGACGCCCTCGTACGCGAACGGGGTACGCACCGGCAGCCGAAGGCACAGTGTCCCAGGCGAAGTCGCGTTCGACCCGAAGCGGGTCGCCGCACGCTTCCGCAAATCGCTCGGTGTGCTTTCGAACACCAGGCGCACGGTGTCGTTGAACTGGCGGATGCTGGAAAAGCCCGCGGCGAACGCGACATCGCCGAACGGCAGGTCGGTCGTCTCGATCAGCAGCCGGGCGGTCTGGCTTCGTTGCGCGCGAGCCAGCGCGAGCGGGCCGGCGCCGACTTCGGCCTGCAAAAGCCGCTCCAGCTGCCGGGTCGTGTATCCAAGGTGGGCGGCCAGACCGCCCACGCCGTCGCGGTCCACCGTGCCGTCGGTGATGAGCCGCATGGCCCGCGCCACGACATCGCCGCGTACGTTCCACTCGGGCGAACCCGGCGAGGCGTCGGGGCGGCATCGCTTGCATGCGCGGAAACCCGCCCGCTGGGCGGCCGCCGCGGTCGGTAAGAACCGCACATTGCGAGCGAACGGCGGGCGCACCGGGCAGCTGGGCCGGCAGTAGATGCGGGTGGTCAGCACAGCGGTGACGAACCAGCCGTCGAACCGGGCGTCCTTGGACTGGACCGCCCGGTAACAGCGTTCGAAATCGTCATGCACGCTTCCACAGTTACACCCGACCACCGACAAGACTGGCGGAAAAGCGACATGATGGTGGGGGCCGGCGGTCAACAGGTCATACGAACAGCATGATGCCGGCGAGGACAGCCCGAACTCCAAGCCGAAGATGAAATTGTCGTCGCTGCGGTAGCGCGTGTCGGCCAACCCTTACTGCCACCACAGCCACTTCCACCCCGGATCGGTGGTGGCTCCCCACAGGTTGAGCGGATGGCCGATCAGAAACGGCAACTCGTAGGTGAGCTGGCTGCCGGCGGTCAGCGGTATGTACACATCACAAGCTCGGCGGCCGGCGCCAGTTTGGATCGCTGTTCCCCCGGTGCTTTCCAGATCAAGATGAACGGCAACAGGATGACCGGTGTGCCGAAGATCAGGTTCGCGATCACGTCCACGGTCATAGTCGGGGCGACCAGTCCGGCCGCGGACGCGATCGTCATGAAGACGAAAACGGCCCCGACAAACGAGGACATGACGGAAAGATCTTCAGCCGATGCGGCGCGAACGGACGAGCGAGATCGGGGTGGCTTGGCTCCATTGCATAACCTCGCCTAGGCAAGTATCAGGTACTTGATATTAAGCATGCGGTCGTTCTGTCTAGCCCTGGGCTCGATCAAACGGTCCGCGTCGTCGCGGCGGAAGCGATGAAGTCCCGGGCGGCGCGGGATAACGGTCGACCCGAGTCCCAGATCATTCCGATGTCGCGGTAGGCGTCGGCGTCGGCCAGGCGCAGCACGCTAAGCCCGGGCGCCCGCTCGCTGCCGTCGATCGGCGTCAGGCTGATGCCCAGACCCGCGGCTACCAGCCCCGCGGTGGTGGTCAGGTTGGCCGATTCCAGGACGATGCGTGGCTGGAATTGTGCTGCGGCACAAAGCTCATCGAGTAGTTGTCGCATGCCGTATCCGCGATGCATCGCAACGAAGGGCTCGTCGGCGAGGTCTGTCATCGACACCGTCGGCGCGTCGGTCAGCCGGTGGTGATGGGGCACGGCGACGCCGAGGCGCTGGCGAAACAGGCTGCGCCAGGCGAGGGTTGGCATTTTCGGCCGCGGCGACACAACTCCGACGTCGATCACCCCGGCCAGCACGCGGTCGTTGATCAGCTCGGCAGCCCCTTCCTCGAGCGTGAACGTCACGCGCGGCGAGATCTGTGTAAACGCGGCGATCAAACGGGGCACGACGATCGACCCGAACGACCTCAAGAAGCCAAGGCGGATGTCGCCGGCGGCGGGGTTGCTCAGGTCCTCGATTTCGCGGCGGGCCGAGTCGAGCTCCAACTGGGCCCGGCGGGCGTGCTCGTAGAAGATCCGGCCGTAGGTGCTCAGCGAGAGCCGGCGGCCGTGGCGATCGAAAAGTTCCACCCCGAGGCGGCGTTCCAGGCGCGCCAGCATACGGGTCAGGGTCGGCTGCCCGATATGAAGTTGTTGAGCCGCCGCCGTCACATGTTGAAGCTCCGCGAGTGTGAGGAACCACTCGTAATCGCCATCGGCCATGACTGCCACCTCTGCTTATGCCGTAATTGCATCATAGATTGAGTAATAATTCATTTCCGATTCTGCTGGCCGGCGCGGAGCATCGTTGCTATGCCCCAGCTCGCCGCGACGCCTGCCGCGCACCACGCCGGTAGCCGCGGATACCGGCGAGTGACCGCGGCGCTGTGCGGTGCCGGTCTGGCCAGTTTCGCCGCGATGTACTGCACCCAGGCGCTTCTTCCCGCGTTGTCCGCGTACTACCGAATCTCCCCGGCCACCTCGGCGCTGACGGTCTCACTCACCACCGGGATGCTGGCGCTGTCCATCATCCCGGCCAGCGTGCTCTCCGAGCGCTACGGGCGCATCACGGTGATGCTGATCTCGGGCATCACCTCCAGCGTGATCGGGTTGCTGCTGCCGTTCAGCCCGACGCTCGGTGTGCTACTGGTCGGGCGGGCGCTGCAGGGCGTCGCGCTCGCCGGGATTCCCGCGGTCGCAATGGCGTTTCTGGCCGAGGAGGTGCACGCGTCGTCGCTGGGATCGGCGATGGGACGCTACATCGCCGGGACGACGATCGGTGGCTGCGCGGGGCGCATCGTTCCGGCGCTGGTCCTCGAGGTCAGCGGCTGGCGGGTCGCGCTGTTGGTGTGTTCGCTGATGACGCTGGCCGCGACGGTGGTATTCGCCCTCCTGGTGCCCCGGTCCCAGTTCTTCACGCCGAAGACCGTGAGCATCCGCGTGACCACGCAAAGCCTACTGGCGCATCTGCGAAATCCGTTGTTGCTGAAGCTTTTTGTCCTGGCTTTCACGCTGATGGGCGGATTCGTCACCGTGTACAACTACCTCGGCTACCGGCTGGCCGCAGCGCCGTTCGGGCTAAAACCGTCGCTGGTGGGCCTGCTGTTCCTGCTGTACCTGGTGGGCACCTGGACGTCGGTCGTGGCGGGACGGCTCGCGGATCGTCGGGGGCGCATGCTCGTGCTGGGCGGCGCCTTGCCGATCACGGTCGTGGGCCTGCTGATGACACTGCCGGATGCACTGCCCGTGGTCGTCGTCGGGACCGGCGTCTTCACCGGTGGGTTCTTCGCCGCACACGCGGTGGCCAGCGGATGGGTGGGCGCGGTGGCACGCCGGGATCGCGCCGAGGCCTCCGCGCTCTACCTGTTCAGCTACTACTTGGGCGGATCGGTGGCCGGCGCGTTGGGCGGGCTCGTCTACGGCGTGGGCGGCTGGCCGGCCACCGTCTGGTTCGTGGGAACGCTGCTGATCCTCGCCCTGCTACTGGTGGCCTCGCTGGTGAGAGCCGCTGTGCCGGTTCGGGTTCGCAGTCTGTCCTAGGGTGTAGCACCTTCCGGCGCGGCGCAATGTGGCCAGAATGCTGCGCACTCCGGCTAACCGCTTGCTGCCCGGCGTCCTATTAATGGAGCCTGGGGCATAGAGGAGCGTGCGTGTCACATGTCAAAAGCCAAGTCCAGATTGACGGTAGCCGTCGACAGAGCGGCAAACAGCTTGGGTGCCAGGGCATTACCGGCGGTACCAGATCTCGTTAAGCGAAAGCTGATAGGCCGGCGGGCGATCACGATCGACGGAAATGTGCTGGACCCTACTCTGCAGATAATGCTTGCCGCGCGCAAAGCGATGGGACTGGAAAACCTCACCGACGGCGATCGGCCGACGGTCGTGCGGCAGAACATCCGCGAGACAATAGCGCCGTTCAATCGCAATCCGATAGCGGGACCTCTGGTCACCGATCTGACCATATCGGGAGCTGAGGGTCCCATCGCCGCAAGGCATTACCGGCCCGAGCAAGTTGGACGTGCCCCACTGTTGGTCTTCTACCACGGTGGCGGCTTCGTGTTCGGCGATCTCGATACGCACGACAGGCTGTGCCGATTGATACGTCGCGATGCCGGGATCCAGGTGCTGTCAGTCGATTACCGACTCGCGCCCGAGCACCCCGCTCCGGCTGCGCTGGAGGATGGTTATGCGGCCTACCGATGGGCTCTTTCGCATGTGGATGACCTGGACGCCGACCCCGGCCGAATCTGCGTCGGTGGCGACAGTGCGGGCGGCAACCTGGCCGCCGTCGTCGCGCATCAAGCTCGCGACGACGGTATCGCGCCGGCACTACAACTGCTGCTTTATCCGGCAACCGATCTGGGCGGCGATACTGCTTCGCACAAGCTGTTCGCAGCAGGCTTTCTTTTGACCGCGAAAGACCTCGGACTGTTCTGGTCCTCCTATCTGGACGACAGCGGAATCGACGTCGCCAACCCCCGGGTTTCCCCGCTGCGCAGTGAGAATTTTGCCGGCTTGGCGCCGGCCATCGTGGCCACAGCAGGGTTTGATCCACTTCGTGACGAAGGCGAGTCCTACGCCGCGGCGCTCGAAGCGGCAGGCAATGTTGTCGATTTACGCCGATTCGGCTCATTGATTCACGGGTTCGGCCAATTCGACGCCCTCGGCGGCGCGTGCGCATCGGCGCTGGCCGAAATCACCTCGGCACTGCGAGCCCACCTCCGGCACCCCTCGCCCTAGAAAAGACTGCGGCGCACGGTGCCCGGCGGCGCCTCCGGATCGACGAACCATTCGTGGCTGAACACCAATCCGAAAACCTGGGGCGGCACCAGCATCAGCAACCCGAACAGACGCGCGCTGCGCCCGTCGCCGATCTGCGAGCGATGGGCGGCGAAGGCATCGCGCTTTTGCCGGGCGAACCGCCGGACGTCGATCCGGTGCGTGATCGTCGCTTGCGGGGCGTAGGCGGTGCGCACCGTGTCGGCATCGTAGGGCGCCGGAATCCGTAGCAGCCGACACAGATTGCCGACGCGACGCAGTAACTCGCGTGGCATCGTCACCTCGAGCACCCGCGGGGTAGCGGCCAACTCGGCGGCGCGCTTGCCGACGTGATGGACCTGCACATGATCGCGGTGCCCGTAGCCGCCGTTGGGCTGATAGCTCAGCAGCAGCTGCGCCTCCTCGTCGCGAAGGATGGCGGCCAGTTGCTGTGCCGCCGCTTCGACTTCCGCGCGCGCGAACCTGACCCGGCCGGGCGGGTCGGGGTAGCAGACAGGTCCGAAGCCACTGTCGGCGTAGCCGAGGCATTCGACTCGGTGTACGCCGAGAATGCTTGCGCTCGAGCGCAATTCATCCAATCGGGTGTCGTCGTCCTCGTCACTTACGCGTCCGTCGGTCGCGGTCACGAGGACTACTCGATGACCCGCGGCCACTGCTCCGGCCAGCGTGCCACCGGTGAGCACCACCTCGTCGTCCGGATGAGCGTGAAAGGCGACGAGGGTTGCCATGGCTACTCGCTGTTCACCGGCGAGGCCAGCCGGGTGGGGTGGTCGTGCCCGCGAAGTGTCACGGTCTCACCCAAAGACCAACGGGCACGTTCGCTTTCGCTCGCGCCCCGGATGGTGTCCGAGGTCGCCAACAATCCGCCCGGGTGCGACTTGGCCAGCTCACACAGCCGGGCAGCCTCGTTGACCGGTTCGCCGATCACGGTGTATTCGAACCGCTCCTTGGCGCCGACATTGCCGGCGACGACCTGGCCGGCTGCCACGCCGATACCGGCCTCGAGATCGGACATTTCGCCGGCCAACCGATCGCAGATCGCGCGTGCGGCGCCCAGCGCTTCGTCTTCGGGACAGTCGAGATGATTCGGGGCGCCGAAGATGGCCAGCGATGCGTCGCCTTCGAACTTGTTGACCAGTCCGTGGTGTCGATCGACTTCCTCGACGACGATCGCGAAGAAGCGGTTGAGTACCTGAACGACCTCGGCGGGCGGTCGGCTGGTGACCAATTGCGTGGAGCCGATGATGTCGATGAACACGACGGCAACGTGACGTTCTTCCCCGCCCAGCTTCGGATTCTCGCGCTCGGCGGCCGCGGCGACTTCGCGTCCGACGTGGCGGCCGAACAGGTCGCGCACCCGCTCGCGCTCACGCAGGCCGTCGACCATGGAGTTGAAACCGCGCTGCAGCTCGCCCAGTTCGGTGCCGTCGAACACCACCAGATCGCCCCGCAGATCGCCCTGCTCGACGCGCTTGAGCGCCGCGCGCACCACCCGCACGGGTGTCGCCGTCAGCCAGGACATGATCCACATCAGGATGGCGCCGAAGATGAATGTCGCCGCCGCGATGATCAGCACGCCCACCCCTAACTGGGTCTGGGTCAGGTTCTGCAGCACCAGCGCGAAGAAGGCCAACAGGCCGATTCCGATTACGGGAACGCCAGAACCCAGGAACCACACCATCATGGTGCGGCCCATGATGCCCGGCGCCAACCGATTGGGCGGCGGACCCGCCTCGAGGGCCTGCGCGGCCACCGGACGCAGCGCGAACTCGGTGAGCAGATAGCTGCCGGTCGAGACCAGCAGGCCGCAGAACCCCACCGTGATCACGAACCGCGGGATGAACTGTGAATTCACCATGCCGTAGAGCGTGGCGAGCAGTACGGAAGCGGTCACCCACAGCGCCAGGACGCCGAGGGCGACCCGCCACGCCGCCAGAAAAGTATTGCGCTCGTCGTCGTGGGTCGGCGCGCGCTCCTCGATCGCCCAGCGCAGCGCGATCACCGTCCGCCGGGTGATCGCGTAGGCGCCCAGCGCCAATGCAAAAGCGATGTAGCCGGGTACGACGCCGAAGGTGAGCCAGCCGGGCGCGTCGTCGAACACGCTGGGTTCGGGCACGGCGACCGTCACCAACAGCACGTTGACGGCGATGCCGATCAGGTTCGCCGCGACGATCATCACGGTCAGGATGATTTGGATGCGTACCCGTCGGCGGGCCTGGCTCTCGCTCACTCGTCCGAGCAGCCACGAGCCATACGCGGGCGTCTCTGGCAACCGGCCGCTCTGGCGGGTGACCCGTTCGAGCACCCGTCCCAAGCGTTGCGCCATGCTCTTGTTCGCCGACATGGTGGCGTCAGCCTAATTCGTGGACGACGCTCTAAGGTGAGTCGGGTGCGTCTAGTGATCGCCCAGTGCACCGTCGACTACGTTGGCCGGCTCACCGCGCATTTGCCGTCGGCGCGAAGGTTGTTGCTGTTCAAGGCCGATGGGTCGGTGAGCGTGCATGCCGACGATCGTGCCTACAAGCCGTTGAACTGGATGAGTCCGCCGTGCTGGTTGACCGAAGAGGTCATCGGCGAGACGCCGGTGTGGGTGGTG
This sequence comes from Mycobacterium sp. Aquia_213, assembly GCF_026625985.1. Classification (NCBI taxonomy): domain Bacteria; kingdom Bacillati; phylum Actinomycetota; class Actinomycetes; order Mycobacteriales; family Mycobacteriaceae; genus Mycobacterium; species Mycobacterium sp. Aquia_213. Next base: position 1,586,279 of record NZ_CP113116.1, read on the forward strand.
GAGAACAAGGCGGGCGAACAGCTGCGTATCACCGTCGAGGAGATCGAGCACGACTCCAGCCACGACCTTGGTGTTGATCCCGGGCTGGTCAAGGACGGCGTCGAGGCGCACCTGCAGGCATTGCTCGCCGAACACGTCCAGCTGCTGGGTGAGGGATATACGTTGGTCCGCCGCGAGTACATGACCGCGATCGGTCCCGTCGATCTGTTGTGCCGTGACGCCCACGGTGGCTCGGTTGCGGTGGAGATCAAACGACGCGGCGAAATCGACGGCGTGGAGCAACTGACCCGCTACCTCGAACTGCTGAATCGCGACAGCGTTCTCGCGCCGGTCAAAGGTGTATTCGCCGCGCAGCAGATTAAACCGCAGGCGCGAACTTTAGCCACTGACCGCGGGATTCGTTGCCTCACACTGGATTACGACAAGATGCGGGGAATGGACAGCGACGAGTACCGGCTGTTCTGATTTGCCCGATTAGACTTGGCGACATGGCTCGCCGCCGCACACCGCCTCGCCGGCAACAGCTGCCTTCGCTGTCGCCGGCCCTGCGGCGGGTGGAGACCGGGCCCGACGGTCACGACTACGAAGTGCGCCCGGTCGCGGGCGGGCGTGCGCTCAAGACCTACCGCTGCCCCGGCTGCGATCACGAAATCCGTTCTGGTGTGGCGCATCTGGTGGTGTGGCCGGCGGACTCGGCCGGAGGCGAATTGCAAACGAGAGAAGAAGACCGCCGGCATTGGCACACGCCGTGCTGGACGAATCGGGCAAATCGCAGCCCGACCCGAAAGTGGTCGTGAATCGGTGGCACGGCTCGGAAGCCGGCTCGACCTTCTTGAAAAAGTAGCCTGAATTCGGTGGACGGCTAGGAAGCCGGCTCGACCAATTCGATCAGGACGCCGCCGCCATCCTTGGGATGGATGAAGTTGATCCGCGAGTTCGCTGTGCCGCGCCGGGGTGCCTCGTAGACCAGCCGCACGCCCTGCTCGAGAAGCCGCTCGCAGACGGCGTCGAGGTCGCTGACCCGGACGGCCAACTGCTGGATGCCCGGACCGCGCTTGTCCAGGAACTTCGCGATCGTCGAGGACTCGTCGATCGGAGCCATCAACTGGATCTGCGCTGGGCCGCCGTTCGCGCCGGCCACTGACAGCATTGCTTCGCGAATTCCTTGGTCCTCGTTGACTTCCTCGTGCACCAGGATCATGCCGAGGGTGTCGTGGTACCAGGCGATGGCTGCGTCGAGGTCGGGGACAGCGATGCCGACGTGATCGATCGCCGTCACCAGCGAGGTGGCCAGCAACTGACGGGCGTCAACTTGATCGGTCGTCATCACATAAAGGTAACCTGGCGGCAAAGATTGCGCTTCTCGGGGGGCCGAATGGGCCGTCCATGCGTCGCTAGGAGGTTGTTATGACGACATCGGTGATCGTTGCTGGAGCACGGACCCCGATCGGCAAGTTGATGGGTTCGCTGAAGGATTTTTCGGCCAGCGATCTGGGTGCGATCGCGATCGCCGGTGCGCTGGAGAAGGCCAATGTGCCCGCCTCCGCGGTGGAGTACGTGATCATGGGCCAGGTACTGACCGCCGGTGCCGGCCAGATGCCCGCCCGGCAAGCCGCGGTCGCGGCCGGTATCGGCTGGGACGTCCCGGCGCTCAGCATCAACAAGATGTGCCTGTCCGGTATCGATGCCATTGCGCTGGCTGACCAGCTGATTCGGGCCGGGGAGTTCGACGTCGTGGTGGCCGGTGGCCAGGAGTCCATGACGAAGGCACCCCACCTGCTGATGGACAGCCGTGCGGGCTACAAGTACGGGGACGTGACGGTGCTCGACCACATGGCCTACGACGGCCTGCATGACGTGTTCACCGACCAGCCGATGGGGGCGCTGACCGAGCAGCGCAACGACGTCGACAAGTTCACCCGCGCCGAGCAGGACGAGTTCGCTGCACAGTCGCATCAGAAGGCTGCTGCCGCCTGGAAGGACGGCGTCTTCACCGACGAAGTGGTGCCCGTGAACATCCCGCAGCGCAAAGGCGATCCGTTGCAGTTCACCGAGGACGAGGGTATTCGGGCAAACACCACCGTCGAGTCGCTGGCCGGTCTCAAGCCGGCTTTCCGAAAAGACGGCACGATCACCGCGGGCTCCGCGTCACAGATCTCCGACGGGGCCGCCGCGGTCGTGGTGATGAACAAGGACAAGGCGCAGGAACTGGGCCTGTCGTGGCTGGCCGAGATCGGTGCGCACGGAGTCGTGGCGGGGCCCGATTCGACACTGCAGTCCCAGCCCGCCAACGCGATCAAGAAGGCACTCGGCCGCGAGGGCATCACGGTTGACCAGCTCGATGTGGTGGAGATCAACGAGGCGTTCTCGGCGGTGGCACTGGCCTCCACGCGCGAACTCGGCATCAACCCCGAGATCGTCAACGTCAACGGCGGCGCGATCGCGGTGGGACACCCGATCGGCATGTCGGGCGCCCGGATCACGCTGCATGTGGCGCTGGAATTGGCGCGGCGCGGGTCGGGCTACGGCGTCGCGGCGCTGTGTGGGGCCGGCGGCCAGGGCGACGCACTGATTCTGCGGGCCGGCTAAGCGCGGCTGACCACTGGTCAGCGTTGCTGGAAGATCGGATTCGGTGCTCGTTGTGATGTTGCTCTCATGAGCCGAGCAGGGATCTTCGCGGGGCCGCTTTTCGCCCGAATTTCCTCGTGCGGAAGCCCCCGCGCCACCGGGTGGGTTGGCAATCAGCGCGCATGACAGACTTGACGGCGTGACACGTCCGAGATCCTCGATCGGGCCCGCGCTGGCTGGTGCGGTCGACTTGTCCGGTCTTAAGCAACGTGCTCAGCAGGGCCCACCGGCCGCCGGTGCCGCGGCCCGGCCGACACCTGCGGGGCCGGGAACCACTGAGGTCACCGAGGCCAATTTCGAAGCCGAAGTGCTGATGCGCTCCGACGAAGTGCCCGTCGTGGTCGCCCTATGGTCGCCGCGCAGCGAGGCCTGTGTCGAGCTGGTCGACACGCTGTCCGGCCTGGCCGCCGAGGACGGCGGCAAATGGTCATTGGCGACGGTCAATGTCGACGTGGCGCCCCGGGTGGCCCAGATCTTCGGTGTCGAGGCGGTTCCCACCGTCGTGGCCCTGGCCGCCGGCCAGCCACTGTCCAGCTTCCAAGGCTCGCAGCCCGCCGACCAGTTGCGCCGCTGGGTGGACCAACTGCTGTCGGCGACGGCCGGAAAGCTCAAGGGCTCAGCCGGTTCCGAGGACGAGGTGGAGGTCGACCCGGAGTTGGCCCAAGCCCGCCAGCAGCTGGAGGCCGGAGACTTCGACGCGGCCAAGCAGTCCTACCAGGCGCTGCTGAACGCCAACCCGGACAGCGTCGAGGCGAAGGGCGCGATCCGTCAGATCGACTTCCTGACCCGCGCAACCGCACAGCGTCCCGATGCGCTCGCCGTCGCGGATGCCGCCCCGGCCGACATCGAGGCGGCCTTCGCGGCAGCCGATGTGCAAATCCTCAACCAGGACGTGGCCGCGGCATTCGAGCGCCTGACGGCGTTGGTGCGCAGCACAGCCGGGGATGAGCGCACCCAGGTGCGAACGCGGCTGATCGAGTTGTTCGAACTCTTCGACCCCGCCGACCCCGAGGTCATCGCGGGTCGGCGCAACCTCGCCAACGCGCTCTACTGATTTACTCGGGTTCCAGCCACAGCGCCGACGTGGGCGGCAACACCAGCTGCGCCGAGGCCGGGCGACCATGCCACGGGTCCTCGGTGGCGTCCACACCGCCGAGATTGCCGATGCCCGAACCGTTGTAGTCTGTCGCGTCGGTGTTGAGCACCTCGCGCCAGCGACCGGCGCTGGGCAGACCGAGCCGGTAGCCACTGTGCTCCGCCCCGGAGAAATTGAAGACGCACGCCATGACCGAGCCGTTCTTGCCGTAACGCAGGAAGCTCAACACGTTGTTGCCGGAATCATTGGCGTCGATCCAGGAATAGCCCTCGGGCGTGGTGTCGCGGCTCCACAGTGCCGGCCGGTCGCGGTAGATGGCGTTGATGTCGCGCACGAAACGCAGCATCCCGTTGGAGAAGCCCTGCTCGTCGAGCTGCCACCAATCCAGGCCGTTTTGCTCTGACCACTCGGCGCGCTGCCCGAATTCCTGGCCCATGAACAACAATTGCTTACCGGGGTGGGCCCACTGGTAGGCCAGCAGGCTGCGCAGCCCGGCGGCCTTGACGTGATTGTTGCCCGGCATCCGGCCCCACAGCGTGCCCTTGCCGTGCACGACCTCGTCGTGACTGAGCGGCAGCACATAGTTCTCGCTGAACGCATACAGCATCGAGAAGGTCATCTCGTGGTGGTGGAAGCTGCGGTAGATCGGGTCGCGGCTGATGTAGTCGAGCGTGTCGTGCATCCAGCCCATGTTCCACTTCATCGAAAAGCCCAGGCCGCCAAGGTTGGTCGGCCGCGTCACGCCGGGCCACGACGTTGACTCCTCGGCGATCGTGACGATGCCCGGCGCGGCCTTGTGCGCGGTGGCGTTCATCTCCTGCAGGAACTGCACGGCTTCGAGATTTTCTCGCCCGCCGTAGATGTTGGGTGTCCAGCCGTCCGCGGGACGCGAATAGTCCAGGTAGAGCATCGAGGCCACCGCGTCCACTCGGAGGCCGTCGATGTGGTATTCCTCGAGCCAGTACAACGCGTTGGCGACCAGGAAGTTGCGTACCTCGCGGCGGCCGAAGTCGAAAACGTAGGTGCCCCAGTCGAGTTGCTCACCACGCTTGGGGTCGGAATGCTCGTAGAGCGGGGTGCCGTCGAAGCGGCCCAGTGCCCACGCGTCCTTGGGGAAGTGTGCCGGAACCCAGTCCACGATCACGCCGATGCCCGCCTGGTGCAGCGCGTCGACGAGCGCGCGGAAATCGTCGGGTGTGCCGAATCGCGATGTCGGCGCGTAGTACGAGGTGACCTGGTACCCCCAGGATCCGGCGAAGGGGTGTTCGGCCACCGGCAGCAGCTCTACGTGGGTAAATCCATGTTCGATGACGTAATTCGTCAGATCGGTGGCCAGTTGGCGGTAACTGAGTCCGGGTCGCCACGAGCCGAGATGCACCTCATAGGTGCTCATCGGTTCGAAGACTGGATTGCGCTGGGCGCGTTGTGTCATCCAGTCCCCGTCGGTCCAGGTGTAGGTGCTCGTCGTCACCCGCGAGGCGGTTTGCGGAGGCACCTCGGTGGCGAACGCGAACGGGTCGGCCCGTTCGGTGACGACGCCGTCGGCGCCGTGTACGCGGAACTTGTACAGGCCATCCGTCGCGAACCCGGGCCAGAACAACTCCCATACCCCGGTAGAGCCCAGCACTCGCATCGGAGCCTCGGTGCCGGTCCAGCCATTGAACTCGCCAATCAGGCTGATGCCCTTGGCGTTAGGCGCCCACACCGCGAACGACACGCCGTTGACGACGCCATCGGCCGTGGTGAATGAGCGAGGATGGGCGCCAAGGACTTCCCAGAGTCGCTCGTGCCGGCCCTCGGAGAACAGGTGCAGGTCGACCTCGCCCAGGGTGGGCAGGAAGCGATAAGCGTCGGCGGTCACGTGCGCGCCGGAACCGTAGTCCACCTTCAGTCGGTAATCGATAAGGTCCGCGAACGGCAACGCGACGGCGAACAGACCGGATTCGAGATGCTGCATGGGGAATTCGTCGTCACCGACGAGCGCGACGACGTCCTGCGCATGCGGGCGGAAGGCCCGGATGACGGTGTGGTCGTCGTATTCGTGAGCGCCCAGGATGCTGTGCGGGTTGTGGTGCGTGCCGGCCACCAGCCGGGCCAAGTCGCCCGGGTCAGGCGCCAGGTGCGTCCTGGCGACTTGCTCGGTTCGGCTCTCGGTTCGACTCATGTTGGTATCCCCTTCCGGGCCCTCTTACCTCCTGCGCAGCAACGTGTTTCGAGACTCCTGCGGGATGATTGGCATATTGATGATGTGGGCGACTGCGTATCCGGGATCGATGCGAACGTAATTTGACTGCCCCCACTGGAATTCCTGGCCGGTTATCTCGTCGCGCACCCAAAACCGCTCATAGGACTCCATACCCAATGCAGCCATGTCTAACCACAGCGTGCCTTCCTCGGGCCCGAATGCGTTGAGCGTCACCACCACCAACACGCAGTCTCCGGTGGCCGGGTCGAACTTGCTGAAGGCCATCAGCGCGTCGTTGTTGACGCCGTGGAAGTAAATGGTGCGCAATTGCTGCAGGGCGGGATGGACGCGGCGAATTGCGTTGAGCTGTTTAAGGAATGGTGCCAGCGACCTGCCCTCGGCGAGCGCTGCCGCGTAGTCGCGGGGGCGCAATTCGTACTTCTCCGAGTCGAGGTATTCCTCGCTGCCTTCGCGTACCGCACGGTGCTCGAACAGCTCGTAGCCCGAGTAGACACCCCAGGCCGGACTCATGGTCGCGGCCAGCACCGCGCGGATGGCGAACATACCCGGTCCGTTGTACTGCAGGATCGCGTGCAGGATGTCGGGCGTGTTCACGAACAGATTCGGCCGCCGGAAGTCGGCGAGGGCGGAGATGTCGTTGCCGAATTCGGTGAGTTCCCATTTGGCGGTGCGCCAGGTGAAGTAGCTGTAGGACTGCGTGAAGCCGAGTTTGGCCAGTCCGTACTGCCGGGCCGGCGGAGTGAACGCCTCGGACAGGAACAGCACGTCGGGATCGGCGTCCTTGACCTGACCGATCAGCCAGGCCCAGAAGTCGGGCGGCTTGGTGTGCGGGTTGTCGACCCGAAAGAACTTGATGCCATGGTCAACCCAGTGCCGGACCACGCGCAGCACTTCGTCGTACAGGCCCGCGGGATCGTTGTCGAAGTTGATCGGATAGATGTCCTGGTACTTCTTCGGTGGATTCTCCGCGTAAGCGATAGTGCCGTCCGGCAATTCGGTGAACCACTGCCGGTGTTCGCGGGCCCAGGGGTGATCCGGGGCGCATTGCAGTGCCAGGTCGAGGGCGACTTCCAGGCCCAGATCGCGTGCCGCGGCGACGAATTTGTCGAAGTCCTCGATCGTGCCCAGGTCCGGATGGATCGCGTCGTGGCCGCCCTCGTCGCTGCCAATTGCCCAGGGCGAGCCCACATCGCCGGGCGCCGCGGTGGGGGAGTTGTTGCGCCCCTTGCGATGTACTTTGCCGATCGGGTGGATCGGCGGCAGGTATACGACGTCGAATCCCATGTCGGCGATGCGCGGAAGGTCCGCGGCTGCCGTCGCGAATGTGCCGTGCACGGGGTTTCCGTCGGCGTCCCAGCCGCCGGTCGAACGCGGAAACATCTCGTACCACGAGCCGAAGCGGGCCAGCGGCCGGTCCACCCAGACGCCGTACTGCTCGCCGCGGGTGACGATCTCCCGCAGCGGATAGAGAGCCAGGATCTCCTCGATCTCGGGCGCCAGCGCCAGCGCGGTGCGCGTCACCGGATCTCCCGGGGCTCGCAACGCCGCGGCCGCGGCCAGCAGCGGATCACGATTCGCGCGCGGCACCCCGGTCGCGGCGCGCTCGAACAAACCGGCGCCGACCAACAGATCGTTGGACAGTTCCTTCTCGCCCTGGCCGGCATCCAGTTTGGCCAGCAGCCCGTGCCGCCAGGTGTGGAGCGGGTCACCCCACCCGTCCACGCGGAAGGTCCACAGCCCGACCCGGTCGGGCGTGAACTGACCATGGAAAACGTAAGGTTCCTGGCCCATCGTCATCGGCAGCTGCAGCGGTTTGACCCGCTCGGTGGGCTTGCCGTCGAGCGGGGACGCCAGCCGTTCCGGCGCCTGGACCGCTGTGACACGGCGGGTCTCGGTGACCTGCGGGTAGCGCGGCCCCAGGTAGCGGACTACCAGCGTCGCCGCGACCGCGTCGTGGCCTTCGCGCCACACCGCGGCGCTGACGGGGACCGTCTCGCCGACCACCGCCTTGGCGGGGTATGCGCCGCAGGAAACGACGGGTGCGACGTTATCGATCTCGACACGACCGGGCACGACCACTCCGTTCCGTCCGATTGGTTGCCGGCAAACCGCGGATTGTGCTGCGGCGCGGAATGCCTGCCGTCTGAGGAAACATCGTCTCGTGGGGGAAGTTCCTGTACTGGGGAAGCGTCTTTGCGGCCCCATTTACTACCCGTACCCACCCTAGTGTCTGGCCACACACCCGGTGGTGAACCGTCGAACACTGACCCTGCGAGCGTGGCAATCCTCAGTAAGGTGGTCATGTGTGAAAGCTCTCCGTCGCTTTACCGTCCGCGCCCACCTGCCCGAGCGGCTCGCCGCACTCGAACAGCTGTCCATCAATCTGCGATGGTCCTGGGACAAGGCGACGCAAGACCTATTCGCGAGCATTGATCCGTTGCTGTGGGCGAATTGCGGCAGCGATCCCGTGGCCCTGCTGGGCGCGGTCAACCCCGCGCGCCTCGATGAATTAGCGGTCGACGAGGGCTTCCTGCGCTGGCTCGACGAGCTGTCCGCCGACTTAAACGACTACTTGCGCCGCCCGCTGTGGTACCAGCAACAGCAGGAAGCCGGTACTGCGATGCCCACCGGTATCGCGTACTTCTCGATGGAATTCGGCGTCGCCGAGGTACTGCCCAACTACTCGGGTGGCCTGGGCATCCTGGCCGGCGATCACCTCAAGTCCGCGTCCGATCTGGGCGTGCCGCTGATCGCGGTCGGCCTGTACTACCGCTCCGGGTACTTCCGGCAGTCGCTGACCGCCGAAGGCTGGCAAAACGAGACCTATCCGTCGCTGGACCCGCAAGGTCTTCCGCTGCGGTTGCTCACCGATGCCGCCCGGAATCCCGCGCTGGTGGAATTGACGCTGCCCGACTCCGCACGCCTGTTCGCGCGGATCTGGGTGGCGCAGGTGGGCCGGGTTCCGCTGTTGCTGCTGGATTCCGACGTCCCCGAGAACGAGCACGATCTGCGCAGCGTCACCGACCGGCTGTACGGCGGCGACCAGGAGCACCGGATGCGCCAGGAGATCCTGGCCGGCATCGGCGGCGTACGGGCGATTCGGGCGTTCACCGCCATCGAAGGCCTGCCCGCGCCCGAGGTGTTCCACATGAACGAGGGGCACGCCGGGTTCCTCGGTGTGGAGCGCATTCGCGAGCTGATAACTGATTCGGGGCTGGACTTCGACACCGCCCTGACGGTGGTGCGCTCGGCCACCGTGTTCACCACCCACACGCCGGTGCCCGCCGGTATCGACCGTTTCCCGGTCGACATGGTGCGCCTCTACTTCGACGACTACCTGGACGAGGATTCCGACGATCAGGTGCCCGCGTTGTTGCCGGGCGTGCCGATCGATCGGGTGATTGCGCTCGGCGCCGAAGACGATGAGACCAAATTCAATATGGCGCACATGGGGCTGCGCCTTGCGCAACGCGCCAACGGGGTTTCGCTGCTGCACGGTCAGGTGAGCCGGGGCATGTTCAACGAGCTCTGGCCGGGATTCGACCGCGCCGAGGTGCCGATCGGGTCGATCACCAACGGGGTGCACGCCCGTACCTGGGCGGCACCGCAGTGGCTGCAGCTGGGCCGCGAGCTGGCCGGGCCGGAAGACGCGGCGTTCAGCGATCCGGGCGTGTGGCTACGGCTGCGGGAAGTCGATCCCGGTCACCTGTGGTGGATCCGCTCCCAATTGCGCTCGCTGCTGGTCGACGACGTCCGGCGGCGGCTGCGCCGCTCGTGGCTGGAACGCGGTGCATCGGACGCTGAATTAAGCTGGATTGCAACGGCTTTCGATCCCGACGTGCTCACCGTGGGCTTTGCTCGCCGGGTGCCGACGTACAAGCGGTTGACGCTGATGCTGAGCGACCCCGACCGCCTGGAACGACTGCTGCTGAACAAGGAACGACCGATCCAGCTGATCGTTGCGGGGAAGTCACACCCGGCCGACGACGGGGGCAAAGCCCTGATCCAGCAAGTCGTGCGGTTCGCCGACCGGCCCGAGGTGCGCCACCGCATCGCGTTCTTGCCCGACTACGACATGTCCATGGCCCGGCTGTTGTATTGGGGCTGCGACGTCTGGCTCAACAACCCGCTGCGGCCGCTGGAGGCTTGCGGCACTTCGGGAATGAAGAGCGCGCTCAACGGCGGTTTGAACCTGTCCATCCGCGACGGCTGGTGGGACGAATGGTACGACGGCGAAAACGGTTGGGAGATACCGTCGGCCGACGGGGTGAGCGACGACGAGCGCCGCGACGAGCTGGAGTCCAGCGCTCTCTACGGCCTGCTCGAGCAAGCGGTGGCGCCGAAGTTCTACGAGCGCAATGAACACGGGGTGCCACCGCGCTGGATCGAAATGGTCCGGCACACCCTGCAAACGCTCGGGCCCAAGGTGCTGGCTTCGCGGATGGTGCGTGACTACGTCCAGCAGTACTACACGCCGGCGGCGCAGTCGCTGCGCAAGACGATTGCCGACACGGGTGCGGGCGCATTCGGCGCCGCGCGTGAGCTGGCCGACTACCGGCGGCGCGCCGAACAGGCCTGGCCCAAGGTCGCGATCACCGACGTCGACTCCACCGGTCTGCCCGATACTCCGGTGCTCGGCTCCAAGCTCACCCTGACCGCGACCGTGCAGCTGGCCGGTCTGGTGCCCGACGAGGTCACCGTGGAGGCGGTGGTGGGCCGCGTCGATTCGGGCGATGCGCTGCTGGACCCGGTCACCGTCGAAATGTCGTACACGGGAACGGCCGAAGGCGGCAACCAGGTCTTCTCGACGACGACCTCGCTGCCGGTGGCAGGCGCGGTCGGATACACGGTCCGGGTGCTGCCGCAGCACCCGATGCTCGCGGCCGGCAACGAGCTTGGCCTGGTCGCTCTCGCCGGCTAAAAGCCTGCCTCAGGCTGGTAGGCCGTCCGGCGCGCCGCGCAGCCGCTGCAGGGCGCCGCGGACCTGCTCGGCGTTGGTGGTCTGCCAAAACGGCGGCAGCGACGCGCGCAGGTAGCCGCCGTAGCCGGCGGTGGCCATGCGCGAGTCGAGCACCGCCACCACGCCGCGGTCGGTGTCGCGGCGCAGCAGCCGTCCCGAGCCCTGCGCCAGCAACAGCGCCGCATGATTGGCCGCGACGGCCATGAAGCCGTTGCCGCCGCGGGCGGCCACCGCGCGCTGCCGGGCACCCAGCAGCGGATCGTCCGGCCGCGGGAACGGGATGCGGTCGATCAGCACCAGCGACAGCGACGGCCCCGGTACGTCGACGCCCTGCCACAGCGACAGCGTGCCGAACAGCGAGGTCTCGGGGTCGGCACTGAACTGCTCGACCAACGCCGAGGTGCTGTCGTCGCCCTGGCACAACACCGGCGTGGACAGCCGTTCGCGCATGGCGTCGGCGGCGGCCCGGGCGGCGCGCATCGACGAGAACAGGCCCAGGGTGCGCCCGCCTGCGGCGGTGATCAGTTCGGCGATCTCGCTCAGCTGCTCGGCCGAGCCGGTACCGTCGCGGCCCGGCGGGGGCAGATGTGCTGCCACGTAAAGGATTCCGGCCTTGGCATGCTCGAATGGCGATCCGACGTCGAGGCCACGCCAGGGCGGGCCATCCGTGGTCTCGTCGGGTCCTTTGAGGCCCCACGCCGAGGCCATCGCGTCAAAGGATCCGCCGACCGTCAACGTGGCCGAGGTCAGCACCGTCGTCGACCGCGAAAACACGTGGTTGCGCAACAAGGCGGCCACCGTCAGCGGCGCCACCCGCAGCACGGGTCGCGGCGAACCGCGGTTGTCCTCGTGGTCCAGCCACACCACCTCGGTGCGATCGGGGATCGCCGGCCCGAACGACGTCAGGATCCGCGACGCGGTATCGGAGATCTCGCTCAGTGCCGCAACGGCTTCGGCGCGCGCCGCGGCCGCCTTGGCGTCGCTGGTGGTGTCGATGTCGGCGCGCGCCGCGCCGGCTACGTCGCGCAGTGCCCTCAGGTATGTCGCCAGCTCGTCGTCGAGGTGATCGATGCGACCCGGCGTCGCGTCGTGGATCGCCGCCGCGAAGGTCGCGGTCGTCGTCTCCAGCCGCTGGACCAGTTCCGGGTGCACCAGCCGGGTGATCCGCCGCGCGGCGACCCCCAGGGCGGCCGACGTCAACTCCGCGGTGGCCACCGAGGTCACCCGGTCGACCAACTCGTGCGCTTCGTCGACCACCAACAGCGAATGTTCAGGCAGCACTGTCGATTCCGAGACAGCGTCGATCGCCAGCAAGGCGTGGTTGGTGACGACGACGTCTGCCACACCGGCGCGGCCGCGCGCGCGTTCCGAAAAGCACTCCGTGCCGAACGGGCAGCGGGCCACCCCGAGGCATTCGCGCGCGGAGACACTGACCTGTGACCAGGATCGTTCTGGCACACCGGGTTTGAGGTCGTCGCGGTCACCCGAATCCGTCGTCGAGGCCCAGGCGGTGAGCCGTTGCACGTCGCGGCCCAGGGCGCTGGCCGCCATCGGATTGAACAGCTCCTCTTGTGGTCGTCCCTCTTCGTCGTCCGGCTCGTCGGTGGACCCGTTGTGAATTTTGTTCAGGCACAGATAGTTTCGTCTTCCCTTGAGAAGCGCGAACTGCGGGGGATGCGGCAGCGCGTCGGCAAGCGAGTCGGCCAGGCGGGGCAGGTCGCGATCGACCAGCTGGCGCTGCAGGGCGATCGTCGCCGTCGACACCACGACCGGTGTCTCGTCAGCGATCGCATGCACGATCGCGGGAATGAGGTACGCCAGCGACTTGCCGGTCCCGGTGCCCGCCTGCACGGCGAGGTGCTCCCCGGTATCGAATGCGCGCGCGACCGCGGTGGCCATCTCCAGCTGACCGCTGCGTTCGCTGCCGCCGAGCGCGGTCACGGCGATGCCGAGCAGCTCGGGCACGGACCCGGAAACAGACTCCGACACGTCGTCCAAGTTATCCGAATCAGGTGATCAGACCGGGATGTGCAGCGTCGGAATCGCCGGGTCGCCGTGCGCCAATTTCAGGCCCTCCCAGGGCAGGCTGTGCAGCCCGGACGCGACCAGGTCCCGGGCGGCGGTCAGGGCCGCGTGGTCGGTGCCGGCCACCACCTCGCCCCCGCGGACGAGGGGGGTCGTCAGCACCCGGAACGGTTGGGTGGTCGAGGGTGGCCGGCCCGCCGGATGCACGACCTCTTCGGTGATCGTGCCGGTCGGGCGGGACAGTCGCAGCGCTTCTTTGTGGCCGCCCTGGGATTGCTTGTGGCTGCTGCGTTTCTGCACCGGTATGCCGTCGACTTCGACCAGCTTGTAGACCATCCCCGCGGTCGGGGCACCCGAGCCGGTGACCACCGACGTGCCGGCGCCGTAACTGTCCACCGGTTCGGCCCGCAGCGCGGCGATGGAGAATTCGTCGAGATCGCCGGAGACCACGATGCGGGTGCCGGTGGCGCCCAGCTGGTCGAGTTGCTCGCGCGTCTGGCGGGCCAGCACCCCGAGCTCGCCGGAGTCGATCCGCACCGCCCCGAGCGTCGGCCCGGCGGCGGCCACGGCATTGGCCACTCCGGTCGTCACGTCGTAGGTGTCCACCAGCAGCGTGGTGCCCACGCCCAACGCGTCGACCTGGGCGCGAAACGCCGCCAGCTCGTCGGGTCCGCCCGCGCCGGTGTGCAGCATCGTGAACGCGTGCGCGGCGGTGCCTTCGGTCGGTACGCCGTAGCGACGCTGCGCTTCCAGGTTGGAGGAGGCGGCGAACCCGGCGATATAGGCCGCGCGGGCCGCGGCGACGGCCGCGCGTTCGTGGGTTCGCCGCGAGCCCATCTCGATCAGCGGGCGGCCGGCGGCGGCACCGACCATGCGTGCCGCCGCGGAGGCGATCGCCGTGTCGTGGTTGAAGATCGACAGCGCCAGCGTTTCGAGCACCACGCATTCGGCGAAGCTGCCGCGCACCGACAGCACCGGTGAGCCGGGGAAATACAGCTCGCCTTCGGCGTAGCCGTCGATATCGCCGGTGAACCGGAAATCGCGGAGGTAACGCAAGGTGTCGGCGTCGAGGAATTCCGCCAGTAGCCGGCATGCGTCGTCGTCGAACCCGAACTGTGGCAAGGCCTCCAGCAAACGGCCGGTGCCCGCGACCACGCCGTAGCGCCGCCCCTCGGGCAGGCGGCGGGCGAACAGTTCGAACGCGGTCCGGCGCTCGGCCGTGCCGTCGCGCAGGGCCGCTGCCAGCATGGTCAACTCGTACTTGTCGGTTAACAGCCCAGCTAAGCCCGGCTCGTTCATTCTCCCAACGGTAACGGCTGGCGGCGCGCGGCTGGTCTCTCGGTATCCTGGAGGCCATGGTTGTTGCGTCAGCGCCTACCAAGCCCGGCACCACCGGGCAACGCGAGTCCGCTCCAGTCGACGTCACGGCCAGTCCATGGGTCACCGTCGTGTGGGACGACCCCGTCAATTTGATGACCTACGTGACGTATGTGTTCCAGAAGTTGTTCGGCTATAGCGAGCCGCACGCCACCAAACTGATGTTGCAGGTGCACAACGAAGGCAAAGCAGTGGTGTCGGCGGGTAGCCGTGAGTCAATGGAAGTCGACGTATCCAAGCTGCACGCCGCCGGTTTGTGGGCGACGCTGCAGCAGGATCGCTGAGATCCAAGGGTATCCGGAATCTCCTGTGCGCAAATGGAAGCGGGTTGAGACCGCAGCTGGTCCCCGTTTTCGGTCTTCCTTGGCGTCGCACGAGGCGGAACTGCTCAAGAATCTGGTCGGCGCGCTGATCGACTTGCTCGACGAACGCGAATCCTCCTCGCCGTCAGACGAACTCGAGGAGATCACCGGCATCAAGACCGGAAATTCGGAGCCGCCCGGCGATCCGACGCTGCGCCGGCTGCTGCCCGACTTCTACCGGCCGGAGGACGAGGACGCGTCGAGCGCCGGGACGGAAACGCCCGAAGGTCTCAACGCCGCGCTGCGCAGTCTGCACGAGCCGGAGATCATCGACACCAAACGTGTTGCGGCACAACAGCTGTTGCAGACGATTCCGGACGGCGGCGGACGTTTCGAGCTGAGCGAGGACCAGGCCAACGCCTGGATCTCGGCCGTCAACGACATTCGGCTGGCGCTGGGAGTCATGCTCGAGATCGGGCCGGAAGGGCCGGAACGGCTGCCCACCGACCATCCGATGGCCACCCACTTCGACGTCTACCAGTGGCTGACCGTGCTGCAGGAGTTCTTGGTCCTGGTGCTGATGGGCAAGCAGGCCGGATGAACTCGCTCACCGATGTCAGCGGCATCCGCGTCGGCCACTACCAGCGCCTCGACCCGGACGCCTCGCTCGGCGCCGGGTGGGCCAGCGGCGTCACCGTCGTGCTGACACCGCCGGGGACCGTCGGCGCGGTCGATTGCCGCGGCGGTGCACCCGGCACCCGGGAGACCGATCTGCTGGACCCGGCCAACACGGTGCGGTTCGTCGACGCGGTGCTGCTGGCCGGCGGCAGTGCCTACGGCCTGGCTGCCGCCGACGGCATCATGCGCTGGCTGGAGGAACACGAGCGCGGCGTGGCGATGGAGGGCGGCGTGGTGCCCATCGTGCCGGGCGCGGTGATCTTCGACCTGCCGGTCGGCGGCTGGGCTTGCCGGCCGACGGCGGAGTTCGGCTTTCTAGCCTGCGAAGCCGCCTGCGCGGCCGCCGGCGCGACGACCGCCGTCGGCACGGTCGGCGCCGGGGTGGGCGCGCGGGCCGGCGTACTCAAGGGCGGCATCGGAACGGCGTCGACGACGCTGCCCTCCGGCGTCACCGTCGGCGCGATCGTCGCGGTGAACTCCGCGGGCGAGGTCGTGGACCGGACCACCGGCCTGCCGTGGATGGCGGACCTGATCAAGGAGTTCGCGCTGACGCCGCCGCCGGCCGACCAGATCGAGGTGCTCGCGCAGCTGCCCTCTCCGCTGGAAGCGCTGAACACGACGATCGCGGTGGTCGCGACCGACGCCGCGCTGAGCTCACCAGCATGCCGGCGCATTGCGATCGCCGCCCAGGACGGCCTGGCCCGCACCGTCCGCCCGGCCCACACTCCGCTGGACGGCGACACGGTGTTCGCGCTGGCGACCGGGGCGGTCGAGGTGCCGCCGCCCGCCGATGCGCCCGCCGCGATGTCTCCCGAGACGCGGCTGGTCACCGAGGTGGGTGCCGCCGCGGCCGATTGCCTGGCCCGTGCGGTGCTGGTCGGTGTGCTGGCGGCCGAGTCGGTCGCCGGAATACCGACTTACCGCGACACGTTGCCCGGCGCATTCGGGCGAGAGCGCGGTTGAGTGCCGAGGCCGGGTGGACGTACCTGTCGACCGGCGCCTATGCCGGTAGCCTGGATGATGCCGAGGACGCTCTAGAAGGGCAGTTATGGGCATGAGCCCGAGTCAACAGCGCACACCCGCTACGCAACCGAAAAAGCGGCCCGAGTGGATGGTGGGCGGGGCCACGATCCTCACCTTCGTGGCGCTGCTCTACCTGATCGAGCTGTTCGACCAACTGTCGCGGCATTCCCTGGACGCCAACGGCATCAGGCCACTGGAAACCGACGGCCTGTGGGGGATCGTCTTCGCACCCGTGTTGCACGCCAACTGGCAGCATCTGATGGCCAATACCGTGCCACTGCTGGTGCTCGGATTTCTGATGACCCTGGCCGGCTTGTCCCGGTTCGTGTGGGCCACCGCGATCGTGTGGATCCTCGGCGGCTTCGGCACCTGGCTGATCGGCAACTGGGGCAGTAACTGCGGGCCGACGGATCACATCGGGGCTTCCGGCCTGATCTTCGGCTGGCTGGCTTTTCTGCTGGTCTTCGGGATATTCGTGCGGCGCTTCGTCGACATCGTCATCGGTCTGGTGGTGCTGTTCATCTACGGCGGCGTCCTGCTCGGCGCGATGCCGGTGCTCGGTCAATGCGGCGGGGTGTCATGGCAGGGCCACCTGTGTGGTGCCATCGCCGGCGTCGTCGCCGCGTATCTGTTGTCGGCCCCCGAACGCAAGGCCCGGGCGAAGCGAAAAGCCGGCAGCGCGCCGCGGCTGACGACATGAGCTCACCACTAGCGCCCGTCGGAGTCTTCGACTCCGGCGTCGGGGGACTGACGGTAGCCCGCGCGATCATCGACCAACTGCCGGACGAGGACATCGTCTACGTCGGCGACACCGGCAACGGTCCCTACGGTCCGCTCACCATTCCCGAGGTTCGTGCCCACGCGCTGGCCATCGGTGACGATCTGGTCGGCCGCGGCGTGAAGGCGTTGGTGCTCGCCTGCAACACCGCCTCGGCGGCATGCCTGCGCGATGCCCGTGAGCGCTACGACGTGCCCGTCGTCGAGGTGATCCTGCCGGCGGTGCGCCGCGCCGTCGCAACGACCCGCACCGGCCGCATCGGCGTCATCGGCACCCAAGCGACCATCACCTCGCACGCCTACCAGGACGCATTCGCCGCTGCCCGCGACACCGAGATCACCGCGGTGGCCTGCCCGCGCTTCGTCGACTTCGTCGAGCGTGGCGTGACGAGCGGGCGTCAGGTGCTGGGACTGGCCGAGGGGTATCTGGAGCCGCTGCAACGCGCTCAGGTCGACACGCTGGTGCTGGGCTGCACGCACTATCCACTGCTGTCCGGGTTGATTCAGCTGGCGATGGGCGAAAATGTGACGCTCGTTTCAAGTGCCGAGGAAACCGCGAAGGAAGTGCTCCGGGTGCTCACCGAACAGGATTTGCTGCGCCCTCATGACGCGGCGCCGGCCACCCGCGTCTTCGAAGCTACCGGCGACCCGGATGCCTTCACGAAATTGGCGGCGCGATTCCTGGGGCCCGCCGTCAGCGGTGTCCGGCCGGTGCATCACTCGCCCATCGGCTAGGCCGCAGAGAGATTCTCATCACATCAATCATGCGATGTTTTTCTCATGGTGCTTCCGGGCATGGCACAGTAGTGCCTGTGCGAATAACCGTGCTCGGCTGCTCGGGCAGCGTGGTCGGTCCGGACTCGCCAGCGTCGGGATATTTGCTTCGGGCTCCGGACACTCCGCCGCTGGTACTGGACTTTGGCGGGGGTGTGCTAGGCGCCCTGCAGCGCTACGCCGACCCCGGTTCCGTGCACGTCCTCTTGTCCCATCTGCATGCCGACCATTGTCTGGACATGCCGGGACTGTTCGTGTGGCGTCGCTACCACCCGTCGTCGCGTCCGCTCGGCAAGGCGATGCTGTACGGCCCCAGCGACACCTGGTCGCGGCTGGGGGCCGCGTCGTCGCCCTACGGCGGTGAAATCGACGACTGCTCGGACATATTCGACGTCCGTCACTGGGTCGACTCCGAAGCGGTCGAAATCGGTGCACTCACCGTGACGCCCCGGGTGGTGGCACACCCCACCGAGTCCTACGGCCTGCGCATCACCGATCCCAGCGGAGCGTCGTTCGTCTACAGCGGCGACACCGGGGTCTGCGATCAGCTCGTCGAGCTGGCTCGCGACGCCGACGTGTTCCTCTGTGAAGCGTCCTGGACGCACGACCCAGATCATCCGCCCGCCCTGCACTTGTCGGGCACCGAAGCCGGCCGGGTTGCGGCGCAGGCCGGCGTGCGCGAGCTGCTGCTGACCCACATCCCGCCGTGGACCTCGCGCGAGGACGTGATCAGCGAGGCCAAGGCCGAGTTCGACGGTCCCGTGCACGCCGTGGTGTGCAACGAGACGTTCGACGTTCGGCACTCCGAACGGGTCTGATTCAACCGATCCCTTGCGTGACGGACCGGCGGGCTAGGGTGGCGTCGTGTCAAAACGAGAAGACGGTCGCAATGACGACGAGCTTCGCCCGGTGGTCATCACCCGGGGCTTCACCGAAAACCCCGCGGGTTCGGTGCTGATCGGATTCGGTGGAACCAAAGTCCTGTGCACCGCGAGTGTCACCGAGGGAGTGCCGCGCTGGCGCAAGGGGTCTGGCCTGGGCTGGCTGACCGCGGAGTACGCGATGCTGCCGTCGGCCACCCACACCCGGTCCGACCGGGAATCGGTGAAGGGGCGGCTATCCGGGCGCACCCAGGAAATCAGCCGGCTCATCGGACGCTCGCTGCGCGCGTGCATCGACCTGGCGGCGTTGGGGGAGAACACAATCGCCGTCGACTGCGATGTGCTGCAGGCCGACGGCGGCACTCGCACCGCAGCGATCACGGGTGCCTATGTGGCGCTGGCCGATGCGGTCACCTACCTGTCGGCGGCGGGCAGGCTGTCGGATCCGCGGCCGTTGTCGTGTGCGATCGCGGCCGTCAGCGTCGGCGTGGTCGACGGCAGGATCCGCGTCGACCTGCCCTACGAGGAGGACTCGCGCGCCGAGGTCGACATGAACGTCGTCGCGACCGACACCGGAACCCTGGTCGAGATCCAGGGCACCGGTGAGGGTGCGACCTTCCCGCGCTCGACGCTGGACAAGCTGCTCGACTTGGCGCTCAGCACGTGCGACACCCTGTTTGCCGCTCAGCGCGAGGCGCTGGAGTTGCCCTACCCGGGCGTGCTGCCCGAGGGGCCGAATCAGCCGAAGGCGTTCGGCAGCTGACCCCGCTGCCCGTCGCCCGTTTGTCCCCCTTCGATCCAAAGTCGTTGGTAACCTACGCCAGGCAGGGAAGGGGTCCGTTGAGCGGAGCGAGTTTGCAGACTCACGCCTTGAATTGGCGCACGCTGGGCGGGTTGGCCATGCTGGGTATCGCGTTGGTTCTGACCGGCTGTGGCTCCTCGGACACCCGCACGGGGTCATCCTCGTCTCCGGGCGGGGTGGTCACCACGCTTCCCGGCACCGAAACGTGCTCGGGGCGACCGCCCCAGAATGCCGCGTCGCCCGACTTCTATCGGCAGCAGTACGCGGACGGTCTCGCGACTCCGCTCAAAGAGAGACTGAAAACCTACGACTCGGCGGTCGAGTCCGGTGATGTTCACGGTGTTGGCCAAGCCGCCGGCACTCTCGGCACCGAGATACGAGCGTACGGACGCATGGTCGATGTCCCGCGGTTGTATGGCTGCTATGACCAGCAGGTGTTGGCGCATCTGCAGAACGCGGCGAAAGCCTTTGCAAACACGCTCGACGCGCTGTCTTGTGCCACCGCGAACATGTGCAACCGCAAGCAGACCGAGGTCACCGGTATCGTCGCGCAAGCGGCTCAGCAGGAACGGGGCGCCGTCGAGGCGTTCAATGCCTACGCTGCGCAGTTCGGCGGGATGGAGATCCCGGCGCGGACCTCGGCCGCACGGGGCTGGCGCACCTCGGCGGTGTAGTGGCGCGCTTGACTGAACTGCTGGTCGCCAGCCGCAACCCCAAGAAGCTGGCCGAACTGCGCCGGGTGCTGGACGGCGCCGGGCTGTCGGGGCTGACGCTGGTGTCGCTCGACGATGTCGCGCCCTTCGACGAGGCGCCCGAAACCGGTGCGACGTTCGAGGACAATGCGCTGGCCAAGGCGCGGGATGCGTTCGCCGCCACGGGGTTAGCGACCGTGGCCGACGATTCAGGCCTGGAGGTCGCGGCGCTGCGCGGCATGCCCGGCGTGCTGTCGGCGCGCTGGGCGGGCACCCACGGCGACGACGCCGGCAACACCGCGCTGTTGCTCGCCCAGCTTCGCGATGTGCCCGACGAACGGCGCTCGGCGGCGTTCGTGTCGGCCTGCGCGCTGGTATCGGAGCGCGGCGAAGTCGTCGTCCGCGGCGAGTGGCCGGGCACGATCGCCCGCGCGCCACGCGGCGACGGCGGGTTCGGCTACGACCCGGTTTTCGTTCCCGTCGGTGACGAGCGCACCGCGGCGCAACTCAGCCCGCAGGAGAAGGACGCGGCCTCGCATCGTGGCCGCTCGCTCGCGCTGCTGCTGCCCGCCTTGCGCGCCCTGGCCTGAGGAGGTGAGCGGCGCCGTCGCGGATAAGCGGAAGAGGGAATAGGCGATTTGCCCGCCTCTGAGCGACAACTCGAGGGCTGCACGCTCACCCCAACGCGACTCGAACCGCACTCGGTCCGACTCCACCGAAGTTGTCGCTCAGAGGCGGGCAAAAAGTGTCGTGCCCCCGGGCAAGGGGCACGTGTGGCTGATGCGACTCATAGCCCGAAGCGGGCCTTGATGTCCTTGGTCTGGAAGTGCTCGACGACGATGCCCAGCAGCGGGATCGTGCCGGCCAGCAGCACGCCGATCGTCTTGCCGATCGGCCACCGAACCTTGATCGCCAGATTGAAAGCGGTCAGCACGTAGGCGAAATACACCCAGCCGTGCACCACTTCGATCCACCGGATCTCGTGGTGGAAGGCGAGGTGCGAGACGATCTCGTAGCACAGGGCGATCAGCCACAGACCCGTCGTCCACGCCATGATCCGGTACCCAAGCAAGGCGGGGCGGATGCGATCGGCGGAGACGGCTCCGGGTGTCTCGGGTGCGGTCATGCGGTGGTCCTGTTCTGCTTTTCGGCATCTTTGGCTGCGAGCTGGGCCAGGTAAGCGTTGTACTCCCGCAGGGCGGGATCGTCGGGTTGTTGCTGCGCGGGCGCGGGCCGCTCGGGAAGCAGCCCGGCCGGGATCTCGGTGACCGCGCCGTGGTTGCGCGGCTCCGGCGGCGCCTCCTCGTAGCGGACGAAGTTGCGATACGCGTAGACGCAGAACCACGCGAACAGCGGCCACTGCAGCGCGTAACCGAGGTTCTGGAACGAGCCCGACGGCGACTGAAACCGTGTCCACTGCCACCAGCCCAGGGCCAGGCAGCCGCACGCCGCGACGATCACCAAAATGATCAATGCGGGCCGGTGATGGCGCCTCGGACGGGCCTGGTCGGACACCCCTCGACGGTACCGCGCGGCGGTTGAAGCGGCGTCGCCCGCCATCCATTTCAGCGAACAACTGTTTAGTGAGTGACGTTGTGGGGAAGCCGAGTGAGAACCGTGTTCTCAGCTGAGTCACGGAACTTCGATACTCCACGAGGAACAAATAATGGGTCCTACCCTGCGCAGCCTCACTCGTTGGAGCAAGGCGCCCGCGAAAGGCGTCGAGACCGCCAAGTCCTGGGTCAACGTGCCACGGGGGCTGGCGGCCCGCGCGACCACGCCGTTGCTGCCCGACGACTACCTCAAAATGCTCAACCCGCTGTGGTCGGCGCGCGAACTGCGCGGCCTCATCGTGGATGTGCATCCCGAGACCGCGGATTCGGCAACCGTGACGATCAAGCCGGGCTGGGGCTTTTCCGGCAGATACCGACCGGGACAGTACGTCGGTATCGGATTGCAGATTGACGGCCGGTGGCACTGGCGGTCGTACTCATTGACGTCGATTCCACGCCGCGACAACAAGAACATCAAGATCACCGTGAAGGCCACTCCCGAGGGCTTCTTGTCGACACACCTGGTGAATGGCGTGGAGCCGGGAACCATCGTGCGCCTGGCCTCGCCGAAGGGGGAGTTCGCGCTGCCCGACCCGCCGCCGGCCAAAATTCTGTTCGTCACCGCGGGCAGCGGCATCACGCCGGTGATGGCCATGTTGCGGACTCTGAACGCTCGTAAACAGAACGCCGATATCGTGCACATCCACTCCGCCCCGAGCGCGGACGACGTGATCTTCCACGACGAGTTACGAGGTCTCCAGGAATCGCAGGACGGGTATCGACTTCACCTGCAGCTCACCGAAACGGACGGCCATATCAGATTCGACGAGCTCACCGACATCGCGGCCGATTGGCGAGAGCGATCAGCGTGGGTGTGCGGACCGACTGCCTTGCTGGATACCGCGGAAGAATTTTGGAAGGGCGCGGACGTCGGCGATCTGCTGCATATGGAGCGCTTTACTATCGCCGCTACCGACAAAGGCGGCGAAGGGGGCACTGTCACCTTCGCGATCTCCGACAAGACCATCGAAATCGATGGTGCCACTTCGCTTTTGGAAGCCGGGGAAAAGGTGGGCATTCAGATGCCGTTCGGATGCCGGATGGGGATCTGCCAGACCTGCGTGCTTTCGCTGGAGTCCGGGCACGTGCGCGACTTCAGGTCCGGGACCGAACACGGGGAAGGCGACCGCATCCAAACCTGCATCTCCACGGCATCCGGCAACTGCACGCTCAAGATTTAAGGAGAAATTTGATGGCAATTACCGACGTAAAGCAATACGCACACCTCAGCGACGAGGACGTCGAATCGCTAGGGCGCGAACTCGACGCGATCCGCACCGACATCGAGGAGTCCCGCGGCGAGCGCGACGCGCGCTACATTCGCCGCTCGGTCCAGTTGCAACGTGCGCTGGTGGTCGGGGCTCGAATCGTGTTGATGGCCAGCCACAATAAGTACGCGTGGGGCGCTGGGACCGCGATGCTCGGCACCGGCAAGATCATCGAGAACATGGAACTCGGTCACAACATCACTCACGGTCAATGGGATTGGATGAACGACCCGGAGATCCACTCCACCGAATGGGAATGGGATACCACCTCGCCGAGTGTGCATTGGAAGAAGTCGCACAACTTCATCCATCACAAGTACACCAACATCGTCGGCATGGATGACGACGTCGGTTACGGCATCATGCGGGTCACCCGTGATGAGCCCTGGGCGCGGTGGATGATCGGCAACCCGATCTACAACCTGCTGCTGGGCACTCTTTTCGAATGGGGCGTTGCGGCACACGGATTAGAGCTTTCGGCGGTCCGTCGACATGACAAATCCTGGGCGGAGGTGCGCAAAGACGCGCGGATCATCGCCAAAAAGATCGGCAAGCAGGTCGGCAAGGACTATGTCGTTTTTCCGGCATTGGCCGGACGCAACTTCAAGCACACCCTGCGGGCCAACATGGTCGCCAACCTGATCCGCAATTACTGGTCCTATGCGGTGATCTTCTGCGGCCATTTTCCCGACGGCGCCGAGAAGTTCACCAAAGAGGAATTCGACGACGAGTCGCAGGGGGAGTGGTATCTGCGCCAGATGCTGGGATCGGCAAACTTCAACGCCGGGCCGTTGCTGGCATTCATGAGCGGAAACCTGTGCTACCAGATCGAGCACCACCTGTTTCCGGACCTGCCCAGCAATCGCTACTCCGAGATCAGCGTCCGGGTGCGCGAGTTGTGCGAGAAGTACGACCTGCCCTACACCACGGGATCCCTTGGCCGGCAATACATGCAGTCCTTCTGGACAATCCTCAAGCTCGCCCTGCCGGACAAGCTGCTCAAAGGGACGCCGGACGACGCCCCGGAGACCAACTCCGAGTTGAAGTTTCGCGTCCGCGAGGGGCTGCGGGAGAGCTTCGTCGACCCGGCGACCGGTAAACGTCGGGGCTTGCGCACCGCGCTGCGTGAATTGCGGGTCTCTTCGAGGGCGGCGTGAGTGGCTTAACTCTCACCAGTAAAGAAGGCTAGCCTATCCTTAGCTAACCGTGTTATGGTCCCTCGCCATGGCCTCCTCTTCTCCCCCGGTGACCACTGCGCTGCAAAGCATTCTGCGTGACGACCTCAACGTCGACATGACCAGGGTCACGCCCGAAGCGAGACTGATCGACGATGTCGGCTTGGACTCGGTGGCCTTTGCTGTCGGCATGGTCGCCATCGAGGAGCGGCTCGGCGTCGCGCTGTCCGAGGAAGAGCTTTTGACCTGCGACACCGTCGGCGATCTGGATGCGGCGATCGCGGCGAAAACACCCTGATGAGTGAACTCGCGGCAGCGATTACGCGGTCATTGCAGACCGCGACCTCCGAGTTGGCCGTCTTCGACAAGGAGACCTCGGCGTGGCAACGGCGCCCGTGGCCGGAAGTGCACGGGTTAGCCGAAGGAGTTGCGGCCTGGCTGCTTGACCATGACCGCCCCGCCGCGGTCGGTCTCGTCGGCGAACCGACCGTCGAGTTCGTCGCCGCGACCCAGGGCGTCTGGCTAACAGGCGCAGCCATCTCGATCCTGCCGGGGCCGGTGCGTGGCGCCGAGTTGCGGCATTGGGCGGAGTCGACCCTGGCCCGGTTTGCCGAGATCGGTGTCGGTGCCGTCCTGAGCCACGGCTCGCACCTGGAAAGTCTGCAAGCGGTGGCGCGTGCCGACATCGCGGTCGAAGACCTGGCATCGGCGGCCCGCACCACCCGCTCGGGCTCGGGCATACCCCACGCCGGAACCACTGGCCTCGCGATTCTGCAAGGAACGGCGGGGTCGACCGGATCGCCCAAGACCGCGATGATCTCGCCGGGAGCCGTGCTCGGCAACATCCGCGGGGTCGCCGAACGGTTCAGCTTCGACGTGTCCCGCGATGTGGTGTGCTCGTGGCTGCCGCTCTTTCACGATATGGGACTCACCTGCTTGCTCTCCTCGATGCTGGCCGGGTTGCCGCTGTGGTTGGCTTCGCCAACGGCGTTCTCCGCGTCACCGTTCAATTGGCTGAAATGGCTCTCGGAAAGCCGCGCGACGCTCACCGCCGCACCCAACCTTGCCTACAACGTCCTCGGCAAGTACGCGGCGCTGGTGTCCGACGTCGATCTGGGTGCAATGCGGGTGGCGATCAACGGTGGGGAGCCGGTGGACTGCGAAGGGTTTGCGCGATTCGCAGAAGCCATGGCGCCGTTCGGCTTTGACGCGGGTGCGCTGGCGCCGTCGTACGGCCTCGCCGAGTCCACCTGCGCGGTGTCCCTACCTGCGGCGGGTACGGGGTTGGACTTCGCCACCGTTTCCGATGACACCGGTTCGCACAAATACGCTGTCCTGGGCGAGGCGGTCCCCGGCATGGAGATACGCGTCGTGTCCGGCGATCGCCGTGCTGGCAACACCGACCGCGAGATCGGCGAGATCGAGATTCGCGGTACCTCGATGATGGATGGCTACCTCGGTCACCCGGCCATCGATCGCGACGATTGGTTCCCCACCGGCGATTTGGGCTTCTTCGGCGACGGGGGGCTCGTCGTGTGTGGCCGAGCCAAGGAAATCATCTCGATTGCGGGACGCAACATCTTCCCGACGGAGATCGAGCTGATCGCCGCCCAAGTCGACGGGGTGCGGGAAGGTTGCGTGGTTGCCCTGGGCACCGGCGCACGATCCGCGCGTCCGGGCCTGGTCGTCGCGGCCGAGTTCAAGGGCGATGACCAGCGCCAGGCCCGCACCGAAGTGATTCAGCGCATCGCGTCGGTGTGCGGAATCGTGCCGGCCGACGTGGTGTTGATGTCGCCGGGATCCCTGCCGCGCACCTCGTCGGGCAAACTACGCCGGCTGGAAGTGCGGCGAACACTCGAGCTGGTGGACTGACATGACCGCGACAAGCCAGATCGTTTTCGATACCGACTATCGCGCGCTGCTGTCCGAGGCGTTTGACGACCGCGTCACCGAGTGGACGTCCGAAGCCGAGGCGCAGCAGCGTTTTCCGCGCAAGCTGATCGAGCATCTGGGATCAAGCGGCGTCTTCGCCGCCAAGTGGACTGACCAAACTCAGCCCGATGTCAACAAGCTCGTCGAGCTCGCCCTCGCCCTGGGCCACCTGGCTTCGGCCGGTATCGGAGTGGGCGTCAGCCTGCATGACTCGGCCATCGCGCTGCTGCGCCGCTTCGGCAAGTCGGATTATCTGAAGGACATCTGCGAGAAGGCGATTCGGGGTGAGGCGGTGCTCTGCATCGGCGCCTCGGAAGAATCCGGCGGATCGGATCTGCAGATCGTCGAAACCGAGGTTCGTTCGCACGACGGCGGTTTCGCGGTCCGGGGCATCAAGAAGTTCGTGTCGCTGTCTCCGATCGCGGACCACATCATGGTCGTGGCGCGCAGCGTCGACCACGACTCGTCCAGCCGGCATGGCAACGTCGTGGTGGTGGCGGTGCCGACCACGCATGTCAACGTGCAACAGCCCTACAACAAGGTGGGTGCCGGGCCGCTGGACACCGCGGCGGTGCACATCGATACCTGGGTTCCGGCCGACGCGATGGTCGCGCGGGCCGGCACCGGACTGGCGGCCATCAGTTGGGGTTTGGCGCACGAGCGCATGTCGATCGCGGGCCAGATCGCGGCTTCGTGCCAGCGGGTGATCGGAATTACCTTGGCCCGCATGATGACTCGACGCCAATTCGGCCACACGCTGTTCGAACATCAGGCGTTGCGGCTACGAATGGCGGACCTGCAAGCGCGTGTCGACCAGCTGCGCTTCGCGCTGCATGGCATCGCCGCTCAGGGGCGGCTGGATCTGCGGGCGGCCGCGGGTATCAAGGTCACCGCGGCACGGCTGGGCGAAGAAGTCATCGGCGAGTGCATGCACATCTTCGGTGGGGCCGGCTATCTCGTCGACGAGACACCCCTTGGCAGGGTGTGGCGAGACATGAAGCTGGCCCGGGTCGGCGGCGGCACCGACGAAGTCCTCTGGGAGTTGGTCGCGGCCGGCATGAAAGCCGACCACGACGGCTACGAGGACTGGGTCGGACGCTCCAACGCGTAGAGCACCATGCGCCGGTTCGGCGCGTCGTGCTCGCCGAGCGACCGGCATCCGACGTACTCGCACAGGCGGCGCACGGTGGTGTTGCGGTGATCGGGGTCGAACATGATCCGCTCGCAGCGTGGTTGCAGCGCGAACACGCTGGCCACGATCCGCGGTAGCAGTCGCGGGCCGAATCCCCGATTCACCAGCCTCAGGTCCGCGATGGCCGCGTGTAACCCGATGTCATAAGGATGGGCCTCATAGTGGCGAGAGATCATGTCCTTTGCCGCCCAATAGATCTCAAGGTAGGCGCACGCTTCGTCGCGCAGGGCTGCGATCAGCGGCAGCGAATAGGTCCCCGCGAGCTGCGCGTCGAGGTGCTGGCGCCACCGCGACTCCGGCCAGGCGTACTCCCAGGTCTCGGCGAGATGGGGGCGATTCATCCACTCCGACACCATCTCTGCGTCGTCGCTTACCGCGGCACGCAGGTCGTATGGCGGCTCCAGCGAGGGGACCGGAAGCGGGCCGACGCGCTGCACATCGTCGGACAAGTCCTTGCGTTCGCGCTTCAGTACCTGGGTCGACGCGTCGTCGGTCTGGGTGCTTGAGGCTCCGTTCATCGTTTGCTGACCTTACCCGAGCGTGGTTTCGCGGTTAGGTTAGGCATGCCAAACCGCAGGAGGCCGCGCCTACCAGCCGCGTCGAGTGTGCGTCCTTGGCGTTGAGTGTGCGGTGAGGGCGGGGACGCGCCGGTCAAGGCCGCCGTGGATGCACACTCGAATCCCTGAGCACCCGTCGTGGGCAGCGACAGTGACGTTTGCTTGGCCGTCGGGGCGGTAATATCGCAGGGCCCAGGCGCGAGTGGCGGAATTGGTAGACGCGCTGGATTTAGGTTCCAGTGTCTTAGGACGTGGGGGTTCGAGTCCCCCCTTGCGCACTCCGGCGTTTCAGCCGTGAATCCCGTGCACCGGACCACCGCGCCTCGACCCGGCCACCGAGCGTCAGCTATGGTAAGGCAACCCTTAGTTTCAGGGTAAATGGTCGTGGCGGAACTCCCCGCTGCGGGAGAGGACCGCCGATGGCACGCGGGTTCCAGGGCGCGATATTGCGCGGTTTCGGCGCGCGCGATCACACCGCAACCGTGCTCGAAACCGTGCAGATAGCACCGCATTTCGTGCGGGTGCGGATGGAGTCGTCGACCCTGTTCGAAGACGTGGAGGCCGAGCCCGCCGCGTGGTTGCGATTCTGGTTCCCGGACCCCGCCGGATCGAATACCGAGTTCCAGCGGGGCTACACGATCTCCGAGGCCGACGCCCCCGCCGGCCGTTTCGCGGTCGACGTCGTGTTGCACGAACCCGCCGGCCCGGCGTCGACGTGGGCCCGCACGGTCCAACCCGGCACCACGATCGCGGTGATGTCGCTGATGGGTTCGTCGCGGTTCGACCCGCCCGAGGAGCAGCCGGCCGGCTATCTGCTGATCGGCGACTCGGCGTCGATCCCCGGCATGAACGGCATCATCGGCACGATTCCCGACGACGTGCCGATCGAGATGTACCTCGAGCAGCACGACGACAACGACCCCGCGATCCCGATCACCTCGCATCCCCGGCTGCGGGTGCGCTGGGTCCGCCGCACCGACGAGAAATCGCTGGCCGACGCGATCGAGACCCGCGACTGGTCGAACTGGTATGCCTGGGCGACGCCCGAGGCCACCACCCTGAAGCACGTCCGCAAGCGGCTCAAGGAAACGTTCGGCTTCCCCAAGTCCGAGGTCCACGCGCAGGCGTACTGGAGCGCCGGGCGCGAAATGGGCACCACCCGCGGCGGCGAGGCGGAGACCGCCGACGTGCCCAGCGCCGAGAGTGCGCCGGAAAGCGTTGCGGCCCTTCCCGAGACACCGCCGGCCGCCGTCGACGAAGCGGCCGCCGCCAACGCCGGCAACTGGCGCGCGCAGGCCGCCGGCCGGTTGCTCGCGCCGCTGCGATCGGCGCTGATCGTCTCCGGCGTGCTGCAGGCCGTGATCACGCTCGTGCAACTCGCACCGTTCGTGCTGCTGGTCGAGTTGGCCCGGCTACTGGTGACGGGTGCCGACGCGTCGCGATTGTGGGACGTCGGAATCGCCGCCGTGGCGCTGCTGGGTTTGGGCACCGTCCTGGGTGCGGCCCTCACCCTGTGGCTGCACGTCATCGACGCGCGGTTCGCCAGCGAGCTGCGCTCGCGGCTGTTGAGCAAGATGTCGCGGCTGCCGCTGGGCTGGTTCACCGCCCGCGGGTCGGGTTCGATCAAGCAACTGGTGACCGACGACACGCTGTCGCTGCACTATCTGGTCACCCACGCGATCCCGGACGCGGTCAATGCGATCGTCGCGCCGGTGGCGGTGCTGGTCTATCTGTTCACCGTCGACTGGCGGGTGGCCCTGGTCTTGTTCGGGCCGGTGCTGGTCTATCTCGTGATGGCGTCGGCGCTGTCGATCCAATCCGGCCCGAAGATCGCTCAATCGCAGCGCTGGGCCGAAAGAATGACCGGGGAGGCCGGCGCCTACCTCGAAGGCCAGCCGGTCATCCGCGTCTTCGGCGGCGCGGCGGCGTCGAGCTTCCGGCGCCGGTTGGACGAGTACGTCGGCTTCCTGGTGGCCTGGCAGCGCCCGCTGGCCGGCAAGAAAACCGCGATGGATCTGGCCACCCGCCCGTCCACCTTCCTGTGGCTGATCTCGGTCATCGGCACCTTGCTGGTCGTCACGCACCGGATGGATCCGGTCAACCTGCTGCCGTTCTTGTTGCTGGGCACCACCTTCGGTGTCCGCCTGCTCGGCATCGCCTACGGACTCGGCGGCATCCGCACCGGATTGCTAGCCGCCCGGCGTCTCCAAATCGCGCTCGACGAGCAAGACCTCGGGGTAGCAGAACGGCCGGGCGCACCGAGCGGCGACACGGCGGCCACCGTGGTGTTCGACCGCGTCGGCTTCAGCTACCGCCCCGGGGTCCCGGTGATCCAGGACGTATCCCTGGAGCTGCGCCCGGGCACGGTGACCGCGCTCGTCGGCCCGTCCGGATCCGGGAAGTCGACGCTGGCGGCGCTGCTGGCCCGGTTCCACGACGTCGAGCACGGCGCGATACGTGTTGGGGGACAAGATATCCGGTCGCTGACCGCCGACGAGCTCTACACGCGGGTCGGCTTCGTGCTGCAGGAAACCCAACTCGTGCACGGCACTGTCGCGGAGAACATCGCGTTGGCCGTCCCGGATGCCACCCTCGAACAGATCCAGGCCGCGGCCCGCGAGGCGCAAATCCACGACCGGGTGCTGCGGCTGCCACAGGGTTACGACACCATGCTGGGCGCCAATGCCGCGCTGTCGGGCGGTGAGCGGCAACGCCTCACCATCGCCCGCGCGATCCTTGCCGACACCGGAGTCCTGATCCTCGACGAAGCCACCGCGTTCGCCGACCCGGAGTCGGAATACCTTGTGCAGCAAGCACTTAACCGGCTGACCCACGATCGGACCGTGTTGGTGATCGCCCACCGCCTGCACACCATCACCCGGGCCGACCAGATCGTCGTGCTCGATCACGGACAGATCGCCGAACGCGGCACCCACGAGGAGTTGCTCGCCGCCGACGGTCGGTATCGCCGATTGTGGGACACCGGCCAGGGCAATCCGGTGGCCGTGACGGGGGCGGCGCAGGAGGGCGGGCGATGATTCGCACCTGGATAAGCCTGGTTCCGGCGGACCGCCGCGCGAAGGTGACCGCCTACGCGGTGCTCGCGTTCGTGTCGGTCGTCGTGCGCGCGGTCGGCGCCGTCCTGCTCGTCCCGTTGGTGGGGGCGTTGTTCAGTGACGCACCGCAGCGCGCGTTGGCGTGGCTGGGCTGGCTGTCCGTCGCGACCGTGACCGGATGGATCGTCGACACCATCACCGCGCGGACCAGCTTCGATTTGGGCTTCGCGGTGCTCGACCATTCGCAGCACGATGTGGCGGACCGGCTTCCGGGCGTTCGGCTGGACTGGTTCACCCCCGAGAACACCGCGCTGGCCCGTCAGGCGATTGCGGCAACCGGCCCGGAGCTCGTCGGTCTGGTGGTCAACCTGCTGACGCCGCTGACGACTTCGGTGCTGCTGCCCGCGGTCATCGGCCTGGCGCTGTTGCCCATCTCGTGGCAGCTCGGCGTGGCGGCGCTGGCCGGTGTGCCTCTGTTGCTGGGAGCGCTGTGGGCCTCGCTTCGCTTGACGCGCCGCGCCGACACCGCGGCCGGCGACGCCAATTCCGCGCTGACCGAACGGATCATCGAGTTCGCGCGGACCCAGCAGGCGCTGCGCGCCGCGCGGCGGGTCGAGCCGGCCCGCAGCCTGGTCGGCTCCGCGCTGGCCGAGCAGCACAGCGCGACGATGCGGCTGCTCGGCATGCAGATCCCCGGCCAGCTGCTGTTCAGTGTCGCCAGTCAGCTGGCCCTGATCGTGCTGGCCGGCACCACCACGGCGCTGACCGTGGACGGCACACTCAGCGTGGCCGAGGCGGTCGCCCTGATCGTCGTGATCGCCCGCTACCTCGAGCCGTTCACCACCGTCAGCGAGCTGGCGCCCGCGCTGGAGAGCACCCGCGCCACCCTTGACCGCATCCGTGGCGTGCTGACCGCGCCGGCCGTGGCGGCCGGGGCCGCCGGCTTGTCGGACGCGGTGGTCGCCCCGCGCATCGAATTCGATGACGTCGCGTTCGGCTACGACGGTGCCAGCACCCCGGTGCTGGACGGCGTCAGCTTCGCCCTGGAGCCGGGAACCACGACGGCGATCGTCGGGCCGTCGGGTTCCGGAAAGAGCACGATCCTGGCGCTGATCGCCGGGCTGCACCAACCGACCCGCGGCCGCGTCGTCGTCGATGGCGCCGACGCCGCCACGCTGAACACCGAGGCGCGCCGCGCGGTCAGCAGCGTCGTCTTCCAGCACCCGTACCTGTTCCACGGCACGATCCGGGACAACATCTTCGCCGGTAACCCCACCGCCGGCGACGACCAGTTCGGCCGGGCCGTCGCGCTGGCGCGGGTCGACGAGCTGATCGGCCGGTTGCCCGACGGTGCCGACACCGTCGTCGGCGAGGCCGGCTCGGCGTTGTCCGGCGGCGAGCGGCAACGGGTCAGCATCGCGCGGGCCTTGTTGAAGGCCGCTCCCGTGCTGCTGGTCGACGAGGCGACCAGCGCCCTGGACACCGAGAACGAGGTTGCGGTGGTCGACGCGCTGACCGCCGACCCGCAAGCGCGCACCCGCGTGATCGTGGCGCATCGGTTGGCGAGTATTCGCCACGCCGATCGCGTGCTGTTCGTCGACAACGGACGGGTGTCCGAGGACGGCTCGATCGACGAATTGCTAGCCGCCGGTGGCCGATTCAGTGAGTTCTGGCGGCGGCAGCACGAGGCAGCGGACTGGCACATCGTCGCCGAATAGGCCACGGCGGATGGCTCTTGCCGAATGCCTTACAGTTGATCAGTCAGTCAGCTGGTTGAGTCCTGGAGGCGTGGTTGCTTATGAGTGCTGTGGTGTCGATTCCGCGGTACCCCGGCGATGTGACACCCGCATGGTTATCCGCAGCACTGAGCGAACGCCACACGCCGGTCGAGGTGTCGCACGTCGACGTGGTGGCAATCGGCACGGGCCAGACCGGGGCGACCTATCGCGTGACGGCGCAATACGGCTCGGATCCCGGGGAGCTGCCGGAAACATTCGTGATCAAGCTGCCCGCCCAAGACGACACTGTGCGCGACCGCGTCGTGATCGGCTACCGCAGCGAGTGTGCGTTCTACACCACGGTGGCCGACCGCGTGCGGGTGCCGACTCCGAGCTGCTTCTACTGCCAGATCACCGACGACGCCATGGAATACGCGCTGCTGCTCGCCGACCAGGCGCCCGCGGTGCAGGGAGACCAGATCGCGGGCTGCGGCGAGCAGGAAGCGCGGCTGTCGGTGGTGGCGCTGGCCGGCTTGCACGGCCCCAGCTGGTGCGACCCGTTCTGGCTGGATCTTCCCGGGCTGGCGTTTCCCCGCCCGGATGAAGCTGGGGCCCAGGGCCTCGGCGACGTGGCGAAGATGAGCGCCGACATCACCCTGGAAAAGCTGGGTGACCGGATGAGCGCCGAAGACCGCGAGACCTTCACCACGACAATGGGTTTGGTGACGCCGTGGCTGTCTACCGAGCGGGATCGCTTCGCGCTGCTGCACGGTGACTACCGGCTCGACAATCTGCTGTTCGACCCGGCGCACACCTGGGTGAGTGTGGTCGACTGGCAGACGCTCGGCGTGGGTCTTCCGGCGCGGGATCTCGCGTATTTCACTGCGACGAGCCTGAATTCGGAGTTGCGGGCGGCAATCGAGAAAGACCTCGTCGACGAATATCATCGGGCGCTCTTGGGTTATGGCGTTACCGGCTACGACCGCGAAACATGTTGGCGCGATTACCGACTCGGTATGCCGCAGGCGCTGCTGATCTCCGCCCTCGGGTTCGCCTTCGCCACCTCTACCGAACGCGGTGACGACATGGTGCTCGCGATGCTCGGTCGCGGCTGCCAGGCGGTCCGTGATCTGGGGACGCTGGAACTGCTCAGCTGAGCGGAGGTTACCGGCTGAACCGGCCGTCGAGATACTCGGCCCGGCACGCGTTGCGGGCGAGTTTGCCGCTGGTGGTGCGCGGAATCGCGCCGGCGGCGACGAGCCGGATGTCGGCCAGCCGGACCTGATGCTCACGGGCAACCGCGGCCCGCACGGTCGCGGCGATCGCCTCGGGATCCGCGCGCCCGACCCCCGCGGCACGTTCGGCGACGACGACCAGCTGCTCGGCGGAGCCGCCGTCGGCGGCGTCGGCCGGCACCGCGAACGCGGCCACGTAGCCGGTCCGGATGGCCGCTGAGGAATGGCTGACCGTGGTTTCGATGTCGTGCGGGTAGTGGTTGCGACCGTCGATGATGACGAGGTCTTTTATCCGTCCCGTCAGGTAGATCTCGCCGTCGATGTACACCCCGAGATCGCCGGTGGCCAGCCAGTAGCAGTTGTCCGGGGCACCCTCGGCGTGGCTGCCCCGCTCGAGCCGAGCCTGCAGCTTGTTGCCGAACGTGCGTTGTGATTCTTCCTCGCGCCCGAAATAGCCGCGGGCGATGTTGTTGCCGTGCAGCCAGATCTCCCCGACGGCGCCGTCCGGCACCTCGGCACCGTCCGGGCTGGCGATCACCCCCCAGACGTCCCGGAAGGGCCGGCCGCACGAGACATAGGCGACCGCACCTTGAGCGTCCGGCTCGACGATCACCGCCTGCCCGGCGGCGAGCTGAACACGGTCGAGAAATACCCCGTGGGCCGCCGCGTCCGTGGCGGTCATGGCCACGCCCAGCGTCGCCTCCGCCATCCCGTAGGCCGGTTTGACCGCCGTCGCGGGCAGACCGTGTGGGGCGAACGCCTCCGTGAATTTCTCGATGGCCGACATGGTCACCGGCTCGGAGCCGTTGAGCAGGCCAACCACGTTGTGCAGGTCAATGGCGACACCGTCGGGGGGTAGTCCCCGTTCGGCGGCCAACTCGTACGCGAAATTGGGCGCGGCCGCGAACGTCGGGCCGTTGGCGGCCTCCGCGCTCAGCTCTTTGATCCACCGGAAAGGCCGACGGACGAATGCCATCGGGTCCAGCAGCGTGAGGTACTCGCCACCGCACAACGCCGGGAACATGATCATGATCAAGCCCATGTCGTGGTAGAGCGGCAACCAGCTGACGCTGTGAGTGTTTGGGTGCAGGTCGGCGCCCAGGATCATCTGCAGCACGTTGGTAATCACCGCGCGATGCGTGACTTCCACGCCGGCCGGGCTGCGCGTCGACCCCGAGGTGTACTGCAGATACGCAATATCGTCCGTGGCGATCGTGGGCTCGGTGAACATCGAGGCCAGCGACGGCGGAATCGCGTCGACCGCGATCAAGCGCGGCCGCCCGACCACCGGATGCGCGCGCAGCGATTGCCGCACGGACTCGGCAGCCGCGGTGGTCGTCAACACCACGGCGGGCCGCGCGTCGGCCAGCACCGCGGTCAACCGCTCGGTATGGCCGGCCAGGGTTGGCGCGAACAGCGGGACCGCGATGTTGCCCGCGTGGACGGCGGCGAAGAACGAGGCCACGTACTCGAGACCCTGTGGCGCCAAGATCGCGACGCGGTCTCCGGGCTTGGCGACTTGCTGGAGGCGGGCGCCGA
Organism: Mycobacterium sp. Aquia_213; assembly: GCF_026625985.1. Taxonomy (NCBI): domain Bacteria; kingdom Bacillati; phylum Actinomycetota; class Actinomycetes; order Mycobacteriales; family Mycobacteriaceae; genus Mycobacterium; species Mycobacterium sp. Aquia_213. The sequence goes on from NZ_CP113116.1 coordinate 1,621,785, forward strand.
TCGCGCGCACCTGGGTCCACAGCTCATTCCAGCTCAGATCGAGGACGCGGCCATCCTGCTCTTTCGCGTAGTCGATGAACCGGTATGACGGACGGTCCCCGAATGCAGCCCGGTTCTGATCGAAGAACGAGGTGAGTGTCAACCCGTCGGGCAAGGCAATCGAGCCGTCGGCGAGGACGTAATCGTTTATGTCAGCCACTAGTGGCTTAACAGCATCAATCGACAAATGGGGCCGTCCCATGTTGAGAGAATAAGAGTGGTACTTAGTCTTTTGCTCCACCGGGTGGGTGTGTCGCCCAGGTCGTTCAATAACGATGTGGTGTATCTCACATTACGGCGCCGTAATGACCAGCGAATTCGGTCTGCAATATCCCGCTGCATCGGCCGTTGTCGACACGAAATGCGTTGGCGCGACTCGTGGCTCACCGACGGCGCCGCGACTACCTACGCCCGCGCGTTGGGCATCGGCCGTAAGCGCGGTGCCAAACGTCGGGCGCGCTCGGCCACGCGTCAGTATTGGCTGGAGCCCTGATCCACCCGGATCTGTGCCGCGGTGACCTTGCGTGACTCGTCGCTGGCCAGCCAGCACACGGCGTCGGCGATCTCTTCCGGCTCGGCAACCCAGTCGGGCAGAAACGGCGTCAGGACGTGTGCCAGCTGGGGGTTGGTTTCCATCGCCCTGGCCACCGCCTCGACCATGTCGCCGGATCCCATCTGCGTGTTCACCGGGCCGGGGTGGACGCTGTTGACCCGGATCGAATGTTTACCCAGTTCGGCGGCGAAGGCCCGGGCCAGCCCGGTGACGGCGTGCTTGCTCGCGGTGTAGTGCACCATGAACGGCTGCTGTTTCGCCCCGGCCGCCGAGCTGATCAGGATGATCGACCCGCCGCGACCGCCTTCGATGATCTTGTCCGCGCCGGCCATCACGGTGTTCCAGGTGCCCGTCACGTTGATGTCCAGCACGTCGCCGAAGTTTTCGGACGTGATCTCGTTCCACGGCTGGGGAGCCGCAATCCCGGCGTTGGCCACGATGATGTCCAGACGTCCCAGTGCCGCGACGCCGTCGTCGACGGCCGCCCGCAGCGCTTCCAGGTCGCGCGTGTCGACAACCGAAGCGACGATGCGGCGGTTGGTCTCCTCAACCAGGCGAACGGTTTCGGCGAGATCTTCCTCCGTCGCCGGATCGTAGGGAACGCACGACGGCAGCTTGCCGGCGATGTCGACGGCGATGATGTCGGCGCCTTCCTGGGCCATCCGCACGGCATGCGCGCGGCCCTGGCCGCGCGCCGCTCCGGTGATGAAAGCGACTCGGCCCTCAAGCTTGCCTGCCATTAACGCTCCTTCGATGTAGCTCGTTGGGCCGCCTTGACGAGATTCGACCCGATGATCAGCCGCTGGATCTCACTGGTGCCCTCGTACAACCGCAACAAGCGCACATCGCGGTAGATGCGCTCGACGGTAACGCCCCGCATGTAACCGCTGCCGCCGTGAATCTGGACCGCGAGATCCGCTACATTGCCCGCCATTTCGGTGCAGAAAACCTTCGCGGCCGACGGCGCAATCCGGCGATCCTCGTCGGCGACCCACAATCGTGCGGCATCGCGCACCAGTGCGCGTCCGGCCATCACCCCGGTCTGCTGATCGGCCAGCATCGCCTGCACCAACTGGAAGCTTCCGATCGGTGTCCCACCCTGAGTCGCGGTGGCGGCGTACGCGACGGATTCGTCGAGGGCGCGCGTCGCCGCACCGACCGCGAGCGCGGCGATGTGGACCCGGCCGCGCGCCAGCGAGGTCATCGCCGCCCGATAGCCGACGTCTTCGCTGCCGCCGATCAGCGCATCGGATCCGACGCGAACGTCGGTGAAGTTGACGTCGGCCGTCCAGGCGCCTTCCTGGCCCATCTTGGCGTCCTTGACGCCCACCTCGACGCCCGCGGTGTCCGCGGGAACCAGGAAGACGGCGATCCCCGGGCCTTGGTCGTCGGCGGGGCGGGTGCGCGCGAACACCACGAACAGATCGGCGACGGGCGCGTTGGTGATGAAGCGCTTCTGGCCCGAGATCACCCACTCGTCGTTGTCGCGGACGGCTTTGGTGCGCAAACCGGCCGGGTTTGATCCGGCGCCGGGTTCGGTCAGCGCGAAGGAGGCGACGACGTCACCGGACGCGATGGCCTCCAGCCAGCGCGATTTCTGTTCGTCGGTACCGAACCCGACCAGCACCTGCCCGGCGATGCCGTTGTTGGTGCCGAACATCGAACGCAGTGCCAACGACGTGTAGCCCAACTCCATCGCCAACTCGGCGTCCTGCATCAGGTTGAGGCCGAGGCCGCCCCACTCCTGGGGAATCGCGTAGCCGAACAGCCCCATCTTCTTGGCCTCGTCGCGCAGGTCGTCGGGGACGCGGTCCTCATCGAGAATCTCCTGCTCGCGCGGAACAACCGCGGTGCGTACGAATTGCCTTGTCTGAGCGAGGATCTCACGGAAATCGTCGTCCGATACTGCTGTGGATTCGGTGGTCGCCATTGGCTCCACACTCCTCTCCCTGCCCGGGACACCCCGGTCCAGGGCAGGATCCTATATCAAATATGATATTTGCCTTGAGGGGCCCGGCAGTAGGCGAAAACAGTGAAGGATGTGGATCCAGGTGTCTTTGTTGACAGGTCAGACGGCGGTAATCACAGGCGGAGCGCAAGGACTGGGTCTGGCCATCGCGGAGCGCTTTGTGGCCGAGGGGGCGCGCGTTGTGCTCGGCGACGTCAACCTCGAGGAAACCGAAGTCGTGGCCAAGCAGCTGGGCGGTGACGACGTCGCCGTCGCGGTCCGTTGCGATGTCACGCAGTCGTCTGACGTCGAAACCCTGATTCAGACCGCGGTCGAGCGTTTCGGCGGCCTGGACATCATGGTCAACAACGCCGGGATCACCCGTGACGCGACGATGCGCAAGATGACCGAGGACCAGTTCGATCAGGTCATCAACGTGCATCTGAAGGGAACCTGGAACGGCACTCGGCTGGCCGCGGCGATCATGCGGGAGAACAAGCGGGGCGCGATCATCAACATGTCCTCGGTGTCGGGGAAGGTCGGCATGGTCGGTCAGACCAACTACTCGGCGGCCAAGGCCGGCATCGTCGGCATGACCAAGGCGGCGGCCAAGGAGTTGGCCTACCTGGGTGTGCGGGTGAACGCCATTGCCCCCGGTTTGATCCGTTCTGCCATGACAGAGGCTATGCCGCAACGCATTTGGGATTCGAAGGTCGCCGAGGTGCCGATGGGCCGGGCCGGCGAGCCCAGCGAGGTCGCCAGCGTGGCGCTGTTCCTGGCGTCCGACCTGTCGTCGTACATGACCGGCACCGTCATGGAAATCACCGGCGGCCGCCACCTATGAGGGCAATCCGCGCGGTCGTCATCTGCGAGCCCGTCCGGACGCCGATCGGCCGCTACGGCGGAATGTTCAAATCGCTTACCGCCGGTGACCTTGGTGTCGCGGCCCTGAAGGGACTGCTCGAGCGCTCCGGGCTGGCGCCCGACGCGGTGCAAGACGTCGTTCTCGGCCACTGCTATCCCAACAGCGATGCGCCGGCGATCGGGCGCGTGGTGGCGTTGGATGCCGGCTTACCGGTGACGGTGCCCGGCATGCAGGTCGACCGCCGCTGCGGGTCGGGCCTGCAGGCAGTGATCCAGGCGTGCCTGCAGGTGGGCGCCGGCGACCATGACCTCGTCGTCGCCGGGGGATGCGAAAGCATGAGCAACGTCGCCTTCTACTCCACCGACATGCGTTGGGGACCCCCCCGCAACGGCGTACAACTGCATGATGGATTGGCCCGGGGACGCACGACCGCCGGCGGCCGCCACTATCCGGTTGCGGGTGGGATGCTCGAGACTGCCGAGAATTTGCGCCGCCAGTACGGCATTTCACGCCAGGAGCAGGACGAGCTCGCGGTGCGGTCGCATCAGCGCGCCGTGGCCGCGCAGAAGGACGGCATTCTGGCCGAGGAGATCATTGGAGTTTCGGTACCCACCCGCAACGGCGAGGAACTGATCGACACCGATGAGCATCCCCGCGCCGACACCTCCGTGGAGTCGTTGAGCAAGCTCAAACCGGTTCTGCGGAAAGATGATCCGGAAGCGACGGTGACGGCCGGCAACTCCAGCGGGCAGAACGACGCGGCGTCGATGTGTGTGGTGACCACGCCGGAGAAGGCGGCGGAGTACGGCCTGACGCCGTTGGTCCGCATGGTGTCGTGGGGGCTGGCGGGGGTGGCGCCCAACATCATGGGTATCGGCCCGGTGCCTGCCACCGAGGCCGCGCTGGCCAAAGCGGGCTTGCGGCTGTCCGACATCGACCTGATCGAACTCAACGAAGCCTTTGCGGCCCAGGCCCTTGCGGTGACACGCGAGTGGAATTTCGGCGCCGCCGATTTCGACCGAACAAACGTGCACGGCTCGGGAATCTCGCTGGGCCACCCGGTCGGTGCGACCGGCGGCAGGATGCTGGCCACCCTGGCGCGTGAACTCAACCGTCGCCAGGCGCGCTACGGGCTGGAGACCATGTGCATCGGTGGCGGGCAGGGGCTGGCCGCGATTTTCGAGAGGGTTGTCTGACGTGCAGCCGCTCAGCGGGCTTACCGTCGTCGAGATATCCAGCTTCGTCGCTGCGCCACTGTGCGGTGTGACGCTGAATCAGCTTGGTGCACAGGTGATCCGCGTCGACCCGATCGGCGGGGCCTCGGACGTGAAGCGCTGGCCGCTGGCCGCCGACGGCACGTCGATCTACTGGACCGGGCTGAACAAGGGGAAGCGCTCGGCCAGCATCGATCTGCGTTCGGCTGACGGACAAGAACTGGTCCAGCGGCTGGTCGCCGAGGGCGACGGCATCGTCGTGACGAACGCGGTGCTGCCCTGGCTAAGCCATGATGTGTTGGCCGCCAAGCGTTCCGACGTCATCCACGTGCAGCTGCTCGGGCGCGGCGACGGATCCACCGGGGTCGACTACACCGTCAACGCGGCCATTGGCTATCCGCTGGTCACCGGTCCGGCAAGCCAGGCCGGTCCGATCAACCACGTGCTGCCCGCCTGGGACGTGTGCTGCGGGCTTTATGCGGCGTTGGCGGTTGTCTCCGCGGTGCACCGCCGAGAGCGGTCGGGCGAGGGCGCGCGGATCACCGTCGCGCTGGAGGATGTCGCGCTGGCCACGGCCGGAAACCTGGGATTGTTGACCGAGCCTCAGGTGATCGGAACCCAGCGCGAGCGGCTGGGCAACGCCATCTACGGCCAGTACGGCCAGGACTTCACCAGTTCCGACGGGGCGAGGTTCATGGTTGTCCTCTTGACTCCCAGGCACTTTCGCGACATGGTCGACGTGACCGGAACCGGGTCCGCGGTAGCCGCGCTGGCCGAGGCACTAGGCGCGGACTTCAACGTCGAAGGCGACCGGTACCGATACCGTGACGTGTTGTCCGGCTTGTTCGCCACCTGGTTCGCCGATCACCCGGCCGAACAGGTCACCGCGGCGCTGTCGGAAACCACCGTGTTGTTCGAGCGATACCGCACCTTCGCGCAGGTCGCCGAAGACCCGAAAGTGACTGAAAACCCACTGTTTTCCCCGCTGAACCAACCGGGTGTCGGCGAATATCTGGCCACTGGCTTGCCGGCCGCGTTCGACGGGGTCCACGCCCGCAGCCAGCCCGCGCCCACGCTGGGGCAGGACACCGCCGATGTCCTCGGCCATCACCTGGGCTTGACGCCCGCCGACATCGAGCGGCTCACCAGCGCCAAAACGATCGCCGGAAGGGACCGCCCATGACCAAACTCGCCCAAACCCTCGGACTGACCGAGATCCAAACCGAAATCATCGCTACGGTACGGCAATTCGTGGAGAAGGAAGTCATACCGCACGCCGCCGAACTCGAACGCGGCGACACCTACCCGCAGGAGATCGTCGATCAGATGCGGGACATGGGCCTGTTCGGGCTGATGATCCCACCAGAGTACGGCGGGCTGGGGGAGTCGCTGCTGACCTATGCGCTGTGCGTCGAGGAGCTGGCGCGCGGCTGGATGAGCGTATCCGGGGTGCTCAACACCCACTTCATCGTGGCGTACATGCTGCGTCAGCATGGCACCGACGAACAAAAGCAGCGATTCCTGCCCCGAATGGCAGCCGGCGAGACCCGCGGTGCCTTTTCGATGTCGGAGCCGGAGCTGGGTTCTGATGTGGCGGCGATCCGCACGCGGGCGCGGAGCAACTCCGACGGCACCTACACCATCGATGGTCAGAAAATGTGGCTGACCAACGGCGCCACCTCCACGCTGGTGGCGGTGCTGGTGCGCACGGACGAGGGCTCGGACAAACCGCACCGCAACCTGACCGCGTTCCTGGTCGAGAAGCCGGTCGGGTTCGGCGAAGTCGTTGCAGGCCTGCACATTCCGGGCAAGATCGACAAGCTGGGCTACAAGGGCATCGAAACAACGGAGATGATTTTCGACGGCTATCAGGCCAGCGCCGACGACATTCTCGGCGGCACCACCGGGCAGGGCTTCTTCCAGATGATGGACGGCATCGAAGTCGGCCGGGTCAACGTGTCGGCGCGCGCGTGTGGAGTCGGGATTCGTGCCTTCGAGCTTGCGGTGCGCTACGCGCAACAACGCGAGACGTTCGGCAAACCGATCGCCGAACACCAGGCCATCGCCTTCCAGCTGGCCGAGATGGCGACCAAAGTCGAAGCGGCACACCTGATGATGGTCAACGCCGCGCGCCTGAAGGATTCGGGCGAGCGCAACGACGTCGCCGCCGGGATGGCCAAATATCTATGCAGCGAGTACTGCAACGAGGTCACCCAGCAAAGCTTCCGGATCCACGGTGGCTACGGCTATTCCAAGGAATATGAGATCGAGCGGCTGATGCGCGACGCGCCGTTCCTGCTGATCGGTGAGGGAACCAGCGAAATCCAGAAGAACATCATCAGCAAGCGACTTCTCGCCGAGTACCGGGCGTAAGCAGATGAGCGTTCCGGATTTCGCTGCGCGGCCTCAACTTTCCGAGGACGTCGCGCGGATTATCCGTGGGCGGATATTCGATGGCGTCTATGCCGCCGGGTCTTACGTTCGGCTGGACCAACTCGCGGCCGAGTTGGGGATCAGTGTCACACCGGTTCGCGAGGCGCTGTTCGCGCTGCGCGCAGAAGGGCTGATCGCCCAACAGCCTCGTCGCGGCTTCGTGGTGTTGCCGGTCACCGGCCGGGACGTCACCGACGTCGCGAACGTGCAGGCACATGTGGGTGGGGAGCTGGCCGCGCGGGCCGCGGTCAACATCACCCACGATCAGCTGCATGAGCTCAAGGAACTCCAGGCCCAGCTGGAACAGGCCTATGCCGGCGATGACCACGAGCGGACGGTCCGGCTGAACCACGAGTTTCACCGGGCCATCAATGTCGCCGCGGACTCGCCAAAACTCGCTCAGCTGATGTCGCAGATCACCCGGTACGCTCCCGAATCGGTGTTCCCCTCGATCGAGGGCTGGCCGAGCCAGTCGATCAAGGACCATCGGGAGATCTTGACCGCGCTCGAGATTCACGACGACAAGCTTGCGCGGGCCGCGATGTCGGAACATCTTGCCGCCGGAGCGGTGCCGTTGATCGATCATCTCGTTGCCCGCGGAGTGGTGTCGGACGAGGACTGCGCGAGCGGCTGACCTCCTTAAGCGGAGCATGTGCATGTGCTTTGGGAGGTTGTTGCTGAGACCGTCAGGGAATAGGCTGCGGAAATGCCCCTCAGGTTCGCTCTGCGCGTGACGGCCGCATTCGTGACCTGTGCCGTCGTGGTCTCGTTGGCGCCGCCGGCCTTTGCTGACCTGCTCGACCCGATCCCCGGCAACGGTGTATTCGTCGTCGGGCCTGACATTGCACCGGGCCTCTACCGAACGGCCGGTTCGGCTTCGACCTTTGGGGTCTGGATCAACAATGTGCCGACCCAGGACTCGATGTGCGCGTGGTTTACCTACAGCACGCCCGATGCGAACAAGGAGCATGTGCTGCAGACGAATATCTCTGTCGGCCCGATGTTCGCGAACATCAACACGTCGGTGAAGGCGTTCGAGTCGCAGAACTGTCAACCCTGGACGCGGGTGCCTTAAGGCGCGCGATCCGCTTCGGCCAGCATCTCGCGCAATCGATGGATGTCGACCTTGCCGGTGCCGCCGCGTGGCACGCCGTCGTCGGAATCCAGCAACAGCCACACCGTCGGCACCTTGAAGGCGCTCAACACCGTCCGCGCCGAGTCACGCAACTGCTCGGCGGTCAACGCGCGCGTGCCACACACCACCGCCGCGCCCACCCGTTCACCCGCGGCGCCCGGCACATGGGTGACGAAGGCGTTGTCGATGCCGTCGACCGTGCGTAGCGCGCGCTCGACCTCGCTGGGGTAGACCGTCGCGCCGCTGACTTTGAACATGTCGTCGGATCGCCCGTGATAGAACAGGAATCCGTCCTCGTCGAGGTGGCCGAGGTCGCCGGTCGGATGGAAGCCGTCGGTGGTGAACAGCTCTTCGCGGCTGCGACCGCAAATGCCGCGCAATGTATGCGGTCCGCGGATCTGGATCATGCCGGCGGTTCCCGCCGCGACGGGCTCGCCGCTGTCGACGTCGACGATGCGAACTTCCATGCCTGCGAACGGTTTTCCGCAGCTGCCCCACGCCGTTGCGGGCATGTCGGTATCCGCGGGGTAGCCGCAGTACGGCCCGAATGCCTCGGTCATGCCGAACAGGGTGGCCCGGGCCCCGGGCCGGGCCCGTTGCTCGGGCGGCAACAGGGCATCCAGGCTGCCCGGTCGCAGCGCCGAGAGGTCGACGCCGGTCGAGCCCGCGTGCCGGGCCAGTGCCTCGGCCTGATCGGGCCAGCCGCGAAACAGGGTGACCCGTTCGCGTTCCAGCAGGCGCAAAGTCGTTTCGGGCCGCGGGATTTCCTCGGTCACCAGGGTGGCCCCGGCCAGCAGGGCGGACAGTATTCCGCTGCCGAAACCGCCGACCCAGAAGAACGGCATCGGCAGGTACAGCCGGGTTCCGGAGGTGATGCAACGCGCCGCAAGCCCCGACTGCACGGCGCCCAACGCGTTGCCGTGGGAGTGCACGACCCCCTTGGGTGTTCCGCTGCTGCCGGAGGTGAACATGATGACCAACGGGTCGGCGGCGGTGACCGTTGCGGTCATGGCGTCGATGATCTGCCGGGCTTGTTCACTCGCCGTGGCGTCATCGAGCTGTCCGATCGACCAAACCTGCCGTAGCGCGGGCAGTTCGGATTGCGGCACCGCCTGGAGGTCGTCGAGATAGCGATGGCCGCGGAATTCCTCGACGCTCACCAGAAACTGCACGGCCGCGACGCGCAGCTGCGCGACGAGTTCGCCGGCTTTCAGCAGCGTGCTCAACGGAACCAACACGGCGCCAATGCGGGTCAGTGCGATGGCGACCTGGACCCAGCGGGTGCTGTTGGGCATGATCAATCCGATCCGGGTGCCCTTGCCAACGCCGGCTTCGACGAATGCCGCGGCCAAATCGCGTGTGGTCGAATCGAGTTCGCGGTAGCTGACCCGAGACGTGGGATCGATCACCATCGGTGTGTCCCCGTCGTGGTCGGCCCGCAACCGCACCAGCTGGTCGATGGTGCTAGGCATCGAAAAGCTTCCTCAGCCGCCGGGTGTCGACCTTGCCGCTGGACATCAGCGGTATATCTGCGCGAGGCAGGGTGATGAACCGCTTGGGGATCTTGTACGCGGACAGTTCGGATTTGAGTCGTTCGCTCAACGCAGCGTCGTCGAATGCTGCGGCGCCGTCCGTGGAGACCACAACCGCGGCGACGAGTTGCCCGCGGCGCGGGTCGGGCAGGCCGATGACGTACGCCGGCGCTCCGCCGGTGACCTTGGTGATGGCCTTCTCCACTTCGGCGGCCGAGACATTGGCCCCGGCCGTTTTGATCATCGCGCTCAGCCGCCCGACGAAATAGACGAATCCGTCGGCATCCGTGCGCACCAAATCTCCGGTGTGCAACCAGCCGTCGGCGTCGAAGCACTCTTCCCGCGCACGCTTGTAATAGCCCTGCATCACATACGGTCCGCGGATGCAGAGTTCGCCAACCTCTCCGACGGCGACGCTTTCCATCGTGTCGGGGTCGATCAGCATCGTCTCGAATCCGGGTGCGGGCTTGCCGTACGACCCGCGCCGCGCCTCGGGCTGGTCGGACTCATCCTCGGCGATCAGCACGACGCTGCCGGCCTCGGTCATGCCAAGCATGTTGTGCCGCAACTCCGGATCGGCAGGTCTCGCCTCGGCGGCCATGATCGGGTAGAGGTTGCCGCGCCGCATCGACGACAGGTCACGCTCGGCGTAGCTCGGCTGGTCGGCCAGGTGAGCGACCCCGGCCGCGAATCCATTTGTCATGGTTGGCTTTTCGGCTTCCAGTAAGTCGAGTGTTGCTCCGGGGTCGGCGGCGTTCGAGCACACCAAGGTCGATCCGGCGACCAGGGTGGCGAGCAGGCCGAACGCGAAGCCGCCGATCCAGAAGAACGGCGAATTGCAGAACAGCTTGTCCGCGGCGGTCAAGCCGCGAATCGTGTTGAGGTTCTGTTGATGTCCGAGTAGCGCGGCATGCGTGTGCACCACACCTTTGGGAGTGGAGGTGGACCCCGACGTGTAGACGATCGCCAGAAGATCGCAGCCGTAGACATCGGCCTCCATCGCGCGCAGGAGTGCGGGGTCGACGGTTGCGGCTCGCCGGTACACCGTCTCGTGAGTGATTGCGACGTGACGCAGTTGAGGGGCGGTGGGCGAAAACAGCCGGGGCTTGAGATCGGCGCCCAAGAGAACCTCGGTCAGGCGTTGCACATAGTCGTGGGAGCGGAAAGACTGAGCGGTCAACAGGATTTCGACATCGCTGTCGACTAGCTGCTCGCGCATCTCACGAGCGGTGACGAAGGTCGAAAACGGGACCACCGCAGCGCCGATTCGCGCGGCAGCCAGCATTGCTACGACGAACTCGGGGCCGTTGGGGTAGAGCAGTCCGACCTTGGTCCCCTTGCCCGCGCCGAGGGCGATCAACCCGCGGGCGAGCTCCGCCGACCGGACGTCGGCTTCGGCGTAGCTGATCCGCTCGGCGTCGCAGACCAGCAGCGGGTGGTCGACGCGGGTGCGGGCTTGCTGTCGCAGGACTTCGGCGACGGTGGAATCACCGGGCATGGTCGTGCGGTGCCGCGGATTCGTCGAAGAAGCGCCGGATCTCGCTCAGGTCGGCCTTACCCGACGCTGTGCGCGGGATCGTGCCGACGATCGCGATCTCGGTGGGAATCTCGTAGCGGGCCAGTCGTGTTCGCAGATACTCCACCAACGTGTCGGTATCGGCGGCGGCGGGCTCGCGCAGTTCTACCATCGCGACCGGCGTTTCGCCCAGGCGGACGTCGGGTCGTCCGATCACGGCCGCGCCCGCCACCGCGGGGTGGCCCTCCAGTGCGACGCGCACATCGTCGGGCATCACCTTGAACCCGCCGCGGATGATCGCCTGGTCGGCCCGCCCGACTATCCAGAGGAAGCCGTCCGCGTCGATGCGCGCCAAATCCGTGGTCCGCATCCACTGCGCCGATCGCCCCAGCTGTCCGGGCTTGACCTCCAGCAGCCCGACTCGGTCCACGTCGAGCGGCGTGCCGGCGTCGTCCACCACCCGCAGCTGCGCGCCGGGGTTGGCCCGCCCGACGCTACCGCGTTTGGCGGTCCAGTAGCTCTGGTAGTCGGCCAGGGTCCAGCCGGCCACACCGCCGCCGAATTCGGTTGCGGCATAAGAGGTTAGTACGGGTATGCCGTACTTCTCGGTGAACGCGTCCGCGTCGTCGGCGGACAGCGGGGCGGTGCCACAGGTGACCGCGCGGACGCTGTCCAGATCGGTTCTCGACAGCTCGGAGTGCAACACCGTGCGCAACGCGGCCGGCACCAGCGATACCGCGCGGGGCCGGTGTGTGCGCACCGCCCGCGCCCACGCGTTGAGCTCGAAGCGTTCCAGCAGCACAAAGGATCTCGCCTCGGCGACACACTGCAGCACCCGGAAGACACCACCGATGTGCACCAGCGGCGAGTTCATGATCGCGACCCCGCGTCGCAGCTCCTGAGGCGGCATTGCGTGCTCGGGGTCCGGCCCCATCACGCTGCGCGCCAGCATGTCGTAGCTGAGGTCGATTCGCTTGGGCGGACCGGTCGTTCCGCTGGTCAGCATCCGCACCGCGACTTCGGCTGCGGCGCTGCCCCCGTCGCGGCGCGACTCGCCGGGGTCATCGAGGCGCCCGGAGATCGGCATCGTCGGCGTGCCGGGGGCGACCAGCGTGGTCAAGTCGTCGGGCTCGCCGACCACCAGTGGCAGTTGCAGTGCGGCGATATCGGCCCGGGTGCGCTCGTCGCCGCGCGACGGATTGATCGTGACTACGGTCCCGCCGCCCAGTAACACCCCGAGGAACGCCGCCACCTGGCCCGGCCGGTTGCGCAGCAGCATTCCGATCGCCGGGGCGTCGCCGTAATCGGCCGTCACCGCCGCCATGTGCCGCGCCGCACCGGCGATCAGGCCCCACGACAGCCAGCGACCGTCGTATTCGATCGCGGGTGCGCTCGGCTGCAGATCCAGCACACCGGCGATGCGTTGACTCAGCGGATGTTGGCCCATCAGCGGATCTTTGGATCGCTGCGGGCGCTCCTGCCGTCGGCATCCTGCTGCGCCGCCAGTTCGGCGGTACCCAGCGGGTTACCCAGCCGGGTGTAGATCAGCCCCTGCTCCAAGGCGGCGCGGTAAGGCTTGTCCAGCGACTCCCAGATCGCCTTGACGGTGCCCTGGGTCGCAGTCGGCGGCTTGGCCGCAATCGCCGCGGCGATCTCGTGGGCGCGGTGCCACAGCTGGTCGGTCGCGACGACCTCGGACACCAACCCGATCCGCAACGCGGTATCGGCCCCGACCCGTTCGTCGTTGCCCATCAACGCGATGCGCAACGTCTCGCCCAGGCCGATGCGGCGCATCAGCCCGATCGGCTCCAGGGCGCAGACCAGGCCGGCCGAGACGTGTGAGTCGAAAAACGTCGCGTCGGTTGAGCAGATGACCACATCGGACTCGTTGATGAAGTAGAACGCACCCGCGGTGCACATGCCCTGAACGGCGCACACCACCGGCTTCCACAGCTTCTGCCACTTGGGGCTGAGCAATTCGCCGGGATCCTCGTGATTCCACACGTTTTCGGGTTGCCCGTACGGCGTCTTGATGTCCAGCCCGGCGCTGAAGGCTCGGCTGCCGGCGGCCCGCAGCACCACCGCATGCACCGACTCGTCGAGTTTGACGATGCGCCAGGCCTCGGCCATCTCCTCACACATCGTGCGATTGAACGCATTCAGCTGCTCGGGACGATTCAGCGTGATGGTGGCGACGTGGTCGTCCGCGTCAACGTCGAGGAGAATGGTTTCGAAGCGCGGGGTACTCAACGGCACTGCCAATTCGGTTTGCGCTTTTCCACAAAGGCTTTGGGGCCTTCGGCCGCATCCTCGGTGCGCAGCACCCGCTCGCGGAAGGTTTCGGCCATGATCTCGGCCTCGTGCAGCGGCACGTTCAGGCCTTTGAGAATCGCGAGCCGGGTGCCCCGGACCGCCAGCGGCGCATTGGAGTTGACGATGTCGGCGATCTCGCGGGCCCGGTCCAGCAGGCGGTCGTGCTCGACGACCTCACTGATCAGTCCGAGTTGGTAGGCGCGCTCGGCGCTCATCCGTTCGTGCTTGCCCATCAAGGCCATTCGCAGCGCGATCGAGCGGGGCAATACCCGGGATATCCGCACCAATTCGCGTCCGGCTACCAGCCCGATGCTGACGTGCGGGTCGAAAAAGGTCGCCTGTTCGGATGCGATGACGATGTCTGTCGTGGTGACCCAATCCATACCGGCGCCACAACAGATTCCGTTCACCGCGGTCAACACCGGCTTGGCGGTGGAGCGAAACGGGGGAGTGCCCTCCTGGGGGGCTTCCCACTGGTCGTAAGTCGACAGGTACGGCCGCTCGTAGATCACCTTGCCGTCTTCGGGGATCTCTTTGACGTCGGCACCGGTGCAGAACGCGCGACCGGTGCCGGTGACGATGGTCAGCCAGACGTTGTCGTCGTTTTCGGCCTCGTCGTAGGCGGCCCTGAGTTCGGTGATCATGTGGGGGCTCAGCGCGTTGAGGGCCTCGGGCCGATTCAACGTGATGGTGGCGGTGTGCCCGTCGACCTCGTAGTTGATGGTGTCGAACGAGTCAGCAGGCATCCATGTTCCCTTCATACCGGTGCAACCGAAAGCCTATCCGGTCAGCGTCCATCGAATTTCGGCGTGCGGCGCTGCCGAAAGGCCTCCAGGCCTTCTTTGAAATCTTTTGTCCGACAGGACAGTTCCAAGTTGAACAGCTCCTGCGTCATGGACTGGCTCAGCGATGCGTGCTGGCCGTAGTTCAGGGCTTGCTTGGCCAGCCCGAGCGCGACGGTTGGTCCGTCGGCGAGTCGTGCCAGCAGCTGTTCGACGGCGTCGTCGAGTTCGTCCGCGGCCTGGTGAATCAACCCCCAGTCGGCCGCGTCGGCCCCGCTAACTTTCTCGCTGAGCAGCAGCATGCGCCGGGCTCGCGCCACCCCGACCAGTCGGGGGAGCAGCCAGGTAGCACCCGAGTCCGGGCTGAATCCCCGTTCGATGAACGGCTCCCAGAACACGGCATCGGTCGCGGCCACGGTGAAGTCGGCGGCCAGCGCAAGATTGCAGCCCATCCCCACCGCCCAGCCCCGCACGGTGCACACCACCGGGAGCTGGATGGTCTGCACGAGCTCGATCAATCGATGAGCGGCGTGCGGAATCCGGCGTACCAGATCACCGGTGCGCGGCCGTTGTCCACTGCCACTGTTGGTGGCGACCCAGTCGGCGCCCGCGCAGAAGTCTTCGCCGGCGCCGCGCAGGTGAATCGCGCGTAGCGAGTCGTCGGCGGCGGCCTCGGTCAGCGCGCGGACCAACGTGTCGATCATCAAGTGGGTCAACGAATTACGCCGCTGGGGGCGATCGAGTGTGAGCCGCAGAATCGCGCCATCCCGGCGTGCTGTCACCGACCCCTCGGCGTCGGCCGCATCGGCGTCGTGACTCACCGTCGGATCCGGCCTTTCTCAGCGATACAGTTACCCATACAGTAGGCAATGCGATTGATACGCTGTATAAGTTATCAAGGAAACGCTGCCGACGGAACAACCGGGTGAAACCCGTGGAAGAGGGTCGCATGCCCGAGGGGACACCGGTACGCGCCGATGACGCGAAATTCGGCGAGATGCCCCTTGCTCAGACCGTCGCGGCGGCCGGCGCGCTGCGGCGGCTGAGCTCACTGCTGCTCTCGCTGGAACATCCGCACCCGACGGTCGATGCCATGCTGGCGAAGTTCGACGAATGGGAAGCCGAGCTGGCGTCCGCCGCCCCGCGGGACAACGCTCCCCGGATCGGCGAGGTCGACGACGATCCGCGCCGGGTTTACCTCAACCACGCGACCGACATCGGCGCCTACAACCCGTCCTTTCCCGAATACTCCTTCGATTACCTCGACGCGGAGGCGGCCGAAGGTCGCGTCGTCTTCCCACTCGTCTACGAAGGACCGCCGGGGCTGGTACACGGCGGCTTTCTGTCCGTGTTTTTCGATTGCGTGATTCAGCATCACAGTTGCGTTATGGGGCTGTCCGGCAAGACGCGATCGCTGCACGTGACCTTCCGCCGGCCCACGCCACTGCTTACCGAGCTGCGTTTCGACATTGTCCGGTCGCAGGTCGAGCGCGGCATCGCGTCGACGGCGCGGCTGCTGCTCGGCGACGAGGTGCTGTGCATCGGCGAGATCAACACCCTGGCATCACAGCCGGACAAGCTGACCGGATACCGATTCGGTAGGCGGCGAAAGGAATCCGCGACATGACTGCCTCGAACGACGACCGGGTGCTTTTCGAGGTCGATCCCGGCAAGAGAATCGCGACGATCACGCTGAACAATCCCAAGCAGCGCAACTCCTACGACGCCGCGATGCGCGAGGCCGTCGGCCGCTGTTTGGATCAGGTGGCCGAAGACGACGATCTGACTGTGGTGCTGCTGCGCGGAGCCGAGGGCGTCTTTTCCACCGGGGCCGACATGAACAACGCATACGGCTGGTATGGCGACAAGTCCAAGGCGCCCGACGACGCGGCCAAGCGACGTCCGAGTCAGCGCCGACGACTTACCGTGGACCGCAAGTCATTTAGCTTCTACCACAACTTCATGGGCTTCCCGAAGGTGACGGTGGGAGAGATCTCCGGGTACGCCCTGGGCGGCGGCTTCGAGATGGCGCTGATGACCGACATCTCCGTGATCGCGCGCGACACGAAGATCGGCATGCCGGCGACGCGCTTCCTGGGGCCCGCGCTGGGCAGCCTGCACATGTTCTTCCATCGGTTGGGACCGGTGCTGGCCCGCCGCCTGCTGCTGACCGGTGACGTCATCGAAGCGGGCGAACTCGAAAATCTCGGAATCTTCACCGACACATGCGATCCCGGTGCGGTGACCGCGCGCGCCCGGTACTGGGCCGAGAAGGCGGCGAAGATGCCGGCCGACGGGGTTGTGATCGCCAAGGAAGCATTCCGCCTCGTCGAGCAGAGCCAGGCCTACAACGGTGAGGAAGTCGCGAGCTATCTCTTCCACGCCTACGGCACCAACCTGCAGTTCGGACCAGACGAATTCAACTTCGTCAAAACCCGGGCCCAGCACGGCACCAAGGAAGCGTTCCGGCTGCGCGACGAGCACTTTCACGTACCGGAACCCGAAGCGTAGTAACGAGATTCGGGCCTAGCGGTCCGCGGTAGCCTTGGCCCGCGCTCGCGGAGTGGCCGACTTCGTCGCCTTGCGCGGGCGCGACGTCGTCGACTTGGCGGCGTTCGATCCCTCGATCAACTGGGTGGCGTGGTCCAGGATGCAGGTCAGGCCGTACTCGAAATTGGTTTCGTCCGGCGCGCCGATCCGGTGACCGATCCTGGTCACCTGGGCGAGCAGCGGAGTCTTTTCGGGGTCGATGGAAACGGCATCCTCGATGGCGCGCGGACCGAGGTCGGAGGACTGGTTCTTTTCGTAGAGCCGCTGCAAAACCACCGAGCCGCGGACGTGGACCGAAACCGCCGAATACGTGTCAAACGCGTCTTCGGGCGTGAGGCCGGCCTCGACCAGATTGGAGATCGCCTTCTCCATCTCGAGTGCGCCCAGTCGGGCCGCCTTGGGACTCAGTGCGGCGCGAATCAAAATCAGGTCGCACAGAATTGGGTTGCCCATGAACGTCTTACGCATCGAGCGCGCGTGGTTGCGCAGGGTCTCCCGCCAATCGCTGGCTTCGACATAGGGGGTGGCGAACACGTACTTGCTCAAGGCGCGGTCGGTCATCGCGTTGAGCAAGTCGTCTTTCTTGCGGAAATACCAGTAGATGCTGGTAACGCCGACGCCGAGGTGTTTGCCGAGCAGCGGCATGCTCAAGTTGTCGATCGACACTTGCTCCGCGAGTTCGAATGCGCCGCTGATGATGTCGTCAGGGTTGATGGACCCGCGTTCGCGTCGTTGACGCTTATCAGCGGTTGCCTGCTTTGCCACTACGGGCACCTCCATCAAAATGTATCCTGCGCGTACGGTCTGCAACCGTGCCGCCGATTGCATCAAATCTACCGGCAGATGTGCTCCCACCTGCGTATATGTAGGCGTGTCGCCATTCGGGTATGACGGTCAACCGGGCTCTCGCACGCTTTTCCATCTGCTACTGTAATCCCTATCGTAGGCTTTTTGGTATATGAAGCTGGACGGGCAAAGATGACCGGACGCAAGCCATTGGCTGACCTACCGCATGCGCGGCGGATACCGCGATGGATCTAGGCCTGACGAATGCGACAGCAGTAGTTGTCGGCGGTAGCCGCGGCATGGGCTTGGCGGCGTCGCGTTGCCTCGCCGAGGACGGCGCCCGGGTGGCGCTGGTCGGCCGGACGCAAGCCTCCCTCGATAGCGCGCTGGCCGATCTGATCGACCGTGGCAGTCCGGATGCCGTGGGATTCGCGGCCGATATCGGTGATGCCGCGGAGGTCGACAAGGTATTCGCCGAGGTTTCCGCCCGGTGGAACGGCGAACTCAACGTGCTGATCAATACGATCGGGCCGGGAGCGGCGGGCAGCTTTGAAGATCTGACCGACGACCAGTGGCGTGAGTCCGTCGAAGACGGCGTGCTGGGGATGGTGCGCTGTGTGCGTTCGGCGCTTCCGCTGTTGCGCAAGGCCCAGTGGGCGCGGGTCGTCAACTTTTCGGCGCATTCGACACAGCGGCAAAGCGTCATGCTGCCCGCCTACACCGCGGCCAAGTCGATGCTGACGAGCGTCTCTAAAAACCTGTCGTTGTCGCTCGCCAAAGACGAGATCTTGGTGAATGTGGTGTCACCGGGCAGCATCGCGTCCGAGTCGCTGATCGGCTGGGCCGACTCGGTCGGTGTGGATGGCAACGACCCCTATCGCCTGATGGAGGCCATCGACAAGCACTTTGGGCATCCGGCGCACATGCCGCGCGCCGGCCTGCCGGAAGAGATCGGGCCCGTCGTCGCGTTCCTCGCGTCGCGGCGTAACTCCTACATGACCGGCGCCAACATCAACGTCGACGGTGGTTCAGACTTCACCTGACCTTAAATCGCTTGGCCGACAAAAGGAGTGGATTGTGGCTACAGCTGCTGAGGCGCGCGGGTGGGCGCGCGGAGCGTTGCGGGGAATCGGCGATTCGCTCTACACGCCGTTCTGCGGGACCGACGGCGACGACATCGACTGGGACGCCTACCGGACGCTGGTGCGCTACTGCGTCGGCGATCTCGGCCACCCAATGTTGTGGTGCACCAGTGGAATCGCCGAGTTCTGGTCGCTGACCATAGACGAGCGCAAGCGCTTGCTGGAGGTGGCGGTCGAGGAAGCGCGCCGCATCAATCCAGACGTGGTGGTGCAGGCCTGTACGGCGGCGATGTCGGCGAAGGACTGCGTCGATCTGACCCTGCACGCCCAGGAGGCGGGCGCCGATATCGCCTACATCCAAACGCCGATGATGGAGGCCCACGGTGGCGACGGCGTGCTGCGCTTTTTCAAATACGTGGCCGCGCGCACGGATATCGCCCTGGGCATGTTCAATTCCCCGTCCTCGGGCTACGTGTTGACCCCGGTCGAAAGCGCCCGGATTTACGACGAGGTGCCCGCGGTGTGCGCCACCAAGGAGGGCGCCTTCCGCCCGGAGGCCAGCCGGCGGCTGCACGAATTGGCGCCCGGGCTGGCGGTGTGGGAATGCGACAGGACGGTGTACCGCGCCGGGTGGTTGCGGGCGGGAATCGTCTGCCCGGCCCAATTAGGCACCGCTGGTTACCTTTTCGAGACGCCGCAACGGCGGCAGTTCTCCGAGTATTGGGACCTGATACTCAACGACAAGCTGCTCGAGGCGATGGACTACGGGCGGGAATCCGGGATGGACCAATTCGATCTGGACATCGGGTCGTGGTGGACCTGCTACCCGGGTCGCTCGGACTACTTCACCCATTGGGGTGCTGCGTTCAAATACGCCGCCTCGGTATTGGGCTTGCCGATCGGTGCCTACCCGCATTCCCGTCCTCCGCAGGCAGAGCTGCCGGCCGAGGCCAAAGCTCAAATCGAAACGGCATATCGCCGGCTCGGGCTCGTCGATTCGTAACGGGCGCCCAAAACCCTTGTGCTGCAAGCCTATGCGAGGGCCCGACCACCACTAGGGTGGCCGGGCCCTCGCAGCTGCCGTTCGGCTAATTCTGTTCGGCGCGCTCGCGTGCCTCGTGAATTTTCGCTTCGGCACGAGCTTTGTCGGCCTCAGCCTCTTTCTTCACGACATTGCGCAGCGCATCTGCCTTGTCCTGCTGCGCCTGACCCTCACGGATCCAGTCGTTGCGCCCCGCGACAGTGCCGACAACTTCCTTGGCCTTACCCACAACGTCGTCCACGACGCCCTTGATGATGTCAACCATTGGCGTTCCCTCCTCCTGCCTAGTGGGTGCCTCTCTGCCTCTTCCCGATCACCCGATTGCGGAAACCACGATCCGGACGTGGCGCTCGCCACGGCCTCAGCGCGCATGCCCGTTGGCGGCCGCGTTTGCCGAGGTGGTAGCCGCCGGCGGGGTCGCTTCGGCAGCCCCGCGCGCAGGTTCGTCGTCCTGGGCTCGGCGCCGTCGCGCCCACAAGACGAGCGCGATCAGGACACCCACCGGTCCCAACGCAAGCAGAAATTGCGCACCTGCCAGCGTCGCCTCGACCTTCAGCACCGCTGACCGCGCCTGCTTGAGGCGATGCACAACGGCTTTTGCTGTCGACTTCACTACCGATCCCCTCAGCTGCCGGATATTGGCGTCCTGTTGCCGGTAACCCGGAGAGTCGCCATCCCAAACCCGGGGCGCGAATTCATTGCTGGGATTTCGGCTGTCCGTTGCCCCCGCGGATGGCGGTTCAGCGTTCCGAAATTCGCTGTTTGGCGTGGGTTCGCGGGGCCGCGGGGACAGTTGTGGAATGCAGTACCGATAGGTATACAGTATGGGTACAAAGCCCAGCGAATCCCGTAGTCAAAAGCATGAGGAGGTGCCGCGGAAGATGTCCGGCAGCAACGGTGCCTCCCAGGACTCTCAAGCCGACGATGCGGTGCTCTACGAGGCCACGGACGGCGGCGTGGCCATCCTGACGTTCAATCGGCCGGATCGGCTCAATGCGTGGGGTCCCGACATCGCGGCCGGGTTCTACGCCGGCATCGACCGCGCCGAATCCGATCCCGCTATCCGGGTGATCGTGGTGACCGGTCGGGGCAGGGGGTTCTGCGCCGGTGCGTATTTGGGTGCGCCGGGCGGGGCGGCCAAGGTCGGCGAATCGATGGAGAAGGCCGGTCAGACGAATCTGGCCGACCTGGTCGGCGAACGGCCGCCGCATTTTGTGACCACGCTGCGCAAGCCCGTCATCGCCGCCATCAACGGTGCGTGCGTCGGCATCGGCCTGACCCAGGCGCTGATGTGCGACGTCCGGTTCGCCGCCGCCGGGGCCAAGTTCGGCGCCGTGTTCGCTCGCCGGGGCCTGATCGCCGAATTCGGCATCTCCTGGATCCTTCCTCGTCTGACCAGCATGGGAATCGCGCTCGATCTGCTGCTGAGCGCACGCACCTTTCTTGCCGAGGAGGCCGCCGAGCTGGGCCTGGTCAAAGAGGTAGTGGCGGCCGACGACCTGATGAAGCGGGCCCTGGAGTACGCCGAGGACATGGCCGCCAAGTGCTCGCCGGCATCGATGGCGGTGATCAAGCGGCAGGTCTACGGCGACGACACCCGCGATGTCGAGGACGCGAACACCCGCTCCGAAGTCCTGGTGCACGAGGCGATGTCGCGGCCGGACGTCATCGAAGGAATCACCAGCTTCCTCGAGAAGCGGCCCCCCCAGTTTCCGTCGCTGCGCCCAACAGACGCTTAGCACCTCCGAAGGGATGATCATGAATAGCTTGAGCTACAAGGCGATTGACGTCGACAACCACTACTACGAGCCGCTGGACTCTTTCACCCGGCACCTCGACAAGGCGTTCAAGACCCGCGGCGTGCAGATGGTCAGCCAAGGTAAGCGCACCTTGGCGGTGATCGGGGGCCGCGTCAACAACTTCGTCCCCAATCCCACCTTCGACCCGATCATCGTGCCGGGCTGCCTGGATCTGTTGTTCCGCGGCGAGATTCCCGAAGGCGTCGATCCCGCGTCGCTGATGAAGGTCGAGCGGATGGCCGACCACCCCGAATACCAGAACCGCGACGCGCGCATCGCGGTGATGGATACCCAGGACATCGAAACCGTGTTCATGCTCCCTACATTCGGGTGCGGCGTCGAGGAGGCACTCAAGCACGACATCGACGCGACGATGGCGTCGGTGCACGCCTTCAACCTGTGGCTCGACGAGGACTGGGGTTTCGACCGGCCCGACCACCGGATCATCGGCGCGCCGATCATCTCGCTGGCCGATCCGGCCAAGGCGCTCGAAGAGGTGGAGTTCGTGTTGGCCCGCGGTGCCAAGCTGGTGTTGGTGCGGCCCGCGCCGGTACCTGGCGCGGTCAAGCCCCGGTCGCTGGGTGATCGCAGCCACGACCCGGTCTGGGCCCGGCTGGCCGAGGCGGGAGTGCCGGTGGGATTCCACCTGTCCGACAGCGGTTACCTGCACATCGCGGCGGCGTGGGGCGGCAAGGCGACGTTCGAAGGGTTCGGCGCCAAGGATCCGCTGGATAACGTGCTCCTCGACGACCGCGCGATCCACGACACGATGGCCTCGATGATCGTGCACGGTGTGTTCACCCGCCACCCGAAACTCAAGGCGGTCAGCATCGAAAACGGTTCGTATTTCGTGCATCGGCTGGTGAAGCGCCTGAAGAAGGCGGCCAACACCCAGCCGCGTGATTTCCCCGAGGACCCGGTGGAGCAGTTACGCAACAACGTGTGGATCGCCCCGTACTACGAGGACGACCTGCCGGAGCTGGCCGAGGTCATCGGCGTCGACAAGATCCTGTTCGGCTCCGACTGGCCGCACGGCGAAGGCCTCGAGTCGCCGGTGTCGTTCACCGAGGAGCTCACCGCTTTCAACGAATCGGATATCCGAAAGATCATGCGCAACAATGCCTTAGATCTTCTGGGCGTCAAAGCCACCGTGGCAGCCTAGGCGGCCCGGCCAGTGAGTGAATGGACCGTCGGAGCGGCTTTCGACGCCATCGCCGACGTGGTCGGCGACCGCGTGATGACGGTATGCGGATCCCGCCGTAGCACCTTCGCCGAGTCGGCGAGCCGAACCAGCCGATTGGCGAACTTCCTGAACGCCAACGGCTTCGGCGCGCACCGCGAGCGCAACACCCTGAACCGCTGGGAGTGCGGTCAGGACCGGGTCGCGCTGCTGATGTACAACGACCTGTACCCGGACGCGGTGATCGCGTGTCTGAAGGCGCGCACCGTGCCGGTCAACGTGAACTACAGCTACTCGCCGCGGGAGATCGCCGATCTGCTCTCCTACGTGCGGCCGCGCGGCGTCATCTATCACCGATCGCTCGGTGCGGCGTGTGCCGAAGTGCTGCCGACCGTCGGCGCCGAGCTGCTGATCTCGATCGACGACGGCAGCGACGCCGTCGAACTCCCGGGCGCGATATCGCTGGATGATGCTCTGGCGCAAGGTGTTTCGGGAGATCCGGCGCCGGGATCACCGGACGACCTGATCATGATGTGCACCGGCGGGACCACCGGTCGTCCCA
The DNA here is from genome assembly GCF_026625985.1 of Mycobacterium sp. Aquia_213. NCBI lineage: Bacteria > Bacillati > Actinomycetota > Actinomycetes > Mycobacteriales > Mycobacteriaceae > Mycobacterium > Mycobacterium sp. Aquia_213. Next base: position 1,645,116 of record NZ_CP113116.1, read on the forward strand.
AGGGAGTCTTGTGGCGGCAAAGCGACATGTACGTGGCGTCGATGGTCGGCGCCGACCACACCAGCGTCGACGAGATCCACGCCAAGGTCCGCGGCGGCGGGCAGTCATGGTTCGCGGTCTCTCCGCTGATGCATGCCGCCGGCATGTGGACCGCCTTCTCGGCGATCATGAACGGGTTCACCGCCGTCCTCTATGACGGCCGGGGCAAGCTGGACGTGCGCTCGGTATGGCAGACCGCCGAGCGCGAACGGGTCGGCATGATGACCATGGTCGGCGACGCTTATGCCGGCCCGCTGGTCGCCGAGTTGCAGCGGGGTTCCTACGATCTGTCGTCGCTGAACGGAATCGGCACCGGTGGCGCCGCAACAAATCCGAAGTTCAAGCAGGCACTGATGGAAAAGCTGCCGCAGGTCACCATCATCGACGGGTACGGCTCGTCGGAATCCGGGAACATGGGGTTCGGACACAGTCAACGCGGTACGCAGAGTGAGACTTTCGTGCTCCGCGAGGGCGGAGCGGTGGTGTCGGAGGATCGGAGCAGGTTCTTGGCCCCCGGTGATCCCGAGATCGGCTGGGTGGCGCGCAGCGGCCGGATTCCGTTGGGCTACTTCGACGACGCCGACGCCACCGAACGCACCTTCCCGGAGATCGACGGCACGCGGGTGGTGATCCCGGGCGACCGGGCGAGTATCGAATCCGACGGCACCCTGCGTCTGTACGGCCGCGATTCGTTGGTGGTGAACACCGGCGGTGAAAAGGTTTTCGTCGAAGAGGTCGAAGAGGTGCTGCGCACGCACCCCGGTGTCGCCGACGCGTTGGTGGTGGGGCGGCCCAGTGAGCGGTGGGGCCAGGAAGTGGTCGCGCTGGTCGCGCTGCAGCCGGGCGCCGGTGTCGTCGAAGAAGCCGAGCTTGCCGCGCTGTGCAAGTCGCAGCTGGCTCACTTCAAAGCACCCAAGGCCATCATGCTGGTCGACCAGATCAAGCGACTCGGCAATGGCAAGCCAAACTATCGGTGGGCTAAACAGGCTGCCATACAACAGCTTCCGGCTACCGCACTGGCCGGTGCCGATGCGGAAGGACCCGCATGAACGACAAAGCGATTGACTGCCTGATCAACGTGCACTTCGGCGAGGCCGATTCGCAGCCCACCTGGATGCTCAAGGTCCGCGACGACTACTTCAAGGGCCCCGAGTCGATGTTCGCGCCGGTCGACCTGTCCGAGCTGCTCGACGAGATGGATGAGCAGGGCGTGCAGAAGGCGGTCCTGATGGACAACCTCGCCAGCCCGTCGACCACCGCGCGCAAGTTCGTCGAGGCCAAACCGGACCGATTCGCGCTGGCCATGGGCGGAGTCAACCTGCTGCGTCCGGTCGGGCCATTGCGCGAACTGACCGCGATCGTGCGCGATCTGCCGGTCGCGTATGCCGTAGTGGGACCGAGCTTTTGGGGCGATGGCCAATATCCGCCCAGCGATGCCGTCTACTACCCGCTGTACGCCAAGTGCGCGGAGCTGGGCCTGCCGCTGTGCGTGAACACCGGCATTCCGGGGCCGCCGATACCCGGAGAGGTACAGAACCCGATCCACCTCGACCGGGTATGCGTGCGGTTTCCCGAACTCAAGCTGTGCATGATCCACGGCGCCGATCCGTGGTGGGATGTCGCGATCCGGCTGCTGCTCAAGTACGCGAACCTTCGACTGATGACCTCGGCCTGGTCGCCCAAGCGACTGCCGGAAAGCCTGCTGCACTACATGCGCACGCGCGGTCCGAACAAGGTCATCTACGCCTCGGACTGGCCGGTGTTGCGGATGCGACGAGTGCTGCCCGAAGCCCGCGCGTTGGACCTGCCCGCCGAGGTGCTGGACAACTACCTGTACAACAACGCACAAGAGTTCTTCTTCGGCGACCGAGCCTGAGATACGACAGGAGCACAGAGATGGACCGCTTCGAGCTGCGCAGGCTGGACTACAGCCTGTCCGATCACCATGTGGATCTGCAGAATGCGTACAAGCAATTCTTCAAGACCCACTGCTCCATCGAAACGGTCCGCGCCGCAGAGCCTTCCGGGTTCGATAAGAACCTGTGGGAGCGCTTGTGCGCGATGGGTGCGACCACGATGGCGCTGCCCGAGTCCTGCGGCGGCGACGGGGCGACGCTCGTCGACCTCACCCTGGTGGCCGAGGAGATCGGGCGCTCGCTCGCGCCGGTTCCGTGGGTCGATCATGTGTGCGCGGCGCGGCTGCTGGGCCGGCTCGGCGCCGACACCGCCGGCATCGCCGACGGTGAACAGCTCGCGGGCATCGACGCGCGCATCGACAGCGCACCGGGCCTTCGTCTGATCCCGACCGGGTCGATCGCCGACCACATCATCGCCCGCGACGGCGACGAGGTGGTCCGCCTGACATTCGGGACCCGGCCGGCCAAGGTCGACAACCTGGGCCGGCTGCCGATGGCCTGGGTCGATCCGGCCAACGCCGACACCCGCACCGTCGTCGCGCAAGGTCCCGAAGCGCTGGCGAACTACGAACTCGCGCTGGATGAATGGCGACTGCTGACCGCGTCGGCTCTGGTGGGCCTGGTCGAGGAGACCATGACCATCGCGGCCGAATTCGCCAAGTCCCGTTACACATTGGGCGTCCCGATCTCAACGCTGCAGGCGATTTCGCATCCGCTGGCCAACATGGCCATCACCGTCGCGGGCGGACGCAACCTGGCCCGGCGGGCGGCCTGGTTCCTGGACAACGAGCCCGGCGAACGGGCCGAGCTGGCGCCGTCGGCGTTCGTGTTCATGGCCGAAGAGGCTGCCAAGGCGGCCACCATGGCTGTCCACATCCAAGGCGGACTTGGTGTTTCGTCTGAAGCCGCGGCGACGGCGTACCTGGTGCGCGCCCGGGGATGGCCACTGGCGGCCGGCGATCCGGGTGCCACCGCCAAGCGGGTCGCCGAGATCGTGACCGCCCGTGAGAGCGCGCCCGCGCGCGTCTAGGACAGGAGCGAAAGAATGGACTTCTCCCGGGTAGAGCTATCCGACGAGGACGAGGCTTTCCGCGAGGAACTGCGCGGCTTCTTGAAAACCCATGTGACCGAGGAAGTCCTGCGGCGCGACCGCGAGACCGGTGACAACTTCGACGAGGGCGTGCATCTGGCGCTCGGGACCGCGGGTTATCTGGCGCGCGAATGGAAGGCGGAAGCCGACGGCGGATTCACTCGCCTGCGCCGGCGCATCTACGAGCTGGAGAAGCGCCGCGCCCACGTGCCGTGGGTGACGTGGGGGACCACGGCCATGGTGGCGCGATCGGTCGAGAAGTTCGGTTCGGCCGAGCTGCAGGACGAGGTGATGCCGCGAGTCTTCAACGGCGAGGTGCGGCTTTGCCTCGGCTACACCGAACCCGAGGGCGGTTCCGACATCGCCACCTGCAAAACCCGCGCGGTGCGCGACGGAGACGGCTGGGTGGTCAACGGTTCGAAGATGTTCACCACCGGCGCGCACAACTGTCAGTACGTTTTCCTGATCACCAACACCGCCCCGGATGCGCCAAAGCACAAGAGCCTGACCATGTTCCTGGTGCCGCTGGACTCGCCGGGCATTGAGATCCAGGGCATCCGCACCGTGGACGGCGACCGGACCAACATCGTCTACTACAGCGATGTTCGCGTCGACGACAAATACCGGCTGGGCGATGTGAACGCGGGCTGGACAGTGCTTCGCGAGCCGCTCAACACCGAGCACGGCGCGGTCGCGGCCGCACCCGACGGCTTGCAGGACACCTCGATCATGATGCACCAGGCCGGTTCGATGGCCCTGGCGGTCGACAACGCCGTGACGGCCGCGACGCGGCCGGATCCCAACGGGCGCAAGCTCGTCGACGATGCCGCGGTCGCGTACCGGCTGGGCCGCAGCGTCGCCCGCTTGGAAGCGGCGTTATCGTCGCCGAACATCTACGGGCGGGTGGCCATTGCCCAGACGATGCGCGATATCTCTCCGGACCTGATGGACATCCACGGTGCGGCGTCGACCCTGCCGTACGGGGCCGACGGTGCCGCCGATGACGGCAGCGCCGAATACGTCTACCGGTTCGCGCCGTTGGTCGGAATCTACGGCGGCACCCTCGAGGTGTTCCGCAACATGATCGGCCAATACTCGCTCGGGCTGGGCAAGCCCAACTACTCACCGCCGGTCAAGAAGGTCTCCTGACATTTGGCACCGAGTGTGCACTGACGGCGGTGTGTCGCCGCCGCGGGCACGCGCTTGACTGCCTCCGCCACTTCGCACCGCGGCGTCACGTCGCACTGCGGGAATACCCCCCGGGGGATGATGGCTTATATTGGTGTGTAACAAGTGAGGGGACCGTGATGGTTGGTGACGAAGACAGTATTGCTGCGGTACTGAATCGATTGCGCCGTGCGCAGGGACAGCTGGCGGGCGTGATCTCGATGATCGAGCAGGGCCGCGATTGTAAGGACGTGGTCACGCAGCTCGCCGCGGTCTCGCGCGCGCTAGATCGCGCCGGATTCAAAATCGTCGCCACGGGTATGCGCGAATGCACAACCGGAAAAGCCGCAAAGGGCAAGAAGCCGTTGACCGAGGACGAGCTGGAGAAGCTCTTCCTCGCGCTTGCCTGACAAATCGATCGATTCTTTTTAGCGCAGCCGTGTGACGTCCAGGCGTCACACGGCTGCTTGTAGCGCCTCGGGGTGCGCAAAGTCCATCCATTGATGTGCCGACGGCGCCCCGTTCGCTTGATCTATACTATACCCCGTAGGGTATAAAGAAGTCGTGAGCCGATCGAGCGCCACGACAAGCAAGGAGGTTGACGTGCAACCGGCCTGGAGGTTCCGATGGTGACCTTTCTCAAGCGAGCCTGGGTGCCGATCGTGGTCGTGGTGGCAGTTGCCCTCGGCGGTGTTGCCGTCGCCCGGCTGCGCGGCGTCTTTGGCTCCGACGCGATCTTCACGGCGGCCGGCAGCAGTGCCGCGCCGCTCGAGCCGTCGCACGTCAAGCGGGTGACATACGAGGTTTATGGGCCGACCGACACAACAGGAAGCGTGAGCTATCTGGACAAGAAGGCCCAGCCCGAACAGGCCGACTTCAGCAGCCTGCCGTGGACCTTCACAATCACAACCACGGTGCCGGCCGTAATCGCCAGCGTGGTGGCGCAGGGCAATAGTGACAACATCGGGTGCCGCATCACCGTCAACGGTGAGGTCAAGGACGACAGGTCCGTGGCCGGGCGCAACGCACAAGCCTCCTGTTTGGTGAAAGCGGCATGAACACCGATAACGAGGCCCGTCCGAGGTACATGCGGTTCATCCGCAGGTTCGCCTGGCCCATCATCATCGGATGGCTACTTCTGACAGTGGCGCTGAATGTGCTTGTGCCACCGATCGAGTCAGTCGCGCGAAACCACGCGGTGACGATGTCGCCCCAGGACGCGCCGGCGATGATCGCCGCGAAACGCATCGGCTCAACCTTTCACGAATCGGACTCCGACAGCACCGCGATGATCGTCCTGGAGAGCGACAAACCTCTCGGCGACGAGGCGCACCGCTACTACGACGGCTTGGTGAAAAAGCTGCAGGCCGACGGCAAGCACGTGCAGCATGTGCAGAACGTGTGGGGAGATCCACTCACCGCCGCCGGCGTGCAGAGCCGAGATGGCAAAGCCGCTTACGTTCAACTCAGTCTGGCCGGCAACCAGGGCAGCACCCTGGGCAACGAGTCCGTCGACGTGGTGCGGAAGATCGTCGATAGGTCAGCGGCTCCCACCGGGCTCAAGGTTTACCTCACCGGTCCGGCACCGCTGACGACGGACATGAACGAAGCCGCCGACAAAAGCATGTTCAAGATGATGGGCGTCACGGGTCTGGTCATCATGATCATGCTTTTCATCGCCTATCGCTCGATCAGCACGGTGCTTCTGGTTCTCGTTATGGTCGGCTTCGAGATGGGTACGGCCAGAGGGCTTGTCGCGCTGCTGGGGAACAACGAATTGTTGGGATTTTCGACGTTCGTCGTCGCGATGCTGTCGTCGTTGGCGATCGCGGCGGGGACCGATTACGCGATCTTTCTCATCGGGCGGTACCAGGAGGCGCGCCAGGCCGGCCAGGATCGAGAAACAGCCTGGTACACGATGTTCCGCGGGACCTCTCACATCATCCTCGGCTCCGGATTGACGATCGCGGGAGCTACTTTCTGCCTCCACTTGGCGCGGCTGTCGTATTTCAAGGCGCTGGGCATTCCGTCCGCATTGGGATTGCTCGTCGTCGTCGCGGGAGCGATGACCGCCGCGCCTGCCGTTGTCGCCGTGGCTACCCGGTTCGGTTTGCTCGACCCCAAAAGGATGATCAAGACACGTCGGTGGCGACGGATAGGGACCGCGACCGTGCGCTGGCCCGGTGCGGTGTTCGCGGCCTCGCTGGTCATCGCGATCGTCGGCATCCTGATAATGCCGAGCATGAAGGTGAGCTACAACGACCGCTTCTACATACCCGCCGGCCTGCCATCGAATGTCGGATATGCCGCCGCGGAGCGCCATTTCAGTGCTGCCACCATGAACCCCGATATCCTCATGATCGAGAGTGATCACGACATGCGGAATAGCGGCGACATGATCATCCTGGACAGGCTTGCCAAGGACGTCTTTCGTTCGCCCGGAATCGCGATGGTGCAAAGCATTACCCGCCCGTTGGGTGGCCCGATCGAGCACACGTCGATACCGTTCCAGATCAGTGCCCAGTCGATTCCGATCCAGCAGAACATTCAGTTCATGAGGGACCGCACGGCCGACATGCTCAAGATGAGCGACGACCTCGGCGCGATGATCGGTTCGATGGAGCGGATGCAGGGTTTGCTCGGGCAGATGAGCGGTGCAACTCACCACATGGTCGGCGATATGCACGACATGCAATCCACGCTCGACGAGATGCGGGATCATCTGGCGGATTTCGACGATTTCGCGAGGCCGTTCCGCGGCTATTTATACTGGGAACCACATTGTTTCAACATCCCAGTGTGCTGGGCTTCGAGGTCGGTGTTCGAGGCGATCGATGGTGTGGACAAATTCAGCGAGAACATGAGCACGCTGATCAAGGACATGAACAATATCGATGCGGTCATGCCCCAGATGCTTGCCGAGTTCCCACCGATCATCGCCGTCGCCAAATCCATGCAGGGGACTCTGCTCACGATGCACAGCAGCTTCTCGGGCCTGGTCACTCAAATGGCTCAGATGACCGATACGGCGAGCGCGATGGGGCAGGCTTTCGACGCCGCGCGCAGCGGCGACTACTTCTACCTGCCACCGGAGGCATTCCAGAATGCCGACTTCCAGCGCGGTCTGCAGCTTTTCCTGTCACCGGACGGCAAGGCCGCACGCTTCATCATCACCCATGACACGGATCCGGCGACGCAGGCAGGCATTTCCGCGGTCAAGCCCGAACTGGCCGCCGCGCATCAGGCGGTGAAGGGTACAACACTGACCGACGCCAAGTTCTACCTCGCCGGGACGGCGGCCATCTACCGCGACATCCAGTCGGGTTCCCAATACGATCTATTAATCGTCGGGATTGCCGCTCTGACACTGATTTTCGCGGTCATGGTGATTATCACTCGAGCCCTGGTGGCGTCCCTGGTGATCGTCGGCACGGTGCTGCTGTCGTTGGGCGCAGCCTTCGGTCTCTCGGTGTTGGTATGGCAGCACCTCTTCGGCTTGGACTTGAACTGGATCGCACCCGTGTTCGGGTTGATCATCCTGCTCGCAGTCGGCTCGGACTACAACCTGCTGCTGGTGTCGCGTTTCCAGGAGGAGATCGGGGCCGGCCTCAAAACCGGCATCGTCCGGTCGATGGGCGAGACCGGTGGGGTGGTCACCTCGGCGGGCCTGGTCTTCGCCTTCACCATGATGTCGATGGCCGCCAGCGATCTACGCTCTATCAGCCAGGCGGGCACGACAATTGGCCTGGGCCTGCTATTCGACACCCTGGTCGTGCGCTCACTCATGACACCGTCGATCGCGGCACTCCTGGGACGCTGGTTCTGGTGGCCGCAAACAGTGCGCCCGCGTCCGGCCAGCTATATGCTGCTGCCTTTCGGACCGCGTCGCCTGGTTCGCTCCCTCCTTCTGGGTGAGGCCGCCGACGCGGCCAAGTGCCAGGGACATTCCACGGTGGCGAAGACGCCGACGCCGGCGATGATAGGGGCCGATGGTCCCTACCGGGGAGGCGTAGACGTGCGCCATGATTCGAATCATGACGGATGAATCTGAATTACCGGATCCGCGTGCCACCGCGGCCGGACAGTCTCACCCCGACGAACCGCGCGGCCGGCCGAGTCGGCTTGGTCAAGCCGTTTCCTGGGTAGTCATTGCTGCTGGTGTGGTTTTCGTCGTTGCCGTGATCTTCTTCTCGGGGGCCATGTTCGGTTGGTCCTCGGGCCGCGATCATGGCTGGGACCGTGATGGATGGCCCGATGGACGTATGCATCCCGGGACGACCGGGTGCCCGATGATGGGCCCAGGCGGAATGATGAGCCCCGGTGGAATGATGGGGCCAGGCGGCCCGGGCCCATCTCTGGCGTCGTCAGCACCCATCGCGCCACGCCCGTAGCGCGACTCGCGGGAATACCCCCATGGGTATATGAGTTGCAATAATCATGAGCGATCACAACCACTATCACGATGTGCTGAATGACTTGAACCCGCAACATCGCGCGCTGCGGGACATGATCCCGGATGTGTACCGGGGCTTTGGTGAGATGAGCAAGGCGGCGTTGACCTCTGGAGCGCTGGACAAAAAGACCAAGGAGCTCATCGCGTTGGCAATCGGCGTGGTGGCCGAGTGCGACGGCTGCATTGCCTCCCATGCCCAGGGCGCCGTTCGCGCCGGAGCCTCCAAAGAGGAAGCTGCGGAAGCCATTGGTGTCAGCATTCTTATGCATGGCGGCCCCGCCACGATTTACGGCGCTCGTGCGTACGACGCGTTCTGCGAGTTCGCGGATCCGTCGCCGAGTGTGCATTGACGGCGGTGTTTCTCGGTGTGTCGCCGCCACCACGTCACACTCGGCGAACGGTGCGACAGGGCGGTAGCTCAGGCGTTGGCGAGTGCCGGGGGCTTGGCGGCGTTCGGATCGGGGTTGGCGATCGGCAGGCCCATGAAGCGGCGCGCGTTGTCGCCCATGAAGTCGTAGGTGCGTCGCTCGTCCATGTTGTCGGCGTACTTCCAGAAACCCTGCGGCTCGGCCAGCCCTTCGGGATGCGGGTAATCGGAACCGAACAGCACCCGGTCCCAGCCGACGGTGTCGACGACGTCGGCCACACAGCCCTCCCAGAACGGGCTGACCCAGATGTTTCGCCGAAACACGTCGTGTGGATGCTCGGGGAAATTCTGCGGCATCTTCTTCTGTAAATCGGCAAAGTCGTGGAACAGCGGGAAAATCCACGAGCTGCCGTTCTCCACGCTGGCGATGCGCAGCCTGGGGAATCGCGTCAGCGTGCCGTGACAAATCAGGCTGGTGATCATGTCCGCAATTTCGCGGTGGCCCAACGTCATCCAGCGAAAGGCGCTCTGCGCCATGAAATTCTGGGTGTGCGGCGGTTCCCACCTGGAGACGTAGTCGTCCAGCGGTGGGTAGCTGGCGTGCAGCACGATCGGCAGCCCCGCGGCCTCTACGTCACGCCAGAACGGATCGAACTCGGGTAGCGCCGGCGAGCGCCAGCCGTGAATCCCGTTCACCGGTCCGGGTTTGATCAACGCGGCCCGAACATCGTTGTCCAGCAGGTACTCCAATTCGCGCTGGGCGGCATCGACCTCGGACAGATTGATGATCGGCGTGGAGAACACCCGGTTTTCGTAGTTGTAGGTCCAGTGTTCGAGCATCCACTGGTTCAGCGCGTGGATGATCGCGAGCGTCAATTCGGGATCGTCGGCCGACGAGTGCTCGATCAGGCTGGCCAGCGTGGGGTAGTTGAGGGCCTCGACGACGCCCTGGCGGTCGAGTTCGGCGATGCGGTCCTCGGGATTGCGCGTCGCGGCCGGTGCCGTGATCGCCGGGCCCTGCATCTCGCGCAGCGTGAGCCCCTCGGAGTTTTGTCCGGCGAAGAACTTTTCGTGTGCGCCCGGCGCCGCGACGCGTTCGAATGTCGGGTTCGGGATGAAGTCAGAGACTTTGTTGTTGATGATGATTCGGGTCTGACGCCCGATCTGGGCGAACTGGACCGCCCGCGCGTACTTCTCCGGAAGATACTTGGTCAACGATTCCGGAGTTTCGTACATGTGCTGGTCGGCGTCGAAAATCGGCGCCTGGGTGAACTGAGCCATCGAATGGTCCCGTCAGGTCGTCAGGATGGTCGCCGCGGCAGTGCCGGGGGCGCCATACAACTGGGTGAACCCCACCTTCGGATTCCCGGGCACCTGGCGATCGCCCGCCTCACCGCGGAGTTGGCGGACGATTTCGTGGATCTGCCGCAGCCCGGAGGCGCCGATGGGCTCGCCGTTGGCGATCAGCCCGCCGTCGGTGTTGACCGGCATCGGGCCGTTGATCTCGGTCGCGCCGTCGGCCAGCAGCTTCTCCTGGTCGCCGTGCTCGCAGAACCCGCACTCGGCCATGTGGATGATCTCGGCGCCGGCGTCGGTGTCCTGCAGCTGGATCACGTCGACCTCACCGGGAGTCACGCCGGCCTTCTCGAACGCGGTGCGGGCGGCGTAAACCGTTGGTGCCACGTCTTCTTCGACCGGTGCGCAGGTGGTGTTGACCTCGTAAGCGCCGTAGCGCCGGGTGCGGACCTCCACCGCTCGCAGATAGACCGGCTTGGAGGTATAGCGGTGCGCGATGTCGGCCCTACACATCACCGCCGCCGCGGCGCCTTCGTCGGGCGCGCAGAACATGTATTGGGTCAGCGGATAGTTGAGCATCGTCGAGTTGAGGATGTCCTCTTCGGAGATCGGCTTGCGGCGAAAGGCGTTGGGGTTCAAGGCGCCATTGCGGAAGTTCTTGGCGGCGACCTTGGCCAGCGTCTCCTGGGAGATGTTGTGGTCGTGCAGGTAGCGGTTGGCCTTCATGCCGAAGAACTGGGTGGTCAGGTATTGCCCGTTTTCCGCATACCAGCTCGGCATGCCCACCAGTGCCGGGTCTTCGGTGAACGCTCCGCGCGGATGCTTGTCCAAGCCGATCGCGATGCCGATGTCGTAATCGCCCAACCGGATTCCGTCGGCGCAGGTCTTGACCGCACTGGCCGCCGTCGCGCATGCATTGAACACATTGGTGAACGGGATGCCGGTCAGTCCGACCATGCCGACGATCGCGTCCGGATTGGCGACCGTCCAGCTGCCGCCGGTGGCGAATTGGACGTCCTGCCAGGCGATACCGGCGTCGGCGACCGCGGCGAGGATGGCGTCAACGCCCATCTGCATCGCCGACTTGCCCTCGAATCGGCCGAACGGGTGTAGGCCGACCCCGATGATCGCCACGTCATTCGTCACGCTATGGCTCCTGCGTTCTTGAGTTCTTCGATGCGGTCCCAATCCATGCCGATCTCCATCAAGACGAGTTCGGTATGTTCCGAGGCCTGCGGCGCCCGAGTGGTCACCAGCGGCTCGTGGTTGAACTGGACCGGCCCGCGCACGACTTTGAACGGTTCACCACCCGCGGCGACCTCGACTTCGGCGATCATGTCGTTGGCGATGGCCTGCTCGTCGTTGGCCAGGTCGAGCAGGCTCTGGAACGGCGCCCACTGACCCTTCATCGTCTTCAGGTGCTGACGCCAGTATTCAAACGGCTTGGTGGCGAAGGCTTTCGCGATCAGTTCGGCGGCCGCGTTGGCGTTCTGAATCAGCGGCAGCACGTCGGAGAAGCGTTCATCGTCGGCGGCCTCGGGGATGCCGAGATGCTCGAAGGTGTCGCGGATCAGGCCCGTCGGGCTGATGATGCACAGGTTGATCGTGCCGCCGTCGGACGTTTCGTAGTTGCCCATGAAGGGATTCACCGACATTGCGGTGGCCGAACCCGGCATCGGGGTGCGCATCACCTCTCCGGTCTCCATGCCTTGCGTCATGCTGGCGCCGGCGGCCCACCACGCCGTGCTCAACAGCGACACGTCGAGTTCGACCGCCTCCCCGGTGCGCTCGCGATGCAGTAACGCCGCGGAGATTCCGCCGGCGATGAACATGCCACCGATGGAATCGCCGAACGCCGGAATGCCTTGTCCCAGTGCGCCGCCCAACTCCTCCGGGGTCAGCGCGTAGCCGATACCGCTGCGGGTCCAGAACGCCGTCCCGTCGTAGCCGCCGACGTTGCGCTCGGCGCCCTTGTCGCCGTAGGCCGAACCCCGGGCATAGACGATGTTCGGGTTCGCCGCGCGAATGTGCTCGACGTCGAACTTGTGCTGTTGCCGTTGCGATGGCTTGTAGTTGGTCAGAAACACGTCGGAGGTTTTGGCCAGTTCGTAGATCACTTCCTGGCCGCCGGGCGTGGACACGTCGATGCCGACGCTGCGCTTGCCTCGGTTGGGGTGTTCCATCAGCGGATGCCGGTCCGGGTTGACCTGAATGCCACCCATGTTGAGGAAGCCGCGTTGAGTATCGCCGCGCAGCGGGTGCTCGACCTTGATCACGTCCGCGCCCCAGTCGGCCAGGATCGCTCCCGCCGCAGGGACGAACGTGAACTGCGCAACCTCGAGGACTCGAAAGCCCTGCATTACCTTGACCATTTCTCCCACCAACTCCGTCTTCTTCGCACCGGACGTTTCTTAACCGCGGACGCTACTTGGCCTCGAACGTCACGGGAAGGGCGGTCGGCGAGCGGAAGGGTTGACCGAAGATATGCGGGTCGTCATCGGTGAGCAACGTGATGTCGTTCGACCGGTTCAGCAGGCATTCGACCGCGACACGGGTTTCCAGCCGCGCCAGATGCAGACCCAGACAGGTGTGCTCCCCGGCGGCGAAGGAGATGTGCGGTGTGGCCTTACGGAAGATGTCGAATTCTTCCGCTCGTTCCCAGCGCGCCTCGTCGCGATTGGCCGAACCGACGCACACGCCGACCACGGAGCGCGTCGGTATCGTCACGCCTTCCAGCTCGGTGTCCTCGGTGGTGAACCGCTGCACGGTGGTCAGCGGCGTCTCGAAGCGCAGGCCTTCCTCGATCGCCGGCCCGATCAGCTCGCGATCGGCTTGCACCGCGGCGAACTGCTCGGGATGAGTGAGCAACAGATACAGCAGGTTTCCCGAGGACCGGTAGGTGGTTTCGAGTCCGGCGGGCAGCAGCAGTCGTAGGAACGAGTAGATCGCCTCGTCGCTGAGCTTTTCGCCGTCGATCTCGGCCGTGACCAGATCGCCGATGATGTCCTCGGTGGGTTTGGACTTGCGCTTGTCGATCTGTTCGACGAAGTAATCCTTCAGCGCCGCCGACGCTTCGAAGGCCTTCTCGTAGTTGACGTGGTAGCTGATCAACTGCACGGCGCGCTTGCGGAACATCGGCAGGTCTTCGTCGGGCAATCCCAGTAGCCGGGCGATGACGCGGGTGGGGAATTCGAAGGTGTAGTTGCGGACCAGGTCGGCGGTGCCGGTCTCGATGAATTCGTCGATCAATGCGTTGCAGATCGGGCGGACAATCTCCGGCTCCCAGCGGGCCAGCGCCCTGGACTTGAAGGCCGCCGACACCAGGTTGCGATGTTCGCGATGCTTCTTGCCCTCCATCGCCAGGATGGTCGGACCCATGAACAGGCCGATCGTCTTGTCGTAGGGCTTGGAGCTGAACACCCGCCCGTCCCGGAACACCGTGTTGACCGCGTTGAACGACACCGCGGAGTACTCGTTTTTGGGCAGCATGGACTCGGGTGTCTTGGAGTAATCCATGACCGTCCCGCGGAATACACCGGATTGACGACGTTTGTGTGCGAAGTACGGGTAGGGGTCCCGCAGATCGACGGTTTGGTCGCCGGTGCCGGCGGTGTGAACGTTGGTCGTCACCTAAATCTCCAGCATCTTCTTCCATCTCGGCACGAACGGGCGGTCGTTACGTAAGATCGTACTGTAATTATTACAGTAGACAATATGGGCTTAAGATCAGCGGCGTCGTGAGAAGTCGCGGGCGCCTTCCCGCATCCCCGGTCTAACGAGGTCACAATGAGCACACTCGATGAACGCGCGGACAGCACGGTCGACCAGCAGCGGGCGGCGTTAGGCGCGATCCTGGCCAGGCAGCGCCACGCCTTCGTCGCCGACGGACCGCCGGCCCTGGCGCTGCGCCGCAACCGGATCGACCGGCTGATGGCGCTGGTCCTCGACAACACCGACGCGTTCGTCGACGCGATGGCGGCCGATTTCGGCACCCGGTCCAAGGCGGCAACGTTGTTCACCGAGGTCATCGGCATGATCTCGGTGATCGAGCACACGAGAACCCATGTTGCTCAATGGATGCGGGCGACCAAGCTGATGCGCGCGGCCGGACTGTTCGGGCTGCGGGCCGAGGTCCAGCCGTCGCCGCTCGGAGTGGTCGGCATCATCGGTCCGTGGAACTTCCCGCTCAATCTCGTGATTCTCCCGGCCGCGACCGCGTTCGCCGCGGGCAATCGGGTGATGATCAAGATGTCGGAGATCACCTCGCACACCGCCGAGTTGATGAAGGCGACCGCGCCAAAATACTTCGATGCCGACGAACTCGAGATCGTCACCGGCGGACCCGACGTCGCCGCGATCTTTTCGACGCTGCCGTTCGATCATCTGTTCTTCACCGGGTCGCCCTCGGTCGGTGCGTTGGTGCAGCGGGCGGCCGCGCAGAACCTGGTGCCGGTGACGCTGGAGCTTGGCGGCAAGAACCCCGTCGTCGTCGCACCCGGTGCGAACATCCGTCGATCCGCCGCCCGGATCGCGCAGGGCCGCATGGTCAACGGTGGACAGGTGTGCGTCTGCCCCGATTACGTCTTCGTTCCCGACGACCAGATCGACACGTTCGTCGGCGCCGCGCGGGAGACGCTGCGCGACATGTTCCCCAACATCGTCGCCAACGACGACTACTGCTCGAGTGTCAATCAGGCCAATTTCGACCGAGTCGTCGGCCTGATCGACGACGCACGGGCCAACGGCGCCACCGTGGAAACCGTTGCGCCGGAGGGGGAGCTATTGCCCGACCGGGGCTCGCGCAAGATCGCACCGACCATTGTGCGCGACATCGACGACACCATGAAGATCGCCAGCGAAGAGATCTTCGGTCCGGTCCTTGTGGTCAAGGGATATTCGCGCCTGGGCGAGGCCATCGACTACATCAATGCGCGGCCCGCGCCACTGGTGGCGTACTGGTATGGACCCGACGACGCCGACTTCCGCGACTTCGTCTGCAACACCCGCAGCGGTGGTGTTGCCCGCAACGACTTTGCCGCACAGATGATTCCGTCGGCAGCGCCGTTCGGCGGCGTGGGGCGCAGCGGGATGGGCGCCTATCACGGCAAGGCCGGTTTCGATGCGTTCAGCCATCACCGGTCGGTGGTCGGCAGCGATCTGCCGTTCAGCGTCACCGGCAGTGCCGCCCCGCCGTTCGGGAAGTCGATGCGGATGTATGCCGACGCCATGATGCGCGTGACGCGGGCCCGTACCCGCCGCCGGCTCAAGGGCGGTCCGCGCGCCTAGCG
Organism: Mycobacterium sp. Aquia_213; assembly: GCF_026625985.1. Taxonomy (NCBI): domain Bacteria; kingdom Bacillati; phylum Actinomycetota; class Actinomycetes; order Mycobacteriales; family Mycobacteriaceae; genus Mycobacterium; species Mycobacterium sp. Aquia_213. The sequence goes on from NZ_CP113116.1 coordinate 1,660,732, forward strand.
CGCGTTGGGATTCAACCTCGCCGCGCGCGCCATCAGGTCGACGTAGCCGACACCCAGTAGCCTCGGCAACGCCGCCATCACCCGACCGTCGGCTCCGATCAGGATTCTGGCGCGGTTCTTCTCGGCTCCGCGCAGGATGGTCCGGGCGGCCTTCTCCGGCGACGTCAGTGCCATCCGCCCGAAGTATTTCGCCGCTTGCTCGGGATCCTCGGTCTCCGCGGTGCGCATGTTGGTCCCGAAGTTGGTGCGCACGACACCCGGGTGCACGCAATGCACGGTCACCGGATGTCGCTCCATGATCATCTCCTGGCGCAGTGCCTCGGTGAAGCCGCGCACCGCGAATTTCGAAGTGCTGTAAGCGCCTTGGTAGGGGACCGCGATCAGGCCGAACGCACTGGACAGGTTGACCAACCGCGCGGGCCGCTCGGTAGTTCCGGATTCGATCAGCTGCGGCAGGAAGGCCTTGGTCCCGCTGACCACGCCGCCGATATTGATGCCGACGAGCCAGTCGAAATCCTTCCAGGACATGTCTGCCACGCTGGCGAACAGGTCGACTCCGGCGTTGTTGAACAACATCGAGGTGGGCCCGAGATCGCGGCGGACGTCTTCGGCGTACCCGCATACCGCGTCACGGTCGGCGACGTCGACCTGATAGGTGGTCACCTGGCCGGACCGGCACATCGCCTGTGTCTGCGCCAGACTCGCCTTGTCGATGTCGGATGCCGCGACGTGCGCCCCGTCCTGGGTGAGCGCGTAGGTCAGGGCGCGCCCGATTCCCGACCCGGCACCGGTGACAACGGCGACACGATCCTGATACTTCATGCTTTCACTCCCGCTTCCAGGATCGTGCGGATCCGGTCCAATGAGATTTCGAGGTTGCGCTGCAGGTCTGTCCGGCGGTCCCAGACCAACAGCGCGAGGCGTTCGAAAAGCAGCACAGAGAACGGCAATTCAACGCACATCTCGAACATCTCGGTCAGGCGCGTGGTCCCGGCGGCCGAACCCGGTTCGATGAGGTAGGTCCACTGGGTCCAATCCCCGCCCAGCACCTGGACGACAAACGAAAACCTCTGCCCTACAACGGCGTCGACGACGTTGGCGTCGGTGCGCCAGCGCCCAAGCCGACGGTGGTTCCACGCCCGAAAACTGTCCGGCCCCAACCACTGCGCGCGGCGGGTCTCCGGACTCCACTCGGGGATGCGCGTGACATTCGCGATGAGCGCGTAGACCTCCTCGGCCGAGGCTCGCAATTCGACCGACGCGCTCAGCGTCTCGCCCTTGTGCAGCACTGTCATGTCAGCCGCCGACGGCCTGCTCGCGCGCCCAGCGATAGTCGGCCTTGCCCGACGGACTGCGCTCGATCACGGGACGGAAGACGATCGCCTTGGGAAGCTTGTAGCGAGCCAGCGATTGCGCTGCGTGCGTGACCAATTCGTCGGCATCGGCGTGCGCCCCCTCGGCCAGCGCGACGACGGCGACGACCTCCTGGCCCCAACGTTCGCTGGGGCGTGCCGCGACCACCACGTCGGCCACCGCGGGATGCGACGCGATCGCGGTTTCAACCTCCTCGACGAAGATCTTCTCGCCCCCGGAATTGATCGTCACCGAATCACGGCCCAGCAACTCGATGCTGGCGTCCGCGCGGTGGCGTGCCCGATCGCCCGGAACCGCGTAGCGCACCCCGTCGATGACCGGGAAGGTCGCTGCGGTCTTGGCCGCGTCGCCCTGGTACCCGAGCGGAATGTAACCGCGCTGGGCCAGCCAGCCGATCCCGTCGTGTCCCGGCGGCAGGATCGACGACAGATCCTCGGCCGCCACGAAGGCGTCCGGGCCGGCGTTGAAGGTGCCGGTGGACACCGCGCCGGACGTCGACAGGTGATGCATCTGCGCGCCGGTCTCCGAGGATCCGACACCATCCACCACAAGGACGTTGGGCAGCGCTTCGATCAAGCGCTGCTTGACATACGGGGTCAGCACGGCGCCACCATTGGCGATCACCGCCAGCGACGACACGTCGGCGATACCCTTCTCGACGGCCGCGAGCAGCGGACGGGCCATCGCGTCGCCGACTACGGTCACCACCGATACTCGCTCTCGCTCGATCGTGCGGACCACGTCCTCGGCATCCAAATGGTCGACGACGGAAGGGAAGACGACGGATTGCCCGGTGGTCAGGGCGGTCATCACGCTCCACTGCGCTGCGCCGTGGATCAGTGGCGGCAAGATCATCAACTTGGTGGCGGTGCTGGCGGCGACGCGTTCCACGATCTCGTCGACCGAGCCGGCCGGCTCGCCGGTCATCAGATTGCGCCCGCCGAACGATGTCATGAAGATGTCGTGCTGGCGCCACAGCACACCCTTCGGCATTCCCGTGGTGCCGCCCGTGTACAGGACGTAAAGGTCGTCGGGGGAGTGCGCTACCGGCGGTGGCCCGGCTGGGCTGGAACCGATGATGCTGTCGTAATCGACTGCGCCGTGCACCAAGTCGTTGCCGGAGTCGTCGGCGATCTGGATCAGCACGCGTAGCCTCGGCAGCTCGGGCAGGACTTCGGCCACCCGTGGCGCGAATGCGGCGTGGTAGACCAACGCGGTGGCACCCGAGTCAGCGAGCAGATATTGCAGCTCGCTCTTGACGTAGCGGAAGTTGACGTTGAACGGGGCGACGCGGGCCGCGAAGGCGCCGAGCAACGACTCGACGAATTCGTTTCCGTTGTAAGCGTACAGGCCCAACAGGTCCTGGCCCACTTCGTGGCCGGCAAGGGCCGAGCGCTCGGTGTGGCAGCCAAGGCCCCGGGTGTGCAGATACGAGGCCAGCCGGTTGGATCGCTCGATGGTCTGGGCGTAGCTGAATCGCTGGTTGCCCTGGATCAGCAGGTCGCGGTCGCCGATCGTGGCCGCGACCGCCTTGGCGACGGCGGGTACCGTGAATTGTGTTGCGGTTTCTGACATTATGCCTTTCACGGCTGGTGGGGTAGCAGGCGGACCATCAGGCCGTTGGCTTCGCTGAGCAGCGATCCATCGGCCGATGTCATCGTCGAGGAGATGAAGACTTTCCGGCCGTCGGTATCGCTGATGCGGCCTTGTGCGATCAATGGTTCGTCGATCGGGGTGATCTTGCGGTAGTCGACGTGCAGGTACGCGGTGCGGGTCGGGCGAATGCCCGCGGTGGAAACCACCATGCCGAACAGCCAGTCGTAGAACAGCGGGATCATGCCGCCGTGCACGGCGTTGTTGCCGCCCACGTGGGACCGGGTGAAGTGCCCGTGCATCGTGACGCCGTCGGGTCCGGATTCCGTCAGGGTCCACGGCGGTAGCAGCGGATGCCCGAGCCCGGGCAGTTCGAGGACGCGGCCGGCGGGTGCCACGTGCTCCGGAGCCTGGTGGCCGTCGAGCAAGGCGGACGCGTTTTCGACGAGCTGTGCGGCGCTTGCCCAGATCGAGCTGTCCGGGTTGGTGGACACCGTCAGATCCTGCAAACGGCGCATCGCCGCAGCGAATCGGCCTAGTTCGGGCGGTGCGTTTTCGACCGGCGAGATTTGCGGAAACCCGCCGCGGGTGCCGGAGGCGGTGTCGGTCATGAGGATCCTTTGGCCTGCTGCTGCCATACCTGGAGCAGATCGTCGGTCGTGGTGATCGTTGCCAGCAGCGACAGCGTGTTGGCTATCATCGCAGCACCGTACTCGGTGGGGATGCCCGCCACGGCGTCGGCGGGGATGACGACGCGGTAGGCCGCGTTGACCGCATCCATCACCAGGTTGGGGATCGCGATGTTCAGCGAAACACCGACCACGACGATCGTGGACACCCCGAGGTTGCGCAGTACCGCGTCGAGGTCGGTGCCGCCCATCGGTCCCACGCCGTGCCACCTGCGCAGCACCAGATCGCTTGGTTGGGGCCCTAATTCGGGAAGCACTTCGGCTCCCGGTGTGCCCGGGGCGATGTCGACCGCGCCGCGACTCATGGTGAAGATCTTGGCGTTGTGGTTGGACCCCAGCCCGTCGCGGCGCCGTTGCACCAAGCAGTGCACGATGGGCACGCCGGCCGCCCGCGCGGCCGGCAGCAGCCGCACGATGTTGGGCAGCGCCTCGCGTCGCGCTTCCTCGGCGAGCATGGCCAACCCGGCATCGGGGCCGATGACCGCACCCTGGCACTCCTGGGCGACGATCGCGGTACGTCCGGGCTCGAGGACGTCGACGAGTCGGCGGCTCATGCCGGTACGTCGTAGAACTGCGTCGCCCATTTTCGTAGTGCCATATAGCCTTTCGCGTCGACCTTGGACAATGCCGGATGTTCGACGTACTTCTGGTAGCGCCAGATTTGCAGGTCGTCGAAGACCGTGGACAGGAACTGCTTTTCGATCACGTCGCGCAGTTTGCCCTGCGGCACGTCGGAGTCATCGCCCGGGATGCGTGGCCACCAAATCGAGTAGAAGAGGTCCGAAACTTCGTCGTCGACCGGCGTGCAGGTGAAAATCAGGCGATGATTCTGCGCGCCCTCGAAGACGCTGATCGCCCCGCCGAGACCGAATAGGTGGCTGTGGAACCGTAAGGCGAGATCGTCCGGATTGTCGCTGCGCGCGTCCGGCCAGCCCGCGATGAATTGCCATTCCTGGTCGACGATCTTCCAGTCCAGCACCCGCGGCGTCACCGTCGCGTGGTGGACGTACTCGAAATGGGCGCTGTCGGGGGCGTTCTCCGCGACGATCTGCGGATGCACCGGCTCGCGCTCGGCGCGCCGGGAGAACTCCGGATATGCCCGGTAGTAGCCCGCCGGGTCCGTCTCGAACTGCGGGAACTTTCGGAAGATGTCCGGCATCTCCCACTGCGGCTCCTTGCCATCCGGGTGATGCCAGATGAACACGCAGTCGTATTGCTCCTGCACGGGATACGACTTCAGCCGCAGCGCTCTGTTGGGGCGGTCCGGCTGGTAGGGGATGTACCGGTTGGTGCCGTCCGGGCCCCAGCGCCAGCCGTGGAAGGGGCACTCGACGCAGTCGCCGATGACCTTGCCGCCGTGACCGATGTGGGCGCCGAGGTGTTTGCAGTGTGCTTCCAGCACGTGCAACTCGCCCGACTCGTCGCGATAGGCGACGAGATCCTCGCCGAAGTACTGCAGCGGCCGCACTTCGCCAACGGGGAATTCCGGGGACCACCCGACCATGAACCACCCGGTGACCTTCCAGGTAAACGGGACTTTCACGGCGGCTCCTCCCAGGTTCTGCTAGATACTAAGCCCGTTACAGTATAGATTTCAGCAGGTCCTCAGAAGTTCGTCCAGGGCGCGGCAGGGAGCGTGATGACGCAAGCGGTTGTCTCGACGGCTGATGAGCTGGAAGAGCTTCGGAAATTGAAGGCGCGGTACTGCCGTTTTCTGGACACCAAAGACGTCGAATCCTGGCGTGGCGTATTCACCCCCGACGTGGTGGTCACCCTGGACATGGCGGTCTCCACCGCCGGCGCGGACCCGATGACCGCACCGCCGATCGAGGGCGTCGACAACTTCGTCCCCACCGTGCTGGGTGGTCTGGAAGGCGTGGCCACCATGCACCATTGCCACACCCCGGAGTTGACCCTCACCTCGGCCACCACCGCCACCGGCATCTGGGCGATGGAGGATCTGCTCATCTTCGGCGACGGCCGCGAGATGCACGGCGCGGGCCATTACCGCGAGACCTACGAGAAGACGGACGGCTCCTGGCGGATCAAGAGCCTGCACCTGACCCGAACGGTCCTGAAGATAAGCGGAGGTGACGATGCCTGAAGCCGATACATCCGTCGATGTACTGGTGATCGGTGCCGGGTTCTCCGGCCTCTACATGCTGCACCGGCTGCGCCAGCTGGGCATTCGTACCCGGGTGCTGGAGATGGCCGAAAACGTCGGCGGCACCTGGCTGTTCAATCGTTACCCCGGTGCGCGATGTGACATCGAAAGTATCGAGTACTCCTACAGCTTCTCCGAAGAGATTCAGCAGGAATGGGTCTGGACGGAGTCGATGCCGGCCCAGCCCGAGATCGAGGCGTACCTGAATTTCGTCGCCGACCGGTTGGACCTGCGTCGCGATATTGCGTTCCACACCAAGGTCGTAGCGATGGAGTTCGACGAAGCGGCCGCGGTGTGGCTGGTGCGCACCGAGTCCGGCGAGTCCTTCGTCACCCCGTTCGTCGTCGCGGCCTCCGGCATCCTGTCGGTGCCGCTGGAGCCCGACATCCCCGGAATGGGGACGTTCGCCGGAACGTCGCTGTTCACCAGCCGCTGGCCCAAGGAGGGCTTCGACCTCACCGGAAAACGGGTCGGCGTGATCGGCACCGGCTCCACCGGGGTTCAGCTCATCCCCGTCGTGGCTCAACAAGCCTTGCAGCTCTGTGTCTTTCAGCGTTCACCCGCATATACCTTGCCCTGGCGCGTGCACCAGTTCGAACCCGGCGAGCTGGACGAGATGAAGGGCCGATACGGCGAGATCCGGGAAGCCCAGCGTGCCCACCCGATCGGGGCGGCGCGGCTGAGCGCCTTTTCCGTGCTGCTGGAAATGCTGAGCAGCCCGCCGATCAAAGCGGCGTCGCGCGAAGAGCAATTGCGTGCCATCGAGGACAACGGTGTGATGGGCGCGCTCAACTGGAGCGACATCTTCTTCGACATCGAAGCCAATCGGATGGCCGGCCAGCTGTACGGCGAGGCGGTGGCCCGCATCGTCAAGGATCCGCAGACGGCGGCATCGTTGGTGCCCGTGCATCCGTTCGCGTGCAAGCGCCCGATCATCGATCAGGGCTACTACGAGACGTTCAACCGGGACAACGTCACGCTCGTCGACCTGCGCAAGGCGCCGATTCGCGAAATAACACCGGACGGTATCCGCACCGAGACCGATGAATACGAGCTCGACGTGATCATCTACGCGACCGGGTTCGACGCGATGACGGGTGCGCTGTCCCGCATCGACATCCAGGGCCGCGACGCGATGTCGCTCGGCGAGTTCTGGGCCACCGAGGGGCCGCTGTCCTACCTCGGGCTGGCGGTCGCCGGCTTCCCGAACCTGTTCACCATCCAGGGCCCGGGCAGCCCGAGTGCGGCCACGAACTTCGTCGCGGCGCTGGAACAACATGTGGAGTGGATCAGCGATTGCATCGCGCATCTGCGCGACAACGGAATCCGCACGATCGAGGCGCTCAGTACCGCACAGCAGGAATGGATCGACCACGCCACCGCGCTCGTCGCACCGACGGTGTTAGTTCACCCATCCTGCAACTCGTGGTACAACGGCGGCAACGTGCCCGGAAAGAAGCGGATGTACATGGGCTATACCGGCGGAATCCCCGAATATCGGCGCCGCTGCGACGAAATCGCCGCCCGCGGATATGCCGGCTTCAAGTTGGCTTAGCTGGTTTAAGGTGAGCGGCATGTCATGGGCGACGCGCGGGTTTGATATCGGCCGCGAACTGGGCTTGGTGCTGCCGCGCACGGTGGCCGGCCTCAACGAATCAACCGGCTGGGTCCCGGCGTCACCGCGGGGAGTGCGCCAGTTCGGCGAGGTCATGTTGGACGAACTTGTGCTGAGCGGCTTTTCGCTGCTGGGCGGAAACCTGACCAAAGACATCCGGCCGCTCAGCGCGTGCACACCCGCGGCCGAGGAGCTGTCGGCGCTGGGCATCGACGGCGCGCATGGCGCGCCAAAACCCTTGCAGGTGAAGTCGATACGGCGACACCGTATCGGCGGACTGGCATACGAGCGGATGACGTTCGAGCATGACCCGGAGCTGCCGGCGACGCTGGCGGCCGAGGGTCTGAGTGGTCCGGCGACGGCAGTGGTGCACCTGTGCCGCCACCGCGACCGGCCCCGGCCGTGGCTGATCTGGGTGCACGGGGCCGGCCAGGGCGGCACCGAGGATCTGTTGCTGTCTCGCATCGGCCACATCCACCACACGCTGGGGTTCAATGTCGCGATGCCGGTGCAGCCGGGTCACGGGTGCCGGCGCCGCGAATGGCCGGCCTATCCGGACATGGATCCCCTCGGCAACGTCGCGGGCATGATGCGCTCGGTGTCGGAGGTGCGCGCCGTGGTGCGCTGGGCGCAACCGCAAGCCAGCGTCCTTGTGGTGTCCGGCATTTCGATGGGCACCCCGGTCGCCGCGCTGGTGTCGCACCTGGAGCGCGACATCGACGCGGTGGCGCTGTACACCCCGATTCTGGGGCTCAACGCGATGATCGCCCGGCATCTTTCGCGCTGGGGGTCGGCGCGCGATGGATTCCGGGATCTGCTGGAATCCCCGGTGGTGGCGCAATTGACGTCGGTGATCGACCCGCTGGCGGTCGATCCGGCACCGCCGCCGCAGCGCCGGCTCATCGTCGGGGCGTGGCACGATCGCATGGCGATGCGTGAGCCCACCGACGCGTTGCAGGAACGCTGGGGCGGTCAGCTGTATTGGTACGACGGCGGCCACGTCGGCCACATATTCTCCCGTCGCGTGCAAAAGGTTTCCGAGCGATTTCTGCGCGAGGTGGTAGACGAACCGGTATCGCAGCGATGACGGCCACCCGGACGGCGCGCGAAGTCGTCGAGCTCTACAACCTGGTGGTGTGGAACAAACGCGATTTCGCGCTCGCCGAGGAGTTGATCGGAGACACGATCACCCGGCACGAGGTGGGTGAGGCGACAGTGCTCACGCACGAGCAGGCAGTCAACCGCATCATCGATCACTGGGCCATGTTCGAGACCATCCGATTCGACCTGAACCTGGTGGTCGCCGGTGATGACGGCGAACACGTGGCGATCGTCTACCAGTCGCCGATGACGCTCAAGGACGGTGGAGAAGTCGAAGTCGCCAGCATGGAGATCTTCCGCGTCGTCGCCGGAAAGATCACCGAAGTCTGGAATTGTGGCTACAAGCAAGGAGTTTGGAGTTGACCGAGACACTCGACGAATTGGGCTACTACCTGCTGGCCGGGGCCGGAGGTGAGGGTCCGGCGACGTTGATGGACGAGGCTCGCCGCGGTGAGGAGCTGGGCTTCGGCACCGCGTTCATCTCCGAGCGCTGGAACGTCAAGGAAGCGTCGTCTCTGGTCGGGGCGGCTTGTGCGGTGACCAACCGGATGCAGATCGCCACCGCCGCAACCAATCACAACACGCGGCATCCGCTGATCACCGGTTCGTGGGCGACCACGATGCACCGGCTCTCGCGTGGCCGGTTCACGTTGGGTATCGGCCGCGGCATCGCCGCGATCTACGGCGCGTTCGGCATCCCGGCGGTCACGACCGCACAGATGGAGGATTGGGCGCAGGTCATGCGGCGCCTGTTCCACGGCGAGCTGATCTTCAATCACGAAGGCCCGATGGGCAAATACCCGATTCTGTTCCTCGACCCGGACTTCAACGAGGACATTCGATTGGCCCTGGTGGCGTTCGGGCCCAACACGCTCGCGCTTGGCGGTCGTGCCTTCGACGATGTCATCCTGCACACCTACTTCACGCCGGAGACGTTGCAGCGCTGCGTAAAAACCGTGAAGACCGCGGCGGAGAAGGCGGGCCGCGATCCGGACAGCGTGCGGGTGTGGTCGTGCTTCGCCACGGTCGGCGACCACCTTCCCGAAGAGTTGCGGCTGAAGAAGACCGTCGCCCGGCTGGCCACGTACCTGCAGGGTTACGGCGACCTGCTGGTGCGGACCAATGACTGGGATCCCGCTGTGCTGGAACGGTTCCGGGCCGACTCCGTCGTCACCTCGATCGCCGGCGGGATCGACCACAAGGCCACGCCGGAGCAGATCGAGCACATCGCGACGCTGATTCCCGACGAGTGGCTGGAGCCGTCGGCGACCGGGTCGGCGCAGCAATGTGCGGACCGCATTCGCAAAGAGTTCGAGTACGGCGCCGACGCGCTGATCATGCACGGCGCGACACCCGACGAGCTGGAGCCGGTGGTAGCCGAGTACCGGGCCTAACGCCGGAACCCCTTGGCGTTCATGCCCGCAGAGCTCAGGGCAAAATCACCGTCCGGCTTACCGGCTCGGCGGCGGCCTGCCGCGCCGACAGCCCCCGAAGCAGGGAAGCCAGCAACGCCTCACGGGTCTCACGGGGATCGATGAGTTCGTCGAATCCCATGCTTTCGGCCGAGCGATAGGACGCCTGCAACTCGGCGTCGCGCAACTTCGCGGTGACGTCCTCGCCGGCGTGCGTCGCCCGGCCCAGCGCGGCCGCGCTCATGGCGCCCATCGTCGCGCCGGGATAGGCGAAGGTCGCGGACTGGCTGTCGAATCCCAACAGCGACATGACCATCGAGCCGAACCCGTAGGCCTTGCGCAGCGTCACGTGCAGCTTGACCGTGGTGGCCGCGGTCTGGGCGGCGAACATTCGCGCGCCGGCGCGCAGCACCCCGCTGCGCTCGGACCGGCTGCCCGGCAGCATGCCCGGATTGTCCGCGAAGAAGATGAGGGGCAGGTGGAATGAGTCGGCCACCATGATGAAATGCGCCGCCTTGTCCGCGGCCGCGGCGTCGATCGAGCCGGCGAGCACGTTGGGCTGATTCGCGACAACCGCGACCGGGTGACCACCGAGATGGGCGAGCGCGCAGATGATCGCCTTGCCGTACTGCGGCTGGACTTCGAACCAGTCGGGACGGTCGAAGACCACGTCGAGCACCGCGCGCATGTCATAGACGCGGCGGTTGTCGCGCGAGACGATGTCGAGCAGCTCCGGCGTCGGACGCGGTTCGCTGTCCTCGTCGGCGGGCAGCGGCGACGGATACGACCATGCGCTGGGCGGGAAGTAGGACAGGTAGCGGCGGATGTCGGCGAGCACGGCTTCGTCGTCTTCGGCTACGTTGTGGATCACCCCGCTCGGCACGGCGGTGACAGGTCCGCCGAGCTCCTCTTTCGAGATCTCTTCTCCCGTCGACTCTTTGACGACCGGTGGCCCAGCGGTGAAGATCGCGCCTTGAGTGCTCATGATCCGGAAGTCGCACACCGGTGCCACCAGCGCGCCATGCCCGGCCGAGGGTCCGAGCACGGCGGCGACCGTCGGCACCTTGCCCGAGCACTGCGCCTGGGCGAGCAGGTCGGTGGGGGCGCGCCCGTAATGCCCGCCACCGGGGCGGAAGCCGGCGCCTTCGAGCAACATCACCAGCGGAGTCTTGTCGCGCAGCGCCAGTTCGGCGATGCGGTAGCGCTTGGAGTTGCCGCCGGGTCCGATGCTGCCGGCCAACGTGGTGAAATCCTCGGCACCCAGCATCACCGGCGTGCCGTTGATCGAGCCCGACCCGACCACCAGCCCGTCGGCCGCGACCTCGCCACCGACGAGCGTGCCGATTTCGCGGAAGGTGCCCTTGTCGAGCAGCCGCTCGATGCGTGCGCGGGCGTCGAGCTTGCCCTTTCCGCGGTGTTTGTCGAGGCGCTCGGGCCCGCCCATGCCCCACGCGTGCTGACGGCGACGGTCGAGATCGGAGAGCGTGTCCTCCCAATCCGGGGGTTTTGTCATGCGTCAGTCCTACCTCTTGCGGATGCGATCGTGCGCGCCTAGATGAGCAGGGTCACATACTGGATTGCTTACTGTAAAGTTACCCGCATGCCTGACGGCCCCGGCCTCAAGATTGACGGCGGCATCCCCAATCGGCTCGAACGCGTGGTTGAAGCGGTCGGCAACCTGGAACAACACGGATACGACGGGGGCTGGACCGCCGAAACCAGCCACGACCCTTTCCTGCCGCTGCTGCTGGCCGCAGAGCACACGTCGCGACTCGAACTCGGCACCAATATCGCGGTGGCGTTCGCGCGCAATCCGATGATCGTCGCCAACGTCGCCTGGGACTTGCAGGCCTATTCACAGGGCCGCTTCATACTCGGCCTGGGCACCCAGATTCAGCCCCACATCGAGAAACGATTCAGCATGCCGTGGAGTCATCCGGCCCGCCGGATGCGCGAATTCGTCTCCGCGTTGCACGCCATCTGGTCCGCCTGGAACGGCGAGGCCAAGCTGAGCTTCGAGGGCGACTTCTACACCCACAAGATCATGACGCCGATGTTCACCCCCGAGCAGCACCCCTACTCGGTGCCGAAGGTGTTCATCGCGGCGGTCGGTGAAGTGATGACCGAGATGTGCGGCGAGGTCGCCGACGGCCACCTCGGCCATCCGATGGTCTCGAAGCGCTACCTCAACGAGGTGACGGTGCCGGCGCTGCTGCGCGGGATGGCGCGCAGTGGCCGCGACCGCGGCGACTTCGAGGTGTCGTGCGAGGTGATGGTCGCGACCGGAGAAGACGATGCCGAGCTGGCCGCGGCCATGACGGCCACGCGCAAGCAGATCGCCTTCTACGGATCCACGCCCGCGTACAGCAAAGTGCTTGAGCTGCATGGCTGGGGAGACCTGCACACCGAGCTGAATCGCCGGTCAAAGCAGGGCGAATGGGACGCGATGGGATCGCTGATCGACGACGACATGCTGACGGCCTTCGCGGTCGTCGGCCCCGTGGACAAGGTCGGTGCCGCGCTCAAGAGCCGGTGTGAGGGCGTGGTCGATCGCGTGCTGCCGATATTTTTCACTGCTTCCCAGACCTGTATTACCGCCGCAATGAAGGAGTTTCGCCAGTGAGCACAACGACGATGGACGACGCCGGAAGGTTGTTGGCAGATCCGTTGGCCTACACCGACGAGAAGCGTCTGCACGCGGCGCTGGCTCACTTGCGCGCCACCGCACCGGTCTCTCGGGTCGAGGCGCCGGACTACAAGGCGTTCTGGGCGATCACCAAACACGCCGACATCATGGATATCGAGCGCAACAACATGCTCTTCACCAACTGGCCGCGCCCGGTGCTGACGACGGCAGAGGGCGACGAGATACAGGCCAGCATGGGCGTGCGCACTTTGATCCATCTGGACGACCCACAGCACCGGGTGGTGCGCGCGATTGGTTCGGACTGGTTTCGGCCAAAGGCCATGCGCGCCCTGAAGATGCGCGTCGACGAACTGGCGAAGATCTACGTCGACAAGATGATGGCCGTTGGGCCGGAATGTGATTTCGTTCAGCAGGTCGCGGTCAACTATCCGCTGTACGTGATCATGTCGCTGCTGGGCATCCCGGAAGCCGACTTCCCCCGCATGCTCAAGCTGACCCAGGAGTTATTCGGCAGTGACGACTCCGAATTCAAACGCGAAAGCACGGCGGAGGAGCAGCTGCCCGCACTGCTGGAAATGTTCGAGTATTTCAACGGCGTGACCGCCTCGCGCCGCGAGCATCCGACCGAGGATCTCGCCTCGGCGATCGCCAACGCCCGCGTCGACGGCGAACCGCTGTCCGACATCGACACCGTGTCGTACTACCTGATCGTGGCCACCGCGGGCCACGACACCACCAGCGCGACCATCTCCGGTGGCCTGCAGGCGCTCATCGAGAATCCGGACCAGCTCGACCGCTTGAGCAACAATCTCGACCTGATGCCGTTGGCCACCGAGGAGATGATCCGCTGGGTCACCCCGGTCAAAGAGTTCATGCGGACTGCTGCCGAGGACACCACCGTGCGCGGAGTGCCGATTGCCGCAGGGGATTCCGTGCTGCTGTCCTATGTGTCGGGCAACCGCGACGAGGACGTCTTCGAGGACCCGTTCCGTTTCGACGTATCGCGGGATCCCAACAAACATCTGGCCTTCGGCTACGGCGTGCACTTCTGCATGGGCGCCGCACTGGCCCGCATGGAAGTCAACAGCTTCTTCTCCGAGCTGCTGCCCAGGCTCAAATCGGTTGAGCTGACCGGTGATCCGGAATTGGTTGCCACGACGTTCGTCGGCGGCCTCAAGCACCTGCCGGTGCGCTATTCGCTGGTCTGAGTCCGCCCCGCTAGGGTGTGAGCACCACCGATCCAATGGTCTTGCGCGCCTGAAGGTCTCGGTGCGCGTCGGCTGCCCACCGAGCTCACTGACTTCGATTGCATGCATGGCCACAGTCTGCGTCACCGGTATCAGCCTGTCGAAGTCGTTGTGCTCGGAAACAGCGGGCGCCAACCAACGCTGTGCACGATTACATCGACACCGCCGCGCTCAGGGACGAGACTGAATCGCGGCGCACTGCGGTGAGGCCCCTTGGGGCCTGGGTACAGAAAGTTGGGCAGCTCATGGCATACGGAAAAACGGTCCACGAGGTCACCTACGACCTGCTTCGCAAATTGGGCCTTACCACGGTGTTCGGTAACCCCGGCTCGACCGAGCAAACATTCCTGAAAGACTTTCCCGACGATTTCACCTATGTCCTTGGGCTGCAAGAAGCCTCGGTGCTGGCCATGGCCGACGGGTTCGCGCAATCCACCGGCAAACCTACGTTGGTCAACCTGCACACCAGCGCCGGAACCGGCAATGCGATGGGCAGCCTGATAGCCGCATACCGGGGCAACACCCCGCTCATCGTCACGGCAGGTCAGCAGACGCGGGAAATGGTCTTGTGCGAACCGTATTTGACCAACCCCGATGAGACGTTGCTCCCCAAGCCCTGGGTGAAATGGGCGTATGAACCCAAGCGCGCCGAGGATGTACCGGCGGCGTTCATGCGCGCCTACACCGTGGCTTTGCAGCCGCCGGCCGGCCCGGTGTATCTGTCGATACCGCTTGACGACTGGGAAAAGCCGGCTCTCGGGCCGGCGGTCGTCCGAACCGCCAGCCATCGGGTGGCGCCCGATGCCGAGCGGCTGCGGGAGTTCGCCGACCGGATCAACCGCGCCCAGCGGCCGCTGTTGGTCTTCGGTCCCGAGGTCGATCGCAGCGGGGGCTGGGACGCCGGGGTGGCGTTTGCCGAAAAGGTCGGCGCCCCGGTGCACGGCGGCCCGCTGCCCGATCGCGCGTCGTTCCCGGAGAACCACCCGCTGTATCGGGGCATGCTGCCGTTGACCATCGCCGGGGTGGCCGAGGTGCTGCGTGGTCATGACCTCGTCGTGGTGATCGGAGCACAGGTCTTCCGCTACTACCCCTACGTGGCCGGCGAATACCTGCCCGAGGGCAGCGAATTGCTACACATCACCGCCGACCCCGCCCTGGCCGGAGCCGCGCCGGTCGGGGACAGCCTGATCAGCGATACGCGGTTGGCCCTCGAGCAGCTGGTGGGTTTGATCAACGACCGCGGCACCGCTTCGGCGCCGGCCGCGCCGGCCGCGACGATCGAAATCGTCGACGCGGACTCGTCGCCACTGACCCCGGACGCGGCGTGGTCCACCCTGGCCACCGTCAAACCCGCCGACTCCCCGGTAGTCACGGAGTCGACCTCGACGATGGCTCAGCAGCTGCATTGGCTGCCCACTACCCGGCCGGGTTCGTTCTTCGCGACCGCCAGCGGTGGCATCGGCTGGGGCGTGCCGGGCGCGGTGGGCGTCGCACTCGGCGATCGTGCCCGCGGGGTCAACCGCACCGTGGTCGCCACCATCGGCGACGGTTCGTTTCAATACTCGATCCAGGCGATCTACACCGCCGCCCAGCACCGGCTGCCCATCGTCTTCGTGGTGATGCGCAACGAGGAGTACTCGATCCTCAAAGCGTTCGCGCTGCTGGAGAAAACGCCGAACGTGCCCGGTCTCGATCTTCCGGGACTCGACATTGCATCTCTGGCAACGGGTTTCGGCTGCCGGGCGGTCAACGTTGATACCACCGAAAAGCTCGCCACCGAGTTCACCACGGCGCTGACCGCCGACGGGCCCACGGTCATCGTGGTGCGGACCAAACCACAGCTGGCGCATCTGGGCTGACCCGGCTCGAACACGCGGTGACGATCCCGCGTGACGAGATGACCCCGCGCTTCTACCGTTATCCGCATGAGCGCGGAACGCACAGCCGAGCAGGTATCGCTAATCGGTGCCGAGTTGATCCGGCAGACGGAACAACTCGGCGCCGCGGTCGCCTCGACGATCCGCGACGAAGTCGACTTCTACCGGGACGCCGAGGTCGTCAGTCAGGATCAGCTTGTCGAAAGTTGTACCGACAATGTGCGTTTCATCTTCGGCGGCTTGGCCGGGCCCCAGACATTCGACACCACCCCGGCCGCGCTCACCGGCGAATCGCGCGCCCAAAGCCGGGTGCCATTGCACGTGGTGATGTCGGCCTACCGGATCGGCTCGCACCACATTTGGCAAGCACTGCTGGACATCGTGGAGGCGCACGGCAACATCACGCAGCAGGCGTTGCTCACCGTGACAGAACGCATCTGGGAGGCGCAGGACGTCTACACCGAGGCGATGACGAGCGGCTACCGGCGACGAGCGACGCAGCAGGCCGTCGCCGACGAGGCCGAACGCGCGGCACTCACCGAGGCATTGTTCTCCGGTACGGCATCGGCAAGCCACAGCCCGTGGGAGATCGCCGACCTGCTGGGGCTTCCGACCCGGGGGCCCTATGTCGTCGTGGCCGCGCGCACACCGGAGCTGGGTAAACACGCGCTGCCCGGCGTCGTCGACATCCTGCGCAGCACCGACATCTATTCGGCGTGGCGACTCTTGCCCGAGCTGCAAATCGGGATCGTCCACTTACCGTCGGCCGCCGCCCACACCAGCCTGATCGCAACCCTGCACCGCATGAGCAGCCACGGCATCGGAGTCAGTCCGCAATTCGATGCGCTCGCGGAGATCGGGACGGCGCTTCGTTACGCGCGGATCGCGGTCACCGGATCAAGCGCCAGCGAGCCGGTCGTGGAGTTCGAGGACAGCGTTCTGGGCATCGCCGCGGTGACCGCTCCGGACGTCAACCTGCGACTGGCCGACGCGGTGCTGGGCGGTTTGGCCGGCGCAGTCGATAGCGATCTGCTCTATCGGACATTTCGCGTTTGGGTCGCGCATCGCGGCTCGATACCCGAAGCCGCGGCGGCGCTGTTCTGTCATCCCAACACCGTTCGTCATCGGCTACGCCGGATCGAGGAATGCACCGGGCGATCGATCAATGTCCCGCTCGAGCTCGCCGAGTTGTGCTTGGCCTTCGAGATCGATTCCCGGCTGCGCTGAATGGTGCTCGCTACACTCCGGGGCATGCAGCAGTACACGCCGCAAGCGCGGTTCACCGCGACCGTTGACGAGGGGGCCGACCAGCTGGTGTGGCTCGCCTCGAGTGCTTCCGATGCCGAATGGACGCCCGGCGAGTACTACGTGAAACGCCGGGTCTGCAAAGCTAGTCGCCTGGCGGTCGACCCGCGGCTCGCAGGCGAGCTGTGGGAGCGCACGTCGGCCAAGATCACGTAGGAGGTAACCGTGCTCGGTGTCCACCACTCCGCGATCTGCACCTCTGATGTCGAACGCTCGCTTCGATTCTGGCGCGACGGCCTGGGCATGAGCCAGCTGATGGACTATCAGTTCACCGGTGATTGGCCAGAACTGTTCGGCGCCAAGAGCGATCGGTTGCGGTCGATCTTTCTCGGCGATCCGCAAAAGCCGGGCAGCGGGATTGTGGAACTGGTGGAGTTGGCCGGCGCCGACGCGGCACTACCGGGGTCGACTGCGCCACGGCACGGATTCTTCTTGCTCTCGTTGCAGCGTGAAGTCGACGAGACGCTGGCCGCCTTGGCGGCGTTGGGTTTCACCGATGGTGTTCGTCGCATCGATGTCGTGGCCCCGGACGGAAAGACCGTCGCAATGGCGGTGATCACCGCGCCGGACGGCGTACTCGTCGAGCTGATCGGGCGGGCGAAATGAGCGCCGCACTGGTAACCGGTGGCGCGTCCGGGATCGGGCGCGAAGTCGCCGGACGGCTGCGCGGCGACGGTCACGACGTCGTGGTGTGGGACCTGTCGGACGCCGATATCGCTTGCGATATCAGCGATCCCGAGGCGGTGGCGGCGGCGATGGAACGAACCGTGCGCGAGTATGGTGTGCCCGCCCGGGTGGTGACATGCGCGGCGGTGGGAGCGGCGGGTGTGCTGCTGAAGCAGTCGCCCGCGGAGTGGGAACGGGTGCTGGCGGTGAACCTCACCGGCACCTGGCTGACGATCCGCGCCGCGGCGCAGGCCATGATCGACGCGGGCGTGGGCGGTTCGATCGTCGCGGTGTCCAGCATCAGCGGCTCGATCGCCGATCGCGACATGGGTGCCTACTGCGTGTCCAAGGCCGGCGTGGACATGTTGATCAAGGTCGCCGCCGTGGAGTGGGGGACACGCGGCATCCGGGTGAACGCCGTCGGGCCCGGTGTCACCCGAACGCCGATGCTGCCCAATCCCGAAGCGCTGCCCGGCTGGGTGGAAGGCCTGTCCGAGCGCACCGCGCTGGGCGGCCTGGGACAAGCCGCCGACGTCGCCGAGGCCATTGTGGGTGTGCTCGAATTGCCTTGGGTGACAGGACAGGTCGTGCACGCCGATGGGGGCCTGGCCCTGCACAGTCCGATCGACGCCTACGGACAGGTGCAGCGGCTGATGGCACACAAGAAAGCGGTCAGGGATGACGACCGGCGGGGGTAGGGACCTACTCGATCCCGAAATCGATGATGCCCCGGACGATTTTGCCGTTCAGGAGGTCGTCGTAAGCCTCGTTGATGTCCTCGAGACGGTAACGCCGGGTGATCATCTCGTCGAGCAGGAGCTGCCCGGTCTGGTAGAGCCTGGCCAGCCGGAAGATGTCGGCTCTCGGGTTGCACGAACCGAACACGGTGCCGGCCAGCGACTTGTTCGACAGGATGAAATCCTGCAGATCGATCTGGACTGAGTTGGTCAACTGGGAAGTCATCCCGGTCAGCACGCAGGTCCCGCCCTTGCGGGTGAGCCGCACCGCGTCGCGGACATCCTCGGCGACCATCAGCGATGGCGAGACGACGACGGCGTCCGCCATGACTCCGTAGGTCAGGTCGCGCACCAGATCCATTGCCTCGACCGCGGTTGCGGCGGTGTGGGTGGCACCGAACTGCAACGCCGACTTCTGTTTGAATTCCACCGGATCGACCGCGACGATGTACGCGGCACCGCCGACCCGGGCGCCCTGAATCGCGCCCGTACCGATACCGCCGACACCGATCACGACGACCGTGTCACCGGGGCGCATATTCGAGCGGTTGGCCACCGAGCCGAACCCGGTCGGTATCGCGCAGGACAGCAGGGCGCTGGGCGCCAGCGGCAGGTGTGGCTCGATCTTCACCAGCGAATTCGTCGACACCACAGTGTGGGTGGAGAACGCGCCCACCTTGGCCAGATGGCCCAGTGGCTTGCCGTCGGCGGTGTGATGGCGGTAGGTGCCATCGGTCGGCATGCCCGGCGTCAGCACGCCGGCACCCATGTCGCAGATGTACTCCATGCCGCTCGCACACCAGCGGCACTGCCCGCACACCGCGACGAACGACATCACGACGTGGTCGCCCGGCGCGAATTCCGTTACGCCGTCCCCGACTTCGCGCACGACGCCCGAACCCTCGTGACCGCCGATCATCGGGAACATGGTGGGCAGCCCGAGGGAACGCAGCACCTCGTTGGGCGCCGACATGTCGCCCTTGAGGATGTGGTCGTCGGAGTGACACATCCCGGCCGCGGCCATCTCCACCAGCACCTCGCCGGCCCGCGGCGCGTCCAGCTCGAAATCCTCGACAGACCACGGTCCGCCGACATCGTGCAGGATCGCAGCCCGGCTTTTCATGCTGCCGGGGTGAACGTGACGGGAAGCTTGTTCGGCGACCGGAAGGTGAGGCCGATGATCCTGGACTCCTCGCCGGTGCCGTCGTCGCGAACAAAGGCGAGGTTCGACACCCGGTCGAGCAGGCTGTTCAACATGACCCGGGTTTCCAGGCGGGCCAAATGCATTCCGAGGCACATATGGATGCCGCCGGCGAATGCGATGTGGGCTTGGCGCGGCCGGTGGATGTCGAAGCGATTCGCGTCGGGCCAACGACTTTCGTCTCGGTTGGCCGAGCCCATGCACATGTCGATCTGCGCATCCGCGGGGATTGTCTTGCCGCCGATTTCGACTTCTTCGGTGGTGGTGCGCATGACCATGGTCAGTGGCGTCTCGACCCGCAGGCCTTCCTCGATGGCGGCGGGGATCAGCGACCGGTCCTGCCGGACCATCTCCAGCTGCTCGGGGTGGGTCAGCAGCAGGTACAACAGGTTGCCCGACGAACGGTAGGTCGTCTCCAGTCCGGCCGGCAGCAGCAAGCGCAAGAACGCGATGATCGCGTCGTCGGTGAGTTTCTCGCCATCGATCTCGGCGGCGACCAGGTCGCCGATGATGTCGTTGGTGAGCTTGCGTCGCCGCTGTTCGACCTGCTCGAGGAAGTAACCGTGCAATTCGGTCGCGGCGTTGAGCCCGGCCATGATGTCGGTCGGAATCGAGATGAGGTCAAGCGACAGCCGCCGGAACATGTCGAGATCCTCCGGGGGAAGTCCGAGCAGCACCGAGATGATCCGGGTC
The DNA here is from genome assembly GCF_026625985.1 of Mycobacterium sp. Aquia_213. Taxonomy (NCBI): domain Bacteria; kingdom Bacillati; phylum Actinomycetota; class Actinomycetes; order Mycobacteriales; family Mycobacteriaceae; genus Mycobacterium; species Mycobacterium sp. Aquia_213. The sequence continues at coordinate 1,681,053 of NZ_CP113116.1, forward strand.
GGGAACTCGAACGTCAGCGCCTTCACCAGGTCGGCGTGACAGTCGTGTTTGATTTCGTCGATCAGCTGATCGCAGACCGGCCCGATGACCGACGGCTCCCAACGTTCCAGTGCGGTGGCCCGAAAGGCCTTGGCCACCAGGCTGCGATGGTCGTGGTGTTCCTTGCCGCCCATAGCCAAGATCGTGTGCCCCATGACCAGACCGATGGTTTTCTCGTAGGCGGCCGACGTGAAGATCCGGTCGTCGCGAAAGGCTTGAAACACACCGTCATAGCCGAACAGCACCCACTCGTCGTTCGGCCGCATGTCCTCGGGCATTTGCGAGTGATCCCCCAGGGCGCCGTGCCAGACCGGGTCGGTACGCCGCATGTACTCGTAGAACGGATAGGGGCTGGTTTCACCGGTGAAATCGAGGGTGACGGGCTGGCCGACGGGGTCGGTGCTTAACGGCATCAGCGCTCCTCCTGAGCAACCGGTAAGGCCGTTGACGCGGGCCGGTACCTGACCGCCCCGGCTTCTTCGGCGGGTGTCTTCGAGCGATTGTCGCTATCATAGTATAAATAGCAACGAAGCCCAACGGCTTGTAGTGGTTACCGTAACGGGTTCAGTATTGATCTGGATAGGTCCAGGAGGCGGTGATTCTCAAGTGGCCCAGCGGCGTTTCGTGTGCTCCCTCGACGAGCTGCCGCCCGGCGGGATGAAACTGGTCGACGTCGGCAAGTTCGGTGTGGGCGTCTACAACGTGCGGGGCGCGCTCTACGCGATCGTCAACTACTGCTCGCACGAAGGCGCCCCGCTATGCCTGGGCTTGCTCGGGGGCACCACCGAATCGGCGCCGGAGGAGCCCGGCGGGATACGCCGCGTGCGCGACGGGCAGATCGTGCGATGCCCTTGGCACAACTGGGAATTCGATGTCACCACAGGGCAAAACCTTGCCGATCCGAAACGTCGCGTCCGCACCTACCAAGTCGATGTCAGCGACGGGGAGGTGTACCTGACCGCATGATCATCGATACCAATGTGCAACCGCACTTCCGCTACAACGCCGAGATCCGGCGCTACCTCCCCGACGCGCACCAACTGCGCGCGATCCCCGACGTGGAGCAGCAGTGGTACCAGGCCCCGGGCGGCGATTACCGGCAGGACCTCTACGACGGCGACTCGTACCCGGGCTCTGATCCCGAGGCCGTCAGCCGCCACCTGTTCGACGACATGGGCATCGATTTCGCCATCCTCAACCCGATGACGCGCGGCAATATCGCCGACTACCTGCTCAACAGCCGCATCTGCGCCGCGGTCAACGACTGGCTCCTCGATCGCTGGCTCGAGCCCGACACCACCGACCGGTTCCGCGGCACCATCCGGGTCAACCCCGAAGACCCGCGGGGCGCGGTCGCCGAGATCGAACGCCTGGCCGATCATCCGAAACTCGTGCAGGTCGGTATCCCGATGCAGTCGCGCGAGCCGTACGGCAAGCCGATGTTCGAACCGATCTGGGAGGCTGCCGCCGCGCACGGTCTACCGGTCGCGGTGCACATCAACGGCGGCAACGGTGTGGACCATGCCCCCACGTTCGCCGGCCACGCCCACACTTACCCGGGATATGCGGCGTTCATGCCGCTGAACTACTTCGTGCATCTGTCCACGCTGATCGTCGAGGGCGTGTTCGGCCGGCTCCCCGGACTGAGATTCGTCTTCGCCGACGGCGGCTACGACATCCTCACCCCGTTGCTGTGGCGGCTGGACACGTTCTGGTTGTCCATGCGCGACCAGACGCCGTGGGTCGACCGCTATCCCAGCGAGTACCTGCCCGGCCACGTCCGGTTCTGCTCGTCGGCATTCGACGGGCCCCCCGAAGCGGGCCACACGCAGCGCTGGATGGAGTTCAGCGGCAAATCCGAGCTGCTGATGTACGGCTCGAGCTATCCGCACTGGTCGACGTCGTCACCGGACGTGGCCGCCCAGGGGCTCGATGCCGCGCAACGCGACAGGGTGTTGTGGCGAAACGCGAGTGAGCTTTACGGGCTTGGGGCAAAGGAGCGAACGCAATGACCACGATCGAACGAGTCGAATCACAGACCGGTCGCGACGACCACATCGCGGTCACCATCGTGGACACCGACGTGCACCCGTTGCCGGTCTCGACCGAGGTGCTCAAGTCGTACGCACCGGCCGAGTGGGTGGACAAGATCTGGCCGACCGGGAATGCGGTGAGCCCGATGTCGTATTTCTACGACACCCCGGACTCGTTCAAGACGTCGTCGCTGCGCATGGACTCGTGGCCGCCCAACGGGGGAGTCGCCGGCAGCGACCCGGACTACGCCGCCCAGCAGCTGCTCGTCGACGCCGGCGTCAGCATCGCGTCGCTGGAGCCGATGTGCGACGCGCAACTACCCCAGGCCGAGCACGTGCTGAAGTCCACCTATAACGACTGGCTGGCCGACGTCTGGCTGGACAAGCACAACGCGCACGGCCGCTGGCGCGGGTCGATCAGCGTCAGCGCGCAGACGCCGGAGCAGGCGGCGCGCGAGGTCGAGCGATGGGCCGGCCATCCGTACCTGGCCCAGGTACTGATGACACCGCAGACCCGCGGAATCCCGTTCGGGAACCCGCATTTCGATCCCCTCTACGAAGCCGCGTCGCGCAACGGGCTGCCGATCTCCACGCACCTGATGGGTCAGACGCCGTTCGAACTGATCCCGCTCTACCCGGTCGGCAACCCCGCGCACTGGCACGACTTCTTCGCGTCGTGGCCACTGCTCTATGTGTCGCATCTGATGAGCCTGGTCTTCGACGGCGCGTTCGACCGGCATCCCGACCTGCGGGTGGTGTTCATCGAGGGCGGCTTCACCTGGGCGATGCCGGTGATGTCACGAATGGACCGGATCTGGGAGGCCCGCCGCGCCGACTTGCCGCAGGTGCGACGCCGTCCGTCGGACTACGTGCGTGAACATGTCCGCTTCACCACGCAGCCGCTGGAAGACGCCGACACCGTAGAGTTCCGCGAGTATCTGGAAATGATGGACCTGGGAGACAATCTCATGTTCTCGACGGACTACCCGCACTGGAGCTATGACTCGCCGACGTACGCGATCAACCGGTTCCCCGCCGACCAGCGGGAGCGGATCATGCGTGGGAACGCGACCGCTCTGTATGGGTTGCCGGCGACCGTCCGGGCACTCCCCGGTGAGGCCGTCACCCTCGACAGCTGAGTCGCCCGGGCCCGGCCTCGCGGTCCGGCCGAAGGCTTTGATCAGCGAATATCACGCGAAATCGCCGGCGCTCGATGTCGCCGGCGGGTCGCAGCTGTGGGAGTGTGACGGCTCGCGGCCGATCAGGTCTACCTTGAATATGGTCTCCGACATGGCCTCCCGTCAGGCCCGGACGACACCCCCCACCATGAGCCCGGAAGTTGAGAGGGTATGACACAAACGGATCTGACCCGCCCGCAAGGGATTAACCGCCTCGACCCGGTGCTGCGCGACGCCGCGAGCGAGCTGGGCATCGTCGAATTCCGTGCCGAGACACTGGCCGCCGAACGGGAGCAGGCCAACCGATTGGCCGCCGAGCGTGCCGCGGCGGTCGACACCAAGGGCGTGGCCGTCGAATCGCGCTCGATCTCCGGTCCGGGCGGCCAGCAGCTGAACCTCCGCTTCTACCGGGGCGGCATCGAAGGTGACTCGGGAGCGCCGCTGCTTGTGTACGCCCACGGCGGTGGTTTCGTCAGCGGCAACCTCGACACCGACCACGCGGAGTGCGTGGAGCTGGCTCGCGAGGGCGGCTGTCTGGTGGTCTCGGTCGACTACCGGCTGGCACCGGAGAATCCGGCCCCGGCGGCACTCGACGACGTCGAGGCGGGTTTGTACTACGCGATCCGGAACTGCGCCGAGCTGGATGTCGATCCGAGCCGCCTGGCCGTGATGGGCCGGGACGCGGGTGCCGCGCTAGTCGCGGGCCTGGCCCAGCGGATGTTCGACAATGAGGGCCCGACCATTCTGATGCAGATCCTGCATCAGCCGATGCTCGACAGCGACGCCACGCCGTCGCGACGCGAATTTCAGCGCACACCGGGGCTCAACGGTCCCGCGGTGAGCCGTGCATGGGGTCACTACCTCGGCTCCGACAGCGCCACCGGTCAACACGTCCCGGCGCACCGGGCAAACCTCGAGGGGCTGCCGCCCACCTTCATCAGCTGCTCCGAGATCGACCCGTGCCGTGACGAAGCCATCGACTACGCCAACCGGCTCCTGCATGCCTTCGTCCATACCGAATTGCACGTCATCGCAGCGACATTCAATGGCTTCGACTCGATGGTGCCGGGCTGGGTTGTCTCTCAGGAGAACCGGGCGTTGCACGCGCAGTCGGTGCGCCGCGTCTTCGCGATGTAGCAAGTCGCCCGGGTTATCGACCGAACTCCGGTAGCGCGTACGGTATTGACGTTTGCTAATATCGAGAATGTGATTCTTGGCGGCGGCGACCTCATGTCGCGGAAGGGTTTGTCGGCATCATGACCGTCGTCGACTCTCCCGAAAAGGCACTCTTCGTCTCGACAACCCAGTCCTTTCTGCAGAAGGAAGCGCCGCTGAGTCGCGTCCGGGAGCTGCACGCGGCGGGCGTTTCCTTCGACCAGTCCTGGTGGCAGCGCGCCGCGGAACTGGGCTGGACGGGCCTGCTCGTTCCGGAGGAGTTGGGCGGCGGCAGCGTCTCGGACAGCGGTGTCGCGGATCTGGCCACGGTCGCCGAACTGCTCGGCAAGACCGTCGCACCCGGCCCGCTGTATCCGGTCAGCGTCGTGCTCACCGCGCTTGCCGAATGCGCCGATGCGCCGGCACACGCGGCGGTGATCGAGTCGCTGATCGCCGGCGAAACCGTTGCGTCCTGGGCAGTCTCGGAACCCGGCCGCGGCTGGGAGCCGCTGGACCCGTCGGTGACGGCCACCCAGACCGACACCGGCTATCGCATCGACGGCACCAAGGACCGCGTCGAGGCCGCGGCCCAGAGTGGTCTGCTGCTCGTGGTGGCGCGCTGCGGTGCGGAGATTCGTCAGTTCTTGGTCCCGACGGACGCGCCCGGCGTTCGGGTCGAGCCCCAGCAGTCGGTCGATCTGGTCAAGCAATACGCGCGAGTGCATTTCGACGGTGTGGTCGTGGACTCGTCGGCGGCCATCGGCAGCGCCGCCGAGACCGCCGCGCTGATCGACCGGCAGAGCCAGATCGCCCAGGTGCTGCAGTGCGCCGAGGTGGTCGGCGTCGTGCAAACGGTGTTCGACTTCACCGTCCAGTGGGCGCTGGACCGACACACATTCGGCCGCCCGCTGGCGTCGTACCAAGCGCTCAAACACGACTTCGCCGACATGAAGTTGTGGCTGGAAGCGTGCCGCGCCACCACGGGTGCGGCGGTTGCCGATGTCGCCGACCGCTCACCCGCGGCGAGCCTGTCGGCCAGCATCGCCAAGTCCTACGTTTCAGAGATGGCGGGTCGGATCGTCCAGGGTTGCGTGCAGATGCATGGCGGCATCGGCGTCACCTGGGAACACGACCTGCACCTCTATCTGAGACGAGTTACGTTGTACCGCTCGCTGTTCGGCACGCCGGAGGAACACAACTTGCGCGTGTATGAGTTGGAGAAAGCCAGCCGTTCCGCGGCCGGGAGTACGACCCGATGACGCCGACGGAATCCGTTGCGGAGTTCGCCGCCCGCGCCCGCGCGTGGTTGGCGGACAACCTGCCGCCCATCGACCCCGAGTCGCCGCCGCCCGCGCCCCGCGACGACGAGGATGCCTGGAAACGCGCCCGGGAACTGCAAAAGCGGCTCTATGAAGGCGGATTCGCCGGTATCTGCTTTCCGCGTGAATACGGCGGCCTGGGTCTGGATTATGCCTACCAAAAGGCATTCGACGACGAATCCCTGCGCTACGAAATGCCGTTGATCCTCAACATTCCGACGTTCACCATCTGCTGCGCGACCTTGCTCGACACGGGTACCGAAGAGCAGAAGAAGCGGCACATCGCGGCGGCACTGCGCGGCGACGAGGTGCTGGTGCAACTGCTGAGTGAACCCAGCGGCGGGTCGGATCTGGCCGGCGTCATCACCCGGGCCGAACGGCGCGGAGACCGATGGGTGATCAACGGCGCCAAGACCTGGAGCACGAGTGCGTTTGCCGCCGACTACGGGCTGTGCCTGGCCCGCACCGATTGGGATGTGCCCAAGCACGAAGGCCTGACCATGTTCCTGGTGCCGATCAACCACCCGGGAATCACGTTGCGCCACATCACAATGCTCAGCGGCTCCACGGAGTTTTGCGAGGAGTTCCTGGACGGGGTGGACGTCGGCGACGACGCCGTGGTGGGAGAGGTCAACGGCGGCTGGGCGGTGGCCTCCCGGCAGCTGTATCACGAGCGCCGGGCAGTCGGTCAAGGTTCGGAGTTTGCAAGCGGCAGCGGTAGCGAGGGCGGCCAGGCCAGTCCCGTTGACTACGTTGCTCTTTTGGAGAAGACGGGCCAGGCCGAGAACGAACGCGTGCGGGAGATGGCCGGCCGGTCGCTGGTGCACCGGGCGGTCGCCGAGCAGCTGATCGACCATGTGTCGCGCAATGTCCGCGACGGAGTCCTGCCACCGGCGGGCGGCACGCTGATCCGGCTGTTCCACTCCGAGACAGTGACATTGGACTTCGATATCGCGATGGCGGTCACGGGAGCCGCCGGTGTGGTCGGCGAGATCGGTGACGGCCTGGAGACCGGACTGCGGTACCTGTCGCGGCAGAACGTCGCCATCGGTGGCGGGACGACGGAGATGGCGCGCAACGTGATCGGGGAGCGGGTGCTGGGCTTCCCACGCGAATACGCCGCCGACCGCGGGGTGCCGTTCAATCAGGTGCGGCACGGCCAGACCCGCTGATCGCGGGCTAGTCCTCGGCGAAGACGTTCTCGCTATCACCGCTGCTGACGGGTATCTGGACCATCGACAAGATGTGATGCGCGGGGCTTCCCGGCGGGGCGATCAGCGCGCAGTCACCGCCTTGTCGCAGGGCCCGGTCGCGAGCGGATGCCAGCGCGCTGACACCAGCGGACCCCAGGTGGGTGACGGCGCTGAGGTCGATCGTCAAAGGTGCAATGCCCGAACGGCTTTCGACCGCGATCAGGCGGTCCAGCGTGGACGCGGTGGTGGAGTCGACGTCCCCGCTGACCACGATGTGGCCGGCCTCGCGCACCGTTGAGACGAATTCGTTGTCGACGGCCCGGGAGTAGGTTGCCCGGCCGACAATCGTGTCGGTGACGAAATTGGCCGGTCGTGACAGACGGTGCGTCACGCTGGCCGTGGTCCCATTGTCGCTGCGCGTAACGAGGGCTTCGGATACCAACGCCTCTGCCATCGCAAGTCCGCGGCCACGACCCTGTTCGCCTTCACGGTGATCCTTCCACTGTCCGCGATCGATCACCGCGGCATGCAGGTTGCCATCGCCGGATAGCGATGCCTCGACGACAACACCGTCGGAAACCTCGGTGCCGTAACCATGTTCGACCGCGTTCTCGACGAACTCCGAGATCGCGTGCACGACGTCGGAGATGTCGTCGGCGTCGGCGCCGATCTCCGAAAGCCATCCGCGAAGCCGGGAGCGCACGGTGCGTGCGGCGTGGATTGTCGCGTCCAGCGTCATGTGCAGCGGTGCCGGGGGGGTGCGGCGCTTCGCGGCAAGCAATGTGACGTCGTCGCTGTAACCGGTTGACCGGAGCAGCAATTCGAGCGTCTCCGAACAGATGCGGTCGATGGTTCGCGTCGGTGCATCGATGACGAATCCGCCGATGCCGGCGGCGATGTTGGCGGCCAGGTCGGCGAATTCCGCGGTGCTGGCGCCCAGCGGGCGCCCGGGCCGCTCGATCAGGCCGTCGGAATAGAACAAGATGGAGTCGCCGATGTCGAGCGTTTCGCTGCGCACCGGAAACCCGACGCGGCTGCCGAGCGGACCCGCACCGGAGGGTTCCACATAGCGTGCGGTCGAGGCGGCGGTCACCACCAGCGGCGGCGGATGTCCGGCGGTGCAGTACTGGAATTCACCCGTGGCGTAGTCGAGCGAGCCGACGCACAATGTGGCCGACTTAGATCCCGGTACCTGCTCATGGAAGCGGTCGACGGCCTCGAGTGCTTCGGTGATGGTGTGGCCCTGCGATATCTGCATTCGCAGCGCGGTGCGCAACTGCGACATGACCGCCGCGGCCTCGACACCGTGACCGACGACGTCGCCGACGATGAGCACCAACCGATCCCCGAGCGGTATCGCGTCAAACCAGTCACCACCGGCTGCGGTGTCCTCCGTGGCGACCAGGTACTGCGCGGTGATGTCGGCGCCGGGAACCACCGGTACCGACGAGGCCAGCAGCGCCTGCTGCATCACGATGGCGGAATCGCGGACGTTGCGGTATCGCTGGGACAGCTCCTCGATGCGGGCCTCGGCGGCCAATCGCGCCTGCACGCGTTCCGTGACGTCGTCGAAGATGATTTGTACACCCTCGATCGATCCGCCCTTTCGGCGGCGTGCGGTGACGAGGAAGTCGAAGTAGCGCTCCTCGATTCCCGTTCCTTCGAAGTCGGCCTGCAGCCGCCACTCCGCACCGGATTGCCGCTCACCGGTCTCGTACACCCGGTCGAGCATCTGAAAGATTTGCTGGCTCTCCAGCTCGGGATAGACCTCGCGGGCCAGCTTTCCCACCGGGTTGAACGCCGGATTCAGGGCGCGGTAGGCCGCGTTGGCCGCGACGAAGCGATGCTCCGGCCCTTCCAGGCCGATCAACATCGCGGGGACCTTCTCGAAGATGCGGCGCACGTCGTCAGCCGTACCGACAATCTTGTCCCAGTCCTTTTCGGCCACCATATGGCCGTCCCTCCTGAGCCTCCCTGCGGGCCCTTTTCTGGACCGAGAAATCTAACAATGCGGGGTCCTATTCGACACACGCAAGTAATCAGATTAGCAATGGCTGGGGGGTGTCTCGTGCATCAGTTTGCTAACAGCGGCTACGGACTCTCAGGCCACGGTGGTGGCCAGCGCAGTGTCGATGGTCGGATGCAGCGGCAATACGCCGCCGAGATTGCACGCCTGGATGACCCGGGCGACGCTGGGATCGCAGCTCACCAGCCGCAATGCGACGCCGCGAGCGCGGCACCGGGCAGATTCGGCGGCCAGGACGGCGAACCCGCAGCAACCGATGAAATCAAGGCCGTTGATGTCGACGATGAAGGGGCCCGGCGGGGTAGCGACCGCGGCCGCCTCCTCCACCAGCCGTCGCCAGGTGTGCTCGTTGACGGCGTCGACCTCACCGCCCGCGCGGATGATCACGATCGCGCCGCTGCGCTGAGTCGCCGCCCGCAACGTGCTGTGTGGATCGCCCAGTTCGGAAACCAGCCGCGGGCTTAGCGCCACTCTGGTCACTGAGGACTCGACCGGAGCCAGGTTCATCGTGCGCTCCTAACCGGTCGCGCCAACGGGACCGTGCTGGACGTCGGTGACGACATCCGTGTTCGGAGGGAAGATTCTTTTCTATAGCAAAGCCGAAGGCCGCGTCTATAGTCCCGCCGTTGACCAGGGCATACAGGAGTGCCCGCCTCCGAGCGACAACCTCAGGGGATGTCGCCCGAAGGCGGGCGATGCTCAGTGCTGGATCAGGCCGAGACCGGCTTCTTGGCCGGCTTGGAGACCTTCATGAGCTGCATCAGGTTGCCGCCCATGATCTTGGCGACGTCCTCTTCGGAGAAGTCGGTCAGCTCGTCGACGAAGGTGATCGGGTCCTTCAGGCCTTCCGGGTGGGGCCAGTCGGATCCGAACATCACCCGGTCGGTGCCGACCATGTTGACGATCTCGGTAAACCGGTCCTCCCAGAACGGGGTGATGTAGACGCACCGCTTGAACGCCTCGACCGGGTCCTCGGTGAATGCCTGCGGCATCTTCTTGTAGACGCCCTTGAGGCCCTTGAACAGGTCCGGCACCCAGTCGGCGCCGTTCTCGATGGACAGGATCCGCAGTTCGGGGTTGCGGGACAGCGCGCCGTGGCACACCAGCGCACCCATCGCGTCCAGGATCGGCCGGTGGCCCATCGCGAAGCTCCGGAACGCGGTCGGCTTGAACGGCAGGAACTCGTCGCCGGGCTCCCACACGTTCGCGAATTCCGAGTAACCACTGTCCGAGGCGTGCATCGAGACCGGGATGCCGGCCTCGACGCAGGCCTGCCAGAACGGGTCGAACTCCTCGAGGCCGAACGACCGGCTGCCCTTGAAACCGGGCACCGGTGCCGGGCGGACCAGCACGGTGCGAGCGCCGCGCTCCAGACACCACTGCAGTTCCTCGAGCGCACGGTCGACGATCGGCAGCGTGATGACCGGGGTGGCGAAGATGCGGTCCTGATAGTTGAACGTCCACTGCTCGTGCATCCACTCGTTGAGCGCGTGGATGACGTCGTGGGTCATCTCCGGGTCGTCCTTCATGCGCTCTTCGACCAGGCTGGCCAGCGTCGGGAACATCAGTGCGTAGTCGATGCCGAGCTCGTCCATCACCTCGAGGCGCGCGCCCGGTTCGCGGAAGGCCGGGATCGCCTTCATCGGCTCGCCGAGGATCTCGCGATACGTCTTGCCCTGCGCGCCGTTGCGGAAGTAGTCCTCCTGGGCGCCGGGCTTGGCGACGACCTCGAACGTCGGGTTGGGGATGTACTCGCTGATGTGGCCGCGCACCACGATCTTGGTGCGGCCGCGGACCTGCACGTAGTCGATGACGCGCTTCCTGCTTTCCGGGAGGAACTTGGTCAGCGCTTCCTGCGGCTCGTACATGTGGTTGTCGGCGTCAAAGACGGGGAAGCTGAGTTCGCGAGAGGGCATGGCGATCTCCTTGAGGGCTGGATTCTCGTCGAGTGGTAATGACGTTACCACTTCGGCGCAACAACGTGTACCGGCGTTAGGTGTCCGCCCGGAGGCCCTTGGGTGTCGCCCCGTTGATGATGGCGAAATTCACCGTCGCGGTCGCGGCGACCTCGTCGTCGCCGTCGCCATAGATGTCGATCTGCATGACCATCGCCCGCCGGCCGGCGCGCAGCATTCGGGGCACGGCGAACGCGGCGCCCTGCCGAATCGGCCGCAGGTAGCGGACGAACAGATCCGCGGTAGTCATCGTGGTGCCCGGCTGCAGAAAATCCAGCCCGTACTGGCCGCCCGCCACGTCGACAAGGGTGGCGATCAGGCCGCCCTGCAGCGCCCCAGAAGTGTTGACCACGTTCGGACTAACCGGCATCGTCATCGCGAATTCGCCGTTGCGCGAGCCCGCGCGCAAGCCAATTGCGGCGAACAACTCCGCCAGTGAGGGCGGGCCCGTTTCGTCGTCGGTGTCCCGGATGCCCAACGCGCGGCTGCAGAAGTCGTAAAGCTGGCCGGCGTCGACCGGCGACCCGTTCAATTCGGCGCCCAGCCAGTGCAGCCGCTGCGCCCCCATCATCGTCTGCATCACGATCGCGGCCGACTCCCCGGTACCCAGACCCGGGCTGAACACTCCCTCGGTGATGCCTTGCCCCACGATGTCGCGGATCAGTTGGTACAACGGGGACAGCACGCGGGCGTATTCGCGGGGACGGGTATCGGCGAGGTGCTGGTTATAGAGACCCAATGCCCGGTTGAGGCTGTCCTGGGTGCTGGATTCCGGTTGCTGGCTGATGCGGTCGATCAACAGCTTCAGCGCGGCCGTGCTGTCCAGTCCGGCGGCTTCGGCGCGCCAGGTCAGCACCGATTGCGAGATCGTCCGGTCGAATAGCGCGAGCAGCAGTTCGTCCTTGCTGCTGAAGTGCTGGTAAAAGGCGCGCAGCGAGGTCTTGGAGCGGGCGACGACCTCCTGCACGGTGAAGTCGGTGCGCCCGGTCTCGCGCAGGATCTCCACGGCCGTCTTGATGAAGCGGTCGCCGCGCGTCACTTCGGCGTCATCGCTGGGGGCGGTCATGTGCGCTATGTCCCCTTCCCGTGGCGCACCGCGTGCGCTTTGAGAATGAGGTTACCGCGCGTGACGAGATCTCTGCGAAGCTAGCCCTGCGGTAGCTCGTCGGGGGTTTCGGGCCCTGTCTCGAGCTCGGCCTCTGGCTCGGTCTCCGGGGACCGCTTCTTGAGTTTGCTGGCGAGTACCGCGACGCCGCCGGCGGCGAGCAGCAGGGGCCATTCGACGACGGCGATCAGCCCGACTGCCGCGGCGACGACCGCGGTCCGGGGGCGGATGTGGCCCTCTCGCATACCGGTGCGAATGTCTCTCGTCGTAACAACGACGCCCTCGGCGATCGCGGTCCCGATCTGGCTAACTGTTGAAACCGTTTGGTCGGCAACCGAGTTCGCTGATTTGGTGGCTCGTTCAATGATTGTCACTGTGCCCTCCCAAGATTCGAATTGTTGTGCGCGTGGCCAATAATTTGTCGTCCGTTTGCTTTTCGGATTCTCTAAGTCGCGCTCCTAGATCCTCTTAGTCAATACGGTGTAGCACGCACGTACTACTTCGACGAGTCTGCTGCGTGAATCTGCAATGTCCAAGCTAATTATCGCGAGAGGGCGTAACGCACAACTATGGTCATCGAGCCGATCGTCTCGGGGCTTCGTATGGTGGTCGCAGGCGGCGCTGCCGCGGCAGCTGAGTTGCTGGGTGGGGACCGTCCCCGCCGCCGCTGGTCCGGCAATGGCCGCGGGTGGATCGAGCTGCGCATCCCCGAGGAGGACCGCTCGTCTGAGTACGCGACCGTCCTGGAGCGGACGATAGGCAGCACCACCGGCGTCACCCGCACCCAGGTGAACTGGCCGTTGTCCCGCCTGATCGTCGACATCGACGAAAACGGGCCGACCGTCGACGATTTGGCCCTGATGGTGGAGGCGATCGAGCGGGCCTTCACCCAGAAAGCCGCTCGCAACGAGCCATCCGACGAGTTCGCGCCGCAGCCTCCGGTCCGGCTGCCGGTGATCGACATCCCCGGAGACGGCGCGGAGGTCGTCAACCGGATGAGCCTGCTTGGGGCCAAGGCGGTATCGCTGGGTGTCACGACGTTCCTGCAAGTGACGCGGATGCCCAGGTTGCCGCGCGCCTTCGCCGCCGCGACCACCTTTGCCGAGGCGCAGCCCGATGTACGCCGGGTGTTCGAACGGGCCCTTGGCCGTGGGCGCGCCGACGCACTGCTCGCGTTGGGCACCGCCGTCACCCAGTCGCTCGGCCACACCCCGTCGGTGATCGCCGCCGACATGTGCCTTCGGAGCCTGCGCCTCATAGAAGCGCTGTCGGCCGTTGAGGCCTGGAATGAGCACGAACCTCAGCTGGCGCTCAGCGCCGAAGCCGAGCCGCACCCGGAGACGCGGCGGCCGCGGCCCGTGCCGGACACGGCGTCGGAAAACTACGCCCGCGCAGCAACCGCGGCGGGCCTGGCCGGGGCAATCGCCCTCACCGTCAGCGGCGGGGCCGCGCTGGCGAGCGAGGCGGTCATCGTCGCCGCACCGCGGGCGCTCAACTACGCCCGCGAGTCGTTCGCCACGACGTTCTGCGCCGGGCTGAACCGCTACCACCACACCCTGGTGATGCGACCCGACGCGATCCGGCGCCTGGATGGTGTCGACGTGCTGATCGTCGACCCCGCGGTGCTGGTCGGTGAAACCCTGCGCGTGGCCGAGATCAGCGGCGTCGACGGCGAACTCCGCACCAAGGTGTGGCAGTGCGCCCAAACGGATGTCAACGACGGTCTGCTCGATGCGGGCGTCCACACCGGGTGCTCGCTGTCACCCGCGCATCAGTTGCCGGAGCTGCACGACCTCGAGGTCGTGGTGGCGCGCAATGCGGATCCCTACGCCGAACCACTCATGGCCGCGGCGCGCGGCGCCGATCTCAAGCTCGTGTCGGTGGATCGGGCCGATGCCGGGCATCTGCGCGGCACATTCGACGAACTGCTGCCCGTCGACGACGGCGACGTGGATCTGACCATCTACGGTGCGGTCCGGCAATTGCAGGCCGACGGAAAAATCGTCGCCGTGGTGGGGCGTGACCTTCGGCGTGCCTTCGCCGCCGCGGACCTTGGGCTGGCGGTCTGGCCGGCCGGTCGGGGGGCGCCCGCGTGGATGGCCGACGTCCTGATGCCGGACCTCAAGGTCGCGTGCCGGATCATCGACGCCATCCCCGCGGCCAAGTCGGCCGCACGGCGAGGCGTCGAGTTGGCCGCTGCTGGGACCCTGCTGGGCTCGCTGACGCTGTTGCCGGGTGTTCGGGCGGCGGGCGTGCGCCCCAGCATCGCGGCCGCTGCCATCGCGCTCATTCCCGGATACGTGATCGGGCGAGGGGTGGCCATGCAGCCCGATCCGGCCGCGGCCGCGGACACCGAATGGCACGCGCTGGACGCCGACCAGGCGCAGGCACAGATTCGGGCCCTGTGGCCCGAGCTCGCCAACCCCGTCCCCGTCGCCGCCCAGGTTCCCCAGACGCGGATGCAGGCGTTGGCCGCCGGCTTCGCCGACAGCAGCAGAGACGTCGTCGAGGCGATGTGGCACGAGATGCAGGATCCGCTCACCCCGATCCTCGCCACCGGGGCGATGGCGAGCGCGCTCGTCGGTTCGCCGATGGACGGTGTGCTGGTCGGGATTGTGCTCTTGGGCAGCGCCGGGATCGCTGCGGGGCAGCGACTCAGCTCGGATCGTCAGCTCAACAAGATGCTCAGCGCCCAGACGCCGCCGGCCCGCGTCACCACGGGACCCGACCAGTTCGAGCTGGTGGCGACCGAGCACCTGACACCGGGAACCATCATCGAGGTCCGTTCTGGTGAGGTGGTTCCCGCCGACGCCCGCGTGCTGACCGCGGTCGCCGTGGAGGTGGACGAATCGTCGCTGACGGGCGAGTCGTTGCCGGTGACCAAAAACCCCGCGCCGACACCGGGCCGCCCGCTGGCCGAGCGAGCCTGCATGATCTACGAGGGCTCGACCGTGCTCAGCGGCGTGTGCCGCGCGGTGGTCGTCGCGGTCGGTGAAGCTACCGCCGCGGGCCGGGCCATGGCGCTGGCTCCGAAACGGCGCGACGAGGTCGGGCTGCACGCACAGCTGGCCTCGGTGACGGCGAAGGTGTTGCCCTGGACCCTCACCGGTGGTGTCGGAGTGATCGCCACCGCGCTGCTGCGTGGGTCGGGCATTCGTGAAGCGGTCACCAGCGGTGTCTACTGCGCGGTCGCCGCCGTGCCGGAAGGCCTTCCGCTGGTGGCGACTCTGGCGCAGCGCGAGGCGGCAAGGCGCCTGACCGAGCGCAACGTTTTGGTCCGGGCTCCGCGGTCGGTCGAGACCCTGGGCCGCGTCGAGGTGGTCTGCTTCGACAAGACCGGGACGCTGAGTGAAAACCGGCTAGTGGTGACGGATATCTCCGCACAGCCGGGTTTCGACGAGGACGTGATTCTCGAGCGCGCGGCGCTGGCCACCCCGGTGGCGGTCACCGAGCACGCTCCGCTGCAGGCGACCGACGCCGCGGTGGTCAATCGAGCCGGAAGTCAGCCAAAGCGCGACCGCGAGTTGCCGTTCCGTGCCGGACGCGCCTACGCGGCCGGACTGGACGGCGACACCCTCGCGGTCAAGGGCGGACCCGAGATCGTCCTGTCGGCGTGCGTCGAGGGTCAGGACGACGACCTGCGTGAGGAGCTGTTGGCACACGTCCACGACATGGCCGCGCGCGGCCTTCGCGTGATCGCGGTCGCCGACAAGACATTGACGGATGCCGAGCTCGAGATCGCGCAGGACAAGGGCCTGGAACCGTTGTGCCGCAATGATTTACGCCTGTTGGGATTCCTCGGGATCACCGACACGCCGCGGCGCGACGCGCGGGAACTCCTGCTCGGACTGGCCAAACGGGACATCGGCGTGCGGGTGATCACGGGCGACCACCCGGCCACCGCCCGCGCCATCGCTCGCGAGATCGGGCTCGACGTTCCGGAAGACTGCATCATCACGGGAGCCCGCTGGGAGCGGTTGTCGATCGCCGAGCGGGCCGAGGTCGTCAAGACCAACGTGATCTATGCGCGGATGTCACCCGAGCAGAAGGTCCAGATCGTCCAGCAGATCAGCAATTCCGGGGTCGTGACCGCGATGGTGGGCGACGGTGCCAACGACGCCGCGGCGATCCGTGCCGCGGCCGTGGGCGTGGGCGTGTCCTCGCACGGCAGCGACCCGGCCCGCGGCGCCGCCGACGTGGTGCTGACCGAGGGCCGCGTCGGAAGCCTCTTGGAGGCGATCGAGGAGGGTCACCGGTTGTGGCAGCAAGCACAAGCCGCGGTCGGGATGTTGTTGGGCGGCAACGCCGGTGAGGTGGCCTTCAACATGTACGGCACGATGGTCCGAGGCATCGCGCCGCTGACGGCCCGGCAGATCCTGCTGGTGAACATCCTGACCGACGTGTTCCCCACGACGGCCGTTGCGGTGAGCGCCGTTCGCAACATGCGACCGCCGTCGGAGCGCGGGATCAACATGGACGATCTGATGCAGACCGTCGCTATCCGCGGGGCCGCCACGACTGTTGGCGCAAGCGCTTCGTGGAGCCTGGCCACCTTTACCCGCGCTGCCCCGCAGCGTGCGGCGACGGTCGGTCTGGTGGGTCTGGTCACGACGCAGCTGGGGCAGACGCTGCTGGATTCCCGCGATCCGCTCGTGATCAGCACCGTCGCCGGCACCTTCGTCGCGATGGCCGCCCTGATTACGACGCCGGGCCTCAGCCAACTCGTCGGGTGCGTCCCGCTGGGTCCGCTGGGGTGGATCGAAGGCGTGGCCCCGGCCGTGGGCCTGACCGTGCTTACCGCCGCCAAGCCGGACTTGTTGCTCCGGATGGCATCGATGATCGGGAAACGCGTCTCGAAATATGGCAACGAGGCCGACAGCGTCTTGACCAGCATGGTGGGGTCGCTGACTACGTGGGCCCAGGAAATCCCGGGTATGGACAGTGGCAATGGAGCCAAGGGCGACCGGGTGCCCCAACTGGAACTCACACCAGCCGGTTAACCGACGACAACAACGAAGAGGTACAGACATGACCACGCTGGACCAAGACCAAAACGGCACGCCCGAAACGGATTCCGGCTCAGACGAGCTGCACGATCAGCTCCACGACGAGCTGCACGACGAGCTCCACGATGAGTTGCACGACGAACTGCACGATGAGTTGCACGAAGAGCTGCACGATGAGCTGGCCGAAGAGCTTCGTGCCGGACCGAGTTTCGCGCAGCGGTGGGCTGCCTACGCCGAGGCGCACCCGAAGTCCAAGCGCGCCCGGACCCTGCGAACCCTGCGGGAGTTGGAATCACGGGCAATCGACTTGCCGGTCATCGGGAAGTTCCACCGGCCCGACAAACACGACGTCGTCTACGTGGTGGGGCTCACTGCGCTGCTGGCGTTCGGGGCCGTGGAGCTGCCGATTGCCCTCGTCGTGCTGGGCGGACATGTGCTGGTCAAGCAGCACTCCAGCCGTTCGCTGGCGGCGGTCGGTGAAGTCATGGAAGACGTCTTCGGCCACCACATCTAAAACGGTGGCCCGCCGCCGGGCGGGCTAATCAAGGTTGCGGCGGTGGAGCGGGCACAACCGGTTTCCCTGCCATGCAATCTTGAAGCTCCTGACTGCCCGGGGCGAAGTCGAAGCCGCAGTTGCACTCATGAACTTGCTGGGGCTTGGGAAGCGAATTGCAAAAGTCGGTGCCAGCCGAGGCCGATGGTGCGGTCCACATCACACCAGCGGCCAATGCTGCCGCTCCGATCGTGGCCATCAATACTCTCGGCTTCATGTTGGGATTCCTTTTCTCGGGAAGACGCCGGGCACTCCGTCGCTGCTGGTTACCGCAGGGACAGCAGTTGTCGCACTACGCTAACCCGCGCTGCCGGATTTTTCTCTTCGCTCGGTCAGGGTGCGGGGTTGAACGCTCACCCGCCCCGGGCGGCGATCATCGCGGAGCGATTGACCTTGGTCGCCGCCGTGCGGGGGATCGCATCGACGAACTCGACCGTCTTGGGTGCCTTGTAGGGCGCGAGCCGGTTCTTGGCGTACTCGATCACCAGCTGCTCGGTGAGCGACGCGCCGTCGGCGGCTTGCACCACGGCATGCACCCGGCGTCCCCACCGTTCGTCGGCGAGCCCGATCACCACGACATCGGCGATGTCAGGGTGGCCGGCAAGGGCCGACTCGACCTCGGCGGGAAAGACATTCGCGCCGCCGCTGACGATCATGTCGACCCGGCGATCGACGAGGTAGAGGAAACCGTCCTCGTCGACGTGGCCGATGTCGCCGGCGGAACGAAAGCCGTCCTCGGTCGATGGCAGCGGTGCGGCGCCGCCGAGGTAGCGATACCCGGCGCTCATCGGCGCGCGCAGGTAGATGTCGCCGTCTTCACCGGTGGGTACCGGGTTTTTGTCGGCGTCCAGAATTCGGATCTCGGTGTCGCGGAAGCCGCGACCGACGCTGCCGGGATGCGACAGCCATTCGTCGCCGCGCAACGCGGTGAGCCCGAGATTCTCGGTCATGCCGTAGGCCGTCACAATCCGTTCGGGGCTGAGCAGTTCGAACCAGGTATGCAGCAGCGAGGGCGGCATCACCGCGGCGCCTTGGAGAATGAAGACGACGCTCGACAGGTCACGCTGCCGGACGTCGGGCCGCGCCGCGATGCGCGCCAGCATGGTCGGCGTGGCCGTGAAGTTGGTGATCCGATAACGTTCGATAACATCCAAAACCAAAGCCGCATCGAACTTTTCGAGTATTACCAGGTGATTGCCGCCGAGCAGCATCAGGAAGGTTGCGAAACCGTTGGTGTGATACATCGGCGCGGGCACCATGATGGTTTGCGGCATCTGCACCGGCGTCCAGTTCGTGATGAACGGTTCGCCCTGCTCGGGAATCCATAGTGACGGAGCCAGGGTGAGGATCACCTTGGGCACCCCGGTCGATCCGCTGCTGCAGATTCCATTCGCGGCGGGGGAGATGGCTTCTGGCAGCGGGTCGCCGGACTCGCCCGCCGCACGGGCGTCCAGCTCCCACCGAGTCTGTTCGTCGACGACGACGGCGGGGTCGATCACCGCGCGCACCCGATCCCGCTCCCAATCCGGCAGATCCCAGTGCATCGGGATCGGGACCGCGCCGATTTTCCAGCATCCCAGCGTGGCCAGCACCAGGTGCACCGAATTTGGAATCGCGAGTGCGACAAGGGAACCCGTTTGTGCGCCGGCGGCCGTCAGGGCCCGCCCCCATTGGTTGGCGCGGGCGTCGAGCTCACCGAACGTCAGCGCCGCCGCGGTGCCGTCGAGCGCGACAACCGTCACCGCCGCCGTGTCGCGCTGGTGTTCGGCGAGCGTGGCGAGTTTGGTGCCGAACGGGACTCCGTTTTCGAACGGATTGGTCGCCGCCGACTCGAGGGGTTGCGTACTGCTCACGCCGATACCGGTTCGCTGAAGAGGGTCTCCAGGGAGCCGTCGCGGACGTCGGAGATCAGGCGCAGCCCGAGCGCCTCGGCGCCCAGCGGCAACCGGATCAGCGGCTGGGTGTGCCGGTCGAGCACGCTGACGTCGGACTCGTCGCAGAAGCCCAGGGCGCCGAGCAACTGGTGGGAGGCGCGCAGCACTTGCCGTGCGGTGTCGGTGGCCTTGAATCGGAGCACCAGCGCGTCAGCGGAATGCACCTGCGCCGGTAGCGATTCCGGTCGGCAAATGGTGTATTTCGCCAGCTCGTGCAGCCCACGTACCGCGACCGAGGCATCCGCGACGGCGAACCGGACGGCCTGGAAGTCCGCCAGCGGCTTGCCGAACTGGATGCGGGCCCGCAGATGGTCAGTGACGATCTGCAGCGAGCGCTGCATTGCTCCCAGAATCCGCCATGATCCCAGCACGAGATGAAGATTAACGTCGGCGGCCGGAACTGTCCCGTCGGGTGCGCTTATTGAGGCCGGCACCAGGAACGGCCCCAGTTTGGCGTTCGTCCGCGACGCGATCTGCAGCTGGTACCGGTTGCCATCCAGGTCGGCGGCGACCCAGGCGCCGGGCAGATCGCCGTGGTCGATGCGCGGCGCCTCGGGATTGACCAGGGCTAGGCGCGCACCGTCGATTGCCAGCAGCTCCTCGACGACGGGATAGGGCAGCGCGTGCGCACCCGCGGTTTGGCAGAGCACTGCCGCGGCAAGCAGGTCGTCGGGACCGGACCGGACTTCGAGCTCGAACGCGCCGAGCTCGCCCAGGGCCGCTCGAGCCGCGTCCCGAACGCTGTCGTCTGTCTCGGCCCGCAGTGCGGCCTGCGGGCCGCCCAGCCGGTCGAACCGTTTGGCGGCGACGGTCGCGAAGTCGCTAATGTCCTGTGGCAGTGTGGTTTTCACCGGTGCTCTCCCAGAGCGGCTCGTGCCACCAGCATGCGCTGCACCTCGATGGTGCCCGATGCCACGGTGGCCGCTTGTGCGTAGCGCCAATGGTCTTCGATGGCCCCGTGCAGCGCTGACGAGGCACCGCTGTCCAGTGCGACCGGGCCCAGCACGTCAAACAGCAGCTCGGCGACCTGCTGATCGCAAGTAGTGGTGGCGATGCGGGCGGCGCTGGCCGCCGCACCGGCCGACGGATCGTCCTGCAGCGACACCGCGCGATAGGCCAGCAGCCTGGCCACCCGCAAGTCGACGAGCGCCCGGACCCACCGAGCCCGAAGCGATTCGGGCAGCCGGTCCCAGTCGTCGCCGAACTCGCTTTGTATCCGATGCAGCAGCGACTCGCAGCGCGCGTAGCGCGCGATGCCGACGCGCTCGAACGCGAGCGCCTCGCGCATCACCCGCCAGCCGTCACCGACCTCGCCGAGAACGTCACCGGGGAACGCCTGCACATCGTCGAGGAACATCTCGTTGAGGTGATGCGGCCCCAGCATCGACGGGATTCCCCGTACCGTGAAACCCTTGCGGTCCATCGGGATCAGAAAAAGGGTGAGCCGCTTGTGCTTCGGGGCGTCGGGGTCGGTGCACGTCGCCAGCACGCACCAGGACGCCATCTGCGCGTACGACGTCCACACCTTCTGGCCGGTGATGCGCCAGCCGTCCCCGTCCGGCACGGCGCGCGTGCGCAACGAGACCAAGTCCGTTCCGGCCTCCGGTTCGGAGAAGCCTTGGCACCAGATCACATCGCCGGACGCGATGGCCGCCAGGTGCTTTGCCTTCTGTTCCTGCGTCCCGTATCGCATCAGCGCCGGGCCGACCCAGTTGACACCCATGTACTGCGGGCCCCGCGGCTCGTGCTGGGCCCACATCTCCTCGCGCAATACCGTCTGTTGCCAGACCGAACCACCGCCGCCGCCATGCTCTTTCGGCCAGGCCAGCGCGAGCAGACCCTCGGAGGCCAGCAGCTTGCAGAACGTCTCGGTGGTGGCGAGGTCTTGCGGATCCTCGGTGCAGGCGCCCAGGAAGTCGGGTGGTACGTGGTGGGCGATCAACTCCCGCAAGCGGTGTCGCAGTTCGACGGCGTCGTCGCCGAGGTCGTAGTCCATCGTCATCCCTTCGGCAACCCGAGCAGTCGCTCGGCGATGATGTTGCGCTGCACCTCCGACGTGCCGCCGTAAATGGTGGCGGCCAGCGCGTCCTGACGTTCGAACAGCAGATCGGAATCGCCGGCCGAACGCGGTCCTTCGGCGGCGGCCGCGAGTTCCCAAACCCGTTGCAAGGTAACCGATCCGAGGAGCTTCATGATGTCGGCTTCCGGGCTGGGCCGGCCGGCCAGTTCGTTGCCCAGTGCGCGGTACCCGGTGGCCCGCAGCGCTTCGGCGTCGGCGAGCAGCGACCCGAGTTCGGTGTAGAGGTCCTGGCTGTCCCCGGTCGCCCCGGCCCCCCGCACCGCGTCGAGTCCGCGCTTGATTTCGACCCAGTTCATGATCCAGATCATCTGGCGTTCATGGTGCAGCGAGGAGAGCGCGACGTTCCAGCCGCCGTTGACCGGACCCAGCAGGTTTTCCGCCGGGATCTCGACGTCGTCGAGGAAGACCTCGCAGAACGTCTCGTCCGAGATCGACGACATCCGAATGGGTTCGATGCGCACGCCGGGGGAGTGCAGGTCGAGGATCAGGCACGAGATGCCACGGTGTTTCGGTGCGTCCGGATCGGTGCGCGCATAGAGTGTGCACCACCGCGATTCGTGGGCCTGTGTGGTCCAGATCTTGTGACCGTTGACCCGGAAGACGTCCCCGTCGCGCTCGGCGCGGGTGCGCAGGCCGGCGAAATCCGACCCGGCCTCCGGCTCGGACATACCGAGCGCCCACCATTCGTCGCCGCGCAGCAGTGGCACCAGCAGGCGCTCGATCTGGTCGGGCGTGCCGAACTGGCGGATGCCGGGTGCGGCGACGCCGGGCCCCTGAATGTTGGGGAGCTTGGGCGCCGACCGCAACGCGCCCTCGATCCGGATCTCCATCGCGTCGCGCAAACCCAGCGATCGACCGCCGTGTTCGCGTGGCCAGGTGGGCTGCAGCCAGCCGCCCTCGAATGCGGCCCGCTGATAGTCGCGGCGCAGCGGGATGTCCCAGCGATACCGGCGGTAATTCTCGTAATAGTCCTGCGGCAGGAACGCGGCCAGCCAGTCGACGAACTCGGCGACCGCCTCGGACGGAGTCGTTGCACTCGTCATGCCGCGCCTCCGGCGAAACGGCAGCCCACCTCGTGGTAGAGCGCGCGACTGTCTCCCAACAGCGCCGCGCCCTGCCAGGCGTGCCGGACGTAGAGGTGTGCGTCGTGCTCCCAGGTCTGCCCCAGCGCACCGTGCACCTGGACCGCGGTGCGGGCACAGCCGGCCGCGGCGTCGCCGGCCGCCGCCTTGGCCAGTGCCGCGGCGGTCCAGGCGTCCGCGGGTGCGGTGTTCGGATCGGCAAGGCGGGCCGCGGCCGCGTAGGTGAGGCTGCGGGCGCGCTCCACGCCGACATAGTTGTCGGCCAGCGCGTGCTTGATGCCCTGGAATGCGCCGATCGGCGTGCCGAATTGACGGCGTGACTTCGCGTACTCGACGGAGAGGTGCAGGGCGGCGCTCGCCGTGCCGACCAGATCGGCGGCGACCGCGACCAACGGCGCGGTCAGCGCCCACTCCAGGTCGACGGGCGCCCAGCCTAAGGGTTCGGCGTCGATCTCGACGTCGGCCAGCGGTTGCGCGGGATCGGTGGACTCGCCCGCGGTGATCGTCACGCCGTCGCCGGTACGCACGGCCACGGCGACATAGCCGTCGATGGATTTGGCCAGCGTGACGACCAGCTCTGCGCGAGACGCGTTGGGGACGGCGACCGCGCGGCCGCGTACCCGTCCGTCGCGCAGCGTCATCGGTGGCCCGGGCAGCCGAGATCCCTTGGCGTGCACCGCCAGGGTGCCAACGGCCCCGCCGGCGATATCGGTGAGCACCGAGTCCAGACCGCACGCCCGCAACACCCCTGCGGCCAGGCCGACGCTGCTGAGCAACGGAATTGGCGCCAGGGCGGCGCCGCACTCCTCGAGAACCACTACCAGTTCGACGGGTCCGTAGTCGTCGACTCCGGGTGCGGCGAGTTCGGTCCAACCGAGGTCGACTACCGTCTTCCACAGAGCGCGCCAGCGCTCCGGATCCGTCAGCGCCTGCCGGGCGGCGTCGGGAGGACATTCGGTACGCAAGATGTCGCGCACGGCGTCGCGCAGCGACAGCTGATCCGAAGTCAGTCCGACATCCATAAGACCCCTAACATAATAAAGATAGTAAACTAGCGACGCTGTTGCAATCGCGCCGAGCATAGGTGGTCGCATGGTCGAGTGGTATCTGTTCCTGCCGCAGGTGCGGTTGTCTGTGGGCGACATCACGGAACGGGCCCGGCATGCCGAAGCCAGTGGCTTCGATGGAATGGCGTTCATCGATCACCTCGAGGCTCCGGGGCTGCCCGGCGAAAGCATTTGGGAGGCAATGGCCGTCGCCACCTGGGTGGCTGCCAAGACGGAGCGGCTGCGGATCGGCCATCTGGTGCTGTGCGACGCCTTTCGGCATCCCGCCGTGCTCGCCAAGCAAGCCGTCAGCCTGTCCGACGCATCGGACGGCCGGTTCGATCTCGGCCTCGGCTCGGGATCCTGGCCCGCCGAGTTCACCAGATTCGATGTCGGTCAGCAGGATCCGGTGGCCCGCGTTCAGCAGCTCGGCCGTCACCTGGCCCTGATCAGGCAGTACTGGGGCGACGGTACCGACGACGACGGAGCGGTTCAGTTGCCGAAGCGCAACCATCCGATACCGCTGGTTCTGGGTGGCAGCGGGCCCCGCTTGATGGAACTCGTTCGCAATTACGCGGATTGGTGGAACCTACAGGCCAATCACATCGACCGGTTGCCCAAGCTGGCTCCGTCGGCGGGAAGCGCCCGGATCTCGGTCCAGCAGATGATCGGCTTCGCCCGGTCGGGCACCGACCCCGACACCGTGCGTGAGGTGAGCATGCGTCGATTCGGCAATCTGGGGGCGGGACTGGTCTGCGGCGACGCCGACGAGCTGACCCAGCACTTCGCGGGTCTGGCCGCCCAGCGGGTCGAGCGCTTCTACGTGTGGTTCGCCGATTTCGCGAACCCGGAGTCCCTGCGCGAGTTCGGCGAAACGGTGATCAAGACGTTCCCTGGCGCCGGCGGGCCTCGTTAGGAACGACCGGCGGTCGAGCGTACGGACCGCGCTGCACCGCGGAAAGCCGGATCTCCGGCAGATCGACCGACGGGTCCACCGTGTCCAGCCAGGCGACGGCCGCGGCGACGTCGGAGATCTGAATCGCGTACATCTCGAAGGGAACGTCCTGCAGCATCTCGGTTTCCACCGGGCCCGGCGTCACGATGTGCACGGCGATGCCGTCGCGGTCGACTTCGAGCGCCAGTGCCCGGGCGAACGCATTCATGCCCGCTTTCGACGCGGAGTAGGCGGTACGAGCCATCATCGGCTCGTGGGCCGCCGACGAGGAGATGAACACGAACCGCGAGCCGGCCTGCATCCGCGGCAGCACCGCGGCGGTCACCACGAAGCACGAATCCAGGTTGGCCGAGATGATGGTCTGCCACTGCGCGAAAGTCTGCTTGCGCGCATAGGTTCCGCCGAGCGTACCCGCGGCGTGAACGACCAGGTCGATCGTCTCCAAAGTGCTTATCGCAGCGGCGAATCCGTCCGGATCGGACGCGTCGGCCACGAGGTAACGGGCCCCGATCTCCGCGGCGGCCGCGCGGAGCGGATCCGCGCGCCGGGCCACCAGCACCACGTTGTAACCCAGTTCGGCCAGCTTACGCCCGCAGCCCTTGCCGATCCCACCGCTGCCGCCGGTGACCAACGCGGTTCGCATGGAGATGAGTGGCTTCCTTACGACTGCCGGAGATCGCGCGGGCGTGACAATGCCTGCGGCGAAAGCGCATAGATCCGTTGGGTGGGCCGCCCGGCCAGCACATAGGTCTGGGTATCGGCGAGGTGACGGCCCGCGATGCGCCGGGCGCGGTCGACGTCGCCTTCCGCGATGGTCTCGGCCAGCTTGGTATGTGTGTTGAGGACCGCGCGTCGCTGGGTCAGCGACGGATAGGTGCCACGCGCTGCGCTCTCGTCGGCCCACTGCTTTTCGTGGCTGCTCCACAGCGTTTCCAGGCTGCCGACGACCGCGATGATGGTGTGGTTTCCGCAACCCTGGACGATGAGATCGTGGAACTGGCGGCCGATTTCGGTGAACAGGCGCCCGTCGTCGAGGTGCTCGGTCATGGAGTCGTTGACCCGCTTGAGTTCTGGCACCAGGGTGTCGGCCCGGTCCGGTCGCTGCGCCGCCAACGCGGCGCAGGCGGGCTCGAGCTCCTGTAGCGCCATGCCCAGGTCGGCGACCTGAACGGACTCGCTCTGCAGCAACAGCCCGAGCATGTAGGCCGCGCTGGTCTTGGCCGGTGCGTGCACGACGGCGCCGCCGCGGTTACCCCGTCGCACCGAGACCAGACCCTCGGTTTCCAGGATGCGCAGGGCTTCGCGCAGCGAGACCAGGCTGACGTTGAATTGTTCGACCAGTACTTCCTGGCGCGGCAGCAGATCGCCATCGGCAAGCTCGCCGTCGATGATTTGGCGGCGCAATTCGTCGGCTACGATTTCGGCAATCCTCGGCGCCGACAACCGGCGACGAGCATCGGGACCAATTCCCAGAGCGGGCATCCAATCCTCGCAGTCGCGGCAGGGCGAGCGGCGCGCTCCCAGGCGCGCGTACTCAGCTGGCTTAGCTATTTTAGCAGTAATGATATAAATAGCATCTCTGATCGCGTGGCGATCGGAAGGGCGGAGGCAATTGAGCCAGGGGTCAGATGACCGTCCGACACCGCTGCATGAGTTGCGTGTTGTCGAAATCAGCGACCGGATAGCTGGCAGCTACTGCGGCAAGTTGCTGGTTGACGCCGGGGCGCAGGTGCGCAAAATCGAACCGCCGCAAGGAGATTGGCTGCGGCGATATTCGGCGTCCTGTTCGCCCGTGCCGGATGGCCAGGCATCGCCGTTCTACAGCTATCTCAACGCCGGCAAGCAGAGCATGACCTTCGCGCCGGGCTCGGAGCGGTTGCGTGCCGAATTGGCGGCCGCCGACGTGATCATCCTCACCGCCGGCCCGTCGCGCGCCGCGGCGCTGGGCATCGATCCGCGCCGGCTGCTGGCGGATGCGCCGCGAGCGGTCATCGTCACGATCTCCGACTTCGGCTGGACCGGGCCGTATGCCGACCGCGCTGCCAGCGAATTCACCTTGCAGGCCTGGGCGGGCTCGCCCGGTTTCCGCGGCGATCCGGCCGGGCCCCCGATCTCGATCGGCGGCGACCTGGGGGAGTACATGGGCGGCGTGTTCGCCGCGTTCGGCGCGCTGGCCGTGCGCCGCCGCGTCGAGCACGGCGGTCCCGGTGAGCATCTCGACCTGTCCATGCTCGAGGCGATGACGTTGATGCAGAGCAGTGAATGGCTGCATTCGCAGCTGCTGCGGGTGCCGCCGATCAGCCGCACCACCGAAGTCCCGTCGATCGAGCCGGCCAAGGACGGCTACGTCGGGATCACCATGGTCACCGGCCAGCAATGGCTCGACTTCCTGGCGATGGTCGAGTGTCCGGCGCTCGAAGAGATTGAGCAGCTGCGTTTTCAGATCGGCCGCTGGGGCTACCGCGACCTGATCCGCGAGCAGATCGGCCCGTGGCTGGCGCAGCGGTCCGTCGCGGAGATCGTCGAGCTCGGCCAACTGTTCCGGCTGCCGATCGCGGCGCTGGGCAACGGCGCAACGATCCGCGAGGTGGAGTACGCGACCGAACGCGGGGTATTCCGGCAAAACCCCGCCGGCTTTCACCAGCCCCGCCCGCCGTGGCTGATGTCGGCCTGCGCGGCTCCTGCGGTCGGCGACACTGTTGACCCGGGCGCCGACAACGACGAGTCACCCTGGCGCACACGGGAACCCGAACGCGATCCGGCCAAACCGACCCGGCCGCTGGAAGGCGTCCGGATCGTCGACCTGACCGCGTTCTGGGCCGGGCCGGCGGCGACCCACCTGCTCGCGGCCTTTGGCGCCGAGGTGATCAAGGTCGAGTCGATCCAGCGCCCCGACGGCATCCGGTACTCCGGCGGGATGCGCAAAGACGTGGACGACTGGTGGGAGTACGGCTGGGTGTTCCACGCGATGAACACCAACAAGCGTTCGGTCACATTGGATTTGGGCTCCGGACAGGGGCGCCGCGTGTTCATGAAACTGGTGGCCGGCGCCGACGTGGTGATCGAGAACTTCTCCCCGCGCGTGATGGACCAATTCGGGCTGACCGCCGACGTGCTGCTCGACGTCAACCCCAAACTCGTCGTCACCCGCATGCCCGCGTTCGGGCTGGACGGCCCCTGGCGCGAACGAGTCGGATTCGCCCCCACAATGGAACAGCTCGCCGGGCTGGCCTGGGTGACCGGTCTGCCGGATGCCCCGCCGGTGACGCCGCGTGGAGCCTGCGATCCACTGGCCGGGGTGCACGCCGCGTTCGCCGTACTGGCCGCGCTGAACTTCGCCGAACGCACCGGCACCGGTCAGCAGCTCGAGCTGCCGATGCTCGAAACGGTGTTGAACGCCACCGCGATACAGGCGATCGAATTCGAGGTCTTCGGAAAGACGTTGAGCCGCCGCGGCAATCGCGGTTTCGGCGGGCTGATCCAGAATCTCTATCGGTGTGCCGGTGCACCAGAGAAAGACGACTGGATCGCGATGACCGTGAGCGACGACCAGCAGTGGTCCGCGCTCGTCGAGGTGATGGGGCGACCGGCCTGGTGTGACGAGGGTCTGGCCACGGCCGACGGCCGACGGGAGTGCGCCGACGACATCGATGACCGGCTGCGGGAGTGGTTCGCCACGCAGCCGCTGGAATCGACGGTGGAGCGGCTGGCAAGCGCGGGTGTTCCCGCGGCGCCCGTGGTCTCGCCGTCGCTGGTGACCGAGAACCCCCAACTGCGCGACCGGGGTTTCTTCGAGACGCTGCAACACGCGAGCATAGGGTCAGCCGAGTATCCGTGCCCGCCGTTCGCATCGCTGTCCGGCCAGGACAGGTGGCTATTGCGCCCGCCGCCGCTGCTGGGCGAGCACAATGGAGAAGTACTGCGCGATCGGTGCGGGCTGACCGACGAAGAGCTGGCGAACCTCGCTGCCAGCGGGGTGATCGGAACCCGCCCCAAGGGCCTATAAGGAGGCAACTCATGCGCGTGACCGTCGACGAGACCTTGTGCGAGGCCCAAGGCTTCTGTGAATCGCTCGCCCCGGACGTGTTCGAACTCGGCGACGAGGACGTGGTGCAGATCGCGGACGGCGAGGTGGCGCCGGACCGGGAGATCGACGTCCGCGCCGCGGTGGACCAGTGCCCGAAGGCCGCACTGCGGTTGCAGGACTGAGGAACTGCGAGCCGTCCATGTCATCGCGAGATATGGCGAAGTACGCCGGAATGCGGCCCTACTTCGAGCTTGTCGTCGGGGCCCTCGACGGTTTGGTCGACGGGGCCGACTTTTTCGATATCCACGCCGACGATGCGGTGGTCGAGTTCGTCATCACCGTTCCGACGTATCCGAGGAAAATCGTCGGGAGAGAAGCGCTGGCCGAACTGTATGCCGACTATGGGGATTCGATCGTCCAGAGTCACAGCAGCGACGTGCACCGCTACTTCGACCCCGAGCAGTCCACGGTGATTCTCGAGTACACGATGCACGGCACCGTCGTGAAGACGGGCGCGCCCTACGTCAACCGATTCGTCTCCGTGATCACGATCGACGGCCGGAAGATCGTGCACTGGCGCGATTACCTGGATCCGCTGGCGGTGTTCGCCGCGTTCGGCGAGGGACCCGCCCCGTACTGACTCAGCGCCGTTCGGTCAGCGAGATCGCCATTTCGTCGTAGATCGACATGTTGGTGGTCAGGTTCGGATACGACACCGTGGCGGGCCCGATTTCGATGCGGTCGCAGCGCAGCAGCAGCTCGTCGAGCGCCGCCCGCAGTTCGGCGCGCGCCAGCATCGCACCCAGGCAGTGGTGTGGCCCGCCGCCGCCGAAAGCCACATGCGGGTTGGGTTGCCGGCCGATGTCAAAGGTGAACGGGGAGTCGAACACTTCCTCGTCGCGGTTGGCCGAACGCAGCATCGACACCACCCGATCGCCCGCGGGGATGTGCAGGCCGTCCATTTGCACATCGACCTTCGCGGTGCGGGTCCAGTACGCGACCGGCGACGCCCAGCGCAGCACCTCCTCGACGGCACCGGGCCGCAGCGCCTCGTCTTCGCGATACCGTTCGATCTGCTCTGGGTTGGCGACGAACGCCTGCAGCCCCATGGCCAGGGCGTTCTTGGTGGTGTCACTGCCGGCGAACGCCAGCACGAAGAAGAAGAACTCGAGTTCGTGTTCGGGCAGGCTGAATTGCTCGCCGTCGTCACCGGTGATCACCGCGGACGCCAGCGTGCTCCAGATGTCGTCGGTCGGGTTGCGCCGCTTTTCGGCGGTGAGCTCCATCGCGTACCCGAAGACCGAGGCGAAGAGCTCGAGTTCAACCTGCCCGCTCGGGCTCGCCTCGGGCGCAAGCGCCTTCAGGATGCGATCGAAGATGTCGAAGATTCGCGCCCGGTCCTCGTCGGGGATGCCGATGATGTCGCCGATCACCGTCATGGGCAGCGCGTCGGCGACGTCCTCGATCCAATCCCCGCCGCCCTTGGCGAGCAATCTGTCGATCATCTGCGCCGCCCGCGCCCGAATGCCGTCCTCCAGCTTGGCGATGGCCCGCGGATTGAACGCGCCTGCGATGAGTTTGCGGCGCTTGTTCAGGTCCGGCGGGTCCAGCGTGATGATCGTCGGGTACGACGAGAACATGGCGACCGGCTGGATCAGCGGACCGTCGCCCGCGGTGAACGACTCGGTGTCGCGGTGCAGGCGGACCGCATGCCGGTGTTTGGTCGCCACCCAAAAATCACGGCGCACGGTTTGCGCCACACCCGGCGTCAGGTCGTGCCGGAAAAGCGGCCTGTTGCACCGCAACTCGGCGAACAACTCGTCGGGAAAACCGCTACGCCACAAGGCGAAATCGGAAAGATCCACTGCAGCAGCAGTCATGCGAACCCCGCTTGTTCACCCACCACGCGACCACCGGCTGGCACCGCGTTGACGTTCAATGCTTAAAATAGTAAAAATAGACTTTAGTCGTCGAAACGCGGTGAGGTAAGAGCGGCCCGATTGCGCCCGGCCGCGTGGGAAACGGAGTTGTGGTGAATACGATTTCAGAGCCCGACCCGTCGGAACGTGAGTTCGGACCGTCCGGCATTGCCCTGTCCACCTATCGGTTCCCGACGGGGTGGTTCATCGTTGCCTTCGCCAGCGACGTGGCGCCCGGGCAAGTCAAGCGGCTGCACTACTTCGGTGAGGAGATGGTGCTGTTCCGCACCGCGTCCGGCAAGGTCAACGTGCTGGACGCATACTGCCAGCACCTCGGCGCCAACATGGGCGTCGGCGGAACCGTCGAAGACGAGAACATCGTCTGTCCCTGGCACGGCTGGCAGTGGCGCGGTGATGGCAGCAACGCGTTGATCCCGTACAGCAAGATCGGTTGCAAGCAGAACGTCCGGATCAAGACCTATCCGAGCATGGAGTGGTACGGCTTCATCCTGGTCTGGCACGAACGCCACGGCCGCGCGCCGTACTGGCAGCCGCCGGCGCTTCCCGAACTGGAAACCGGCGAGTACTACCCGTTGCACCCGCACAGCCGGATGCTGAACCGGGTCAAGGTGCACGCGCAGATGATCATCGAGAATGCGGCCGATCCGTATCACGTGCAGTACGTGCACAAGGCCGCCAACCCCGCCAACACCGCCTCCTTCGAAGTGGCGGGCTATCACCTGCACGCCACCGTCAACGCTCACTTCGGCGGGGGCCGGGCCAAGACGTGGTTGACGCCCAACGGGCCGGTCGACGCCAAGATCATCTACGACAACTACTCGCTGGGGCTGGGGCTGGTCCGGTTCCCGAGTGACCTGGTGGCCACGATCGAGGTCACCGGACAGACGCCGGTCGACGAGGACTACACGGACTACTTCTACACGCAGGCCTCCATCCGCGAGCCCGGCGACACCGGCGACAAACCCACCGGCCGCGCCGCGAAATTCCTGGAGCTGCAGCAAGAAGTCATCAAACAGGACTTCTTCACCTGGGAGAACATGAAATACCTGGAGAAGCCGAACCTGGCTCCCGAAGAGGCACACGACTATGCGGCCCTGCGCCGCTGGGCGCACCGCTTCTACCCGGGCACGGAGCCCTCATCCAGCGACTTCGGATACACCGCCGAAGGCGAACCCGACCCGGCGGCTGCGAAAGCCTAAGTGGCGCCGATGCACTCGGTTCGGGGTAAGCCCCTCGGGCCCTCCGATTTCGGCGTGGATCGCTTCACCGTCCCGGCCGTGCTGGATCGCCGGGCCCAGCAGTCCCCCGATCGGGTGATGATGTCGATCGCCGGCACCGAGGTCACGTTCGAGCAGATGCGTCAGCGCTCCTGCGCGGCGGCCGCCCTGCTGAGCGAATTGGGCGTGGGCCGCGGCGACGGGGTGGCGCTGTTCACCGGCACCTGCCCGGAATGGGTGTACTTCTGGCTGGGCGCGGCCCGCATCGGCGCGGTGAGCGCGGCGGTCAACGCCGCCAACAAGGGGGACTTCCTGCTGCATACCCTGCAGTTGTCGCGGGCCAAGGTGATTCTCACCGACGCCGAGCGGCGTGCCCCGGTCGACGAGGTCGCCGACCGGCTGGACGCGGTGACCGACATTGTGGTGCAAGGCGATTCGCTGAGCCGCGCGCTTACCCGCGAAGCCCGCTGTCTTGACGATCCCGCCGAGCCCGACCAGGTGGGGGCGTTGTTCTACACCTCGGGCACCACCGGGCCGTCGAAAGCCGTTGCCACGAGCTGGAATTACCTGTTTTCGGTGGCCGCGACGGCCGCGTCGGCCTGGGAGCTACGGTCGGGGGAGTCGTTGTGGACGGCGATGCCGTTGTTCCACCTGAGCGCCGCACCGAGCGTGCTGGTCCCGATGCTGACCGGCGCAACGACCGTGCTGGCGGGCGGATTCCATCCCGGCCAGGTGTGGGATGACATCCGCGCCCACGGTGCCATCGGCTTTGTCGGGGCCGGCGCGATGGTGTCGATGCTGTACAACTTGCCCGACGATCCGCGTGACGCGCGGTTGCCGCTGCGGTTCATCTCGGCCGCGCCGATCGACGCGAGCTCCTACCACGACATCGAAAAGCGTTACGGCTGCCGCATTGTCACGATGTACGGGATGACCGAGGCCTTCCCGATCGTGGTCAAGGGCGTTTCCGACGAGGGCGTCCCCGGAACGTCCGGCCGACCCAATCCCAACTTCGACGTGCGCATCGTCGACGACGACGGCAACCCGCTGCCCGCCGGCGCCGTGGGCGAGATCGCCTGCCGGCCCCGACACCCGCACGTGATGAGCGAGGGCTATGTCGGCCCGGACGCCCGGGTGGCCCCGCACCCGGAATGGTTTCGCACCGGTGATCTCGGCCGACTCGACGCCGATCAGAACCTGACGTATATGGACCGGATCAAGGATTCGCTACGCAGGCGCGGCGAGAACATCTCCTCGGTCGAGGTGGAGCGCGTCGTCGTGAGCCATCCCGCGGTGGCCGAAGCCGCGGCGATCGGGGTGCCCAGCGAATTGGGCGAGGACGACATCCTGCTCGTGGTGGCGGTGCGCGCGGATGCCGTGCTGGATTGCGCGGAGTTGCTCGACTTCTGTGCGGCCCGGATGCCGTACTTCTGCGTGCCCAGATACGTCGAGCAGGTCAACGAACTCCCGAAGAACGTTATCGGACGGGTGCGTAAAGATTTACTGCGAGTCAAGGGTTTGACGTCGGGGGTCTGGGATCGAGAAGAATACGGATATATTGTTAAGCGGTAAGTAAAGTCGATGTTACGTAGTTCGTTTCTTTTTTCCTTCGGGGAGAGGCTGGCGAGTAGAAGATGACGATGACCTACCAGCAGGAACAGTTCCTGCAGGCTGCGACCGGCCGCGATGCGATCTTGAATTTGAACGCCCGGCACAATCGCGCTTACTCCGACGGCGACCGCGATAGCTGGATCGCGACGTTTCGTCATTCCGGAGCCAGCTACGTGCGTGACGGTGAACTCTTCGCCGACCTGCGTTTGGCGTTCGACGGGGGCGAAGGACAACGCTTGGTGACCGTCGATCACGAGATCGCTGTCGAGGGTGTCCACGCGATGCAGCGCTGTGTCGTCGTGCTGTTCTCCGCTGCCTTCGGCGACACCACGCTGCGCGCCACCGGGACATACCGGGATGAGCTGATCTACGAGCGCGGCGCCTGGTACTACACGTCGCGCAATCTCTCCTGGGATTTGGTGCCCAGCCGGCACCCGCTTGTCATGTAAGCGGCACCGATACGTGGATCGTGATCTCAGCTATCAACTAGCCTTCGGCACCTACGAAGACGCGCTGCGAATGGTCGGCGTGGCAACCGAACCGCGGACCGCCGTGACGCCGGTCAGTGGCGCGCGTATTCAGTTGTATGCCTCGATGATTCACGACGGCAATCGTTCGTACTGGGACCCGGAGTTCGCGCGGCAGCAGTGGGGAGGCCTGTTGGCCCCACCGGGTTTGTTGATGGGATGGCTGATACCTCCGCCATGGGAGCCCGGCGGCCGGCGACCCGCCGCGTCGCTGATCTTGCGAGTACCGTTGCCGGGCACCACATTCATCAACGCCGCCAACGACGTCGAGTTCCTGGAGCCCATCGTGGAGGGCGACGTGCTCACCAGTGTCGAGGAATTGGTGTCGGTGTCACCGGAGAAGCAGACCCGGCTCGGTGTCGGGCATTTCATCGAGATGCTGGAGACCTATCGCCGTCAGGACGGCACCGTCGTCGCCCGATCGCGGAATACGTTGTTCCGCTTCACCCCGGCAGCGCCGGCATGACCGGTGCGGAATTGGACTGGAACGAGATCACCGTTCCCGTCGAGCTGCCGGAAGTGGTCGACGAGATCAGCTACCAGCGGGTGGTCGAGAACGCCGGAGCGACGTGGGACTATTTCCCCGGCCACTTCGATCCCGAATATGCCCAGAGGCAAGGCAACCCAACGATTTACCTCAACACCATGCACCTTGCCGGGTTCGCCGACCGCATCGCGACCGATTGGGCCGGCCCGAGTAGCCGGGTGGTGCGCCGCTCGCTGCGACTGGCCGGTTCGATCTATGCCGGCGATACGATGATCGGCCGGGGCCGGGCGGTGGCCAAGCGACGGGACACCTCGGTGGACCCACCGCGCTGCCTGGTCGATATCACGATCGAAGTGACCAATCAGCATGGCGTCCTGTGCTGCCCGGTCGAGCTCACCCTGCAGTTGCACGGTGGATGACGGCGTAGCCGAACTGCATCTGGCCGTGTGTCGACGGTTCGGCCAGGCGGTCGCGTCGGCCGATGGCAAGTGGGATCGTCGCAGCCCGTGCGAGGCTTGGGACGCCCGGGCGGTGCTCGAGCACGTTATCGGCTTCCACGACGTACTTCTGTTGCGGCCGTTGGGATTAAAGCCCCATCGGCCCGACGATCCGCAAGCGCGGTGGCAACTGACCTATGCGTCGCTGACAGCGGCTCTTGAATCCGGCAGCGCGGCAGAACTGGATGCGTATCGGCTGATGCCGAACCTGACCCGCGACGTCCTGGTCCACTGCTGGGATCTCGCTCGCGCGGTCGGGGCCGACGATCGCTTGGATGCCCGGTGGTGCGAGCTCTGCTATGCCGGACTCCCGGTGGATCCCCGCGAATTGGCCGCGTCGGGAATGTTCGGTGCTCCCGTCGCGCCGAGCAGCGACAGTGATGTGCAGGCCAAACTCCTTGCGCGCCTTGGTCGTGATCCCGCATGGCAGCCGGAGCGCACTAGCTCATAGCGGCGGCATCTGCCCCTTGGCGATCACCGTCTGCAGCTCGACATATTCGTCGAGGCCTTCCGGCCCGAACTCGCGGCCGATGCCCGAGTGCTTGAAACCGCCGAACGGACTGCCGATGTCGAGTGTGTACATGTTGATGCCGTACGTGCCCGCGCGCACACTGGCTGCGACGTCCAGGCCGTGGGCGATGTCCGACGTCCACACCGAACCGGCCAGACCATAGTTGCTCTCGTTGGCGATGCGGACCGCGTCGGATTCGTCGCGATAGCGCAGCACCGTCAACACCGGGCCGAAAATCTCCTCGCGGGCGATGCGCATGTCGTTGGTCGCATCGACGAAAAGCGTTGGCCGCACGTACCAGCCGCGCTCGGCCGGACTGTCTTGTGCGGTATTGAGGCCACCGAGCACGATACGGGCGCCCTCGCTTTGTCCGGACTGGATGTACTCCTGCACCTGGCGTTGATGCCGTTGAGCGAACAGCGGCCCGATGTCGGTCGCCTCGTCGGTCGGATCCCCGACGTTGAGATTCGACATCATCTCGGCCAGCGCGTCGACGAACTCATCGTGCCGTCGTTCGCTGACCAAAAGGCGGGTCTGCGCGACGCAGGCCTGTCCGTTGTTCATCAGGCTGGCCGACTTCAGGCCGGCCACCGTCTTGGCGATGTCGGCGTCGTCGAGAATGATCGCCGCCGACTTGCCGCCCAGCTCCAGGCTCACCCGTTTGAGCTGCTCTCCGCACAAGGCGGCAATGCGGCGTCCGACGGCGCTGGAACCGGTGAAGGAGATCTTGTCCACGCCGGGATGGCGCACCAGCGCCTCACCAACGTCGGTACCGCCGGGCAACACCGACACCACACCCTCGGGCAGGCCGACCTGCTCGATCATTTCGGCCAACCACAAAGCGTCCAAAGGTGTTTCGGGTGCGGGTTTGATGATGACCGTGCAGCCGGCGATCAGTGCCGGAATGAGCTTGGGCATGATCAGGAATTGCGGTACGTTCCACGGCACGATCGCCCCGACCACCCCGACCGGCGCCCGGCGGAGGTGCACCTCGCCGAGCACACCTTGGCGGCGTTCCGCCCAGGGGAAGTCGCGGGCGGCGGCCAGCGTCAGGTGGATCAACGCCGCCGCGGCGGCGCCCTGGCCCATCCGGCTGAAGGTACGCGGCGACCCCATCTCGTCGGTGATCAGGTCGGCCATCTCGTCGACATGGCCGGCGTAGATCGCGGCGAACTCTTCGACCTTGGCCATCCGCTCGGCGTGGGTCAACCGTGGCCACGGGCCATGGTCGAAGGCGTGGCGCGCGGCGGTGACCGCGGCATCGACGTCCTCGGGACCGGCAACTTGGACGTGGCCGATCGGCTCTTCGGTATGCGGGGAGATCACGTCGAGCTGGCTCGGGTTGGCGGGCTTGCGCCACTGCCCTCCGATGAACAGTTCGGCATAGGTCCGATGGTCGGTATTTTCTGTCATCGGGGCACTTCCTTGCGGCGGGGATGAGGCCGTGACCGTAATTTTGCTATTGACGCTAACATAGCAAAGAAGCAAGATGGCGCGGTGGCAAGGAAGCCGAGATGAATACCGATTGGCGCAGTTACCCGTATCAGTTGGTGCCCGGCGATAGCCAGCTGGACTTCCCCGCGGCGGAGGGCGAACATCCGGGCCAGGAGTCCGACACGTGGTTCATCGCCGGTCAACTGCAGGCCGTCGAGAGCGACCGGTCGTTTGCGTTCCTGACCATCTTCAACAAGAACCAACCCGGGGGAACGGTCGTCGCCGACTTCTACACGATGGCACTGTTCGACCTCGACACCGGTGATTACGGCACCTACACCGACTACGACATGCCGCCGGCCAATATGGAGCCGGGGGCACAGCGCAAAATGGCAATGGCCGCAGGCTATCTCGACATCAGCTATCAGAGCAGTGCCGGCACCGCGTCGTGGATCACGTGCCGTGACGCCGACGACCAGTTGCTGCCCTATACCTATCGAGTCAGCCTGGTGGGCCAGGACCACCAGGGGCGGTCCATGCGATTGGACTTGGTCGTCACCCCGACACGCGCACCGGTGCCGGTGGGCGCATCGACTTACAACGGCAAGATCGTCTGCTTCGGTCAAGCGGACACGTACTCGTATTTCCAGACCGGTATGTCGATGACCGGAACACTGCGCTGGGGCGAGACGGTCGAGCAGGTTTCCGGTAGCAGCGGACATGTCGATCGCCAGTGGTTCCCGAAGTATGCGGGCGGCGGCGGCACCGGGGGAGACCCGCGAGCCCGCTCGCACGAATGGCGCACGATCAATTTCGACAACGGCGTCGACCTGAGCATCTGGCGGCAGTTCGACCGCACGAACGGCAATGCGCTGCAACCGTTTACCGGCATAACGACCAGTCACCCGGATCCGGCCATCGCGCCGGAATGCGCCGAGGACATCGAGGTCACCGTCAGCAGTTACGTCAAATGGCCCACTAACGTGCGACCGCTGGTGCGCCCGCTTGCCCCGGCCCGCTACCTTGCCGACCGGCACCGGATTACTTGCGCCACACTGCAACTGGATCTCGTCGGCGAGCCGCTGGTGCCGGCGCCCGCGCACGGTCTGCCGATCGAGTACATGGAGGGGCCATACCGCTACCAGGGGACGCTCTGGGGTAAACCGGTGAGCGGCTTCGCGTTCAACGAGCGCTCGGTGGCGCTGTACCGGGACTGGGAGCTGCTCGAGGTGCTGGCCACCACCGTTGCCGACGTCGACCCGGACTTGCAGTCGGTGGTCGATCAGCTGGTGCCGTTGGTGGCCGCGGGCCGTCGCGGTGCGGCAGTCGAACTGCTCAGCGCAGCGCTTCCCGTGCAAAACGGCATGCTGGCAACGCTTCTCGACGATCTGATCGCCGTGCTGTCCGAAGCGCAGTCAGCCGCCGGCAGCTGACGCGGCGAGGGCCTCGGCCCACGCGATGTGGCGATGCTGCAACCCCGGCTCGTTGCGGCCGAACACCAGGTGATCGCGAGCGCCCGACGCGAGATTGGCCTGCAGCCCCTCGACCAGCCGGTAGTCCTCGTCGCGCACCGTGGCGTGCGCGTACTCAAACACGGCTTGAGCGCCGGCCGCCACGGATTCCTCGGAAATGTCCAGCGGTGTCGAGTTCTGGTGCACGGTGATCGACCGGCCGGGTTCGTCGCCGGGGTAGATCCGGAACAGCTCGCCGTTGGCGATCGTCACCGACAGCACGATGTTGGGGAACAGCGCGTAGATCACCACCATGTTGTGGAACGGGTCCCACTGCTCCTCGGGAACATTCTCCAGCTCGAGGATCGCGTTGAGCGGGAAGATCAACCGATGGTGGGGTCCGTACGAATCGAAAACCGTGCAGTTGCTGCGGGCGATGGTGGCGAAGGTGTCCCGGTGCACGGTGGCGAAGTGGTAGTTCTCGGCGAACGTGTCGACGGCCAACTTCCAATTGATCGGGGCGTCGAGCACCTTCTCGCCCAGCGGGGCCCATCGTCCGATGCCCCACGAGTCCAGCTCGTCGGCCAGCGGTCCCAGGTGCGCGGCGACGTCGAGGGTGGCGTCTTTATCGAGCGCCACCCAGAGGAATCCGGCGAACTCGGCGGCGGGGAGTTCGGTCAACGAGTCGGACTTGACCGTCGCATCCGGGAAGCCCTCGCGACCGGGCAGGCCGACCAGCTTGCCGGTGTTGTCGTAGGTCCAGGCGTGGTACGGACAGCTGAACCGCTTCGCGGTGCCGCAGCCCGTCACCACCGGCGACTGGCGGTGCAGGCAGACATTGTCGAAGGCTCGGACCGACCCGTCGGAGGTTCTGGTGAGCAGGATCGATCGCCCCATCACCGTCTTGGTGCAGTAGGCGCCGGGCTCGGCGAGCTCCGAGACGTAGCCGACGAGTTGCGGGCTGGCCACTAGCAACGCCTTTTCGCTGAGGTGGCGCTGCGCCGAGGTGTAATCGCTCGCGTCGACCGTGTGCTGGTGCGGAGCCAGGTCGGTGGTCTTGTCGCGGGCCAACTTCAACGCCCGTCGAGTCAGGTCGATGAGCTGGTCATGATCCATTGGAGCCCCCCTCGGACGCTAACTTTATAAAGTTAATAGTGACAATAATAATGCGGCCCGCCCCGGCGTGTCGCCACCCTGACCGCACACTCAACGCCGTCACCGCACACTGGCTGCCGGCGTCCCAAACCCGAGTACGCCAAACGTGATTGATCTGTGACCGGTGTGATTGGTGTGTCTGTTGGTGTTTGTGTCGTACCCTGTCCGATGTGTCGATTTCGCGCCGTGACGTGCTCAAATTCGCGGCCGCGACCCCGGCCTTGGTTGGTCTGGGCGTCGCGGCTTCGTCGTTGTGCGCCGCGCCGGCCTCGGCTTCCCTGGGCACCCTGTTGGACTACGCCGCGGGCGTGATTCCGGCCAGCCAGATCCGGGCCGCCGGCGCCGTGGGGTCGATCCGCTATGTCTCCGACCGGCGGCCGGGCGGTAACTGGATGCTGGGCAAGCCGATTCAGGTCGCCGAAGCCCGTGACCTGCACAGCAACGGACTCAAGATTGTCTCCTGCTATCAGTACGGCAAGGGCAATTCGGCCGACTGGCTGGGCGGCGCCAACGCCGGGCTGCAACATGCCCAGCGGGGGATGGAGCTGCATGCCGCCGCCGGTGGTCCCGCCAACGCACCCATTTACGCGTCGATCGACGACGACCCGTCCTATGAGCAGTACAAAAGCCAGGTAGCTCCCTACCTGCGGTCCTGGGAATCGGTGATCGGACACCAGCGGACGGGCGTTTACGCCAACTCGAAGACGATCGACTGGGCGCTGCACGACGGCCTGGGTTCCTGCTTCTGGCAGCACAACTGGGGCTCGCCCAAGGGCTACGCCCATCCGGAGGCCAATCTGCACCAAGTCGAGATCGATAAGCGCAGCGTGGGCGGCGTTGGGGTGGACATCAACGAAATCCTCAAGCCGCAATTCGGGCAGTGGGCCTAGCAACCGCGCACCGTCGCAAAGATTCAATCACTGTACTGTTCCCGGCGTATGATCCTGAAGTGGCTTTGCGGCGAGAATACGATCGTGAGCTGTGCGCGGTAGCGCGCTCGCTCGAGGTGATCGGTGAGCGGTGGACACTGCTCATAATCCGGGATGCTTTCTACGGCGTGGTCCGCTTCACCGATTTTCGCGAGCACCTCGAGATCCCGCCTGCAGTCCTCACCGAGCGACTCAGGCTGCTCGTAGCACACCAGATCATGACGACCTCAGTCGGCGCCAGCGGCCGAAGCGAGTACTCGCTGACCCGCAAGGGTGAGCTGCTATGGCCAGTTGTGTGGTCAATGATGAACTGGGGCAACGAATTCTATGTTGAGCCCGGTCTGCGCCGCCCTATCGTGCATTCCGGCTGTGGAGGTGAACTCACACCGTTGGGCAACTGCGGAAAGTGTGGTGTGGTTCCCGCGCCCCGCGATCTCGACGTCCATCCGCGGCGTTCGCGGGATGCCGGACACGACGACCGGATCAGTCGCCTGCTGAGGAAGCCCCACCGGATGCTGGAACCTTTCGTGGACGCCCCTTAGCAACAGCGGACGAGCTCAGTCGGCTGATTCGCTAAGCGGATTCCATGGGTTGCAGAACTTCATCTATTGAAGTTCATTGAATGAACTTGTACCGTGATGTCTGGAAGCCGCCGCGACACAGTCGGGACGCGCGACCCATTGACCGTCATCCACTAGATCCCAGGATTGGAATCTGAACCATGACAACGCTTTTCGATCCACGGCAACGCTAGGACACGTCATGCACCCACTGCGCGCAC
Source organism: Mycobacterium sp. Aquia_213 (assembly GCF_026625985.1). NCBI lineage: Bacteria > Bacillati > Actinomycetota > Actinomycetes > Mycobacteriales > Mycobacteriaceae > Mycobacterium > Mycobacterium sp. Aquia_213. The sequence continues at coordinate 1,722,279 of NZ_CP113116.1, forward strand.
TCCGCGAACGCGGAAACAACACACCCGAAGAGGTCGCCGCACTGCTGGCCGACGACGTCGAATTCCACACACCGATTCTGACCAAGGTGGTGACCGGCCGCGAGCTCATCAGCCGGATCTGGGCGCTCTCCTCACACGTGCGCTCCGGTCACTACCTGCGCGAGCACAAGATCGACGAACGGACGACCTTCCTGCAATGGCAGGGTGAGATCGGCGGACGCGACCTCGAAATCCTCGAACTCATCGATGACAACGACAGCGGCCTGATTACCAAGCGTATCGCCGCCTATCGCCCGTTGCCCGCCGTCGAATTGTTCCGATCGGCGATGTACCCGAGCATCAAGGACTGGCTCGGGCCCGAATACTTCGGTTACGAGGACTAAATGAGCGGTGAGGATCTGGCTCCCTGCGCAGCCGAGGCCGACGACGATGCCGGCCATGTCCGTAAGTGGGCGGCACTCGGCGTATTGGGTGCCGTCGCATTCATGGCGCAACTGGACCTGTTTGTTGTCAACGTGGCGCTGCCGGCGATGGGCCAGTCTTATCGTGGGGCGTCGCTGACCGACCTGTCCTGGGTGCTCAACGCCTACACTGTCGTCTTTGCCGCGTTGCTCATTCCCGCCGGCCGTCTGGCCGACCACTACGGGCGCCGCCGCTTCCTGATCGCAGGTACCTGGCTGTTCACGCTCGCTTCGGTGATCTGTGGGGCCGCGCCGACGCTGGCTGTTCTGGTCGCCGGCCGAATGGTCCAGGCGGCCGGTGCCGCCGTGATCGTGCCGGCATCGCTCGGGCTGCTGCTGCACGCCTTCCCCGCCCGGCAGCACAGTCTGGTCGTTGGTCTGTGGGCCGGACTCGCTGCGGTCGCCGGCACTTTGGGCCCCACCGTCGGCGGTCTGCTCGTCGGGCTCAGCTGGCGGTGGATCTTCCTGATCAATCTGCCGATCGGGATCCTTATCGTCGCGCTGGCGCGTCCGATGGTGCCCCGGCACCGCGCTGCCCACGACAGCCGGCTGCCCGACGCGCTATCAGCCGTGTCGCTGCTGATCGCCATCACCGCACTCGTGCTAGCGACGGTCAAGGGTCCCGATTGGGGCTGGATGAGCCCAGTCACGCTCGGGCTCTACGCCGCCGCCGTGGCGGCAGCACTGATCACGTTGTGGCGCACCGTCGTTCATCCGCACGCCATGATCGAGGCTTCGGTGTTCGCCTCCCGGGCGTTCAGCTGCTCAACCATCGCGCTACTCGCGTTCTTCATCGGATTCGGGGCGTGGCTGCTGATCAGCGTGCTGTTCCTTCAGGACGCGTGGCACTACAGCGCGCTGCGCACCGGTCTGGCGATCGCACCCGGCCCACTCGTGTCCTTGCTGTGGGCCGTCAACGCCGCGGCGGTCGCTGCCCGGTTCGGCCGCACCGCGCCGGCGATCGCAGGGTCGCTGTGCATGGCCGCGGCCGCGGCGTTGTGGTTGCTCGGGGCCTCGGCAGCGCCGGATTACGCGCAGGGCTTTTTGCCGGGTCTGCTCCTGATGGGCTGCGCCGCCGGATTGGTCCAGGCGCCGTTATTCGCTGCGGCAAGCGCTCTTTCGGCACACCGCGCGACGACCGGTAGCGCGGTGCTGAACACGGCACGCCAGGTCGGCAGCGCCATCGGAGTGGCATTGCTGGTGGTGCTGGTGGGCAGCGGCCATGCCACGTTGGCCTCCTACCAGCGCGGGTGGTGGCTGCTGGTGGCCAGCGGGGTGCTCTCGGCGGTCGCGGTCATGCTCGCCCGCACCAGGCGCCGCACCGCCGCGGCATCAACACTTACGACCGCAGCCTAAGAAAGGACTGATCTCCATGCCCCTAGTTCGCATCGATCTACCGGAATCTATTGTGCCAGAACGCCGAACCGTGATTGCCGACGTCGTTTATGAGACTCTGGTCGACACCCTCAATGTGCCCGTCCACGATCGCTTCCAGGTCGTCACCCCCCACGCTTCCGGCGATTTACTGATCGATTCGACTTACCTCGGCATCGAGCGTTCCGATGAAGCCTTTATCATCGACATCACCCTCAATGCCGGACGTTCGGTAGCGGCAAAACAGCATTTCTACGCCGCCCTGGTGCGGCGTCTCAGTGACCGGGCCCAGCTGCGACCGCAGGATGTCTTCGTGAGTCTCACCGAGGTAGTCAAAGAAAACTGGTCGTTCGGCGACGGCGAAGCGCAGTACGCATGAAACGAGATGCGCACTCAGAACCACTGCACTACCAGGACGCAACCAGCCTCGCGGCCCTCATCGCGCGCAAGCAGGTGTCCAGCCGCGAAGTGGTCCGGGCGCACCTTGATCGCATCGCCGAGGTCAACCCGAGCGTCAATGCCATCGTCACCTTGCTGGCCGAGGAGGCCTTGCGCGCCGCCGACGCTGCCGACGCCGCCGTCGCTAGCGGCACCGAACTTGGTCCCCTGCATGGTGTTCCGGTAACGGTGAAGGACTCCATCGACACCGCCGGCGTCCTGACCCAGGGCGGCACGAAGTTATTCGCCGGCCGCGTCCCCGACGCCGACGGCACCTCGGTGTCCCGATTCAAGGCTGCGGGAGGCATTGTCCTGGCGAAGACCAACATCCCCGAGTTCTCGGCGTGGACCGAGACTGACAATTTCGTGACGGGCCGCACCAATAACCCGTGGAGGCTGGACCGCACCCCCGGTGGATCCTCGGGCGGCGAGTCTGCGGCGATCGCGTCGGGCATGTCACCGATCGGGATCGGTAGCGACGTAGCGATCTCGTTGCGCGGCCCGGCGGCTTACACCGGGATCGGCGCCCTCAAGGCTACGCACGGCCGGATCCCCTTCACCGGCCACCTCGCGCCCATGACATCCGCATGGTTCCATGTGGGGCCCATGGCCCGCACTGTCCGCGATATCGCACTGGGCTATTCGCTGCTGAGTGGTCCCGACGGCCGCGACGGCTATGCCGTACACGCGAAGGACACCGAGTCCGCCAGCACCCGAATCGCCGGACAGACCATCCGGGTCGGGTGGGCCGTCGACTCCTTCGGGCCGGTCGATCCCGAGATCGCCGCCGCCGTGGCCGACGCCGCGGCCCGGTTGGTCGACCTGGGTTGCCGGGTCGACCGGATAGACCCGCCCTTCCTGCGCGAGACCGACGCTCTGACCGCGGTGATGACATTCTTCTATTCGCAGCTGGTCCCGCACGTCAAGGCCTTGGCGGCCGGCCGCGAAGACGAACTGTTCGCGACCGGAGCGGGCATCGTCGCCATGGCGGACCCCACCTTCGCCCAGCTGCACGCCGCCCGGCGAACACAGGAGGACCTGCGTTCGGCGTTCGCCGGGTACTTCGGCGATTACGACGTGTTGCTGTGTCCGGTTAATCCGGTGACCGCGCCGCCGCACGGCCTGCAGGAGCTGGTGGTCGACGGTGTCACCGTGTCGTGGGCGCACGTCATGGACATCACCTCGTTCTTCAACCTGACCGGTCTGCCGGCACTTTCAGTCCCGTACGGCTTCAGTTCCGAGAGTCTGCCGATCGGTATCCAGCTCGTCTCGCGGTGGTTCGACGAGTCGACCATTCTGCGACTCGGCGCACTGCTTGAACGCAAAGGCGGACTCGGCGACCGCCGTCCGCCGATCCCGGTCTAGCCGCATCATCCGTGCGTCGGTGATCGGGCACCAGCGGACGGACGTTTACGGCAATTCGAAGACGATCGGCTCGGCGCTGCACGACGGCCTGGGCTCGTGTTTTTGGCCTCACGAGTGGCGCTCGCCCAAGGGATACGCCCATCCGGCGGCCAATCCGGGCCTGGCAACCGCGCACCGCCGCAAAGAACTCTGACCCGACAGCTCATCCGGCCGGGGTTGCGCAAGCCGACTCCAGCAAACACTTGTTCGCTGTTTGTCGCGCCGCGCGGACGGCGGCGAGCGCGAGACGGCTCAGTCGCCGCGGCGCGAGGGGCGGCGCGCACTACAAATTCTTAACATAACGATTTGATAACAATGCCGCCTTGAACAGCGCAGTTATAGCTACTCGACCGTAACCACCTGCATGCAGGACGTTTGTTCTGGATACCCGGAAGGCCGGTTAATCCGGGTGTTACCCACAACACGGTTACCCGTGCGTAGAACTCACCAGTAACCGATCTGCGCAGAAAAACGACCCGAATCCTTATGACACTCTTAGTACAGCCGATGCAGTCCGCCGCGCCGCTTGGTCCACACGAGTGGCCCGCCGACAACACAACGGTCAGCCGCTATTAGGGCTGCGATTCAAAGCGGAATCGACCCACCGCCAGCCGGGACCCCGCTCGCCGGGGCTCTGCGCAGGCCGAACGAACCGATACGTGAAGACGCATACAGGGAGATATACAAGGTGACGATCCACGAGCACGACCGGGTGTCCGCTGACCGCGACGGGAATGGCCCGCACAGCACCCATGCTCTGGTCGACCGTCTCACGGCCGGCGAGCCGTACGCCGTCGCATTCGGCGGTCAGGGCAGCGCCTGGTTGGAGACCCTTGAAGAGCTGGTGTCCTCGGCGGGCATCGAGACCGATATCGCCACGCTGGTCGGCGAAGCGGAGCTGCTGCTCGAACCGGTGGCCAAAGCGCTGGTCGTGGTGCGCCCGATCGGCTTCGAGCCGCTGCGGTGGGTGCGCGCCCTGGCGGCCGAGGACCCGACGCCCGCGGACAAGCACCTGACGTCGGCCGCGGTGTCGATGCCCGGCGTGCTGCTCACCCAGATCGCCGCCGTCCGTGCCCTGGCGCGACAGGGCATGGACTGGACCGCGACCCCGCCGGTCGCCGTCGCCGGCCACTCGCAGGGCGTGCTGGCCGTCGAGGCGTTCAAGGCCGAGGGCGCGCGCGACGTCGAGCTGCTGGCCCTGGCCCAGCTGATCGGTGCGGCCGGGACGCTGGTGGCCCGTCGGCGCGGCATCTCCGTGCTCGGTGACCGCCCGCCGATGGTGTCGGTCACCAACGCCGATCCCGAGCGCATCGTCGCGCTGCTCGACGAGTTCTCCCAGGACGTTCGCACCGTGCTGCCCCCGGTGCTGTCCATCCGCAACGGCCGGCGTTCGGTCGTCATCACCGGCACCCCGGAGCAACTCTCCCGCTTCGAGCTGTACTGCCAGCAGATCTCCGAGAAAGAAGAGGCCGACCGCAAGAACAAGCTCCGCGGCGGCGACGTCTTCGCGCCGGTCTTCGACCCGGTGCGGGTCGAGGTGGGCTTCCACACCCCGCGGCTGGCCGACGGCATCGACATCGTCGGCGCCTGGGCCGAAAAGGTCGGCCTGGACGTGGAGCTGGCCCGGCGCCTGACCGACGCCATCCTGGTTAGCGGTGTCGACTGGGTGGAAGAGATCACCGGCGTGCACAACGCCGGCGCGCGCTGGATTCTCGACCTGGGTCCCGGCGACATCCTGACCCGCCTCACCGCACCGGTGATCCGCGGCCTCGGCGTCGGCATCGTGCCCGCCGCGACCCGCGGCGGCCAGCGCAACCTCTTCACCGTCGGGGCCACCCCCGAGGTGGCACGGCCCTGGTCGAGCTACGCGCCGACCGTCGTGACCCTGCCCGACGGCCGCGTCAAGCTCTCGACGAAGTTCACCCGGCTGACCGGGCGCTCGCCGATCCTGCTCGCGGGCATGACCCCGACCACGGTCGACGCGAAGATCGTCGCCGCCGCGGCCAACGCCGGACACTGGGCCGAGCTGGCCGGTGGCGGGCAGGTCACCGAGGAAATCTTCGGTGCCCGCATCGAGGAGCTGTCCGGATTGCTCGAGCCGGGCCGCACCTACCAGTTCAACACCCTGTTCCTCGACCCCTACCTGTGGAAGCTGCAGGTCGGCGGCAAGCGCCTGGTACAGAAGGCCCGCCAAGCCGGCGCCGCGATCGACGGCCTGGTGATCAGCGCCGGCATCCCGGACCTCGAGGAAGCCGTCGAGCTGATCGACGAGCTCAACGACGTCGGCATCAGCCACGTCGTGTTCAAGCCCGGCACCATCGAGCAGATCCGTTCGGTCATCCGCATCGCGACCGAGGCGCCCACCAAATCGGTGATCGTGCACATCGAGGGTGGGCGCGCCGGCGGTCACCACTCGTGGGAAGACCTCGATGACCTGCTGCTGGCGACCTACTCGGAGCTGCGCTCACGCTCCAACATCACCGTCTGCGTCGGTGGCGGTATCGGCACGCCCGAGCGGGCCGCCGAGTACCTGTCCGGCCGTTGGTCGGAGTCCTACGGCTTCCCGTCGATGCCGATCGACGGCATCCTGGTCGGCACCGCCGCGATGGCCACGCTGGAATCCACCACGTCGCCGTCGGTCAAGCAGATGCTGGTCGAGACCAACGGCACCGATCAGTGGATCGGCGCCGGAAAAGCCCAGGGCGGCATGGCTTCCAGCCGCAGCCAGCTCGGTGCCGACATCCACGAGATCGACAACTCCGCCTCACGCTGCGGCCGGCTGCTCGACGAGGTCGCCGGTGACGCCGACGCCGTTGCCGAGCGCCGCGACGAGATCATCGCCGCGATGGCCGGCACCGCCAAGCCGTACTTCGGCGATGTCCGCGAAATGACCTACCTGCAGTGGTTGCAGCGCTACGTCGAGCTCGCCATCGGTGCGGGCAACTCGACCGCGGACACCGCCTCGCCCGGCAGCCCGTGGCTGGCCGACACCTGGCGCGACCGCTTCCAGCAGATGCTGCAGCGCGCCGAGGCCCGGCTGCACGCCCAGGACCACGGTCCGATCGAAACGCTGTTCGACGACGACGCGCTGCTGGAAAGCCCCCAACAGGCCATCGCCACGCTCGTTGGCCGCTACGCCGACGCCGAAACCGTCGTGTTGCACCCGGCGGATGTGCCGTTCTTCGTCACGCTGTGCAAGACGCTGGGCAAGCCGGTCAACTTCGTGCCGGTCATCGACAAGGACGTGCGGCGCTGGTGGCGCAGCGACTCGCTGTGGCAGGCGCACGACGCCCGCTACGACGCCGACCAGGTGTGCATCATCCCCGGCACCGCGGCGGTCGCCGGCATCACCCGGGTCGACGAGCCCGTCGGTGAACTGCTCGACCGCTTCGAGCAGGCCGCCATCGACGACGTGCTGCGCGCCGGTGGCGAAGCGAAAGCCGTCCGGTCGCGCCGGCTGGGCCGCCCGGATGTGACCGGGCCGCTGGCCGTCGTGCTCGACGCCCCCGATGTGCGGTGGGCCGGGCGCACCGCCACCAACCCGGTGCATCGCATCGCCGACCCGGCCGACTGGCTGGTCCACGAAGGTCAGCGCGCCACGCACTCGTCCACCGGAGCTCGCCTGCAGGTCAAGTCCGACGGCGGTGCCGGCAACGAGCAGGTCGTGCTCAGCGTCCCGGTATCCGGGGTCTGGATTGACATCCCATTCACGTTGCACGCCAACACCATTGACGGCGGCACGCCGGTGGTCTCCACCGACGACGCCACCGCCGCGATGCGCGCGGTCCTGGCGATCGCCGCCGGTGTCGACGGACCGGAATTCCTCCCGCCGGTGACCGACGGGACGGCCACCGTGACGGTGGACTGGGACCCCGAGCGGGTAGCCGACCACACCGGCGTCACGGCCACCTTCGGCGAGCGCCTGGCGCCCAGCCTCACCACGGTGCCCGACGCGTTGGTCGGTCTGTGCTGGCCCGCGGTCTTCTCCACCATCGGCTCCGCGGTCACCGAGGCCGGCGTCCCGGTCGTCGAGGGCTTGCTGAGCCTGGTGCACCTGGACCACGCCGCCCACGTGGTCGGCAAGCTGCCCGCGCAGCCGGCCCAATTGACCGTTACCGCAACGGCTTCGGCGGCGATCGACACCGACATGGGCCGGGTCGTCCCGGTCGCGGTGACGGTGGCCGGCCCCGACGGCGCGACGATCGCCACCCTCGAGGAGCGATTCGCGATCCTCGGGCGGACCGGTTCCGGCGAACTCACCGACCCGTCCCGGGCCGGCGGCGCGGTGTCCGAAAACACCACCGACACTCCGCGCCGGCGCCGCCGCGACGTCACCATGACCGCACCGGTCGACATGCGGCCGTTCGCCGTCGTGTCCGGAGACCACAACCCGATCCACACCGACCGGGCCGCCGCACTGCTGGCCGGCCTGGAATCGCCCATCGTGCACGGCATGTGGCTGTCGGCCGCCGCCCAGCACACGGTGACCGCGACCGACGGCCAGGCCCGCCCGCCGGCTCGCCTGATCGGCTGGACCGCGCGATTCCTGGGCATGGTGCGTCCGGGCGACGAGGTCGACTTCCGGGTCGACCGCGTCGGAATCGACCAGGGCGCAGAGGTTTTGGAAGTCACCGCCAAGGTCGGCACCGACTTGGTGATGTCGGCGACCGCGCGACTGGCCGCGCCGAAGACGGTCTACGCCTTCCCCGGTCAGGGCATCCAGCACAAGGGCATGGGCATGGAGGTCCGGGCCCGGTCCAAGGCCGCCCGCAAGGTGTGGGACGACGCGGACAAGTTCACCCGTGACACCCTGGGTTTCTCGGTGCTGCACGTGGTGCGCGACAACCCGACCAGCCTGATCGCCAGCGGTGTGCACTACCACCACCCCGACGGTGTGCTGTACCTGACGCAGTTCACCCAGGTCGCGATGGCGACCGTGGCGGCCGCACAGGTCGCCGAGATGCGCGAGCAGGGCGCCTTCGTCGAAGGTGCCATCGCTTGCGGGCATTCGGTCGGTGAATACACCGCGCTGGCCTGCGTGCTGGGCGTCTACCAGCTGGAAGCTTTGCTAGAGACCGTGTTCCACCGTGGGTCGAACATGCACGACATCGTGCCGCGCGACGAGATGGGCCGCTCCAACTACCGGTTAGCCGCGATCCGTCCCTCGCAGATCGATCTGCCCGACGACGAGGTCACCGACTTCGTCGCCGAAATCGCCGAGCGCACCGGGGAATTCCTGGAGATCGTGAACTTCAACCTGCGCGGCTCGCAGTACGCGATCGCCGGTACGGTCCGCGGTCTCGAGGCTCTCGAGGAGGAAGTGGAGCGACGCCGCGAGATCAGCGGTGGCAAGCGGTCGTTCATCCTGGTGCCGGGCATCGACGTGCCGTTCCACTCCCGGGTGTTGCGGGTCGGGGTTGCCGACTTCCGCCGCTCGCTGGAGCGGGTCATGCCGCGCGATGCGGATCCCGAGCTGGTGATCGGGCGCTACATCCCCAACCTGGTGCCGCGTCCGTTCACGTTGGATCGCGACTTCATCCAGGAGATCCGGGATTTGGTGCCGGCCGAACCGCTCGACCCGATCCTGGCCGACTACGACACCTGGCTTGCCGAGCGGCCGGGCGAGATGGCCCGCACGGTCTTCATCGAGCTGTTGGCGTGGCAGTTCGCCAGCCCGGTGCGCTGGATCGAAACTCAAGACCTGCTCTTCATCGAGGAGGCCGCCGGTGGCCTGGGTGTGGAGCGGTTCGTCGAGATCGGCGTGAAGTCCGCGCCGACCGTCGCCGGACTGGCCACCAACACCCTCAAGCTGTCCGAATATGCGCACAGCACAGTCGAAGTGCTCAACGCCGAGCGCGACGCGGCGGTGCTGTTCGCCAATGACACCGATCCCGAGCCGGAGGCCGACGAGGCCGCTGAGTCGGCCGCACCGGAAGCCGCGGCAACTCCCGAAGGCGCCGCGCCCGCTCCGGCACCCGCGCCGACCGCGCCCTCGGGCGCGCCACGGCCCGATGACATCGGGTTCGACGCGGCCGATGCGACTTTGGCGCTGATCGCGCTGTCGGCGAAGATGCGCATCGACCAGATCGAGCAGCTGGACTCCATCGAGTCCATCACCGACGGTGCGTCGTCGCGGCGTAACCAGCTGCTGGTCGACCTGGGTTCGGAATTGAACCTGGGCGCCATCGACGGTGCCGCCGAGGCCGACCTGGCCGGGTTGCGGGCGCAGGTGACCAAGCTGGCACGCACCTACAAGCCTTACGGCCCAGTGCTTTCCGACGCGATCAACGACCAGCTGCGCACGGTTCTCGGGCCGTCCGGCAGGCGGCCGGCCGCCATCATCGAGCGGGTCACCAAGACCTGGGAGCTCGGCGAGGGCTGGGCCAAGCACGTCGTCGTCGAGGTCGCGCTGGGAACCCGCGAGGGCACCAGCGTGCGCGGCGGTGCCATGGGGCACCTGCATGAGGGTGCGCTGGCAGACGCCGCTGCCGTCGACAAGGCCATCGACGCCGCGGTCGCCTCGGTCGCTGCACGCCAAGGTGTTTCGGTGGCGCTGCCCTCGGCGGGCGGTGGCGGCGGAGCGACGATCGACGCCGCTGCACTGTCCGAGTTCACCGATCAGATCACCGGCCGTGACGGCGTACTCGCTTCGGCGGCCCGCCTGGTGCTGGGCCAGCTGGGTCTGGACGACTCGGTCAGCGCCGCGCCGGTGGCCACCGACGCCGAGCTCATCGACTTGGTTACCGCCGAATTAGGTTCGGAATGGCCACGTTTGGTGGCGCCGGCGTTCGAGGCCAAGAAGGCCGTCGTGTTCGACGACCGCTGGGCCAGCGCCCGCGAGGACCTGGTCAAGTTGTGGCTGACCGACGAGGGCGACATCGACGCCCAGTGGGTGAGCCTGTCGGAGCGATTCGAGGGCGCCGGCCACGTCGTCGCCACCCAGGCCACCTGGTGGCAGGGCAGGGCGCTGGCGGCGGGCCGTCAGATCCACGCCTCGCTGTTCGGCCGCATCGCCGCGGGCGCCGAGAACCCGGACCCCGGTCCCTACCACAGCGAAGTCGCGGTCGTCACCGGTGCTTCGAAGGGTTCGATCGCCGCGTCCGTCGTGGCCCGACTGCTCGACGGCGGTGCCACCGTCATCGCGACGACGTCCAAGCTGGACGAGGAGCGGCTGGCGTTCTACCGCACGCTGTACCGCGACCACGCTCGGTTCGGTGCGACGCTGTGGGTGGTCGCGGCCAACATGGCCTCCTACTCCGACATCGACGCCCTGGTCGAATGGGTCGGTGCCGAGCAGAGTGAAAGCCTTGGGCCACAGTCGATTCACATCAAGGACGCGCAGACCCCGACACTGCTATTCCCGTTCGCGGCACCGCGGGTGGCCGGCGACCTGTCGGAGGCCGGTTCGCGCTCCGAGATGGAGATGAAGGTTCTGCTGTGGGCGGTGCAGCGGCTGATCGGCGGCCTGTCGAAGATCGGCGCCGAGCGCGACATCGCGTCGCGGTTGCATGTGGTGCTGCCGGGCTCGCCCAACCGCGGAATGTTCGGCGGTGACGGCGCCTACGGCGAGGCCAAGTCCGCGCTGGACGCTCTGGTGAGCCGCTGGCACGCCGAATCCTCGTGGGCCGCGCGAGTCAGCTTGGCGCATGCGCTGATTGGCTGGACCCGTGGCACCGGGCTGATGGGTCACAACGACGCCATCGTCACCGCCGTCGAGGAGGCCGGTGTCACCACCTACTCCACCGACGAGATGGCCGCGATGCTGCTGGCCCTGTGCGATGTGGAGTCGAAGGTCGCCGCGGCCAGCGAGCCGATCAAGGCGGACCTGACCGGCGGTCTGGGCGACATCGAGCTCGACATGGCCGAGCTGGCCGCCAAGGCACGCGAGCAGGCCACTGCCGCAAGCGAAGAGGCGGACGACGAGAGCGGCCGGGGTAACCCGGGAACCGTTGCCGCGCTGCCGTCCCCGCCGCGCGGGTACACCCCGGCACCGCCGCCGGAATGGGCCGACCTCGACCTGGACCCGGCCGATCTCGTGGTGATCGTCGGCGGCGCCGAACTCGGCCCGTACGGGTCGTCGCGCACCCGCTTCGAGATGGAGGTGGACAGCGAGCTGTCGGCCGCCGGCGTCCTCGAACTGGCGTGGACCACCGGGCTGATTCGCTGGGAGGACGACCCCCAACCGGGTTGGTACGACACGCAATCCGGTGATCTGATCGACGAGGCCGAGCTGGTCGAGCGCTACCACGACATCGTCGTCGAGCGCTGCGGCATCCGGGAGTTCGTCGACGACGGCTCGATCGACCCCGATCACGCGTCGCCGCTGCTGGTGTCGGTGTTCCTGGAGAAGGACTTCGCGTTCGTCGTCTCCTCGGAGGCCGACGCCCGCGCCTTCGCCGAGTTCGACCCCGAGCACACGGTGATCCGGCCGGTGCCGGAGTCGAGTGACTGGCAGGTGATCCGCAAGGCGGGCACCGAGATCCGGGTGCCGCGGAAGAACAAGCTGTCGCGCGTCGTCGGCGGCCAGGTCCCGACCGGGTTCGACCCGACGGTGTGGGGCATCAGCCCGGACATGGCCAGTTCCATTGACCGCCTTGCGGTGTGGAACATCGTCGCGACCGTGGACGCATTCCTGTCCGCCGGGTTCAGCCCCGCCGAAGTGATGCGCTACGTGCACCCGAGCCTGGTGGCCAACACCATGGGCACCGGCATGGGTGGCGGCAGCTCGATGCAGACGATGTACCACGGAAACCTGTTGGGCCGTAACAAGCCGAACGACATCTTCCAGGAAGTTCTGCCGAACATCGTTGCCGCGCACGTGGTTCAGTCCTACATCGGCAGCTACGGCTCGATGATTCACCCGGTCGCCGCCTGCGCGACGGCCGCGGTGTCGGTCGAGGAGGGCGTGGACAAGATCCGGCTGGGCAAGGCCGAAATGGTGGTGGCCGGCGGCATCGACGACCTGACGCTGGAAGGCATCATCGGCTTCGGTGACATGGCGGCCACCGCCAGCACCGAGATGATGCGGGACCGGGGCATTGACGACTCGAAGTTCTCCCGGCCCAACGACCGCCGGCGGCTCGGCTTCGTCGAAGCCCAGGGCGGTGGCACCATCCTGCTGGCGCGCGGTGACCTGGCGCTCAAGATGGGCCTGCCGGTGCTCGCGGTGGTGGGCTTCGCGCAGTCGTACGGCGACGGCGTGCACACCTCGATCCCGGCCCCCGGCCTGGGCGCGCTGGGCGCGGGTCGCGGCGGCAAGGAGTCGCCGCTGGCACGCGAACTGGCCAAGCTGGGCGTCGGAGCCGACGACATCGCGGTGATCTCCAAGCACGACACGTCGACCCTTGCCAACGATCCCAACGAGACCGAGCTGCACGAGCGGCTGGCCGACTCGCTGGGCCGGTCCGAGGGTGCTCCGCTGTTCATCGTGTCGCAGAAGAGCCTCACCGGGCACGCCAAGGGCGGCGCGGCGGTCTTCCAGATGATGGGGCTGTGCCAGATGCTGCGCGACGGCGTGATCCCGCCCAACCGCAGCCTGGATTGCGTCGACGACGAGCTATCCGGTTCGGCCCACTTCGTCTGGGTGCGTGACACCCTGCGGCTCGGCGGGAAGTTCCCGCTCAAGGCCGGGATGCTGACCAGCCTCGGGTTCGGTCACGTGTCCGGGCTGGTCGCGCTGGTGCACCCGCAGGCGTTCATCGCAACGCTGGACCCCGAGCAGCGGGACGACTACCAGCGGCGCGCGGACGCACGCCTGCTGGCCGGTCAGCGCCGGCTGGTGTCCGCCATCGCCGGTGGTGAGCCGATGTACCAGCGGCCACCGGACCGTCGCTTCGACCACAGCGCCCCGGAGAAGCGGCAGGAGGCCGCCATGCTGCTGAATCCGGTCGCGCGACTGGGCGATGACGAGGCCTACGTCGGCTGACTTTGGTGATCGGTTAACCTGGCCAGCCATGGGCATTGTCGGTGTGGGGATCGATCTCGTCTCCATTCCGGATTTCGCCGACCAGGTTGACCAACCGGGAACGGTGTTCTCCGAAACGTTTACGCCGGGTGAGCGTCGTGACGCCTCCGACAAGAGTTCGTCGGCGGCACGTCACCTGGCCGCGCGGTGGGCCGCGAAGGAAGCCGTGATCAAGGCCTGGTCCGGGTCGCGGTTCTCCCAGCGGCCGATCCTGCGTGAGGACATCCACCGCGACATCGAAGTCGTCACCGACATGTGGGGGCGACCGCGGGTGCGGTTGACCGGGGACATCGCCAAGCATCTGGCCGACGTGACGATCCATGTCTCGCTGACTCATGAAGGGGACACCGCGGCCGCGGTCGCGATCCTCGAAACGCAGTGAGGGCCTAGCCTCGAGGACATGAGCGATCTGGTTGAGCGCGTCCGCGACGTCTTGCCGTCGGTGCGCCGCGATCTTGAGGACCTGGTGCGGATCGAATCGGTGTGGGCCGACCCCGCCCGCCGCGACGAGGTGCACCGCAGTGCGCAGGCAGTAGCGGATCTGTTGTCACAGGCTGGTTTTGGCGATGTGCGCATCGTCAGCGAGGGTGGCGCCCCGGCGGTCATCGCGCAGCATCCCGCACCCGCCGGCGCGCCGACCGTGCTGCTGTACGCGCATCACGACGTGCAGCCCGAGGGTGACCGCGATCAGTGGGCATCGCCTCCGTTCGAGCCGACCGAGCGCAACGGACGGTTGTACGGGCGTGGCAGCGCCGACGACAAGGCCGGTATCGCAACGCATTTGGCCGCATTCCGGGCACACGACGGCCAACCGCCGGTGGGTGTCACGGTCTTCGTCGAGGGGGAAGAAGAATCCGGGTCGCCGTCCCTGGGCCGGCTGCTGGCCGCCCACCGTGACGCGCTGGCCGCCGACGTGATCGTCATCGCCGACTCGGACAACTGGAGCACCGAAATCCCGGCGCTGACGGTAACCCTGCGCGGACTGGTCGACTGCGTCGTCGAGGTCGCCACACTCGACCACGGGTTGCACTCCGGCATTTGGGGCGGCGTGGTGCCCGACGCGCTGAGCGTGCTGGTGCGGCTGCTGGCCAGCCTGCACGACGACGATGGAAACGTGGCGGTGGCCGGTCTGCACGAAAGTACCGCCGCCGCCGTGGATTACCCGCCCGAGCGGGTGCGTGCCGACTCCGGGCTGCTGGACGGGGTGTCGGAGATCGGCACGGGTTCGGCCCCGCAGCGACTGTGGGCCAAACCCGCGATCACCGTGATCGGCATCGACACCACACCGATCGAGAAAGCGTCGAACACGTTGATCCCGCGGGCCCGCGCCAAGATCAGCATGCGGGTCGCGCCCGGTGGCGATTCCGCGGCGCACCTGGACGCGCTGACCGCTCACCTGCGGCGGCATACGCCGTGGGGTGCGCAAGTCAGCGTCACCCACGGCGATATCGGGGAGCCTTACGCCATCGATGCCAGCGGCAGCGTCTACGACGCGGCGCGAGCGGCGTTTCGGCAGGCGTGGGGCACCGACGCGATCGATATGGGCATGGGCGGATCGATCCCGTTCATCGCCGAGTTCGCCGACGCGTTCCCGCAGGCGAAGATCCTCGTCACCGGAGTGGAAGACCCCGCCACCCAAGCCCACAGCATCAACGAGAGCCTGCATCTGGGCGTGCTGGAACGCGCGGCGATCGCCGAGGCGCTACTGCTGGCGAACCTGGCCTAACCGGACAGCAGGTTGCTGTCATACCATGGCTGACCGGACTAAGGTCCGCTTATATTCCGCCCGTGAGGTAATTTGCTCTTAAGACTTGCTGATATGCGTGAAAGAGCGCAGAGTACCAGTCAGCGGGGGCAACAAAGGAGCGCCGATGGGTAGGACACAGTTTGCTGCAGCCGCCGCGCTAGCAGTGGGAGCTGCCCTGATCACCGCGCCGGCCTCGGTGGCCGCCGTCGGCGATGCGGTCGTGTACACCGTGACTTCGGATGCCCCGCTGGCGGTGGTGTCGTACTACGACGCAACGGGCGTCCTGCAGAGGGTGACCAACCAGCCGGTTCCGTGGTCCCTGTCGTTTACCAACAAGGACGCCAGTCCGACGTCGTTGCTGGTCGTGACCGCGAATCCCACTGGCCAGAAGACGACGTGCACGGTCAGCGTCAACGGAACGGTCAAGGACACCCAGTCCAAGACCGGAGCCGGCGAAGACAACATGGTCCAGTGCTCGACAATGGGTAACCCCTGATCGCGTCGAGGACCTAGCGCCGGGTACCGATGTCCTAGCGTCAAACTCGACCCCAGATTGCCTTTGTAGACGGACAGTCTCGTCGCATACTGCTCAATGTAGGCAGCGCAGCCATTCGTCCGCAGGAGACGCCACCGTGAGCACGGAAGACACCCTGACCGGCACAGCCGATGAAGCCGGCAAGATCAACCGTTACCACTTTGATCGCCACACCCCGGAGTACCGCGAGCGGTTCACGGCGATCACCGAGGAGATGCACGCCAGGTGCCCGGTCGCGTGGACCGACACCTATGACGGGCACTGGGTGGCCGCGGGCAGCCGAGAAGTCTTCGAGCTCGCTCGATGCCCGCACGTGTCCAACGACAACGACGTCACCGGCCAACGCCCCGCCTACAAGGGCATCACCATTCCCACCACGCCGCAGGGCTCCGGTATCCGCGGCGGCATGCTCGAGATGGATGAGCCCGAGCACAGCGCCTACCGCAGCGTGCTGAATCCGTACCTGTCGCCGGCCGCGGTCAAGCGCTGGGTGCCGTTTGTCGACGAGATCGTGCGGGCGAGCATCGACGAAAAGATCGAATCCGGACGGATCGACTTCGTCGACGATCTCGCCAACATCACGCCCGCCGTGCTGACTCTCGCGATGATGGGCGTTCCGCTGAAGAAGTGGACGCTTTACTGCGAACCGGCCCACGCCGGCGTGTACACGCCCACCGATTCCCCCGACTTCCCAGAAGTGATGAAGCAGTCGATCGCGATGGGGATGGACCTGTTCAACCACCTCCTCGAGATCCGGGATAACCCGCGCCCGGGCCTGGTGGACGCGATGGCAAGACTACGGATCGACGGCGAGCCCGCCCCCGACCTCGAACTGGTCGGAATGCTCGGCTTGATCATCGGCGGAGGTTTCGACACGACGACCGCGCTGACCGCCCACTCACTCGAATGGCTGGGCGAAAACCCCGAGCAGCGCGAATTGCTGAGGCGGGAATCGGACACGCTGCTCGACTCCGCGACCGAGGAATTCCTGCGTTACTTCACACCTGCTCCGGGCGACGGTCGCACGATCGCCGCCGATCTCGAAATAGCGGGCACGAAGTTCAAGGAGGGCGAGCGCCTGTGGCTGTCCTGGGCGATGGCCAACCGCGACCCCGCGGTGTTCCCCGATCCGAATCGACTGGACCTCAGTCGTAAGAACAACCGGCACTTCAGCTTTGGGCTCGGCATTCACCGCTGCATCGGCTCCAACGTCGCGCGGGTCGTGTTCAAGTCGATGCTGACGGCGGTGCTCGACCGGATGCCTGACTACCGCTGCGATCCCGACGGCACCGTGCACTACCAGACCATCGGGGTGATCCAGGGTATGCAGCACCTGCCGGCCACCTTCACACCCGGCAAGCGGCTCGGACCGGGAATCGACGAGACGCTGGAGAAGCTGCAGCGGGTCTGCGACGAACAGGGGATCGCGCGGCCGATCACCGAGTGCAAGGAGGCCGCCGTCATCGGCGACTGACTAGACGTCTAGGTCGCGGCGAAGCTTGGCGACGTGGCCGGTGGCCTTCACGTTGTACTGGGCGACGGCGATCTTGCCCAACGCGTCGACCAGGAAGGTGGAGCGGATGACGCCGGTGACCGTCTTGCCGTACAGCTGCTTCTCGCCGTACGCGCCGTAGGCGGTGAGCACCTTGCGGTCGGGGTCGGACAGCAGCGGGAACGTCAGCTGCTCGGCGTCGCGGAACTTCGCCAGCTTCTCGGGCTTGTCGGGGGAGATGCCGACGACGTCGATGCCGGCGCCGTTGAGTTCGGTCAGGTTGTCGCGGAAGTCGCAGGCCTGTTTGGTGCACCCCGGCGTCGACGCTGCCGGGTAGAAGTAGACAACGACCTGGCGGCCCTTGTAGTCGGCCAGCGACACCTTGTTTCCGTCGGCGTCGGGAAGGCTGAAGGCGGGCGCTTTGTCCCCGGGTGCTAGCCGCGTGGTCTCGGTCAAGGTGCTTCCCCTTTCGGTTCACCAGAGCGTCGGCACTAGGGTAGTGCCTCAGGTGCACGAGGCTCAGTTGGAGGACAGACACGTGGTGGACCGCGACCCCGACGCCATCAAGCAGGAGATCGATGCCGCCCGCGACCAGCTCGCGGCCACCGTCGACTCGCTGGCCGAGCGCGCTAACCCGCGCCGCCTCGCCGACGACCTCAAAATCCGCGTTATCGGGTTTGTGACGAAGCCCGCGGTCGCCGCCTCGCTGGCGGGTGTCGGTGCTCTCGTCGTTCTGGTAGTGGTCCGCCGCGTCAGGAACCGCTGAGCCGCACCGAGCAGACAGACAGCTCTGTCTACGGGGCTCTGCTAGCGTCGGTGCACATGGAGATCCTCGACCGGGAGGCCGCCGCACCGGATGCGCGACGGCCGGCGTCCCCGGCCGATCGCCTGCTTGCGGTGGCGACAAAGCTCTTCGCAGCGCATGGGATTCGCGCGGTCGGTATCGAACGGATCCTGCGCGAATCGGGATGCGCGAAGGCGAGTCTGTACGATTTCTACGGTTCCAAAGCAGCTTTGGTGACCGCTTACCTGGCCGAGCTGGACCACGCCGATCGGGCCAAGTGGGAAATGGCCGCAGCGGCACTGACCGATCCCACCGAAAAGGCTTTGGCCTTCTTCGATCTCGCGATTGCCAATGGGCTTCGATGCAATTTTCCGGGTTGTCTGTACGCCAACGTCGCGACGGAGTTTCCCGGCGAGCGGTTCGAACCGATCGATGCGCATCGCGAATGGGTGCGGTCATGTCTGACCGAGCTGATGACGTCGACCGGCGCCAAGCGTCCTGACGAGACTGCCCGGCAGCTTCAGTTGCTCTACGACGGTGCGCTCGCCGGCTCCAAGCTGGACCAATCGGTGGAGCCGATCCGACTCGGACGGCAGCTGGCGGCCGAGTTCATCGGTCGCGCCTGCGGCCGATAGCGGCCGATCGATTCAGATCAGCGCGATCCGATTATGTGGGGTGCACCGTCTCCCCAGCACGAAGACGGCCCGGACCTACCGTTGACATCCGAATCTGCGCTTGAACACATTGCGCTGCAAAGATTTTCGGCCTGCATGTAGCAGTGCTCGCGCGGTTGGCGCGCCGCGGTGGACGCGCCGCGGCCGTGCGGATGAATTCCACTGGCCAACGCCGAGCATCAGCGTCATAGACAGAGCGGTCTGTCTGTGGCAGCGTCGCCCTCGTGCCTGCCCTGCGGTGTGCGAGGCGTTCCGGGCTTCCCGAAAGGACAACAACGTGGCAACTGGCACAGTGCGGATAGTCAGCGGCCACAAGAGTTTTGGTGCCGGCGCACCCGCGCTCGCCGGCGTCGACCTGACCATCGACGACGGAGACTTCCTGGCCATCCTCGGACGCAGTGGCAGCGGCAAGTCCACCCTGTTGCGGGTGATCGCCGGGCTGGAGCAACTCACCTCCGGAACGGTCGAGTGGTCCACCGGCAACGGCGTGGCCCGACCGCACACGGGTGTCGTATTTCAACAACCGCTCCTGATGCCCTGGCTCAATGCCCGGGAAAACGTCCTGTTCGCAGGACGATTCGCGGCGAACCGGAAGACCTTCGAACCCGAATACGCTCAGGAACTGCTGCGGCGTTTCGACCTCGAGCGGGTGGCGGACCAATATCCCGACCAATTGTCCGGCGGGCAGGCCCAGCGCGTCTCGATCATCCGCGCGGTCGCCACCCGGCCCCGGCTGCTCCTACTGGACGAGCCGTTCAGCGCTCTGGATCCTGCCATTCGCGGCGACTTGCGGACCTGGCTGGCCGGTCTCGCCGTTGAGCTCGGGATCACCGTCGTGCTGGTCACCCACGACGTCGACGAGGCTCTGCAATTGGCCAGCCGGATTGTGCTGCTCGGCCCCGACGGCCGGATCCGCCGTGACTGGCAACCCGGGGCCAGCGCCGGCGAGGAACTCCGACAGGAGATCCTCGACCATTACCGATTGGTCGACCAATGACCGGCGTGCTCTCGCGCCGGTCGCTGTTGGCCGGAAGTGTCGCGCTGGCCGCGGCGGGGGGTGTGGCCGGGGTGGCCGACCTGGCCCGCGCCGCGAGCATCGACCGGACCAATACCAGCGGACAGCTTCGCATCGGCTATCTGCCCATCACCGATGCGGCGCCGCTGCTGATCGCCCACGCCGCCGGGCTGTATGAGCGCGGCGTGGTCAGCTCGGCCAAGCCGATACTGTTTCGCAGCTGGGCGTCGCTGGCCGAAGCGTTCGTCACCCGTCAGGTCGACGCCGTGCACATGCTGATGCCGATGGCCATCCAGCTTCGCTTCGTGTTGGGCAGCGCCGTCCGGGTCTTGGCCTGGAACCACACCAACGGTTCGGCGCTGACCGTCGCCCCGAACATCAGCGACATCGGGCAACTAGCGGGAACGCAAGTGGCGATACCGTTTTGGTGGTCGATCCACAACATCATTCTCCAGGAACTGCTGCGCGCGCACGACCTGGTTCCGGTGGTGCGCCGAAGTGCCTCGCGCAGCGCCCGCACGGTCGAGCTGATCGTGATGAGCCCGTCGGACATGGTGCCCGCGCTGGCCAACCGTTCCATTAGCGGCTATGTGGTGGCCGATCCGTTCAACGCCATGGCTCAGGTGCGCAAGATCGGCCGCATCCAGACCTTTCTGGGCGACGTGTGGCGCGACCACGCCTGCTGTGTGGTCCTGGCCCACGAGGACCTGATCGAAAACCGGCCACAGGCGGCGGGCTCCCTGGTCAACTCGATTGTGCTTGCGCAGCAACGTATTAACGACAACCGCTCGGCCGCCGCGGCGGCACTGTCGACCGGTGCGTATTTGCCGCAGCCGCTGCCGGCCATCAAGACCGCACTCACCTACAACCCGAAGGACTATCGACTCGCGCATCCGGATTGGCAGCCGCAGCGGTTGGGTTATCAGCCATTCCCGTTCCCGAGCTTTACCCGTCGGCTGGTGGAGGCGATGTACGACACCGTGGTCGACGGCGACCGGCGGTTCCTGGATCGGCTCGATCCCGCGGTCGCTCACTCGCAACTGGTTCACGACAGCTTCGTGCGGGCGGCGCTGGACGCGCATGGCGGTGCCGCAAGCTTCGGTATTCCTGCCGACCTGACCCGAATTGAAGAGGTACAGCCGCTATGACCGCACAGGGAATCGAGACCTCAGCGCCGGGAGAAACCGTCCCACCGGCGACGACGTCCGCACCCAAGTGGTCACTGCTGCGGCGCTGGTGGCCGCCCGCGCTGGCCATCGGGGCGGCGGTTGCGCTCTGGTGGCTGGTCACCGCCGTGCTCGCATCTGGGCAATCGCTGCTGCACCAGACCACACCGGGCCAGGTGGCCAAGTCGTTGGTCGAGCTGTACAAGCGGGGCGTGCTGCTGTCCGACACCGAGGTGAGCCTGTGGCGGCTGCTCGTCGGCTTGCTGGTGGCCGCGGTCATCGGGATTCCTGCCGGACTGCTGGTCGGGCTCAGCGACACCGCCGATCGCGCCACCCGTCCCGTCATCCAATTCCTGCGGATGATCTCGCCGCTGTCGTGGGCTCCAATCTCGGTGGCGATCTTCGGAATCGGCAATGAGCCGGTCATTTTCCTGATTGCCGCGGCGGCGGTGTGGCCGATCCTGATCAACACCGCGGCCGGCGTGCACAGCGTCGACCCCGGCTACCTCCAGGTGGCGAAGTCGTTTGGGGCAAGCCGAAGAGAGCAGCTGACCGTCGTGGTGCTGCCCGCCATTCGTGGCCACCTGCAGACCGGCCTACGGGTTGCGCTGGGAATCGCGTGGGTGGTGCTGGTGCCGGCCGAAATGCTCGGTGTGCGTTCCGGTTTGGGCTACCAGATCCTCAACGCGCGCGATCAACTGGCCTACGGCCAAGTGGTCGCGGTGATTGTGGTCATCGGTGTCATCGGGTACGCGCTGGATCTTGCCGCACGGCGGCTGCTGTCGTCGCGGCGCGGCGACCGCTGAGTCAGGCCGTGTCGGTTGCGGCGCTGCGCTGCACGTGCACCGGCAGGTCGTCCGCCCACGGCTGAGCGGTGACCATGTCGTCGACATCGACGTAGCCACGCTCGAATTCGCCGGTCGCCGCATCCACCAGTCGATATTCCTGCCGCTGCTTGTGGATGGGCTGCGCGTCGAGAATCACCACCCGCACGTCGCCGGGCTCGAACCCGCACCGCTGCTGCAGCGCCTCGACGAGGCACTCGTTGTGCAGGTGCCCGTCGCCGAAGTTCCAGCCGAGCACCATCGCGCAGAGGACCTCGCCCTCGCACAGGTTGTAGTCGTCCTCGTCGTAGCCGGCCAGCGCGCGGTGCACCAGCGTGAGCAGCGCGCGGCCGTGGGTGTTCATGCCGCGGAAGGCCAGCGCCAGGTGCATCGGGATCAGCGTTTCCTCCTTGCTGCCGTACAACCGCTCGAGCTGCAGGTGCTGCATCGGGCCGAGCGCACGAGAGCCGGTGCGGAACTTCTCGTCCAGCGACGGCTTGACGCACCACAGGGTGGTGTCCCAGTTGCCGGCGTAATAACGCATGCCGGGCAGGAACGAAACCTTGCGCGGGAAGAGGTTTCCCACCACCACGACCGTGGTGATGACCGCGAACAGCACCACGGGCCAGGGGCTGGTCAGATCCGAGAGCCCGACGGGGGCGTGCGCCACGAACAGCCACAGCACACCGAAGATCATGAAGACGTTCCACTCCAGCGGCACGCCCATCGGGAAGGCCAGCAGGATGTTCAGGTGGAACACGATCATCACGAACGCGGCGATCGTGGTCGGCCAGCCGCCGTGTGAGAAGAGCAGCGCCAGTGGCACCAGGCCCTCCACCGCCGTCGAGAAGTGCGCGATGAAACCCGCTAATCCGCTGGGCCGCAGATCGTCGGGATAGTGCTTGAACATCGACCGCTTGAGCGGGCCCGAGGGGATGAACGGGTTGTTGGCCAGCATTGTCGAGATCACAAAGGGGAAGTGGCGGTTGAGCTTCGACGTCGCTGCGCCCAGCCAGATCACCATGAAGACGAGTTTGGCCCCGATGACGATGTCGGCCCCGGCGAACAGGAACGCCACCGCCAGCGGCGCGTACACCTCGGCGCGAGCGGCCAGGAAGATTATCTTGTCGCGCAGGCTGATAACGGCGAGGACGGCTAGGATCGTGACGGTCTGCCACCGCGGTAGCACGCCAATCACCGTGTCCAGAGCCGGAATTGGGCCGGCGCCGTCGGACACCAGCGCCGTCGCGAGCAACACCAGCAGCGCGCCGTAGAGCAGCGTGTCGAGCGGCGTCCGGTCGACGCCTTTGGTCAGCGGTACCCGGTCGGGCCAGGGTGGCAACCGGATGGTGCCGGGCCGCAGCCAGTACAGGATCGATCCCATCGGCGGGAAGTAGCGCCCGGCCAGCGGCCCGAAACAACAACCGAGACCGACGACTTCGAACAGCATGGTGAACAGCACGGCCTTCTGAAACACGATCGGCTCCGACCACCACGCGGTGACATCACCGAAGCCGCCGATGCCGGTCGTGCACCATCCGAAGAACCAGCCGCCGAGGATGTAGAGCGCGATCTTCACGCCGTACATCACATGCATAACCAGGGGAATGCCGAAGCCGTTCTCCGCGATGTGGCGCGTCATCGGAATGATCCGCTCGGCGCGGGTGCGCTTGCTCCACTCGGCAATGTCGACGACGGGCAGGTTGGGCTGGATGAACCCCATTGCAGCTCCTCTGACGCAACTCGTTCACCGGGTGCCAATCGCCGGTCCTGGCGCGAATCGGTGGTGACGAAGAAATTACCTGCAAAAAGGACGAATGCGTAGGGGTATCCCGTCCACCGGAACGGACAAATCCGCAGCGGCGGGATTGCGGGCCGGGCGGTCGACTGTCATCACGCCTGCTGCTTGAGAGACGCACCCGCGCATTGCAACTCGTAGTCGTCAGGGTTTGGACGGTTGGTCCATCGCCAATAATCGAAGATGCGGAACCCGTACAACGTGGGCACGTGGCCGGCGGCGTTCTTGTAGTAGCTGCTGGAGACCGCCGGATGCGTGTACACCATCTCCTTCAGCCGTTCCTGGCTGCGGCGGTTGTAGTCATCGCACACCTGCGCCCGCGGCATGGCGGAGGCGAAACCGCCCGCCAGCACCATGTCGATACAACCCATGATGTAGCGCATCTGGCACTCCGAGTTGTAGATGATGCTGGCGCCGTTCACCGCGTTGGTGCCCGGGCCGAACATGCAGAAGAAGTTCGGGAATCCCGGCACGGTGACACCCAGATAGGCGTACGCGGAATCGCCCCAGGCCGTGTTGAGTTCGACGCCGTCGCGACCGCGGACATTGATAGGCCCGAGTTGGTGGTTGACGTCGAATCCGGTGGCCCACACCAGCACATCGGCGGGTCGATGCACGCCGTCGATGGTCCTCACCCCGTCGGCCGTGATCTCGGTGACGCCGTCGGTGATCAGTACGACGTCGTCGCGTTGCAGTGTGGTCAGCCAGGTTCCGTTGTCCTGCAAGGTCCGCTTGCCCATCGGGGGATAGTTCGGCGTCACCTTCGCCAGGAGTTCCTCGTCGGCGCAGAAGACCCGCATCCACGCGATGAACATCTCGCGGATCGCGTGGTTCGACTCGCTGCACGAGAGTCCGCCGTTGTCCCAGGCCGGGTCGATCTTCACCTGCTCGTCGAGCGCATCGGCGATCGGCCACCACGACACGAACCGCGACCATCGTCCGTAGTACGGCAGATGGCGGATCGCCCACCTGGCTCCGTCTGGGATCTCGTCGTGGTAGATGGGGTTAGGCGCCATCCACTGCGGCGTGCGCTGGTAGACGTCGACATGTTGAGTCGAGTCGGCGATCGCGGGCACGAGCTGGAATCCGCTGGCGCCGGCCCCGATGACCGCGACCCGCTTACCCGTCAGGTCGATATCGTCGCGCCAATCCGCGGTGTGGAAAGACGGCCCGCGGAAGTCCTTGGCGCCGTTGATGTCCGGAATCACCGAGTTGCTGAACTGGCCGACCGCGCAGATCAGGGCACGCGCGGTCAGCGTTTCCTGGCCGCCGTCCGCCCCGCGGATCGTCACCCGCCAGGTTGCCGATTCCTCGTCCCAGTCCGCGCCGGTCACCTCGGTGTTGAATCGCGCGTTGGGGGCGATGTTGTAGCGGGTGGCGACTTCGTTGAGGTACCGCAGGATCTCGGGCTGCTCGGAGAAGTAATGCGTCCAATGGTCAAGTGGCTCGAACGAGTACGCGTAGTACTGGTTGGCGATGTCCACGCGACAGCCCGGATAGCGGTTGGCCAACCATGTTCCGCCGACGCCCGACTGCTTTTCGATGATCGTGAACGGTATGCCCGCCGCCTGCAGCTTGATCCCGGCCAACAGCCCACCCTCACCGCACCCGATGACGACGACGGGGAAGTCGGCGCGCTGCTCGGGTGTCGACGCCAATATCGGCCCGCACTGATCGGCATCGCTGAACCGCAGGTCCGCGGCGACGTAGTCGATGTACTCCTCGGTGACCTGGCCAGCGGATATCGTCTCGAACATCACCCGCATCTGCTCGGCATTCGGGACGAACGGCGGCGGACAGCCGCGGTCGCGGTAGTCGCGAATCACGTCGAAGGCGCGCTTGCGTACTAACTCCTTGTCAGGCTCGCTCATCGCGCCCTGCAGATCCATCGCAATGAGCATGAACGGCCGCGGAAGCTCGTCCAGCAGACCCATGTCGCCGGTCATGTGCACCATCGACATCAACAGCGCCGGAACACTGGCTTGCTCGACGGCCGACCGGATAACGTCGTCGGGGTCGTCGAACGGCTGACCGAGCAGTCGGCTGAGGTCCGTCGATGCGGATGACACAGCAGGTGGGGACACGATTCCTCCGCGTGACTAGACAGATCTTTAGTGATGTCTAGTCGTAGGTTAGCATCGTGGCCGTCCTTCTCAGGTGAAGGAGGTCCGATCCCATACGTCGACTACAGGGACATGACTGTGACCGCGGCCCTGGAGACCACTCATTAATGGCAGCGGTGCGTGGTCAATCGGAAAACGGCAACGGAGGCGAGACCAACGTCAGTGGCGCACAAAGCTGTTCGTGTGTTCCGCCGGCTGCGGGTCCACCGCGGGTGACCGCCGGCCGACCCGCAGGAAGCTGCCGGTGCGTACCTTGCCGAGGATGTCGGTGGGTTCCCCGTTTGCGACGACCTGCTGGCCACTGATGAACACCGCAACGACGGTGGCGTCGTTGCGATTCACCATGCGGGACAACCCGCCATACTGTTCGACGCGCTCTTCGGCGTACGCATCCAGGGAGTCGTCGAGGCGCTCGGGATCGATGATCGACAGATCCGCCCGGTCACCGATGCGCAGGTGGCCGGCGTCGAGTCCGTACCAGTCGGCGATCTCGCCGCTGAGGCGGTGGATTGCGTATTCGATTGACATGAAAGGTGTTCCGGTATTGTCCGCGTCCCGCACGTGTCTGAGCAGCCGCAGGCCCATGTTGTAGAAGGCCATATTCCGAAGGTGCGCACCGGCATCCGAGAACCCCAACTGGGTGTAGGGCTCCGTGGCGAATTTCTTGAGCACTTCGGGGCGATGGTTGGAGATGGTGGTGAACCAGCGGAGTTTGGTGCCGTGCTCGAGGACCAGGTCGAGGAACGCGTCGACCGGGTGCAGGCCGCCGCGATCGAGGCCGACCTCACCGAACGACTTTCCGATGACGGACGAGTCCGGGCAATCGGTGATCATCGCGTCGAAGAAGTCGCGGTGCCACACCCGAATTCCGAACTTCTGGTCGTAATCCTTGCGGAACCGTCGCCGGTAGGCTTCGTCGCGCATCAACTCGTCGCGTTCCAGGCAGTCCGCCAGGTGCATCGCTTCCTGTCCCGATCCGAACTCCTCGAAGATGACGAAGTCGATGCCGTCGGCGTAGACGGTGAACGGTACCGGGAGATGCTGGAAGCGGAAGTTGGCGCCGAGCGCATTGACGGCCGTGGCCAGTCCCTTGAGGAAGTAGAACGCGACAGGATTCGACTTGGCGTCGGCCGCGGCCAGCAGGCTGGTCTTCAGCGGCTTGCGATACAGCCCTATCGACTGCAGTGCCTGAAAGACCAGATTCACCGGCATGGCGATGTCGGGAGCCGATTGCAGGATGCGGCCCCGGGCGCGCACCAATTTCTTGAGCCGACGGTTTTCGCGCCACTTCGCGTAGGTCGACGGCAGGGTGCGGGACCGGCAGGTCTGCCCGTCGAGTTTGTCGAAACGAAGCTGGTTGGTCGACAACCCGATGAAGCCGGCGTCCAGCGCCTCGGTCAGCATCCGCTCCATGCGGGCCACTTCGGCGCGGGTCGGCTTGATGTCGTCGTCGGTGGAGCGGTCGAGTCCCATGGTGACGGTGCGGATGTCCGAATGTCCGATGAAGGAGCACAGGTTTGGGCCCAGCGGCAGGTCCTCGATCGCGGTGATGTACTGCTCGCCGCTGCTCCACGTCTTGTGTGCGCCGATCGACTTGATCACGTGTTCGCGCGGAATCGCCTCGACTCGGCCGAAGAGGTCGCCGGCGTCCTCGGCATCGACGTGAATGGTTGATATCGAGCACGATCCCGTTGCCACCGTCGTCACGCCGTGCCGGACGGACTCTGCCAACCCGGGACCTTCGAGGACCTCGATGTCGTAGTGCGTGTGAATGTCGAGGAACCCCGGGACAACCCACTTCCCGGATGCGTCAATGACGCTGCGGCAACCGGCTTCGTCGAGGTCGTTGGTCGAGACCGCGGTCACGTGCCCGCCCGAAATTCCGATATTGCGGATGGCCGAGGGCGCTCCGGTCCCGTCAAACCA
Source organism: Mycobacterium sp. Aquia_213 (assembly GCF_026625985.1). Lineage (NCBI taxonomy): Bacteria > Bacillati > Actinomycetota > Actinomycetes > Mycobacteriales > Mycobacteriaceae > Mycobacterium > Mycobacterium sp. Aquia_213. Next base: position 1,750,004 of record NZ_CP113116.1, read on the forward strand.
CCGTCCGTTGCGGATGATCGTGTCGTATGACATATCCGTTCCTCGCCGTTGGGTGCGACCGTCGCCTTGCGGCGCTGCTCGCGTTCTCTAGACCATACGCTCTTACCGCACATGGATGGTGACAGGCGGGAAAATCTACACCATACAAAAGTCAAAAGTGTATGTTCTCGCGGAGCCCGTCGACGCGCCTGGGGATGCGGAAATCACTCATTTTGGCGGTGCGACTCTTCGTCGGGGGTCGAGCTCGACACGGAGGCTCCGCGGTGCCGCCCAGATGGCCCGCTAAGACATTTTGGGCTGATGGGGTTGGTGCGATGCCGCACGCGAAGCATCGCGGTGCAGCGGAACTGCGATTGGTGCGCCGTCAGGGTTTCGAACCCCGGACCCGCTGATTAAGAGTCAGCTGCTCTACCAACTGAGCTAACGGCGCTTGGTCAGCCGAGATTGCGTTGCGACTTTAACAGGCATCCCGTCGCAGTGCGAAATCGCTGGACCACCCAGTGTAGAGCCTGCGCGGCGAGCGGTCGTCCAGCGTTTTGCGGGCCTTGGGCGGCTGGCTTAAGGTCATCCAGCTGAGTTGCCATGAGCACTGGGCGTAACCCATTAGAATATTTGCAAGTATTCTCCGGTCAGCGGTGACCGTACATCAACATAAATATTGTGGAAGGTCACTTGATGGCGCCTTTGCGTAGACGTCGATCGTGGCTGGCTGCTGGGTTGGTCATGTTTGCTGTCATCGGTGTCGCCTGCAGTAGCAACCACACCGCCGCCCCGCCGAAAATCATCTTCGACAAGGGCACGCCGTTCGCCGATCTGCTGGTTCCCAAGCTCACCTCCTCGGTGTCGGACGGCGCCGTCGGCGTCACCGTCGATGCACCGGTCACCGTCAACGTTGCCGATGGCGTGCTGGCGTCGGTCACGATGGTCAACGACAACGGCAAGACGATCAACGGCCAACTGAGCCCCGATGGACTGCGCTGGTCGACGACCGATCAGCTCGGCTACAACCGCCACTACACGCTGAACGTGAAGGCGCTCGGGCTCGGCGGCGCCGCGAGCCGCCAGATGAGCTTCTCGACCAGTTCGCCCGCGCACCTGACGATGCCGTACGTCGCTCCGGGCGACGGCGAGGTCGTGGGCATCGGCGAGCCGGTGGCGATCCGGTTCGACGAGAACATCGCGGACCGCGCCGCCGCTCAAAAGGCGATCAAAATCACCACCAACCCACCCGTCGAGGGCGCGTTCTACTGGCTGAACAACCGCGAAGTGCGTTGGCGCCCAGAGCATTTCTGGAAAGCCGGAACAGCCATCGACGTGGCGGTCAACACCTATGGCGTCGACCTGGGCGACGGAATGTTCGGCGAGGACAACGTCAAGACCCACTTCACCATCGGCGACGAGGTCATCTCGACCGCCGACGACAACACCAAGATGGTGACCGTCCGGGTCAACGGTGAAGTCGTGAAGACGATGCCGACGTCGATGGGCAAGGACAGCACCCCGACGGCCAACGGGTTCTACATCATCGGCGGCCGGTACCGGCACATCATCATGGACTCGTCGACGTACGGGGTTCCGGTCAACTCGCCCAACGGGTATCGCACCGAAGTCGACTGGGCCACGCAGATGTCCTACAGCGGCGTTTTCGTACACTCCGCGCCCTGGTCGGTCGGTGCGCAAGGCCATACCAACACCAGCCACGGCTGTCTGAACGTGAGCCCGAGCAACGCCGAGTGGTTCTACGACCACAGCAAGAGCGGGGACATCGTCGAGGTCGTCAACACGGTCGGGTCGACGCTTCCCGGCACCGAGGGCCTGGGCGACTGGAACATCCCCTGGCCGCAGTGGAAAGCCGGCAACGCCAACACGTGATGGCGGCTGGGCGAGTCAGCCCTTCGGTTTGAGGCCGGTGCTGCCGGCGTGCTCGAGTCGCTGGTCGGCGATCGCCTTGATCGCGTCCTGGGTGGTCGAATTTCCGGTGATGGCCCTCAGGAAATCCTCCCGGCGCAGCCGCCAGAGCGTGCCCGCCTGCAAGCATCGCACCGTGGCGGTGCGCGGCACATCGAACAGCAGGGCGATCTCCCCGAAGTGGTCACCGTCATGCAGCGTTCGCACCGGCTCGCCGTCGACGACGGTTTCGTAGCCACCGGAGCCGATCAGGAACATGTCGTCGGCGGAGTCACCTTGCCGGACAACGACATCGGCTTCGGCGACCGCAACGGCGATCAGGGCCGAGGCAAGCTGGTCGGCGGCCGCGACGGACAACGGCCGGAACGCTTCCACGCTCCTGATCGCGTCCAGTTCCTGGCGCCGCACCGGTGAGCGCCGTTCCACCCGCAGGACCCGGAACAGGCCATAGATCGCACCGAGCAGCGCCAAACCGGCTGCCACCCGCAGCGTCCCACGCACTCCGATCGCGGCGTTGACCTGGGCGGCGCAGAATCCGGCCACGCCAACGACCGAGACGGCGATCACCGCGTTGATTCCGGCGAGCAGGTCCAGCGACCGCCCTGACGCGCTGCGCTGCAGCAGGGTGCGCCCGCACACGATTTGATAGGCGATACCGATACCCAACGTGCTCAGCAGTGGGATGGCCAGAGCCACTGTCGAGGTCACCGCGAGGGCGAACAGGACCACTGCGCAAGCCAGAAATCCGACGACCATCGGCAACGACATCGAATGGCGACCGAGCGAGAGACTGGCGATGCCGCCGACCAGACCGCCGATACCGACCGCCCCGATCAGCACCGGCGTACCCGACGACCCCATGTGTAAAAGGTCGCTCGCGATGCTGGCGACGATGCTTTGCGCGATGCCGGTCAGCGATGCGGTGATGGCCATGACAGCGACCACCACCCGGGCGTTCGTCGACCTCCGAAGGACACCGATTCCGCCGGCGAGTTCGTTGGCGACGCGCGAGCCCTCGTTGCGGACTCGGGTGTCTATCCCGCGAATGGTCAACAGCGGCCACGCTCCGAGTGCGCAAAAGACCACGATGGTCGCCAGGGCGGCGGGCGGCCCGGAGACCCCCAAGGCCACCGCGGCCACACCCGCACCCACCAGCACTCCGGAGGTCTCGAGCAGGGCGGCAACCGCATTGGCGGCGACCAGCTGGGCCGGTGAATCGGCCAACCACGGCAGCAGGGCGTCGTGCAGTGCCTTCGGGGCGGACTGGGTGAACCCTTCCAATGCGAGCACCAAAAACAGGAGCGCGGTCGCCGTGTGAAGTTCCAACAGCGGAATCACCAGCGCCACTGCGACACCCCGGGCGACGATGGAGCCGGCCAGCACCCGCTCGCGCCGGAACCTGCCCGCCAGGGCGGCATAAACGGGGGCGCTGATCGCCCCGGTGATCTGCCGAACGAAGAGGAACCAGCCCGGGCCGATCGGGCCTAGCAGTTCGAAGGTGACGACCAACATCGTCGAAACCCAGGCGACATGGGCGACCACACCGGCGGCGATCGATGCTTCTACTCTGGCGATATTCGGATTGGAGAAGGCGTTGCGAAACGCGGACCACCGACTTGCTCGTGCCGGCGCCTCGGCCATTCGGTCAGCATATCGTCACGTCGGCAGGTGCGCTTGGCTTTGGGTCGACGAACTAGTTGCGGCGCAACAGATTACAACAGATACATGAGTTCGCTTGCGGCGCAGTCGCTTTACGAGCCGCGGCGGATATTCGGGCGCCGCAAACTGCTATGCGCAGGTGAAGAGCGGGTCGCACACGACGGTGAATGTGCACCCCGATGCCGCCGGGGCCGTGAACGCGAGGACCAGCGCGAGGACGACCTTGTACTTCAGACCAGACATGACCACTCCGAACCTATGCAATGGGGTGATAGTACGCCATGCGATCTTGAAAAAACATGGCGCTGGCAAACACCGGCCGCGGGGCCTCGCCGCCCGCCGGTGCCGGGGTGGTCAGGGCAGCCACCAGGATAGCAAGGCCGCTGCGCCACAACGTAATAGGTGATCGGGTTCGGCGACGTACACGGTCGATTCCGGTGCCCGTCGAGCTTGCCAGCGCCCGGGCGAAGCAAAAAGGTCAGAGGGCGGATATGCCCCCTGACCTTGTGGGGTGAGTGACGGGACTCGAACCCGCGACATTCAGGATCACAACCTGACGCTCTACCAGCTGAACTACACCCACCACGGCCGCGTGCTAACACGCAGCGACTGTCGATACTAGCGGTTCGGTGGCTCGGCGGCCGAATCAATTGCCTCCTGGGCGCCGTCGCTGCCCTCTAGTTCGGTGGCCACGGCCGCGATTTCGCTGGTAGAAGGCCCTGGCAGGGGCACGAAGGCGGTACGCCGGTAGAACTTCAGCTCGCGGATGGACTCGCGGATGTCGGCCAGGGCCCGGTGTTTGACGCCCTTGGCCGGCTGGCCGAAGTAAATGCGGGGGTACCACCGGCGGCAGAGTTCCTTGATCGAGCTGACGTCGATCATCCGGTAGTGCAGAAACGAGTCCAGGGCCGGCATATCGCGGGCGATGAACGAACGATCCGTGGCGATCGAATTGCCCGCCAGCGGCGCCGTCTTGGGCTGCTTGACGTACTTGCCGATGTATTCGAGCACCATCGCCTCGGCGGTGGCCAGGTCGACGGTCGACGCCCGCACCTCATCGATCAGCCCCGAGCGGGTGTGCATTTCGGTGACCACGTCGATCATCGACGACAGGGCGGCGTCATCGGTGTGAATCACCACGTCTACGCCGTCGCCCAGAATATTCAGATCGGCGTCGGTGACCAGGGCCGCGATCTCGATCAACTTGTCCGATCCCAGCTCCAACCCGGTCATCTCGCAGTCGATCCACACCAGTTCGTCGCGCACAGCGCCCAGCGTATGCCCACGTGAGCCCTGCCCCTGTCTCCCCCTGGCAAGTAGTGTTGAGCGTTGCAACTTTCTCCGGAGTGGGGCGGAGCGCGATGACCACAGAATCGGCGGACGGCGGACCCGCGCAACGGATCGCCAGCGGCTACGCCGTCGAAGGCCAGGCACTGGAATTGGGCACCGTTGTCATCGACGGCACCGCCGACCCGGGCGCGCAGATTCGCATCCCGCTGGCCACCGTCAACCGGCATGGTCTGGTGGCCGGGGCGACCGGGACCGGCAAGACCAAGACGCTGCAGCTGATCGCCGAACAGCTCAGCGCTGCCGGCGTTCCGGTGCTGATGGCCGACGTGAAGGGTGACCTGTCCGGCCTGTCCCGGCCGGGGGAGGCCAACGACAGGACGGCGGCGCGGGCAAAGGACACTGGGGACGCGTGGGCGGCGACCGGCTTCCCGGTGGAGTTCTTGTCGTTGGGCACCGACGGGCTCGGCGTACCGATACGCGCCACCGTCGCCAGTTTCGGTCCCGTCTTGTTATCAAAAGTGTTGTCGCTCAATGCCACTCAAGAGTCAACCCTGGGACTGATCTTCCATTGGGCGAAGGAGAACAACCGCTCGCTGGTCACCCTTGACCAACTTCGCACCGTCATCAGCCACCTGACCGGCGACGAAGGCAAGGCCGACCTGAAATCGCTTGGCGGGGTGTCATCGACGACGGCCGGCGTCATCTTGCGCGCGCTGGTGAACCTCGAAGGCGAGGGCGGCGACACCTTCTTCGGCGAACCGAAGCTCGATCCGCAAGACCTGCTGCGCGTCGACAACCAGGGCCACGGCACCATCTCGCTGCTCGAGTTCAGCGGTCAGTCATTGCGTCCGGTCATCTTCTCGACCTTCCTGATGTGGTTACTCGCCGACCTGTTCGACGAACTGCCCGAGGTGGGCGACATCGACAAACCCAAGCTGGTGTTCTTTTTCGACGAGGCGCATCTGTTGTTCACCGACGCGTCCAAAGCGTTCCTCGAGCAGGTTGAGCAGACCGTCAAGCTGATCCGCTCCAAGGGCGTCGGGGTCTTCTTCTGCACCCAGTTGCCCACGGATCTGCCCAACGACGTGCTCTCCCAGCTGGGCGCCCGGATCCAGCACGCGCTGCGCGCGTTCACCCCCGATGACCAGAAGGCCCTGTCCAAGACCGTCCGTACCTATCCGAAGACCGATGTCTACGACCTGGAGTCGGCGTTGACCTCGCTGGGCATTGGCGAGGCCGTCGTCACCGTGCTGTCCGAGAAGGGCGCGCCGACGCCGGTTGCCTGGACGCGCATGCGCGTACCCCGGTCGTTGATGGGCGCCATCGACACCGACGAGATCACCAAGGCGGCGAAAGATAGTCCGCTGCAGGCCAAATACGGACAGACCAAGCAGCAGCCGTCGGAACCCGAAGTGCCGCAACCACCTCCGCCGTCACCGGCGGCTCCGCCGCGCGGGCAATTCGACCCGCTGCCTTCTTATCCGGATCCATACGACATACCGCCGATGCCCGCGCCGGCCGAGCCGCAAGGCCCCGCCATGTGGGAGGAAGTCCTGAAGAATCCGACCGTGAAAAGCGGCATCAACACCGCGATTCGCGAAGCGGTGAAAAGCATCTTCGGCACCGGCCGCGGCCGCCGCAAATAGCGTTTAGCCGCCGCCGAGTTTCTTGTAGAAGGCGCCGACGATCGGCGCCACGATCGCGCGGGGAGCATACCCGCTGCCGACCGACATCGCCTTGGAGGTCAAGCCCGGGACGACGCGCATCTTGTTGCGCTCCAACGCATCCAGCGAGAGCCGGGCGGTGTGCTCGGTCGAGATCCACAGGAAGTCGGGCACCAGCCGTTCGACCAGTGACCGCTCGGCATCGTCGGGCAGGTCGGTGCGCACCGGGCCGGGTGCCAGCAGCGTGACGTGCACACCCGAGCGGCGCAGTTCGCCGCGTAATGACTCGCTGAAGGTGTTGACGAATGCTTTCGAGGCGGCATAGGTCGCGTTGTAGGGGATCGGCGAATTACCCGCCGCCGAGCCGGAAATCAAGATGCCGCCCGCGCCGCGCTCGACCATCCCCGGCAATGCCGCCAACGTAAGGTCGTGCACCGCTACGGCATTCAGTTGCACCTGAGCCTTTTCGCCCGCCGGGTCGAGGCCGGAGACCGGCCCGAACGTGCCGGTGCCCGCGTTGGCGCACAGGATCGAGATGTTGCGGGTCGCCAGCTCGTCGCACAGTTTGGCCCGTTCCGTCGGGTCGGCGAGATCGGCAGGCCGCACTTCCACGGTGACGCCGTACTTCTCGGCTAGCCGAGCGGCAAGGTCGTTGAGCTTGTCTTCGCGTCGCGCGGTGACGATCAGGTGGTGTCCGCGCGCGGCCAATTCCGTGGCCAGCGCCTCGCCGATGTTTTGCGAAGCTCCGGTGACAACGGCGCGCGCATCGGGGCTGGGAGCGGGTACCGGCATGCGCCAATCGTAGACAGCGGCCAAATCCTCGACGGCAACGGCCGCAGCCGCGCGCGGCGGCTTGTCGGCTCAACAAATAGAGTGCCGGGCATGGGTCGGCCAGAACCGGGGGTGGGCGAGATCGCGCGATCTCGGGTGGCGGCGTGGGCGCTGTGGGACTGCGGGTCAACGGGTCTGAACGCGATCGTGGCGACATTCGTGTTCTCCGTCTACCTGACCAGCAGCGTGGGCGTGGGCATACCCGGCAGCACCACGCCGGAGAGCTGGCTGGGCCGCGCGGGCGCGCTCGCCGGGTTGACGGTCGCGCTGCTGGCGCCGCTGGTCGGCGTGTGGGTGGAGTCGCCGCATCGCCGACGCGTGGCCCTGAGCGTGCTGACCGGCCTGGCGGTGACGCTGACCTGCTCGATGTTCCTGATCCGGGATCGGCCCTCCTACTTGTGGGCCGGGTTGGTGCTGCTGGGCGCGACGGCGGCCTGCGGTGACCTGGCCAGCGTCCCGTACAACGCGATGCTGCGTCAGCTCTCGACTCCGCAGACGGCCGGCCGGATCTCCGGTCTGGGCTGGGCGTCGGGTTACCTCGGCAGCGTCCTGCTGCTGTTGCTGATCTATACCGGCTTCATCTCCGGCTCCGGGTCCGACGCGGAGCGGGGACTGCTGCACGTGCCCGCGGCCGACGGACTCTACGTCCGGGAGGCCATGCTGGCCGCCGCGGCGTGGCTGGCGGTGTTGGCGCTCCCGTTGCTCCGCGTCGCGCACCGGCTTCCCGACACCGGCGAGGTCCACCAGCCGACGACGATGCTGGGCGGCTATCGCAAGCTGTGGACCGAAATCTCCGCCGAATGGCGGCGCGACCGCAACCTGGTCTATTTCCTGGGCGCCAGCGCCCTATTCCGCGACGGACTCGCGGCGATATTCGCGTTCGGCGCCGTACTGGGTGTCAACGTATACGGCATCTCGCAGGCCAACGTGCTGATCTTCGGCGTGGCGGCCAGCGTGGTCGCCGCCGTCGGCGCGGTGGCGGGCGGCTTCGTCGATCACCGGATCGGGTCCAAACCGGTCATCGTCGGGTCGCTGGTGGCGATCGTCACCACCACGCTCACCATGATGGTGCTCTCCGGTCCGGTGGCCTTCTGGGCGTGCGGCCTGCTGCTCTGCTTGTTCATCGGGCCGTCGCAGTCCTCGGCCCGCGCCCTGCTGTTGCAGATGGCCACCAACGGGCGGGAAGGCGTGGCGTTCGGGCTGTACACGATGACGGGCCGGGCCGTCGCATTCGTCGCGCCCTGGCTGTTCTCGGTGTTTGTCGATGTCTTCGGCGCGGTGCGCGCCGGGCTGGGCGGGATATCGCTGGTGCTGATCGCCGGGCTGATCGCGATGATCGCGGTCCGTGTCCCGCCGCGCCACGCCGCCGCGGTCGAACCAGTCGAACAGGCCTAGCGGCCGGCCGCGTCGCAGACGGTGATGCCGGCCCCGAGCCGTTGGCGCACCTGCACGCCGTCCACGCTGACCGAACAGGTGACGTTGTGGCCAATGTTGATGATCGTGACGCTGGCCGGGTGGGCGGCCGACTGCGACAGGCTGACCTGCTTGGTCCACGGCAGCGAGACATTGAACTCAGTCTGGATGACGTCGCCGGTGTCCCAGTAGGTGATGCTGATCGCGCGCCCCTCGCCGCTGACGTTGTAGACGACGTTCTGTATCGCGCCCGGGGTGGGCGCGGGCCCGGCCGAGCCGCTGGGCGGCGGTGCCGGCACCAGGGTCTGTGACGGTCGCGCAGCCCGTGTCGACGGGGTAGGCGTCGGGCTCTGCGCACTCGATCCGGGCATCGCGGGCAACGGCGGCACGGCCGTCTGGGTCTTGAGCGCGCCATTGGTGAGGACCAGCGCGATCAACAGCGCGACAACCAGCAGCACCGCCGCGCCGGCACCGATCAACAGCCAACGGGGCGATCTCGGCCCTTCGGGCGGCGGGGGAGCCATGCCCCCGGGGGGCAGCCCGCCCGGTGGCGGCTGGTCCTGGTCCTGTTGCCAGTACGCCGGCAGCCGTTTCGTCGGGTTGGTCTCGTTCAGGCTCGGCGCCCATTGCGGGGCGTACCCGCCGTAGGTGGGCGCATAGGGCGCTTGGTCGGCATAGGCCGGATCAGCGAGCGGCGCGTTCCGCGGGCCAATCGGCCCGGTCGGTTCCGACCCCGCTTGAAGGGGACTAAACCGCTCGGGTCGACGTGGATCGTTCATGTCCACCTCACAGATTGCAGGGTACCTAAGCCGAGCGGCTGGGCGGGGAATCTCTCGATGCGCCCAATTCAGCGGACTTGGCCCCCGGCTCCCAGTGCGGCGATCGTCATGGCCCGCATGACGGCGCGCGACCGCGTCCCGCGGGCCGGCTTTTCGGCCGCCTTCATGCTGTGCGGCGTCGAGTTCAGCAAGCCGAACACCGCGTGCGCCGCCAGCCGGGCATCTGCCTCGGCCAGCGTCGGGTCCAGCTCGCGCAGCACGCCGACCCACACCTCTACATATTGGCGTTGCGCTTTGCGTACCTGCCGCTCGGCGGCCGCGGGCAGGTACGCCAGGTCGCGGTCCTGGATGCGGATCAGGTCGGGCTCGCCGAACGCGAAGTCGAGGTGAAAATCGATCAGCCCATCCAGCGCGTCTGCCGCGTCGGCATTGCGGGCGGTCACCTCGCGGGCCCCGGCGAGCAGGCGGGCGCTGATCCCGACCAGCAACTCGACCAACATCGATTCCTTGTTGGGGAAGTGGCGGTAGATGGCCGGGCCGCTGACCCCGGTGGCGGCGCCGATGTCTTCGAGTCGCACCGCGAGAAATCCGCGCTCGGCGAAGAGCCGTTCGGCCGCGGCCAGGAGTTGCAGTCGCCGGTCGGATTTCAACTGGCTGCGGCGATTTGGCGGTTCGGATTGACCGGGTGGGGTGTCCGGGGTGGACGCTGTCATGACGGCGCTGGGCCTACCTCAGAAAGTTTCGGTTAATCGTCACTAACGTAGCACGAGTTATTGGCGATTAACTCAGATCGCGCAGATATCCGGACACGTCGGCGACGCGACCAGGCCGGCGATCGAGCGTGAAAGACGCAGCGTCGGCGCACTAATCCGGGCCCGCAAGGACGGGCGACCGGTAATTCGGCGGCCGCCTGGGAGCACACATCCGTTGTCTTTTCCGCCGGAATTGGCGGTTGACACGTCCCTGGACGCGGTGGTGTGCGCGCTGGTATCCTCAGCCCCAGTTAATGAGCATTAACTGAAGTGCCTAGACCCCCCGACGACGAGGAGGCTGCTGCGGCGATGGACGAGGTGCTGGAGCGGTCATGAGTGCGTCGGTGAAGGTCGCACCGTCGTTCGCCGATGAGCACCGTCGGCTGGTCGATGAGCTGAACGCCAAGCTGGCGGCCGCGGCGCTGGGCGGCAACGAGCGTGCGCGGGAGCGTCACGTCAGCCGCGGCAAGTTGTTGCCGCGCGAACGGGTGGACCGGCTGCTCGACCCCGGCAGCCCGTTTTTGGAGCTGACCCCGCTGGCCGCGAACGGGATGTACGACGACGAATCCCCGGGCGCCGGGATCATCACCGGCATCGGGCGGGTGTCGGAGCGCGAGTGTGTGATCGTCGCGAACGACGCGACGGTCAAGGGCGGCACCTATTACCCGGTCACGGTCAAGAAGCACCTGCGCGCCCAAGAAGTCGCGTTGCAGAATCGGCTGCCGTGCATTTACCTGGTCGACTCCGGCGGCGCCTTTTTACCCCGTCAAGACGAGGTGTTTCCCGACCGCGAACATTTCGGGCGAATCTTCTACAACCAGGCGACCATGAGCGCCAAGGAAATTCCTCAGGTCGCCGCGGTGCTCGGCTCGTGCACGGCGGGCGGCGCCTATGTGCCGGCGATGAGCGACGAGGCCGTCATCGTCCGCGAGCAGGGCACCATCTTCCTGGGCGGCCCACCATTGGTGAAAGCCGCTACCGGAGAGATCGTTTCGGCCGAAGACCTCGGCGGTGGCGACCTGCACTCGCGCGTCTCCGGTGTCACCGACCACCTTGCCGACGACGACGAACATGCACTGCGCATCGTGCGCGCGATCGCCGCGACGTTCGGTCCGCGCGAGCCGAGCCCGTGGGAGGTGTTGGCAGCCATCGAGCCCAAGCATGCGCAGACCGAACTCTACGACGTCGTCCCTCCGGATCCGCGGGTGCCCTACGACGTGCACGAGGTCATCCTGCGGCTGGTCGACGGCAGCGAATTCAGCGAATTCAAGGCGAAGTACGGCAAGACGCTGGTGACCGGGTTCGCGCGTATCCACGGCCACCCGGTCGGGATCATCGCCAACAACGGCGTGCTGTTCAGCGAATCCGCGCTCAAGGGAGCGCATTTCATCGAGCTGTGCGACAAGCGCAAGATTCCGCTGCTGTTCCTGCAGAACATCGCCGGCTTCATGGTCGGCCGCGACTACGAGGCCGGCGGCATCGCCAAGCACGGCGCCAAGATGGTCACCGCCGTGGCCTGCGCCCGGGTACCCAAGCTGACCGTCGTGATCGGCGGATCCTATGGCGCGGGCAACTATTCGATGTGCGGGCGCGCGTACTCGCCGCGCTTTCTGTGGATGTGGCCCAATGCCCGGATCTCGGTGATGGGTGGCGAGCAGGCCGCCTCCGTGTTGGCCACGGTGCGCGGCGAACAACTCAGTGCGGCGGGCAAACCGTGGTCGCCCGACGAAGAAGAGACGTTCAAGGCGCCGATCCGCGCCCAGTACGAGGACCAGGGCAACCCGTACTATTCGACGGCCCGGCTCTGGGACGATGGCATCATCGACCCGGCCGATACGAGAACGTATGTCGGGCTTGCCCTTTCGGTGTGCGCGCAGGCGCCACTGGAACCGGTCTCCTACGGCGTCTTCCGGATGTGAGTGCAGTGTTTGACACCGTCTTAGTGGCCAACCGCGGCGAGATCGCCGTGCGAGTGATTCGGACCTTGCGCCGGCTCGGTATCCGGTCCGTGGCCGTCTACAGCGATCCCGACGCCGACGCGCGACACGTGCAGGAAGCCGACACGGCGGTGCGGCTGGGGCCGGCACCCGCCCGGGAGAGCTACCTCGATATCGAGAAGGTGCTCGATGCCGCGGCACGCACCGGCGCTCAGGCGATTCACCCCGGTTACGGGTTCCTTTCGGAGAACGCGCATTTCGCCGCCGCGTGTGAGCGAGCCGGGGTGGTGTTCCTGGGTCCTCCGGCCCGCGCGATCGAGGTGATGGGCGACAAGATCACCGCCAAGAACGCGGTCGCCGCCTTCGACGTTCCGGTGGTCCCCGGTGTGGCGAAATCGGGACTGACGGATGACGAGCTCGTCGCCGCGGCCGCCGAGGTCGGCTATCCGGTGCTGATCAAGCCGTCGGCCGGCGGCGGCGGTAAGGGCATGCGGCTGGTGGAAGACCCGGCCCGGTTGTCCGAGGCGCTGGTCGGCGCGCGCCGCGAGGCCGCGTCCTCGTTCGGCGACGACACGCTGTTCCTGGAGCGATTCGTGTTGCGGCCCAGGCATATCGAGGTGCAGGTGCTTGCCGACGGCCACGGCAACGTGGTGCATCTGGGCGAGCGTGAGTGCAGCCTGCAGCGCCGTCATCAGAAGGTCATCGAGGAGGCGCCCTCGCCGTTGCTGGATCCGCAGACGCGCGCGCGGATCGGGGCCGCGGCCTGCAACACCGCCCGCAGCGTCGACTACGTCGGGGCCGGCACGGTGGAGTTCATCGTCTCCGCCGAACAACCCGACGAGTTCTTCTTCATGGAGATGAACACCCGCCTGCAGGTGGAACACCCGGTCACCGAGGCGATCACCGGCCTCGACCTCGTCGAGTGGCAGCTGCGGGTGGGCGCCGGCGAGAAGCTGACGTTCGCCCAGGACGACATCGAGCTGCACGGGCACGCGATCGAGGCCCGGGTTTACGCGGAGGATCCGGGGCGCGGCTTCCTGCCGACCGGCGGGCGGGTGCTCGATGTCTTCGAGCCCTCGGGTCCCGGTGTGCGAGTGGACTCGTCGCTGCTGGCGGGCACGGTGGTGGGTAGCGACTACGACCCGATGTTGAGCAAGGTGATCGCCCACGGAGCCGATCGCGACGAGGCGCTCGCCGAACTCGACCGGGCGCTGGCGCAGACGACGATTCTGGGCGTGCAGACCAACATCGAATTCCTGCGCTTCCTGCTCGCCGACGAACGAGTGCAAGCCGGCGACCTGGACACCGCGCTGCTCGAGGAGCGGCTGCCGGACTTCGCGCCGTTGCCGGCACCCGATGACGTGCTCGCGGCCGGCGGTCTGTACCGCCAGTGGGTGTTGGCCCGTCGCGCGCGGGGCAACGTGTGGGCGCAGCCGTCGGGCTGGCGCGTCGGCGCCGCTGCCGCGCCGGTACGCACCGCGATGCGCACGCCGCTGCGCACCGAGACCGTCTCGGTGTCCGGTCTGCCGACGGCCGCCGCGGTACAGGTCGGCGACGGCGAAACCCATTCGGCGAGTGTGGAAGTCGAGCGACGACAGATGAGTGCGACGCTCGATGGGCTGCGCCGCGAGTACCGGTGGGCCGAGGCCGACCGCCATCTGTGGATCGCCAACGAGCGGGGAACCTGGCACCTGCGCGAGGCCGAGGAAACCAAGATCCACCGTGCGACCGACACAACGCAGGCCGAGGTCCTCAGTCCCATGCCCGGCAGCGTGATCGCCGTGCAGGTCGACTCCGGCGCCGAGGTGTCCGAGGGCGAGGTGGTCGTGGTCGTCGAGGCGATGAAGATGGAACATTCTTTGGCCGCACCGGTTTCGGGACGCGTCGAGCTGCTGGTGTCGGTCGGCGATCAGGTGACGGTCGACCAGGTGCTGGCCCGCCTGGTCCCAGACTCCGAAGAGAAAAAGGATTAGAGGATCATGACGACAACGATCACCGCGGGGACGCTGCCCAAGGAATACGAAGACCTTCGCGACACCGTCGCCGAATTCGCGCGCACCGTCGTCGCACCCGTATCGGCCAAACACGATGAGGAGCACAGCTTTCCCTACGAAGTCGTCGCCAAGATGGCCGAAATGGGGCTGTTCGGGCTGCCGTTCCCCGAGGAGTACGGCGGCATGGGCGGCGACTACTTCGCGCTCTCGTTGGCGCTCGAGGAACTCGGCAAGGTCGACCAGTCGGTGGCGATCACGCTGGAGGCCGGGGTGGGCCTCGGTGCCATGCCGATCTACCGATTCGGCACCGAGGAACAGAAGCAACAGTGGCTACCCGACCTGGTGGCCGGCCGTGCACTGGCCGGCTTCGGGCTCACCGAGCCCGGCGCGGGTTCGGACGCCGGCGGCACCCGCACCACGGCCAAACTCGACAACGGCGAGTGGGTGATCAACGGATCCAAGCAATTCATCACGAATTCGGGTACCGACATCACCTCACTGGTCACCATCACCGCGGTCACCGGGACGGTCGGAGACGACAAGAAAGAGATCTCGACGATCGTCGTGCCCAACGGCACAACGGGATTCACCGTCGAGCCGGTCTACAACAAGGTCGGCTGGAACGCATCGGACACTCACCCGCTGTCTTTCGCCGACGCCCGGGTACCGGAGGAGAACCTACTGGGCATCCGCGGCAAGGGGTACGCGAACTTTCTGTCCATCCTCGACGAGGGCCGCATCGCGATCGCCGCACTGGCCACCGGTGTGGCGCAGGGGTGCGTCGACGAGAGCGTCAAGTACTCCAAGGAGCGCCAGTCGTTCGGCCGGCCGATCGGCTCCTACCAGGCGATCAGCTTCAAGATCGCGCGGATGGAGGCACGCGCGCACGTCGCGCGCACCGCGTATTACGATGCAGCCGCAAAGATGTTGGCGGGTAAGCCATTCAAGAAGGAGGCGGCCATCGCCAAGATGATCTCGTCGGAGGCGGCCATGGACAACGCCCGCGACGCCACCCAGATCCATGGCGGATACGGCTTCATGAACGAGTACCCCGTGGCGCGTCACTACCGCGACAGCAAGATCCTCGAGATCGGTGAGGGCACCACCGAGGTGCAACTCATGCTCATCGCGCGATCGCTGGGCCTCTGATGACCGAAGGCAAGTCGGTTGTCCAGCGCGGCTTGTGGTTTGAGGAATTCGAGATCGGCACGACGTATCTGCACCGGCCCGGCCGGACCGTCACCGAGGCCGACAACGTGTTGTTCACCACGCTGACGATGAACACCCAGTCGCTGCACCTCGACGCGGCGTGGGCCGCCGAGCAGCCCGGCTTCCGCGGTGAGCGCCTGGTGAATTCGATGTTCACCCTCTCGACGCTGGTCGGGCTGTCGGTCACCCAGCTGACCCTGGGCACGATCGTGGCCAACCTCGGCTTCTCCGAGGTGTCCTTCCCGAAGCCGGTTTTCCATGGCGACACGTTGTACGCGGAGACCGTGTGCACCGGCAAGCGGGAGTCGAAGAGCCGGCCCGGCGAAGGCATCGTCACCCTCGAGCACACCGGCCGCAACCAGGACGGCGATATCGTTGCGCGCGCGGTCCGCACCACCCTGGTGCAAAAGCGACCCGCCGAAAAGGAGTCCTGATGGATTTGCGCGCCGCGGGCCCCGGGTGGCTGTTCTGCCCGGCCGATAGGCCCGAGCGTTTCGCGAAGGCCGCCGCCGCGGCCGACGTCGTGATCCTCGACCTCGAGGACGGTGTGGCGGAGGCGGACAAGCCCACCGCCCGCAAGGCGTTGCAGGACACCCCGCTGGACCCCGAGCGCACCGTGGTGCGGATCAACGCGGCCGACACCGCCGAATATGCTCTCGACCTCGAGGCCCTGGCCGGCACCGCCTATACGACGGTGATGTTGTCCAAGACCGAATCGGCGGCGCAGGTGACGGCACTGGTGCCGCGGGACGTGATCGCGCTGCTGGAGACGCCGCGCGGTGTGGTGTTCGCGACCGAGATCGCCGCGGCGCGGGGCACCGTCGCGCTGATGTGGGGCGCCGAGGACCTGGTCGCCGCGCTCGGCGGCAGCTCCAGCCGCACGGCCGACGGCAGCTACCGGGACGTCGCCCGCCACGCCCGGTCGACGGCCCTGCTCACGGCGTCCGCTTTCGGCCTGGCTGTGCTCGACGCGGTGCACCTGGACATCCCGGATCTGGAGGGCTTACGCGCCGAGGCCGAAGACGCCGTGGCGTTGGGCTTCGCCGGTACCGTCTGCATTCACCCGACCCAGGTTCCGGTGGTGCGCAAAGCTTTTCGGCCCACCGAGGAGAAGCTGGACTGGGCTCGCCGGGTTTTGGCGGCCGCGCAGAACGAGCGCGGGGTGTTCGCTTTCGAAGGCCAGATGGTCGATTCGCCGGTGCTCAAGCACGCGGCAGCATTGGTGCGTCGAGCGGGAGATTCCGGCTAGGAATACGCACGGGCCCGGCGGTCGCAAATTCGGCGAACATCCGCGTTGTGAAAACGTCAATTGTCGCCTCTGGACCTGGCCTCGAGCGGATACTCGGGTTCACGGTTGTTGCCATCCGTCGAGTGCTCGGAGGAATCATGGCAATGCAGTTTGACGGCAAGGTCGCGTTCATCACCGGCGCCGCCCGCGGGCAGGGCCGCTCGCACGCGGTTCGGTTCGCCGAAGAGGGTGCCGACATCATCGCGTTCGATTTGTGCGACCAGATCGACAGCGTCGCCTACCCGATGGCCACACCCGAGGACCTCGACGAGACCGTCAACCTGGTCGAAAAGGCGGGCCGGCGCATCGTCGCCCAACAGGGTGACGTCCGCGACTTCGACCGGCTCAAGGCCGCCGTCGCCGCCGGCGTCGCCGAGTTGGGCAGGATCGACTTTGTGCTCGCCAATGCCGGGATATTGCCGGCTTTTGGCGCCCAGGGTAGTCAGATGAAATCGTTCGTCGACGCGGTCGACATCCTGCTCAACGGGGTTTATTACACGATCGAGGCGGCCGTGCCGGCCCTGGTGGACCAGGGCGAGGGCGGTGCAATCGTCATCACCAGCTCATCGGCGGGCTTGAACAGTTTGTGTCCGACGTTCAGCGTGCGCAACCACGGCTTTGCCGGCTATCACGCCGCCAAACACGGCGTCGTGGGCCTGATGCGGTACTTCGCGACCACGCTGGCGGAGAAGAACATCCGCGTCAATGCCGTGCACCCCTGCGGGGTGGCCACGCCGATGCTGCTCAACGAGCCGGTCGCGCAGCGCATGGCCGAGTATCCCGAGGGCAATGCGGCATTGGAAAATCTGTTGCCGGTGCCGATGATCGAGGCCGCCGACGTGACCGAAGCAATGGTTTATCTGTGCGGGCAGTCCGGCCGCTACATCACCGGAATTTCCCTTCCCGTCGATGCGGGTTACACCGTTAAATAGCGTGTTTCGCGTCTTAACGAGATCGCAAAAAAGCGGAAACATTTGCGAACGCCCAGGCCGCAAATGTGTCGTAATCTGTGATCCACCAGAACAGTTGCTCGCTGCACTGACTAGCTCCACGGAAGGAACGACATCATGACGATCGCGCGGGGCTTCGCCGCAATCGCTATTTGCGCCGGTTTAGCTGTCGGGTCAGCCGGCACAGCGTGGGCTGACACACCGACGATGAGTGGCAGCTACACCGAGACCGTGACGACGCCAGGCGGCCACAGCATAGACAACAGCTGGACGATCAACTCTTGCGGGAATGGATGCCTCTGGATCAAGGCCGGGCTCGGGGCTAGCCAGGCAACGTTGGTCGATGGTCAATGGGTCATGGACACGATGAGCAACGTCAATTGCGTGGGCGGTGGTTACACCCTCTACGGCACGACCACTCACACGGTGTGGGATCCCAACACGCTGACCGGCACGGCCGCACACACCTACATCACGGGAGCCTGCGGCAACCCGCCCGGGTTCACGCAGGTCGACCAGATTGCGATCAAGTCGGCATCCTGACGCATTCTTACCCTCAAAACCCCTGAAGCCCTTGGGATTTCAGGGGTTTTGAGCTATCGCGACGGTTGCGTGCTGCCGGCCGCCTGGTTGGACGCCAAGCAGATAGCTGCTGTATAAGGCAAGCTAACTAGTTGCGCCGATCAAAACCGACGGCGGCTGCGTTACGACACCGTGGAGCGTTATGGGCAACCAGTACTTTCCGTACGTCATTGCGGTGGTCATGCTTGCCCTCGGGCTGACTCTCACCGTGGATGACTTCAAGCGAGCCGCCACGATGCGGCGACCGCTGGCGGTGGCGCTGCTCTGCCAGGCCCTGCTGCTGCCGAGTCTGTGCCTGCTGATCGCCGAGGCCTTCCACCTGGAGCCGCATCTGGCGGTCGGGCTGATGCTGATGGCCGCCACGCCGGGCGGGACGATGGCGAACATCGTCAGTCACCTGTTCAACGGGGACCTGGCGCTCAACCTGACCCTGGCCGCGATCAACGCCGCACTGTCGGTCGTGGCCCTGCCGGCGATCCTGGCCGCCTCGATGACCTGGTTCCTCGGCCAGGGACGGTTCATCCCGCTGCAGCTGGACAAGTTCGTCATGGTGTTCGCCCTGGTGCTCATCCCCACCGCGATCGGTATTGCGATACGCAACCGCTTTCCCGAGCTGGCCCGGCGAATGAAAACGCCGGTCAAGATTGTCGCGGTACTGCTGCTGATCGTCGCCATCGGCGGGGCGATCGCCCAAGGCGAGACGACACTGCTGAAGAACTTCGGCGTGGTGAGCGGGGCGGTCGTATCCTTCTGCGCGGTCAGCCTGACCGTCGGCTATCTGGTGCCGCGGTTGATGCGCCTGGGTCCACCACAGGGGATTGCCATCAGCCTGGAGATCGGACTGCACAACACCGTGGTGGCGCTGGGTGTGGCGCTCAGCCCGCAACTGCTCAACAGTGTCGAAATGGCTGCTCCCGTAGCGATTTACGGCGCACTCTCGCCCCTGATGGCCCTGACGTTCATCGGCGCGGTCCGGCTGCTGGACCCCGCGTTTCGGGTGAAGGCCCAGCCGGAGCCCGTCGCGAGCGAATCCGGCGCTTAAGCCTTACTTGCGCCGTGCCGCGGCCAGGCGGTCGGCGAACTCCGGTGACTGGATCGAGGACACCTGCGGTCCTAGTTCGGTGCGCATCGCGAAGTCGTGGTGCTCGATGTCCAGCGACCCCGGGCTAGCGGTGGCACGCATGCTGGCCTTGGTGGCCAGCACCACCTCGCGCGGCGCCGACGCGGGTCCGTCGGCCAGTTCCAATGCCGCGGCGACGGGGTCGTCGGCAGCGCTGAGCGCCAACCCGTGCCGCACGGCGGATTCGGCGTCAAAGCGCATGCCGAACAGCAGGGCCGCGCGAGCGACTTGCGGGCCCACCGCCCGCTGCAGCATCCAGGTCGCGCCACCGCCGGGGTGCAGCCCCAGCTTCTGGAAACGAGGGTCGAACAGTGCGCCGGGCCCGGCGATGCGCACGTCGGCGGCCAGAGCCAGGTTAAGGCCCGCACCGACCGCGGCACCGTTGACCGCGGCGATGGTCGGCAGCGTGCAACTGCCCACCGCCATGAAGCCGTCGTAGAGCTGCTTCAACCCCGATTCCGCGGCTCCCGTGCCTGCGGCGCCCAGCGCGCTGAGGTCGGCGCCGGCGCAAAACGCCTTGCCGGCCCCGGTGACCACGAGCGCGTGCACACCCGGATCGGCTTCGGCCCGCTCGACGGCCGCACGCAGTTGTGCCGAGATCTCTCCCGTCAGCGCGTTGCGCCGATCGGGGTCGTTGACGGTGATCAGGGCGACGCGATTGTCCACGCTGAACAGGACGGAATCGGACTGGGCCATCGGGGGCTCCTCCGCGGTCGGCGACGTCAGTGGGCGAGCTAAAGGGTACTTGTGGCAGCGGCGTCAAGAATTTGCAGAGGATGCTGCAAGCCCCGCTTCCGATGCTGAAGACACCAGTGAGCGGCATCACGACGAGGGGCATCCATGAGCGCGACGATCACGATCACCACCACATCGCAGGCGATCCGCTGGGCAATCTTCTCGGCGATCGCGGTGGGTTTGACCGCGCTCGGCCTCGGCGTAGCGGCGGCCAACCCTCCGCTACAGGACCAGCCGTGCTCCCTGCGGTACGCGACGATGCGCGACGCCGACGGACACATGATGCAGTGCGACCGGATGATGAACGGAACCCACGGCCTGGTGTGGCAATACACCCCGGGGTCGTAATCGTCGCTAATCTGGCCGGGTGAGCGGCAACCAGGTGCCCGGTGGGGTGGTGCACAAACTGCCCGCGGACCTGCGCGAGGCACTGACCGCGAACTCCACCGCACTCGCGGCGTGGCAGGACATCACGCCGCTGGCGCGCAACGAGTTCATCTGCTGGGTCGAGGACGCCAAGCAAGCGGCGACCCGACAGCGCCGCATTCGCCGGACTCAGGAGGAGCTGGAGGAAGGACAGCGGCGGCCCTGCTGCTGGCCGGGCTGCAAGCACCGCGAGCGCACCGGGCGACCGTAGCGGGCGTCAGAGATGGCTTGCCACGAAAGTCGCGGCCTGACTGGGCATCCCGGACTGCGCGTAGGACAGGTGCACCGGCGAAAACAGCTCGTCGTGTGAAGGCAGCGCCAATGCGCCGCCGGGGGTGCACACCGGATCGCCGGGCGCGCACAGGTCAATGGCCTTGGGCCCGTACCACGGGCTGACGTCGCTGACCGGCCCGCCCAGGTATCGGTCCGACGGATTCCCGAACAGGGCGAGGGCGGCGACGTGGTCGGCTTGGTCCGCCGTGAGGATGTCGGGGATCAGGCCCGCAATCGGGGCTCGGGCGATGGTGGCCTCGTCTATTGCCATCGCGCCCAAGGAATAGCCACCGAGCACCAGCTTGGTGCTGGGGCAGCTGGCAACCATGGACGCAACGTGCGCGTGTACATCGCTGCCGCCGGCGGAGGCCGACGGAGCGAAGTCGTCACCGGCGGGGTAGTTGACCGGATACACCCCGAGGGACCGACCGCCCACCTGCGAGCGCAGTGAATCGATGAATTGCTGGCCGACCACACCAACTCCGGGTGCCTCGTTGGTGGCCCGGGCGAACGTCACCTCGACGTCGGGGCAGGGAGCAGCGGACGCGGGTGCAATGCCCATCGGTGCGTTCAGCAGCGCCGCCAAGGCGAGCACTGCGGCACCCAGCGAATAAGCGAACTGGCGTGCGTTCACGTCCCCATGCTGACATATCGCGGCGGACTCGTCCGAGGTCGCCCGTTAGCGATTCGGTCGCGGTTCCCAGGTGTCGGTTGGGTAAGCGCAGAACAGAGCGACACCCTCGGGCGACTGTGCGGTAAAGAGCCCAGTGTTGTCGGGCGCAAGAATATGAATCTCGGCCACACACTTCGAGCCGATCTGCCGAACCCCGACCAGCGTCCCGGGATCCACCCACACACCCGGCCGTCCGGACCCGCCGCACGCCAACACCTTGCCGCCGGCGTCGTA
Organism: Mycobacterium sp. Aquia_213; assembly: GCF_026625985.1. Taxonomy (NCBI): domain Bacteria; kingdom Bacillati; phylum Actinomycetota; class Actinomycetes; order Mycobacteriales; family Mycobacteriaceae; genus Mycobacterium; species Mycobacterium sp. Aquia_213. Next base: position 1,771,721 of record NZ_CP113116.1, read on the forward strand.
GCCGAAGATGAATCGTCCGGTGTTCGAATAGCAGGGCTGTCCGAGCACCGCATTGTTGGCCATGTTGGGAACCGGCTGGCTCGCCGGGTCCGCCACAACCGGTGCCGCGGTGCCGATGGCAAACGCCGCCGCCGCTGCCAGCAAAAGAGCGTGATTCATGCGTCACACCTCTCGCGCGCCGAAATGAACCGGAAATTCCGACCATAGTCCTTCAGCGCGCCACCGCGGAACCCATTTGGGCAAACACATAGGTAGTTGCTCGGTGAACTATTCTATCGTCAGCGGGGTCCGCTGGCGCGCGGAGCAGGAGAAACCGCTATTCTGCCGGGAAAGCGGTCTGACCAACCCGGCGCGCGGTGCCCCTGAGAATAAGAAGCGTGTCGGCTCAGGCCAACGCAATTGGGTCCAAACCGAAATCGGTCCGTACGGCCTCGACAAAGTCAGTGACGGCCGTACTCGAGGCCTGGTTCCAGTTATTCGACGGTGTGCCGGCCCCGGAAATGAGGGCTGCGAAAAGTGTGACGATCGCGGCGTACTGAGCTTTTCGCAGGATGTCGTTAGGCATTATCAACTTCATTTCCGACATAACGCTATTTAGATCAACCATTTGAGGCGCCGCGCGGAGCGCCGCGCGGAGCGTGGCAGCTGCAATTTGCTCGACTATGGGAGGAGTCGGATCCACGGCCCGGGAGAGAAGTTCGAGCGCCGGAGTAGCTGTTGCCACGGCCGCGCCGCCTTTTTCCTGCTCGACGAGGTTCTTGACGTCTTGATTGGACGACAAGAGTTCATCAAATTCTGCGGACAATTCCTTGAAATTCGACGAACTAATCTCGCCCTGCACTATATCCAAGGTTTTCACGAAGCGAACCGATACATCGCGCAGTAATACGTCGTGCTGCCTTTTGGTTTCGAGGGTTTCCCCTCGATGAAATGCGGCTTTCGAGGACATGAATGTCGTTATGCCGCCAACACCGGCACCTAGCAACGTCGCAAGCGATGTGAGTACAGCCTGATCCATGTGCATATGGGTAAATGTAGACGGCTGCCAGCCCGGCTGCTCCCCGAGCGCCAAATTCGGTGCAGCCAACCCCGGTACGAGCCCTTGCTACGCCCCGAGCCGACTACGCCTGGACCCCCGCGTGGGCTCCAGTCGACGTTCTCCTAGCCGCCGGCGTCGCCGACGTCGGCGGTGCCGGCGACCTAGGGCACCGACCGCAGGCCGAACCACCTAGAGAGCTCGGTGCCCGGTGGAATGAACGCCGCGTGGCTGTGGTCCTCGTCGCCTGAGAATCAAGATCCGGGTCGTCTTAGGCCTGCGCGATTGAGTCCAAACCGAAATTGCTTCGCACCGCGTCGACAAAGTCAGTGACGGCCGCGCTCGAGGCCTGGTTTCCGTTACTGGCGCCGGCCTCGGAAACATGGGCCGCGAAAAGTGTGACGATCGCGGCGTACTGGGCTTTTAGCAGGATATCGCGAGGCATTGTCAACTTCATTTCTGCCATGATGCCTTGCAGTTCAGCCATTTGAGGTACCGCGCGGAACGTGGCGGCCGCAATTTGGTCAAATTCCGTTGCGTCCGAGAGGAGTGCGAGCGCCTGATCGGCTGTTGCCGGAGCCCCGCCTGCTTTTATCTGTTCGAAGAGAATTCCGGCGGCTTGATTGGACGCGATTACTTCATTAAGTCCCGCGGATAATTCTAATGTTGGTACCGAACTAATCACGCCCTGTGCGATGTCCAAGCTTTTCACGAAGCGAAGCGATGAATCGCGCATTATTGCCTCATGCTGTATTTTGGTTACAACAGTTTCGCCGCGATAAAAATACGGTTTAGTGGAAGCGAATGCAGTAAGGCCGCCACCACCGGTACCCAATAGCGTCGCACTCGAAGAAGTGAGTACAACCGGGTCGGTGTGCACCAACGGGAGCCAACCCAGCGGCCCCCCGAGCGCCAAATCCGGCGCAGCCCCCGCGGCCGAGGGCGCCCCGGCAGCCACCACCAGCGGATCGCCAAGGATCGCCGGTGCTGGCGCCCCGACAGCCGGTACGGCAACCCCGGGAACAGCGAGCGGCGCAGCCAATCCCGGTACGCCGTGCGGCGGGGCCAACCCGGGTACGGCCTGCGGCACCGAGGCCGGCTGAGCCGCCGGAGCCTGGACTCCCGGAACCTGCTCCGCGGGCGCCGCCGTCGTGCCCGATGTGGTCCCCGATGTCGTCCCCGACGTCGATGTCGACGAGCTTGTCGTCGAAGCCGACGACGTTGTCGATGTCGATGAGGTTGTCGATGTTCCAGCCGTTGCCGCCGGGGCCGCCGCTGCCGGCGTCGACGTCGTTGCCGGCGTCACCGCAGGCGCCGCCGGGGCGATGGAGCCGTTGATGACGGTGACGTTGGCGCCCTCAATCCCGCCGGTGAGGGTGCTGCCGGAGGGGAAGGTGACAGTGGAGCCCGCGGGGACATTGACGGTGCCGGACACGACGGTGAGGTTGCCGGTGGGGAAGCCGCGGGGGAGCACTTGGCCGGGAGCGAGGTAGAAGGGCTCTTGGAATTCGGGGTAGCTGAGGTAGGCGCCGTTGACGCCACCGCTGATGGGGTTGCCGCCTTGGAAAGGGGAGAAGATGGTGGCGCCCTGGCCGACCGTGACGGTGCCTTCGTTGACGCCGACGGTGGCCCCGTTGGTGCCCGCGGTGTAGGCGGAACCGGGGTCGATGGTGGTTGTGGGTTTCTCCTCGGGGGGCGGCTGCAGCGACTGCATCAGGGATTGGGTGCGTTGGGTGGCGGTCTTGCCGGCGTTTTGGGCCTGCGCGCCGGCTTGGTCGAGCTGCCCGTCGGACTTGGTCGTCTGCGGCGGCTCGTCGAATGATTCCAGGGTGCTAGCGGTTTCGGCCGCGGCGGCGTAGCCATACATCGCGGTGGTGTCTTGAACCCACATCTCCACGTACTGAGCTTCGGTGGCCGCGATCGCCGCGGTGTTCTGCCCGAAAAAGTTGGTTGCGATCAACGCCAGCAACAGCGCCCGGTTGGTCGCGATGACCGGCGGGGGCACCGTCATCGCAAACGCCGCCTCGTAGGCCCCCGCCGCCGCGTAGGCCTGAACGCCGGTCTGCACGGCCACAGCGCCGGTCGCTGACAGCCACCCCACGTAGGGTGTCGCCGCGGCCGCCATCGCCATCGATGCCGGGCCCAACCACACCTGGCCGGCCAGCCCCGCAATTACGGAGGAGTAGCCGACCGCGGTGTACTCCAGCTCGGCGGCCAGCGCGTTCCAGCCTGCCGCGGCGGCCAGCATCGGCCCGGCGCCCGGCCCGGCGTACATCAGTCCGGAGTTGATCTCCGGCGGCAACAGGGCAAAATCCATGTCTCTTCGCTTTTGAAAGTTATGCGCGCTGATTTGTCAGCAGGAGCGTACTCGCGGATCTGGGGAACTGACGCGCCTCAGAGAAACCAGGAGTGACGGCACGCTTAACGGTTGAGTTCCGCGGCGAACCGCCGGGTGGATACCTGAAAAACATGCGGACGCTGGACGTTTCGGGACCGTGCCGCGGGTCGGTCCGAGGCGGCTTGATGCGTCGCGGCGCGACGGTCTCTCGGCACCGGCGCGGGGCCGGCGGCAAACTGACATTCATGCAGACCGTCCCAATTCTCAACGACTCCCGGAGCAGCCGCAAATGGGCCGACAGCAAACGATTCTAGCCCAGCATTGGATCGCTTCGCGACAGCAATTCTCGGCACCGTGTGGCGCGCCGTCAGCGACTGGCTCGGGATGCTTAACGTGACGTCGCACGGCTTGGGCAAAACCGTGGCAACGCTCTCTGATTGGTGCCCCCGGCACGACTCGAACGTGCGACCTAGGGATTAGAAGGCCCTTGCTCTATCCACCTGAGCTACGGAGGCAATGCGCAGGTCAGTCTATCCAACGAACGGCGACACCCCGACTCGCCGACGCGACACGCGCGAAAAGCCTTGCACCGCTATTGAAATCAGTTATTGTATTGAACCTCGACACACGTACAACACCAGCTGGTAAACAGCTGTTAACCGCAACGAGGCGTGTGCACAAGGTCGAGGAGACCGTTTCAATGGGCGTGGCCATGAGCATGACTGCGCGGTACGCGAGGGCAGGTTCCCAAGCGTTTCGCCTGGTAGCGGATGCCAGAGGGGCCTCAAAGGCCGCCGGCCTGCTGCTGCGCGGATCGCCGTTTGCCCTGGGCTGGTTTGCCGGCTGGTTGTCCACGGAATTTCCCCCGCATGTGGTGACCGGGCATGCGTTGTCCCGGATATCGGCGCCCCCCATCGGTCGCGTCGGCGCGTCCTGGGCCGGCCAGCGGGCCGAGCAAACGCTCACCGCGGCCCTCGAGGAATCCTTCGGGCCGGACTATGCGGACCTGGTGAGCCACCCGACCTGCGAAGAATCCGAGTGCGCACCCCGCGGCGGGCTGTTGCACCGGCCCGGGCCGCACGCGCGGTATGCCGGACAGACATCCGACATTTCGTACGGTCCGAGCGCTCGCGACAACCTGCTCGACATCTGGCGGCGGCATGACCTGGCGCCGGGCCGCCGTGCACCGGTGCTGATCCAGGTCCCCGGCGGGGCGTGGGCCGTCAACGGCAAACGCGGCCAGGCCTACACGCTGATGAGCCGCATGGTCGAACTCGGCTGGATCTGCGTGTCGATCGACTACAGCAAGAGTCCGCGGTCCACGTTTCCGGCGCACTTGATCGACGTGAAGCGGGCGATCGCCTGGGTCCGCGAGAACATCGCCGACTACGGCGGCGATCCCAGCTTCATCGCGATCACCGGCGGATCGGCCGGCGGGCACCTGGCCTCGTTGGCCGCGCTGACGCCGAACGACCCCCGGTTTCAGCCCGGGTTCGAACACGCCGACACCACGGTCCAGGCGGCGGTGCCCTACTACGGCGTTTACGACTTCACCAACGCCGAGGTGATGCACGAACTGATGCTGCCGTTCCTCGAGCAGTTCGTCATGCGCGCTCGATACGCCGACACGCCCGAGCGGTTCGCGGCGGCGTCGCCGATCAACTACGTGCACGACGATGCGCCCCCGTTCTTCGTGCTGCATGGCGAGAAGGACGAACTGGTTCCCTGCACGCAGGCCCGCACCTTCTGCGCGGCGATGCGCGCCGCCGGGGCCCCGCTGGTGACGTACGCCGAGCTCGGCAACGCCCACCACGCGTTCGACATCCTGTCCACGGCCCGGTCGCGGCTGGCCGCCAAGTCCGTCGCAGATTTCCTGGGCATCGTCTACGGGCGCCGGGCCACCTCACTGCTCGATTCGTGGCCGCTGTCGGCGACGTCGGCAAGCTGAGTTGCGCAGGTCAACTGCCTGCCACACGTTTCATCCGCGGGTTTGCTGCACTGCCGTAGCGACTGAATCGTGCCTTTCACCAGCGGGTCAACGCGACTAGCGTTGGTGGAGCTATCCGGTTGGCGGAGCTGAGGCAGGAGGCTTGACGGCGGTGACAACGTTGGCGCGTCGGGTGGGCGATCATGACTGAGCCCGAGGGGGCTCCCGGATTGTCCGACGAGCTCGGGCCCGTCGACTATCTGCTGCATCGCGGCGAAGCGAATCCGCGGACCCGGTCCGGGATCATGGCGCTAGAACTCCTCGACACGACGCCGAACTGGGACCGGTTCCGCACTCGGTTCGAAAACGCGTCGCGAAAGGTGCTGCGGCTGCGGCAGAAGGTTGTCGTGCCGACGCTGCCGACGGCCAATCCGCGCTGGGTGGTGGACCCCGATTTCAACCTGGACTTCCACGTCCGGCGGGTACGCGTGTCCGAACCCGGCACGCTGCGTGAGGTATTCGATCTCGCCGAGCTGATCCTGCAGTCGCCGCTGGACATCTCGCGGCCGCTGTGGACGGCCACCCTGGTCGAGGGTCTGCCCGACGGCAAGGCCGCGACGTTGCTACACGTCAGCCACGCCGTCACCGACGGTGTCGGGGGTGTCGAGATGTTCGCCGAAATCTATGACCTCGAGCGCGATCCACCGGCTCGGCCGACGCCGCCGCTGCCGGTCCCGCAGGATCTGTCACCCAACGATTTGATGCGCGAGGGCTTCAACCACCTGCCCGTCGCCCTGATCGGCGGTGTCGTGGGTGCGTTGTCTGGAGCGGTGTCGGCGGCCGGGCGAGTTCTGCTGGAACCGGTGTCGACGATGTCGGGGATCGTGAACTACGCCATTTCCGGCATCCGGGTGGTCAATCGTGCGGCCGAGCCGTCGCCGTTGCTGCGCCGGCGCAGTCTGGCCACCCGTTCCGAAGCGATCGACATCCCGCTCGCCGATCTGCACAAGGCCGCGAAAGCCGGCGGGGGATCGATCAACGACGCGTATCTGGCCGGTCTGTGCGGCGCCTTGCAGCGCTACCACCAGGCACTCGGCGTCCCGATCGGCTCGTTGCCGATGGCGGTGCCGGTCAGCCTGCGGGCCGACGCGGACACCGCCGGCGGCAATCGGTTCACCGGTGTCAATCTGTCGGCGCCCGTGGGGGCTGGCGATCCGGTGGCCCGGATGCGCAAGATCCGCGCCCAGATGACGCAGCGTCGCGACGAACCCGCGATGAACATCATCGGCTCGATGGCGCCGGTGCTCAGCGTGCTCCCCACCGCGGTGCTGGAGGGAATCACCGGCTCGGTGGTCGGCGCCGACGTCCAGGCCAGCAATGTTCCCGTTTACCCGGGCGACACCTACATCGCCGGCGCAAAGGTATTGCGGCAGTACGGGATCGGCCCGCTGCCCGGTGTGGCGATGATGGTGGTGCTAATTTCGCGGGGCGGGTGGTGCACCATCACGGTGCGGTACGACCGAGCATCGGTACGAAAGGAAGCCTTGTTCGCTCAATGCCTGTTGGAGGGCTTCAACGAGATTCTCGCGCTGGCCGGCGATCCGGCGCCGCACGCGGTGCCGGCATCGTTCGCTGCGCAAACCGATTCGGTGGCCCAATCGGTGTCCGGCTCATGAGCGCCGCAAAAGACCGCGAGACGCCAACGCCGCCAAAGGATTTGCGGTTGCCCGGCTCGGTCGCCGAGATCCGTGCCAGCGCCCCCGGGCCCAAAGTCGGTGCCTTCTTCGACATGGACGGAACGCTGGTCGCGGGGTTTACCGCGGTCATCCTCACCCAGGAACGCCTACGCAAACGAGACATGGGCGTGGGGGAGTTGCTCAGCATGATTCAGGCCGGTCTGAACCATCGGCTCGGGCGCCTCGAGTTCGAAGATCTGATCAGCAAGGCATCCGAGGCGCTGCGCGGCCGGATGCTGACCGACCTGGACGAGATCGGCGAGCGGCTGTTCGCCCAACGGATCGAGTCGCGGATCTACCCGGAGATGCGCGAGCTGGTGCGCGCCCACGTAGCCCGCGGTCACACCGTGGTGCTCAGCTCGTCGGCGCTGACCATCCAGGTCAATCCGGTGGCCCGCTTCCTCGGGATCGCCAACACGCTCACCAACAAGTTCGCGGTCAATGAGGACGGGCTGCTGACCGGCGAGGTCGTCGAGCCGATTTTGTGGGGGCCGGGCAAAGCCGATGCGGTGCAACGGTTTGCGGCCGAACACGACATCGACCTGAAAGACAGCTACTTCTACGCAGACGGCGACGAGGACGTCGCGTTGATGTACCTGGTGGGCAATCCGCGGCCCACCAACCCCGAAGGCAAGATGGCCGCCGTGGCCAAACGCCGGGGTTGGCCGGTGCTGGAATTCAGCAGCCGGGGCAGCGTCGGCATCCGGCCGCAGGTGCGCACGCTGGCCGGCATCGGTTCGATGATCCCGATCGCCGCCGGTGCACTCGGGGTCGGACTGCTGACGCTCAGCCGCCGGCGTGGGGTGAATTTCTTCACCTCGACCTTCCCCCAGACGTTGTTGGGAGCCAGTGGCGTGAGCTTGAACGTCATCGGCAAAGAGCATCTGACCGCGCAACGTCCGGCGGTGTTTATCTTCAACCACCGCAACCAGGTTGACCCGGTCATCGCCGGTGCGCTGGTGCGCGACAACTGGATCGCGATCGGCAAAAAGGAGCTAAAAAAAGACCCGCTCGTCGGCACACTGGGCAAGCTGACCGATGGGGTGTTCATCGACCGGGACGATCCGGTCGCCGCGCTCGAGACGATGGCCGAGGTTGAGGAGCGCGCCAAGAAGGGCCTGTCGATTCTGATCGCCCCCGAAGGCACCCGGATCGACACCACCGAAGTCGGGCCGTTCAAGAAGGGGCCGTTCCGCATCGCGATGGCGGCGGGAATTCCGATCGTGCCCATCGTGATTCGCAACGCGGAGATCGTCGCCGCCCGAAACTCCACCACGATCAACCCCGGCACCGTCGATGTCGCGGTGTTCCCGCCGATCCCGGTAACGGACTGGACAGTCGAGACGCTGCCCGACCACATCGCCGAGGTGCGTCAGCTGTATCTGGACACCTTGGCCAACTGGCCCGAAGACGAGTTGCCCGAGGGCGACCTGTACGCCGAGAAGAAGCCGGCCAAGAAGGCCCGGGCCAAGCCCGCTGCCAAGGCCGCGGCGACTAAAGCCCCGGCGAAGAAGGCCGCTGCGAAAAAGGTCGCGCCTCGAAAGGCTGCGGCCAAAGCCAAGGCTCCGGCCAAATCGCAGCCACCGCAGCCGAATTCAAGTGAGTCCTCGCCCAGCGACGGTGAGGCGCGCCAGCCCGGTGCGGAGCAGCCCGGCAGTGGCGAGTCGACGTCTCGGCCCCGAGGGCGCACGTGACACAACCGGCCGCAAACACCAGCGCGGTCTTGACCGCGCAAGATTCGCTGGTGTTGGCGTCCATGGAGTCCGGCGTCGAAACGCAGCTGGTGATGGATTGGCTGGGCCAGCAGCGAGCCCGGAACCCGGATGTGAAGTTCGATGTGCTCAAACTACCCTCCGGCGATGCCCCGCCGACGGCGCTGAACCTTCTTGTTGACCAACTCGAGTCCGGAGAGGACCGCTCGATCGTGCCGGCGCGCGTGTTCTGGCTACCGGCACCGGACCGCGGCCGGGCGGCGAAGCTGGCCGGGCTGCTTCCCGGCTGGGATCCCTACCACCCCAACCAACGTCGGCAGCGCCACATCCTCAGTCGGGATCGCCACCGGGCCCGGGTGGTGGCCGGCGAGGCGGCCAAGGTGTCCGAACTCCGCCAGCAGTGGTGCGACACCACCGTCGGCGAGGACGAGCGTGATTTCGCCCAGTTTGTCACGCGCCGTGCCCTTTTGGCGTTAGAGCGGGCCGAGTATCGAATTCTCGGGCCGCAGTATAAATCGCCGCGACTGCTCAAGCCGGAGATCTTGGCGTCCGCGCGGTTTCGCGCGGGACTGAAGAAGATTCCGGGCGCCGGCGTCGACGAGGCGGGCAAGATGCTCGACGAATTGGCCACCGGCTGGAGCCGGGTGTCCGTCGACCTGGTTTCCGTTCTGGCCAGGGCGATTTGCCGCGGATTCGAACCCGAGATCGACTACGACGCGTTCCAGATCGCGGCGATGCGCACCGGGCTGGAGGTTCATCCGGCGGTGCTGCTGTTCTCGCACCGGTCCTACATCGACGGCGCGGTGGTGCCGGTGGCGATGCAGGAAAACCGGTTGCCGCCGGTGCACGTGTTCGCCGGAATCAATCTGTCGTTCGGATTGATGGGCCCGCTGTTGCGTCGTTCCGGCGTCATCTTCATCCGCCGCGACATCGCCGATAATCCGCTCTACAAGTACGTCCTGCGCGAATACGTCGGCTACATCGTCGAAAAGCGCTTCAACCTGAGCTGGTCCATCGAGGGCACTCGCTCGCGCACCGGCAAGATGCTGCCCCCCAAGCTCGGCCTGATGTCGTACGTGGCCAACGCATATCTGGACGGACGCAGCGAAGACATTCTGCTGCAACCGGTTTCGATCGGATTCGACCAGCTGCACGAGACGGCCGAATACGCTGCCTACGCCCGCGGCGGAGAGAAGACACCCGAGGGCGTGCTGTGGCTGTACAACTTCATCAAGGCTCAGGGCGAACGCAATTACGGCAAGATCTACGTCCGATTCCCCGAAGCGGTCTCGATGCGGCAGTACCTCGGCCCGCCGCACGGCCCGCTGGCCCAGGACGACGACGCTAAACGGCTTGCGCTGCAGAAGATGTCGTTCGAAGTCGCATGGCGAATCCTGCGCGCGACCCCGGTGACGGCGACGGGTTTGGTGTGCGCCTTGCTGCTCACCACTCGCGGGGCGGCCTTGACGCTCGACCAGCTGCACCACACGTTGCAGGACTCACTGGACTACCTGGACCGCAAGAACACCCCGGTGTCGACGAGCGCGCTGCGGCTGCGCACCCGCGACGGTGTACGCGCCGCCGTCGATGCACTGTCCAACGGGCATCCGATCACCCGGGTCGACGGTGGACGCGAGCCGGTGTGGGTGATTGCGCCCGACAAGGAGCACGCCGCGGCGTTCTACCGGAACTCGGTGATCCATGCCTTCCTGGAGACCTCGATCGTCGAACTCGCCCTGGCGCATGCGCGGCACACCGAAGGCGACCGCATGCAGGCGTTCTGGGCGCAGGCGATGCGGTTGCGCGATCTGCTGAAATTCGACTTCTACTTCGCCGATTCGGCGGCATTCCGCGACAACATCGCCGAAGAGATGGCGTGGCACGACGACTGGGAGGCTCACGTCGCCGCCGGCGGAGAGGAGATCGACGCGATGCTGTTTGCCAAGCGGCCGTTGATGTCCGACGCGATGCTGCGGGTGTTCTTCGAGGCCTACGAGATCGTCGCCGACGTGCTGCGCGATGCGCCGGCAGACATCGGGCAAAAGGAACTCACCGAGTTGGCGCTCGGCGTCGGGCAGCAATACGTGGCGCAGACCCGGGTGCGCAGCAGCGAATCGGTGTCGACATTGCTCTTCGCCACCGCGCGTCAGGTCGTTGCCGATCAGGATCTGATCGCACCGGCGGCGGATCTGACCGAACGCCGCGTCGCCTTCCGGCAGGAATTGCGGGCGATTCTGCGGGATTTCAGCTACGTCGAGCAAATCGCGCGCAATCAATTCATCGCCCGCGAATACCAAGCGCGCCAGGAGCGCGCCGCACGCCAAGCCGGGTAGCGCGGGCTTTGCGGGCCCCCGCCCATACCCTGGACGTATGACGGTTGGCCAATCCGCAGCCAAGGCCAGAGAGCTGGTGTGGCCGCTGCTTACCGGCGTCGCGGTGCTGGCCGGCTGCACGGCCGCCGGGATCGGGGCGTTGTCGCTGGCCGATGCGCTGACCGCCACCGGACTGCCCAATCCGGGCCCGGCGACGACCCTGGGCCTGCCGTTCGTCCGGGCGGCGGGTGAGATCGCCGCGGTGCTGGCCGTGGGGTCGTTCCTGTGCGCGGCCTTCCTGGTACCGCCGCAGAAATCCGGTGTGCTCGATGCCGGTGGGTACCGGGCGCTTCGGCTGGGGACGGCCGCGTCGGGCGTGTGGGCGGTGTGTGCCGTCCTGCTGATCCCGCTGACCATTTCCGATGTGTCCGGGCACCGGTTGGCCGAGATGCTCAACCCGGTGCGGCTCTGGTCGCTGGCCAGCCTGGTCAGCACCGCCTCCTCGTGGCGCTGGACGGCGTTCCTGGCCGCCGGCGTCACGCTGGCCAGCTTGGCGGTGCTGCGCTGGTCGTGGACGCCGCTGCTGCTGGCCGGCTCGCTGGTCACCCTGATCCCGCTGGGGCTGACGGGCCACTCGTCGGCCGGCGGTTCGCATGACCTGGCCACCAACAGCCTGCTGATCCACCTCGTCGCCGCCAGCCTGTGGGCCGGTGGGCTGCTGGCGGTGCTGGCGCACGCGCTGCGCGGCGGCGACCACCTCGCCCTGGCGGCGCGGCGGTTCTCGACGATCGCGTTGTGGTGCTGGGTCGCGATGGCGCTCAGCGGCGTGCTCAACGCCCTGGTGCGAGTGTTGCCGTCGGACCTGCTGACCACCACATACGGGCGGCTGGTGCTGGCCAAGTTCGTCGCGCTGTGCGCGCTGGGCGTCCTGGGCTGGCGTCAGCGGCGCGCCGGAGTCGTTGCGTTGCAACGTAATCCCACCGCGCGCAGCGGATTGATCCGGCTGGCGCTCGTCGAGGCGGCGCTGTTCGGTGTGACGTTCGGTATCGCCGTCGGGCTCGGCCGCACCCCGCCGCCGCCACCGCCGATCCGGCTGCCGTCGATTCCCGAGGCCGAGATCGGTTATGACTTCGATGGCCCGCCGACCCTGGCGCGCATCCTGTTCGACTGGCGTTTCGATCTGGTCTTCGGCACGGCCGCAATCATTTTGGCCGCGCTGTATATCGCGGGGGTGCTGCGGCTGCGCCGCCGCGGCGATCACTGGCCGTCCGGCCGGGTCGTGGCCTGGTTGTTGGGCTGCCTGACATTGCTGTTCGTGACGTCGTCCGGGGTGGGCCGCTACATGCCGGCGATGTTCAGCATGCATATGGCCGCGCACATGGGGTTGTCGATGCTGACCCCGATCCTGCTGGTGCTGGGCGCGCCGGTCAGCCTCGCGCTGCGGGCGCTGCCCGCCGCCGGCCGCGACGACCCGCCGGCCATGCGGGAGTGGCTGCTGGCCGCCCTGCACAGCCGGGTGTCCCGCATCCTGACCAATCCGATCGTCGCCACGGTGCTCTTCGTCGCGGGCTTCTACGGCCTGTACTTCACGTCCTTGTTCGACGACGCGGTCGCCAGCCACGCCGGGCATCTGGCGATGAACGTGCACTTCCTGGTCAGCGGCTACCTCTTCTACTGGGTGGTGATCGGCGTCGATCCGACGCCGCGGCCCATCCCGCCGCTGGCCAAGGTGGGCGTGGTGTTCGCGTCGCTACCCATGCACGCGTTCTTCGGTGTGGAATTGATGGGCACGCCAACGGTGTTGGGCGAGGCCTACTACCGGTCGCTGGGCTTGAGTTGGCATACCGACCTGCTGGGCGACCAACACCTGGGCGGCGGAATCGCTTGGGCAGCAGGCGAAGTGCCGCTCGTCATCGTGATGCTCGCGCTGCTCGTGCAGTGGGCACGCAGCGACGCGCGCACCGCGCGGCGTTTAGACCGGGCGGCCGACCGCGATGACGACGCCGACCTGACCGCGTACAACGCGATGCTGGCCGAAATGGCCCGCGGGCCGAGACCGGCGTCCCAGGGACCCGCGGCCGGGTCGGCTATCCCGGGGGAGGTTCGCAAACCGGGTTGAGGGTGTCGCTCTCGGCGGTGATGCCTGCGGTCCGGTCTAGTCGCGCCGCTTCCAGTTGGGGATTCGCCAGCAGCTCCTCGATGCACGCCTCCGCGGCCCCGAGATAGGTGCTGTCGAGGTCGATTTCGGTGGCCACGCACCAGCTGTGGTCGTCGGGCCACCACAGGTTGGCAGACCGGTGGCCAAACGACTCCACCGACTGGACGGCCGCCGCGAGCGGACCGCGCGCCAGGTGGTAGTTCCGGTGGGGCAGTGGAAACGTCGGCCGGTCGTGGAAGGCGGGGTCGAGGCCGCCAAAGCCATCCCATACGGCAAACCAGCAATGGTCCACGGTCGCGGTGTATCTCGCGAGGGAAGGGGTCAGCTGAGCGGTGACATCGGGGGAGAGTGTCCCAACCTTCGGTGCTGCGTCGAAGACGCCGGATTGCCGGGGGCGGTATCTCGAGTCGAACCGCGACGCGCAACCGAGCAGCCGGGTGAATTGCATCTGCGGGTGTACCAATTTGCGGTTGGCGCGGGCAACCTGGGCCCAGCTCACCGGGGCGCCGCCGATGGCGGCAGGGTGGAACACGCGGGCGTAGGCCTCGAAGCCGGCCGGAACGAGCGACCCCACGTTCTCCGCAAAGCTGCGCAGGTCGTCAATCAGCCATCGCGCGGGACGCAGATCATCGACGGCTTCCAAGGCGCCGATCCCAACCACACGTCCACCATAAATTCGACGCGCCGCGGCCGGAGAGTAATCCCGCGGTCTGGGCCGCCGGGTGCTTCGGTGCGTATGTCTTGATTTCCCAACCCGTGCGGGCTTCGAACCGGTGCTGGTGCTTGGGCGGGCCGGCAACGAGCCTAGTTGGTTGTTGGTGACGGTCGCGGTTGGAACGGTTGGTACCACCACCAGTTGGCGCGTTCGCCGGTGGGCCCGGGGCATGGTGGGACGTCGGGCGGGGGTTGCGTTGGTGGGCGCGCCAGCGATCCCGGGCTCAGTAATCGGCCGGAGCTGTCGGTGACGATGAGCTCGTCGGCGGTTCCGGTGATGGTGATGACGCCGCGGTGGTGCAGCCGGTGGTGGTAGGGGCAGACCAAGACCAGGTTGGACAACTCGGTGGGGCCGCCGTCTTCCCAGTGGCGGATGTGGTGTGCGTGGAGACCGCGGGTGGCGCCACAGCCGGGGACCGCGCACGTTCGGTGGCGGTGCTCGAGGGCGCGGCGAAGCCGCCGGTTGATCACGCGGGTCGTTCGCCCGGCGCCGATGACCTCGCCGTCGCGTTCGAACCAGACTTCACAGGTGGCATCACAGCTCAGGTATCGGCGTTCGGCGTCGGTGAGCAGCGGACCCAGATGCAGTGCGGCGGCGCGCTGGGCCACGTCGACGTGGACCACCACGGTGGTGTGCTGCCCGTGGGGTCGGCGGGCCGCCTCGGCGTCCCACCCCGTCTCGACCAGGCGCATGAATGCGTCGGTGGCGTTCGGGAACGGGCGCGGCTGATCTGATGGGCCGTCGCCATTGTCGTGGTCGTGTTTCCACTCGGCGATCAGCGCCTCCCGATGCGCGGCCAACGCCGCGTCGAACGTCGCCGCGTCCAGGTGCGGAAGCCGGATCCGCCAACACGTGAACTCCTCGTCGGAGGTCTTGGTGATCGAGGGCTGCGGCTGCGGCCGAGAGTCGGGTTCGGTCGCGGTTCCAGCTTGACCGCGGTACGCAGCTGGTTAACCGTGGCGGAGCCCGCCAGCTGGGCGTAGTGCGCATCCGATCCCTCGCCCGCCCCTGCGGCGATGACGCCGACCTGATCCAGTGACAGCCGACCTTCTCGCATGCCCTGGGTACAGCGGGGAAACTCCGCCCACCGGCGCGCCACTGTGGCGATCGTGTGCGCATTTCCCGACGACGAGCCAAGTTTCCACGCCACCAACGCTGCCACCGACCGTGCACCGGTCGCGCCGCACAGCTCGTCGCGGTCGAGCTCGGCGACGATCTCCACGATGCGCCCGTCGATCGCGTTGCGCTGACCCGCCAACTCCGCTAACTCCTCGAACAACGCCTCCACACGCTCAGCAGGGCTCACCGTCGCCGGAGAGAATGCGGTCGAAGACATAACGCCATCGTCGCAGCCAGGTACGACAAATCTTGGCCGCCGCGTACGGCTCCTTGCGGCTTATCCCCAGTCGCGACTTTCTGCACAGGCGCGCCGCGAAAACCGTCGATAACCGACCGCGTGGCCGGCAACTCGTCGGTGCCGGCGAGCTGAATGGGCATCAGTTACGCGCCATACGAAAGGAACCAAGTCATGTTCGAAACACCGCTGACCGTGGTCGGCCACATCGTCAACAATCCCGAGCGTCGGCAGGTCGGAAGTCAGGAGGTCATGAAGTTTCGAGTAGCCAGCAATTCGCGCCGCCGGACCGCCGACGGCGGTTGGGAGCCGGGGAACTCGCTGTTCATCAATGTCAATTGCTGGGGCAAGTTGGTCACCGGCGTCGGCGCCGCACTGGGCAAGGGCGCACCGGTGATCGTGGTGGGCTACGTCTACACCAGCGAGTACGAGGACCGCGACGGAAATCGCCGGTCGTCGCTGGAGATGCGCGCGACGTCCGTGGGCCCCGATGTCTCGCGCGCGATCGTGCGCGTCGAGAAACCCGGCTACACCGGTCCCGATGCGGAACCGGCGACGGTGGTCGCGGGAAGCGGAGCTCAGCCGGCAGCCGACGATGACCCGGTCGAACCCGGCGACGACGCCGAGGAGCCCAGCCCGCTATCGCTGTCGGCTTAGCTGACGGGTCGGGCGTCGGGTCGGCACTGTTCGGTGATGCCTAGGATGGTCCGCGAGATCATTCTCAAAGACCAGAAAGGCAAAACCGCGGCATGGCTGAGTTCATCTACACGATGAAAAAGGTCCGCAAGGCGCACGGCGACAAGGTCATCCTGGACGATGTCACGCTGAGCTTCTTTCCGGGCGCCAAGATCGGTGTCGTCGGCCCCAACGGCGCCGGTAAGTCGAGCGTCTTGCGGATCATGGCCGGCCTGGACAAGGCCAACAACGGCGAGGCGTTCCTGGCCACCGGCGCCACGGTCGGCATCCTGCAACAGGAGCCGCCGCTGAACGAGGAGAAGACCGTTCGCGGCAACGTGGAAGAGGGCTTGGGCGAGATCAAGGTCAAGCTCGACCGCTTCAACGAGGTCGCCGAACTGATGGCCACCGACTACTCCGATGAGCTGATGGAGGAGATGGGCCGGCTGCAAGAGGACCTGGACCACGCCGACGCGTGGGACCTCGACTCGCAGCTGGAGCAGGCGATGGATGCGCTGCGCTGCCCGCCGCCCGACGAGCCGGTGACCAACCTGTCCGGTGGTGAGCGCCGCCGGGTGGCGCTGTGCAAGCTGCTGCTCTCCAAACCCGACCTGCTGCTGCTCGACGAGCCGACCAACCACCTGGACGCCGAGAGTGTGCAGTGGCTCGAACAGCACCTGGCCAGCTACCCGGGCGCGATCCTGGCCGTCACCCACGACCGCTACTTCCTGGACAACGTCGCCGAATGGATCCTGGAACTCGACCGCGGCCGTGCCTACCCGTACGAGGGCAACTACTCGACCTACCTGGAGAAGAAGGCCGAGCGGTTGGAGGTCCAGGGGAAGAAGGACCAGAAGCTGCAGAAGCGGCTGAAGGAAGAGCTCGCGTGGGTGCGCTCGGGCGCTAAGGCCCGGCAGGCCAAGAGCAAGGCCCGCCTCGGTCGGTACGAGGAGATGGCCGCTGAGGCGGAGAAGACCCGCAAGCTCGACTTCGAGGAAATCCAGATCCCGGTCGGGCCCCGGCTGGGCAATGTGGTGGTCGAGGTCGATCACCTCGACAAGGGCTACGACGGCCGCACGCTGATCAAGGACCTGTCCTTCACGCTGCCCCGCAACGGCATCGTCGGCGTCATCGGCCCCAACGGTGTCGGCAAGACAACGCTGTTCAAGACCATCGTCGGGCTCGAGGAGCCGGACAGCGGAACCGTCAAGGTCGGCGACACCGTCAAGCTCAGCTACGTCGATCAGAGCCGCGCGGGCATCGACCCCAAGAAGAACGTGTGGGAGGTCGTCTCCGACGGCCTGGACCACATCGTCGTCGGCCAGACCGAGGTGCCGTCGCGGGCCTACGTGTCGGCGTTCGGATTCAAGGGCCCCGACCAGCAGAAACCGGCCGGTGTGCTGTCCGGTGGCGAGCGCAACCGGCTCAATCTCGCGCTGACCCTCAAGCAGGGCGGCAACCTGATCCTGCTCGACGAGCCGACCAACGATCTCGACGTCGAAACGTTGGGTTCGCTGGAGAACGCCCTCGAACAATTCCCCGGCTGCGCGGTGGTGATCTCGCACGACCGCTGGTTCCTCGACCGCACCTGCACGCACATCCTGTCGTGGGAGGGCGACGACGACAACGAGGCCAAGTGGTTCTGGTTCGAAGGCAACTTCGGTGCATATGAGGAAAACAAAGTGGAACGACTTGGCGCCGACGCCGCCAGGCCGCACCGGGTGACGCATCGCAAGCTGACGCGGGACTAGTCTCAGCGTTGCCAGCTGCCCCGCAACGACGCGGCCCGAACGGTCGCCGAGATGTGCGGCGACTGACGTAATGCCATCCGTCCTGAGTAGGGAGCTAGCGGCATGACGATCGGTTCGGGACCGAAGCAGGAAACTACGCCGTGGACCGCGTTCACCGCGATGTCGGACGTTCCCGATTGGATCTCGAAGGCCTATATCGAGACCTATCGCGGCCCCCACGACAAAGAACCCGGGACCCTCGAAACCGGCGTCATCGATCTGAACATCCCGGCCGCCATCCTCACCCCGGCGTTGCTGAGCGCGCACTACCGACTCGGCGCGCACCGGCCGCCCGGCGAGAGCTGCGTCGCGGTCTACCCGCCCGAGGATCCCGCGGGCTTCGGGCCTGCGCTGCAGGTCGTCACCGACCACGGCGGCATGCTGATGGACTCCGTCACGGTGCTGCTGCACCGGCTCGGCGTCTCCTACACCGCGCTGATGACCCCGGTGTTCGACGTGCGCCGCAGCCCGTCGGGGGAGTTGCTCAGCATCGAACCCAAGGCGCCCGGGACTGCGCAATACGTCGGTGAGGCCTGGATCCACATCCAGTTCGTGCCCTCCGTCGATACCAAGGCGCTCGCCGAGGTCGAACGGGTGCTGCCCAGGGTCCTCAGCGACGTCCGACAGGTGGCCGCCGACGCGGCCGCGATCATCGCCGCCTTGAGCAACCTGGCCGCAGATGTCGAAATCAACACCGGCGGGCGCTTCACCGCGCCCGACCGCGAGGATGTCGCGGCGCTGCTGCGCTGGCTGGGTGACGGACATTTCCTGCTGCTGGGCTACCAGCGTTGCCGGGTGCATGACGGTCTGGTCTCCGGCGACGGGACGAGCGATCTCGGCGTGCTGCGCGGCCGCACCGGCTCGCGACCGCGGCTGGCCGACGACGACAAACTTCTGGTCCTGGCCCAGGCCACCGTCGGCAGCTACCTGCGCTACGGGGCCTACCCCTATGCCATCGGGGTGCGGGAGTACGTCGACGGCGGCGTGATCGAGCATCGCTTCGTCGGGCTGTTCACCGTCGCCGCGATGAACGCCGATGTCCTGGAGATCCCGTCGATCTCGCGCCGGGTCCGCGAGGCGCTGGCGATGGCCGACAACGACCCCGTCCACCCGGCTCAGTTGATCCTCGACGTGATCCAGACCGTCCCGCGTTCGGAACTGTTCACCCTCAGCGGCGAACGGCTTTTCACGATGGCCAAGGCCGTGGTGGATCTGGGATCCCAACGGCGAGCGTTGTTGTTCGTGCGGGCCGACCGGCTGCGCTACTTCGTCTCCTGCCTGGTGTATGTGCCCCGCGATCGCTACACCACCGCCGTGCGGTTGCAGATCGAGGACATCCTGGTTCGCGAATTCGGCGGCACGCGACTGGAATTCACCGCGCGGGTCAGTGAATCACCTTGGGCGCTCATGCATTTCATGGTGAGACTGCCCGAAGATGCGGGCCCGGTCGACGTCTCCGAAACGAACCGGATGCGAATCCAGGCGCTGGTCAGTGAGGCCGCGCGCACCTGGTCCGACCGGCTCGTCGCCGCCGCGCCCGCCGGCGGGATCTCGCACGCCGACGCCGAGCACTACGCCGACGCCTTCTCCGAGACCTACAAGTCGGCGCTGACTCCCGACGATGCGATGGGCCACATCGCCATCATCAAGGAGCTGACCGATGATTCGGTCAAGCTGGTGTTCACCGATCGCGGCGAGGAAACCGCGCAGCTGACCTGGTTCCTGGGCGGACACAGCGCCTCGCTGAGCCAGCTGCTGCCGATGCTGCAGAGCATGGGTGTCGTCGTGCTCGAGGAGCGTCCGTTCACGGTCGTGCGGCCGGACGGATTGCCGGTGTGGGTCTATCAGTTCCGGATCTCACCGCACCCGACCATCCAGCTGGCGCAAACGCAAGCCGAGCGCGACGCGACGGCGGAACGTTTCGCCGAGGCGGTCACCGCGATCTGGCACGGCCGGGTCGAAGTCGACCGGTTCAACGAGCTGGTGATGCGTGCCGGGCTGAGCTGGCAGCAGGTCGTGCTGCTGCGCGCCTACGCAAAGTACTTGCGGCAGGCCAACTTTCCCTACAGTCAGTCCTACATCGAATCGGTGCTCAACGAGCACCCCTCGACCGCGCGATCGCTGGTGCGGTTGTTTGAAGCGCTTTTCGATCCCAGTACCGCGGGTTCGGCGGCGAGCGACGCCCAAGCGGCGGCCGCCGCGGTCGCGACGGACATTGACGCGCTGGTCAGTCTGGACACCGACCGCATCCTGCGTGCCTTCGCATCGCTGGTGCAGGCCACCTTGCGCACCAATTACTTTGTGACACGCCAGAGTTCGGCCCGGGCCCGCAACGTGTTGGCGATCAAGCTGGATGCCCAGCTGGTCGACGAGCTTCCGCTGCCGCGGCCCAAGTACGAGATCTTCATCTACTCACCGCGCGTCGAGGGCGTACACCTGCGGTTCGGCCCGGTGGCCCGCGGCGGGCTGCGCTGGTCGGACCGGCGCGACGACTTCCGCACCGAGATCCTGGGCCTGGTGAAGGCGCAGGCGGTCAAGAACGCCGTGATCGTCCCGGTCGGGGCCAAGGGTGGATTCGTCCTCAAGCGACCGCCACTGCCCACCGGCGACGCGGGCGTCGACCGCGACGCGACCCGCACCGAAGGCGTCGCCTGCTATCAGCTCTTCATCTCCGGGTTGCTCGACGTCACCGACAATGTCGACCACTCAACCGGAAAGGTCAGCCCGCCACCGCAAGTGATACGCCGCGACGGCGACGATGCGTACCTGGTGGTCGCCGCGGACAAAGGCACCGCGACCTTCTCCGACATCGCCAACGATGTCGCCAAGTCCTACGGATTCTGGCTGGGCGACGCCTTCGCCTCCGGCGGATCGGTCGGCTACGACCACAAGGCGATGGGCATCACCGCCAAGGGCGCCTGGGAAGCCGTCAAACGACACTTCCGCGAGATGGGCGTCGACACCCAGACCGAGGACTTCACGGTGGTGGGCGTCGGTGACATGAGCGGCGACGTGTTCGGCAACGGCATGCTGTTGAGCAAGCACATCAGATTGATCGCCGCCTTCGATCACCGGCACATCTTCTTGGATCCCGACCCCGACGCGGCGACGACGTGGCCGGAACGCCAGCGGATGTTCGACCTGCCGCGGTCCAGCTGGGAGGACTACGACAAGTCGTTGATCAGCGAGGGCGGCGGGGTGTACAGCCGCGAGCAGAAGGCGATCCCGGTCAGCCCGCAGGTGCGCCTGGCACTCGGGATCGGCGACGAGGTCACCGAGATGGCCCCGCCCAACCTGATGAAGGCGATCCTGCTCGCGCCGGTGGATCTGCTGTTCAACGGCGGCATCGGTACCTATGTCAAAGCCGAATCCGAGTCCGACGCCGATGTCGGCGACCGCGCCAACGATCCGATTCGAGTTAATGGAAACCAGTTGCGCGCCAAGGTGATCGGCGAGGGCGGCAACCTCGGCGTGACGGCCCTGGGCCGCGTCGAGTTCGACCTGGCGGGTGGGCGGGTCAACACCGACGCGATGGACAACTCCGCCGGTGTGGACTGCTCCGACCACGAGGTCAACATCAAGATCCTGATCGACTCGCTGGTCACCGCCGGCAAGGTCAACGTCGACGAGCGCAGCGCGCTGCTGGAATCGATGACCGACGAGGTCGCGAAACTGGTGCTCACCGACAACGAGGACCAGAACGACCTGATCGGCACCAGCCGCGCCAACGCCGCCAGCCTGCTCCCGGTGCACGCGATGCAGATCAAGTTCCTCGAAGAAAACGGGGTCGACCGCGAACTGGAAGCGCTGCCGTCGGAGAAGGAAATCGCGCGGCGCACCGAAGCGGGTCTCGGGCTGGCCTCTCCCGAGCTCTGCACGCTGATGGCCCACGTCAAGCTGCTCCTCAAAGCGGATATGCTGACCACCGAACTGACCGAGCAGGACGTGTTCGCGTCGAGGTTGCCCCGTTATTTCCCAACACCATTGCGGGAACGGTTCACCCCGGAGATCCGTACCCACCAGCTGCGCCGCGAGATCGTCACGACGATGTTGATCAACGACATGGTGGACGCCGCCGGCATCAGCTATGCCTACCGGATCACCCAGGATGTCGGCGTCACGCACATCGACGCGGTGCGCACCTGGGTCGCCACCGACGCGATCTTTGGCATCGACCAGATCTGGCGGGGCATCCGGGCGGCCGATATCCCGGTCGCGCTGTCGGACCGGATGACCCTGGATACCCGACGGCTGATCGACCGCGCCGGACGCTGGCTGCTCAACTACCGTCCCCAGCCGCTGGCCGTCGGCGCCGAGATCAACCGGTTCGCCGCCAAGGTCAAAACGCTGACCCCGCGCATGTCGGAGTGGCTACGCGGTGACGACAAGGCCATCGTCGAACAGGAGGCCGCAGCGTTCACCGCGCAGGGGGCCCCCGAGGATCTGGCCTACCTGGTGGCCGCCGGCCTGTACCGCTTCAGCCTGCTCGACATCATCGACATCGCCGACATCACCGAGACCGAAACCGCCGACGTCGCGGACACGTACTTCGCGCTGATGGACCGGCTGGGCACCGACGGCCTGCTCACCGCGATATCCGCGCTGCCCCGGTACGACCGCTGGCATTCGTTGGCGCGCTTGGCGATTCGTGACGACATCTACGCGTCGCTGCGGTCGCTGTGTCTTGACGTGCTGGCAGTGGGGGAGCCGGACGAAAGTGGGGAAGAGAAGATCGCGGAGTGGGAGCACATCAGCGCGTCCCGGGTGGAGCGGGCGCGGCGTACGCTCACCGAGATCTATGCCAGCGGCGCGAAGGATCTCGCGACGCTGTCGGTGGCCGCACGACAGATCCGCCGCATGACCCGCACCAGCGGGCGGGGGACGTCGGGGTGACGGTCGGATATGTCGCGCCGGTGCCGGTGCGTTGGTCGGACATCGACATGTACCAGCACGTCAACCACGCCACAATGGTCACGCTGCTGGAAGAGGCGCGGGTGCCCTTCCTCAAACCGGCCTTCGAGCTCGACATCTTGGAGATCGGGCTGCTGATCGCCGACGTGCGGGTCACCTACAAGGCACAGTTGCGGCTGATGGATTCGCCGCTGCAGGTGACCATTTGGACCAAGCAGCTGCGGACGGTCGACTTCACGCTGGGATACGAGGTGCGTTCGGTCGCCGCCGATCCGGAGTCCAGGCCCGCCGTCATCGCCGAGTCGCAATTGGCTGCGGTCCACATCGAGGAGCAGCGGCTGGTGCGACTCTCGCCGCAGCATCGGGAGTATTTGCAACGGTGGCTGCGCTAGCTGATCGCGGATTGTGGCTGGGCCCGGCATCGATGGAGGCCCACCGCGCCGACCTGGCTGCGTTCGTCGACCGTGCGCTGCACCTTGACGACGCCGCGGTCGTTCGGCTCCGGACTCGATCTCCCGGTTTGCTAACAGCCTGGATGGCAACGGGTTTCGACGTGCTGGCCAGTCGGGTGGTGGTGGGCAAGGTGCGCCCCGATGACATGACGGTCGGAGCGGATGGGTTGGCGCGCGGCCTGGCTGCGATGGACGACACCGGATACGTCGATCCGGGTTTCGCGATGGACTCGTCGTGGCGCACCGCGCTGCCGCCGGAATCCGGCTTCACCTACCTCGACGACGTGCCGGCCCAGGTGATGATGGACCTGGCGCAAGAAGGCGCCCGGCTGGCCAAGGAGCACAGCAGCTCGCACGGTCCGCCGGCTTCGCTGCTCGACCAGGAGGTGATCCGGGTCAGCTCGGCCGACACCAGCGTGGGGCTACCGATGCGTTGTGTGTTCGCTTTGACCGCAATGGG
This sequence comes from Mycobacterium sp. Aquia_213, assembly GCF_026625985.1. Classification (NCBI taxonomy): domain Bacteria; kingdom Bacillati; phylum Actinomycetota; class Actinomycetes; order Mycobacteriales; family Mycobacteriaceae; genus Mycobacterium; species Mycobacterium sp. Aquia_213. The sequence continues at coordinate 1,795,297 of NZ_CP113116.1, forward strand.
TTTCCTGCCGCAGTCAAGGGATGCAATCGACGCGAGCGAAATGATCCGCGTTCGGACACTTCCGGCGTGGTTGCGTCTCGACGCGCGCTTCGGCTCGGTGTACCGCCGTCGCGGCGAGGCGGCGCTGGTGCTGCGCTGAGCGGTGCGTCAGGTCCGGTAAAGCAACCACAACGGCAAAACGGCATCCAGGTAGTCCATAAACTTCTTGAGCCCCACCCGGTATTGCCCGAACCCGTATGGATCTTCGGCATATTCGGGAAACGCGATGCCCAGCCCGAAGAGTCCCGGGGCAAGGATTCCGTTTCTCTTGTTGTAGTCGAGTGGGCCCCACTGCGGCGTCTCGGGCAGCTTTCTGCGCTCGAAGCCGACGGTGTAGACCACGCGGTCGCATTGCGCGAGTTTGTCGTCGAATTCCGGGCTGGATACCCAGCACCTGTCCAGTCGATCCGGATAGACGCCGTCGATGTTTTCCCGAGCCCAGCTGGCCGCCCGGCCTTTGAGGCCGGTGTCGTCGAACAGAATCCAATCATCTAGATACACAGCGTATTTCAGTGGGCCCTGGTAGAAGTTGATCACGCGTTCGACGGGATGGCGCAGCAGATTCGGCAGCACGATCATCGACGAGTGCGACGAGCCGAAGACGGCCACCGTCGCACCGTCGAGCGACTGCTCGGCTAGCCGGTCGGGATCCAGGGCTACGTCCACCGGAATCTCGTCGAGGCCGGGATACGCAAGCTTCTTGGGCACCGCGCCGACGGCGAGGATCACATTGTCGGCGACGACTTCTTGTTGCTCCGTTTCGACTCTCCATTGCCTATTGGCCAACAAAAGCGATGTCGCTGTTGTTTGAAGCACGTGTACCCGCTCACGCAGGTGAGCAGTGATCCACACCAGCGGGTCGGCGACCAGGTCGAGGGCACAGGTATCGTCCGGGTCGACATCGTGCAGTGGCAGCGGCGGTGCCTCCGAGAACCGAAACGCCGCAGAGCCATTCAGGAAGTTCAGGAAGGTTTCGGCGATGGTATTGCTCGACACCGCGCGCCACTTCTGGCCGAGATCGCCTGCCGCGAAAGCGGGATCGATCCAGGCGATCTTCTCCGCCGCGACGCCGTGGTCTAAAAGCCTTCCCACCGCGGCAATTCCGGCGGGGCCGGCTCCGACGACTGCCCACGCATACGCTGCCATGTACCACATATAGAGGAGCGCGGGCCGCGGCGCGAATCGGCTGCTGACGGAAGAGCTAGACCAGCCAGGCCGCCGCGTCGGTCGGCAGCTGACCGTCGACCAATGGCGCACTGGACAAAATGAGTTCGCCGGGGGGCAGTGCCATCGGACGTTTTCCGGTGTTCAGCGCGCACAGCAGACCGCCCGCTTTGCGCCGGAACACCAGCGCTTCGTCCGTTGCGGTCAGCCACTCCAGCTCGCCGCCGTCGAATTCGGCACGCTCCCTGCGCAATTTGAGCGCCGTGCGGAAAAACGCCAACGTCGAGTCGGGATCGGCGTCCTGCTTTTCCACCGTTAGCGACGCCCAATCGGCCGGCATCGGCAACCAGGTGTCGGCCGAACTGGAGAACCCGAACGGGGGAGCCTCGCCCGACCACGGCAGCGGCACCCGGACCTTGTCGCGGCCCCGCTCGGTGTGCCCGGACCGTTCCCAGGTCGGGTCCTGCAGCACCTCTTCGGGCAGGTCCAGCACGTCGGGCAGCCCGAGCTCCTCGCCGTTGTAGATGAACACCGTGCCCGGCAGGGCGAGCATCGCCATCACCATCGCCCGCGCCCGGCGCAGCCCGATCTCGCCGCCGCCGTAGCGGGTGACCTCACGGTCGATGTCGTGGTTGGACAGCGTCCAGGTCGGAACGGAGTCGTAGATCGCGGTGGCCTCCAGCGAATTCTGGACGGCATCGTGGACCTGGCCGGCGTCGAAGGCCACCTTGGTCAGCCGGAAATTGAAGCCGAGATGCAGTTCGTCGGGCCGCAGGTATTCGGCCCAGAGCATGTTGTCCATCACCCACACCTCGCCGATGGTCACCGCGCCGTCGTACTCGTCGACGATCTTGCGGATCTTGCGGTGGATGTCGTGCACGGCCGGGTTGTTGAAGCGCGGGTCGTCGTCGCTGTGGCTCAACACCTTGACGGCTTCTTTCGCGTCGGGCAGGCCGGCCGGCTTGGCCATCCCGTGTGCCACGTCGATGCGGAAGCCGTCCACCCCACGCTCCAGCCAAAACCGCAGGGACGCCTCGAAGTCGTCGAAGACGTCGGGATTGTCCCAGTTCAGGTCCGGCTGGTGGGTGTCGAAGAGGTGCAGGTAGTACTGGCCGGGATTGCCGTCGGGCTCTACCACCCGCTCCCAGGCGGACCCGCCGAAGACCGACGTCCAGTTGTTCGGCGGCAGCGCCCCGTCGGGCCCTTTGCCGTCGCGGAAGTGGTACCGCTCTCGCGCGTCGGTGCCCGGGCCGGCGGCCAGCGCGGCCTGGAACCACGGGTGCTCGGAGCTGGTGTGGTTGGGCACCACGTCCATCGTGATCTTGATCCCGCGCTGGTGGGCCGCGTCGATCAGCCGTTCGATCGCGGGCATCCCGCCGAACAACGGGTCGATGTCGCGGGGATCGGAGACGTCGTAGCCGTGGTCGGCCATCGGGGAGACGGTGACGGGGCTGAGCCAAATCGCGTCGATCCCCAGCCGCTCCAGGTGATCCAGATGGGCGACGATTCCGTCGATGTCGCCTACGCCGTCGCCGTTGCTGTCGGCGAATGACCGGGGATAGACCTGATAGAAAACCGCGTTCGACCACCATGCTGCGGGGCTCATACTGCTCCGTTCGGTTCGGGAATCAGAAGGGCGAATTGACCAGTGAGTGGGCAGCCATCTCAAGATAGTTGAGCAACTCTTGGCGATGCTCGTCGTCAAGAGTTGCTGAGTCGATCGACGCGACGGCGGTCTGCATGCACCGCAGCCACGCATCGCGCTCGATCGGGGTGATCCGGAACGGCACGTGGCGCATCCGCAGCCGGGGGTGTCCGCGCTGGTCGGAGTAGGTGCGCGGGCCGCCCCAGTACTGCTCGAGAAACATGCGCAACCGCTCTTCGGCGCCTTGTAGGTCGTCCAAGGGATACAGCTCGCGCAGGATCTCGTCCTCGGGGACCTGCGCGTAGAAGCGCGCCACGATCGTCTTGAAGGTCTCGGCACCGCCGACGGCATCGTAGAAGGACTGTTGTACCTGTTCCATCACCTGCCATTGTGGTGCATCCGCGGCGCAGCGACATCAGGCAGGCCCCGACCGCTCCTTTCTGTTAACCGGCTGGTCACGGCGCGCACCAGCAATAGGCGTGCGATCGGCGGCGAATCATGGTGGACTATCGGCGGAGGATTTATGGCGCAGGGCAAGAGACGCCGCAGCCACCGAAGTTCCGGGGCCGCGGCAGGGTTGACCGGTCCCGCAACCGCGCCGTCCCTGCACAGCGTCGACACCCATCCGCCCAACCGGCACGAAAGCGCTTCGATCTGGAGCCGCCGCCGGGTGTTGCTGCTGAATTCCACTTACGAACCGCTGACCGCGCTGCCGATGCGGCGGGCGATCGTGATGGTGATCTGCGGCAAGGCTGACGTGGTGCACCACGATCCCACCGGACCGATCATCCACTCGGCGAGCGAGTCGATCGTGGTGCCGTCGGTGATCCAGTTGCGGTCCTACGTCCGGGTCCCGTACCGGGCCCGCGTCCCGATGACCCGCGCCGCGCTGATGCACCGCGACCGGTTCTGCTGTGCCTACTGCGGAGCGAAGGCCGACACCGTCGATCACGTGGTGCCGCGCAGCCGCGGCGGCGGCCATTCCTGGGAGAACTGCGTCGCCTGCTGCTCGACATGCAACCACCGCAAGGGCGACAAGCTGCTCGCCGAACTCGGTTGGTCACTGCGCCGGGCGCCGCTTCCGCCGACTGGACAGCACTGGCGACTGCTGTCCACGGTCAAGGAAATGGATCCGTCCTGGGTTCGGTACCTCGGCGAGGGCGCGGCCTGACCGCAAATCTTGTGTCCAAGCGCGCCGTGGGATCGCTCGGTGGGATACGGTTTCCGTCGTGAGCGCTATGGAGATTCACCTGTATTTGGTTGGAATCCCGGCGTTGCTGGTGATCGTGCTGGCGGCGCTGATCTGGTCGCGCAAGGGGCCGCACCCCGCGACCTACAAGATGTCCGAATCGTGGACGCATCCGCCGGTTCTGTGGGCTGCCACCGACGAATTCGTCGGCCACTCACACGGGCACCACGCATCGGAATTCTCAGTCGGAGGTGGCGCCAGTGGCACATGGTGAGGTAGCGACGAAAGCGCCCGCCGCGCTGCCGGCGGGCTTTGCGATCACCACCAGCGGACGGGTGTCCGGCGTCACCGAGCCCGGTGAGCTGTCGGTGCACTACCCCTTCCCCATCAAGGACCTCGTCGCGATCGACGACGCCCTGAAATACGGCTCGCGCCAGTCGATGACGCGGTTCGCCATCTACATCGGCGATCTGGGGAGCGACACCGCGGCCCGGGCTCGCGAGATCCTGGCCGACGTGCCGACGCCGAACAACGCGGTGCTGCTGGCCGTCTCGCCCGACCAAGCCGTGATCGAGGTGGTTTACGGCTCGGAGGTCCGCGGCCGTGGCGCCGAGTCGGCCGCCCCGCTGGGCGTGGCCGCGGCTTCGTCGGCGTTCGAGCAGGGCCACCTGGTCGACGGCCTGGTGAGCGCGATCCGCGTGCTCAGCGCCGGGATCACCCGGGCCTAGTTCGACCGCATGGGGGGATTGCCGTCGCGTGTCGCGGCGAAGGGGCTGCGCGTCGCGGTGGTGGCCCTCGTGGTCCTTACCGCACCCGCCGGTGTCGGCGGCTCAAGGCCGATGCTCATCGCGTCGGCCGTGGCCGACCCCGGCGGTAGGTACGGTGACCCCGCCAAAGCCGCCCAGTACTGGGCCCCGCAGTCATACGGCAACAATTGCGTGCTGATGTCGGTAGCCGACGTGGTCGGCCAAGTCAGCGGCCAGCTGCCGAGCGAGCAGCAGATCATCGACGTGGCCCAGAAGATCCCCAGCGTCACCGGAGCGGGAGCCACGGTGTACACCGACGTCGACGGCGATGGCGTCGACACCCGAGACATCGGGGTGTTGTTGGCGCACTACGGTATTCACGGCACCACGTCCGAAGATGCCAAGGGGCACGCGGCGTTGAGCGCCCTGGAGGCGGCTCTCGGGTCGCGGCACGCGGTGATGGTCCCCGTCAGCAGCGGCACCATCTGGGAAGGTCACAAGCCCAGTGAAGGCGACCACGAAGTCGTCGTGATCGGGGTGGACGAGGCCAGCGGCGTCGCGCATATCAATGACAGCGGCAGCGACGAGGGCCGTGACGAGCAGGTGCCCATCGCCACCTTCATGTCGGCCTGGGGGGCGGGCGATTTCGAGATGACGGTCACCGACCAAACGGTGCAGTAGTCGTCCCCGACGCTAGCTCTCGGTGTCGAAGGTGCGGGCCCGCAGCGCCCGCTTGACCCCGGCCTGGCCCTCCACCACCAGGCGGCGCAGGGCCGGCGGCACCTCGGAGTCCGGCGCGGACAGGAATTCGTCGGCGGCGGCGATGCCCTGCTCGCTGATATCCCATGACGGGTACAGCCCGATCACCACGGTCTGCGCGACCTCGCTGGAGCGCCGCGCCCAGACGCCGGGGATGGCCTGGAAATAGCGTGCGGTGAATGCCTTGAGCAACTCACCCTGGCCGGGCGCCCCGAAGCCCCCGATGATCGAGCGGGCCGACGTGTTGGCCACGGTGTCGTCCTCGACCACGGTGACGAAAGCCTGCTCCTTGACCTCGAGCTGCGGGCGGGCCGCGGCGGCCTGGGCGCCGTGGCGTTTGCCGGTCGCCGTCGGGTCGCGCTGCACCTCGGCGTCGATGAACGGCGCCTCGACCCCGTCGGCGTCGATGTCCCCGGCGGTGGCCAGGGCGGTCACGATGCGCCAGCGCAGGTCGGTATCGATCTCGAGGCCTGCCAGGCCCAATTCGGACGGGTCGCGATCGAGCAGGTCGGCCAGCGCCGCGATGTGCCGGTCGGACAGCACCGACGAGCACAGCGTGTTGACGAAGGCGAGCTGGTGATCCGATCCCGGTTGGGCCGCGCGGGCCAGCTCCAGCACCCGATCGGCGAACTGCGGCCAGCCGTGCTCACGGGCCCAGCCCGGCTCGGCGTAGGCGCCCAGCGCCGTCTGCGCCTGCAGCAGCAGCCGTTGTGCCACACCGACTTCCGTCTCGGCCTGCACACCACCCAAGACCAGGGTGACGAAATCGCGGGCACGCAGTTCGGCCTCACGGGTCATCTCCCACGCCGCCGACCACACCAGCGAGCGGGGCAGTGGCTCGGCGATGTCGGCGATGCGCTCCAGCGCGGTCCGCAACGACCGGGCATCCAGTCGCAGCGAGCAATAGGTCAGGTCGTCATCGTTGACCAGAATCAGCTGCCCGGACGAAACCCCAACCAGCCCAGGGACTTCCGTCTCGGCTCCCTCGACGTCGAGCTCCTCGCGGTGCACCCGCACCAGCTTGCCGGAGCCGTCGTCGTCGTAGATCCCGACCGCCAGCCGGTGCACCCGCGTCTCACCCGCCCCCGGAGCCGCGCCGCTCTGCGCCACCACGAACCGGGTGAACTTCCCGTCGGCGTCGGTGTCGAATTCCGCGCGCAGCGTGTTCAGCCCGGTGGTCTTCAGCCACTGCTGGCCCCAATTCGACAGGTCGCGGCCCGACGCCTGCTCCAGCGCGGACAGCAGGTCGCTGAAGGTGGCGTTGCCGAATGCGTGCGTACGGAAGTAGTCGCGCAGCCCGGCCAGGAAGTGCTCCAGCCCGACGTAGGCGACCAGCTGCTTGAGCACCGAGGCGCCCTTGGCATAGGTGATGCCGTCGAAGTTCACCTCGACCGCGTGCAGGTCGGGGATGTCGGCGGCGATGGGGTGCGTAGACGGCAGTTGGTCCTGGCGGTAGGCCCACGACTTCTCGACGGTCGCAAAGGTCGTCCACGCCGAGGTGTATTCGGTCGATTCGGCCTGGCACAGGACCGATGCGAACGTGGCGAACGATTCGTTGAGCCACAGGTCGTCCCACCACGTCATGGTGACCAGGTCGCCGAACCACATGTGCGCCATCTCGTGCAGCACCGTCTCGGCGCGCCGTTCGTAGGAGGCGCGGGTGACCTTGCTGCGGAAGACGTAGTCCTCGAGGAAGGTCACCGCGCCGGCGTTTTCCATTGCGCCGGCGTTGAATTCGGGAACGAACAGCTGGTCGTACTTGCCGAACGCGTACGGCACCCCAAAGTTCTTGTGGTAGAAGCTAAATCCCTGCTTGGTCTCGGTGAACAGCCGCTCGGCGTCCATGTGCTGGGCCAGCGAGGTACGGCAGAAGATGCCCAGCGGGATCTCGCCATGCTCGTCGCTGTAGGAGTCGTTCCACTCCGAATACGGGCCCGCGATCAAGGCCACCAGATAGGTACTCATTCGAGGCGTGATCGCAAAACTGTGCACGCCGTTGTCGACCGAGGTGGTGGCGCCGTTGGAGATCACCTTCCAATGCCCCGGCGCGGCCACCCGCAGGTCGAACGTGGCCTTGAGGTCGGGTTGGTCGAAGCAGGCGAACATGCGCTTGGCGTCGGCGGTTTCGAACTGCGAGTACAGGTAGGTCTCGTTGTCGACCGGGTCGACGAAGCGATGCAGTCCCTCGCCGGTGTTGGAGTAGCGGCAGTCGGCGTCGACGACGACGACGTTGCGGCCGGCCAGTCCGCGCAACGGGATGCCGGTGGACTCGTCGTATCCGGAGACGTCCACGTCGCGCCCGTTGAGGGTGGCGCTGCGGACGGTCTCGGCGGACAGGTCGATGACCGTGTCGGCGCCGGCGAGTGCGTCGAACACCACGGTGGTGGTGGAGCGGAATGTTCGTTCGCCGGGCCCGCCGTTACCGTCGGTGACGTCGAGGTTGATTTGGTAGCTGTCGACGGTGATCAGAGCCGCACGTTCGGCGGCTTGGTCGCGGGTGAGGTTAGGAAGGGCCACCCGTCCAACTTAGTAGCGTCGCGAGCTGACAGCGCGGACCGGGAACACGCGCGCGGCGACTACGGTTGTGTTGGACGGTGTTCTAACCGTTCCCGATCTCGTCCGGAGAGGACTGTGCAATGCCCGAGAAGGCCCCCGCGAAAAGCCAAGCCGATTTCTGGTTCGACCCGCTGTGCCCGTGGGCATGGATCACGTCGCGCTGGATTCTCGAAGTCGAACAGGTTCGCGACATCGACGTGAACTTCCACGTCATGAGCCTTGCGGTGCTCAACGAGAACCGCGAAGACCTGCCCGAGGAGTACCGCGAGAACATGAAGCGGGCCTGGGGTCCGGTGCGGGTGGCGATCGCCGCTGAGCAGGCCCACGGCGCCGAGGTGCTGGCCCCGCTCTACACGGCGATGGGCACCCAGATTCACAACAAGGGCAACAAGGAACTCGAAGACGTCGTCAAGGTGGCGCTCGACGAGACCGGTTTGCCCGCCGAGCTGGCCGCCGCCGCCGACAGTGACGCCTACGACGAGGCGCTGCGCAAGAGCCACCACGCCGGCATGGACGCGGTCGGTCCGGACGTCGGTACGCCGACCATCCACGTCAACGGTGTGGCGTTCTTCGGACCGGTGCTGTCGCGGATCCCGCGCGGCGAGGAGGCCGGCAAGTTGTGGGACGCCTCGGTGACCTTCGCGGCCTATCCGCATTTCTTCGAGCTCAAGCGGTCGCGCCAGGAAAAGCCCGAGTTCGATTGACCTTGCATCGCTGCGCGACGTGACACCCCGCGCGTTGCGTCGCTGAGCGCACCGGGTAAGGATTGCGGTCATGCGCGTCTACCTGGGTTCCGACCACGCTGGATTCGAGCTCAAGCAAGAGATCATCGAGCACCTGAAGAAAACCGGACACGAGCCGATCGATTGCGGCGCCTTCACTTATGACGCCGAGGACGACTACCCCGCGTTTTGCATCGACGCCGCAACGCGCACGGTGGCCGACCCCGAAAGCCTGGGCATCGTGATCGGGGGATCGGGCAACGGCGAACAGATCGCGGCCAACAAGGTGCCGGGCGCCCGCTGCGCGCTGGCCTGGAGCGTCGAGACCGCATCGCTGGCGCGACAGCACAACAACGCACAGCTGATCGGCATCGGCGGCCGGATGCACACCGTGGCCGAGGCGCTGACGTTCGTCGACGCCTTCCTCACCACGCCATGGTCGAAAGCCGAACGCCACCAACGGCGTATCGACATTCTCGACGAGTACGAGCGCACCCACCAAGCCCCGCCGGTGCCCGGCGCACCGGCTTAAGGACCACTGGGGGTCTCTGTGCCCGAAGGGCATACCCTGCACCGCTTGGCCCGGCTGCACCAGCGGCGCTTCGGCGGTGCGCCCGTCGCCGTGTCCAGCCCGCAGGGCCGCTTCGCCGAGGCGGCGGCCGCCGTCGACGGCCACGTGCTGCGCAAGTCGAACGCCTGGGGCAAGCATCTGTTCCATCACTACGCCGGCGGCCCGATCGTGCACGTGCATCTCGGTCTCTACGGCACTTTCACCGAATGGGAACGCTCCGACGCGCTTCCGGACCCGGTCGGGCAGGTGCGGATGCGGATGGTCGGCGCCGAGTACGGAACCGACTTGCGCGGCCCGACGGTGTGCGAGGTGATCGACGAGGCTCAGGTTAGCGAAGTCGTGGCCAAGCTGGGTCCCGACCCGCTGCGCAGCGACGCCGACCCGGCGTGGGCGTGGAATCGAATCACCAAGTCCCGCAGGCCTATTGGTGCACTATTGATGGACCAGACCGTCATCGCCGGGGTGGGAAATGTGTACCGCAGTGAGTTGTTGTTCCGGCATCGCATCGACCCATACCGGCCCGGCCGGGGAGTCAGCGAGGCGGAGTTCGCCGCGGCCTGGACCGATCTGGTGGCCCTGATGAAGGTCGGCTTGCGGGGCGGCAAGATCGTCGTGGTTCGGCCCGAGCACGATCACGGCCCGCCGTCCTACGCGCCCGACCGGCCCCGCACCTATGTGTACCGGCGCACCGGTGAGCCGTGTCGCGTATCGGGGGACCCCATCCGCACCGCGGTGCTCGAAGGGCGAAATGTGTTCTGGTGCCCGACGTGTCAAAAATGAGCGACACGGCTGAACTGACAGGAAACTGACAGGAAGAAACGCTGGCGTCTACAGTTTGGGCGGTCGGGCTCTCGGGTACGACGTGCCTCGTGAAAACAATTCCGCGTTTTGCTGCAACGATTTTGGCCGGGGCCGCAGTGGGTCTGGCCGGTGTGGGCGTCGCCGCAGACGCTCAAGCGCAGCCGGGCCCCTTCCCGCAGTGGTGCCCGGGTGAGTATTGGGATCCGGGCTGGGGCAACAACTGGGACTGGAACGGCTGCCATGACTGGCGTGGTGGGCCTCCCGGCTATGGGCCCGGGGGCTGGAACCCGCCCGGACCGGCCGGGGGCCCCGGCTGGGGTCCCCCGGGACCGCCGCCTCCGCCGTGGGGACCGCCGCCGCCTCCGGGCTGGCACCCCTGATAGAAGCCCACTTCAACAACTGCGCCCTGCCGGCATTTTTCGGCAGGGCGCGGTTATCTCGAGTGGGTCAGGAGACGTCGACGCCCAGCGCGGCGTAGACCTCGTTGCTCAGCGCGAGGCTGCGTGGGTCCGCGTTGGCCTTGGTGGCGTCGAAACGATTGGCCGCATAGGCGTAGCCGATGCGGTGCTCCAGGTCGACGAACCCGAAGGAGCCGCCCAGCCCGCCGTGGCCGAAGATCCGCGGGTTAGGTCCGTTGACGCACCGCTGGTTGAGCATGTAGCCCAGGCCCCAGCCGTGGTCGGCGACCCGGGGGCCGAGCACCAGGTCGGTGTCCAGGCCGCCCTGGCATTCCCTGATCAGGTCCATGTGCTCGCGGCTGAGCAACTTCTCCTGGGCGAGCGCGTTGTAGAACGTGGCCAACCCGAGGGCCGACACCTGGCCGTTGGTGCCGGGGAACTCGAGCCGGCGCCACAGGTCGAGGTCGTAGGAGCTGACCTCGTCGTCCGGGGCCCACCCCATGGCGACCGACAGGCCGGCCTTGGGGTGATCGGCCAGCGTGGTGGGGTGGCTGGGGATGTTCGTGAGCAGATCCCGCATGTGTGGCTTGTTCACCCGTTCGGCGCAACGGAGCTGATCGGCGTCGGACAGCCCGATGTGGACGTCGGCGCCCATCGGTTCGGCGATCTCGGTGCGCAGGTACTGGCCGATCGTGCGGCCGGTGACCCGGCGGAACACCTCGCCGAGGATGAAGCCGAACGTCGTCATGTGATAGCCCTGCGCGGTGCCGGGCTCCCACCACGGTTCGGCGGTGACCAGCTGGTCGCAGACGAAATCCCAGTCGCAGACCTGTTGCCACGTGATCGGGGCGCGCGGTCCGATCACGCCGGATCGGTGACACATCACCATGGCCAAGGTGATGTCTTCCTTGCCCGCCTGGCCGAACTCGGGCCAATAGCGGGCCACCGGCGCGTGCAGGTCCAGCTCGCCGCGGTCGATGAGTTGGTGCACGCAGGTGGCCGACAGGCCCTTGGTGCCGGACAACACCGTGGTCAGGGTGTCCTGCTGCCAGGGCCGGGTGCCGGCCGTGTCGGCCCAGCCGCCCCAGAGATTGACGACGAGGTCCCCGTCGACCCATACGGCGACGGCCGCGCCTTGCTCGCTTTGCTGGGCGAAGTTGCTCTCGAACGCGTTGCGTACTCCGACGAACTCGGACGCGCATGAGCCTTTGATGTCAGCGTCCGTTTTCAGGTCGCTCATGGCGCCTTTCTGTGGAGCAGCACTTACCCCGAGCGGGCGACGGGAATCGAACCCGCGTAGCTAGTTTGGAAGACTAGGGCTCTACCATTGAGCTACGCCCGCATGCATTAGTCGAGCGTGACTGTATCTGGCGGCGAACATCAAATCTAATCGACGCGGTCTTGTGATCGCTCTGTTAGGTCTGCGAGGTCGTTGTTGGGCCGACGCCGTCGGGCCGTAGGATCGCGAGGTCAGCGCGGGGTGTAGCGCAGCTTGGTAGCGCATCCGCTTTGGGAGCGGAAGGCCGCAGGTTCAAATCCTGTCACCCCGACCAAGACCGCGCCGCACCGCCGATACAAAGAACTAGGAGCACACCCGTGAAGAGCAGCGTCGAGCAGTTGAGCCCCACCCGGGTGCGCATCAACGTGGAGGTGCCTTTCACCGAACTCGAGCCCGACTTCCAGCGCGCCTACAAGGAGCTGGCCAGGCAGGTCCGGCTGCCCGGGTTCCGGCCCGGCAAGGTGCCGATGAAGTTGCTGGAGGCCCGCTTCGGCCGCGAGGAGATGCTCGACCAGGTCGTCAACGAGGCGCTGCCCACCCGATATGGACAAGCGGTCACCGAGACCGAGGTGCACCCGATCGGCCGCCCCGAGATCGAGGTGACCAAAAAGGAGTACGGCGAGGACCTCGCCTTCACCGCCGAGGTCGACGTCCGCCCCAAGATCACCCTCCCGGACCTCAGCGCGCTGAAGGTGTCGGTGGATCCGATCGAGGTCAGCGACGACGACGTCGACGCCGAGCTGCAGTCGCTGCGGGCCCGGTTCGGCACCCTGACCGGGGTGGATCGCCCGGTTGCCGACGGTGACTTCGTGTCGATCGACTTGTCGGCGACGATCGACGGCGAGGAAATTCCGGGCGCCGCCGCGGAGGGCCTGTCGCATGAGGTTGGCTCCGGCCGGCTGATCGAAGGCCTCGACGATGCGATCGTCGGCCTGTCGGTCGACGAGTCCAAGGAATTCACCGCCAAGCTGGCGACCGGCGAACACGCCGGCTCCGACGCGCAGGTCACCGTCACCGTCAAGACGATCAAGCAACGCGAACTGCCGGAGCCCGATGACGAATTCGCGCAATTGGCAAGCGAATTCGACACCATCGAGGAACTGCGCACCAGCCTGCGCGACCAGGTGGGCAACCTCAAGCGCGCCGAGCAAGCGGGCAAGATCCAGGAAGCCACGATGGACGCGCTGCTCGAGCAGGTCGACGTGCCGCTGCCGGAGGGCATCGTCGCCGAGCAGTTCGACAGCGCGATGCACGGCGCCATCGACAGCGTCAACCACGACGAAGCCAAGTTCGCCGAGGTGCTCGCCGAACAGGGCAAGACGCGCGAGGAGTTCGAAACCGAGACGCGCAGCGCGGTAGAGAAGGACGTCCAACGGCAGCTGTTGTTCGACGCGCTGGCCGATGAGCTGGAGGTCCAGGTCGGCCAGGACGACCTGACCGAGCGACTCGTGGCGACGTCGCGGCAGTACGGCATCGAGCCGCAACAGCTGTTCTCCTACCTTCAGGAAAACAACCAGCTGCCGGCCATGTTCGCCGATGTGCGACGCGGTCTGGCGATCGCCGCGGTGGTCTCGAAGGCAACGGTCACCGACACCGACGGTAACGCCATCGACACGAGCGAGTTCTTCCCGGACCGCACGAAGAACGACGCCGACGGCGAGGACTCCGAAGACGCAGACGACGCGGCGGATGAGTCCAGCGAGGAATGACCCAACATTGACGCTGTGAGCGAACGCGCCCGTTTCGGGGGTGCGCGGCCGCGAAACGGCGGGCTCGGTTGGTTAGTGTCGTCAGTACAGATCTGAAAGAAAGCAGGTAACCCAGTCGTGAGTGATATGCGTTCGAATTCGGTGGGTCTCAACCTCACGGACTCGGTCTATGAGCGCTTGCTCTCCGAGCGCATCATCTTCCTGGGTTCGGAGGTGAACGACGAGGTCGCCAACCGGCTGTGCGCGCAGATTCTGCTGCTCGCCGCCGAGGACGGTGACAAAGACATCAACCTCTACATCAACTCCCCGGGCGGATCGATCAGCGCGGGGATGGCAATCTACGACACTATGGTGCTGGCGCCGTGCGACATCGCCACCTACGCGATGGGCATGGCCGCCTCGATGGGCGAGTTCCTGTTGGCGGCGGGGACCAAGGGCAAGCGCTACGCGCTGCCGCACGCCCGCATCCTGATGCACCAGCCGCTGGGCGGCGTGACGGGCAGCGCGGCCGACATCGCGATCCAGGCCGAGCAATTCACCGTCATCAAGAAGGAGATGTTCCGGCTCAACGCGGAATTCACCGGTCAGCCCATCGAGCGCATCGAGGCGGATTCGGACCGCGACCGCTGGTTCACCGCGCCGGAGGCCCTGGAATACGGCTTCGTCGACCACATCATCACCCGCGCTGCGCACATCACCAATGGAGAAGCCCGATGAACCCCGAAACCCAACCCCAGGCGCGCTACATCCTGCCGTCGTTCATCGAGCACTCCAGCTTCGGCGTCAAGGAGTCGAACCCGTACAACAAGCTGTTCGAGGAGCGCATCATCTTCCTCGGCGTGCAGGTCGACGACGCGTCGGCGAACGACATCATGGCCCAGTTGCTGGTGCTGGAGTCGCTCGACCCGGACCGCGACATCACCATGTACATCAACTCGCCCGGTGGCGGGTTCACCTCGCTGATGGCGATTTACGACACGATGCAGTACGTGCGGGCCGACATCCAGACGGTGTGCCTGGGGCAGGCCGCGTCGGCGGCCGCGGTGCTGCTGGCCGCCGGAACACCGGGCAAGCGGATGGCGCTGCCGAACGCACGGATACTGATCCATCAGCCGTCGCTATCAGGCGTGATCCAGGGGCAGTTCTCCGACCTGGAGATCCAGGCCGCCGAGATCGAGCGGATGCGCACGCTGATGGAGACCACGCTGGCCCGTCACACCAACAAGGACGCCGCGGTGATCCGCAAGGACACCGACCGGGACAAGATCCTGACCGCCGAAGGTGCCAAGGACTACGGGATCATCGACACCGTTCTCGAGTACCGGAAGCTCTCCGCGCAGAACGCCTAACCGCTTTTTGCGACTGCCGCCAGCGCGGCGATGTCGTTCGGCCCGACCCGGCAGCATCCGCCGACGATGCGCGCGCCGGCCGCGATCCACTGCCGCGCCAGCTCGGCGGCGAACCGTGGCCGGCCCGTCCATTGGCGCCGGCGACCATCCCATCGTTCGCCGCTGTTCGGGTAGACGATCACCGGCTTCCCGATCGCCGACGCGATCTCGATGGCCGGCAGCACGTCGTCGGGGCTGCAGCAATTGACGCCGACCGCGACGATCTCGTCGATGCCGGCGGCCACCGCGAACGCCTCGGCGAGCGGTTGGCCGGCACGGGTCTTCGTCCCGTCGATCGTGTAGCTGAGCCAGGCCGGCACACCGACCGTCCGCACCACCTCGACCAGGGCTTCGGCTTCGTCGACATCGGGCACGGTTTCGCACGCCAGCACGTCGGCGCCCGCCGCGGCCAGGGTCTCCAGTCGCGGCCGATGCCAGCGCGTCAGCGCCGCAACGGAAAGGCCGTAGCGTCCGCGGTATTCGGATCCGTCGGCCAGCGCCGCGCCATACGGTCCGACCGAAGCGGCGACGAGAAGGCCGCTGGCGCCGGTCTCGTCGCGTGCCAGCCCGGCGAGTTCGACACTGCGGCACAACAATTCGATTGATTGGTCGCGGTCAAAGCCGTGGACCGCAAAGCCTTCGAACGATGCCTGGTAGCTGGCGGTCGTCGCGATCGTGGCGCCGGCCCGAAAAAAGGCGGCATGCACCGCGACGATTTCCTCCGGGGCATCCGACAGCAGCCGCGCCGACCACAGCGGGTCGGACAGGTCGTGACCGCGTGCTTCCAGCTCGGTGGCCAGGCCGCCGTCGCTGATCAGCACGGATTCGCCCGCCTTGAAAATTCCCGCAGCCAATCCCACTGCGCCACTGTATGGTGGTGGCCTGGCAACCAGCCCGTATGGCGTCAGCAGCCTCGGTCGGGTAACGACCGCGACACGCCAAAGACACGGAAAGCGCGTCTCAGCCAGCGACGGGGGTTGTGGGGCTATATGTTTTCGGACAGGCATGAATACCACCGACGCGATTCGGCGCTAATGCTCGCGGCGGGCCCAAGCTAGCGGGTAGCGTCGGGGGAACACATGCGGCAGGTTAAGACGTACGTCGAACAGGGAAGTAGGCACTGAGGCACCATGGCGCGCATCGGAGATGGCGGTGATCTGCTGAAGTGCTCGTTCTGCGGAAAGAGTCAGAAGCAGGTTAAGAAGCTCATTGCAGGCCCGGGCGTCTACATCTGCGATGAGTGCATTGATCTTTGCAACGAGATCATCGAAGAGGAGCTTGCTGACGCCGACGACGTCAAGCTCGACGAGCTGCCCAAGCCTGCTGAGATCCGAGAGTTCCTCGAGGGCTACGTCATCGGGCAGGACACCGCCAAGCGCACGCTGGCCGTCGCGGTCTACAACCACTACAAGCGGATTCAGGCCAGCGAGAAGGGTCGTGACTCCCGGTGCGAGCCGGTCGAGCTGACCAAGTCCAACATCTTGATGCTCGGCCCCACCGGCTGCGGCAAGACCTACCTGGCCCAGACCCTGGCCAAGATGCTTAACGTGCCGTTCGCCATCGCGGACGCCACCGCCCTGACCGAGGCCGGTTACGTCGGTGAAGACGTCGAGAACATTCTGCTCAAGCTGATCCAGGCCGCCGACTACGACGTCAAGCGTGCCGAGACCGGCATCATCTACATCGACGAGGTCGACAAGATCGCCCGCAAGAGCGAGAACCCGTCGATCACTCGCGACGTCTCGGGCGAGGGCGTGCAGCAGGCCCTGCTGAAAATCCTGGAGGGCACCCAGGCGTCGGTTCCCCCGCAGGGCGGCCGCAAGCACCCGCACCAGGAGTTCATCCAGATCGACACCACCAACGTGCTGTTCATCGTCGCGGGTGCGTTCGCCGGCCTGGAGAAGATCATCTACGAGCGCGTCGGCAAGCGCGGCCTGGGCTTCGGCGCCGAGGTCCGCTCCAAGGCTGAGATCGACACCACCGACCATTTCAGTGACGTGATGCCCGAGGATCTGATCAAGTTCGGCCTGATCCCCGAGTTCATCGGCCGGCTCCCGGTCATTGCCTCGGTTACCAACCTCGACATGGAGTCGTTGGTCAAGATCCTTTCCGAGCCGAAGAACGCGCTGGTCAAGCAGTACACCCGGCTGTTCGAGATGGACGGCGTGGAGCTGGAGTTCAGCGACGACGCCCTCGAGGCGATCGCCGACCAGGCGATTCACCGCGGCACCGGAGCCCGTGGCTTGCGCGCCATCATGGAAGAGGTCCTGCTGCCGGTGATGTACGACATCCCGAGCCGCGACGACGTCGCCAAGGTGGTCGTGACCAAGGAAACGGTGCAGGACAACGTCTTGCCGACGATTGTGCCGCGCAAGCCGTCGCGCACCGAGCGCCGCGACAAGAGCGCCTAGCCCGAGCACCTCTCACGGTCGGGTAAGTCCCTGAAAGACTCCGACGACCTCGATATTTCGCCGCGGTTGGCGCGTTCGCTCGACCTGCTGAACTTCCTGCTTGCCGATGTTCGGGACGGGCTGGGCCCGTACCTGTCGATCTACCTCCTGCTGACCCAGCATTGGGACCAGGAATCGATCGGCTTCGTGATGGCGATCGGCGGTGTGGGCGGAATCCTCGCGCAGGCACCGGTGGGCGCGTTGGTCGATAACACGACGGCCAAGCGGGCCCTGATAATCGCCGGTGCGTCGACCGTCACCGTCGCCTCGTTGGCGATGCCGCTGTTCCCCGGCTTCTCCTCGATCTCGGTGCTGCAGGCCCTGACCGGGATCGCCGGCTCGGTTTTCGCGCCGGCACTGGCCGCGATCACCCTCGGTATGGTCGGACCGCGACTTTTTGCCCGACGAATCGGCCGCAACGAGTCGTTCAACCACGCCGGGAACGCGACGGCCGCAGCCATTACCGCGGGTTTGGCGTACTTCTTTGGGCCGGTGGTCGTGTTCTGGGTGCTCGGGCTGATGGCGGCCGCCAGCGTTGCGGCGACCCTGAGTGTCCCGCGCGATGCCATCGACCATGACGTGGCGCGCGGCATGGATCACCTGCTTGGCGCGCAGCATGGCCAGCCGTCGCGAATGAGTGTGCTGTGGCGCAACCGCAGGTTGATGATCTTCGCGCTAACGGTCATCGCGTTTCACTTCGCGAACGCGGCGATGCTGCCCCTGGTAGGCCAACTGCTTGCGCTGCACAACAAGGATGTGGGGACCGCGCTGATGGCCGTCTGCATCGTCGCGGCGCAAGTGGTGATGGTGCCGGTCGCCTATATCGCGGGAGCGAAGGCCGATATATGGGGGCGCAAGCCGATCTTCCTGTTCGGATTCGGAGTTCTGGCCGCTCGCGGCTTTCTCTATACGCTGTCGGGCAATTCGTATTGGCTCGTCGGTGTTCAGCTGCTCGACGGGGTAGGCGCAGGAATCTTCGGTGCGCTGTTCCCCCTCGTCGTGCAGGACGTGACGCACGGGACCGGCCGGTTCAACGTCAGTCTCGGGGCGGTCTCGGCCGCATTGGGTATCGGTGCCTCGGTGTCCAACTACGTGGCGGGCGCGATCGTCGTCGCGGCAAGCTACAACGTCGCTTTCCTGGCGCTGGGTGTGGTAGCCGGGGCGGGGTTTGTGCTGTATTTGGTCGCTATGCCCGAGACGATGATCGGCGAACGCCGCGCGGGATGATCTATCGATTGCGGCGTGCCAATACGCCTCGCGGTGACGTGACCAAAACCACAGTTTTGTGTCGTACTCGCCGGTAGCCCTCGCTGACTACGCATTTTGTCTAAGATATTGGTAAGTATGCGCAGCCACAGACGTCCTTCTGACCCGAAAACCAATGCAATAATTGGTACTACCAGTCTCATACAATCATATGAGCGTGGGGACTCCTTTGATGGCGCGTAACCTGAAGCTTCGGCAGAGTGCCTGTCCGGTTAACAAATGGAAGGCGGAGACGTGGATTTGAACGGCAGTGGAGCCGGGTCAGATTCTCATGGCGGGTCGTCGGGCCGTCAACGCCTGGAACAGGTCGTCATCCGATTCGCCGGCGACTCCGGCGACGGCATGCAGCTGACCGGTGACCGGTTCACGACGGAGGCCGCGCTGTTCGGCAACGACCTGGCGACCCAGCCGAACTATCCCGCCGAGATCCGAGCCCCCGCAGGCACATTGCCCGGGGTCTCGTCCTTCCAGATCCAAATCGCCGACTACGACATCCTGACCGCCGGCGACCGGCCGGACGTGCTCGTTGCGATGAATCCGGCCGCGTTGAAGGCGAACATCGGCGACCTGCCGCGCGGCGGAATGGTGATCGCGAACTCCGACGAATTCACCAAGCGCAACCTGAGCAAGGTGGGTTACGTAGCAAACCCGCTGGAGACCGACGAGCTGTCCGACTATGTCGTGCATTCCGTCGCGATGACCACGCTGACGCTCGGCGCTGTCGAGACGATCGGCGCGACCAAGAAAGACGGGCAGCGCGCCAAGAACATGTTCGCGCTGGGCCTGCTGTCGTGGATGTACGGCCGACCGATCCAGACCAGCGAGAACTTCATCCGGGAGAAGTTCGTCCGCAAGCCCGACGTCGCGGAGGCCAACGTCCTCGCGCTCAAGGCCGGCTGGAACTACGGCGAAACCACCGAGGCTTTCGGCACCACCTACGAGGTGTCCCGGGCCACCCTGCCGACCGGCGAATACCGCCAGATCTCCGGCAACACAGCGCTGGCCTACGGCATCATCGCGGCCGGTCAGGTTGCCGACCTTCAGGTTGTGCTGGGCAGTTACCCGATCACGCCGGCGTCGGACATCCTGCACGAGCTGTCCAAGCACAAGAACTACAACGTGATCACCTTCCAGGCCGAGGACGAGATCGGCGGCATCTGCGCCGCGATCGGCGCCTCCTACGGAGGTGCGCTTGGCGTGACCACCACGTCGGGGCCGGGGATTTCGCTGAAGTCCGAAGCGATCGGGCTCGCCGTGATGACCGAGCTGCCGTTGCTGATCGTCGACGTGCAGCGCGGTGGGCCGTCGACCGGTCTGCCCACCAAGACCGAGCAGGCCGACCTGCTGCAGGCGCTGTTCGGCCGCAACGGTGAGTCGCCGGTGGCGGTGCTGGCGCCGCGGTCGCCGTCCGACTGCTTTGAAACCGCTCTCGAGGCGGTGCGCATCGCGGTGTCCTATCACACGCCGGTGATCCTGTTGTCCGACGGCGCAATCGCCAACGGCTCGGAGCCGTGGCAGGTACCGGATGTCGACTCGCTGCCGCAGATCCAGCACACCTTCGCCAAGCCGGACGAGCCCTTCCAGCCTTATGCCCGCGACCCGGAAACGCTGGCCCGCCAGTTCGCCATCCCGGGCACTCCCGGCCTGGAACACCGGATCGGTGGCCTGGAAGCGGCGAACGGTTCGGGCGCGATTTCTTATGAGCCGGTCAACCACGACCTCATGGTCCGGATACGCCAGGCCAAGATCGATGGCATCTCGGTTCCCGACCTGGAGGTCGACGACCCGACCGGCGACGCGGAGCTGCTACTGATCGGCTGGGGCAGTTCGTACGGCCCGATCGGCGAGGCCTGCCGGCGCGCCCGGCGTAAGGGCATCAAGGTCGCGCACGCCCATATGCGCTACCTCAACCCGTTCCCGGCGAACCTCGGCGACGTGCTGCGGCGTTACCCGATGGTGGTGGCGCCGGAAATGAACTTGGGCCAGTTGGCGATGCTGCTGCGGGCGAAGTATTTGGTCGACGTCCAGTCGGTCACCAAGGTTCAGGGCCTGGCGTTTTTGGCCGACGAAATCGGGCGGGTTATCCGGGCCGCGCTGGCGGGAACACTGGCCGAAATCGAGCAAGACAAGGCGATGGTCGCCAGAATGGCGGCAGCAACGGTTGGAGCTAACGCATGACGCGCGACGGCGACGATGCAGAGCGAAACTGCGATGTGGGGGCACCTCCCGCGCGCGGGGGAGAGGAGCGGCGCTCGTGACTAACGCGATCGGCAACGACCTGGCGGGCACAGACCTCGGCTTGACTCCGAGGTTGAAGAAGAACGACGGCGTGCCCACCACGGATCAGCCGCAGAAGGGCAAGGACTTCACCAGTGACCAAGAGGTCCGCTGGTGCCCGGGCTGCGGTGACTACGTCATCCTCAACACCATCCGCAACTTCCTGCCCGACCTGGGCCTGCGCCGCGAGAACATCGTGTTCGTCAGCGGTATCGGCTGCTCCAGCCGCTTCCCGTACTACCTGGAGACCTACGGGTTCCACTCGATCCACGGCCGCGCGCCGGCGATCGCGACCGGCCTGGCATTGGCCCGCGAGGACCTTTCGGTGTGGGTGGTCACCGGCGACGGCGACGCCTTGTCGATCGGCGGCAACCACCTGATTCACGCGCTGCGCCGCAACGTCAACATCACCATCCTGTTGTTCAACAACCGGATCTACGGGCTGACCAAGGGCCAGTACTCGCCGACATCCGAGGTCGGCAAGGTCACCAAGTCGACACCGATGGGCTCGCTGGACCACCCGTTCAATCCCGCCTCGCTGGCGCTGGGCGCCGAGGCGACCTTCGTCGGTCGCGCGCTGGACTCCGATCGTGCCGGGCTCACCGAGGTATTGCGCGGCGCCGCCGAGCACCGGGGCGCCGCCGTAGTCGAAATCCTGCAGGACTGCCCGATTTTCAACGACGGCTCGTTCGACGCGCTGCGCAAGGAAGGCGCCGAGGACCGGGTCATCAACGTCCATCACGGCGAGCCGATTGTGTTCGGCGCCAACGGCGAATACTGCGTGGTGAAGTCCGGCTTCGGCCTCGAGGTGGCTAAGACCGCTGACGTGGCAGTCGAAGAGATCGTCAAGCACGACGCGCACGCCGACGACTCCGGCTATGCGTTTGCGCTGTCGCGGCTGTCGGACCAAAACCTCGACCACACGGTGCTGGGCATCTTCCGAAGCGTCAACCGCCCCACCTACGATGACGCGGCCCGCGCCCAGGTCGCCGCGGCCCGGTCCGCAACGCCGTTCGACGCGGCCGCGCTGCAGTCGCTGCTGCGCGGGCGTGACACCTGGACCGTCGACTAAGGGGCTGCGCTGGTGTCCGATGCAGTGTCATTGGCCGCAGTAGTACTCGCCGGGGGCGAATCGCGGCGCATGGGCCGCGATAAGGCAACCTTGCCGGGTCCCGGCGGAGTCGCCACGATGGCCGAGTACGTCGTCGGGGTCGTGGCTGCGCGCTGCGAGCCGGTATTCGTCGTCGCTGCCCCGGGCCAGCCGCTGCCAAAGTTGGAGTCGGCGCGGGTCATTCGTGACGAGATACAGGGACTGGGGCCGCTGCCGGCGACCGGTCGGGGACTGCGCGCTGCCGCGGAAGCGGGCGCCCAGTTCGCCTTTGTCTCCGCGGTCGACATGCCGCTGCTGACAGCAGAATTGATCGACGACTTGATGGCGCTCGCCACCAAGACCGACGCCGAAGTGATCGTGCCCTGGGACGGTCGCAGCCACTTCCTGGCGGCGGTGTATCGCACCGATCTGGCCGACCGCATTGATGCGCTGGTGGCCGCCGGCGAGCGCAGGATGAGCGCCCTGATCGATGCGTCGGACGCCCAGCAGATCGTGCTGCCGGATTCGCGTGCGTTGACCAACGTCAACACCGACGCCGAGTTGCGCGCCCTGGTGCTCCCCGGCGCCTGATAGGCCCGGCGACTTTCGCCATTCTTGAATTAATTGTTTGGTTTCGTCTCAATTCTCGAGATAATCACACCGCTTAAATGCGTGACCAGTTAACCGTTTGTTCACCCGTGTCAATTATTGATGCGCCGCGAATAACCAGACCATTGTGGGGTTATTAGCAGATACGTTCGGGTAAGGCACCGGGGCGTGGATCGGATTACGTTGGGAGACAGGAGCTTTCGGGCGTTCGACGGTGTACCGACGGGCCCGCTGGTGGCCGGTCTGATGCCACGGGGCCGGGAAGCGGCCGCCGGAATTTCCTCAGCAAATTGTTTTGCGCAAATTCGGGCGACACCACGCGCCCGGCCGCGTTCCTGGCGCCCGGCCGGCCCGTCGGGGCACTCGGCGGCCTTCGGCGCATCCGTCTTGCTAAAGCCATTGGAGCACTGTGTAACTCGGCTGAAACGATTGCCTAGACGTGTTTTACCCGTTGCTGACGCCCGTGCATAGGGCACCCTTGCTCAGCATCAACGAATGACGTTGCGAAAGAGCGCATTTGGCCTGGTACGGGCGGCATTTGTCGGCAGATCCGACGCCAGGTGAACCGATCAAGAAACCGGCAGTGCGGCTCCGTCGACGCCCCGGAGGATGGCGAAGCCGGGGGGTTGCTCGGCAACGTGGCAAATGCGTGGTCCAGCTCACAAAATGTGCGTGATTCGAGTCACGATTGCGTCTTGATCTTGACCTGGGAGTTTCCTAAGAAAAGGCACAGCTGACCTGCAAAAATAAATCGCCGCTCGGGCCGTGATCTGCTCGTTATTGTTCCGAGATATCGGCGTGTCGGATATGACGAATGCTTCGCGGTCTCGTACGGTGCCTTTTAGCCCGAAAGGGGTTAAAGAAAATTTAATCCACGGACCCGTGTGTGAGCGGGGCTGCGGACGGCTATCGCCGTCTTGCGGCCAGCGGCTTTTCGGCCGCTGGGCAGATGATTGCCCTCGCTGTCGTGCCGAAACGAGACGGCACGTTCCAGAGCACCTATTTCCACTTCACGAACGACCTAAACCCACCCGTGGGTTTGCTTTGGCGCGCGCGCTTGCGAAAGGAACATTTTGAACAACGTCCGTAAGACGCTCATCCTCGCTGCTATCACAGGCTCGCTGGTGACCTTCCCGTCCGCCAGCGCCAGCGCGGATGCGCCCCCGCCGCCGGCTCCTGACGCTCCGGCTCCCGACGCGTCTGCCGCGCCGGCGGGCTTCGAGGTCCCGCCGCCTCCGGCACCGGACGCCCCGCCGCCCGCCCCGGGCATTGACCCGAACGTTCCGCCGCCGCCCGCCCCGGTCGGCTTCGACGTCCCGCCGCCTCCGGGCCCGGACGCCCCGCCGCCGGTCAAGGCGTACAGCGTGAACTGGGATGCCATCGCGCAGTGCGAGTCGGGCGGCAACTGGGGGATCAGCACCGGTAACGGCTTCGCCGGTGGTCTGCAGTTCACCTCGAGCACCTGGCGTGCCAACGGCGGCGCGGGTTCCCCGGCCGGCGCGAGCCGTGAGGAGCAGATCCGCGTCGCCGAGAACGTGCTGCACTCGCAGGGGATCGGCGCGTGGCCGGTCTGCGGCCGTCGCGGCTGACGGACAGCTGACGCCTTAACGTCGTAAGTAACGGGAAATGCCGGGCCACGTGCCCGGCATTTTCTGTTGCGCAGTGCACCCAAGCGCTACGTTGACGACGAACCAGACAAGGCGTGGAAAGGGGCCTACACATGTCCAACCATTTCACCGGCCTCAGTCTCGGACCGCCGCTCGGTGACCAGCGACTCGACCTGTGCGACCTGTACGCGTTCCAATCGCCGACCGACGGCTCGCGGACCGTCCTGATCCTCAACGCCAATCCGGAGGCCGACGCCCTGCATCCGGATGCCATCTACCGGCTGGCGATCGACACCGACGGCGACCTGATCAACGACATCGCGTTCAGTTTCGTGTTCTCCACGCCGGTGGACGGCAAGCAGACGGTCAATGTGTTCCTGGCCCGCGGCGAACAGTCGCGCTCGCCCGAGCCGGTTGGCGAGCAGATCTTCACCGATGTAGAGGTGTCGTTCGGCGCGCAGCCGCATATCGCCACCGCCGGCGACATCACCTTCGCCGCGGGCGCCCGCAGCGATGCCTTCTTCTTCGACTACGACGGCATCAAGAACCTGTTCGATATCAGCGGCAAGCGCAATTTCACCGCGCCACATCTCGCCGAACTCGGCGGCAAGTCGCCATGGACCGGCCAGGACTCGAACACCACGGCCAATGTCTGCTCGATGGCGATCGAGCTGCCCACCAGCGCGCTCGGCGCGTCGGGGCCGCTGCGCATCTGGGGACGGTGCAGCCTGCGCGGGAACGGCTCGCTGAACCATGTGGACCGGGCCGGTCACCCGTCGGTGAGCAGTTTCTTCAACACCGACGACACCAAACTGGAGTACAACGCGAGCGAGCCCCCGAACGACTGGAATCGATGGCTTGACCAGTTCGTCCACCTGATGGGTCACACCGGCGGCTACGACCGAGAGGAGGCCGTCGCCGCGATCGAGAAGGAGGGCACGCTGCCGGACATGCTGACCTTCGACCCGGCCAAGCCCGCCCAATACCCGAACGGCCGGGTGTTCACCGATGACGTCATCGACTACCGGCTGGCGTTCCTCACCAAGGGCGAGTGCCCGCCGTCGGGGCTCTCGCCGCATACCGACACTCTGACCGAGTTCCCCTATCTGGGTCCGCCGCACGCGCCCTGAGCTTGCGGCCGCCGAGCCGCCGCTATCGATCCGGTACCGTCGCGACGATGACCGCAACGGGGCGTGAGTTCGACATCGTGCTGTACGGGGCGACCGGCTTCGTCGGGAAGCTCACCGCCGAATACCTGGCACGCGCCGGATCCGGTGCGCGGATCGCCCTGGCCGGCAGGTCGACAGATCGATTGCGCGCCGTTCGCGACACCCTGGGGGAAGCCGCGGGGTCCTGGCCTGTTCTGGGCGCCGACGCGGCCTCGCCGTCGAGCCTGAATGAGATGGCCGCGCGGACCCAAGTCGTCGTCACCACCGTCGGCCCCTACGCCCGCTATGGAATGCCGCTGGTGGCCGCGTGCGCCGCGGCGGGCACCGACTATGCGGACCTGACCGGCGAGGCGATGTTCATCCGCGAGGCCATCGACCTGTATCACAAGGAAGCCGCCGACAACGGCGCCCGCATCGTGCACTGCTGCGGATTCGATTCCATCCCTTCGGATCTGACGGTGTACGCGTTGTTCCGGGCCGCACAAGATGACGGCGCCGGCGAGCTCGGCGATACCAACTTCGTGATGCGCTCGTTGGTCGGCGGGCTCTCCGGCGGGACGGTCGCGTCGATCATGGGGGTGCTGCGAGCCGCATCCAGCGACCCCGACGTGCGCCGTCAGCTTGCCGACCCGTACACGCTGAGCACCGATCGCGGCGCCGAACCCGAGCTCGGCCGCCAGCCCGATCTGCCGTGGCGGCGCGGTCGCTACATCGCGCCCGAGCTCAAAGGCATCTGGACCGCCGGATTCGTGATGTCGTCGATCAACACCCGAATCGTGCGGCGCAGCAACGCATTACTGGATTGGGCATACGGCCGGCGGTTCCGCTACAGCGAACACATGAGCGTGGGTTCGTCGCCGCTGGCGCCGGTGGCGTCCGCGATCGTGGCCGGAGTCGGCAACGCGTCGATCGAACTGGGCAGCCGTTACTTCCGGCTGCTCCCGGGCAAGCTGCTGGATCGCATCACACCCAAACCCGGCACCGGTCCGAGCGCCAAAGCGCGGGACCGCGGCTACTACCGGCTGGAGACCTACACCACCACAACCAGCGGGGCACGCTATGTGGCCAGGATGGAGCAGCGGGGAGACCCCGGCTACAAGGCGACCGCGGTGTTGCTGGGCGAGTGCGGCCTCGCCCTCGCGCTGGATCGGGACAAGCTCACGGACCTGCGCGGTGTCCTCACCCCCGCGGTGGCGATGGGCGATGTTTTGCTAACCCGGCTCCCTGCCGCCGGCGTGTCGCTGCGGACCGAGCGGCTGGATTAAACCTGCTGCCGCAACGTCTTTCGATCGGTACCCGATCGGACTAGTGTCGGAGTCGACTTGGCTGAAACATCCGTCCAAACAAGGTGGAGATCACGATGGCCGGTCTCGATGATTTGTACGCGCAGATTCCCATAGCTGACATAGCAGGCCAGCTCGGCGCCGACGAAGGCGAAGTCGACACAGCGGTGCATACGCTGGTGCCGGCGCTGTTGAGCGGCCTGCACCAGAATTCGCAAGATCCCGAGCACGCCGGCAGGATCGAATCGGCCGCGACCGCTGCCGACAGTGACGGGGACCAGGCGGTCGCGACGCTCTTCGGTGGCAGTGACGCCGAGCAGGTCGCGTCCGCACTGGCCAACGGGGGAGCGGGGAACAGCGACCTGCTCAAGCAGCTGTTGCCGGTTGTGCTCCCGATTGTGCTGGCGTACATCGGAAAACAACTAACGGGCGGCTCAGCACCGCAGACGACGCAGGCGCAGTCCGGCGGCCTCGGCGAAGTTCTGGGCAGCATCCTGAGCGGCAGCAGCGGCGACAAGTCGCTGGGCAACATCCTGGGAAACGTGCTGAGCGGCAAAGGCGGCGCACTCGGCGACATCCTCGGTGGCCTGCTCGGCGGCAAGAAGTAGCCAACCGGCGCCCACTCATCGGGCACCGGCAAGCTAGTCCGGCGCCGGCACGCCGGACTAGATGACGAGAGGGAAATGCTATGTCAGACACGCTTACTGAAGGACAACAGCTGCAGCGGGGACAATCGCTGGCCTCCAGCAACGGGGCCTACACCCTGACGCTGCAAGACGACGGCAACCTGGTGCTGGCCGCGCGGGGTGAGGCGCTATGGGCGACCTCGACCAACGGCCAGGACGTGCAGCGCGCCGAAGTGCAGCGCGATGGGAACTTCGTCCTGTACACATCGGACAAGCCGGTTTGGCATACCGACACCAAGGGTAAAAAAGACGTCCGGCTGGTCCTTCAGGATGACTGCAACCTGGTGCTCTATGCCGCCGACGGACCGGCGTGGTCCAGCCACACCGAGACCGATGGTCCGCCACCTCCGCCGCCGGCCGCCGAGCCCGCCGCCGCGGATGTGACAAGCGACACGGCCGAGCCGGTCGCCGAGCCCGCCCCGGAGCCGGTGGCAGACGTCGCACCCGAGCCCGCGCCGCGCACGTACACCGTCGTCTCGGGCGACACGATGTGGGCGATCGCGGAGCGATTTTACGGTGACGGCAGCAAGTATCGGGTGATCGCAGAGGCCAGCGGCGTCGCCGATCCCGACCTGATCCACCCCGGCCAGGTGCTCACGATTCCCTGATCTCGGCTGCCAAACCGACACCGACCGATCACCCGCGTGTTCGGGCGCTTACACACGGGCCCGTCGCGGTTCCTAGAATTGACCGGTGACCGCCAGCCCCAGCTCTGCCGCCGACCTGCCCAAGTCGTGGGATCCCGGTGCGATGGAGACGGCGATCTACCGGAAGTGGGTGGATGCGGGTTACTTCAAGGCGGACCCGACCAGTTCCAAGCCCGGGTACTCGATTGTGCTGCCGCCGCCGAACGTCACGGGCAGCTTGCACATGGGCCACGCGCTGGAACACACGATGATGGACGCCCTGACCCGCCGCAAGCGCATGCAGGGCTACGAGGTGCTCTGGCAGCCGGGGATGGATCACGCCGGCATCGCGACTCAGAGCGTGGTGGAAAAGCAGCTCGCGGTCGACGGCAAGACCAAAGAGGATTTCGGTCGCGAGCTCTTCGTCGACAAGGTGTGGGACTGGAAGCATGAATCCGGCGGCGCCATCGGCGGCCAGATGCGGCGCCTCGGTGACGGGGTCGATTGGGACCGCGACCGGTTCACGATGGACGAGGGCCTCTCGCGCGCGGTGCGGACGATTTTCAAGCGGCTCTACGACGCCGGGCTGATCTATCAGGCCGAGCGACTGGTCAACTGGTCGCCGGTGCTGGAAACGGCAATCTCGGACCTCGAGGTCAATTACGTCGACGTCGAAGGCGAACTGGTGTCGTTCCGCTATGGCTCGCTGGACGACTCGCAACCGCACATCGTGGTGGCCACCACCCGGGTCGAGACGATGCTGGGTGACACCGCGGTCGCGGTGCACCCCGACGATGAGCGCTACCGCCACCTGGTCGGCACCACACTGCCGCACCCGTTCATCGATCGGCAGCTGATCATCGTCTCCGACGAGCACGTGGACCCCGAATTCGGTACCGGCGCCGTCAAAGTCACGCCCGCGCACGACCCGAACGACTTCGAGATCGGGCTGCGCCACGAGTTACCGATGATCTCGATCCTCGACACCAAGGGCCGGATCGTCGACACCGGAACACAATTCGACGGCATGGATCGCTTCGAAGCCCGCGTCGCGGTCCGTGAGGCCTTGGCGGCACAGGGCCGGGTGGTCGCCGAGAAGCGGCCCTACCTGCATAGCGTCGGGCACTCGGAGCGCAGCGGCGAACCGATCGAGCCCCGGCTGTCGCTGCAATGGTGGGTCAGGGTGGAATCACTGGCCAAGGCCGCCGGCGACGCGGTGCGTAACGGGGACACCGTGATTCACCCCGCGAGCCTGGAGCCGCGCTGGTTCGGCTGGGTCGACGACATGCACGACTGGTGCATCTCGCGACAGCTGTGGTGGGGCCACCGCATCCCGATCTGGTACGGGCCCGACGGCGAACAGGTGTGTGTCGGGCCGGATGAGACGCCGCCGGAGGGCTGGGAGCAAGACCCCGACGTGCTGGACACCTGGTTCTCGTCGGCGCTGTGGCCGTTCTCCACCCTGGGCTGGCCGTCGCGCACCGCGGATCTGGAGAAGTTTTATCCGACAAGCGTTTTGGTGACCGGATACGACATCCTGTTCTTCTGGGTGGCCCGGATGATGATGTTCGGCACGTTCGTCGGCGGCGACGACGCGATCACGCTTGACGGCAGCCGCGGCCCGCAGGTGCCGTTCACCGACGTCTTCCTGCACGGGCTCATCCGTGACGAATTCGGCCGCAAGATGAGTAAGTCCAAAGGCAACGTGATCGACCCGCTGGACTGGCTGGAGCTGTTCGGGGCCGATGCGTTGCGGTTCACCCTCGCGCGCGGCGCCAGTCCCGGCGGTGACCTTTCGATCGGCGAGGACGCCGTCCGGGCGTCACGCAACTTCGTGACCAAGCTGTTCAACGCGACCCGCTTCGCGTTGCTCAATGGCGCGCAGCTGGCGCCGCTGCCTCCGGTCGCCGAGCTGACCGATGCCGACCGGTGGATCCTGGGACGGTTGGAAGAGGTTCGCGCCGAGGTTGATTCGGCATTCGACAGCTACGAGTTCAGCCGGGCCTGCGAGGCGCTCTACCACTTCGCGTGGGACGAATTCTGCGACTGGTATGTCGAAGTGGCGAAGGTGCAGCTCGCCGACGGGCTCACCCAGACCACCGCGGTGCTAGCCGCGGGTCTCGACACACTGCTGCGGTTGCTCCAGCCGGTCATCCCGTTCGTCACCGAGGAGCTGTGGCAAGCGTTGACGGGCGAGGAGTCCCTGGTCATCGCCGAGTGGCCGAAGCCGTCGGGCATCAACCTGGATCCTGTTGCGGTGCAGCGTGTCAGCGATATGCAGCGACTGGTGACCGAGGTCCGCAGGTTCCGCAGCGACCAGGGCCTCGCCGACCGGCAGAAGGTGCCGGCCCGGTTGGCCGGCGTCGAGGACTGCGATCTGAACACTCAAGTGGCCGCGGTCACGTCGCTGGCGTGGCTCACCGCGCCGGGACCCGATTTCGGCGCGTCGGTGTCCCTGGAGGTTCGGTTGAGCGCCGGCACCGTCGTCGTCGAACTCGACACGTCGGGAACCATCGACGTCGCCGCCGAGCGCCGGCGCCTGGAAAAGGATCTGGCGGCTGCGCAGAAGGAATTGGCTTCCACCGCAGCCAAATTGGCCAACGCGGACTTCCTGGCCAAAGCGCCGGAACCGGTCGTCACCAAGATCCGCGATCGTCAGCGGCTGGCCCAAGAGGAAACCGAGCGCATCAACACCAGGCTGGCCGGGCTGCAATGACCGAAGAGCCCGACTGGCTCGACCATTCTGGGGCAACCAGTGTGGCTCCCACGCCGGACGAGATCGCGTCCCTGTTGCAGGTCGAGCATCTGCTGGACCAGCGCTGGCCCGAGACCAAAATCGAACCGAGCCTGACCCGGATCAGCGCCCTGATGGATCTCCTCGGCTCCCCGCAGCTCGGCTATCCGTCGATCCACGTCGCGGGCACCAACGGCAAGACCTCGGTGGTGCGCATGATCGACGCGCTGCTGACCGCGTTGCACCGGCGCACCGGCCGAACCACCAGCCCGCACCTGCAGTCGGCTGTCGAACGCATCGCGATCGACGGAAAGCCAATCAGCCCAGCGCAATACGTGTCGACCTACCTCGAGATCGAGCCGTTCGTGCAAATGATCGACGCGCAGTCGCAGGCCGCGGGCGGTCCGGCGATGAGCAAGTTCGAGGTGCTGACCGCGATGGCGTTCGCCGCTTTCGCCGACGCTCCCGTCGAGGTCGCCGTCGTCGAGGTCGGCATGGGCGGCCGATGGGATGCCACCAACGTGATCAACGCGCCCGTCGCGGTGATCACCCCGATCGGCATCGACCACGTGGAATACCTCGGCGAGGACATCGCCGGAATCGCGGGCGAGAAGGCGGGCATCATCACCAAGGCGCCGGACGGCGCGCCCGACACCGTCGCGATCATCGCACGGCAGGTCCCGGAGGCGATGGAAGTGATTCTGGCACAAACCGTTTCGGCCGACGCAGCCGTCGCGCGGGAGGATTCCGAGTTCGCGGTGCTGGGCCGTCAAATCGCGATCGGCGGACAGGTGCTGGAGCTGCAGGGCCTCGGCGGGGTGTACTCCGACGTGTACCTGCCACTGCACGGCGAACACCAGGCGCACAACGCGGTGGTGGCCCTCGCGGCGGTCGAGGCCTTCTTCGGCGCCGGTGCGCAGCGTCAGCTCGACGTCGAGGCGGTGCGGGCCGGTTTCGCCGCCGTCACCAGCCCCGGGCGGCTGGAGCGGATGCGCAGCGCCCCCACCGTTTTCATCGACGCCGCGCACAATCCGGCCGGAGCGGCCGCGCTGGCGCAGTCGCTGGACAGCGAATTCGACTTCCGATACCTGGTCGGGGTCCTGTCCGTGATGGCCGACAAGGACGTCGACGGCATCCTTGCCGCGCTGGAGCCGGCATTCGATTCGGTCGTCGTGACGCACAACGGGTCGCCGCGAGCGTTGGATGTCGAGTCACTGGCACTGGCCGCCCAGCAGCGGTTCGGGCCCGACCGGGTGCTGACCGCCGAAAACCTGCGCGACGCGATCGACGTCGCGACCGCGCTGGTCGACGACGCCGCCGCAGAGGGTGAGGCCGAGGAGTTTTCCGGCACCGGAATGGTGATCACCGGCTCGGTGGTCACCGCCGGAGCCGCGCGCACGTTGTTCGGTCGTGATCCGGAATGACCGATAGCGACCAGAACCCGCCGCCCGCCGACCCCTGGAAGAGCTTCCGGGGAGTGATGGCCGCGACGCTGATCTTGGAAGCGATCGTGGTGCTGCTGGCGATACCGGTGGTCGGCGCGGTCGGCGGCGGCCTTAACGGGGCATCGCTGAGCTATCTGATCGGGCTCGCGTTGCTGCTCATCCTGCTGTGTGGCGTCCAGGGCCGGCCCTGGGCGATTTGGGTGAACCTGAGCGTCCAGCTGGTCGTCCTCGCCGGGTTCGCGGTGTACTCGGGCGTGGGATTCATCGGTGTGCTGTTCGGCGGATTGTGGCTGCTGATCGCGTACTTTCGCGCTGAGGTCCGCCGACGACAGGAGCACGCGCAAACACCGCCGGGCTGAGTGCCGATTCGTTGGGTACGCTGACCGCCGTGACGGAACGGACCCTGGTACTGATCAAGCCCGACGGCGTCGAGCGGCGGCTGATCGGCGAGATCATCAGCCGCATCGAGCGCAAGGGCCTCACGTTCGTGGCGCTCGAACTGCGCAGCGTCACCACAGAGTTGGCCACCCAGCACTACGCCGAGCACGAGGGCAAGCCGTTCTTCGAGTCGCTGCTCGACTTCATCACGTCGGGGCCGGTCGTCGCGGCGATCGTCGAGGGACCGCGCGCGATTGCGGCGTTTCGGCAGCTCGCTGGCGGTACCGACCCGGTGGAAAAGGCCACTCCCGGCACAATCCGTGGCGATTTCGGCCTGGAAACGCAGCTGAATCTGGTGCACGGATCCGATTCGATCGATTCAGCAAAGCGCGAAATCGCGCTATGGTTTCCCGGCGCTTAGACCTCTAGCCCGCTGGGGGTTCCAGGTCAGGCTCGTTTGGGCCTACGGCGTGATGTGGGATACTGACTGCGGGTGAACGTCGCCGGACTGGCGTCGGACACCCGAATGAAGACTTAGACAAGCGCGACCATTGCCAGCTCGCGATGTAGCGCCGCATGTCAGGCCGACATTCAGCACGGCACCGAGTTGGTTCTAGCCGAGTCGCTCGGGGCAAGACCATCACAAGACCGGGAGAAGTGACCCGGGCACATAGCGAAGCCCTCGCGTGGCCGCGTCGATATGACGCGCCCGGGGGCTTGAGGAGAATACGTGGCAGACGGTGACCAAACTTCAGACCCTTCAAATGCGCCGGTCCAGGAAGACCTGCCGGACCGATTGAGAGTCCATTCCCTGGCGCGAGCGCTGGGAACCACCAGCAAGCGAGTGGTGGACGCGCTCAGCGCACTGGACGGACGAATCCGCAGCGCACATTCCGGCGTCGACTACGAGGACGCGATCCGGGTGCGTGATCTGCTGTCGCCCCGGCCGCCGGAGAACCTCGTGGCGTTCAGTAGCGCCGAAGCCGCCTCATCAGGTGAACCTGGGTCCCGGGTGAAGCTGGAGACCGCGATCGACCGCCCGGCCTACATGCCGCTGTTCGTGGCGCCGCAGCCGGTCGCGGCCGACGCCCCAACCCGCGCCGCCGACAGCTCCGACACCGACGCCGACGATTCCGATGACGGTGAGGACGACGACGAGGAGCAGGCCGATCGGCCGGCTAACCGCCGGCGCCGCCGCGGCCGGCGCGGACGTGGCCGTGGCCGCGGCGATCAGGGCGGATCCGACCAGGACGAGGACGGCGACGGCGAGCAGCGCGGCTCGAGATCCGCCGACTTGGATGACTCCGACGACGGCGACGACTCGGATGACTCCGACGATGGCGACTCCGATGACGGCTCGGCGGACGGCGCCACTCGGCGTCGTCGCAGGCGCCGTCGGCGCAAGTCGGGTTCGGCTGACGACAATGACGAGGCCTCGTCGCCCGACGATCCGCCGAATACCGTGGTGCACGAACGAGCACCGCGCGGCAAGGGCGGCTCCTCGGCGGACGGCGGCAGGAACAACGGCTCGAGCAATGCCGAGATCAAGGGCATCGATGGGTCGACGCGGCTAGAGGCCAAGCGGCAACGCCGCCGCGACGGGCGTGATGCCGGACGGCGCCGGCCGCCGGTGCTGACCGAGGCCGAATTCCTGGCGCGCCGCGAGGCGGTCGAGCGGGTCATGGTGGTGCGCGACCGGGTCCGCACGGAGCCGCCGCACCCGGGTGCCCGCTATACGCAGATCGCCGTGCTCGAGGACGGCATCGTCGTCGAGCATTTCGTGACGTCGGCTGCATCGGCGTCGCTGGTCGGCAACATCTACCTCGGCATCGTGCAGAACGTGCTGCCCTCGATGGAGGCGGCGTTCGTCGACATCGGCCGCGGCCGCAACGGCGTGCTGTACGCCGGCGAGGTCGACTGGGAAGCCGCGGGGCTGGGCGGTGCCGAGCGCAAGATCGAAAAGGCCCTCAAGCCCGGCGATTACGTCGTCGTCCAGGTCAGCAAGGACCCGGTCGGACACAAGGGCGCCCGGCTGACCACCCAGGTCTCCCTGGCCGGCCGGTACCTGGTTTATGTGCCGGGTGCGTCGTCGACCGGGATCAGCCGCAAGCTGCCCGACACCGAACGCCAGCGTCTCAAGGAGATCCTGCGTGAGGTGGTGCCGTCGAACGCCGGGGTGATCATCCGGACCGCGTCCGAGGGCGTCAAAGAGGACGACATCCGCCAGGACGTCACCCGCCTGCAGGAGCGCTGGGAAGAGATCGATGCCAAGGCGGGCGAGACCAAAGGGAAGGCTGCCGGCGCGGCGGTGGCGCTCTACGAAGAGCCCGACGTGTTGGTCAAGGTCATCCGCGACCTGTTCAACGAGGACTTCGCCGGGCTCATCGTCTCCGGCGACGAGGCGTGGAGCACCATCAACGACTACGTGAATTCGGTTGCGCCCGACCTGGTTTCGAAGCTGACCAAATACGATCCGCCCGCCGGAGCCGAAGGCCAACCCGGGCCGGACGTGTTCGCCGTGCATCGCATCGACGAGCAACTGGCCAAGGCGATGGAGCGCAAGGTGTGGCTGCCCTCGGGCGGCACCCTGGTCATCGACCGGACCGAGGCGATGACGATCGTCGACGTCAACACCGGCAAGTTCACCGGATCCGGGGGCAACCTCGAGCAGACGGTCACCAAGAACAATCTCGAGGCGGCCGAGGAGACCGTGCGCCAGCTCCGGCTGCGCGACATCGGCGGCATCGTGGTCATCGACTTCATCGATATGGTGCTCGAGTCCAACCGAGACCTGGTGCTGCGCCGGCTGACCGAGGCGCTGGCCCGCGACCGCACCCGTCATCAGGTTTCCGAGGTGACTTCGCTGGGCCTGGTGCAGCTGACCCGCAAGCGGCTGGGAACCGGTCTGATCGAGGCGTTCTCGACTACGTGCCCGAACTGTGGCGGGCGCGGGCTGCTGCTGCACGGTGACCCGGTCGACTCGGCCCCGGCGACCGGTCGCAAGTCCGAGTCCGGCGGCCGGCGTAGCAAGCGATCGAAGAAGAACCGATCCGAGGAACCCGCCGATCAGCCTGCCGTCGCCAAGGTGCCCGTCCACGCGCCGGGCGAACATCCGATGTTCAAGGCCATGGCCACCCGCGACAACGGCGACGCCGAGGATGCCGGCGAGGACACCATCGCCGAGGTCGACGAGCAGACCAAAATAGAGGGTCCCGCTGACCTGGACGCCGACCAGGATGCCTTCGAGGACGCCGAGGACGACGACACCGATCAGGACAGCGACGACGTCGACGAGGAGGACTCGGTGGACGAGGACCTCGACGATGACGACGAGGACCTCGACGACGACGATGATCTCGACGACGACGACGACGACGACGACGATGACGACGAGGATCTCGACCTCGACGACGAAGACCTCGATGACGACGAGGACTCCGACGACGAGAACGGCGAAGACTCCGGTGCAGATCTCGGACGCCCGCGCCGTCGACGCGCGGCCGGCCGGCCGGCCGGCCCGCCCATCCACGCGGACTAGCCAGCCGTCACGCGGCGGTGCGCTGCCGCGCGGCAGGCGGCTCTTCGTCGGGCTCGTCGATCATGGTCAGCTCGTCGAACGGATCGCGATCGTGCAGCACCGCGTCGACCTTGGCCCGATCGATGGTCTTGCTCCAGGTACCCACCAGGACCGTCGCGACCGCGTTGCCGGAAAAGTTGGTGATCGCACGGCCTTCCGACATGAAGCGGTCGACCCCGACCAGCAGCCCGGTGCCACCGAGCAGGTCGAGGCGATGCAGGCCTTCGGCCAATGTGGCCAGGCCCGCACCGCTGATGCCCGCGGCGCCCTTCGACGCGACCATCATGTACAGCAACAGCCAGAACTGGTCGCGCAAGCCCAGCGGATGGCCGAGCGCGTCGGCAATGAACAGCGTGGCCATGGTCAGATAGATCGCGGTGCCGTCGAGGTTGAACGAGTAGCCGATCGGCACCACCACCCCGACGGTGCCGCGTTCGACCCCCAGGTGTTCCATCTTGGCGATCAGTCGCGGTAGCGCCGGCTCCGAGGACGAGGTTGCGACGATCAGCAGGTATTCGCGGGCCAGGTAGCGCACCAGCCGGAAGATCGAAACTCCCGACACCACCCGCAGCAGCACGCCGAGCACGCCGAACACGAACACCGCGCAGGTCAGGTAGAACGCGCCGACCATCATCAGCAGGTTCGTGATCGCGCTCCAGCCCGTCGAGCCGACGACGTCGGCGATCGCGCCGAATGCCCCGAGCGGTGCCAGCCACAGGACTATCCCGAGCACCTGGAAAACCAGTTTCTGCAGGTGGCCGATGCCGACCAGGATCGGCTCGCCCGCGGCCCCCATCGACCGGATCGCGAAACCGACCAGCAGCGCGACAAATACCGACTGCAGCACGTTGCCGACGGTCAGCGCCGTCAACAGCGACGTGGGGACGATGTGGTGAATGAGATCGGTGAAGCCGTCGGTGTGTTCGACGTGTTCGACGGGTGGTGTGCTCAGTTCGAGGTCGGCGCCCGGTCGGTACAGGCCACTGCCCAGGCCCAGCAGGTTTCCGACGGCCAGCCCAAGCCCCAGCGCCACCGACGAGATCACCAGGAAGCAGCCGACCGCCAGCGCGCCGACCTTTCCGACGTTCTGGGCTTTACTCATGGCGCCGATGCCCAGCACGATCGTGCAGAAGACGATCGGCGCGATCATCATCTTCATCAGGCTGAGGAACATCGTGCCGAGCACCCCGACGCTCTTGCCGATCCCAGGGGCCGCCAGCCCGACGATCACGCCGGCCACGACGGCGGCGGCGACCGCGAAATACAGCCAGCGGGTGCGATCGATGCGCTTGTTGGCCGTCGGCATCGAAAGATTCTACGTGGACGGCTCGCTGTCGATAGTTAGCCAATAGGTAACAAATACCTGAATAGAGCGGTTCTTTACGTTGCCACGATCGGCCGCTCGGGGGAGCGGAGCAGGCCTGGTGCCCGTTGCGGGTCGCCCGGGTGCTGGTTTGACCCTGTAGCCGCTGGTCACGTACCCTTGGACAGTTGTCGTCAAGCCGGGCAGCTGACTTCGGCGGACGACAGGCGGGAAGATTATCCCGCTCCCCAGACCCACCACGCGCATCGCAGCTAGCACGCGCGCGGAAGACGTGAGGAAGAGGCAGGAGCAACGATGGCGACCTACGCAATCGTCAAAACCGGTGGCAAGCAGTACAAGGTCGCCGTCGGTGACGTGGTCAAGGTCGAGAAGCTCGAATCCGAGCCCGGCGCCAAGGTGTCGCTGCCGGTTGCGCTGGTTGTCGACGGTGCCACCGTCACTTCCGACGCGGCCGCGCTGGCCAAGGTCGCGGTGACCGGCGAGGTGCTCGAGCACACCAAGGGCCCGAAGATCCGTATCCACAAGTTCAAGAACAAGACCGGCTACCACAAGCGTCAGGGACACCGTCAGCAGCTGACGGTCCTGAAGGTCACCGGAATCAAGTAGCGGGAGGCGACAGACATGGCACACAAGAAGGGCGCTTCCAGCTCGCGCAACGGTCGCGACTCCAACGCTCAGCGGCTGGGCGTCAAGCGGTTCGGCGGCCAGGTTGTCAAGGCCGGCGAGATCATCGTCCGCCAGCGTGGCACCCACTTCCACCCCGGCGAGAACGTCGGCCGTGGCGGCGACGACACGTTGTTCGCCAAGGAAGCCGGCGCCGTCGAGTTCGGTGTCAAGCGCGGGCGTAAGACCGTCAACATCGTCGCGGCCGGGCAGACCACCGACTGAGGTCGCTGCGCCCGTGCACGCGGGTAGCTGAGAGGACCCCCGATGCCTCGGTTTGTCGATCGAGTCGTCATCCACGCCCGAGCGGGCTCCGGCGGTAACGGCTGCGCCTCGGTTCATCGCGAGAAGTTCAAGCCGCTCGGTGGCCCCGACGGCGGCAATGGCGGCCGTGGCGGCAGCATCGTCTTTGTCGTCGATCCCGCCGTACACACACTGCTGGATTACCATTTCCGTCCGCATGTCACCGCTCCCAATGGCAAGCAGGGGGCCGGCAGCAACCGCGACGGCGCTGCCGGTGCGGATCTGGAAGTCAAGGTCCCCGACGGCACCGTTGTCCTGGACGAGAACGGCCGGCTGCTAGCCGATTTGGTCGGGGTGGGGACCCGCTTCGAAGCCGCTGCCGGCGGCCGTGGCGGGCTGGGCAACGCGGCGCTCGCGTCCCGCGCGCGCAAGGCGCCCGGCTTTGCGCTGCTCGGCGAGCCCGGCCAGGCCCGCGACCTCACCCTCGAACTCAAAACCGTGGCGGACGCCGGGCTGGTCGGATTTCCGTCTGCGGGAAAGTCGTCGCTGGTATCGGTGATCTCGGCAGCCAAACCCAAGGTCGCCGATTACCCGTTCACCACGCTGGTCCCCAACCTCGGCGTCGTCTCGGCCGGCGAGCAGTCGTTCACCGTCGCCGACGTGCCCGGCTTGATCCC
The DNA here is from genome assembly GCF_026625985.1 of Mycobacterium sp. Aquia_213. Classification (NCBI taxonomy): domain Bacteria; kingdom Bacillati; phylum Actinomycetota; class Actinomycetes; order Mycobacteriales; family Mycobacteriaceae; genus Mycobacterium; species Mycobacterium sp. Aquia_213. The sequence goes on from NZ_CP113116.1 coordinate 1,834,367, forward strand.
CGGCGCGTCCGAGGGCCGCGGCCTGGGGCTGGATTTTCTGCGGCACATCGAGCGGTGCGCGGTGCTGGTACACGTCGTCGACTGCGCCACCAACGATCCTGGCCGCGACCCGATCTCCGACATCGACGCGCTGGAAGCCGAACTCGCCGCCTACACGCCCACCCTGCAAGGGGACGCGGCGCTCGTCGACCTGGCCGAGCGGCCACGGGCGGTGGTGCTCAACAAGATTGACGTGCCGGAGGCGCGTGAGCTCGCCGAATTCGTCCGCGACGAGATCGCCGAGCGTGGCTGGCCGGTGTTTCTGGTGTCGACGGTGACCCGAGAAGGGTTGCAGCCGTTTATCTTTGGGCTCTGGAAGATGATTTCGGAGTACAACGCGGCGCAACCGGCGCCGGTAGCGCGACGCCCGGTGATCCGCCCGGTGCCCGTCGACGACAGCGGTTTCACCGTCGAGTCCGATGGCGAGGGCGGCTTCGTGGTAACCGGGGCGCGCCCCGAGCGGTGGATCGGTCAGACCAACTTCGACAACGACGAAGCGGTGGGCTATCTCGCCGACCGCCTCGCGCGTCTCGGAGTCGAGGAAGAGCTGCTGCGGCTGGGCGCACAACCCGGCTGCGCGGTGACCATCGGTGAGATGACATTCGACTGGGAGCCGCAAACCCCTGCCGGCGTTCAGGTTCCATTGACCGGCCGCGGCACCGACGCGCGGCTGGAACGCACCGAGCGCATCGGCGCCGACGAGCGCAAGGCCGCCCGGCGTCGGCGGCGCGAACGCGGTGACGAGCCGTGAGCGCTCATCGCGAAGCGATCCGAACCGCTCGCAGTCTGGTCGTCAAGATCGGGACCAACGCGCTGACCGCGCCGTCCGGCGTGTTCGACGGGAGCCGGCTGGCCGGGCTGGCCGATGCGATCGAGGGGCGCATGAAAGCGGGCACCGACGTCGTCATCGTGTCCTCGGGTGCCATCGCCGCCGGCATCGAGCCACTCGGATTGTCGCGTCGTCCAAAGGATTTGGCTACCAAGCAGGCTGCTGCAAGCGTAGGCCAGGTCGCGCTGGTGAACGCGTGGAGTGCGGCTTTCGCGCGCTATGGCCGCACCGTCGGGCAGGTGTTGCTGACCGCGCACGACATCTCGATGCGGGCCCAGCACACCAACGCCCAACGCACCCTGGACCGGTTGCGCGCGCTGCACGCGGTGGCGATCGTCAACGAGAACGACACGGTGGCCACCAACGAGATCCGGTTCGGCGACAACGACCGTCTTTCGGCGCTGGTGGCCCACCTGGTCGGCGCCGAGGCGCTGATACTGCTCTCCGACATCGACGGCCTCTACGACACCGATCCGCGAAAGTCCAAGGAGGCGAGGTTCATTCCCGAGGTGGCCGCATCGTCGGATCTCGTCGGTGTGGTGGCCGGCCCGGGCAGCGCGCTGGGCACCGGTGGCATGGCATCGAAGATGTCCTCGGCGCTACTGGCCGCCGACGCCGGGGTGCCGGTGCTGCTGGCCGCGGCAACGGACGCCGCGACGGCGCTCACCGACGCCGCGTCGGGCACGGTCTTCGCCGCCCGGCCCACGCGGATGTCGGCCCGCCGGTTCTGGCTGCGTTATGCCGCCGAGTCCACCGGCACCCTGAGCCTCGATGCGGGCGCGGTGCGCGCGGTGGTGCAGCAACGCCGCTCCCTGCTGGCCGCCGGCATCACCGCGGTGGCGGGCCGGTTCTACGGCGGCGACGTCGTCGAATTGCACGGACCGGACGCCACCATGGTGGCCCGCGGTGTGGTCGCCTATGACGCGGCCGAGCTCGCCACCATGATCGGCCGGTCGACCTCGGAGCTGCCCGACGAGCTGCGCCGGCCCGCGGTGCATGCCGACGACCTGGTCGCGGTCTGACGCCTCAGCCTGCCGACAGTGGCTTGAGATACAAAGTGGCCCAGATGATTTCGGCCAACGTCGTGGATAGCTCGGCATCGTAGGAGTCCGGCGCGCCCGGCAGATTCTGTTGGCATGCCCGCTCGGCCATCCAGGTCAGCGCGCTGGCCGTGGCGGCTGCCGGCAACTCCGGGCGGATGGAGCCGTCGGCCTGACCTTCTTCGATGACCCGGGTCGTCCGCCCGGTGATCGCGGTCAACAGATTGCCGTAGGTCGCGCCAACCACCGGGTCGTAGGCGGCCATCTCGTTCAGCGCGACGAGCACCGGCTGATGTCGGCGATAGCCGGCAACCAGGCCCGCCATCGCGGTCCGGACATCGTTCGGATCGCGGCGCCACGCCACGCTCCACCAGCGATCCGCGCTCTCGGCCAGATCGGCGAAGACCTGGCCGGCAAGCCGGCGCAACAGGTGACCCTTGTCCTCGAAGTAGATGTAGAAGCTGGCCCGCGAGATGCCGGCCTCAGTCGACAGCCGGTCCACGCTGAGCTCGGTGAAACTTGCCCCGCCACGCATCAACCGCTCGGTGGCGTCCAGCAGCTGGCGCTCTATCTCCTCGCGCCGCTGCTGGCGCACCTGCTCGCGCGTGGGCTGCGGTTTGCGCGTGACCGACGGCATTTGCCGAGCATAACCGACCGTTCAACATATTGACTAGACATACTGTCTAGGCATACTGTCGACGAAGTTCTCGACTGGCGGTCACGTGACGGAGGAGCAACGATGGCAGTGTTGGCCGGGCGGTCCAGCCGCCCCCGTGCGTATGACGCGATCGATCTCTCCTCGCGCGCGTTCTGGTCGACGACGGCAGCCGACCGGGAGCGCTCGTTCGCGGTGTTGCGGGCCGAGCGACCGGTGAGCTGGCATCCACCGGTCGAGGACTCCCTGATGCCGGATCCCGACGATCCCGGTTATTGGGCGGTCACCCGGCGCGCGGACATCGTCGCTGTCAGCCGCGATAGCGAGGTGTTCCTGTCCGGTAAGGGGGTGATGTTCGAAAGCATTCCGGTGGAGTTGCTTGAAGCATCGCAATCCTTCCTGGCGATGGACCCACCGCGGCACACCAAGTTGCGCAAGCTCGCTCACGCCGCATTCACGCCGCGGCAGGTGCGCCGGATCGAGGAGTCGATCCAGGCGAATGCCAAGGCGATCGTCGACGAGCTTCGCGACGCCGGCAGCGGGGCGGATTTCGTCGATCGCTGCGCCAAGGAGCTGCCCATCCGCACGCTGTCGGACATGGTGGGCATTCCGGATTCCGAGCGCGAGCGCATGGCACACGCCACGGACGCGTTGGTGTCCTGGGCCGACCCCGAATTCCTCAATGGGCGCCCCGCGCTGGAAGTCATCTTCGAACAGCAGATGTACCTACACCAGGTCGTCGGCGCGCTCGCCGCCGAACGCCGCGAGAAACCGGGCGACGATCTGATCAGCAGCCTGGTACATGCCGAAGTGGACGGCGACCGGCTGACCGATGCCGAGGTGGCGGCGTTCTTCGTATTGCTCTCGGTGGCGGGCAACGACACCACTCGACAGACCATGAGCCACACCATGAAAGCGCTTACCGACTTCCCGCGCCAAAGGGCTTGGCTGCTAGCCGATTACGAGAACAGGATCGGCGTGGCGGTCGAGGAGTTCGTTCGTTGGGCGACGCCTGTCATGACCTTCCGCCGCACGGCGGCAACCGATTTCGAGCTAGGTGGCCAGACCATCGCCGCGGGGGAGAAGGTGGTGATGTTCTATTCGTCGGGCAATTGGGACACCGAGGTGTTCCAACATCCGGATCACTTCGACCTGAGCCGCAGCCCCAATCCGCATGTCGGCTTCGGCGGGGGCGGATTGCATTTCTGCCTCGGTGCCCATGTGGCGCGCGCGCAACTGCGCGCGATCTTCGGTGAGCTGCTGCGTCAGCTGCCCGACATTCAGGCAACCGATGCGACGTACGTGGCGGGCAACTTCGTACACGCCGTGCGCAGCCTGCCCTGCACGTTCTAGCGCACTAGCGCAAGGCCAGCGGCGCCAGCTCGTCGGCGAGCAACACCAGCAATTCCGAGCACCCGCCGTCGAGTTTGACGTCGGCCAAGTCGTCGCCGCGGGTGTGGCCGCGGTTGACGATCGCGACCGGGATGCCGACTGCGGCGGCGTGCCGCACGAACCGGTAGCCGGAGAATACGGTCAGCGACGAGCCCGCGACCAGCAACGCCTCGGCCTCGTCGACCAGTGAAAATGCCTGTGCCACAGTATCTTTAGGCACACTCTCGCCGAAGTAGACGATATCGGGTTTGAGCATGCCGGCACAGCGCGGACAGTCCAGATAGTGAAATGACGTGGTATCGGTGACGACCGCGTCGGCGTCGGGGGCCACCGCCAGCCCGCCGATCGCCTCGGCGCGCTCGATGAATCCCGGGTTGAGTGCTTCGAGTTCCTCGGCAAACGCCGCGCGACTCAACGTGTGGCCGCAGCTCAGGCAGATCACCTGGGCGTACGTGCCGTGCAGATCGATCACGTTTGCACTGCCCGCCTTGGTGTGCAGCAGGTCGACGTTCTGGGTGATCACACCGCTCACCACCCCGGCGTGCTCCAGCGCGGCAAGCGCGCGATGGCCCGCATTCGGCCGCGTCGCCTCCATGTGCCGCCAGCCGACATGGTTGCGTGCCCAGTACCGCTGCCGGAACGCGGAATCCGAGGTGAACTGCTGGATAGTCATCGGGTTGCTCGGCGGCGAATCAGGGCCCCGGTAATCGGGAATGCCCGAATCGGTGGAAATCCCCGCTCCCGTGAGCACCGCGATCCGGCGTCCAGCCAACAGTGCAACCAGCTCCGGTGATTCGGGGCGGGCGGTGGTCACGTATTCGAGGGTACGGACTCGGCCGCTTAGTCGCCGGTGCGTTCGAATTTCACTTCTTCGTCGTAGGAACCGGCACAGCCGTTGCCCCCAGTTACGATTCGGTGTCCGCGGCCCGTTAATAGGGGGATCGGGTTTTGCGGCGGCTGCGGGAGCGGGTATTCCTGGTAAATCTTGGTCGGATTGGATCCGCCCGCGTCGCACGGCTTGGTGCCGTCAAAGTTGAACGTCCATTTCCCGTCCGCGAACGGGTAATTGGCGCCGTGGTGGTCGCTCATGCAGCGGTCGCCGGTACGAAGACAATCGGTCTCGATGGTGGCATCCCACGAAGTCGGTTTGGAGCTGGTGTCGAGCCGCCGTTTCGTGGCGTGGTAGTGACCGTGCCATGCCGCTGCGGGCGATGGAACGAGCGGTGCTTCGCTGGCCGGATCGGGGAGACTGTTCACGTCGACATCTCCGATCCGGATGAACGTCACGGTCCGCTCGGTTTCGCAGTCGTTGAAGCTCGACAGTGCGCGGTATTGGCCAGCCAGCGTGCCGTCCGGCCGCGTTTGCAGCGTGACAACGGTCCAGTAATCGTCGGGGAAGTCGCAACCTTTGAAGCCGGTGACCCCTGGTGGTGGCGATGTCGCTCGGCCTGCGGCGACTGCACGCCATTGCCCACCAACGTCGTCGAACACGAACGCCGACTGCAGGGTAGCTCCGCCCGTGGCCGTCGCCGTTGCCACACAGCCGGTGGGACGACATGCCGAACGGACCGACCACTGCCCACTGGACGGTGTTCCTCCGTCATCCAGCTTCCCGTGGGTGGCCGAAGGGGCGAAGTCGACGCGGTACACGCCGGTGAACGGCCCCGTGTTCGGCGCCGCGACGGGCTTCGGGTTGGCGGCCGGCTGGCTGGCGGGCCCGCTTCCCACGGTGAACACCACGACGACGGCGACGACGATCGCGGCGAGCACGACGGCCCCACCCGCCAAGGCGATCCGACGGTGCTTTCGGGTTCTTGGGTCACCGGCCGGCGATGCCGCCAGGGTGAGCTCGCTTGCGTGTTGGGTCGCGGCGAGGCTGGGGTCGGCGGCCTTGGTTGCGGCCTGCGTCGCGAAAGCTGCTGAAGCGTTTAGGTTTTGGGCGGGCCGTGCGATCGGGTCGGTGATGGCAGCGTTGGCGGCGGTGGCCAACTCGATGGTGGTGGCATACCGCTGATCGGGGTCTTTGGCCATCCCGTTGGCGATGACCGGGTCGAGCGTGGCAGGCACCTTGGGATCGGTGATCGACGGGCGTGGAGGCGGTTCCATGAAGTGCGCGGTGATTTGCTGTTCGGTGTTGTCTCCGGCGAACGGGGTGTCCCCGGTCAGGCACTCATACAGCACGCAGGCCAGCGCGTAGACGTCCGAGCGCGCGTCGACTTGGCCTGCCCGCAGCCGCTCGGGGGACATGTAGGGCCAGCTGCCGATGACGCCGCCGGTGCCGGTCATCCGGGTCTGGTCTGCGCCGCGGGCGATCCCGAAGTCAATCAGGTACGCGAAATCGTCCTCATCGAGCAAGATGTTGGACGGTTTGACGTCGCGGTGGACTAGTCCGATCTTGTGTGCGGCGTGCAGAGCTCGGGCCACCTGCTCGACGATGCGCACTGCCCGGGCCGGGTCCAGCGGGCCGTCACCGATGACCTGTTGCAGGTCGCGGCCCTCGATCAAGCGCATGTTCACAAATAGCCGGCCGTCGATTTCGCCGTAGTCATGAATCGGGACGACGTGGGGGCTGTTTAACTGCGCCGCCGCTTCGGCTTCTCGGCGGAAACGTTGCACGAATGTCTGGTCTTGAGCCAGCTGCGGCGGTAGCAACTTGATTGCGACGGTCCGGTTGGTCGAAGTGTCGTGTGCGCGCCACACTTCGCCCATGCCGCCGCGGCCCAACAACTCGATTAAGCGGTATCGGCCAAACGGAGTTCCGTCCATATCAGCCTCCTTGCGACACGGTCGAAAACACGATAGTTCGGGCGACAAGGTTTGCACATAGGAAACACAAATGTTTGTGCGTCACCCGCGGTACGCCAACGCGGCATCTGAGAGTAGTGGAGTAGTCGACTACTCATCCCCGCCAGCGCGGCGCAGCCAGATACTTGACGCCTCTGCATGGAAAGGCGGGCTGATGTCGGAATCCCAATACTCACGCGTGGAATCCTGCGACGTTTGCATCGTGGGAGCCGGCATCGCCGGGCTCAACGCCCTTTTCGCCGCGAGTCGATACCTGTCGCGGGACCAGAAGGTGATTCTGATCGATCGTCGGGCGCGCTTGGGCGGCATGTGGGTCGACGTGTATTCGTATGTCCGCCTGCATCAACCACACCCGATGTTCACCGCGGGCAACATCGAGTGGACCCTCGGCAAGGATCGCGGCTACTTGGCGACCAAGGGCGAGGTGCTCGACCATTTTGAGCACTGCGTCGACGTGATAAGGGAGCGCGTGCAAGTCGACGAGTACTTCGGCTGGGACTTCGAGTCGCACGAAGAAGCGGACGGAATCGTGCGGGCCACCTGTAGGGCGGTCGACGGCCGGGTACTCGTTGTCGCGGCCAAGCGTTTGATCAAAGCCTATGGCCTGGCAGTCACGCCGAACGAACCGCTGCAAATCTCCAGCGAGCGTGTCCATTCGGTGTCGCCCGACTACTGCGACGTCCGGACCGGTGACATCGGGGAAAGCAAAGCGCCAGTGTGGATTATCGGCGGCGGAAAAACCGCGATGGACACCGCGCACGCGCTGATCACCGCATGCCCCGGTCGCCAGGTAAACCTCGTCGCCGGCCGGGGAACATTCTTCTCCAGCCGCGACAAACTGTTGCCGAGCGGCGCCCGGCGGTGGTTGACGGGCCGAACGCTGAGCACCGTCGCCGCACAGCTGAATCGCCGGTTCGACGGCACGAACGAATCAGAGGTCCAAGATTGGTACCGCGCCACCTACGGCACGTTCTTGACTCCGCAATCGGACAACTTCGTCTTGGGAGTGCTGTCCGAGGCCGAGAACCGCACGATCTCTGCCGGCCTCAACGATGTCGTGATGGACTATCTCGAAGATGTAGTCGATCGCATGTGCACGACCGAGTTGTTATTCCGGAGCGGATCGACGAAGACGATCGAGCCGGGCAGCTGGGTCGTCAACTGCACGGGATACGTCCAGGTCACCGACGAACACCCGTACGAGCCGTACGTTTCACCCAGTGGCGCAGTCGTTTCGATCAATATGCGCTCGGCCGTGCTGCACTTGCCTGCGTTCATGGGGTACTTCCTGGGCCACCTGATGTTCTTGGACAAACTCAGGGAGATTCCGCTCTACGAAGTCGACTGGCAGGAACTGAGGCGCGAATCGCCGATGGCATTTCCGTACGTGCTTTTCGCGCTCGTCCAGCACAACCTCAGCCTGATCTACGACAACGTCCCGAGTGCCGTGTTCAAGGAGAACGGCCTTGATTTCGATCATTGGTTCCCGTTACCGCGCCGCCTGTCGGGTGTGGCGCGATTCGTGCTCACGCACCGCCGGGAACGTGAGCGCCAGCGCCGTGTTCTTGACACGGTGCGGGAGCGATTCCAAATCCGTTGCGGCCCAATAAGTGAGCAGCGCATGCCCAGCGGGCATGCGGTTTAGCCCGCTTTACGGGCTTCTTCCACCAGCTTCATCAACAGCGGTGATGCCAAGCTTAGCCCGCCGCCGCCGTCGCCGCGGTCCTCGATGCCATAACAAGGCACCAATCCACGGATCAGGTTGTCGCGGGCCATCTTCGAAGGGTAGTGCGGTACCTCGGCAGCCTCATCGGAGGTCGCGATTGGTGACCATCCCGCGGTGTCTGGGGTGGTGCCTGGCCAGTTTGAGGTGCGCTCGGCGAACGAGGGAGTGTGGCTGAACATCACCGTGGGTGCCAATCGAGTGAACACACCTGACGGGCCGAGCTGATCGACGCCGAAGTCGACTATGTCCCTCATGCTCGCAGGGGCGTATTCCTCGGCGTCCTGCGGCTCGACGACGGTGAGCGCCTCCATCGAACAGCGGGTCAGCGCGGCGCCGACTTTCCAGTAGCCGCCCTGGTCTTCGCGTGCGGCCAGGGCGGCGATGGCGCCGATCGCACCGAGATAGCCGGTGAGGTAGTCGTTCATCAACACCGACACCACCGTCGGGGCGGCAAGACTCTCGGAGTGGGTGTGCATCACCCCGGTGACAGCCTGGGCGATCTGCTCGAACCCGGGCCGGGCATGCCATGGCGTGCCCTCGGTGTAACACGACGCCGCTGCCACGACCAGGTTTGGGTTGATCCGTTGCAGGCCGGCGTCGTCGAGGCCAAGTCGGGCCAGCGCGCCGGGACGTTGACTGGACACCAGCACATCGGCGCCAGCGAGCAGTTCAGCGAACCGGGCGAAACCGGCGCGCCCCTTGATGTCCAGGGCGATGTTGCGTTTGCCCCAACTGACGTCCAGCCACAACGGCAGCACCCAGTCCCCGATCGGCGGCTGGACCTTGATGACGTCGGCGCCCTGCTCTGCCAACAGCCGCCCGATGGTCGGACCGGCCACCAGATGAGTCAGCTCGACGACTCGTACGCCCTCCAGGGGCCGGTGCCGCGCAGGGCCGAGCCGACGCTGACCGCCGGTTGCCTGACGATCGATCTCGACCATCGGACGCTGGGCAGTCGCAGCACCTTGGGGCATTGCGAGCCATTCCTCGCGGCTGCGTACGACTCCCAACGCCAAACCTGCCTCGGCAGCCTCGTCCTCGAGCTGCTGAGCGGTCTTGGTCGCCACCACTGCTTGAATTGCTGTCGCCGTGTTCGCGCAGTCCAGATAGGACAGCAGAGCATCACGTAGGTGAGGGTGCAGTCCGATCATGTGGACGTAGCGGTCGTCGGCGGTGCGGTAGGTGCCGTTGTCCGGGCCAATTGGCCAGGTGTCCATCAAGGTGCCGTAGCCGTTGAGGAAATGTAACTGACCGGAATTCAGCGCCAGCCCGCAGTGGCGCCGGTTCAGTGTCATCGTCTGCGGGGGCATGCCGCGCAACATGCCGATGTAGTCGACTACCGAACCGAACGCAGCCATCACCCCCACCGCATAGTCGTGGATCTTGATCGGACTGGGACTGTAAGACACGCCGGGTTCGACGGTGATCTTCGCCGGATCGACCGTGAACGGTAGCGCGTCGGTCACAGTGTCATAGACCGATTTCTGAAATGGCTGGGTGATCATCGACTGCCTTTCCCATCGTCAATTGCTTTGCTGAACCGAGAGTTTGGGCTAGCGGCGCGATCGCTTGGGATCTCCGGGAGACGCCGCGCCGATCTAATCGTCGCCAGCCGCGGAGCACAGGTCGATGGACGCGGTGCCAAACCTCGTGCGCTCTGTGTTGTCATGGCGAACAAACCGGGCGCCGCGCCAAGCTCGTCTACCCTCAAGACCTATGGCGGGCGCCGACATGGACGTGCAGGTCGTCAAAATTGGAGAGCTGCTCAACGGGCAGCTCGACGGGCTGGTGGCCAAGGTGGTGACCGCGATTCGCGCTGAAGTCCCGTTCTACAAGAACACCCAGGTAATCCCCGACGACGTGCTCGTACCCGCCACCGCCAACAACCTACGGTTCGTCTTCCAAGCTCTTGAAGAAGGCACCGAGTTCAACACCTCACCCGCGGTGGCCACCGGCGGGACCCGCGCCGCAGCAGGGGTGCCGCTGGCCGTGGTGATGCATGCGTTTCGGGTTGCATCGCACGTGTTGTGGGACGTGATGATCGAGCTGGCCGGAGCGCACCCGGGTATTAGCGGGCAAGCGCTGATCGTGGCGACCTCCAGGTTCTGGCGCGCCCAGGACCTCTACACCGACACGATGGCAGGCGCCTACCGCCAGCAAGCGGCACAACAGGTCATCGACGACGAAGCCGAACGCTCGGCACTGACCGAAGCGCTGCTCGATGGCCGGCCATTGGGCGACTACGGTCTCTGGGACATCGCCCAGCTGCTACGCATCCCCGCCCACGGACCGTATCTGGTGATAGCCGCAACGACCCCGGCCGTCGGCAAGCAGGCCCTGCCCGGGATCACGGCGATGCTGCGCAGCGCCGACATCTTCTCGGCGTGGCGGCTGCTGCCCGATCTGCAGACCGGTATTGCCCACATTCCCTCCACCACTGCTCGGGACAACCTGCTGGCGTTGTTGTCGCGGGTCGCGACCACTCGGGTCGGGGTCAGTCCACTGTTCGACGACCTCGCCGACACCGCCCAGGCGCTGCGATACGCGCGGATCACACTCTCGGCGCGCGCGAAAGGCGGCGGTTACGTAGCCGTATTCGACAACTCCGTCTTGGGCGTTGCCGCTGTGAGCGCACCCGAGGTGAACGGCAAGCTCGCCGAGATCGTCCTTGGAGCATTCAACGACTTCTCCGGCACCGAACGGGAGGTCCTCATTCACACCTTCAATGTCTGGCTCGACAATGGCGGATCAGTTCCCAAAGCCGCAGCCCAGTTGCAATGTCACCCCAACACCGTGCGTTACCGTCTGCGGAGAATCGAGGAACGCACCGGCCGCACACTGGCCGAGCCGCGGCAACTCGCCGAACTATGCTTGGCGTTCGAAATCTATCAACACAAGTCTTGAACCGACATTCCACGAAGGCCGTTGGCGTTCACGGTGATCCGAGAACTCAGTTTTGCGGGTCTCCGATGTCAGCTATTCCGGGACGGTGTTCAATTGTGCTCGGGCTTGGTCGATCTGATCGAGGGCATACCGCGCGGCGTCCGCGCTTGTCATCTTCGCTCCGGCTTCGCTCAGTGACTGGTACACGTTGTCGCCGAGCACTTCCCGCAGATGGGCGATCGTTACTTCGATTTCGGGAACAGCCGCCAGCGCGCGAGCGGTAAGTGCGAAGCCGACGACGGTGGCGGACGCCTCATGCCGTCCGATCCGATCGAAGTGACTGGCGAGAATTGCCAGTGGGCTCGCCAGCTGAGAGTAACTACCGGCATCGAAATAGTTCTTGATCGCCAGGTCAAGAAATCAAGGGCGTCCGTCGGGTCGCAGTTGGAGGCGAAGGCGGGCAGGCCCGTCGCGAGGTAGGACTCGATCATCCGATTGCCGCTGCCCTGAGCGATCGTCAAACCCCGGCGCAGCGCGTCGTATGCCGCCGCCGGATTCGCGTCGCGCATGGCTTAGCCGTACGCGAAAAGTGAAAAGGCTTGAGCGCCAGGATTGTCGATGGCATCGGCCGCATCGAGCGCCACCCACCGATGCGTCGGCGCAGCACATCGCGACTGACTTTCACGGCTTCTCAGGGGATCAGGATGTAGCTCATCCCCGGGGCCTGGGCGACGGTGCGCGTGTCGAATTCGTGGAAGCCGCTGGTGCGGAAACCGTTTGACGCGCTGGCCCCATAACCGGTGTTCATTTCGGTGATCGTGATGTTGCTGCCATTGACGGCGTCGACCCAGGCGACGTGTCCGACGCCCCCGACGAGCGCGCTGCTGAAGACGGCGATCGAGTGGGGTTGCGCTTCGTTCACTACCGTCCAACCTGCGGCTTGCGCTTGGCTAGCCCAGGTTTCGGCATTTCCGGTCAGCGCTCGAATGTAGTAGCCGGTATGGGCGTGTATCTGTTCTTGAGCGCCCCAAGTGCAATAGCCCTCGTAGTCGCCACTAAGCGGGTTGTGGTCGATTGTGCGGCCTATGGCCGCTGCCGGATCCCCGTTGGCCGGGGCCGGCGCCATTGACGCGCCCAGTGAGAGTGCGCTGCTCACCGCGACGGCGGCCACCACTCCGCTGCGCTTCATGCGCGTCCTCTCGTCGGCTCATCAACCCGTTACCTTCCTGTTATCGCCTCGAGACCGGAATTCGTTTCACACGGTCGGGTTCTAGGCGAAGGGGACCACTTCAGTGCTGGCAAACCGGCAGTTGGTCGCGGTGGTGGTGATTGCACGCGAAATTACGTTTCGGGGTTCTGACCAATCAGGACGCCGGTACGGTAACCGCACCATAGTCTTCGGCAAGGAGGCCTCTCGTGCGGCGAAAAATCTTCATGCTTGCGGGAACGGTGGCCATTTCGGTGCTCATCGCGGGTTGCTCGAGCGGCAAGTCGGGGTCGGGGTCGAGTCAGACGCCTTCGTCGAGTTCATCTGCCACGCAAACAAGTTCGGCCTCGCCCCAAGCGCCGTCCGCTTCGACGCAGGCCGCGCCGCCCGACGCGTCGACCTGCCTTGACATCTCCTTTGCCAAAGACAGCCTTATGGTTTCGATGAAACCGGAGGACGCGCGCAAGAACGCCGACATCCTCGAGAAGTACAACCCTCCCGATGTGGTCAAGGCCGCGATTGAGCATTTCGTTACCACCGGCGGCATAACCCCCGCGGACCCCGACGCCGATGCCAACAACCGCCTGATCGCCACCTGGCTCAAGCAAATGTGCCCCAACGTGAACACATACTGATCCACTGGATCCGTCTTCTCGGCCCACGCCTATACCCGGCGCGTGCTTATTCACACTGGTCGGGCGACAATGGAAGGGCCATGGACTTTTACAACAGCTACAGCCAGGGTTTTGTCCGGGTCGCCGCGTGCACGCACCACACCTCGCTGGGCGACCCGGCGGCCAATGCTGCCTCGGTGTTGAGGTTGGCCGGTGAGTGCCACGACGAGGGTGTCGCCCTGGTCGTCTTTCCGGAATTGACGCTGTCCGGCTACTCGATCGAGGACATCGTCCTGCAAGACCTCTTGCTCGACGACGTCGAAACCGCCCTCGCGGATGTCGTCGCCGCATCGACCGATCTGCTGCCCATCCTGGTGGTCGGCGCGCCGCTGCGCTACCGGCAGCGCATCTACAACACCGCGGTCGTCATTCACCGCGGCGTGGTGCTCGGGGTGGCGCCCAAGTCGTATCTGCCCACGTATCGCGAGTTCTACGAGCACCGCCAAGTCGCCCCCGGTGACGACGAGCACGGCATCATCCGCATCGGCGACATCGAGGCGCCGTTTGGTCCGGATCTGCTGTTCGCGGCCTCCGATTTTCCCGATTTCGTGCTGCACGTCGAAATCTGCGAGGACATGTTCGTGCCGATTCCGCCGAGCGCGGAAGCGGCGCTGGGCGGTGCGACGGTGCTGGCGAACCTGTCCGGCAGCCCGATCACGATCGGGCGGGCCGAGGATCGTCGGCTGCTGGCCCGCTCGGCATCGTCACGATGCCTGGCCGCCTACATCTATGCCGCCGCGGGGGAGGGCGAGTCGACCACCGACCTGGCGTGGGACGGGCAGACCATGATCTTCGAAAACGGTGTGCTGCTGGCCGAATCCGAGCGCTTCCCCAAGGGGGAGCGCCGTTCGGTGGCCGACGTCGACACGGGGTTGCTGCGTTCGGAGCGGCTGCGGATGGGTACCTTCGACGACAACCGGCGCCATCACCGGCCGTTGACGGAGTCGTTCCGGCGCATCGAGTTTCGGCTTGATCCGCCTGCCGGCGACATCGGACTACGGCGGACGATCGAGCGTTTTCCGTTCGTCCCCGCCGATCCACAACGGCTGCAACAGGATTGCTACGAGGCCTATAACATCCAGGTGTCCGGGCTCGAACAGCGATTGCGTGCGCTGAACTATCCCAAGGTCGTCATCGGGGTGTCCGGTGGGCTGGACTCGACGCACGCGCTGATCGTCGCCGCGCACGCGATGGACCGCGAGAACCGGCCGCGCAGCGACATTCTGGCGTTCACTTTGCCGGGCTTTGCGACGGGCGAACGCACCAAACGCAACGCGATCGAGCTGGGCCGCGCGCTCGGGGTGACCTTCGCCGAGATCGACATCCGCGACACCGCGGAGCTGATGCTCAAGGAGATGGATCACCCGTTCTCCCGCGGCGAGAAGGCCTACGACGTCACCTTCGAGAACGTCCAGGCCGGCCTGCGCACCGATTACCTGTTCCGGCTGGCCAATCAGCGCGGCGGCATCGTGCTGGGTACCGGCGATCTCTCCGAGCTGGGCCTGGGATGGTCGACATACGGTGTCGGCGACCAGATGTCGCACTACAACGTCAACGCGGGCGTGCCCAAGACGCTGATTCAGCACCTGATCCGCTGGGTCATCGCGTCGGGGCAGTTCGAGTCCGACGTCGACGCGGTGCTGCAGTCGGTGCTCGACACCGAGATCACTCCCGAACTCATTCCCGCCGGTGCGGAAGAGGAGCTGCAGAGCAGCGAGGCCAAGGTCGGACCCTATGCTCTGCAGGACTTTTCGCTGTTCCACGTGCTGCGCTACGGATTCCGGCCGTCGAAGATCGCGTTCCTGGCCTGGCATGCGTGGAACGACCCCGAGCAGGGCAACTGGCCGGCCGGATTCCCCGCGGACAAGCGGCCGTCGTATCAGCTGAAGGAGATCCGGCACTGGTTGCAGATCTTCGTGCAGCGGTTCTACTCGTTCAGTCAGTTCAAACGCTCGGCATTGCCCAACGGCCCGAAGGTGTCCTACGGCGGCGCGCTGTCGCCGCGCGGCGACTGGCGCGCCCCGTCGGACATGTCCGCGCGCATCTGGCTCGACGAGATCGACCGCGAGATACCCGAGGACTGACGCCGCTCGAGCCCGATCGCCGCGAGCGTAGCGCCAGGGCGAGAAATCGGCCGAGAATTCGCCGCAGCGTTACGCTCGCGAACAGCTATCGGGCTTACGTCCTGGCGCGGCGCCAGCCCTGGTACTGCAGCTCCGCGAAGAACAGCGTGTAGATGCCCGATCCCAAGGTGGCGACCACACCGGTGGCGGTCAACGGGAAGACATCGGCGAGCACCAGGACGACGGCGGCCACCGTGTAGAGCAGGTTGCCGAGCACGACGGCCATGCCGGCGCGGCGCACCGACGGTAGCGATGCCAGCCAGAGCACCAGCACGCCATAGGCGATAAAGAATGCGGCCATGCCGTACTCGAATGCTTTCGTGGTGCCGGATGTCGTGGCCAGCCAACCGGCCAGCGGGACGCCGGCCAGGCCGGCCAGACCGGTGATGGCGGCGTCGGCGCGCATCGCGAGGCGCAGCAAACCGTCGCGCGTGCGGTTGCGGTCAAGAGTGGTGGCGGACATGACTTTCCCTTCTGGTTGGGTGCTATCGATGCCACTGACGTTTCTCGGAAAGCACTGCCAGATCGACGCCAGGCGCTGCCAACTACTGCCAACCGCAGGTCAGCGGGTTGCGGAGGGTGCGCGGGCCTAGCGCTCGTAGGTACCGGTCAGTGTGCCGCGGGCGAGCACGTGTCCGGCCATGGCGGCCAGCAGAGCCTTTGCGGTGGCGACGTCTTCCGGGACCGGCGTATCGATCGCGAACACGTGGAAGCGGTAGCGGTGCGGTCCGTGCCCGGGGATCGGTCGCGGGCCGGCATAGCCGCGATGCCCCAGATCCGCACGGATAAACCGTATCCCCGGTGTGCTGGGCCGCAACGCGCCCGCCGCCACGTGGTCCACCGTCGGTTCGATCACCGCGACCGTGTGCAGCAGCGGACGGGGGAGCGGAACGTCGACGTCGTCGATGATCAGGACCGTCTGCCGGGTCTGCGGTGGCACCCCTTCCCAGCGCAGGTGCGGCGAGGTGTTGTCACCCACACCTTTTCCCGCACTCGAGGACGGCATCGCGGCGCCGTCGGCGAACGCCGCGCTGGTGACCGTGATGGATTCGGGCGCATCAAAGTCAGCACCGGACAACGGGCCTCGCTGTGCACCGGCGCGGACGCCGCGCAGCAGCCTGCCCAGCAGCGCCATCAGGCGCCGCTTCCCGCGCCGCGCATGGCGACCGCGCTGGAGCGCAACAGGTCGCCGAGCTCGGCGGGCAGATATCCCTGCGCCGCGAGCCGGGGCATGACGCCACCGCTTTCGATGATCTCGAGAATCAGGTCGGGCAGCCGAGGAACCGTCCCCGACTCTCCGGTGCTGTCATTGCGCCAGCCGCCCTCGGTCAGGTTGAAGGTTCCGGTATCGCCCTCACTGAATATTGTGGTGGCGTTGGGCACGGTGATCGCCGGCAGCCCGGCGTTCACGGCGTTGCGGAAAAACAGCGAATTGAATTCCTCGGCGACGAGCCCGGCGACGCCCAGTTCAGTGAAAAGGGAAGCAACCGGCCGCGACGAACCGAGTCCGAAGTTCTTGCCGGCCAGCACGATATCGCCCGGTGAAACCTGATCGGTCCAGCCCGGTCGGACCTCGTAGAAGATATGTTTGGCCGCTTCGGGCGGATCCATTTTCATCGCGAAGGCGGGGTACATGGCGTCGGTATTGAGGTTGTCACCGAACGCCCAGACCTTGCCGGAGAAGCACACCGTCATGCCGCCACACTCCTTGGGTCGGTGATGTACCCGGTGATCGCCGACGCGGCAACGGTCGCCGGTGAGGCCATGAAGATCTCCGCCTCGGTACTGCCCATCCGTCCGGTGAAGTTGCGCGTGCTGGACGTGATGCACACCTCGCCGGGCCCGATGACCCCCATGTGGTAGCCGAAACACGCGCCGCACGTCGAATTGGTGACGACGCCACCCGCATCGGCGATGTCCTGCAAATAGCCCAACCGCATGGCTTGTCGGTACACCGCCTGCGAGGCCGGCGTCACGAGCAACCGCACCCCCGGGGCAACGGTCTTGCCGCGCAACACCCGTGCGGCGATCTCGAGGTCCTCGAGTTGACCGTTCGCGCACGACCCGATGAACGCCTGGTCCACCTTCTGTCTGCCCAACTGCGAGACGGGCAGCCCGTTGCGGCTGACCGTGCCCGGCCGCGCCACGTAGGGTTCCAGGGCGGACAGGTCGATGTGCCGCACGTCGTGATACGTGGCGTCGGGATCCGGTGCCGCCGAGTCGTATCCGGTGACGCCGGCGTCGTCGAGGAATCGGGCCAGCACGTCGTCGGCGTCGAAGGTGCTGAAATCGGCCGACACCTCGGCGCCCTGAGTCGCGATGGTGCGCCGGTCGTGCATCGGGATGCCGGCCAGGCCCGGGCCGCCGAATTCCAGGTTCAGATTGGCGGCGTCACCGTACTCGTTGGCGATGTGCAAGAAGATGTCCTTGCCGCTCACCGAGTTTGGCTTGACGCCGTCGAGCTGGTAGCGGACCGTCGGCGCGACCTGGAACCAGGTGGTGCCGGTGCACATGATCGAGTAGATCTCGGCGGGGCCCAGTCCACGGGCGGCGGTGTTGTAGGCGCCGGCGGCGCAGGTGTGAGAGTCGGTGCAGGCCAAGACTTCCCCCGGTCGGGCCAGGCCGTTCTCGGCGATGACCTGATGGCAGATGCCGTGCCGGCCGACATCGTAGAAGCGTTCGATGCCGAAGTCGGCCACGAACTTGCGGGCATGCGGGCCGCCGGCGGCATCCTTGATGGTCGGTGCGGGCACTGCGTGGTCCATGACGACCGCCAGCTTGTCGGGGTCGTGAATCCGGTTGGGTTGGATCCACATGGTGGCGAATTGCAGATCGATCAGCACGGTCATATCGACGTCCACGACGACGGTGTCGCCGGGCGACACGGAGTTCAGTCCGGCTTTGCGGGCAAAGATCTTTTCGATGATCGTCATGCCCATGAGGCGTCCTTAGCTGCGTACCTAGTGTCGAGCTCGAGCCACTCGGACATGCCGACCAGATTGAAGAAGTCGGCGGGGCCGGTGGGCAGATGGGTTGCAACGTCGCTGCCGTTGAGCTGGCAAAGGCTTTGCAGCATACCGAATGTCGCTTGCATCAGCAGGTTGCTGGGGTGGATCGCGATCGCGTAACCCAACTCCTGTAGTCGCGACGCCGATTCCAGCGGCGTCAGCCCGCCCAGCACCAGATTGATCAGCAGGGGAGCGTCGACCTCGCGCGCGATGCGCTCGACCTCCTGCTCGTCCTGCGGCGCCTCGACGAAGATGATGTCCGCCCCCGCTTCGGCATAACGATTCGCTCGCTCGATCGCCGCGTCCAGCCCGAGCGGGGCGCGGGCGTCGGTGCGGGCCACGACGAGGAGGCCGTCGTCGGACCTGGCGTCCAGCGCGGCCGCGAGCGTCTGTTCGAACACCGCGGCGTCGACGACCTGCTTGTCGGGTAGATGGCCGCAGCGCTTGGGAAACACCTGGTCTTCCAACTGGATTGCGGCCACTCCCGCCGCCTCGTAAGAGCGCACGGTGCGTACCACGTTCATCGGTGCGCCGTAGCCGGTGTCGGCGTCGGCGATCAACGGGATATCGCCCAACGCGCCGGCGATCATCCGGACCCGGTCGGCCATTTCGGTCGCGGTGACCAACCCGATGTCGGGCAGGCCGAACCCCGAAGCGGCGACACCCGCGCCGGTCATATACGCCGCGACGTGCCCGGTGCGTTTGGTCAGCTGTGCGGAGATGCCGTCGAAAACCCCTGGCGCGACGATGAGTTCGCGCTCGTCCAACAGCTCTCGCAGCCGTTGCCGGGCCGGTGTGCTGGTCATGTCCGTCCTTTCAGTCCAGGGCGCCCGCGACGGGCGCGGCGAGCAGATCGGTCAGGTCGCCGATGTCGTCCAGGTTTTCCAGACCGACCACCGCGCGCTCGATCGCGTCGGCACGGCCCCGGCTGGTCACCCGATCGGCGAGGGAATGAAACTTCGCGACGAGCTCGTCATTGGTGACCGGGTCGGTCGGTGCGCCGTGGGGTAGGTCGACGCGAGCGCGGTGCACCGCGGCGTCACGGGTGGTCACCGTCACGTCGGTGCGGAACCGCTCGGTGATGGGCGCGTTGGCCAATGACTCGTCGAGGTGTACCGACGTGTTGGCGATCAGGGACCAGATGTCGTCGGAGTCCAGCCGGGCTGCGGTGAACTGCTCGGGCAGCACGTTGCCGTCCAGCAGTGCCGCGGCGGTGGCGTACCCAATATTCATCTGGGCGCCGATCGGCGTGAGCGGGCGCTCCGGAACCCACCAGCCGTGCTTGTAGACGGTCTCGCCGACGGTGATGTCGACCTTCGAGATGTCCTCGGGTGCAAACGAACTCCGCAATTGCCGGGCCGCGTCGATCGCGGCGTGCAGGCCGCCCATCGCGGCGTAGGACTTGACCATGATGACCGTGATCTCCCAGCGCTGGCCGAGCTGGCCGGTCAACGGCGCGGCGTCTGGATCGTGGCCCTCGCCGAAAACGCTGAGGAATCCGCCGTATTCACGCTCGAACACCCGCTTGATGCCGGTGTAACCGGCGGCGGCGAGCCCGGCCGCGTAGAAGCCGTTGCGTGCCGCCAGGCCGTGGTGCATGCGCTTGCTCATCGCCTCGTACTGCGCGGCCATCAGCCCCGCCGACTGAGTGCCGGCCAATCCGAGGGCGTCTTCGAGTTGTGCGGGGGACAGGCCGCGCAGCTTGCCCGAGGCCATGGCCGCCGAGTGCGTGCCAAAGACCGATCCCGAGTGCCAGCCGCGATCGAGCATCTGCGTTCCGTGCAACGTGTAGCCGACGCGCGGACCCACTTCGAAGCCGGCGATCGCCCCGAGCAGGAGTTCGGCACCCGTCGTCGAATGTGGCCGCACCGACGCCGTCGTGAGCAATGCCGGGATAAGCAACGAGCAGCTGTGCAGCGGCGCCAAAGGATGGAAGTCGTCGAGCTCGAAGCCCTGGATGAACGTGCCGTTGAGCACCGCGGCCGCGGGTGCCCCGGTGGTACGGCCGGTGCCGACCACCACGGTGTCGCCGGCGCCCTCCAGCCCCAGGATCGCGCCGGTGGCGACGCGGGACCATGGCAATTGAGCACCGACCAGCGCGCATCCCAGCCCGTCGAGCAGGAGATATTTCGCGCGCTCCACCACATCCGGCGGGACATCGTCGAGCGCGAGGCCGGCGACCCAGGTGGCCAATCGCCCGGTCGGGCCGGCCGGATCGGTGGCGACGTGTTGCTGCACCGCGGTCATCGGATCTCCCCAGAGTAGATCAGTTGTTATATATCTATAACAACTGATGCTCAGGCGCAAGGGGACGATGTGGGAGCATGACCACCATGCGGGAGGCCAACGCCGAAAGCAGTCCGGTATCCGCCGGCGCCGGGGTGCCGCTGCACCGGCAACTCTTTTTGGTGTTGCACGACGAGATCGACCGCGGCGTGCTGGCTCCCGGCGACGGGTTGCCCACCGAGCAGACGTTGTGCGATCAATTCGGCGTTTCGCGCATCACGGTTCGTCGCGCGCTGGCCGACCTGGCCGACCAGGGATACATCGAGCGCCGCCAGGGTGTCGGCTCGTTCGTGCGGGAGCACGCCCCGGGCGACCCGCCGGCGGCGGGCGGTTCCTATATGGACGGGCTGCGCCAGGCACAGTTCGAGACCGAGGTCGACGTGCTCGAACTCGACTCGCATCGTCGCCCTGCGCGGGCCGTCGCCGACGCGCTCGAGACGTCGGGCGAGCTGCTGCACATCGTGCGGGTGCGCCGCCAGCGCCGCACCGGTGAACCGTTGATGGTCACCGAAGCTTGGCTGCCAAACGAATTGGCGGACACGTTGACCGAGCCGGCATTGCGGCGCGAGCCGCTTTACGAACTGCTTGCGAAGGAGGGGATCGTGGTGCAGCGGATGCGACACGAGATCACTGCCGAGATCGCGGGCCCGCGCTACGCGCGCCTGCTCGACACCGCGATCGGCGCCGCGCTGCTACGGGTCAACCGCCTCGCGTTCGTGGCGGACCGGCCGCATCACTACCTGTCGATTCTGTTGTCGCCGAACCGCAGTCGGGTGTTGATGAGTCAGTCGGCGGCCGAGCTGGAAACCGGTGATGGCTTGGCGATCGCCCACGACGTGCGCCGAGACTCGCGCTAACGAATCAGTCCGACGCCCGGGATGAAGCGGCCGACGGCTGCCGCGTAGGCCCGGTAGGCATCGCCGTGGGCGCGCAACAGGTGCGGCTCCTCGACACGGCGTACTTGCAGCTCGACGGTGACGACAAGCAGGATAAAGCCAGCGCAGGCAACGAGATTCGGTGTTACCAGTGCGATCCCGAAACCGAACGTGAACATGGCGGTGTAGATCGGGTTGCGCACTTGCCCGAACACGCCGGTGTTCACCAGCGTGGTGGTCTCCCGTTCGTCCACCCCGATCCGCCAAGAATCACCCATCTCGAGTTGCGCGTACACCGTTGCCGCGATGCCGGTCATCGCGATCGCGATACCGGCGACCTGGATCCAGGCGGAGCTCAACGCGGCCAACGGGGCAACGACGTTGCAAAGCTGCAGGATTGGAGCGCTCACCGCGACGAGCAGCGCGAACACGAAGCCGCCGCCCGCGATCCAGTGTATGGCCCCACCTCTGACCCGGCGAAAGCCGGTGGACCCGGTGCGGCGGTATTGCAGCCAACTGCGCCAACCGAATCCGAGCACCCCGAAAGCAGCGAAGAGCACCAGGGCGATGGCGGCGGTGTTCATCGCGCGGGGTCGGGCACTGCCGCGTCGATGGCGTCGGAATCCGGTGCGCAGTCGCCGGCTCCGGGCACCAGTGTCGACAGCGCGGCCGCGGTGCAGGCGCGCTGCAAGGCGGCCAGTCGCTCGGCCCGCGAACCCGGGCCGCATGGCCAATGTGCCGCCAGCACTCCGGCGAAGACGTCGCCGGCGCCGGTGGTGTCGGCCGCGTTGACGGTGGGTGCGGGTACCCAGAGTTCGTCGTCGGGACTCAGGTAGCGGGCGCCGCGGGCACCGAGCGTGGTCACCAAATAGGTTGGCCGCCAGGGCAATTCCTCGGCTTCGGCTTCGTTGGTGATCACCACGTCCGCGAGCTGCGCCAGTTCGGCCAGGGCGCTTCGCTGCTGGTGGCGTGGTGAGGCGTTGACGATGACGATCGCTCCGGCCGTTTTGGCCTCGCGTGCCGCGGCCGTCGCGGTCGCGATCGGAATCTCCAACTGGGTCAACAACACATCGCAGTCGGCGACCGCCCGGGTGGCCGCGGGGGTCAGGGTCAACTGCCCGTTGGCGCCCGGCGCCACCACGATGGTGTTCTCGGCGCCGGCATCCACCACGATGATCGCCGTACCACTGGGTCCGGGCACGGCCACGGTCGCGTCCAGCCCAACGCCGTTGGCCGCCAGGTGCGCCCGCAGCGGTTCGGCCGCGGCGTCGTCGCCGACCGCGCCGACGAATTGCACCTGCGCCCCCGCGCGTGCCGCGGCCACGGCCTGGTTGCCACCCTTGCCGCCGGGTGCGCAATTCAATGACGACGCGAGCACGGTCTCGCCCGGGCGGGGAAGGGCGGCCACGTCGCAGGTGATGTCCATGTTCACGCTGCCCACGACGCAGACTCGAGCCATCTCGCCAACGCTAGTCGCGTCCGGCGTGCCTTTTGCAGGCAATCGCATGGCTCAAACGCCAATTTTGTGATGTCCGCGCGCTAGTGTGCTGCGTGAGCAGCGCCTCTTTGGGAAGGGGAAGCGAGTGACATCGAGTGAGCTGGCCGGCGCCGAATCGACCGCCGAATCCGTCCCGGCCGAAGAGGCAGCGACTCAAGGCAGAGAGCCGCGCAGTATTGCGAGGTTTCGCCGTCGGCGCGTTTTCCGGGTAGGCATCCAGTCCAAGCTGTTGATGACGCTCTTGATCTGCAGCATCTTCTCGGTGGCCGTCGTTGGCCTGATCGGGGCGCTCACCGGGCGCAGTGCGCTGCGGCAGGTCGAGGCCGAGCGGCTGATCGAGTTGCGCGAATCGCAGAAGCGGCAGTTGGACGCGCTGTTCAAGCAAATGACGAATTCGCTCGTCGTCTACAGCGGCGGGTTCAGCGTTGTTCAGGCGATGGAGGCGTTCACCACCGGCTTCAGTCAATTGGGCAACGCGACGATCAGTCCCGCGCAACAGCAGTCGCTCGTCAACTACTACGACAACCAGATGATCAAACCGATCAAACGGATCACCGGTGAAACGATCGATATCAATGCGGTGCTGCCGAGTTCGAACGCGCAGAAATATCTTCAGGCGAATTACACCGCGCCGCCCAGGCCCGGCCCCGACGGGTTGCCCGTCGTGGATGCGGGCGACGGCAGCGCCTGGACGGCGGCCAACGCCCGCTTCGATTTCTACATGCGCGGAATCGTCACCCGCTTCGACTATCGGGACGTGCTGTTGCTCGACAACCAGGGCAATGTCGTCTATTCCGTGGCCAAGGGCCCCGACCTGGGCACCAATGTCTTCACCGGCCCGTATCGCGAATCCAATCTGCGCGATGCATTCCAAAAGGCGTTGCGCTCCAACGACGTCGACTTCGTCTGGATCACCGACTTCCAGACGTATCAACCGGCACTGGACGCCCCCACCGGTTGGGTGGTGTCGCCGATCGGCATGAACGGCAAGGTCGACGGCGTGATGGCGTGGCCGCTGCCAACTCCAAAGATCAACAAGATCATGACCGCCGACAAGCAGTGGGACGCCGCCGGCATGGGCCCGTCGACCGAGTCGTATTTGGTGGGCCCCGACGGCTTGATGCGGTCCGATTCCCGAGAATTCCTCGAGGATCCGGAGGCATATCGTCGCGATGCCATCGCTGCCGGAACTGCGCCCGACGTGGTGAACAGGGCGATCCAGTTGGGCACCACGATCCTCGTTCAGCCGGCCCAAACCAAGGGTTTTCTAGCCTCCCAACGCGGCCAGACCGGAACCGTCACCGCCACCGATTACACGGGCAATAGCGAGATGGAGGCCTATACGCCGTTGACGGTGCCGAATTCCGATCTGCATTGGTCGATTCTGGTGACGCGCGACGACTCCGATGCTTTTGCGCGGCTGGGCAGATTCAGCCAGACATTGGTGGTCGGCGTCGCCTCGATGATCTTCATCGTGTGTGTCGCCTCGATGGTGCTTGCCCAGATCATGCTGCGGCCGGTCCGGCGGCTCCAGGCCGGGACGCAGAAGATCAGCTCCGGTGACTACGAAGTCAGCATCCCGGTACGGTCCCGCGACGAAATCGGGGACCTCACTCAGGCTTTCAACGAGATGAGCCGGAATCTGGCGATCAAGGACGAGCTGCTCAACGAGCAGCGGAAGGAAAACAACCGCCTTTTGCTGGCACTCATGCCGGAGTCGGTGGCGCAACGGTATCGCGAGGGCCAGGAGACCATCGCGCAAAAGCACCAGGATGTGGCCATCATCTTCGCCGATATCGTTGGGCTGGACGAGATTTCGATCGACCTGTCCGGCAACGAACTGGTGGAAATCGTCGACGGACTATTCCGGCAGTTCGACGCGGCAGCCGAAGCCCTTGGCGTCGAACGGATTCGCACCTTCCACAACGGCTACCTCGCCAGCTGCGGGGTCGTCACCCCGCGACTGGACAGCATTTACCGAAGCCTGGACTTCGCTCTGGAGATGCGTCAGATCATCGAGCGGTTCAACAGTCAAACCTCACACGAGCTGAAGCTCCGCGTCGGCATCAACACCGGCAACGTGACCAGCGGACTGGTGGGACGATCAAGTCTCGTCTATGACATGTGGGGCGGCGCGGTAAGCCTGGCCTACCAAATGCACAGTGGCGCACCGCAGCCCGGCATCTACGTCACCTCGAGTGTGTACGAGGCAATGCGGGATGTCCGGCAATTCACGCCGGCCGGCACGATCTCGGTCGGCGGAACAGATCAGCCGATCTATCGGTTGTCGGAGCGGTAATGAACGCATTCCACTCGTCGTGGTTCTACTGGGCAATCGGCGTAGCGATCGGATTTCCGGTCACGCTGATCCTGCTTACCGAGCTGCACCACGCGCTCCTTCGCCGAAACAATCGCCTGGCCAAGCAGGTCAGCCTGCTACGCAACTTCCTGCTGCCGCTGGGCGCGCTGTTGCTGCTGCTCGTCAACGCCGCGCAGATCTCGTCCGGAGACGGCGTGGTGCGCATCCTGTCCACGCTGTTCGGCTTCCTGGTGTTGGTCATGTTGCTGTCCGGGCTCAACGCGACCGTATTTGAGGGCGCACCCCAAGACAGCTGGCGCAAGCGACTACCCACGATTTTCCTCGACGTCACCCGATTCGTCCTGATCGGCGTCGGCCTGGCCGTCATCTTGTCCGTCATTTGGGGTGTGCGGGTCGGTGGTCTGTTCACCGCGCTGGGCGTGACGTCGGTCGTGCTCGGTTTGATGCTGCAGAATTCCGTAGGCCAGATCGTGTCGGGCCTGTTCATGTTGTTCGAACAGCCCTTCCGCATCGACGATTGGCTCGACGCGTCCAATGAGCGCGGGCGCGTCATCGAGGTGAACTGGCGGGCGGTCCACATCCAAACCGGCAGTGGAATACGGGTCGTGCCGAACTCGATGCTGGCCAGTACCTCGTTCACGAACCTCAGTCGCCCGCCCGGGACGCACAAGCTGTCGATCAAGACGACGTTTGCGGCCGCGGACCCACCCGATCGAGTCTGTGCAATGTTGACTCGGGTCGCCTCTGAGCTGCCGCAACTCAAGACGGGCAGCGTTCCCCGTTCGGTCCCGGTCGGCAAGGGCGAGTACGCCACGAGTATCGGGCTGAACTCGCCCGCCGAGGATGGCGGCGCGCGATCAACCTTTCTGCGCTGGATCTGGTACGCCGCACGGCGGGAAGAACTGCACCTCGACGACGCCGACGACGACTATTCGACCAGGGAACGGGTCGAAGACGCGTTGCGATCCGTGGTGGCGCCGGCGTTGCGGCTCAGCGTTGCCGATCAGCAGTCGCTGCACTCCTCGGCGCGCATCGTCCTCTACGGCGCCGATGAAATTGTCGAGTACGCCGGGCAGGTGCCGGCCGGGATGACGTTCGTGATCGCCGGGCGGGTGCAGATGATGGCGACGGCCGAGGACGGGTCGGTGGTGCCGATCAACACGCTGGAGGCGGGCTCCTTCCTGGGCCTGACCGCGCTCACCCGGCAACCGAACCTCGCGAGCGCGTACGCCTTGGAAGAGGTCACCGCGTTGATTATCGATCGCGAACACCTCGAGCACCTCGTGATGCGTGAACCGTTGCTGCTACAGGACTTTGGCAACATCCTGGAAGAGCGGCAAAGCAAAGTGCGGCAAGCCGAGCGTGGTGAGCGCGTCGGGTGAGCCCGACCGCCACCCAGGCCGACTTACCTGGCTGGCTCAAGCCCGTTACCCTGGATCAATGAGTCTGCAAGCGCCATCGCGTCCTGGCCTGCGTCAGGAGGTCCACAACGCCGCCCGCCGCGCCCGCGCCGCGTCCCGTGCGCTGGCGTTGTTGCCGACGGTTGCCAAGGACCAGGCGCTGCAGTCCGCGGCCGAAGCGATCATCGCCAACACCAGGCAGATCCTGGCCGCCAACGCCGAAGATCTGAAGGCCGCCCGGACCGCGGGGACACCCAACGCGATGCTCGACCGGTTGGCGTTGGACCCCAAGCGGGTGGACGGAATCGCCGCTGGTCTGCGCCAGGTTGCGGGGCTCCCCGACCCGGTCGGCGAGGTCCTGCGCGGTTACACGTTGCCCAATGGGCTGCAATTGCGTCAGCAGCGGGTTCCGCTCGGCGTGATCGGCATGATCTACGAGGGCCGGCCCAATGTCACCGTCGACGCCTTCGGGCTGGCGCTCAAGTCCGGCAATGCCGTGCTGCTGCGGGGCAGTTCATCGGCGGCGCGATCCAACCAGGCACTGGTCGATGCGCTGCGGGCATCACTGGTCAGCGAGGACTTGCCCGCCGACGCGGTCCAGCTGCTCTCGGCCGATGACCGGTCTACGGTCACCCACCTGATCCAGGCGCGCGGCCTGGTCGATGTCGTGATCCCGCGCGGGGGAGCGAGCCTGATCGACGCGGTGGTCCGCGACGCCCAGGTGCCCACCATCGAGACCGGTGTCGGCAACTGTCACGTCTACGTGGACGGCGGCGCTGACCTGGATGTGGCGGAACGGGTTCTGCTGAACTCCAAGACCCGGCGGCCCAGCGTGTGCAATGCGGCCGAGACGCTGT
This sequence comes from Mycobacterium sp. Aquia_213, assembly GCF_026625985.1. Lineage (NCBI taxonomy): Bacteria > Bacillati > Actinomycetota > Actinomycetes > Mycobacteriales > Mycobacteriaceae > Mycobacterium > Mycobacterium sp. Aquia_213. The sequence continues at coordinate 1,861,984 of NZ_CP113116.1, forward strand.
TGGTCGACGCCGCGATTGCCGCAAACGCGGTGCCCCGGCTGGTATCGGCCCTGCAAGACGCCGGTGTGACGGTGCATCTTGACCCGGACGAGGACAACTTGCGCCGCGAGTACTTGTCGATGGACATCGCGGTGGCGGTGGTCGACGGCGTCGACGCCGCGATCGCCCACATCAACGAATACGGCACCGGGCACACCGAGGCCATCGTGACTACTAATATGGCTGCGGCCCAACGATTTTCCGACGGGGTCGATGCGGCCGCGGTGATGGTCAACGCATCGACGTCGTTTACCGACGGCGAGCAATTCGGCTTCGGCGCCGAAATCGGCATCTCGACACAGAAGCTGCATGCCCGCGGTCCGATGGGCCTACCGGAACTGACCTCGACCAAATGGATTGCATGGGGTGACGGCCAGGTTCGTCCAACCTGACCCCGATCTACCAAAAGTGTTTTAGGAGAACTGAGATTGTGAGCGTGCCCGCCCGGCCCACCCCGCTGTTCGCGGACATCAGCGACGTCTCGCGGCGATTGGCCGAGACTGGTTATCTGCCCGACACGGCCACCGCGACGGCGGTGTTCCTCGCCGACCGGCTCGGCAAGCCGCTGCTGGTCGAGGGCCCCGCCGGCGTAGGCAAGACCGAGCTGGCTCGCGCGATCGCGCAGGCCACCGGGGCTGGCCTGGTTCGGCTGCAGTGCTACGAGGGTGTCGACGAGGCGCGCGCCCTGTACGAGTGGAACCACGCCAAGCAGATCCTGCGCATCCAGGCCGGCTCGGGCGACTGGGACCAGACCAAAGATGACGTGTTCAGCGAGGAGTTCCTGCTGCAGCGTCCGCTGCTGACCGCGATCCGGCGCACCGAGCCGACGGTGCTGCTGATCGACGAAACCGACAAGGCCGACATCGAAATCGAGGGTCTGCTGCTGGAGGTGCTCTCCGACTTCGCGGTGACCGTTCCCGAACTGGGCACGATCACCGCCGAGCGCACGCCGCTCGTCGTGCTGACGTCCAACGCCACCCGCGAACTGTCCGAGGCGCTCAAGCGTCGCTGCCTGTTCCTGCACATCGACTTCCCCAGCCCCGACCTGGAACGGCGGATCCTGTTGTCCCGGGTTCCCGAGCTGCCCGCGCATCTCGCCGAGGAGCTGGTGCGCATTATCGGCGTGATGCGCGGCATGCAGCTGAAGAAGGTGCCGTCCATCGCCGAGACCATCGACTGGGGCCGCACGCTGCTGGCCCTCGGGCTGGACACCATCGACGATGCGGTTGTTGCCCAGACGCTCGGCGTGGTCCTCAAACACCAATCCGATCAGCAACGCGCGGCCGGGGAACTGAGGCTGAACTAATGCCCCCTCGCCGCGTCCGCCCCACCAGGCCACTCGCCCCGCACGGGTTGCCGGGGCATTTGGTGGGATTCGTGGAAGCGCTTCGCGGAAGCGGAATTTCGGTGGGCCCGTCGGAGACGGTGGACGCCGGCCGGGTGATGGCCACCCTCGGCCTCAGTGACCGCGAGGTGCTGCGCGAAGGCATCGCGTGCGCGGTGCTGCGCCAGCCCGACCACCGCGAGACCTACGACGCGATGTTCGACTTGTGGTTCCCCGCGGCGATGGGTGCGCGCGCGGTCGTCGACGGCGACGACGGTGGGGCCGGCCAAGACAGCGACGCCCTGCCCGCCGACGACGTCGACGCGATGCGGCAGATGCTGCTGGACCTGCTGACCCAGAACGAAGATCTGGCCGACATGGACGAACGACTCGTCGCGATGATCGCGCGGATCGTGGAGGCCTACGGCAAATACAGTTCCAGCCGCGGCCCGTCGTTCTCGTCATATCAGGCACTCAAGGCGATGGCGCTGGACGAGCTAGAGGGCAAGCTGCTCGCGGGCCTGCTCGCCCCTTACGGCGACGAGCCGAGTCCCACGCAAGAACAGATCGCCAAAGCGCTTGCCGCGCAGCGGATTACCCAGCTTCGCAAGATGGTCGACGCCGAGACCAAGCGGCGCACCGCCGAGCAGCTCGGCCGCGATCACGTCCAGATGTACGGCATCCCGCAGCTTGCCGAGAACGTCGAGTTTCTGCGGGCCTCCGGTGACCAGTTGCGCCAGATGCAGCGCACCGTAGCGCCACTGGCCCGGACCTTGGCGACCCGGCTGGCGGCGCGGCGGCGGCGTAGCCGTGCCGGGACGATCGATCTGCGCAAGACGCTGCGCAAGTCGATGTCCACCGGCGGTGTGCCGATCGACGTGGTGCTGGCCAAACCCCGCCCGGCCCGCCCGGAACTCGTCGTGTTGTGCGACGTGTCCGGTTCGGTGGCCGGGTTCAGCCACTTCACCCTGCTGCTGGTACACGCACTGCGCCAACAGTTCTCACGCGTGCGGGTGTTCGCCTTCATCGACACCACCGACGAGGTGACCCACATGTTCGGGCCGGAATGCGATCTGGCCGTGGCGATCCAGCGGATCACCCGCGAAGCGGGCGTCTACAGCCGCGACGGCCACTCCGACTACGGCAATGCGTTCGTCTCGTTCGTCCAGGCCAATCCGCATGTGCTGTCGCCGCGCAGCTCCCTGCTGGTGCTCGGGGACGGGCGCACCAACTACCGCGACCCGGCCCTTGACGTGCTGTCCGACATGGTCACCGCCGCCCGGCACGCGCACTGGCTCAATCCCGAGCCCAGACACCTTTGGGGCAGCGGCGATTCGGCGGTGCCGCGCTACGAAGAAGTGATCACCATGCACGAATGCCGATCTGCCAAGCAGCTCGCCACGGTGATCGACCAACTTCTGCCGGTGTGATCACGTCGTCTTCCGATAGACGAGCCAGCGCATCTCGATCGGGCTCATCTCACGAACGATCGGAAAGGCGTTGATGCCACGGATCCAATCCGGGTACCACCGCGTGGGCGGCCAGGCGCCGTCCGGCAAGTGCGCTTTCTCGTAGGCGTACACCGCGTCGTCGGCGATCAGCTCGAACGGTAATCCGGTTGCCGCAGTGTCGATCTCGCCGCGTGTGAAAACGCCGGTGTGAAAATGCTGTCCGAACTCGCGCGCGGGCTGATCGAGCGCGTGCTCATGGGAAGCCAGAAACGTGTTGAACACCAGTCGCGCACCCGGCGCCAGGCAGCGGCCGGCAAGTTCGAAAAGAAGGCGCAGCTGCTGAGTCGATACGAAATCGGACACCACTTCGGAGAGCAGGATCAGCCGATAGTCCCGTCGGAGTTCGTCAATCATCGAGAACACATCACCGACGATGACTCGCACGTCGACGGATTGTGCTTCGGCGTCGGCGCGAATGACGTCGGCGAATTCTTCGGTCAACTCCACCGCGTCGACCGGGTGCCCGCGCCGCGCCAGGGCCAGGGCATTGCGCCCAATCCCCGCCCCGATATCGAGTACCGGATGCGTCGTGGGTTCGGTTGTCTGCTGAGCCAGCGTCCACACCCGGGCGTCCGGTTGCTTACCGAACAGCGATGGCCCGGGGCGGTACAGCCAGCGCGCGTAGTAGCGCTGCAGGGTCTGCGGGTGGGCGGTGATTTGCGACTGCACCGGGCGGCCGCGGAAAGCCGCGACCACCACCCGGACGATCGAACGCGTCGAAGCCGTATGGGCCTCGGCCAACCGTCGCGTGAGCCGTCGCCGGACACGAGCACGTTCGTCGTCGGACAGCTCCCTGCCGAGATCCGCACAGATCCGGACGCACACGGTCAGGTATTCGTCGAGCAGGCCCGGGATTGCCGGCAGGTCGACCGTTGCGGCGATGTCCCCGATGGTCGCCGCGTCGAGCAGTTGCCGGACGATCGATTCCCTGAGCAGCCGCGGCGCTTGCACCGATTCGGCTGGCCGACTGTCCACAGTGTTCTTCTACACGACCGGGTGTGGTCTCGGTCCGGCTCGGGTGCTGTTGGTCACAGCAGCCACACGAGTGGCTGCCCAGGGCGGGGCTCGCGGTGCCCGCCTTCGAGCGACAATGCCCGGGCGCTCAGCGATCGTGCCACCGACGACGCCGATAGTCGCTCGGAGGCGGGCACCATGCCCACCTCCCAGCGCGGAGACTGATGTGGCGCATGTGACCACAGCGCGGCGGCTGCCCGGCTCGAGCGGCCCGGTAAGCTGGCAAATCGTGCAAAAGCGCCGTCGCAGGCTGGGAGTAATGGGTGGGACATTCGACCCCATCCATTACGGGCACCTGGTTGCCGCCAGCGAGGTGGCCGACCTATTCGACCTCGACGAAGTGGTGTTCGTGCCCAGCGGTCAGCCATGGCAGAAGGTCCGCGATGTCTCCGCCGCCGAGGACCGGTATCTGATGACGGTGATCGCTACCGCCTCCAATCCCCGGTTCTCGGTCAGCCGGGTCGACATCGACCGCGGCGGCCCGACCTACACCAAGGACACCTTGCAGGATCTGCACGCCCTCAACCCGGATTCCGAGCTGTTCTTCATCACCGGGGCCGATGCGCTGTCGTCCATCCTGTCCTGGCAGGGCTGGGAAGTGCTGTTCGAATTGGCGCGGTTCATCGGCGTCAGCCGACCCGGCTACGAGCTCCGTCATGAGCACATCACCGAGGTGCTGGGCGAGCTGGCCAAGGATGCACTGACCCTGGTTGAGATTCCGGCACTGGCGATCTCGTCGACCGATTGCCGTCAGCGTGCCGCCGAACGCCGTCCGCTGTGGTACCTGATGCCCGACGGCGTCGTCCAATACGTCTCCAAGCGCCGGCTCTACCGCGGCCCCGTCGAGGGAGAGGCCAAGGCGACACTCGGCCCGACGCAGTCCAGCCTGTCGGCGGGGAACAACACATGAGCGCCAACCAGGAAGCCATCGACATGGCGACGATCGCGGCGAACGCGGCGGCCGCGAAGCTCGCCAACGACGTTGTGGTGATCGACGTCTCGGGGCAACTGGTCATCACCGACTGCTTCGTCATCGCCTCGGCGTCCAACGAGCGGCAAGTCAACGCGATCGTCGACGAGGTCGAAGAGAAAATGCAGAAGGCCGGCTACAAGCCCGCACGCCGTGAGGGCGCGCGGGAGGGGCGCTGGACGCTGCTGGACTACCGCGACATCGTCGTGCACATTCAGCACCAGGACGACCGCAACTTCTACGCCCTGGACCGCTTGTGGGGTGATTGCCCGGTCGTCCCGGTCGACTTGGCGGCCGGTTCGCAGGATTCGGCGAGCGCGCAATGAGCATCCGTCGCCTGGTGATGTTGCGGCATGGGCAAACCGACTTCAATGCCGGCAGCCGGATGCAGGGGCAGTTGGACTCCGCGCTGACCGAACTGGGCCGTGCCCAGGCGAATGCGGCCGCCGAGGTGCTGGGCAAGTTGCAGCCGCTGCTGATCGTGTCGTCGGATCTGCATCGCGCCTACGACACCGCGATCAAGCTGGGGGAGCGGACCGGACTGCCGGTGCGGGTGGACGAGCGGCTACGCGAGACGCATCTCGGCGATTGGCAGGGCCTGACCCACACCGAGGTCGACGGGCAGGCCCCGGGCGCCCGGATCACCTGGCGCGACGACGCAACCTGGGCACCGCACGGCGGGGAAAGCAGGGTCGACGTCGCCGCCCGCAGCGTGCCGCTGGTCGCCGAGCTGGTGGCCGGCGAGCCGGAATGGGGAGACGGGGACGAGCCCGACCGGCCGGTGGTGCTGGTGGCTCACGGCGGGCTGATCGCTGCGTTATCGGCTGCGCTGCTGCAGCTTCCGGTCGCCAACTGGCCGATCCTGGGTGGGATGGGCAACGCTAGCTGGGTGCACCTCTCTGGCCACTCGCAGGACTCCGGCGCCGACTTCGACAGCATCCGCTGGCGCCTGGACGTGTGGAATGCTTCGGCGCAGGTCTCCAACGATGTCCTCTGACGCACGACCCACGCTGCTGGTCTTCGCCGATTCGCTGTCTTATTACGGCCCCACCGGTGGGCTGCCCGCCGACGATCCCCGCATCTGGCCCAATATCGTTGCTTCCCAACTTGGTTGGGATGTAGAGCTGATCGGCCGCATCGGCTGGACCTGTCGCGACGTGTGGTGGGCCGCCACGCAGGACCCGCGAGCGTGGGCGGCGCTGCCCAGGGCTGGTGCGGTGATATTCGCTACCAGCGGGATGGATTCGCTGCCGTCGGTGTTGCCGACCGCGTTGCGTGAGCTGATCCGCTATGTCCGCCCGCCGTGGCTGCGGCGCTGGGTTCGCGACGGCTATGGCTGGGTGCAGCCCAGGCTTTCGCCGGTGGCCCGTGCCGCCCTGCCGCCGCATCTGACCGCCGACTATCTCGAGCAGACTAGGGGTGCAATCGATTTCAATCGGCCGGGCATCCCGATCGTGGCGTCGTTGCCGTCGGTGCATATCGCCGAGACCTACGGCAAGGCCCACCACGGCCGCGCCGGGACCGTGGCCGCGATAACGGAATGGGCGCAGCAACACGATGTTCCGCTGGTCGATCTCAAAGCCGCTGTGGCCGAACAGGTTATGAGCGGGCGTGGCAATCCCGACGGTATCCACTGGAATTTCGAAGCCCACCAGGCGGTCGCGGAGCTGATGCTCAAGGCGCTGGCCGAAGCCGGCGTGGCGAACGAGAAATCGCGCGGCTAAGCACATGACCGTCGTGGTGGTGACCGATGCCTCGTCGCGCCTCCCGGCCGATCTGCTCGAAAAGTGGTCGATACGCGTTGTCCCGCTGCATGTCCTGCTCGACGGTGGCGACCTGCGCGACGGTGTGGACGAGATCCCCGACCACGTCTACCAGCACCACGCGACGACCGCGGCGGCGACCCCGGCCGAACTCGAAGCCGCCTACCGCCAGGCGTTGACCGACTCCGGCGGGGATGGTGTAGTGGCCGTGCACATTTCGTCGGCGCTGTCCGGAACCTGTGGCGTGGGTGAACGGGCAGCGGCCGAAATCGGCTCGGCCGTAAGAGTCATCGATTCGAGGTCGGCGGCGATGGGCACCGGCTTTGTCGCGTTGGCCGCGGCTCGGGCGGCCGCCGCGGGCGGCGACCTGGATGCTGTCGTGGCCGCCGCGAACTCGGCGGTAAGCCGCAGTCACGCGTTCATCGTGGTGCACGGTCTGGACAACCTGCGGCGCAGCGGCCGCATCGGTGGCGCCAAAGCGTGGCTTGGCACCGCGCTGTCACTCAAGCCGCTGCTGCGCATCGAGGACGGTAAACTCGTTCTGGCCCAACGGGTACGGACAGTCAGCAAGGCGACGGCGGCGATGCTGGACCGGGTCTGCGAAATCGTCGGCGACAGTCCCGCGGCGCTGGCGGTGCATCACGTCGTCAACCCGGACGGCGCGAACGACGTGGCGACCGCGTTGGCCCAGCGGTTACCGGCTTGCGAGCCGGCGATCGTCACCTCGTTGGGGCCGGTGCTGGGCGTGCATGTCGGCCCCGGAGCCGTCGCGGTGTGTCTGGATTTAGCTCCTGGCAGCTGACGCGGCCGGCGCCACCGAGGCTCGCGGCAGACCGTAGTCGCCGCGCGGATGCACGACTTGCGGCCACCAGAACCAACGTCCGAGCAGCGTGGCGATCGACGGCATCAACAGCGTGCGCACGATCAAGGTGTCGAGCAGCAGACCGATGCAGACGGTGGACCCGAACTGGCCCAACACCCGCAAGTCACTGCCCAGCATCGACGCCATCGTGAAGGCGAACACCAAACCCGCGGCCGTGACGACCCCACCGGTGCCGGCCATCGACCGGATGATTCCGGTCTTGAGTCCGTGATGGATCTCCTCCCGGAACCGGGAGACCAGTAGCAGGTTGTAGTCGGACCCGACGGCCAGCAGGATGATCACCGAGAGTGCCGCGACGATCCAGTGGATCTTGATGCCGAACAGATCCTGCCAGATGAGCACCGACAGCCCGAACGACGCGGCAATAGAACTGGCCGCGGTACCGACGATGACCAGTGCGGCCACCACGCTTCGGGTGAGCAGCAGCATGATCATGAAGATCAGCGTCAGCGCCGATACCACCGCGATCATCAGGTCGTATTTCTCGCCGTCGGCCATGTCCTTGAACGTCGCGGCGGTGCCGCCCAGATACACCCTCGCATCGGACAGCGAGGATTGCTTCAACCCCTCCTGCGCCGCGGTGCGTTCGGCCGCGACTCGCGAAATGCCTTCCGGCGTCATGGGATCGCCCTGATGGGTGATGAAGAAGCGCGCCGACTTACCGTCCGGCGACAAGAACATCCGCAGACCCGTCTGGAAATCGGGGTTGTCGAACGCTTCGGGCGGCAGATAGAAGAAGTCGTCGTTCTTCGACTGGTCGAAGCTTTGGCCCATCACGATGGCGGTGTTGCTCATCGCCTCCATCTGGTTGATCATCGCCTTGAACGTCTGGTAGAGCGTCAGCGTGATGCCCCGGGTGGTCTTCAGCGTCGTGATCAGGGTGGGGAAAAGCGCATTCAGGTCGTGGGTGGCCTGGGCGGTGTGCTTGATGTCGGCCGTCAGGTAGTGGAACTGCTCGGCGAGCTGGTCGAAGCCGTCCAACGTATCGAACAGGGATCGCAACCCGAAGCACAACGGGATGTCGAAACAGTGCTTCTCCCAGTAGAAGTAGGTGCGCACCGGCCGGAAGGTGTCGTCGAAATCCGCGATGTGGTCGCGCAAGCTGTCGGTGATTTGCGACGTGACCGCCGTGGTGTTTGCGCTGTCGTCGGCGGCATGGGCCAGATCCAGCGACACCTCGTACTGGCGCTGCGTGGTGTCGATCTGGGTCTGCAGGTCATCGGCCATCTTGAGGATGTCGTTCATGCGCTCCTTGAGAAAGCCCATGTTCTGCATCGTCGTCTGACTCTGGATGCTGTTCTGGAACGGAATTGAGCTGTGCTGGATCGGAATGCCCAGTGGTCTGGTGATGTCCTGGACCATCGCGATGCCGAGCGTGCGCATCTCGTTTTTGGCTACCCGGTCCAATACCAGCATGTCGGCCGTGTTGCGCATGTCGTGGTCGGATTCGACCATCAACAGGTCGGGGTTCATCCGGGCCTCGGAGAAATGCCGGTTCGCGGCCTCTTGCCCTTGGTTGGACGGGGCCGAGAGCGGTAGGTAGTGGCGGTCGTTGTAGCTCGTGGTGTAGCTCGGCAGGGCGATCATGCCCACCAGCACGACCGCGGCGCTGACGGCCAGAATCGGTGCGGGCCAACGCACTACCGCGGTGCCCACCCGGCGCCACAGCCGCCCTTGTTTGGCGGCGCTCTTGGTCTCGAAGAGGTGGAAGCGGCTGCCGACGAAGATAACGGCCGGGCCCAGTGTGAGGCCGGCGGCGACCACGACCAGCATGCCGATCGCCACTGGAGCGCCCATGGTGTTGAACCAGGGCAGCCGAGAAAAACTCAGGCAGTAGGTCGCACCGGCAATCGTCAGGCCCGACCCAAGCACAACCGGGGCTACTCCCTTAAATGTGGTGTAGTACGCGGTTTCTCGATCTTCGCCCGCTCGCAGCGCCTCTTGATAGCGGCCGACGAGGAAGATCCCGTAGTCGGTTCCCGCGGCGATCGCCAACATGGTGAGGATGTTGGCTGCGAAGGTGGTCAGGCCGAATGCGTTGTTATACGCCAAAACCGCGACGACTCCCCGCGAGCATGCCAACGCGACAAAGGTCATGAACAGCTGGACCAGCGTGGTCACGATGGACCGGTAGACCAGCAGCAACATGATCGCAATGGCACCCAGGGTGAACAGCGTGATCGTGGCCAGGCTGGCGTTGCCGATGATGTGCATGTCGTCGGAGAGTGCCGCGGGACCGGTCACGTAGGCCTTCACGCCGGGCGGCGCCTTGTTCTCCTCGATCACCTTGCGAACGGCCTCCACGGACTCGTTCGCCAGCGTGGTGCCTTGGTTACCGGCGAGGTTCACCTGTACATAGGCACCCTTGGCGTCGGCGCTCTGGGCGCCCGCGGCGGTCAGCCGGTCTCCCCAGAAGTCCTGGATGTGCTGGACGTGCTTGGGATCCTGGCGCAGTTGCCGAATTAGCTTGTCGTAGTACTGATGTGCATCGGGGCCCAGCGGCTGCTGGCCCTCCAGCACGATCATCACGGTGCTGTTGGAATCGAACTCGTGGAAGTTCTGGCCCAGGCGCATCATCGCCTTCATCGACGGCGCGTCCAGCGGTGTCATCGGTGCCGAATGCGCCTCGCCGACGACTTCCAGGGTCGGAACGGCGACGTTGACCAGGACCGTCACGGCCACCCAGATCAGGATGATCGGTACCGCGAAGATCCGAATGGTGTGGGGGAGGTATGGGCGGTGGCCGCGTTCGGGCTTACCCGAACCCTGGGTGCTGATCGGCCCGGTGTCGGCGTCGTCGACACCCAGATGGCTCTTGCTACTGAGATCGCTCATGCGGACTTCACCAGGCAGAAGGTCTGGGCGTTGTGACCATCGGAGTTCTGCTGATCGCGGACCACGCCGTCCACGGTGATCTTGCAGCTGATTCGGCTGCCGTCACTTTGCGCCATGATGTTGGCGCTCACCGACGGCAGCGTCGTTGAGATCGTGGCGGTCCACGGTAGCGAGGCGTTGTTGATCTGGTGCGTGTTGGCGTTTTCGTCCCAGTAGTTGATGTTCGCGGTCGCACCTGCCGGGCCCGCGATCTCGTAGACGACGACCTTCGGGTTGAACTGCACGATCTCGATCCCCTTGCCGGCATTCGCGTTGAGGTCCTGCGAGCCGAAGATCTTGTGCAGTCGCGACACGACCAACGCCGAGACGGCCAGGACCACAATCAGCAGCAAAGGAATCCAGCCTCGTCTGAGTGCCCGGGTAATGGCATCCGAGTTCGGCGAAGCCCTCACCTTGACCGCCTTCCGCTCGCCGCTGCGGGGGCCTGCCGTCCTGCCTTGGAAAGCTCACCACCGTCGTCGACAACATTAATTGTCGGCGGAACCTTTGCTCGGCTAAGCACTCTAAACCTTAGAGGACGGAACCGTTCCTCCGGGGTGCCCGGTATGTGGTCAACGCCATAGCGTTACCGGGCCAGGCGGCCGGTGACCGGCGGCAAGTCGGCAAGGGTCACGATCCCGGGCTTGGCGGCCACCACGCCGGGGACCGCGTTGGTGACCGGCATCGCGGTATAGATCATGCCGAGCCCCATGAACCCGGGCTCCGTCCAGTCTTTCGGCGGCAGGCAGTGCAGGACTGTCCGCATGTTGGGCATTCCGAAGACCTGAATGACGTGGCCGTGCTCGAGCGGCTTGGGCGGGGCGACGTGGTTACCCATGGTCCAGTTGAATCCGACGCTGACGACGTTGCGGTCGCCTTCCCAGCCACGGTGGAAGCCGTACACGCCGCCGACCGTGCCCGCGGGGATCTTCATGAAGCCCAGATCCGAGTCGCCGGTGGCCGCGGTGAACGTGACGTCGAAGGTCATCTTGTCCAGCTTGGCGCCGATCGCGTCGGCCATCATCGCCGCCGACTCGGCGAAGACTTCGCTTTCCCGCCGCACGTTCTCCGCCAGCCCGGGTGTGTCGGGATCTTGTGAGAACCCCATCGCTGTTTGGGTTTCCGCGGATTCGTAGGTCGAGCAGTCCACCGATTCGGTGATCCGGATTTCGTCGACGCGCTCGCAGGAGGCGGACAGCACCATGCCGACCATGTTCGTCATGCCGGGATGCGCCCCGCTGCCGAAGATCGTCGAATTGCCTTTCTGGCAAGCATCTTCGATGCGTTTACGGTCCTGCGGCGTCTGCTTGCCGCCGGTGATCCAGGCCGCGCTGGAGCACACGTTGACGCCTGATTCCAGCAGCCGCACCAATTCGTCGATGTTGGGCCACAACGGGTTATAGCAACACGCGTCGGCGCCCAGGGCGATCAGCGCGTCGATGTCATTGGTGGCTTGCACGCCGGTGGGCTCCGGCCAGCCGGAAAGTTCGGCGGCGTCGACACCGACCTTGTCCGCCCCGTGCGCGTACACCCCGACCAGCTCCATGTCGGGCCTGCCGATGATCGCGTGCAGCGACCGCCGTCCGATGTTCCCCGTCGTCCACTGGATGACGCGTAAGGGACGGTCTGTACTGGCTGTGCTCATCGTGGCTCCTTTGCCGGTGCGGGATGGACCCATTATGCGAAGCGCGCTTCGCCACCGTGCGCGGGCGTCGAGCTTAGGCGTCCAGCCGAGCGAATTGGTCCTGCCGGTACTGCTCGACACAGGCGGCGCGCCGGATCTTGCCACTCGTCGTGGTGGGAATGGACCCGGGAGGTACCAGCACCAGATCGCCGACATTGAGCCCGTGTGCATTGGATATCGCCGACGTCACCTCGCTCTTGACGTCACCGAGCCAGGCCGTCGCGTCCTCGTCGGAGTCGGTCCGCTTCTTGAGCTCGATGACGGCGACCAACTGCTCGGTACCGTCCACCGGAACCGAAATAGCCGCGACCCGGCCACGGGTGATCGCTTGGACCGTCGCCTCGATGTCCTCGGGATAGTGATTACGCCCGCGGATGATCAGCAGGTCCTTGATGCGGCCGACGATGAACAGCTCACCGGAGTAGACGAAACCCAGGTCGCCGGTTCGCAACCACGGCCCGTCAGGCGTGCCGGGCGACGGGTCGACAAGTGTTGCGCCGAAGCAGCGCTGCTCGGATGGCGGCTTGCGCCAATAGCCGTCGGCGACATTCTCGCCGTGCACCCAGATTTCACCGATCAAGTCCGGCGGGCATTCGCGATTCGTCTCGCTGTCGACGATCCGCACCGTGGGCGATTGCGGCACTTGGTACTTCACCAGAGCCGTAGCGTTTCCGGCTGCCGTGGCTCTCCCGGCTCCGCACGGCTCAACACGGCCCGCGCCGAGCGCTGCGGTATCGAAGCGCGCCGCCGGCGCCGATTCACTCCAGGTGCCGGTCGCCACGAAGACCGTGGCCTCGGCCATCCCGTAGGAAGGCCGCATCATGTGGTCCCGAAAGTTGAAGTGCGCAAACCGATCTACGAAGCGCCGTAAGGTGACCGGCTCGACCCGCTCGGCGCCGCTGATGATGCCCAGCACATCGCCGAGGTCGAGCCCGGCCAGATCTTTGTCGGCGGTCTTGCGGGCGGCCATGTCAAAGGCGAAGTTGGGCGCCGACGACCACGCGCGCGGATTTTCGGCCAACGCACGCACCCATCTGGCCGGCCTCTCCAAGAATCCCACCGGACTGGTCAACTCGGCACGATGGCCACTCAGGATTGGAGCGCAGACTCCCAGCACCAAACCCATGTCGTGGTAGAAGGGCAACCACGACACGATCGTGGCTTCCGACGGAATTTTGGTTCCGGAGTCCACGAAGAAGCTGCGCATCAGCTGCTCGAAATTCACTTCGAGATTTCGGTGCGAGATCGTCACACCGGTCGGCGTTCGGGTCGAACCCGAGCTGTACTGCAAATACGCGATGTTAGGCAAATCGGCTGTCCGAACACTTGTTTCGCCATCGACGTCCAGATTCATCGAATCGATTTCGACGATCTTCGGAACATCGTCCATGCGTGCTCGATCGACATAGTCGGCGACATCGTCCGCGAAAGCCGACGTTGTGAGAACAACCGAGGGCGAGGTATCGGCAAGGACCGCACTTACCCGCTCGTGACTCGAGCCGCGATGTGGCATCGGAAGTGGAACTGCGATGAGCCCGGCCTGCATGGATCCCAGGAACGCCGCGATGTAGTCAAGGCCCTGAGGAGCCAGGATTACCGCCCTGTCTCCGACCGATCCGTGCGGGCCGAGATCGCGTGCCACATTGAGTGTTCGGCGAGATATCTGCGACCAGGTGAGGCTCTCGCGAACGCCGTCCCAATTGCCCTCGAAGTTGGTAAACGTGTACGCCAGATCATGCGGACGCAGACTGGCCCGCCCGTGCAGCATGGCGAGAATCGATGACGCAGACATAGGCGCGTTGTCAGCCGGTGCCGTGGGACAACACGGACGTGGCACCACTGAGGATTTGTGAAAGTGGGTCGGCGCCGCCGCCGAATGTCGCCTGGTTGGCTGGGGCGGTGACTTCGGCCGGGTCGAAGCCGTGCACCGGGTCCACCTGAACCGGAGCGGTCGACGGGTCGTCGTTTCGGAAGTAGCCCGCGTTCACCCGAGGGATCAGGATTGCGTCCAACTTGTTGAGCGTGTCTTCGTCGATCCCGACGTATTTCAGCGGCATGACAAGGGGCAGATGCTTTTCCGGGACCATGATCGTGGTGTCTCTCGCGCCTCGGGAGTTGATCGTCGTCCTGATGTTCTGCGGCGGCACCATGCTCGGGTTCGTGAAGGCCACCGCGGTATGGCCCGTGGCGAGACCGAGGAGCGTGTTGGCGAGAGCGAACATGTTGTCCGGGCGGTCGGGGAAGTCCGCGATCGAATCGTATGCGGCCACGAATCTGTTTGTGTCGTACTGACTCTCGTACGGTGGTGGCATGGTGTAGTCGAGTGCGGGGACAACGCTGCCGACCGGGAACATGGCGCTCAGGAAGCTCTGACCGAAGGCGTGACGCCCGATCGGGTCGCCGAATGTGGCGAAGTTCAGTTTGTCCGGCGGGGGAGCAGTCGGGTCACTCGCCAGTCGTGCCTGCTCGCCATCGACCACGAACCCGCCCTCGGACAAGCCGATCGCCGTTCCGGGGCGACCCGCGCGGATCGCCGCATCGAGGTTGTCCACACCCACGTCGACCGACTCGCCGACGCTGGGGCCGTCCAGGCCCAGGCCGGGGAAGAGTTGATCGAACCGGCCGATGCCCGGGAACAGCCGCTCCAGCACGTGACCCTGAACCTGGCCCGCCGGGTAGCGGACGATTTCGCGCTGCTGACCGGGGAACCATTCGGCGCCCTCACGGCGGATGTACTCGTCGTAGGGGATGCCCAGAACGTGAGCGCCGCCGAGTGCGAACGCGGTCTGGTCGCCCGGCGCCCCCGGGGTCGGCGGGCCGCCGATGGGCGTATCGTCGGCCGACGCGGTGCCGACGCCGAAATATGCTGTGGCGCCGACAGTTACCAGCGCCGAAACTCCTGCGAGTAGTTTCTTCATTCCTAATCCTGACCGCTCGGATTCGTCTCGTAGTTTCACATAAATCATGCCTAGTCCCTAACCGGGTTGTGGCTCGGCGCGTCGGACGGGCGCCCGCCGCCCGCTCACGTGCGCACCCCCTTGGGAAGGCCACCAGTTTGCCCGTCCGACCAGCGTGGCGATGGCCGGAACCGTGATGGTGCGGACCAAGAAGGTGTCCAGCAAAATTCCCACGCCGATCACGAAACCGCCCTGGACCACGGTGCCGATGCTGGAGAACAAGAGGCCGCACATCGAGGCCGCGAAGATCAGCCCTGCCGCAGTGATCACACCGCCCGTCGAGCTCAGGGTGCGAATGATGCTGTAGCGCATGCTATGCGGCGATTCCTCACGCATTCGCGAGACGAGCAGCATGTTGTAATCGGCTCCCACCGCGACCAGCACCACAAATGCCAGCGGGGGCACGCTCCAATGCAATTGCTGGCCCAGCAGGTATTGAAATACGAGTACGCCGATACCTACCGCCGACAAATACGAAATGACGACGGAAGCAACCAGATACAGCGGCGCGACAATCGCGCGCAGCAGCGCGATCAAGGTCACCAGTACGACGAGAAGGGTTACCGCGATGATGAACCGGATGTCGTGTTGGTAGTAGTCGCGGGTGTCCTTCAGGCCAACGGTGTATCCCGCCATCGAAATCGTGGCGTCCGCCAGTGCGGTATTCGGTTGTGCTCCCCGAGCGGCGGCACTGATCGCATTGACCTGATCCATGGCTTCGGTGCTGAACGGATTCAGTTTGGTTTGAACCAAATACCGCACCGAGTGGCCGTCCGGCGAAATAAACACCTTGGCGGCCTTCTGGAACTCCTCTAACTGCAGCAGCTGGGGCGGGATGTTGAACCCGGCCATTGCCGGTTGTGCGGCATCGCGTTTCAGTGACAACAGAAACGTCGCTGACTCGCCGAGCCCGGCGCCGAGCTGTTTGACTTGGTCGACGAGTTGAGCCACGGCGTCGGCTATTTGCCGGCTGCCTCCGGCGAGTCGGTTTGCGCCGTCTTGCACACTGTTCAGATTCGTCTGCAGGCCACCGGGTTTGTCCATCCCCATCGAGTGCATCACCTTGGTGAGCTTGCCCAGCGCGGCACGCACGCGGTCGGTCGACGCCTTCAGGGCTTTTTTGTCCTGGTAGTCCTGCAGTTGGTGGGCCAAGTCATTGATCGCGTCGAGGTCTGCTTGATCGCGCGAACCCACGAGTTGCTCAAATGTTCCGCGGGTGGAGCTGCACGACGGATCGGCATCGCACACCGGGTTGCCCTGCAGCGCTGCCAGCACCGGGCCTATCCAGGCGAATATGTTCTTGGCCGCCGAAAAGTTCCAGCCCATGGCGTTGCTCAGCGCGTTGACATGGTCGACGAGCTGGGCAGCGATGTCGACCTGTTTGACCAGCGCGTCGCCGCTGTATTGGTTCTTCGCCGAGGCGAAGGCACCCTCCAGTTCCTGCAGGCTGGCCGCAAGTTGGGAGACCTGGCCGCGGACATCGCCGAGGCTGTTGGCCAGCGTGCCGGCCCCGGTGACCAGTCGGTTGAGGTCATTGGTGTGATCGTTGATCATGGTGGATCCGCCGGCCAACAGGGTGCCGATAGCGCCCGCCTGATAGGTGGCCCGGAATTGTTCGGGCACATTTCCGGTGGGACGCGTAATGCCGCTGACGGCAGCGATATTCGGTAGTTGGCTGACCCGGTCCGCCAGCTGTTCGAGGTCTGCCAGAGCTTTCGGCGTACGAAGGTCATGCGGTGACTGGATAAGGATGTACTCCGGAATGGATTGATTGACCGGGAAATGACGATCCAGCGCGGCATACCCGATGGAACTCGGCGCGGCAGACCGCAGGGCCTTGCGATCGTCGTAGTTGTAGCGCACCAAGCCGGCGCAGCTGGCCAGGATGATCAACACCAGCACACTGGCAACCAGATTGGCCTTGGGCCGGCGCACGATGCGGATTCCCGAACGCCGCCAGAACCGCGCGGTCAGCTCGCGCCGTGGCTTGACCCAGCCACGCGGCCCCGCGAGCACCAGAATTGCCGGCAGCAATGTCACCGCGGCGAGGAATGCCACGCCGACTCCGATCGCCGACGACGCGCCGACCGTTTTGAATATCCCCATTCGGGCGAAGCTGATGAGCAGAAATGTGATTCCGACGGTGGCCGCGGATGCGCCGATCACTTTTCCGATCGAGATCATTGCGCGTTTGATCGCTTGATCGAAATCCGCACCCGACCGCAGATAGTCGTGATAGCGACTGATCAGAAAGACGGCGTAATCCGTTCCGGCCCCGGCCATTATGGCACTCAGAAATACGATGGACTGGTTCGAGACGCCCGAGCCGGTCAGTTGGGAGTAACCCGCCACCACCGCCTGCGCGATGACCAGGGAGATGCCGATCGTCAGCAACGGCAGCAGCATGGTAACCGCGCTGCGGTAGATCACCAGCAGGACGATGAGCACCAGGACGGCGATCGCCAGCTCGATCGGAAGCCGATCCTTATCGCCCGCGACCGTGAGGTCGGCGACGGTTGCCGCGGGGCCGGTGAGGGTTACCGTGAGGGGAGTTCCGGCGACCGAGTGTTTGACGACGTCGCTGATCCGGTTGAAAGCGGCATACGACTGTGGGGTGCCCAACTCGCCCGCGACGCCGACCGGAATCACCCATGCCTTGTGATCCTTGCTGGTCACGACCGAGCGCAGCGGCGGCGTGCTGATGAAATCCTGCACCATCACGACGTCTCGGGTGTCCTGGCGCAGCGTGTCCACCAGTTTGCGGTAAGCGGCTTCGTCGGCGGGGCCAAGCCCCTTGTCGTCCGTCAGGACCACCAATAGCAGGTCTTCTGAGCCCGATTCGTGAAACGCCTTGGTCATCTCTCGGGCGGTGACGCTCGATGGTGCATCGCTGGGCAGGATGGCGAGCGGATGCTTCTCGGCCATCTCGCTCAGCGAAGGCAGTGTCAGTGGTAGTGCGACCGCAACCGCGACCCAGAGCCCGATTACGACCCACGGCCACCGCACCACGAAATCGGCTAACCGTCGCATATCGCCCTCGCCCCCGGTCGGCGCAGTCGGTTGCGCCCGCCGGCGACGCTCGCCGACGCTCTCTCAAGCCGCGCTAGTTCGTAGTGTGCCCGAGCGGGATTCGCGCACTTCAGAAACGCTCTAGCCATCGGATGGACCCACGCTACGCGACTCGCCCCCAGTGTCCGCTGCCCGCGACCCGCTCGCACACGGACTTCATAGCCGCCATGTAGCGGCTCACCGATTTCTTGGCGACCGGATTGTCAGGATGCATGATCGCGATGACCGTGCCTTCGCCGTACCGGAACACATAAATGGTCAGCTGATAGGAGTACCGGCCGTCGGGATAGATTCCGATATTGTTCGCAAGACCCAGGTCGGCCGCGGCCAGGATCGCGTTGAGTGGAGCGGCGCCGCCGTGAAAGAAGTTCGACACCGGAAAGTTTGGCTGTGGCCAGGTCAACGACGGCGCTAATTCCAATACGCGGTAGTAGGGCACTTTCGCCATGTCCAGACCTGCATCGAAAGAAGCCTGAGCTGCCCAAGCGGCATCGCCGAAAGAGGCCGCGGCGATGGGCACGGTGATCGGGATTAAGCCGGTAAACCAGCCCTGTGTCATGAAATTGTCCGCGGCGGTTCGGGAATCTCTGGGAGTAAGGCCGTAATACGTGAGCGCGCCGGTGAATTCATGCTCCAGCAGGGCGAAGCAGGCGAATAAGCCGCCGACGAAGCGCGCTCCGGCCGCCGCGCAGGCTGATTCGAATCGCTCCGTCTGTGCTGGATTCATCAGAAGTTCGGAGGCCATGTCACTGCTACTCGACTCCAACGGGTTACCCAGGGGGAGTGGGAATTCGGGGAAACCGCCATTGTTGTTTTCGGCGAACTCGATCCACGCCCGCACCTCGGGCGAATCCACGGTTAACGTCGACGTGTATTCGCGCTCGCGGATGCAGAAATCATCGAAGCTGCCGGCATCGGGAAGAGCAAGGGCCTCACCGCCGCCGCTCAACGCTGTGTACATGCCGTTGGCTTCCATCATCGTGGTGCCGATCAGTGTCGCGTCCCCGTGGACATGATCCATGGCGGCAAAAAATGTGAAATGGCTCTCGCTTTGGATGATCCCGAAGGTGAAGCAGCCCCACTCCAGCGGGCTCGGTATGGCCACGACATGAGCGCGAATTTCGTCAACGGTCAGCTGGCCGTGATCGATTGGCGTGAACTCGATGTCGGCCGGATCGCCGTGGGTATGCCGGACGAACTGTCCGTCGCCGGTGTGCTCGAACCAACTGCGGAAGGTGTCGTGTCGACGGAGGTACGTGTTGACGGCGTGGTCCATCGCCGCGACATCACAAGTCCCAGGTAACTCACAGGTCGCAATGATCTGCCGGGAAAAATTCAGCCCCGCGGCCGCCCGTTCACAGTAGTTACGAAGATGCTGGCCCTGCATGTAGCTGACCGGCACCGAGCTGACCGGCGCTTGCCGGACCTTGTCTTTTGCCGCGTCCGTCGGGTGCCACGAGGTGACCGAGCCTGGCGTCAGCGTCCAATCATCGAGAGCGCCGATCGTAATCTTCCCGATGCGCAAAACTACGTCCCCCTCGGTTCAAACGGTTCCCCTCCGGCCAAAAGCGGCGACACCAAGATAACCCTCCGGCGACGGCCTCCCAGACATGCACGCGCCACCGCCTACACTCGCTCAAGGATCCGGTGGGCCGTTGTGGCAATCGAACGGCCGGGCGAGAGACGCAGGGCGGCAGCCGCACTGGCCGTCGTTCTGCGGAGCGGGCTCTGCATTTGCAGCGCTGGCCTTCGGAAAGATGATTCTGAAGCGCAACCGGGCCGCCCGTGGGGATCGGGCCTTGATCGGGCAACGCAGGGAGGGCAACCGTATGGCATCCGTTGAAGATCTGGGCGAGCCGGCATCGGGTTTCGCGATCGTCGGCTACGCAGCGCGTTTTCCGGGTGCTGCGGATGCGGATGAGTTCTGGGATGTGTTGCGGCAAGGCCGGGATGCGATATCGGAAGTGCCGCAGGACCGCTGGGATGTCGACGAATTCTTCGACCCGGAACCCGGTGCGCCCGGCAAGGTCGTGACCCGTCGTGCGGGTTTCGTCGATGACGTGACGGGCTTCGACGCGCCGTTCTTCGGTATGTCGACACGCGAGGTCAGGTTGATGGACCCGCAGCACCGGATCTTGCTGGAGACGGCATGGCGTGCGGTGGAGCATTCGGGCACCGCGCCAACGGCCCTGGCTAACAGCAACACTGGTGTCTTCGTCGGGTTGGCCACCCACGACTACCTCGGAATGGCATCCGACGAGCTGACTTACCCGGAGATCGAGGCCTACATGGCCATCGGGACATCGAATGCCGCCGCGGCGGGCCGGATCAGCTATCGACTGGGGTTGCAGGGCCCCGCGGTCGCCGTCGACACGGCGTGCAGCTCGTCGCTGGTGGCAATCCATCAGGCGTGCCAGGCGCTGCGCTTGGGCGAATGCGACCTCGCGCTGGCCGGCGGCGCGAACGTCCTGCTCACCCCGGCGACGATGATCACGTTCTCCAGCGCTCACATGCTCGCGCCGGACGGCCGCTGCAAGACCTTCGATGCGGCCGCGGACGGCTATGTGCGCGGCGAGGGATGCGGCGTCATCGTGATCAAGCGCCTCGAGGACGCGATCCGCGACGGCGACCGGATACGGGCCGTGATCCGCGGAAGTGCGATCAACCAGGACGGTGCATCGGGTGGATTGACGGTCCCGAACGGCGTTGCCCAGCAACGGGTCATCGCCGAGGCGCTGAAGCGCTCCGACCTCGAGCCCCACGACGTCGGCTACCTGGAAGCACACGGCACCGGGACATCGCTGGGTGACCCTATCGAGGCCCAGGCCGCGGGTGCGGCGTTCGGCGCCGGACGCGAACCCGGCCAGCCGCTGCTGATGGGCTCGGTGAAGACGAACATCGGGCACCTGGAGGCGGCCGCGGGTATCGCCGGTGTGATCAAAGTCATTCTGTCGCTCGAGCACGAGTTGCTGCCGCAGCACCTGCACTTCGAGAACCCGTCGCCGCACATTCCCTGGGATCGGCTTGCGGTGCAGGTGGTCAAGGAGGCCACCGCTTGGGAACGCAACGGCCGGCCGCGCATCGCGGGAATCAGCTCATTCGGGTTCGCCGGGACAAACGCTCACGTCATTCTCGAGGAAGCGCCCGAGCAAGCGGCACGGCCTGTCGCGGCGCCGATCCCGGTCGGGCAGCCCGGGGACCGACGGTTCAGCATTCTTCCGCTCTCGGCGCGAACGCCCGCCGCGTTGGTCCGGCTCGCCGATGAATACCGCGACTGGTTGAGCGCGCACCCGGAGGCCACCCTGGCCGACCTGTGCTTGACCGCCGGGACGGCGCGAGCACACCTGGAGCACCGCGCTGCTTTGGTGATCAATTCGCGAGAATCCGCGATGGAGCTGCTGGGCGCACTAGCGGACGACCGCCCGGCTCCCGGCTTGTTGCGCGGCGAATCCCATGACACACCGAAGACGGCGTGGCTGTTCACCGGTCAAGGCAGCCAATACCCCGGCATGGCCCGCGAGTTGTTCGACACCGAGCCGGTGTTCGCCGACACGGTGAAACGTTGCGCTGCCGCGGTCGCCGACGTCCTCGAAAAGCCGTTGATTGACCTCATTTTCGAAACCGACAGTCCGGACAGCGAAGCGACGCTGCGACAGACCTCGTACGCACAGCCCGCCTTGTTCGCGATCGAGATGGGCCTGGCCCGCCTTTGGCAGTCGTGGGGTTTCGAGCCCGACGTGGTGCTGGGCCACAGCGTCGGACAGTATTCGGCGGCCTGTGTCGCGGGTGTGGTCAGTCTCGAGGACGGCGCCCTGCTGATGGCCGAACGCGGCCGTCTCTTCGGCAATTTGCCTTCGGGTGGGCGGATGGTCGCGGTGTTCACCGCCGCCGAGCGTGTCGAGAACCTGAGCAACGAGTTCCCGAGTCTGTCGGTCGCCGCCTACAACGGTGCGAACACCGTATTGTCCGGACCCGCAGGGGATCTGGAGACGGCGGTGGCTCCTCTGGTGGCTGACGGTGTCCGGTGTGACTGGCTCGACACCAGCCACGCGTTCCACTCGGCGCTGCTGGACCCGATTCTGGACGAATTCGAGTCGTATGCGGATCGGTTCAATTTCGGTACCCCACAACGGATTCTGGTTGACAACCGCACCGGCGCCGCGCTGGGCCGGAGCGTGAAGCTGGACGGCGCCTACTGGCGCCGTCACGCGCGCCAGCCGGTGCAATTCGCCAAGAGCGCGCGCACCCTTGCCGAACTCAATTGCAAGGTGTTGCTCGAGATCGGCCCACGACCGGTGCTCACCGCCGCGGCCCTGAGTGCATGGCCTGATCCGGCCACCGCGCCGCGGGCGATCACGTCGCTGCGCCGAAACACCGCCGACCACCGGCAGATCACCGAAGCCGTTGCCGAGGCGTATGTCTTGGGCCACCTACCCGAATTCGATGCCTTCCGGCAGGCGCACGCGCGAAAACTCGACCTGCCCACTTATCCGTTCGAGCGCCGCCAGTACTGGTTTCGCGACAATCAGGAACCCGCCGGCCAACAGCCGCAGCTTTCCGCGCGTACCCAGGCCGTCCGCCTTCTTGAGGACGGCCGGATCGAGGAACTCGCGGCCCTGCTCGACGGTGCAAGCGATCATCGGACCCTGAGCGTGCTGACCAAGCTTGCGGCACAACACAACCACGAACGGACCAGTCAGTCCATCGCGGACGACCGCTACGAGATCCGCTGGGAGACAGTCACTGCTCGCCTCGCCGGCGCGCAGGCCGGCGAGGGATCTTCCTGGCTTCTCATCGGCGACGAATCCCCGGCGCTACAGCCGTTGGTCGACGAGCTCACTGCACGTGGACAGCAGTACCGGTTCCTCGGATTGCCGACCTCCGACTCCGACGAGGAACAGCTCGCGGATGCGTTGCGCGCTGCGGCGGTTGAGGATTCGATGTTGCGTATCGTGCACGTCGCGGCGGTGGACGCCGAGACCGCGCCGTCGATGCAGTCAATGCTGCGGATGCAACACCGGATCCTGGGCGGCACGCGGCGGCTCTTCGCCGCTGCGACCGCCGCCGAACTCCGCAGACCCGTCTGGGTGGTGACCCGTGGCGCACAACGAGTTACCGACTCGGATACCGTGGCGCCGGACCAGGGTTGCCTGTGGGGATTTGGTCGCGCCGCATCGCTGGAACTTCCGCACCTGTGGGGCGGACTGGCGGATCTGGCGCAAGGCACTGCCGACGAGTGGTCTCGGTTCATCGACCGG
This sequence comes from Mycobacterium sp. Aquia_213, assembly GCF_026625985.1. Lineage (NCBI taxonomy): Bacteria > Bacillati > Actinomycetota > Actinomycetes > Mycobacteriales > Mycobacteriaceae > Mycobacterium > Mycobacterium sp. Aquia_213. The sequence continues at coordinate 1,885,330 of NZ_CP113116.1, forward strand.
ATCACGGCCCCGCACGACTCCGCCCCGCGCGAAGACCAGGTCGCGCTGCGTGATCAAGCGGTCTACGTGCCCCGGCTGGTTCGGCGGGACGGGCAGCCGACCGGAAAATCGCCGGAATTACGCAGTGAAGCAACGTATTTGGTCACTGGCGGGCTGGGGTCGATCGGGCTGGAGATGGCCGGTTACCTGGCCGCGCACGGCGCCAAGCATTTGGTGCTGACCAGCCGGCGCGCACCGAGCGAGGCCGCGCAGCAGCGCATCGATGCATTCGGCGAACAGTACGGCTGCGAATTTCGAGTAGTCACTGCCGATGTCGCCGATGCGCACGACGTCGCACGGCTGCTGGCAGATGTGCGGGCCGAACTTCCGCCGTTGGCCGGCATCGTCCATGCCGCGGGCGAGATCGGTACCACGCCGCTGAGCAACCTGGACTTCGAATCTCAGCAGGCCGAAGTCGATCGTGTCTTCGCCGGGAAGGTCTGGGGTGCTTGGCATTTGAGTGAGGCAGCGGCTGACCTGAAGCTCGATTTCTTCATCAGCACCTCCTCGATCGCCTCGGTGTGGGGAGGATTCGGACAGACCGCCTACAGCGCGGCGAACGCGTTCCTCGACGCACTGGCCTGGCGTCTGCGCGCGCAGGGCATCTGCGGGACCAGCGTCAATTTCGGCCCCTGGTCGGCCGGCATGGCCGATGCGGAATCCCGTGCGCGACTGGAGCAGCGCGGGGTCCGGACGCTGTCACCTGCCGATGCACTGGCGGGACTGGCCGACGTCGTCGCGGGTCCCTCGGCTCAGGGGGTGGTGGCCCGGATCGACTGGGCCCGCTTCCTGCCGCTCTACCAGCAAGCCGGCCGGCGGGCATTCCTGGCGGAGTTGGAGAGCGAGGTGCCCGATGCGGTGCCGGCCGTGCTGCCTTCTGGGAAGACACAACTGGTCGAGCGGCTGGCAGGCGCGCCGGTGCAGCAGCGCAAGCGGCTGCTGACCGATTACCTGCGCGACGCGGTAGCAGAGGTAACGCGCGTGGACGCCGCGGAGATCCGCGAGGATGCGGGGTTCTTTGACCTCGGCATGGATTCGCTGATGGCCGTCGAATTGCGGCGCCACATCGAGCAGGGGGTGGGCAAGGAGATTCCGGCCACCCTGGCGATGGACCACCCCCGGCTGTCCGACGTGGCCGACTATCTGCTTGGTGAGGTGCTCGGGCTCAGCGGGCAGGCGTCCGCGAAACCAGCGTCCCAGCCGGCGTCGGCGGTGACGACGCGGACGGACGAACCGATCGCGATCGTCGCGGTCTCGTGCCGCTTCCCCGGCGCACCCGACCCAGAAGCCTTCTGGGAGTTGCTGTCCGGCGGCGTCGATGCGATCCGGGAAGTCCCGGAGGACCGATTCGATATCGACGAATTCTATGACCCGGACCCAGAGACCCCGGGCAAGACTTATACGCGCTTCGGCGGATTCCTCGACGAAATCGACGGATTCGATCCGGAATTCTTCGGTATCTCCCCGCGCGAGGCCGTCTGGATCGAGCCGCAGCAGCGGCTGATGCTCGAGACGGTGTGGGAGGGGCTGGAACGCGCCGGGCTCTCGCCGGCGGCGCTACGCGGTAGCCGGACCGGCATTTTCGCGGGGGTGGCCGCCAACGAGTATGCGCACCTACTGTCGGCGGAGCCGATCGACAAAATCGAGCCGTACTTCATCACGGGTAATGCGCTCAATGCCATTTCGGGTCGGGTCGCCTTCGCGCTCGGACTCGAAGGGCCGGCAGTGGCGATCGATACCGCCTGCAGTTCGGCCTTGGTGGCCGTCCATCAGGCGTGCCAGGCCTTGCACTCCGACGACTGTGACCTCGCGGTGGCCGGGGGTGTGAACGTCTTGCTTTCCCCGGTGACGGTCATTGCGGCCTCGCGCGCCCGCATGCTTTCCCCGGTCGGTAAGTGCAAGACCTTCGATGCCTCCGCCGACGGCTACGTGCGCAGCGAAGGCTGCGGAATTCTCGTGCTCAAGAGGTTGAGCGACGCGGAGCGCGACGGCGATCGGGTCCTCGCTGTCATTCCGGGCAGCGCGGTCAACCAGGATGGCGCTTCCAGCGGATTGACCGTGCCCAATGGTGGTGCACAGCAACGACTCATCCGGGCCGCGCTGACCCGCGCCGGTCTGGCAGGCGGGGACGTCGACTACCTCGAGGCGCACGGTACTGGCACCCCGCTGGGTGATCCGATCGAGGTGCAGGCGGCCGCGGCCGCCTACGGAGGTTCGCGTGATGCGGACCGCCCGCTGCTGATGGGATCGGTGAAGACCAATATCGGACACACCGAGTCGGCATCGGGGGCGGCGGGCCTGATCAAGGTCGTGCTGTCGCTACAGCACGAATTGCTGCCGCAGAGCCTGCATTTCGACACACCGTCGCCGCACATCCCCTGGGACTCGCTGCCGGTGCGGGTGGTGGGCGAGTCGACTCCGTGGCAGGCCAACGGCAGGCCGCGCCGCGCCGGCGTGAGTTCCTTCGGGTTCACCGGAACGAACGCACACGTGCTGATCGAGGAGGCGCCCGCCCGAGCGGGATCGCCCACCCAAGGTCCGTCCGACTCGGCAGACGAAGCCGAAGTAACCGACGCCCGCGAGCGGTCGGTCAACGTGCTGGCGCTGTCCGCCCGGTCACCGGAAGCGTTGGTGGCGCTGGCGCAGCGCTACCAAGCCTGGTTGAGCGCGCACCCCGACGTGGACCTCGCCGACGTATGCCTTACCGCCGGAATGGGGCGATCGCACTTCGAACATCGCGCCGCGCTGGTCGTCGATTCGGTCGAGGGTGCCCGCGAGGGCTTGGCCGAGTTGGCCGAGAACCGCCTGCGGCCCGGTGTGGTACGCGGGGAGCACACGCACCGGCCGACGACGGCGTGGTTGTTCACCGGTCAGGGAAGTCAGTATCCCGGGATGGCGCGTGAATTGTTCGAGACCGAACCGGTTTTCGCCGAAACCGTGACACGTTGCGCGGACGCGGTCAAGGACATGCTGCCGCGTCCGTTGCTGGAGGTGCTGTTCGCCACCGACCGCGAAGGCGGAGAAACACTGCGGCACACATCGTTTGCGCAGCCGGCGCTGTTCGCCATCGAGATGGGCCTGGCGAGGCTGTGGCAGTCGTGGGGCATCGAGCCCGACGTGGTGCTGGGGCACAGTGTGGGCCAGTACGCAGCGGCATGTGTGGCTGGAGTCTTCAGCATCGACGACGGCGCACGGCTGATGGCCGAGCGCGGCCGGATGTTCGGCAGCCTGCCCGAAGGCGGGCGCATGGTGGCGGTGTTCACCGACGCCAAGCACGTCGAACAGATCGCCGGCGAATTCCCGCGGGTGTCGGTCGGCGCTTACAACGGACCCAACACGGTGCTCTCGGGCCCGGGCGATGACCTCGAACAGATCGTCGCCAAATTCAGTGACGAGGGGATCCGCTGCACATGGCTGGAGACCAGCCACGCGTTCCACTCGGAGCTGCTGGATCCCGTGCTCGACGAATTCGAGTCGTACGCGGCGCAGTTGGAGTTCGCTGCCCCGACGTTGCCGCTGGTCTGCAACCGCACCGGCGCGGTGCTCACGGCGCAGACCCCGCTCGACGCCGGGTACTGGCGCCGGCATTCCCGCCAACCGGTGCAGTTCGCCGAAAGCGTGCGCACGGTGGCCGCACTTGGATGCTCGGTAGTGATGGAGATCGGTCCGCAACCGGTGTTGACCGCAGCCGCGGTGCAGGTCTGGCCGGAGCACCTGGCCGCGCCACGGGCAATCGTCTCGCTGCGTAAGGGCGTTGGCGACCGGCGCCAGATCGCCGATGCGCTGGCCACGGCCTACATCGGCGGACACCGACCCGATTTCGCTGCGCTGCATCGTCAGGCGCCGCGCCGACTCGAATTGCCCACCTATCCGTTCCAGCGCCGCCGCTTTTGGCCCAAGACGTCCGGAATCGCCGTTGACGGACCCGCGGTGTCCGGAATCCTGGGTAGTGCAAAAGATCTCGCCTCTGGCGACTCCATATACACCAGCAGGTTGTCGATCAAATCTCAGCCCTGGCTTTCCGACCACGTCATTTACGGCACCGTCGTCGTCCCCGGGGCGACGTACGCGGCGATGGCCTTGGCCGCCGTCGGTACGCCGGCACGGGCGAAGGACGTCTTCTTCTACGAGCCGATCATCCTGCCCGAGAAGAGTTCTCGTGAGGTGCAGCTGACATTGCATCCGCAGGAGGACGGCGCCGGATGGAAATTCCAGGTGCACAGCCGGCCGTACGGTGAACGCGGCGCCGAATGGTCGTTGAATGCCGAAGGCGCTGTGGTCGCCGGCGTTGACGAGGAGCCGGTATCCGAGAATGATCCGGTCGACGAAGCGATCGAGCGGCTGGACCGGATGCGGCCGCAGGAGTTGTTCGAGACCTTTGCCGACCTGGAGTTGGCATGGGGTCCGACCTGGTCCGGTTCGCTGAAGTCGCTGTGGCTCGGTGAGGGTGAGGCGATCGGCGACATCGTCGTCGGCGAAGAACTCGCCGAACAACTCGGAACAGAGCCGATGCACCCGGTGCTGATGGACCTGTGCACTGGTGTCGCGTTCCCCGCGTTCCCGGCACTTCTCGCGGCCGAACAGGGCGTCAACGATCTGTTCCTGCCGCTGCGGTACGGGCAGGTGACGCTGCGGGAGAAGATGCCGCGGCGGTTCTACTGCCGGGCGAAGTGGCACACCAGCGCCCTCGACAGCGAAACCCAGGTCTTCGATCTCGATTACATCGATCGAGATGGCCGGCACCTGGGCGGGATTCGCGAGTTCACCGTCAAGCGCGCACCCCGTGAGGCCTTGCTGCGCGGTCTGGGCGGCGACGCCACCCGGCTGCTCTACACCCTCGGCTGGCACGAGGTGCCGCCACCGGCTCCGAACGACGACGCCGCAGTTGCGAACGGCACCTGGCTGATTGCGGGATTCGACGAACTGGCCGCCGACGTACCGGGCTGCATCCCGTTCGACCCGAACACCGATCCGGAGCTCTTGGGACAGCTGTTGGCACAGGCTCACGAGCGTGGTCTGCCGTTCTCCGGCGTCGTCTGGCGCAGCGCCGCGCCGAACCGTAAAGAGTCGAGCGCCCAGGGCGCGGCGCGACTCGAAACCGAAATCGCAAACCTGCTCAGCGCGGTGCACACGGTGCAACACGGCGAGGTAAAACTGCCTGGCGGACTGTGGATCATCACCGAGCGCGCGGTAGCCACCGAGTCCGGCGAGCCGGTCGATCCGGTGCAGGCGGCGCTGTGGGGATTCGGGCGGACCACGATCAACGAGGAACCGGCGCTGCGCTGCAAACTCGTCGATTGCGACGGCTCCGAGGAGGCGGTGCGAGCGCTGGCCAACCTGCTGGTCACACCGGTCGACGAGCCGGAAATTGCGCTGCGACAAGGGAAGCTGCTGGCCTCACGGTTGTTGCCCTGGGCGCGCAGCGGTCATCTCACGGTGCCGCGCTCGTCCGACTATGTCCTGGCGCCCAACGAGCGCGGCGCGATCGACAACCTGCGACTGACCGAGGCGGAGGTGCCGGCGCCGGACGAGGGTTACGTGCAGGTCCGGGTGGAGGCCGCGGGCCTCAACTTCCGGGATGTGCTCAATGTCCTTGGCCTCTACCCGGGCGACCCGGGCCCGATCGGCGGCGACTTCGCCGGAACCGTCACCCAATTGGGTAGTGGCGTCACCGGACTCGAGATCGGCCAGCGCGTCTACGGCTTTATGCAGGGCGCGTTCGCCAGCCGGTTCAATGTGCCGGCCCAGTTGCTGGCGCCGATTCCCGCTGGCGTGAGCGCGGTAGCCGCGGCGACCATTCCCGCTGCGGCGTTGACGGTTCGGCTCGCGTTCGACTGGGCGCAGGTGCAGCCCGGTGATCGCGTGCTCATTCACGCCGCCAGTGGTGGTGTCGGTCTGGCCGCGATCCAGATGGCACAGCAGTGCGGTGCCACGGTCTTCGCCACGGCCAGCACCTACAAACGCGCGACGCTGCGCAAGTTGGGTGTGAAGTATGTGTACGACTCGCGCACCACGGATTTCGCCGACCAGATCCTGGCCGACACCGACGGCGCAGGCGTCGACGTGGTGCTCAACAGCCTGACGAATGAAGGGTTCCTCGAAGCGACCGTGCGGGCCACCGCCCAGAACGGCCGGTTCGCCGAGATCGCCAAACGCGACATCTGGACGCCGGAACAGATGGCGGAGGTCCGCCCTGACATCGCCTACGAGATCGTGGCGCTGGACACGGTGACCTTCCAGGAGCCCGAGCGTATTCGTGGCTTGCTGACCGAGGTGTCGGAGGGACTGGGCAAGGGTGAGTGGGTGCCACTGCCCGCCGAGATCTACCCGCTCACCGAGGCGAGGGCCGCGTTCCGCCGCATGCAGCAGGCGCGGCACATCGGAAAAATCGTGGTGCAGATACCGAATCCGCTGCAGCCGAGGGCGGACCGGAGCTACCTGATCACCGGCGGGCTCGGCGCGATCGGCCTGCACACGGCGTCGTATCTGGCCCAACTCGGTGCCGGTGACATCGTGTTGACCAGCCGGCGCACACCCGATGCGGCCACGCAGCACGCAATCGAGGAGATCGCCGAGCGCTATAAATGCCGCATCCACGTCTTCGCGGCCGACGTCGGCCACGAGTCCGAGGTCGAGAAGCTGCTGGAGCGAATCCGCGCGGAACTGCCGCCGCTCGCGGGTGTGGCCCATCTGGCCGGCGTCCTCGACGATGCGCTGTTGTCCGGGCAGAGCATGGAGAGATTCCGAACGACACTGGCGCCCAAGGCGTTCGGTGCTTGCCACTTGGACAAGCTGACGAAGGACGACGAGCTGGACTTCTTCATCGTGTCGTCCTCGGTATCCAGCTTGTTCGGTTCACCAGGTCAGGCCAACTACGCGACCGCCAATGCGTTGCTCGACGGCCTGGTTGCGCAAAGAAGGGCGCAAGGTCTGCCCGCCACCGGTGTCAACTTCGGTCCCTGGGCCCAGGGCGGCATGGCCTCCTCGGAAGCCGCGACAGCCAATATCACTGCGCAGGGCCTGATTCCGTTGGAGCCGTCGGCGGCGCTCGGTGCTCTCGCCGAACTCGTCGCCAATGGGACCGGACAGGCCACCGTGCTCAAGGCCAACTGGCAGCGTGCCGCGAAGGTGCTGGGCAGTTCGCGTCCCCCGATCCTCGACCTCGTGTTGCCCAGTGCCGTCGGGGAGGTGACCGGCGACAGTGAGTTGCTCAAGCAGCTGATGGAGGTTCCGGTGCCGCAGCGCGCCGGATTCGTGACCGAGTTCCTGCAGCGCGAGGTGCAGAACTTCCTTCGGCTCGCCCAGCCGCCGGCCGCGACCAGTCGGTTCCTGGACCTCGGCACGGATTCGCTGATGGCGATCGAACTGCGCAACCGATTGCACAGTCAGTTCGGCGGCAAGTTCACGATCAACGCCACCGCGGTATTCGACTATCCGACCATCGGGGGGCTGGCCGAGTATCTGGTGGCTCAGCTGCCCGACGCGGACTCACCGGAGCCGCCGTCGACGACGACGTCACCGGAATCGCCGTCGGGGGAGGCGGAATCGGTTGCGGCGCCGCAGGAGACGTCGGAACCGGTTGCCGCGCCCGAGGCGTCGGTACCGGTTACCGCGTCAGGGGCGAGCTGAGCCCGGCAGGTCAGGCGCTGATGTCGAATCCGGCGACGACCCTGTCGGACAGCACAGCCATCGGCTAGAGCCGGGCCAAGTCGTAATCGCCGAGGTGGTCGATCAGGTTGTGCACGTGATCGCCCGAGGTACCCAGGGTGTGCTCGATCGCGGTCAGCCGGGCGGCGTAGTGGCTCACCGGATATTCCGCGGTCACACCGATTCCGCCGTGCATCTGGATCGACTCCTGCGCGATGTGGCGGCCCGACCGGCCGATCTGCACCTTGGCCCGCGACGCGATCAGCGGGTCGAGGTTGCCGTCGGCGATCGACATCGCGGCGTACAGGCTCATACTGCGTGCCATTTCCAGCGACACATACATGTCGGCGGCTCGCTGGGTGAGCGTCTGGAACTTGTTGAGCGTGACGCCGAACTGCTTGCGGGTCTTGAGGTAATCGGTGGTCAGCCGCAGCGCTTCCTCCATCGCTCCGACCGCCTCGGCGCACAGCCCGGACTGGATACGAACGATGGCACCGCTGATGGCGTCCGACGCGTCGACCGCTTCGCCCAACGGTTCGGCAGCCGCGCCGTCCAAGTCGACCTGTGCGCCGCGTTGTCCGTCGAAGGTCCGGTAGGGGTGACGGGTGACAGAGGTGTTTTCGGAGCCGGCATCGACGAGGAACAGGCCGGTGCCGCCGTCCGGCAACGCGGCGCTGACCACCAGCGCATCGGCGCAGTCCCCGGCGAGTACCGGGTTCTTGAGTCCGGTCAACTTCCATGAATCGCCTTGCCGCGCAGCCTGAGTCGTCACTGTCGTGGTCGGCTTACGGTGACCCGGTTCCAGGTGGGCGAAGGCCAGCAGTCGTTGGCCTGCCGCGACGTCGTCGAGCTGTTCTTTCTGCGCGTCAGTGCCCAGTTCGGCGATCAGCGCGCCCGGTGCCAGCGCGGCGTGCAGGATCGGCTCGGGGGCCAACCTTCGCCCGGCCTCGGCGAGCACCACCATGATCTCGATCTGGCCGGCCTCGTCCGGGTCGAAGCCCAGGCCGAGAATTCCGGTGTCGGCGAGCTGGCTCCAGACCTCGCGGCTCCAGCCGAGATCGGAGCCGATGACCTTGTTGCGGCTCTCCGGGTCATAGCTGCGGGACAGCAGATCGCGGGTCGTGTCGCGCAACAGGCCCTGCTCGTCGGTCAACTGAAAGTCCATGGCTGCCTCACAATCCCAGAATGGTGGACGCGATGATGTTGCGCTGCACCTCGCTGCTACCGCCGTAGATCGACGTCTTGCGGTAGTTCAGGTAACGCGGCGCACTGTGTTGTGCCCAGTCCGGAGACGCAATGCCTTCCCCGTCGGTGGGCAGCGCGTCGGGGCCGGCCACCTCGACAAGTAGCTCGGTGGCTATCTGCTGCAACTGACTGCCGCGCAGCTTGAGCACCGACGACGCGGGGTTGGCCTCCCCGTCCGCGGAATCCGTCACCACCCGCGACTGGGTGAGTTCCAGTGCCAGCAGCTCGTTTTCGGCTTCGGCCAGCCGGGCCGCGAACAGGGGATCGTTGAGCATCCCGGCTTCGGCCGCGAACTTCTTCACCTCGGCGAGGCGGACTTTGGTCCGTCCCACGCCGGCGATACCGGTGCGTTCGTTGCCCAGCAGGAACTTCGCGTACGTCCAGCCCTGATTCTCTTCTCCGACAAGCTGATTGGCGGGCACCCGGACGTCGGAGAAGAACAGCTCGTTGACCTCGTGGCCGCCGTCGATCGTCTTGATGGGCCGCACGGTGATGCCCGGCGTTTTCATGTCGAACAGCAGGAACGAGATGCCGGCCTGGCGCTTGGGCGCCTGCGGGTCGGTGCGGACCAGGCAGAAGATCCAGTCGGCGTACTGGCCGAGCGTGGTCCACGTCTTCTGGCCGTTGACGACGTAGCTGTCGCCGTCGCGCACCGCCGTGGTGCGCAGCGACGCCAGGTCGGAGCCGGCCTCGGGCTCGGAAAAGCCCTGGCACCACCAGATGTCCAGGCTGGCCGTCGGCGGCAGGAAGCGCTCCTTGATCTCCTGAGAACCGAATTCGGCGATCACCGGGCCCACCATCTTGGTGTTGAAGTTCAGCGGCTCCGGCACGCACGCCAGTTGCATCTCGTCGGCCCAGATCTGGTGCTGGGTGGGCGTCCAGTCCTTGCCACCCCACTCGACCGGCCAGCTCGGTACCGCCAGCCCGTGCTCGTGCAGGATCTTGTGGCTGGTGACTACGTCGTCGTGGACCACTTCCGCCGAACCCTGGCGCACCCGTTCGCGCATCTCTTCGGGAATCTTGGTGGTGTAGATGGTGCGGAGCTCGTCGCGGAATGCGGCTTCCTCCGGCGTCAGCGCCAGTTGCATGGAGACTCCTTTGCCTGGGTTGAGCGTGCCGACCGCTTTCCGACAGATGGGCGGTCCCGTCCGGTCGTGCGCTCCGAGTTCCATCTTGACCCATGCTCGGCTGTGCCTGTGCACAGCCTCCGGTTAATCCACAGCACGCGGCCCCGACGCCGTCGGTCGGGGCCGCGGTGGGGGTCGGCGCACCTACCGTCGGCGCATGCGAACAGAACTTCCCGGCGAGCGACTGCACCGGCGCCTCGGCGCCGACCCGGACGCGGACAATCCGGACCCGCAGCCGGAGCCGGACACCCCGGATGAGGATCAGAACTCGTTGCTGCCGCGCTGGCTTCCCGACGCGTCGGAGCGCGGGAGCTGGCGGGCCCGGCTGCGTGCCGATCCGGGCCGTGCCGGCGCGATCGCGTTGGCCGTGGTGGCCGCGCTGGCCGTGCTGGTCACGATCTTCACGCTGGTCCGCGACCATCCCGCACCGGTGATGTCCGCGAAACTGCCGCCCGTCGAGAAGGCGTCCACGGTAAACCCGAGATCCTCGACGAGTCCCGGCCCGGACCGGCCGGTGGTGGTCAGCGTGGTGGGTCTGGTGCACAAGCCCGGCCTGGTCACGTTGACGCCCGGCGCACGGATCGCCGATGCGTTGCAGGCCGCCGGGGGTGCGATGGACGGCGCCGACACCATCGGCCTGAACATGGCCCGTCCGCTCGGTGATGGCGAGCAGATCGTGGTCGGGCTGGCGCCCGTGTCGGGGCGGCCGACCGCGCTGGGCAGCTCGGTGGCGGCCGGCTCGACGCCGGGAGCCAAGACGCCGGCACCGACGGGGTCGGTCAAGGGATCCGTCCGGCCGAAAGCGGGCGAGGTGCTCGACCTGAATACCGCGACCGTGGATCAGCTGGATGACCTGCCCGGGGTCGGGCCGGTCACCGCGGCCGCGATCGTCGGGTGGCGGCAGGCCAACGGCAAGTTCACCAGCGTCGACCAGCTCGCCGACGTCGATGGCATTGGGCCGTCGCGGCTGGACAAGCTGCGCGCCCTGGTCCGTGTCTGACACCGCCGAGGCGCCCCGAGGCGCCTCGGCGCTCGCCCGCCTCGATGTGCGGCTGGTCCCCGCCGGACTGACCGGCTGGATCGTCACCGCCGCCGGCATCGCGTGGCAGGTTGGCCGCGTGCTGGCCTGGTGCTGCGTCACGTTGGTCGCCGCGGCCGTGGTGCTGACCTGCTACTCGGTGCACCGGGCCGGCCGGCACCAGCGGTTGCGGACCGTCGGTGCCGGATTGGTGGCGATCGGAGTGGTCGGCGCGGGATTCGGATTCGCGATCGCGCTGCGCGCCGACGCGGTGGCGCGCCACCCGATCACCGCGGCGTTCGGGACGGTTGCCCCGGTGACGGTGACGCCCAGCGAGAGTGCGCTGTCGCTGGGCTCGGGCCGGCTGATGTTTCGTGCCAATTTGCAGCGGCTGCGTGGCGACGAGATATCCGGCCGGGTCACGGTTTTCGCACGGGCGTCGGACTTCGACGTGATGGTGGGCCAACCGATGCGGTTTACCGCGCGGATCAACCGTCCCGCTCGCCACGACCTGACCGTCGCGGTGCTCAACGCGGCGGGCCGGCCCGTCACGGGCCGGGCGGGGGCGGTGCAACGTGCCGCGCACGTGGTGCGCGGCCGGTTCGCCGCCACCGCGCACGAAGTGCTGCCCGCCGCGCAGGGCGCGATGTTGCCGGCCCTGGTCCTCGGCGACACCTCGGCGCTCACCGCCGACACCGGCCGCGAATTCCGTGCGGCCGGCATGACGCACCTGACGGCCGTATCGGGCGCCAACGTCACGATCGTGTGCGCGGCGGTGCTGTTCTCCGCCCGGCTGATCGGCCCGCGGGCGGCCGTGCTGCTCGCGGGGGTGGCATTGGTGGCGTTCGTGATCGTCGTCCAGCCGACGGCAAGCGTGTTGCGCGCGGCCGTGATGGGTGCCATCGCGCTGGCGGGGATGCTGACTTCACGCCGGCGACAAGCGATTCCGGCGCTGTCGGCCACGGTGCTGATATTGCTTGCCGTCGCTCCCCAGCTGGCCGTCGATGCGGGCTTCGCGTTGTCGGTGCTGGCGACGGGCGCGCTGGTGGTCGTCGCGCCGGTCTGGTCGCGGCGGCTGGCCGCCAAAGGCTGCCCCAAGCCGCTGGCGGATGGGCTCGCGGTCGCGTTGGCGGCGCAGGTGGTGACCGCGCCACTGGTTGCCGGCATCTCGGGTCGGTTCAGCCTGGTCGCCGTGGCCGCCAATCTGGCCGCGGCGCCCGTCATCGCGCCCATCACCGTGCTGGGCAGCGCGGCGGCCGTGTTGTGCGTGCCGTGGCCGCCGGGTGCACAGCTGCTGATGCGTTTCACCGGCCCGGAAGTGTGGTGGGTGTCGAAGGTGGCGCATGTCGCGGCCGGTGCGCCGGCCGCGACCGTGCCGGTACCGGATGGCCTGGCCGGTGTGCTGCTGGTCGGGTGTGCCACCGCGCTGCTGCTGGCGCTGGCGATGCTGCTGTGGCGGCGGGCCTGGTTTCGTGCGTCGACCCGGGTGGCCGGGTTGGTCGCGGTGGCGTGCGTGCTGGCCTGGTCGGCATCGGAGATGCTGGATCCCCGAGCGGATTGGTCGGCCCGTCGTGACACCATCGGGGGGTGAGCGAGGCTTCGCCGTTGCACTTGGTCGTGGGGGACGAGGATCTGCTGGTCGAACGGGCCGTGGCCGACGTGCTGCGGGCGGCGCGCAAACGCGCCGGCACCGATGACATCCCGGTCAATCGCATGCGGGCCGGCGACGTCAGTACCTATGAGCTCGCCGAGCTGCTGAGCCCGTCGCTGTTCGCCGACGAGCGCATCGTCGTGCTGGAGGCCGCGGCCGAAGCGGGCAAGGACACGGTCGCGATGATCGCCGCGGCCGCCGTCGACCTGCCGGCGGGCACGGTGCTGGTGGTGGTGCACTCTGGCGGCGGTCGGGCCAAGGCGCTGGCCGACCAGCTGAAGTCGCTGGGGGCCGAGGTTCACCCCTGCGCGCGGATCACCAAGTTGAGCGAACGCGTCGACTTCATCCGCAAGGAGTTTCGCGCGCTGCGGGTCAAGGTCGACGAGGACACGGTGACCGCCCTGTTGGACGCCGTGGGCTCCGACGTCCGCGAGCTGGCCTCGGCCTGCTCGCAACTGGTCGCCGACACCGGTGGTGAGGTCGACGAGACCGCGGTGCGCCGCTATCACAGCGGCAAGGCCGAGGTGAAGGGCTTCGATATCGCGGACAAGGCCGTGGCCGGGGATGTCGCGGGTGCGACCGAGGCGCTGCGGTGGGCGATGATGCGTGGCGAACCGCTGGTGGTGCTGGCCGACGCACTGGCCGAAGCCATCCACACCATCGGCCGGGTGGGTCCGCTCTCCGGCGACCCGTACCGGCTGGCCGGGCAGCTGGGGATGCCGCCCTGGCGGGTGCAGAAGGCGCAGAAGCAGGCCCGGCGCTGGTCGCGCGACAGTGTGGCAACCGCGATGAAAGTGGTGGCGGAACTCAACGCCAACGTCAAGGGAGCGGCGGCAGACGCCGACTATGCGCTGGAATCAGCGGTCAGAAAGGTGGCCGAATTGGTGGCCGACCGGGGCCGATAGCCCAGGGCTCAGATCTTGTTGAGGGACCGCGCCAGCGCCGACTTCTTGTTGGCGGCCTGGTTCTTGTGGATGACGCCCTTGGTGGCCGCCTTGTCCAGCTTGCGGTTGGTCGACACCAGCAACTCCGCGGCCTTGTCCTTGTCGCCCGCCTCAGCGGCCTCACGGAACGCGCGCACAGCGGTGCGCAGCGAGGACTTCACCGACTTGTTGCGCAGTCGGGCGCGCTCGTTGGTCTTGATACGCTTCTGCTGCGACTTGATGTTGGCCACGCGGAACTATCCTTCGTCGATTTGGTCTTTGCGGTGTCGTTTCGGGGGGCGCCCCACACCCGATTGCGACTGCTCAGGTTAGCAGTCGGTTACGTTTTCTCCCAAAACGGGAACTCGTGGCCTGCCATTACGTCGATTTAAGGCAGCATCCTAAAAGTGAGTCTTGCGGACCAGGCCGAAACAGGCAGGCGTGGGTCGCGCAGCGCTGCGCGGGCGCTGGCGCGCTCCGAGCGCATCTTTAGCGGCTACAACACGTCGGACGCCTACGAGCTGGCCTTCGACGAGATGTTCGATGCGCAGGGCAACGTGCGTGGCCCCTACAAGGGCATCTACGCCGAGCTGGCGCCATCGGACGCCTCGGACCTGCGGGCCCGCGCCGACGCGCTGGCCCGTGCGTTCATCGACCAGGGCATCACGTTCTCCCTGTCGGGCCAGGAACGGCCGTTTCCGCTGGACCTGGTGCCGCGGGTGCTCGCGGCAGCCGAATGGACCCGGCTGGAGCGCGGCATCATCCAACGTGTCAAAGCCCTCGAGATGTATCTCGACGACATTTACGGCGATCAGGAGATCCTGAACGACGGCGTGATTCCGCGTCGCCTGGTCACGTCCTGTGAGCACTTTCACCGCCAGGCGGTGGGCATCGTCCCGCCCAACGGGGTCCGAATTCACGTCGCCGGAATCGACCTCATCAAGGACGAAAAAGGCACCTGGCGGGTGCTCGAGGACAACCTGCGCTCGCCGTCGGGCGTGTCGTACGTGATGGAGAACCGGCGCACCATGGCGCGGGTCTTCCCGAACCTGTTCGCCACCCACCGGGTGCGTGCCGTCGACGACTACGCCTCGCACCTGCTGCGGGCGCTGCGCAATTCCGCGGCGACCAACGAGGCCGACCCGACCGTGGTGGTGCTGACACCCGGTGTCTACAACTCCGCGTACTTCGAGCATTCGCTGCTCGCGCGGCAGATGGGCGTCGAACTGGTCGAGGGCCGTGACCTGTTCTGCCGTGACAACCAGGTGTACATGCGCACCACCGAGGGCGAGACCCAGGTCGACGTCATCTATCGGCGCATCGACGACGTCTTCCTCGACCCGCTGCAGTTTCGCGCCGACTCGGTGCTGGGGGTGGCCGGGTTGGTCAACGCCGCCCGCGCCGGCAACGTCGTGATCTCCAGCGCGATCGGCAACGGAGTCGGCGACGACAAGCTGGTCTACACCTACGTGCCGACCATGATCGAGTACTACCTCGGCGAGAAGCCGCTGCTGGCCAATGTGGACACCTATCGCTGCTGGCTGGACGACGAACGCGAGGAAGTGCTCGACCGGGTCGGCGAGCTGGTCATCAAGCCGGTCGAGGGATCCGGCGGCTACGGCATTGTGTTCGGCCCCGACGCGTCCGAGAAAGAACTGGCGGCCGTCAGCAAGAAGATTCGCGACGACCCGCGCAGCTGGATCGCGCAGCCGATGATGGAGCTGTCGACCGTGCCCACCCGGATCGGCAACGCGCTGGCACCGCGCTACGTCGACCTGCGGCCGTTCGCGGTCAACGACGGCGACGAGGTATGGGTGCTGCCGGGCGGGCTGAGTCGGGTGGCGCTGGTCGAGGGTTCGCGGGTGGTCAACTCCAGTCAGGGTGGTGGTTCCAAGGACACCTGGGTGCTGGCGTCGCGCGCGTCGGCCGCCGATCGTGAGCTGGGTGCCGCCGAAGTCGTGCGTTCGCTGCCAAAGTCCATGTCGGAGAAGGAGCCCGACGAATCGTCGGGGTCGTCGCATCAACAGCCCCTGCAGACCGAGCAACCACAGGACGAGAAGCCCGCGAAAAAGCAGAAGCAAAAGCAACAGCAACAAAGGGCGGTCCGCTGATGTTGGCCCGAAACGCCGAGGCGCTGTACTGGATCGGCCGCTACGTTGAGCGGGCGGATGACACCGCGCGCATTCTCGATGTGGCACTGCATCAATTGCTGGAGGATTCCAGCGTCGATCCCGACCAGGCGTCCCGGCTGTTGTTGCGGGTGCTTGGTATCGCGTCCCCCAAGCACGATTTGGATGTTTGGTCGTTGACCGACCTCGTCGCCTACAACACCGACGACAACAAGGGTGGCTGTTCGATCGTCGACGCGATCACGGCGGCGCGCGAAAACGCCAAGTCGGCCCGCGAAGTGACGTCCATCGAAATCTGGGAATGCCTCAACACCACTTACCATGCCCTGCCCGAACGCGAACGCGCCGCCAAACGCCTTGGGCCACATGAGTTTCTGTCCTTCATCGAGGGCCGGGCCGCGATGTTCGCCGGCCTGGCCGACTCGACGCTCTCGCGCGACGACGGATACCGCTTCATGCTGTTGGGCCGGGCGATCGAGCGCGTCGATATGACGGTGCGGCTGCTGCTGTCTCGGGTGGGCGACAGTGCGTCCTCGCCGGCGTGGGTAACGCTGTTGCGCTCGGCCGGTGCGCACGACACATATCTGCGCACCTATCGCGGGGTACTGGATGCCGGCCGCGTGGTCGAGTTCATGCTGCTCGACCGATTGTTCCCCCGGTCGGTGTTCTACTCACTGAAGCTGGCCGAAGAAAGCATCGAGGAGCTGGTGCGCAACCCGATGAGCCGGGTGGGGGCCACCGCCGAAGCGCAGCGACTGCTTGGGCAGGCGCGCAGCGAACTGGAATTCATGCCGCCCGGGGTGTTGCTGGACACGCTGGAGACGCGACTGGCTGGCTTGCAGACAACCTGCAGCGATGTCGGAGACGCGTTGTCGCTGCAGTACTTCCACGTCACACCGTGGGTGGCGTGGTCGGATGCCGGTCATGGCGCCGGCCTGGTCACCCGGAACGGAGATACCTGATGTGGCGGCTGCGCGTAGTGCACACGACCGGGTTCGCCTACCAATCGGCGGTCACCGCCTCCTATAACGAGGCGCGGCTGACCCCGAGCTCGGACACCCGGCAAAACGTCATCCTCAACCGTGTCGAGACCATTCCGGCAACCCGGTCTTACCGGTACATCGACTACTGGGGCACCGCGGTCACGGCGTTCGACTTGCACGCGCCGCACAGCGATCTGACGGTGACGTCCTCGTCGGTTGTCGAGACCGAGCAGCCGGAGCCGGCCGCCAAGGATGTCAGCTGGAGCGACCTGCATTCCGCGGCGGTGATCGATCGGTTCGACGAATTGCTCCAGCCCACCGAGTACACGCCGGCAAGCAAGCGGGTCAGGTCCATCGGCAAGAGAATCGCGAAAGCCCATGAGCCACAGGAAGCTGTCATGGCCGCGGCCAACTGGGTGCACGACGAGCTGGACTACCTTCCGGGCACCACCGGGGTGCGCTCGTCGGGGCTGGACGCCCTGAAGGCGGGCAAGGGAGTGTGTCAGGACTTCGTGCATTTGTCGCTGATATTGTTGCGCGACATGGGAATTCCGGCGCGCTATGTGTCGGGCTACCTACACCCCAAGCGTAACGCCGTCGTTGGGGACACCGTGGAAGGCCGAAGCCACGCCTGGATCCAGGCGTGGACCGGTGGTTGGTGGAACTACGACCCCACCAATGACACCGAGATCACCGAGCAATATGTCAGCGTGGGCGTCGGTCGGGACTACACCGACGTGTCGCCGCTGAAGGGCATCTATTCGGGGCAGGGCGCAACCGACCTCGATGTGGTTGTGGAGGTCACCCGACTGGCCTAGCGATCTCCGACGATCGCCCTGCGACGCGGGCCTTGCTGGCTTACGATGGCCTCGCCCGCGCGGCCCGGCCGTCAGCGTGCGCTCGATTGACCACCGATCTCGTGATGGTGACTTCGGCGAAGAAGGAGACTCGTCCATGGCCGAGATGCTCAAGGTCGAGTATGACGAGCTGATGGCCAGGGCCGCCGAACTCGAAGTGCCGCTGCCCGCCCCGCCACCCGAGAGCGCGCGGCCGCCGTGCGCCATTTCTTTCACCGTGGATTCCGGCACGCAGCTGGACTACTCTGCCAGCGCGATTCGCGAAAGTATCAAACGAGCCGAAGCGGAATATCGGGTACTGGCGGAGTCGCTGCGAAACGCGGCGCTGGCCTACGAAGAAGCCGACCAGGCGGCCGCGGACGCGCTCACCAACGAGTCGTCGGCCACGCCCGAGTCCGCGAGCACACCTGCGGCGCAGAAAACCGGCAGGGACGAAAGCTTCGCGCCGCCGCCGGAAACACCCGGATATGACGGTTATTACGACCTCAGGCAGGCGATTGAGGATATCGAGGCTCCCGACCAAGGGCCCGGGTACACCAAATTCGAGAATGACTGGAACGCCTATGTTTTGGCGTTGCAATCGGACGAGGTCATGCGACGCTTCCGCCCATTCGAGTACTGGGAAGGCGAGTCGGCGGCGGCGGTCGAAGCCAATTTCGAACAACAGAAGAAATATCTGATCCAGCTGGGCGGCGGCTCTTGCTACCAGGTTGCCGATCAGGCCAGCAGGGTTGTCGAGGCGCACAAATGGGCCATCACGGTCCACCCCTCGTCCTATGAGCTATACATCACCGACTACTGGTACGACGAGTACGGGAGGAGGGGAGACATCGCCAGACAAAACGACAGTCTGACGTGGTACGTCGACATGCAGGAAAGGTCGGAGACGGTGCTGGCCGAGTACTACAGCCGCGCGACTTTGCCGTTAGCGCTGGTATATCCCACCAACCCTCCCGCCGCGGTCACTGTCAAGGCGCCCCTTCAGATACCGGATAACGCCGAAGAAATCATCCGTGGCGCGATCGGTGGCGCTATTGGTGGTGTTGTCGATGCCGGCACTGGGGTGGCCAAACCCGACGCCCTTGCTTCGCCGCTGTCCAACGCGAACTTGTCCGACATGGTCAGCAGCCTCAGCGATATGGCCAGCCAAACCGACACGGCCAGTGACCCATTCGCTAATACGGCGCCGCCACCGCCGATGGTTGCGCCCGGCCTGCCGAAGGCGGGTGGGGTCAAGCCGGCGTCAGTGGGTGGCGGCGGCATGCCTTCGGCGCCGTTGCAGGCTCCGTCGGACGCCGGTGCGGCGACGTCGGGTGCGGCGGCACGACCCGGCGCGGGCGGCGTGAACCCCGGAGCGGGCGGTGCGATGGGCGGTCGCGGCGCCATGGGCGGCGGGATGCCGATGGGCGCCGGGGCAGGCCAGGGCCAGGGCAAGGACAGCAAGGCCAAACGCTACGGGGACGAAGAGGACATCTACACCGAAGAGCGGCCGTGGACTTCGTCCGTCATCGGTGTTCGCCGGCGCAACGACGCACCCGAGTGACGCTGCACGGGGTCGGGTCAACCGCGCCGTGTTTGCGTCGTCCGACACAGGTGAACAACAGTCGACGCTGGAGCGGCGTAGGCGTGTCGTACGGTCAAAGTGCCTGGTACACAGCGAGATTGGTGCGCGCGACGACTCGGAGCGCTGTTAGAGTTCAGTCAAATTATTGCCGCGCGATTCCAGAGAAATTGGGAGGAAATTAGCGATGCCCAAGATTTCAGATACCTGGAAGCCCGGTTTCAGCACGGTCGCGGCGGGTAAAGCCTTCGCGACGGGCAATTACGCCGATGGCACGCTCAACCTTGTCCTCGCTCTCGGCCAGGCCGGGTATGCGATCGGGAAAAACTATCTTCCTAAATCGGTGGCGGGCGACCTACTCGGTCCTCGCAAAGAGGGCAAAGAATCGTTAAGGGACTCGTTCGGGGTAGAGGCCGTCATCCTGGAACGCGGGATACAGATTGTGACCGCGCTGACGCTGTTGCTCGGCAGTGGCAAGGAACAGGGTCAGACGTATGAAGCGGCATCGAGTTATTTCAAACTAGCCTGGGAAAACCTGAAGGATGCGGCGGTTGTCGGCGACTCGTGGTTGGGTACGGCGGCCGATTCCTATAACGCGCTAAACGCCCAGCAGACAGAATGGGCGACCATTATGGAAGGCCTTGATCTTCAGGTCGCGGCGCTCCTCCAGCAGAACTCCGACACGCTTGGCAATTGCAAGATCACCCTGACGAGCGTCCGGGCCTTTTACACCGCTTGCATCCCGGTAGCGGCCACTCTGCGATGGGCCTATGGCCCAGCCGGGGAAGCGATTTCGATAACGTTCCAGTGGGCAATGTTGTTGGTTGGTTTGCCGGTGGCTCTCTCCGCGTGTGTGGTCGCGTTTACCAAAGCGGCGGACAACGGGGCTGCCCTCCAGGCGGTTACCGCCGAATACACCGCCGTTGCCGCCAGCGCGACCGGCACGGGTTCGGAATACGCGCCGCCCGCGGAAGCGCCCGCGCCGAAGTCGACGGTGAGCGAGTTCGACGAGATCAACGCCGGATCATCGGCCGCGGCGTCCGGTGGTTTTGGCCAGGGCGCCGCGTTGCCCGCGGGCACCCCGAGTTCGTCCCCCGGTGCCGTGAGCACTGGCGAAGCCGAGAGTCCTTCGGGTGACTGGTCGGGCGCACCGTCGTTGGAGGGTGCGGTGCCGCAGGCCGGCGGCTCACCGGCCTACGCCTCGCCCGCCGTCGGTCGGATGCCGAGCGCGGTGTCGGGCGCACCGACCTCGTCCCCATCGCCCGCGGCGGCCGGAGCAAAGGGGACCGCCGCGCACGAGCCGACCGCCGACGAGGAAGGTGTTCTCGAGGGGGCGGCCACGGGCGCCGAGGCTGCTGAACGAGCGCCCGTCGGCACCCCCGCCGACGGCACCGAATCGGTGCACGAACGCGTCCGCTGAGCCGTGGAAAGAGGAAATCGATGCCAGACAAGATGCAAGTAACAACCGCATACCTAGAAAAATTGGCTGTCGAGCAGGACGAAGCCGCGGCCGAAATCAACAATGCCATGTCAGCAGCCAATGGGTTGGCGTACAAACTGGTTTGGGATCATGGCTTGATCTCCGCGGTGTTCTGGGGAGCAATGTTCGGCACCGAGAGTGAACGCGAAGCCGCGTGCAACAACATGATCGCCGTATCCACTGATATGGCCGCAAATCTGCGCACCAGCGCGGCCGCCTATACGAGCACCGACGCGCAGTCCAGCAAGAACCTCGGCCGACAGATTTTGCCCGGCTGAATTCGGCAACCTACTGCCAGAGTTCGGAAAGAGAGACGCCAGAGTGGACACCACGCAACACGGACACGGCGACGAGGACGGATATTCCGCCGCCGCATGGGATTTCGGCGACAACCCGGAAAGCGGTGGACACCAGGATTTCGGCGACGGGTTTGGCCAGGACAGCGGTGCGTTTGATTTCGGCGACGGTTCCGGCCACGACTATGCCGAGCCGTCGGCGATAGACGCGTTGGTCGCGAACGAACCGGCGGAGCCCGCGTACGCAGCGGCCGAGTCGCGCTTGATGGACACGCTGGCCGAGCACGCAGGCGACCTCGGGGCCACCGGTGCCGACGACGACGAAGACGCATTGCCGACAGCCAAGGTGACTAATCCGCCCGAGAGCGTGTCGGTGACGGCGACCATGGACGGCAGAGTCGCGACGGTCGAACTGTCGGCGGATGCGGCAAAGATGAATGAATCCGCGCTTGCCGACGAGATACTCGCCATCGCGGACCTTGCTCGGCAACGGGCCCTATCGATTCAGCACTCCTTCGTGCTTGATGCCTTCCGGCACCTGGGGATAACGGATCCAGAGGATGAAGAGTTCGTCGCCGAAGCGCTGGAAACGGGCGTGACCGAATTGCGGTCGCCGGACCAGGCTATTCGGGCGCAGGCGGAGGTATTCGCCACGCGGTACACCAGCGATGACGTCTGAGCACCCGACGGGCCCGGGCAGAGACCCCCGACATAAGGACGCCAGATGAGCAATGAGATGCACCCGATAGTTGCCGAGGCGCTGCGCACGGTGGAGCAGATTCAGTCGATGGGGGACGCGGATGCCGCCCACTTGAAGAACGAATCCTTCAGGGGCGCAGACGAAACGGAGACCGTCAAGGTAACGCTCGATGGCCGGCAGTGGCTCACCGGCCTGTACATCGCGGACGGCTTGCTGCGACTGGGCGTTGAAACGGTGGCGCTGCGGGTCAACGAAGCGATACAAAACGCGCAGGCCACCGCGACGGCGGCCGTCGCAGCCCAGCAGCAGGAATTCATCGAGTCGCTGGGAAGGCTTGCCGATTCGCTGACCGAAACGATCGGGACGGGCGAAGCCAAACCGCAGTAACGGCAACGCCTTTGGTGGCAGTTAGGCCTTCACGGCCGACTTCGGTGATGGCGTTGCGGCTTCGAGCAACTCGGCGACGTGCTTCCAGTAGAGCCAGTCAGCGACGGCGGAACGCTGGGCGGGTGGCTCGGCCGCCGCGCGCGCCTCACCGACGATCACCTCGTGCGCGTGGGCGGCGTAGGCGCGGAACGCCCGCAGGTGTGCCGCCGATCGGCCGGTCGCGCGGCTGGACAACGGTCTCATCGTCTCCAGCCACAACTTCGAGCGCCGGTCGGCGGGCGGGCCGGCCGGCGGCGCCGGCAACAGGGCGACCAACCGCGAGTCGGGAGTGCCCGCCAGGCGCTCTGCGGCTTCGGGATGAACGACTTCCAGCCGGGACCGGCCGGCCATCGCGCCGCTTTCCGGGATGTCCTCGGGCTTCAGCACCACCGTGGCGACGCCGGGATCGGAATCACCGAACTGCTCCTGCGTCGCAATCACCGCCCGCAGCTTGGTGTTTCGATGTTCTGCCCACCCCTGCACGGCGATCACGGGGTAGGTGGCCCAGCGGGCCCGCTCGGTGGCCGGAACCGTCTGCTCGGCACTGGCCATGTGTACCTGGTCGGGCAACTGCACCCCGTCCGGGATGTAGGCCAGCCCATAGTTGTTGGCGACCACGATGACGCCCTCGGTGGTCACCGCGGTCACCCAGAAGAACTTCAAATGGTTGGCGCCGCCACCGTCGGGCGCGTTGAGCGCCGCGGCGATGCGGCGCGCGAGTACCAAGGGATCCGCCTCGCCGCGGCGCGCGGCGTCCGCGGCCGCATCGCGCTCGGCCCGCGCCGCCGAAACCGGAACCGCCGCACCCGCATCCGATTCGGTGCGTTGCGCCGACTTCGGGCGGGCAGCGGCCGCGCTGCGCGGTGATGGACGGGCCGCCGCCGGTCGAGTGCTCGGCGATGCGCCTGTCGGGTTCTGCCCGACCGGCGCACTCGAGCCGGCGGCCGTGCCCGAACCCGCGGCGGCACCACGTGGTCCGGGTGGCGCGGCCGGCACGCCCGTCGCCGATGCCGGGGCCATCGCCGGACCCGTATCCCGGGGCCCTGCCCACTGCGCGGCCGGAGCCGCGGGCGTGGCCGGCAGGGTGGTGTTGCGGCCGCCGGCGCCGATTGGCGGTGCGGACTCCGCCGGGGCCAACGGTTTTGGTGCGGTCGGTGGGACGACGGGAGCGGTCCCGCCGGTCGCGGCGGTCGGGGCTACCGGCATGGGTGCCATCACCGTCGATGGTGGTGGGGCGGTGGCGACCGGCGGGGGAGTCGCGGTCGACGGCTGCGAGGAACCGTCCGGTGAACCCTGCCCCCACGATCGACCCGACCGCTGCCGGTCTCGGTCACCCAACAGCGGGTCTCGCGTTTCTGACTCTGGCGGCGGTGCTTTCTGGTCGAGCAGATCCTGCAGTGCGCGCTCCGGCGGCTTCCAGTCCTTGCTCTCCAGAATCTGCTCCGCGGTGCCCGCGAGCACGCTGACATTGGCGGCATGCGTCGCGCTGACTACCGAATTGATGGCGGCGGTTCGCTCGGCGGGCTCGAGTTTGGAATCCTGCTCGATCAGGTTGATCTGCCGCTGCGCAGCATCCACGTTGTCACCGATGTCCGACTTCGCCTGCTCGATCGACCCGGCGACCTTTCGCTGCCAGGTAATCGCGGTGGCCAAATCGTTTTGCAGCTTCACCAATTCGTCGATATTTGTTTCGAGCTCGCCGTTGGCGGCACCGGCCGCACCGCCCGACCAGAGGCCACCCACGAAGATCTCACCCTGCTGCTGCCGGAAGGTGTCCAGCACCTCGGTTACCTGCCGCAACACCTGCATGTACTGCTGGGCTCGGTTGTAGAAGGCGTCTTCGGCTACGTCCGGCCACCCGCCGGCGTCGAGCATGCCTTCGGCAAACCCGCCCGTCGGCCTGACCATGCCCATAACCTAGGTCCTCTCCCAACGCCGGGCCCCCGCAGCGGGGGTGGCGGCCAGCAAGTTATCGGTCGCGGGCTTGGCGCGCTTGGTCAACAAGCTTAATCGAGGTGACGGCAAGGTAATTCCGCCAATACGTGTTCTTCGGCGATGTCGTCCAATGCACCCAACACCTCGTCGACGCTGATGTCCGCCATCTTTCGCTGATCGAGGTGCCGGTGTGGCCCGAACCGGAATCCCCAGGTCACCGATCGCGTCGGGCCGAACAGTCCGACACCCGGAACTCGCGCGAGATCAGCGGCATGGAGCATGCAGGAATCGACGCCCAAGAAAAGGTCCGCGTTGGCGACCATGCTCATGCTGAGATCGAGCGGCAGCCCGAGATGGGAATTAACGCGGTCACGTTCACGCCCGACGTCGAGTTCTTCGTGTCCCATCCCGACGACCCACGCCACGAATTCGGGATGACTCGACAGGAATCGGTCCAGCAGATCGATGAAACGTGTAACAGGCCAACGCTTTTCTTTCCAATCGGTGTCGGCATGCACGACGAGCACCCTGGTCCCGGCGGGCAGCGCGGCACGCATCGACCGGGCTTGCTCCTGCACGGACGGCGGGACGGACACCGGCCGGGCGTAGTTCTCGATCCGTAGCGAAGGATCGAAGAGACGTGCCAACTTGAACAGCAAGTCGCAGGCGTGCCACGCCTGTTTGGGAACGGTCACGTCGTATTGCGCGTAGTCGCTGGGGAAGCCGATGGTCGTGGTGGGGGCAAGGCGTCGCTGAAGATCCCGAAAAGTTTCCATCGGCAGGTTTGTGCTCACGGCGTTGATGAACACGTCGACAGGGCCGAGCTGGTCAGCCAAGGCTGAACAGTCGGGGGATCGAACGGGAAGAACGGATGGCCCCGTTTCCGGTACTCCGGTGACGTCGACGAGGCGGGGACTCACCTCCCGGAAACAGAGGTCGAAGGCCACCTTGGGAGAGACCAGTGTCAGTGGGGCGTCGAACATTTCGCTTAACGCGCGCACCGTCGGCAGCGTCATGACCGAGTCGCCGATGTTGGCGGCGAAATACAACGCGGGCCTGCGTGCCCGGAGCAGATGGGACAGCGTGCCGGGTTCGATGTCTGCCCAGTGCTCGTCCGGGTGAGCTGCACGTTCGCTCAGGCGACCATCCACCAGCCAGAGCTTAGCCGCCACCGCGGTGCTGCCGCATCGCGAGAACCAGCCTGGGCCAAGCGAAGTCAATGGCTACGGCCGTGGTGGGACCTCGACGCGGTGCAAGTCGTCGCCCAGCTCGATGCGCCCGCCGAATTCCGAAGCGGCCAGCGTCCGCCACTGTTCTTCTTGTCCGGGCACCAGCGCCGGCACATAGTGCGTCATGACCAAGGTGGCGACCCCCGCGCGGGCCGCGGTCGCCGCGGCTTCTTCGACCGACGAGTGGTAGTCGCAGATGTCCTGCAGCCGCTGCTGTGGGATCTGCGTGACGATGTCCTTGCGGATCACGGTGTGCACCAAGGCGCCCGCCCCGGCCGCCAGTTCGTCCAGGCCCGCGCACGGCACCGTGTCCCCGGCCAGTACCACCGAGGCGCCGCCGGCGTCGATCCGGAACCCGATGGTCGGTGCCACCGGCCGGTGGTCGGTGGGCGCCACCCGAATCGAGACGCCGTCGCGGTCCCACACCAGACCCTCGGTGTATTCGTGCACCTCGATCGGTGGCGGCGTGTTCAGGTCGTCGTGATGGGCGATCCGGTAGCTGATGTCGTGGCCGAACGCCTTCAGGGTGGCCTCGACGGTTTCCGCGGTGCCCGGTGGCCCGATGATCGGGAACGGCGCCGGATCGGGCGTGAACGTGGTGATCCACCGCGTGATGAGCAGGTCGCCGAGATCGCCGATGTGGTCGCTGTGCAGGTGGGTGAGCAGCAGCGCCGACAAGCCGGCGGCGCCCACGCCGACGGCCGCGGCGCGCTGCAGGACGCCCCGCCCACAATCCACCAGGAACACCTGTCCGCCGGCCCGCACCAGTGTCGCCGGCCCCGCTCGGTTCGGGTCGGGGATGGGACTGCCGGTTCCCAACAGGGTGATCTCGATCATGGCCCAATCCTTCAAGATGCGTCGGCGGATTGTGGCCCAATCGACTGATCACTGGGATCGGCGGTTGTCTTTTTCGCGTTGCCTTTCCCGCCGCGCGAGATAGCCGTAGCCTGGTGTGAAGCAGATCACAACCAGCTGGAGGCTTGATGCGGATAGCGGACGTTTTGCGTAACAAAGGTGCGGCGGTCACGACGATCAATCCCGACGCGACGGTCCGGGAACTGCTCGCCGGCCTCGCCGAGCAAAACATCGGCGCCATGGTGGTGGTGGGAGACGAGGGAGTGGTCGGCATCGTGTCCGAGCGCGACGTCGTGCGCCAACTGCACGCGCATGGCCCCAGCATGCTCACCCGCCCGATCTCCAAAATCATGACCGCGACCGTTGCGACCTGCACGAAGGCCGACACGGTCGACGAGATCAGCGTGCTGATGACCAAGAACCGGGTGCGCCACGTGCCCGTGCTGGACGGTAAGAAGCTGATCGGCATCGTCAGCATCGGTGACGTCGTGAAGACGCGCATGGAAGAGCTCGAGGCCGAACAGCAGCAGCTGCAGTCCTACATCACGCAAGGCTGATCGCCCTTTTCGCCGAACGTGCAACCACAGCGAAAAATCCGCCCCTCTTCGCCCTGAGAGCACGTTTGGCGATGGAGTGCGTCAGCGCCAGGCGTAGTCGGTGCGCAGGCGGGCAGCGACCACGTCGAAGATCTCGCGTTCCAGGATCGCGCCCTCGCGGCGAATGCCCGCTTCGGGCACGTCGAGCACCCGGTCCAGCCGCACCCAGCTTTGCCTGCCCTCGTAATCCCAGTCGCCGGCACCGATCCCGACCCAATCCGGGTCGGCGGCATAGTGCTCCTGGCTGGACAGCATGAGCCCGAGCAGGATGCCGCGGTCGCGGCCCACGACCAGGACCGGGCGGTCCTTTCCGCGGGTGGGATCGTCCTCGTAGACCACCCACGTCCAGACGATTTCCCCGGGATCGGCCCGGCCGTCGAGGTCGGGGGCGTAGACGACCTTGCGGGCCCGTTGTGCGGTCGGGAAACTGTCGCTGGTCACCGGCCGGCCCTCGGTGATCGACGCCGGCTCCGACTCGCCGCTGGAAGCCCGGGCGTTCGCGGTGGTTTTCACGACCTGTTCGATTTCGCGGTACACGGCGTGCGCGGTCTGCACTTGCTGGATGAATCGCGGAACCCCGTAGACGACCACGTTCTGAGCAAACCGCTGGAAAGTTCTCCATTGCGTTTTCCGGCCGGACGCCATAGTCGCAGCATAGTCGTCAGCCGATGGGCGCGACTGTGTCCGAGTGTGTCCCGACCAGCCCGCATGGATACCCTGGACGTACCCGCGAACCGCGGTCAAGCAGCATCAACAGCACCCGCCAGGAGATCCCCATCAGCAGTTTCGCCGACAAGACGTTCACCGCGCCGGCGCAGATCAGGAACTTCTGCATCATCGCTCATATCGACCACGGCAAGTCCACGTTGGCCGACCGGATGCTTCAGCTGACCGGCGTCGTCGCCGAGCGGGACATGCGTGCGCAGTACCTCGACCGGATGGACATCGAGCGCGAGCGCGGCATCACCATCAAGGCGCAGAACGTGCGGCTGCCGTGGAAAGTCGAAGAGACCGACTACGTCCTGCACCTGATCGACACCCCGGGTCACGTTGACTTCACCTACGAGGTGTCCCGCGCGCTGGAGGCCTGCGAGGGCGCGGTGCTGCTGGTCGACGCGGCGCAGGGCATCGAGGCCCAGACGCTGGCAAACCTCTACCTGGCGCTGGATCGCGACCTGCACATCATTCCGGTGCTCAACAAGATCGACCTGCCGGCCGCGGACCCGGAGCGCTATGCGGGCGAGATCGCGCACATCATCGGCTGCGAACCGGGCGACGTCCTGCGCGTCTCCGGCAAGACCGGCGAGGGCGTGACCGACCTGCTCGACCACGTGGTGCGCGAGGTGCCGCCGCCGCAGGGCGACGCCGACGCGCCCGCCCGCGCGATGATCTTCGACTCCGTCTACGACATCTACCGCGGTGTGGTGACCTACGTCCGCGTGGTGGACGGCAAGATCACGCCCCGCGAGCGCATCGCGATGATGTCCACCGGTGCCGTGCACGAGCTGCTCGAGGTCGGCATCGTCTCGCCCGACCCCAAGCCCAGCGACGGCCTGGGTGTGGGGGAGGTGGGCTACCTGATCACCGGCGTCAAGGACGTCCGCCAATCCAAGGTGGGTGACACCGTGACGACGGCCCGGCGCGGTGCCACCGAAGCGCTGACCGGCTACCGCGAACCCAAGCCGATGGTCTACTCGGGTCTGTATCCCGTGGACGGCTCCGACTACCCGGACCTGCGCGACGCCCTGGACAGGCTGCAGCTCAACGATGCGGCCCTGACCTACGAGCCGGAGACCTCGGTGGCGTTGGGCTTCGGTTTCCGGTGCGGGTTCCTGGGGCTGCTGCACATGGAGATCACCCGCGAGCGCCTGGAGCGCGAATTCGATTTGGACCTGATCTCGACGTCGCCGAACGTCGTGTACCGGGTGGTCAAGGAGGACAACAGCGAAATCGTGGTGACCAACCCGTCGGACTGGCCAGAAGGCAAGGTGCGCACGGTGTATGAGCCCATCGTGAAGACCACCGTCATCGCGCCCAGCGAGTTCATCGGCACCATCATGGAGCTGTGTCAGTCGCGCCGCGGTGAGCTCGGCGGCATGGACTACCTGTCGCCGGAGCGCGTCGAGCTGCGCTACTCGATGCCGTTGGGGGAGATCATCTTCGACTTCTTCGACTCGCTGAAGTCGCGGACCCGCGGCTACGCCAGCCTGGACTACGAGGAGGCCGGCGAGCAGGAGGCGGATCTGGTCAAGGTCGACATCCTGCTGCAGGGCGAGGCCGTTGACGCGTTCAGCGCGATCGTGCACAAGGACGGGGCCTCGGCCTACGGCAACAAGATGACCACCAAGCTCAAGGAATTGATCCCGCGCCAGCAGTTCGAGGTACCGGTGCAGGCGGCTATCGGATCGAGAATCATTGCGCGCGAGAACATTCGCGCGATCCGCAAGGACGTGCTCTCCAAGTGCTATGGGGGAGACATCACCCGTAAACGCAAACTTCTGGAAAAGCAGAAGGAAGGCAAGAAGCGGATGAAAACCATTGGGCGCGTTGAAGTTCCGCAGGAGGCGTTTGTCGCCGCGCTGTCCAGCGATGCCGCGGGGGACAAAGCCAAGAAATGAGTAGACGGCGGTGCAGCGTGGCGCCGCTGATGGCGGTCCTGCTGGCTACCGGGTGTGCCGCGACGACCGGCGGCACGGCGCGGCCGGCGCCGAATCAACTGCCTCATCCGGTGATTGGTGAAAAGGTCAAACAGGTACCCTTGGATGCCGCGGCCTTGTCGAAGCTTCTCGACCGATCGTTCCAGGCCGTCTCGCAATTTCCGCCGTCCTTCGGTGGCGGTGAGATGTTGATCGATGCCTATCCATTGGCTTCGCCCGCCGGGTGCGTGGGTGTCGTCTACATGACCCATAAAAGCGTCTACCAGTCCGCCGACGTCAAGAACGTCGCTCAGGCGCTTTGGCAGCAGGAAGAATCCTCCGCAAGCGCGATCGACGTCGCCGAGGGCGTCGTCGCACTGCCCACGACGGCCGCAGCCAGCGCGTTGTTTGCGAAGTTCACCGAACAGTGGAAGCAATGCGACGGTAAAACGCTGACCGTGCCGTCCAGCAGTTTCACCCAGAACGCCATCAGCGACGTCCGTGTCGCTGATTCCGTTGTCGCAGCGAGTGTTTCGCGACAGGCCAGCGAGGATTCGAGTCTGCAGGCCGTCCCGGAAGTTCGTGCCCTCGGGGTGCGGGGGAACTGCCTGGTCGAGGTGGAGGTCGCCCTGGTCGGCAGCACCGACCTGACGGACCAGCCGTCCGCCAAGACCGATGCCGTCGCGATCGCGCACGCGATGATGGACAAGGTGAGTGCGCTGAGCTGACGCGCTCACACCTGTATTGCCTTGTAGGGTAACGGCTTTCGCTACATGGGCGCATTCGCGGGCTGGAACATCCCGGAGCCGTCGGATTCCTCTTCGGCGCGGATCACGTGTACCACCGCATTGATCAGCGCCAGATGGGTGAACGCTTGCGGGAAGTTGCCCAGGTGCCGGCCGGTGCGCGGCTCGATCTCCTCGGCGTAGAGATGCAGCGGGCTGGCGTAGGACAGCAGCCGCTCACACAGCCGCTTGGCCCGTCCCACCTCACCGATCTCGACCAACGCGGACACCAGCCAGAACGAGCAAATGGTGAACGTGCCTTCCTCGCCGGACAGCCCGTCGTCGGTCTGCTCGACCCGGTAGCGCAGCACCAGGCCTTCCTCGGTGAGTTCGTTCGCGATCGCCAGCACCGTGTTGCGCACCCGCGGATCGTCGGGCGGCAGGAATCGCGTCAGCACCACCAGCAGCAGCGAGGCATCCAGCGCGTCACTGCCGTAACGCTGCGTGAACACGCCGCGAGAGTCCACGCCGTTTTTGAGGATGTCGGCTTTCATCTCCTCGGCGATGACCCGCCACTGCTGGGCGTAGCTCTTCTCGCCTTGCCGCTCGGCCAGTTTGGACCCGCGGTCCAGCGCCACCCAGCACATCACCTTCGACGAGGTGAAGTGCTGCGGTTCCCCGCGCACCTCCCAGATGCCGCGGTCGGGCTCGCGCCAGTGCGCGATCGCCTCTTCCACCTGTTTCTTGAGCACCGGCCACAACGTCTCCGGAACCTGTTCGCGTGACTTGGCATGCAGGTAGAACGAATCCAGGATCGAGCCCCAAATGTCGTGCTGGATCTGGTCATAGGCGCCGTTGCCGATCCGCACCGGGCGCGCGTGGTCGTAGCCGGAAAGATGGTTCAGTTCCTCTTCGACCAGACTGCGCTCGCCACCGACTCCGTACATCACCTGCAGCGGATGGCGCTCGTTGTTGTTGGCGCCGGACACGTCGGCGATGAACGCGAAGAAGTCGTCGGCTTCGCGATCCAAGCCCAGCGTGTACAGGCCCCACAACGCGAAGGTCGAGTCGCGGATCCAGGCGTAGCGGTAGTCCCAGTTGCGCTCGCCCCGCGGCGTTTCCGGCAGCGACGTGGTGCTGGCGGCCAGCAGCGCGCCGGTGGGTGAATAGGTCAAGCCCTTCAGGGTGAGCGCGCTGCGCTGCAGATAGGCCCGCCACGGATGGTCCGGGAAGTTGCCGATGTTGATCCACTGCCGCCAGCACTCGGTGGTTTGCCACATCTTGTCGGCGGCCTCTTCGAAGGTCTGCGGCGCCGGGTGTTTGGTCCAGCTCAGGGCGACGAACACGTCGTCGCCCTCCTTCATCCGGGTGCGCGCCCGCGCTTCCCGCCCTTCCAGCCCGATGTTCAGGTTGCTGGTCAGCCGCAGCTGCGGATGGTCGTCCGGTTGTTTGCTGGCGGTAGCGAGCACCTCGCCGTAGGCGTTGGCGGAGTATTCCCAGGTGGGGCCGATGCGGTGGTAGTCGAAGGCCGGTTCGCAACTCATGACCAGCTCGACGGTGCCGCTGACACAGCGCACGGTGCGCAGCAGGATGTGCTCGGCATCCCAGTCCATCGGGGTGCGGCGATGGGTGCGTGAGCGCCGCTCGATGTCATGCCAGGGGCCCATCACCAGTGCGTCGCGCACAATCAGCCACCCGGTATGGGTCTGCCAGGTGGTTTCCATGATCAGGCTGCCGGGCAGGTAGCGCCGGGCCGAGGGCACCGAGACGCCATACGGGCCGAGCCGGAAGTGGCCGGCGCTGCGGTCCAGGATCGCGCCGAACACGCTCGGCGAGTCCGGCCGGGGCACGCACAGCCACTCGACCGAACCGGCGGGGGAGATCAGGCAGGTCGTTTCCCAGTCGGACAGAAATGCGTAGTCGGCGATCGGCGGAAACGGGTTGCGCAGCGCGCTGCCGGAGGTAAACGGTGCCGACGCGCTGAAATCGAGGGGCGAGGCCAGCGCCGGCTGGCGGCCCGATTGAAACGCCTGCTCAGGGGCGGAGTCGGCGGGCTGGTCGGCGGGTTCGGCGTGCATGACCATCTCGACATCATCATCTGTCGACCCGCCCGGCGTCCATCTTTTGCCGAGGTGGCGCGGTGCGGCGACGGCCGGCGGTTTATCCGTTCGGCCGGGCAAACTTCGGTGCGTGCTCGGACAGCGGGCCGATCGCCACCAAATAAGCGAGTAATCGCCGCAAGGCCGGGAACCGGCTGGCCAGTTGAACGCCCCGGGGCGCATTGGCATCGCTTCCGGCCACCACGTCGGCGACCACTTGGGCGTGGATCGTCCGTTGTACGGCCTGGATGATCGCCGTGGGTATCCAGCGGCGAACCTGCACCCGCAACAGCTCCCGAGTGGTTACCCGCCCGGCTTGCAGCGGGCCGGCCAGCAAGCGTGCGGTGGCTACGGCATCGGCGACCGCGAGGTTGATTCCGACGCCCCCGACCGGCGACATCGCGTGCGCCGCGTCGCCGATGCACAGGGCGCCGTCGGTGTACCAGCGGCGCAGCCGATTGAGCTGTACGTCAAGCAGTTTCACGTCATCGAACGACGACAGCGTGCCGACTCGGTCGGAAAGCCAGGGCACCAGACTCACCAGCACCTGGTGCAACGCCTCGATGCCCTCGGCTCGCATCTCGGTGTCGGTGCCCTTGGGAATGATGTAGGCGATCTGGTAGTAGTCGCCGCGGTCGATCATGATGAGCCCGTGTCCGGCCACGAACCTGCCGGCAAGTCCGCTCGGGTCGTCGGCGTGCCGAGGCAAGCGGAACCACCACACATCCATCGGGGCGCCGAACCCTCGCGGTTCGAGCCCGATCGCGGAGCGCACCGTGGACCCGCGCCCGTCGCAGGCCACCGTCAGCAGGGCGCGCATCTGCTTGCTCTCACCGCTCGGGTCGCGGTAGGTGACGCCGGTGACGCGGTCGCCGTCGCGAACCACTCCGGTCACCTCGGTGCTGCGCAACAGCCGGAAGGTGGGTTCCGTCTCGGCCGCCGAGGCCAACAACTCCAGGAAGTCCCACTGTGGCACCAGGGCGATGTGTTGGTGTGCACCCGGCAGGTGGGACAGGTCGAGGTTCAACGGTTGGCCTTGCATCTCTAATTGGATGGTGTCGATCAGACGGTGCGGGATCTGGGCGAACCGCGATCCCAAGCCGAGTTCGTCAAGCAGGCGCAACGTGCTCGCGTGCACGGTGTCGCCCCGGAAGTCACGCAGGAAATCGGCGTGTTTTTCCATCACCGTGACTCTTACGCCGCCCCGCGCTAACAGCAGGCCAAGCACCATACCGGCGGGACCGCCGCCGGCGATGACACAGGTGGTTTCCTCGGATGCGACAGGCACTCGCCGATCTTGACACATTGGTGTTTCGACTGCTCGGACGAATAGTGTGAGCCCGGTGAACGGGTTCCTCAATTGGTGGGACGGAAATGAGCTGTGGATTTCCGGACTTCCCTTCGTGCTGCAGGCCATGGTGGTGATGCCGGTCGTGCTGGCGGTCGCCTACTTCGCGGCGGTGGCGCTGGACGCCGTGCTCAGCAAAGGCATCGAATTGCTGCAGCGCGCGCGTCGGATCGACGGGACGCCCAGGTAACCCGCATGCCCCGGTCTCACGTGACGTTGGTTCTCGTCACGCTCGTGGTGTTGGTGATCGTCGCGTGGTGGGTGACGCACTGAGGCGGGCGCGCTGACTTGCGCCGAGACCCGGTCCGGTGGCGGGCCAGTGAATTCCTGTTAGGCTTCGCGCCATGCACGTGGCATCCGTTGTCTTGGACTGTCATAACTGCATGCACTGTTGTCGCTGACTACCAACCCCGTATGCGGTCTGGTATGGAGTAGGCGAATTCCCCTTCAGTTCTATATGCCATTCCGCAGCAACGGGAACAAGATCCGTAAGTCCCGCATTGGAAGGCCGCGAATGTTCAACGACATCGGCAGCGCACGGCGCTGGCGACCTTTCGGCGCGCTCGCGCTGATTTCCGTTGTCGTCGCGGCATGTAGTCCCGGCCCCAGTGACGTCGTTGGCGGCGGGGGGCCGTCGGGCGCGCACACCACCGTCACGCTGGTTGCGTACTCCGCGCCAGAACCCGGATGGAGCAAGGTGATTCCCGCATTCAACGCCTCCGAGGAGGGCAAGGGTGTGCAAGTGATCACTTCGTATGGAGCCTCCGGCGACCAGTCTCGAGGGGTGGCCGAGGGGAAGCCGGCCGACCTGGTGAATTTCTCGGTCGAACCGGACATCACTCGATTGGTCAAGGCGGGCAAGGTTTCCAAAGACTGGAATACCGATGCCACCAAAGGCATCCCGTTCGGGTCGGTGGTGACGTTCGTGGTACGCAAGGGCAATCCGAAGAACATTCGGGATTGGGACGACCTGCTGCGGCCCGGGATCGAAGTCATCACGCCCAGCCCGCTGAGTTCGGGATCGGCCAAGTGGAATCTGCTCGCGCCGTACGCCGCCAAAAGCGATGGCGGCAGGAATGGCCAAGCGGGGATCGACTTCGTCAGCCAGTTGGTGCGCGACCATGTGAAGTTGCGGCCCGGGTCGGGACGGGAAGCCACCGACGTTTTCGTCCAGGGCAGCGGCGACGTATTGATCAGCTACGAGAACGAGGCCATCGCCACTGAGCGGCAAGGGAAGCCGGTCGAACACGTCACCCCACCCCAGACCTTCAAGATCGAAAATCCGTTGGCGGTGGTCACGACGAGCCCGCACCTGGATTCCGCGAACGCGTTCAAGAACTTCCAGTACACCGCCGCGGCGCAGAAAGTGTGGGCGCAGGCCGGTTTCCGGCCGGTCGATCCCGCGATCGCCGCCGAATTCCGGAGTCAGTTCCCGGTGCCGGCGAAACTCTGGACGATCGCCGACCTGGGCGGCTGGGCCACGGTGGATCCCCAACTGTTCGACAAGAACAACGGCAGCATCACCAAGATCTATACGAAGGCCACCGGATGACGGCGGCGATCGTCCCGGATCCCGAGGCGATCCGGGTCCAGCTCGACGAGCCCGAGGGTAACGGGCCGCGCCGGCCGTCGGGGCTGGTCCGGCCGGGGCCCACATCGCTGCGGGTCGGCGTGGCGACGGTATGGCTGTCGGTGATCGTGCTGCTGCCGTTGGCCGCGATCGCCTGGCAGGCCGCCGGTGGTGGCTGGCACGCCTTCTGGCTGGCGGTCACGTCGCACGCGGCAGTGGATTCGTTCCGGGTGACCCTGACCATCAGCCTCGGGGTCACGGTGGTCAACACCGTGTTCGGTCTGCTGATCGCCTGGATTCTGGTGCGCGACGACTTCTTCGGTAGACGACTGGTCGATACCGTCATCGACTTGCCGTTCGCGCTGCCGACGATTGTCGCCAGCCTGGTGATGTTGGCCCTGTACGGAAACAACAGCCCGGTGGGCTTGCACCTGCAGCACACCGCGTGGGGTGTGGCAGTTGCACTGGCGTTCGTCACCTTGCCATTCGTGGTGCGCGCGGTTCAGCCGGTGTTGCTGGAAATCGACCGCGAGACCGAAGAGGCGGCCGCGTCGCTGGGCGCCAGCGGCCCGAAGATCTTCACCTCGGTGATCCTGCCGTCGCTGCTGCCGTCTCTGTTGTCCGGTGCGGGACTGGCGTTTTCGCGGGCCATCGGCGAGTTCGGTTCGGTGGTGCTGATCGGCGGGGCGGTGCCCGGCAAGACCGAAGTCTCGTCGCAGTGGATCCGGACCTTGATCGAGAACGACGACCGTACCGGCGCCGCGGCTATATCCATTGTGTTGCTGCTGATCTCATTCTTTCTGCTGTTCATTCTGCGAATCGCGGGTGTCCGCGCTGCGCGGCGGGAGGGGAGTGGCTCGTGACGTCGTCGCCGTGGGTTCGTTACCTCACTCGGTATCTCGGCCTGTCGTACGTCTTTGTGCTGTTGATAGTTCCGGTCTCGGTGATCCTGTGGCGGACCTTCGAGCCGGGGGTGGGCCAGTTCTATGACTGGGTGAGTACGCCGGCAGCGCAATCGGCGCTGGACTTGTCGCTGCTCGTGGTGGCGATCGTGGTGCCACTCAACGTGGTCTTCGGTATTCCCACGGCATTGGTGCTGGCGCGCAACAGGTTCCGCGGCAAGGGTGTGTTGCAGGCGGTCATCGACCTGCCCTTCGCTGTCTCGCCGGTCATCGTGGGCGTCGCCCTGATCCTGTTGTGGGGGTCGGCTGGTGCGTTCGGGTTTGTCGAAAGAGACTTCGGCTTGAAGGTCATCTTCGGCCTGCCGGGCATAGTCCTCGCCAGTATCTTCGTCACGCTGCCGTTCGTGGTCCGTGAAGTCGAACCGGTGCTCCACGAATTGGGAACGGACCAAGAACAGGCGGCCGCGACACTGGGTTCTAGTTGGTGGCAGACCTTTTGGCGGATCACCCTGCCTTCTATCCGATGGGGTCTGACCTACGGCATCATGCTGACCATCGCGCGCACGCTCGGTGAATACGGGGCGGTGATCATCGTGTCGTCCAACCTGCCCGGGAAATCGCAGACACTGACGCTGTTGGTCTCCGACCGCTACAACCGGGGCGCCGAGTACGGCGCCTACGCGCTATCCACACTGCTGATGGGAGTCGCCGTGGCCGTTCTGATCGTCCAGGTGATTCTCGACATTCGCCGAGCACGGGCGAACAAGGTTGCTTGACAAGGAGACACGGATATGACCGCCACCAAGACAGACAACGCGATCATCGTTCGCGACGCCAACAAACGCTACAACGATTTCGTGGCGTTGGATCACGTGGACTTCGTGGTCCCCACCGGTTCACTGACGGCATTGCTGGGGCCCAGTGGCTCGGGCAAGTCAACCCTGTTGCGCACCATCGCCGGTCTCGACCAGCCCGACACGGGAAGCGTGACGATTAACGGGCTCGACGTGACCCGGGTGCCGCCGCAGCGGCGCGGCATCGGATTCGTGTTCCAGCACTACGCCGCGTTCAAGCACATGACGGTCCGCGACAATGTCGCGTACGGATTGAAGATCCGCAAGCGCCCCAAGGCCGAGGTCAAGGAGAAGGTCGACAACCTGCTGGAAGTCGTGGGGCTCAGCGGATTTCAGGGTCGCTACCCCAACCAGCTCTCCGGCGGTCAGCGACAGCGGATGGCGCTGGCGCGAGCGCTGGCCGTCGACCCGCAGGTGCTGCTGCTCGACGAGCCGTTCGGCGCGCTGGACGCCAAGGTTCGCGAGGATCTGCGGGCCTGGCTGCGGCGCCTGCACGACGAGGTCCACGTCACCACGGTGCTGGTCACTCACGATCAGGCCGAGGCGCTGGACGTGGCCGATCGGATTGCGGTGCTCAACAAGGGCCGCATCGAGCAGGTCGGGTCCCCGACCGAGGTCTACGACGCTCCCGCGAACTCGTTCGTGATGTCGTTCCTGGGCGCGGTCTCGACACTGAACGGCAGTTTGGTTCGCCCGCACGACATCCGGGTCGGCCGCAATCCCGAGATGGCGATCGCCGGAGGTGACAGCGCCGCCGAGTCCATCGGAGTGGTGCGGGCGACCGTCGACCGGGTCGTGGCACTGGGTTTCGAGGTGCGCGTCGAGTTGACCAGCGCGGCCACCGGCGGCAATTTCACCGCTCAGATCACCCGAGGTGACGCCGAGGCGCTGGCCCTGAAGGACGGGGACACCGTCTACGTGCGTGCGACCCGCGTGCCGTCCAGCATCACCGATGCTGCGCCGTCCGGCGGTGCCGACGAAGATCAGAGCACTTTGACGTCGGCCTGAGAGTTATTGCAGCGTCGACCAGTAGGGCGGCTGTTGGGTCAGCCGCTCGATGTATTCGGTGACCGTCAGCTCGTCGGATTCAGCGGTGTCATCGCCGTGGGCGAATGGGCACCATCGTGGATCGGCTTCGATGATCCACACCGCTTCGAGTTCCACCTCGGGTACCGGGGCGCCCGGCGCCGGTGAAATCAGGTCCGCGGCGAATCCTTCTGCGCCGGGCCAGGTCAGGCCGTCGCTGTAAATGACCTCGTTGTTCCGGTTTTGCGCCACGACGTGGTAGTGCGGCAGGCCGGCCAGATGCTCGGCGAGCCGGTGCGGGTCATGATCGCCCATTGCGCCATGTTAGTGGTGCAAGCGATCTGGTGTCAGGCCACTCGGGCCGCTCAGGCCGCGATCTGGCCGGCGGCCGCCTCGGCGAAGCGATCCAGCACCGTCTCGGCCACCAAACGATGGGCGCCCAGTGGGGCAGCCATCTCGATACCGGCCTTCGCGGCGAACCTTTGCACCCGATCGGGTATCAGTCCCGGGGCCAGGAACCACGGCGCAATGACCACTCGGCGGGCGCGCTGGCGGCGCAACCTGCCCAGCGATTCGGTCAGCGAACGTTCCTGCTGGGTGGCGAACGCGGTGGTTGCCCCCGCCCAAGACGTGCCCGCCAACAGCTTTGGCGCGACCCGGCCCGTGCGCGCGTTCACCGCCGGGTCGGATGTGCCGATCGCCACCACGAGGACACCGACACTGTCATCGAGGCGCGAGACCCCCAACTCCGTCACACGCCGGCGCAGCACCGACACCAGCCGGTCGTCCTCGCCGAGCACCGGTGCCTGCCACACGTGTTGGGTCGTAACGCAACCGGTGATCTGGGCGGGGATGTCGACCCGGGCGTGGTAGGCGTTGGCCAACAGCAGTGGGGTGACGACAGCCGGGCCATCGACCGATGTGAGCACATCGGCCAGGCTCGGTGAACTGTGGTCCAGGAATGCCAGTCGCACATCGAGATTCGGCCGCAGGCGCGCCACTTCGTCGGCGACGGCCTGTGCATTGACCGCCGACCGTGGATCCTTACTTCCGTGTGCGGTCAGCACGAGCGTGGTCACGACGCGTGCAACCCGCATTCGGTCTTGGCCTGCCCCTGCCAACGTCCGCTGCGGGGGTCGGCGCCTTCGACGGGCTTGGCCGTGCAGGGGGCGCAGCCGATCGACGGATAGCCTTCGTAGACAAGCGGATTAACCAGCACATCGTGCTCGTCGATGTAGTTCTGCATGTCCTCGTCGGTCCACGCCGCCAGCGGGTTGATCTTCACCAGCTTGAATGCCTCGTCGAAACTGATCAGCGGCGCGTTGGCGCGGGTCGGTGCCTCGACTCTGCGTATCCCGGTCACCCAGGCGGAGTATCCGCTGAGCGCTTTGCCCAGCGGGGCGACCTTGCGTAGCCGGCAGCATTCGCCGGGGTCCCGCGCGAACAGGTCCTTGCCCTTCAGCTCGTCCTGCTGGGCCACCGTGTGCTCGGGAGTGACGTTGAGAACCCGCACGTCGTAGACGGATTCGACCGCATCGCGGGTGCCGACAGTTTCGACGAAGTGATAGCCGGTGTCCAGGAACAGCACCGGTACGCCGGGGCGCACCTTGGACGCCATGTCCACCAGCACGGCGTCTTGCATGTTAGAGGCGACGATGTAATTGCATGTCGCCCAGCCGCGCGGCCCGTTGATACCGCCGAAGTTCTCTTCGGTCCAGCGCAGCAGCTCGGCCGCGCTGGCGCCCTCGAGTTCGGCCGCACCCTTGGCGGCTAGCTCGCGCAGTGCGGCGGTGTCCGGATCGGTCGCTTCGGTGCTCATCGCAGGTCGCCCTCCTCGGCGCGAAGTGCCCATTGCGCGAACCGCTCCCCGTCGTTGCGGTGCTTGACGAAGTTGCGGGCCACCCGATCGATGTAGTCGCCCAGCTCGTCGCTGGTGACCTTGTGCTGGCGCAGTTTTCGGCCGAATCCGCTGTCCAGGCCGAGGCTGCCGCCCAGATGCACCTGGAAGCCCTCGACCGAGTTGCCGTTGCCATCGTCGACCATCTGGCCCTTGAAGCCGATGTCGGCGATCTGAATTCGCGCACACGAGTTGGGGCAGCCGTTGATGTTGACCGTGATCGGCACGTCGAGCTGCGAGTTGATGTCCTGCAGTCGGCTTTCCAGCTCCGGCACCAAAGTCTGCGCCCTGACCCGGGTTTCGGCGAAGGATAGTTTGCAGAACTCAATCCCGGTGCAGGCCATCAGGTTTCGGCGCCAATGCGACGGTTGCGACTGCAGGCCGAGCGCGTCGAGGCCGGCGGTCACGTCGTCGAGCTTGTCGTCGGGAATGTCGAGGATGACCAGCTTCTGGTAGGGCGTGAACCGGATCCGGTCCGACCCCGCCTGCGCGGCGAGGTCGGCCACCGCGGACAGGATGGTGCCCGATACCCGCCCCGCGATCGCGGCGACGCCGACGGCATTGAGCCCGTTCTTGAGCCGCTGCACGCCGACGTGGTCGATCGGGTGCTTGACCGGTTCGGGGGCCGGGCCGTCGATCAGCGGACGCTTGAGGTACTCGGTTTCCAGAACTTCCCGGAATTTCTCGATACCCCAGTCCTTGATCAGGAACTTCAGCCGCGCCTTGGCCCGCAGCCGTCGGTAGCCGTAGTCGCGGAAGATCGAGGTGACCGCGGCCCACACCTCGGGCACCTCTTCCAGCGGTACCCAGGCGCCGACCCGCTGGCCCAGCATCGGGACGGTGGACAGCCCGCCGCCCACCCACAGGTCCAGCCCGGGGCCGTGCTCGGGATGGTTGACGCCGATAAACGCAATGTCATTGACCTCGTGCACGACATCCTGCAGACCGGAGATCGCGGTCTTGAACTTGCGCGGCAGGTCGGCGAACTCGGGCTGACCGATGTAGCGGCGCACGATCTCGTCGATCGCCCAGGTCGGGTCGAGTACCTCGTCCAGCGATTCACCGGCCAGCGGTGAGCCCAAGATCACCCGCGGGCAGTCGCCGCACGCCTCCGCGGTCTGCAGGCCGACCTCGTCCAATCGCCGCCAGATTTCGGGGACGTCTTCCACCCGTATCCAGTGGTACTGCACGTTCTCCCGATCGGAGATGTCGGCGGTGTCGCGGGCGAACTCGGTCGAGATCTGGCCCAGCGTGCGCAGCGCCGGGGCGGACAGGGCGCCGCCGTCACAGCGCACCCGCAGCATGAAGTACTTGGCCTCGAGCTTGTCCATGTTGTCGTCGCCGGTCCAGCTGCCGTCGTAGCCCTGCTCACGCTGGGTGTACAGGCCCCACCAGCGCATGCGCCCGCGCAGGTCGTTCTTCTCGATGCTGTCGAAGCCCTCTTTGGAGTACTTGTCCAAGATGCGTTCCCGCACCTCAAGCGGGGGACCGGCCTGCTTGAACTCCTCGTTGGGGTTCAGCGGCTCGCGATCTCCCAGCGCCCACTGGCCCTCACTCCGGGCCGCCTTGGCGGGACGGGCTGTGGTCATTCGAAGGTCTCCTTCGCGGACTGAGCAGGCATGGACGCGCGACGCACCGGTCAATAGCGGCGGGCGCAGATCCGGCGCCAGCTGGACGTACAGGTGGGCGGGTCTACGGAATCAAGCCGGACAGCTACAGCTGCAAACACGCTTGAGATCGATGTGCCGCCGCACCACTAGCGCAATGCGCTGGCTGGGCTGGGCGACGGTCACGCGCCCATTCTGCCACGGATAAGGACGGGCCGTGCCACCAGGTCGGATTTGTTCTCACGGTGAGCAAAACTACCCGATAATCCTGGGTAATTCGACATACAAAGCCGAGAAAGCCCTGAGAGTGGCCCACTCGTGCGTCTGACGTGGCTAATTGGCCGACCGGCCGGGCCGGCGGGGGTCGACCCGTCTGCCAAGCGGCGCGGCGATGCGACTCGTACAATCGCGCGCCGGGCCGGGGTGAATTTGCTCACCCACTCATCCGGCGAGCGGCCGGCGTGACCCGGTGAACGTGCAATCATTTGGCATGGCCCTTCGCGCGGTACCGGCCGAGCTACCCGGGATACAGCGGAGTCCTGGACAGTCGTTTGGGATATATGTCCATGTCCCGTTCTGCATAACCCGTTGCGGGTACTGCGATTTCAACACCTACACACCCGCCGAGTTGGGCGGCGTCAACCCCGACGCCTGGCTCGAGGCGCTGCGCACCGAACTGGCGCTGGCCGCCGCGCGGCTGGATGCCCCGACGGTGAACACCGTGTTCGTCGGTGGTGGAACGCCGTCGCTGCTGGGCCCGGCGCGCATCGTCGCGCTGCTCGACATGGTGCGCGAGCACTTCGTGCTGGCGCCGGACGCCGAGATCACCACCGAGGCCAACCCGGAATCCGCCTGGCCGGACTTCTTCGAGGCCGCCCGAGCCGCCGGGTACACCAGGGTTTCCCTCGGCATGCAGTCGGTGTCCCCGTTCGTGCTGGGCGTCCTCGACCGGATCCACACCCCGAACCGGTCCGCAGCCGCGGCCCGCGAGGCGTTGGCGGCGGGCTTCGAACACGTCAGCCTGGACCTGATCTATGGAACGCCCGTG
Source organism: Mycobacterium sp. Aquia_213 (assembly GCF_026625985.1). Taxonomy (NCBI): domain Bacteria; kingdom Bacillati; phylum Actinomycetota; class Actinomycetes; order Mycobacteriales; family Mycobacteriaceae; genus Mycobacterium; species Mycobacterium sp. Aquia_213. The sequence continues at coordinate 1,927,739 of NZ_CP113116.1, forward strand.
GAAACCGACGACGACCTGCTGCGCTCGGTCGACACGGCGATCGCGACCGGCGTCGATCATGTGTCCGCGTATGCGCTGGTGGTCGAGGAGGGAACCGCACTGGCGCGCAGGGTCCGCAGTGGCGAGCTGGCCGCACCCGACGACGACGTGCTGGCGCACCGCTACGAGTTGCTCGACGAGCGCCTGTCCGCAGCCGGCTTCGATTGGTATGAGGTGTCCAACTGGTCGCGGCCGGGCGGGGAGTGCCGGCACAACCTCGGCTACTGGGATGGTGGTCAGTGGTGGGGTGCCGGGCCGGGTGCGCACGGATACGTGGGCGCAACGCGGTGGTGGAATGTCAAGCATCCCAACGCCTATGCCGAGGTGCTGGCCGGTTCGGCGTTGCCGGTGGCGGGTTTCGAGCAGCTCGATGCCGAGGCATTGCACACCGAGGACGTGCTACTGAAAACCCGCCTGCGCCAGGGGCTTCCGCTGGAGGGGCTGAACGCCGCCGAACGTGAACGAGCCAAAACCGTTGTCGCCGACGGCTTGCTGGTGGCCGACGGCGACCGCCTGGTCCTCACGCCACGCGGCCGGTTGTTGGCCGACGCGGTCGTGCGGACGCTATTGGGGTGAGGCGCGTCAGACGCCGAACCATTGTTCGATGATGCGGGCGATCTCGATATAGAGCGGGATGCCGATCGTGACGTTGTAGGAGAACGTCAGACCCAGTGACGCGGCCAACGGCAGTGTCGGGCTCGCTTCCGGGATTGCCAATCGCTGGACCGCCGGCACGGCGATATAGGACGCCGCGCCGCACAAGACCGCAAACAGCACATAGGTGCCCGTCTTGAAGTCGGTGTGGGTCACGCTGGCGTAGGCGCAGGCGACGAAGATCCCCAGTGTGGCAAAGACATTCGGTGCCAGCACCGCGAAGAAGATGAATCCGGGCCCTGCCGTTCTGAGGTCTTTCAACTTGCGGGATGCCGTCATGCCCATCTCGAGCAGGAACAGACACAGCACGCCCTGGAACGCCATGACGAAGAACTTGTCGTCGTCTTGCACGACCTTTTGGCCCTGCAGACCACTGATGAGGCCAATCACAATCCCGCCGATCAGCAGGACCAACCCGGGGTTGAGGAAGACCTCCTGGAAAAGCTCGCGCGAGAAGAGGGACGGCTTCTTCTTGGTGAGCTGGGTGCCCGGGCTCACGTCGAGTTCCTCTGTGCGCTCGCCCTTTTCCAGCGAAAGCTCGAGTTCTTCCTCGATTCCCCGTGCGCGCTCGGTCTCCAGGCTCTGGCCCTGCGGCGGCCGTGCCGCGGTGCCGGGCCCGACGCCGACCTTGACCGGGGTGTAGCCCGGCTCGTCGGCCATGTTGCCCGCGGCGTCTGTTCCGCGGTGCCGCAGGTGGGCCACCAGGTACAGCGCCACCAGGCAGCCGGGAATCTCCATCACGGCCAGCATCACCGGCATGTAGGCGTTGAAGGCGATGTTCACCGCGGCGAGGACCGCCACACAGGTGGCAAACGTGCCGGCCGAGTCCGACCCGTAATAACCGGCAATGGTTGCCCGGTCGATTCTGCGCAATCTGGTCAGCCAACCGAGCAGGTAATAGGCGAAAATGCCGATCAGGAAGTTGACCACGAAGCCCAGCGCCATGAATCCCACGATCGCGCCGACGCTGGAGGCATTGACCTCGGCGAGTTCCTCACCGCCATGCCAGCCGATAGCCAACAGCAGGTACATCGTGAGGCCTTGATAGATCACATAAGGGAACTCGAATCGCACCTTCAAGATCGGAATCAGGAATCCGAAGTAGAAGAAAAGCAGGAGTGGCTTGAACAGGTTGTGCGTGAAGTTATGCCAGAACTCTTGCAGCATTGGTGCCTCTCTTTATCGGTCCGGTGGCCCGGGGGAAGCACCGTCCGCAAGCGGGGGCTACCACGAACATCCCGACGACCGTGGAAAATTTAGCTCTGCCGCTGCCAAACCGCCACTCGGATCAGACGCGAAATGTGCACGTCGTTCCAAGCCGCGTCGAAATGGTTGCACATCGCAAAACCCGTGGTCACAGCGGTGCTGGTAGGACCGGGTACGGGGCGATTAGCGTGAATCTGGTGTGAGTTCGCTGTGCATTTACTGTCAGGATTAGCGTGTCGGCGCTTACCCGGATATTAGCGAGGGCCTGACCCCGGCGCCGCGTTTGCGGTGCGTGACCGACAGCCATGCGGACGGCGAGTAATGCGTCGTAATTTCTTCGAATCCATCGACCCGCGAAACCGTAAGCACGCCGGTTTCCTGGTTAATTTCGAGTTCGTCGCCGTCGGACGCGTGGACTTCCTCACCGTTCGCGAGCCTGATCACGAACATAATGTTCCTCTCGTTCGATGGGGTGGTAATCGCGATCGGGCATTTGCTGGGGTCATTCGCACCCGGCCGGATTAAACCTCCGTTACGTTTTTCTGTCAGCGGCCTTGGAAACGTCGGACACGGATCGGGGGTCCCCAGAGCACACGCGGATGCTACGAATCCTGTTGGGGTTCACCCGAACTACCCCCTTCTCCGCGCCGCTCGGCCTGGCGAGCCCCCCATGCAGTCGGCGCCGGAGCCAGTGATGGTACGGGGAACACAGACATGTTAGCCCTTTCCTATGCGCTAAGCAGGTGAACGAGGGGCAAACGTTTCTGCCTCACGATGCCGCCGGACCCATCGCTGTGCCAACCGTCACGCGTCGGCTTTCATCGCTGCTGCCTGCGGAAACGGGTGTGGAGTAGAACTCACGCGGCGGGACCGCCCGGATTCCGTAGACAAGGTGATACCGGTTAATTCCAAGCGGGATCTGCCCGATTGCGGCGGCTCCAGAGACCCCGACTTTATGAGGTCTCTATGTTAGGTTAGCCTTACCAATTATGACCGAAGCCAGCGTCGAGACAAATGCGATCGGTGTGCCGTTTCCGCTGATTCCCATCCCGGCCCGCGTCGACCCTGCCGATCTGGCAGCCGAGTTGGCGGCGGTCCTGCCTGAGCGAGTCGGGGAGGAGTATTTGCTCTACGAGCACACCGGCCAATGGGTGCTGGCCAGCGGCGTGCACGCGATGATCGAGCTGGACAGCGATGAATTGCGGGTTATCCGGGATGGCGTGACTTTGCGACAACAGTGGTCCGGGCGACCGGGGTCGGTCCTGGGTAAGGCGATTGATTCGCTGCTGCGGGAAACCGACCAAGTTTTCGGCTGGATCGCCTTCGAATTCGGTGTCTACAAATACGGGCTGCAGCAGCGGTTGGCGCCGGGCACCCCGCTGGCCCGACTGTTCTGGCCGAGTTCTCGCATCGTGGTGAGCCAGGACGGCATTTCTGTGTCCTCGGACGCGCATCGCGAAGTGGTGCTCGAATTAGTCCGCGAGGGTGTGCCCACTCTGCGCGAAACCCGCGGGATCGATATCACCGCCGACGAATCGAATTACCGCGATCGGGTGAATGCGGCGGTCAGTGAAATCGCGGCCGGGCGGTACAACAAGGTGATTCTTTCCCGTTCCGTGGAAGTGCCTTTCGCGCTGGACTTTCCGTCTACCTATCGGCTGGGCCGTCGGCACAACACGCCGGTGCGGTCGTTTCTGCTGCAGCTGGGCGGAATTCGTGCGCTGGGCTACAGCCCCGAGCTCGTCACGGCCGTCCGTCAGGACGGCGAGGTGATCACCGAGCCGTTGGCGGGCACCCGCGCGCTCGGTCGTGGTCCGGCGAGCGACCGGCAAGCCCGCGACGATCTGGAATCGAATTCCAAAGAGATTGTCGAGCATGCTATTTCGGTGCGCAACTCGCTGCAGGAGATGAATGAGATCGCCGAACCCGGCACGGTGGTCGTGACCGACTTCATGACCGTGCGGGAGCGGGGGAGTGTGCAACACCTGGGCTCGACGGTCACCGGGCGGTTGGATGCGTCCAGCGACCGGATGGACGCTTTGGAGGCGCTCTTTCCGGCGGTCACCGCGTCGGGAATCCCGAAGGGCGCGGGCGTCGAGGCGATCATGCGCCTCGACGAAGCACCGCGCGGGCTGTATTCCGGTGCGGTGGTGATGGTCTCGGCCGACGGAGCTCTGGATGCCGCGCTGACGCTGCGGTCAGCCTACGAATGCGACGGGACGACGTGGCTGCGGGCCGGTGCCGGAATCATCGAAGAGTCGCTAGCCGAACGCGAATTCGAGGAAACCTGCGAGAAGCTGTCCACGCTGGCGCCGTATCTGATTGCGCGTCAGTAGCTGCTCTTCAGTTGGCTTTCCGCCGGCGTGCCGACAACTCGTCGAGCGGCGCATCGGCTCCGGCTTCCGGTGAGCGTTCGAGGTAGTCGGCGAGGATACGGCTGGCCAACGACTCGATGTTGGACTCGATCGAGGACGCCAGCGTTGCGGTGACGGTGGCCACCGCCTGAGTGCGGAACCGGACCAGCATCGTGATCAGTTCGGCGATCTCGGCATCCGCGGGCAGTGCCTGGCCCGGCTTGATCTTGTCGATGACGTGTTCGGCGCCGGCGCGCACCAGCAGGTCGCTGATCTTGTCGATCTCGGGCACGATCTGCTCGTGCAGGTCGACTAGCTTCTCCAATTTGACGCCGTAGCCCCGGATCTCGTTGAACGCTTCGATCAGCTTGGGCCGGGTGACGGTGGCCCGCTCGCCGTCCACCCGGATCACCTGCAGCGCGACCAGTCGCTCGAATGCCGTTGGATCATCGACCAGGCGCTGGGCGTCGACCAGCGTCATGGTTTCCGGCTTCTCGGTGGTCCAGGTACCCACGATGGCCGTCTCCAGACCCAGCACATCGCCGAGGTTCTTGCCTTCCTCCCACGCGCTGAGCATTTCCCGCACGTGTGCGATGTTGTAGCCGCGGTCGAGCATCGAGGTGATCAGCCGCAGCCGGGTCAGATGGGTGTCGTTGAACAAGGCGATGCGGCCGACCCGCAACGGCGGCGGCAGCAGCCCGCGATCGCGGTAGACGCGGATGTTGCGGGTCGTGGTGCCGGCCAGCCGGGCCAGGTCGTCGATCCGGTATTCCCCGGACGCCGCGGTGCCGTGTGGATGCTGCATGGCCGCGTCGAACAACTGAGACACCGCGGTCTCGATGAAGTCCCGCGATTGGCGGCGAACGCGTTTGGGAACCCGGCGCACGTTGTACAGGACGCTGGCGATGGTGCCGGGCTCCGGGCGAGGCGGTCGGTCGGGTGGCATCTCGGCCTTACGCGGTCGAGGTGACGCGCGCCGTGGCCCGGCGCGCCACCGCCTGGTAGTCCGCATAGCGGAAATCGTTCATCTGGCGAAGATACTGGCTCGCGAATCCCGGGTACATCGAGCCGTTGAACCCATCCTTGGTGAGATACCAACTGCGGCAACCCGACATCCAGGTCGTCTTCGTGAGCCGGCGCTGAATGTCCTCGTTATGGCGCACCTGGACGTCTTTGCGCACGTCGAGGTAGCGCAGGTCGTCGTCGAGGATGGTGCGAATGCCGCGCACCGCGTAATCGAGCTGGCCCTCGATGTAGACCAGCAGCGAATTATGGCCCGGCCCGGAGTTGGGGCCGGTCATGAAGAACAGGTTCGGGTAGCCGTGCGCGTTGATGCTCTTGTAAGCCTGTGCGCCGCCGGCCCATTCGCCGGCCAGCGACCGACCGCCGAGGCCGCTGACGTCGAACGGCGGACCCGTGAGGTGGACGTCGTAGCCGGTGGCGAACACGATGCAGTCGAGGTGGTGTTCGATGCCGTCGCTGGTGCGGATGCCGACCGGGCTCAGCGTCGCGATGGGCCAGGAGATCAGTTTGCAGTTGTCGCGTTGCAGCGCCGGGTAGTAATCGCTGGAGACCAGCATGCGCTTGCAGCCGGGGGCGAAATCGGGGGTCAGCTGCCGGCGCAGCCACGCGTCCTTGACCGTGGCGCGCAAATGGGCCTGGCCGAGTCGGGCCACCAGCGAGGTGAGCGGGGTGTTCCACACCAGCGCCGTGGCACTGGCCTCGTGGCCCCAGAACAGCGCCCGGCGGGCAAGCTGTTGGACGGCGGGAACTTTGGCGAACAGCGTCTGCACCGCCGTGGGAGTCGCCACATCCAGACGGGGCAGCACCCAACCGGGAGTGCGCTGGAACACCTTGACGAACCCGGCCTGCTTGACCAGTTCGGGAACGATCTGGATGGCGCTGGCGCCGGTACCGATGACGGCGACTCGCTTGCCCGCGAAGTCGTAGTCGTGATCCCAGCGGGCGCTGTGGATCTTGTGTCCGGAGTAGCTGTCCAGGCCCCGGATGTTCGGGAAGCAGACATCCGACAGCGGGCCGGAGGCCAGCACGACGGTGCGGGCGCGAAATCGCTTGCGGTTCTTGGTTTTGGCCGTCCACACACCGGCGTCCTCGTCGAAGGTCAAGCCGGTGACTTCGTGTTTGAACCGGATGTGACGGCGGATGTCGAATTTCGTCGCCATGTCCTCGAGGTGGCGGCAGATCTCCGGGGCAGGTGAGTACGTTCGCGACCACGTCGGGTTCTTCACGAATGAATACGAGTACAGCAGCGACGGGACGTCACAGCTGGCCCCCGGATAGGTGGTGTCGCGCCATGTTCCACCCACCCGGTCGGCGCGCTCCAGGATGACGATGTCGGTAACCCCGGCCTCGGCCAACCGAATTGCGGCACCGAGTCCGGTGAAGCCGGCCCCGATGATCAGTGTTGCGTAGGTGTGGTCGGCGCTCACGATCAGGCCGCCGGGTCGTGGGTGAGTTCCCTGGACCAGCTGGGCATCGGCCTTAGCAGTGGCTTGGGGTAGAAATCCGACAGCCACACCATGGAGTTGGCCAGCAGTTGATAGGGGTGGCGCGGGTTGACCACCCACATGCCGTGCCGTTTGAGCAGCTTGTAGGTGGGCACCCGTCGGGTACGTTCGCCCCGGTCGCCGAGTTGCTTGAAACGGTTGACCGCGTTGAACAGTCGCTCGGGTTCCATTCCCATGCCGGCCATCTCATTGCGGATGCGGTTGAGTAGCGGTACGTACATGACCATCCCGAGGATGAGGCCCGGCGATGCGAAGCGGCCGACGAATTCGATGGCCAGCCGGCGTGCCTTTGCGTTGCCGATCATCTCCAGCACCTCGAAATCGACGGCGATATGCCGTGATTCGTCGTTGTTGATCTTCTCGAAGACTTGGTGGCAGACCGGGTCTTCCACGGATTCCAGCAGGAATTTCAGCAGCGCACCGTCGAGTGCCACCTCCAGCATCGGGATCACGGTGCCCAGCACCGACAGCGGCATGTCGTCGGCGAAGTTGTCGAGCCATTCGATCGCCAAGCGGATGTTGACGTTGGGCTTGGGGATCTCGCCGTCCTCGAGCATGCCCCAGCGTTTCATCAGCGCCAATTCGGCGTTGGCGTGCCGCTGCTCCTCGGCATGGAAGTATCGGTAGATTTCGGCGATGGTCGGGTCCGGCGCCTTCTTGGCGAGCGCCGCAAATCCTCGGGCACCGATGTTCTCGATCCAGCACAGGTCGGCCATGAAGGCCTTGAGCTTGGGCCGAAATTCGGGCTTGATGGTTTCGGCGCCCGTTGCGTCCCAGTCGATATCGGCCAGCGCCCACTGCCGATCCTTGATTTTCGCAAGCATGGCTTCCATATCGATGGCCACCAGCGGCCCCCTTTCCCCTCGGGTTATCAGTGCAGGTTTGCCCGGGATGCCAGACCCGCTACGCGGGTATAGGCCTGTGGGGCGAGACGTTTGATATTCCAGCCGACCTTGGCGTCGAGTTGCGGCATGCAGTAGAGCTCGTCGCGGTCATGGGCGGCCAAGCAGATCCGCGCCACCTTCTGTGCCGAGATCCCGGTCCAGCGCATCAGTTTGTTGGCGAGATCGCTGGATTCTTCGGTGATGCGGCCCGATTCGACGATGTTGGTCTTGACAAACGTCGGGCACAACACAGTGACCCGGATGTCGGTGCCGGACAATTCGGCGGCCAGCGTTTCGGAAAGCGAAAGCACCCCGGCCTTGCTCACGTTGTAGGCGGCCATACCGGGGGCCGCGGCGAACGCCGCCGCCGAGGCGACATTGATGATGCCGCGCGGGGCATGTGACGGCCCGGCCTCGCGCAGGATAGGAGTGAACACGTGGCAGCCGTGAATCGGGCCCCACAAGTTGACGCCGAGCGTCCACTCCCAATCATTTAGGGGCACATCGCCGATCGCGGCGCCACCGGCGCCGACACCGGCGTTGTTGATGACCAGGGTGGGTGCGGCCCCGAAGTAGGACTGTGCCGTTTCGGCCAGCGTGCGGACGTCGTCGATCCGCGAGACGTCGCAGCGCATCGCCATCGACTTCGCACCCAGCTCGGCGATCGCATCGGCGGTCTGCTGCGCGGCGGCTTCGTCGATATCGCTGCACACCACCGTGCCGCCGCGGCGACCGAGCTCGACGGCGAACGCGGCGCCGATGCCGCTGCCGGCCCCCGTCACCACGGCCAGTGCGTCGCGGCTGGTGGCCTTCGACGTGCCCAGCAGTTTGTCCAGCGGTCCGAACACCATCAGCCCACCTCTTGCGCGACTGCGCGCGCATCCTGCAACGCGTGGGCGATGAACCGCGCGACGTAGGCCATGGCCTTGGCGGCTTCCGGTGTCATGCGCGGAAGTGCTTGGAAGACATGGACTTGGTGGGGCCACACTTGCAGCTCGCAGCGGCCGCCGGCCGCCTTGATGTCGGCGGCCAGCTGCCGCGCGTCGTCCTGCAGCATTTCGGCTCCGCCGGCCTGAACCAGGGTCGGGGGCAATGTCGCTCCGCCGGCAACGTCGAGCGTCAACCGGGGGTGGGTGAGCTCGATGCCCGGGTGATAGAGCGCGACCAGGCGGGCCGCGTCGGCCACCCGGATGGCGGGATCGGGGCGAATCTTTTCGCGGGCGAGCGACAGCGCGAACGTCATGTCGATAAGCGGCGAGAACAGCACCAGCGCGGCCGGGGATTGCGCGGCGACCTCGGGTTGCAACAGCATGTCGACCGTCAGGTGACCGCCGGCCGAATCACCGGCGATCACAATCTGTTTTGCCGGAATACCGCACGTTTGCACCAGCCAATCCCAGCCCGCCCGGACATCGTCGGCGGCGGTGGGGAAGCGATGGCGCGGTGCCAGCCGGTAGTCAACGCTGAACACCGGCAGCCCGGTCAGCGACGACAGCCAGGATGTCAACCGCCGGTGTGTCTTTGGCGAGCACACGGCATAACCGCTGCCGTGCACGTAGTAGATTGCGCCCGCGTCGGTCGACGAACGCGGCGCCTCGCTCGTTGGCGTGCGGGGCCCGTACACCCATTCGCCCTTGACCCGGCGGCCGTCGGGCAATCTCGTGTCGACCTGCTCGGCGCGGGTGCCCGCCAGCGAGGGGCCGAAGGTGGCCATCACCTGCGCGATCATCCGGCGCGACAACCAGATTCCCCACGCCTTTTCGGGCGGCACCACTCCGCTGAACGGCCGCAATGTGTACGTGCTTACCGCCGCCGCGCCGCGGGACCTCAGTGACCCACGGGCCGGAACGATGTCCGCCATGCAACGGAGTCAACCGCAAATGGTGACATTCGTCAATGGCAGCTTTGGATGGAGGCGGGCTCGGCGGGCGGTGGCGCTTACGCGTTGTCCCCCAATCGGTGGACAACGGGGTCCCCCCCAGGGATCCTCCGGTTGGCGGACAGACAAAATATTCATTCATCGCAATACTTGCATTCAGAGGGCTTCGGGGAGACCGGCCCACCAACTGGAAGGCAATAGCAATGAGCATCACGAAAAAGACCACCGCGACCGTCACCGTCGGCCGACTGACCATCGCCAGCCCCGCTGGACGCTCCGCCGAACTGCTGTGCTTCTGCAAGTCTTCCGACGCCAACCCTGGCTTCGCACAGGCTCGGTAAACTGCCGTGGTGCTTGAAGGTCGACTTGTCGAGGCGTTGGCCTTCAATGCACCCTTTGTGATCGACCGACTGGTCAAAGATCGGGTGGCCGATACACCGGCATTCGCAGAAGAGCTCTTCACCGAGGCGAAGAAGTATCTGGTGCTGTGCGAGGCGACGCCCGACATGACGTTCGGCATGTGCTCGGCAATCGTGGACGAAGCCTGGCACGCGTTCATCCTCTTTACGACCGAGTACACGGAATACGGTCGCCGTTATTTCGGTAACTACGTCCACCATTCGCCCGCCGACAATTATCAGACGGTCGAGCCGACCGCCGCCGACGGTCGGCCACAAAAAGAGGCTTCCTTCAACGAATTTCGGCAGCGATACGAGGAGTTGTACGGTCACCCGCTGCCGGCCGTCTGGTATGACGACCGCAGCGTCGCTCCGTCCCGCCGCGTCGTCAACGACAAGGCCGGGACATTGACTGTCACTGTCGACGACCACACCGCCCACCTGAGCGACGACAGCGGCAACACTGTGCTCTCCGTCAACGAATTGGCGCTTGAAGCTCTGGATTTCATTGCCCGAACCCCCGACTTCTATGTGCGCGAACTCCCCGGAGACCTGACCGGGGAAGAGAAGGCGGGCGTGATCGCGCCGCTGGTCCGGTTGGGCGTGTTACGCCTGGCACCCTAGCGGGGTGACATACCTGACCTGCTGCACGGACGCTCCACCGAGAACGACGGTTTGTTGCACTCCGTCGGTCGTCCACCCATGGCGCTCGTAGAACCGCCTGGCACGCATGTTGGTGGCAAGGACCCACAAGAACGCCTCTTCGTGGCCGGCCTGATTCAGTCGGCTGCACCCGGCCGCGAGCAGGGCGTCGCTGACTCCTGAGCCCCAGTACACAGGGTCGACGTACAGCGACCAGATTTCTCCGCTGTCGACCGCGTCGTCGTCGCGCGACGGGCCGATGGTGGTGTGGCCGCGTATCGTGTCGCAATCAACCGCTACCAGCGTGTACGGACCGTGCCGCAGGTCCATCCCGTCGAAGGCGTATCGCGTTGCCATGTCCTCGGGACGCAACCCGTCGAGAAAGTCCTGCGCGACGAGATCCCGGTAGCCCTGCTGCCAGGATCGGACGTGGACTCGGGCGACGGCCAGCTTGTCTGCTGCTGTCGCTTCCCGGACGTCGACCACCTTGGAAGTATCACCCGCCGCCCTGCAGAGTGCTAACCGTACTTTTTCGGCCATCGAGGCAGACTTCCATGGATGCCGCGGGCGGCCTACCGGGTTGGACTCTCGTGAACGATCACCATATCGTCTTGCGCACAACCGATTTGGAAAAGAACAAGATCAGAATGCGGGTCTAGCCGGTTGCACGCTATCGTCTGCAGGTGGCCATACCCACTTCCTCGAGCGCTATCTTCGCGGCGATGCCGGCGGCAACCGCGGGCGCATCGGCTTCGTTCGGCACCGCACCATTCATCCATGGCTGAACCGGCGACACCGCGCCCGTGGGCGGCGCTATGGGCGATGCTTACCGGCTACTTCATGACCTTGATCGACTGGACCGCAGTCTCCGTTGCCAATCCGTCAATCATGACGGCGTTGCACACCGACTACGACTCGGTTGTATGGGTGACCAGTGCCTACTTGCTGGGATTCGCCGTGCCGCTGCTCGTGGCCGGGCGCCTCGGTGACCAATTCGGCCCTAAGACAATATATTTGGTTGGGCTTGCCGTCTTTACCGCGGCGTCGCTGTGGTGTGGGCTGGCGGATTCCATCCAGATGCTGGTAGCGGCGCGTGTGGTCCAGGGCGTCGGTGCCGCGTTCCTCACTCCGCAGGTGTTGTCGATGATCACCCGAGTCTTTCCGTCCGGGCGCCGCGGCGTCGCGACGAGCCTGCGGGGTGCCGTCGTCGGGATCGCAACGCTGGCTGGGCCACTGGCCGGCGGCGTGCTCGTCGACGAGTTGGATTGGCATTGGATCTTTTTCGTCAACGTACCGATCGGCATCCTGGCCTTTGGGCTCGGAGTCTGGCTGATACCGGTGCTGCCCAAGAGCCGGCACAACTTCGACGTCATCGGTGTCCTGCTGTCCGCCGTCGGCCTTTTCCTGATCGTGTTCGCGTTGCAAGAGGCCCCGTCCCAGCACGGGGCGCCTTGGATCTGGGGGATGTTCGCCGCCGGTTTGGTCACGATGGCGGCGTTCGTGTGCTGGCAGGCCACCAACAAGGGTGAGCCACTAATTCCGTTGCGCGTGTTCAGCGATCGCAATTACTCGGTCTCCAGCCTCGGGGTGGGGGTACTGGCCTTTGCCTGGACAGCCATGGCGCTGCCCTTCATGTTTTTCGCGCAACTGGGATGCGGGCTTTCGGCAATGCACGCGGCGTTCCTGACGGCGCCGCTGGCCGTGTTGACGGCGGTGCTGACGCCCGTGGTGGGTAGGGTCGCAGACCGTTCGGACCCCCGTCGCGTCATCGGCGGCGGCTTCGCGGTGTTGGCCATCTCATTGGCCTGGCTGTCGCTCGAGATGACCCCGGCCACCCCCATCTGGCGCTTGTTGTTGCCGTTCCTCGCTGCTGGCGTGGGCGTGGTATTTCTCGGCGCGCCGCTGGCGGTCACCGCGATCCGCAATCTGCCCCCCGAGTTGGCTGGTGCGGGCTCCGGCGTTTTCACCGCAGCACGTCAGGTCGGCACGGTGCTGGGCAGCGCCAGTATGGCCGGGTTCATGCATTGGCTGGTGGTTCGGCAGTTACCGATCATCACCGGCATGAACGCGGGCGGCCCCGGGCTTGGGGTTGTGCCCCCGGCGAGATACCGCAATGAATTTGCGATAGCGATGTCTGAGTCGATGTTGCTGCCTGCGGTCGTCGCGTCGCTGGGCGTGGCCTGCGCGCTGTTACTGGTCGGATCGCAACGACCACAGGGAAATTCGGTTCCATCAGAGTCTGAATCGGTCAGCTGAGTTCGCAGCACTGCGAGTCGTCATATGGTTCTACTCGCTGGGGGCTGGGGTCTCGAATTCGTTGGCGGGCTTGGTCAGTTACTGCGTTGCAGGGTGAACACCGGGATGGTGCGCGTGGTCTTACCTTGGTACACACCGAAATTCGGGTGCTTGGACACGATTTCGCCGAACAGCGAATCACGCTCTGCGCCCTTCGCCTCTCGGGCGATGGCCGCGAACGACTCGGTGCCCACCTCTACGCGGACTTGCGGAGTTGCGCGCAGGTTGTGCGCCCACGCCGGATCTTTCGGCGCGCCGCCGCGGGAGCCCACGACCACCATTGCTCGATCGATGGTGAAATACGCGAGAGGGGTCATGCGTGGCAGACCCGACTTGGCACCGGTCGTGGTCAGCAACAACACGCCGATGTTTTCGAAGACGCCACCCACCTTGCCGTTGTTTTCCCGAAACTCCCGGATGATCTGCTCGTCGAAGGTCTTCAGCGCGACCGTGTCGGTGCGGAATCGCTCAGGATCAAACTCTTGCACCTAGGCGAGGGTAGGACGTCCGGTGCCGCGCGGGGAGCCATCTGCTGGCCAGAAAACTGACGTTGTCACCGAGGTGAGCCACGACCCACTCGGCGCGCATTAGGTGCCGAGGCGTGCACGCCCCCGACCGGCGGGCGAAGCCCGGTCTCTGCTTGCGCACGAAGGGCAGTGCAGAGGGTCCGATTCCCTCATAACATCGCAGCCCAGCATTGCCCACCGTTGACAGCACGCAGCACATCACCACGTGCAGATTCGTGACGATGAGGGCGGGCAAGGGGCATCCACCCCCGGCGACGGATAATCTCCTGCGGTGGCCGAGATGCGTCGCGAAGGAGAAGTGTGGAGATGATCCGCGGAAAGTCCGTCCTCGTAACCGGTTCCACCTCGGGTATAGGTCTCGCCGTCGCGCGGGCCTTCGCCGCAGAGGGAGCGAATGTAACCCTCAACGGTTTCGGTGACCTGGGCGCCATCGAGCAGCAGCGGCGAGATATCGAAGAGACCTTCGCGGTGCGCGCGGCCTATTCGGGCGCCGACGTGACCAGCCCGGCCGAGATCGCCGAGATGATCAGCGATGCCGAAAAGGCCTTCGGAGCGGTCGACGTCCTCGTCAACAACGCGGGCATCCAATTCGTGGCCAAGGTGGAGGATTTTCCGGTCGAGAAGTGGGACGCGGTGATCGCGACAAATTTGTCGGCCGTTTTCCACACGTCTCGCTGTGCGCTGCCCGGGATGAAGCGCCGCGGGTGGGGCCGAATCATCAACATCGCCTCAGCGCACGGGCTGGTCGCAAGCGCCGAGAAGTCGGCCTACGTCGCAGCCAAGCACGGCGTTGTCGGGCTCACCAAGGTGGTGGCAATCGAAACCGCCGAGGCCGGCATCACCTGCAACGCAATCTGCCCGGGGTGGGTCATGACACCACTCATCGCGCAGCAAATCGAAGCGTTCGCCAACACGACCGGAAAATCCTTCGAAGAGGCCAAGCAAGAATTCGTCGCCGAAAAACAGCCGATGGCCCGCTTCACCCGCCCGGAAGACGTTGGCGCACTTGCGGTCTTTTTGGCCGGCGAAGCGGCCGCCACCATCACCGGCGCGAGCTACTCGATCGACGGCGGCTGGACCGCCCAATGATGTCCCGTGGCCGAGCGGGCTAGCGGCCCAACGCGAACGGGCTCGGCGCAGCGGGGCCGGCACCCAGCAGCGGCAACTGCGGCACAGGGTTGGCGCCCGGTAACTGGAATGGCATGGACGGATTGGCGCCGGGCATTCCGAACGGCATCTTGCCGTTGGCCAGCGATGTCATCACGCCCGGGCATTCCATCTGGATCGCCATGCTGGCGACCATTCCGGCCATGTTCGGCGGAAGTCCTTTAATGAGACCCAATTGCGATGTCACCGACGCGAGGGTTGCGCCCGGCTTGACCAGCGCCGGGCAGATCGACTGGCCGATCCCGGCAAGACTGTTGGTCAGCGAGCCGTTGGTGCCGTTTCCCATACCGTTCAGCGCGGCGGTGACGGGGTCGGGGGACGGGTCGGCCTGCGCGAGAGCGGGCAAGGCCGCCCCGGCGGTGAGTATGCCCGCCGCAACCGCGAACGGACGAAGCGCCGCCGCAGCCGCATTGATGAAATCTGCCCATGCCGTCGGTTGGCGATCCTCTGAAGAGCGACGGACAGTCCATGGGCGGTACATCATCGGTGCGGTCATCTTGCTCCTCGGCGATCGCGGAAGTGCACAGCTGCGCACTGCCCATCACTTCGGTAACAATCAGCAATCCGTTACAAAACGAATCGATATACCCCTGCCCCGCTGGTGGGGGGCCTAGCGCTGTGGCAGCGGGCGGCTGCGCACCAGCGTCGGCCACCAGAACCACGGCCCGAGGATCCGCAGGATCGCTGGCACCACAAACGAACGCACGATCAACGTGTCGAGCAGCAGGCCGATGCACACAGTGGAACCGACTTGTCCGATCGTTCGCAGATCGCTGGTCAGCATTGCCAGCATCGTGAACGCGAACACCAACCCCGCCGACGTCACCACGCCACCCGTGCTTCCGAGCGCGCGGATCAGACCGGTGTGGATTCCGGCGTGCAGCTCCTCTTTGACCCGGAGGATCAACAGCAGGTTGTAGTCCGAACCCACCGCCACCAAGATGATGAACGTCAGCGGCAATATCAGCCAGTGCAAAGGCAGACCGATGAGATGCTGCCAAACGAGTATGGAAAGCCCGAACGCGCCGGCGTAAGAGAAGGCCACCGTGAGGGGAATGACCAAGGCAGCCATCAGACTTCGCGTCAGGAACAACATGATCAAGAAGATCAGCACGAAGGCGGCGATCGCCACGATAAGCAGATCGGACGCGGCGTACTGCTTGATGTCCTTGTTGGTTGCTCCAGAACCGCCGATATAAACTTTCGAACCGGCCAGCGAGGTCTCTTTGAGCGCCCCGGTTATCGCGTTGGGGAACTGTTCGACATGCTGCACGCCTTCCGGGCCATTGGCGTCCCCCTCGTGGGTCACGATGATCCGGGCAGCCCGGCCATCCGGCGACATCAGCAGCGTCATACCAGTTTTGACGTCTTCGTTGTCGAAACCTTCGTGCGGAATGTAGAAGAAGTCATCGCTGCGGGCCTGGTCGAAGTCGAGCCCGACATTGATCTGGTCGTCGAATGTCTGGTCGGTCTGGGTGCTCTGCAGAGACGACTGACCGTAGGTGTTGACTAACAGATTGGCCAAAGCCTCCGAGTCGTCGGCCGTGAGTTTCAGCTGCGTGATGATTTGCGGCAAGGTCTTGTCGATGATCTCGAGCGACGCTACGGCGTCCTTGATATCGTCGGCCATCTTGTCCAGGCCGTCGATTGACTCGAACAGCGACCTGAATGCGTAACAGACCGGAATGTCGAAACAGTGCTTCTCCCAATAGAAATAGCTGCGCATCGGCCGGAAGAAGTCTTCGAGGTTCGCCAGGTTTGACCTCAACTCGTCGGTGACCTGTTGCATGTCCTCCATCGTGAGGACCGTCTTGTGCATTTCGTCCGACATCGTCTGAAAGAAGCCGATTTCCTTCCGCAAGACCGTGACGGTATGCGTCGTGATCTCTGCCTGCTCTTGGGTATTGGCGTTTTGCTGCTTGGTGAACGGGAGCTGTTGGCCGCTACCGCTGCCTTGCGTAGT
Organism: Mycobacterium sp. Aquia_213; assembly: GCF_026625985.1. NCBI lineage: Bacteria > Bacillati > Actinomycetota > Actinomycetes > Mycobacteriales > Mycobacteriaceae > Mycobacterium > Mycobacterium sp. Aquia_213. Next base: position 1,944,275 of record NZ_CP113116.1, read on the forward strand.
GAACAAGTAGGGGATAGTGGCGTGTTCCAAAGCTCGGCCCATGGGCCTGGTGATGCTTTGCACCATCGCAACGCCGGGAAGGCGTTCGAGAGCCTTCGCCGCGCGGTCCAACGAGATGAAGTCACCCGAGTTTCGCAGGTCATGATCCGACTCGATCATCAGCATCTCGGAAAACAGCTTGCTCTTCGGGAAGTGCCGATCCGCTGCCTGGAAACCAAGATTGGCGGGGGAATTATGCGGCTGGTACTGACGGTCGTCGTAGTTCTGCCGGTACGTCGGCACGAAGATCGCCCCGAGCATGACGGCCGCGGTACTGGCCGCCAATATTGGCACCGGCCAGCGGACCACGCTCGTCCCGATCCGCCGATACAGGTGTGCTTTGGCTTTGCTTTTCGGGTCGAAGAGCCCAAAAAGGCTGCCCACCGTCAAGAAGGCCGGGCCGAGCGTCAGTGCTGCCGCGATCGTGAACAGCATGCTGATCGCAACGGCCGGCCCCATGGTGTGGAAGTAGTTGAGTCGCGCGAAAGTCAAGCAATAGCACGCCCCCGCGATCGTCAGCCCCGAGCCAAGAATGACGGGCGTGACGCTCTTATAGGCGGTGTAAAACGCCTCCTCCCTGCCTTCGCCGTCATGTCGGGCCTCGTGGTAGCGGCCCATCAAGAAGATGCCGTAGTCCGTCCCCGCTCCCAGGGTCAGCGCGACGACGATGTTCACCGCGAATGACGAGAGCTCGATGTACCCAAGATGCCCGAGGGTTGCGATAACCCCCTTCGCGACCAGCATCTCGAACAGAACTCCGGCCAACGGCACGAACAGGGTGACGGGCGAGCGGTACACGAGCAGCAACATCGCGATGATGAGAAAGATCGTCACGATCGTGATGTCGTTCAAGCTGGAATTCGCAATGGCTACCGTGTCCGAGGCGAGCGGCGCTGCGCCGCTGACGTACACCTTGAGCCCGGGCGGTGGCGTGTCCTTCGCGACGATATCCCGAACGGCCGCAACGGATTCATTCGCTTGCATTTGCCCGATGTCGCCACCGAGCCGCAACAGCACGTAGGCGCACTTGCCGTCGAGGCTCTGCGCCCCCGCCGCGGTGATCGGCTTGCCCCACAGATCCATGACGTACTGCACATGCTTGGGGTCCTGCTTGAACCGGTGCACCAAATCGTCGTAGTACTGATGATCCGCGTCGCCCAGCGGCCGGTTGGCTTCCAGCACAATCATGGCCAAGCTGGTCGAATTGGACTCGTGGAACTCCGCACCGATGGACAACAATGCCCGCTGCGACGGCGCGTAGTGCGGGACTACCGGCCCCGCAAGCTCTTCGGCGACCCGCTCGACCTGCGGCATGAAAGTGTTCGTCGACACGGCCAGAAGGGCCCAGAAGGCGATGATCGGTATCGCGAAGACGCGGACCATTCGGGGGACGAAGGGTCGTTTCGCCGGAGGCTGCGACCGATGCTCGCTCATGCGGATTTCACTAGGCAAAAGACGTGTGCGTCCTGATGGTTATCGGACTGTTCAGCGCGGACAACGCCATTCACCCGCAGCCGGCAGCCGACTTGACCACCCTGAACCTGCGCCGAGATGCTGCCGGACACCACGGTGAGTGTGGTCGACTCCGTGTGCGACCACGGCAAGGTCGTCAGATCAACCCGATGCGGATGTCCGTTGACGTCCACCCAGACGAGAATCCCGCCTTGCCCGGCCGAACCGAACAACTCATACGTGAGTCGTTTGATACTGAACTCCGGCGGTGCTGCCGGCTGATTGACGGTGATGACGGGCGGGGGATCGGAGAATTCGTGCACCTTCAACATGGCCACCCCGCCGACCGCGATCACAACGACGGCAACCAAAGGCATCCAAGCTCGTGCCAAGACGGTCCTGCCGACTGAACGAGGGCTCACCCGGTCACCCTTTCGAACCTCGCCCCCGCACCCTGTGCTCTCATCCCACCCCACCTGTGGCCTGAATAGTAGACGGTCATGTACTCAATGAGATGGACTGACCGTACCGGATGACTACGGACGTTGCCATCCACCGGGGCCCACGGCAATACCGACGAGTCGCACCGGGAATCGGCGAAAGCGCCACCATTACGAATGGGCGTGAACACGCTTTTTGCTGCCAATCATGCTGCCGACAGAAAATGGCACGTCAGAACGGTTATGGACTACGTCATGCGCGTTGCGTCATGACATTTTCCGCAGCCGCCTTTTCAACCTCGCGCTGCGCAGGATCTGAGTCGTGAAGTTCAGGGAGGCGAGCATGGGGAACACCCCGAGGAATGTCCGCTCGGAGGGCGTCGCTCCATGCAAGTGGTACAGGCTGCCAAACACGTAAAAGCACCCCACCATGAATAAAGCGCCGGGAATGCAGAACGTCATCGCGGAGCTACGGTCGGCAACGATCTGCCTCGCATAGTCCATCTCATCCCTCGACAATGGTTCGCGTTTACGCACCTTCGTGGTGACCGTTCTGGCGATTCCGATATCGTCGCTTATCGGAGTGGCGGGTCGGTCCCCCAGGCGTTTGACGTATACGGCAGCGAAGGCGGCGAACACCAGGGCCAGCGCCAGGGCGACCACGGTCAGCAGCCCATACAAAGCCTGCGTCATTACTCGCTCCTTCGCTCCTTCGCTCCGCCGAAGCCGTTGTGTACGCGATCGATCACTAGCTTAGGCCCGAGCCGGTGCTGTGGGGAATCTCTGGCTGCCAGCGTTGGGTCAGGCGCGGGTAACGGTTGAGGCTCGTTTCGGTTATGCCGCCGCACGTCGGGCGCTGCCGCGAATCGCGTGGTTTAACAATGCGGGACATGACGCAATCGCGGGAGTCCGACGATGGCGCGTGAGATCTCGCGGCAGACGTTTCTGCGTGGTGCCGCCGGAGCGCTAGCGGTCGGCGCGGTGTTCGGCACGGGCCGATTCGGTTCGGGTCCGGCTGCCGCTGCGCCGAATGCCACTGGCTGGGACGGACTTTCGTCCGCGCTCGGCGGCAAGGTGTTGCTCCCGGACAGCCCGCAATTCGGCGCGGCCAAGCAGGTTTTCAACACCAACTACAACGGCTCGACTCCCGCGGCGATCGTCACCCCGACCTCGGCTGCGGACGTGCAAAAGGCGATGGCCTTCGCCGCCGCCAACCACCTCAAAGTCGCTCCGCGCAGTGGGGGGCACTCCTACATCGGCGCGTCGACGGCCAACGGCGCCATGGTGTTTGACCTGCGGCAGCTGCCCGGGGGAGTCAATTACGACGCCGCCACCGGGCAAATCACGGTGACACCGGCGACGAGTCTGTATTCCATGCACGAGACGCTGGCCGGCGCCGGCCGGGGGCTCCCGACGGGTACTTGCCCATCGGTGGGCGCCGCGGGACACGCCCTGGGTGGCGGGATGGGTGCCGATTCCCGGCATGCCGGCCTGCTCTGTGACCAACTGACGTCGGCACAGGTAGTGCTCCCCGGCGGCCAGGCGGTCACCGCGTCCGCCAACAGCAACCCCGACCTGTTCTGGGCGCTGCGCGGTGGCGGGGGCGGCAACTTCGGCGTGACCACCTCCTTGACCTTCAACACGTTTCAAACCCACGACGTCGACGCGGTGAACCTCAACTTCCCGCCGCAGTCCTTCGCGCAAGTCTTGGTGGGCTGGCAGAACTGGCTCCGTACCGCCGACCGAAACAGCTGGGCACTCGCCGACAGCACCACCGAAGCGACGGGCACGCACTGTCGCATTCTCGCGACCTGCCCGGCCGGGTCGGGCCCCAGCGTGGCGAACGCGATCATCGCTGCCGTCGGGATGCAACCGACCGGGACCGAGAACCACACGTTCAACCGCATGGACTTGGTGCGGTATCTGGCCGTCAACAATCTCAACCCCGCGCCGCTTGGCTATGTCGGCGGTTCCGATGTTTTTCCGGCGATGACGCCGGCCGCCGCGCAGGGGATCGCTGCGGCGGTCAACGCATTTCCTCGTGGCGCCGGCCGCATGCTGGCGATCATGCACGCCCTCGACGGCGCGCTGGCCACCGTGGCACCGAACGCCACCGCCTACCCCTGGCGGCGGCAGGCCTCGCTGGTGCAGTGGTACGTCGAAACCGGTGACCCGGCGGCGGTGACCAACTGGCTCAACACCGCACACCAAGCGGTGCAACCGTATTCGGTGGGCGGCTACGTGAACTACATCGAGGCAAACCAGCCGCCGGCGCGCTATTTCGGCCAGAACCTGTCCCGGCTGTCCGCCGTCCGACAGAAGTTCGACCCGGGCCGCGTCATGTTCTCCGGGCTGAATTACTAGCGGCAGGCCGTCGTTCGTCATCGAGTGTGCGTTGACGGCGTCGAGTGTGCGCTCAGGCCGCCGTCAGTGCACACCGAATGCCGTGAGGTCAGCCCGCGAACCGGATGCCACGAAGTAGCTCAGCCGCCCCGGGCCGACTCGTCCAGTAGCCGGCCGCGTGGCGGCTCGGTCGGCGGGGAACGACATAAAAACCCTCCGCGGGCGGCGCTGTGTCCGGTATCACCTGGGTTCCTTAGAGGGGGCTTGGTAGCAACAGCGCCGGGAGAGAGGATAGGGTAACCATCAAAAATTAGGGCAGCCTGTGCTAAGTGAGGGAGGTTTCGTGGTGCGTGCCCCCGCGTGCTCGGTGGACATCCGTGCGGAGGTAGCCGAACTGCTCGGCGCCGGTGTTGGCCCTGCTCAGTCGACTGACACCCTGATGCGTCAGGGCGAGGACTCGGTCCGACGGGTGTCGCTGGCCGGCGGGCCGCGGCTAGTAGTCGCAGGCTCTCACGCTGTCACCTTCGACGGGGCAGCCGCCCATAGCAACGCCGCCCATGCATCCAGTGAGCACTATGACGTTCCGTGATCTGATCAGCATGCCTTCCACATTTCCGTCCTGGATCAAGCTCGTACCGGGGCGCAGCGAGAAATCGTCTGAGGGCGTCACGGTGGTGTTTCCGCACGCCGGGGCGGCCGCCGCGAGCTACCGGGTACTGGCCGCCGCACTCGCCGCGGGCGGCGACACGTACATCGTGCAGTACCCCCAGCGCGCCGACCGGCTCGCCGAGCCTGCCCACGAGACCGTGCATGACCTTGCCCTCGGGCTCTTTGAGGCCGGGCCTTGGCGCAGTGTCGCGCCATTGCGGTTGTTCGGGCACAGCATGGGCGCCGTCGTCGCATTCGAGTTTGCTCGGGTGGCCGAGGAGCACGACGTCGCCGTGCAGAAGCTGTGGGCTTCCGCGGGTCCGCCGCCGTGCGTCGTCGCCGACATGCCCGAACTGCCGACCAGCGACGACGAGGTGCTCGCCGAACTCGCCGACCTGGGCGGCACGGATCCCGAACTGCTTGCCGACGAGGAATTCTCCGAGCTGCTGACCACCGCGATGCGCGCCGACTACCAGGCCTTCAATCGCTACGACCCCAGTCCAGACACTCGTATCGGCATCGACATCCACGTCCTGGGCGGCCGTGACGATCACCGCATCGCGATCGATGTGCTGCGGCGCTGGGAACGGCACACTGCCGGGACCTTCGAGCTGTCGCTGTACGACGGCGGACACTTCTACGTCTACGACCATGTCGATGCGATCGCCGCACAGGTGAACGCCAATGTCTGACAGCGGGGTCGAAGCCATCGATAACGACCCGATCGTGATCGTCGGGATGGCCGTCGAGGCACCCGGCGGAATCGACACCGCCGACGGCTACTGGGACCTCCTGGCACACGGTCGTGAGGCGCTGGGCCAGTTTCCGACCGACCGCGGCTGGTCGGTCGCCGACCTGCTCGCCGGCTCACGTCGTAGTGGATTCAAACAGATCCACGACCGCGGTGGATTCCTCAGCGGGGCAGCCACATTCGACCCGGAATTCTTCGGCATCTCGCCTCGCGAAGCAATCGCGATGGACCCACAGCAGCGGGTGACGCTGCGCGTGTCCTGGCGCGCGCTGGAGAACAGCGGCATCAACCCCGACGACCTGGCCGGCCACGATGTGGGTTGCTTTGTCGGCGCATCGATGACCGGGTACGGGCCCGAGATGGCCGAGTTCTCCCGGCACAGCGGCCATTTGCTCGCCGGGACGGCGCTGAGCGTGATCTCGGGCCGGGTCGCATACACGCTGGGGCTGACCGGTCCGGCGCTGACCCTCGACTCCTCGTGCGCTTCGGCGCTGGTGGCGTTCCACGTCGCGGTGCGCGCTCTGCGGGACGGCGATTGCGACCTGGCGCTGGCCGGTGGGGTCAACGTGTTGGGCTCACCCGGATTCTTTGTCGAATTCTCCAAGCAACATGCCCTCTCTGACGACGGCTACTGCCGTCCGTACAGCGCGCAGGCCAGCGGAACGGTGTGGGCCGAAGGATCGGCAATGTTTGTGCTGCAACGCAAATCGGCCGCGCTGCGGGCCGGCCGGCAGATCATCGCCGAGGTCCGCGCCACCGCCGTCAACCAGGACGGCCGCAGTGCTGGCCTGTCCGCCCCCAGCGAGGACGCGCAGGTCCGGCTGTTCCGCCGCGCGATCACCCAAGCCGGGATCAAGCCCGAGGAAGTGGGGATGATCGAGGGCCACGGCACCGGTACCCGGCTCGGCGATCGCACCGAACTGCGTTCGCTGGCAGAGACTTACGGCGACACCGAACCCGGCGCCGGAGCGCTGTTGGGTTCGGTGAAATCCAACGTGGGTCACTCCCTGGCCGCCGCCGGCGCGCTCGGGCTGGCCAAAGTTCTCGTCTCGGCCGAACACGGCGCCATCCCGGCCACCCTGCACGCCGGTGAACCCAGCCCGGAAATCGACTGGGAAGGACAAGGTTTGCGTCTGGCGCAGACTCTGACGCCCTGGCCGGCCATCGCCGGACAGCGGACGGCAGTGGCGTCCGCATTCGGTATCGCGGGCACCAACGCACATCTGATTGTCTCCATGCCCGAGGTGGCATAGTGCTCGATCACGTGTTGCCCGATGGTCGTGTCCCGGTGTTGCTCACCTCGCACGACAAAGGGCTCATTCGCCGGGATGCGGCGGCCATCCTCGACTACCTGGACCGCAGCGGGAACACCGCACCGGAGGTAGTGGCGGCGATTGCGTCGACGCTGCTGCGGCTGCGGCGGGTGCGACGGCACCGCGCGGTGGTACGCGCAGCCGACCGCACCGAACTCCTCGACGGCTTGTCCGCGCTCTCACACGATGACGAACACCCCCTGATCACCTGGTCCGCCAAGACCTCGGCGCCGCGTATCGCCTTCGTGTTTCCTGGCCAAGGCAATCAATGGCAGGCGATGGGGGCCGACGCCTACCGGAGGCTGCCGGCCTATCGGGAGACCGCCGACGCATGCGGGCAGGCGTTCGTCGCGGCCGGGTTGGTCTCGCCGCTGCCATACCTGGTGGGTGAGCAGGAGCAGAACTGGTCGCGCACGGAGATTCAGGGTGCACAGTTCACGCACGCGGTCAGCCTGGCCGCGGCATGGCGAAACTACGGGCTGGTTCCCGAGGTCACCGTCGGGCACAGCCTCGGCGAGGTCGCGGCAGCGTATGTGGCCGCGACGATCACGCTGGCGGACGCGGTCACTTTGGTCGGCGCGCGCGCTGCCGTCGTCGACCGGCTGACCGGCCGGTACGCGATGGCGGTGCTGGGTGTCGGCCTCGAAGAGGCCGAGTCCGTGCTGGCCGATGCGCCTGGCTGGCTGGAAGTTTCGGCGGTCAACGGGCCGTCGTCGACCGTGGTCTCCGGTGACCACGACGCCGTGGCCGCCGCGGTGCAACTGGCCAAGCGGCGAGGCATCTTCACTCACCAGCTGTCGGTCGACTACCCGGGCCACACCAGTGCGCTACGGCCGTTGCGTACCCCGCTGATCGAGCTGATACCCGACTCGGCCTTCCGGCCCTCAGGGGTGCGGTTCGTCGGCTCGACGTTCGGTACCGAGGTGGCCAGCGACGTCGACTTCTCCGAATACTGGTACGAGAACCTCTGTGGCACTGTGCGATTCGATCGGGCCGTGCGGCATGCGCAGAAACTCGGAGTCGACACGTTCGTCGAGCTGTCCGCTCATCCGTCGCTGCTCTATCCGCTTGCCGACATCGTCGACGAAGAGTCGACCGTGATCGTCGGATCGGGACATCGCGACAAATCCATCAGCGATTCGCTGTCGGCGAACCTCGCCGCCGTTGCGACCGCTGACCCGGGTAGCCCGTGGGCCAACGCCATCCCGAACGGTATCCAGCCGCCGCTGCCGAGATTCCCGAACGCGCAGATGCGGGCGGTGCATCTCTGGGCGACACCGGAACCGCTGACCGAAGCCGTCGCAGTTCCAGCGCTCACCGCTGCCGTCGAGGATTGGCAGCAGCTGACGGCACCGACTACGGCCGGTGCAACCGGTTGTGCCATCGGATTTTTCGGCGAGGCCGCGGCGGGCGCGCTGACCCAGCAACTGATCGACGCCGTTGCCGCGCATGACGGTTGCCAGGCGGTGCCGCTGCGCGAGGCCGAAATCGTCGCGGTCATTGCCCCGGAGCTCGACCAGTTGGATGCGCTTGCCGCGATCGAGCAGATCGCCGGCCGGTCCGACGCGGGCCTACCCGATTACGCCGCGGTCATCGGCCCACGATGCCGGGCCGTCTGGTTGCTCACCGTCGGTGCCGAACAGGTCGATCGAGATGAATCGGATGTCTCGCCGGCACAGGCCGCCCTGGCCGCGATGCATCGCAGCGTCGGTTTCGAATTCCCGGACCAGGCTTTCGGGCACCTGGACCTGCCAAGCCGTGACGTCGACGCCCCGACCGCACTCGCGGTTGTCGACGTGCTGATCGGCGACGCGGCCGAGATCGCTTTGCGGGGCCCCGAATCGCCCCGACGCCATGTCCGGACGTTCCGGGAGTGTCGCGAATCGGCAACCAGCCGACCACTGGATGCCCCCGCGCTGGACAACGTCGTGATCACCGGCGGTAGCGGAGCGATCGGCCTGCAGTACGCGCGGTACTGCATCGAGCACGGGGCGCGCACGGTTATCCTGTTGAGCCGCAACGGTGTTGATCCTGACGCGTTGGCGCGGCTCGCCGAAAACCATGATGCGGTGGTCCAGGCCCCACTGTGCGACATCACCGACCGCACCGCGTTGTCCGCTGTCGCATTCCAATATGCGGGCGCCGGTGCGTCATTGCTGATCCACACGGCTGGCATCGCCAAAGCGGTGGTGCGCGAGGATCTCACCGGCACGGATGTGGCCGAGGTATGTGACGCGAAGGTTCGCGGATTGGCGTTGCTCGCCGAGGTCTGGCCGGCGCAGCCCGACTGCCGGATTCTGGCCTGTTCGTCCGTGTTTGGCGTATGGGGCGGCTACCACCACGCGGCGTACGCGGCGTCCAACCGGATGCTCGACGTGCTGGCTGCCCAGTTGCGGGCCCGCGGCCGGGACTGTGTTGCCGTTCGATGGGGACTGTGGCAGGCCGCTGGTGTGGTGGCGGCCAACGAGATTACCCGCACCGAGCGTTCCGGTCTGATTGCCATGGACCCCGAACTGGCGATCGAAGCCAGCTTGTACCGTTACGACGGCGATCCCCTGATTTTCGACGCGGATTTCGACCGGCTCGCGGTCTTCTTCGAAAGCCAGGGAATGCCAATGCCGTTCAGCGACCCGGGCAGCAGCGACAGCTCCGAGCGTGACAACGGCTCCGCCGCGAAGCCGCTCGCCGATGTCGTACGCGCCGAGCTCGCCGCGACATTGCACCTGGGTGATTCGTCCTCGATTGACCCGACTGCGTCTCTGATCGACCTCGGTGTGGACTCGTTGCTCGCGCTGGATCTGCGCAAGCGGCTACGCCGGACGGTGGGGAGCTCGGTTCCGGTGGGCCGCATGCTCGGCGGCATCACCGTGCACGAATTGATCAATGCGTTGGGCTCGGGCTCAACCGGCGGGCCGAAGGCTTCGCCGAGGTTGGCAGCCGGCGCCGCCCCGATCGGGGCGCAGCACTCGACGCTCGCGATGCTAGAAAGGTTGGACTCCTAGCGTGACTGACACCTCCAATGCCGGGCTCGACGAAATGCGCCTGGAATTGTTACGCCGCAAGATCGCTGAGCGCGGCCTGGACAGGCCCGAGGCCGACGGGGCAGTGGCGACCTTCGACGAGCCGCGCATGTCCGGTGGTCAGCACCGGATGTGGTTCGTGCAGTCGGTCGACCCCGACAGCGCGCTGCTCAACGTCTGTGTCTCGTATCGCGTTACCGGCGCCGTCGACGTGACGCGGCTGGGGGACGCGGTCGCTGCCGTGGCTGCGCGTCACCCGGTGCTGCACACGACCTACGAGACCGACACCGACGGCTTCCCGTACCCGGTGATCCGCGAGGATCTACGGCCGGACTGGGCCGAGCATGACTTGTCGGGCCTGACCGATCAGTCGCGGCGGTTGCGGCTGGATGTGTTGGCGCAGCGGGACTTCGGCCGACCGTTCGACCTGGCCAAGGATTCGCCGCTGCGGGTCACCGTGGCGCGCTTGTCGGCCGACGAACTGATGCTGTTGTTCACCGCCCACCACATCGCGTGGGACGACGGGTCATGGGCGCCGTTCTTCGCCGATCTGACGCGCGCGTACACCGACCCGGACGGCTTCGCTGCCGCGCCGGCGGCGCCGGCCCCCGCGGTCGAGCCGGGATTCGCCGACGCCCCCAGCCATGACGAGGACGCCGCCTACTGGCGGCCACTGATCACGAATCTCCCGGAACCACTTGAGCTTCCGGGTGCCAACGGTTCGGTGGTGCCGAGTACCTGGCGCGCACAGCGCACGACCACGCGGTTGCCGGCCGACGTTGTCGATCGGGTAGCGGCATTGGCCCGGGAAACCGGCGCCACCCCCTACATGGTGTTGATGTCGGCCTTCGCCGCACTGGTCCAGCGCTACACGCAGGCGAGTGACTTTCTGGTCGCGGTGCCGGTGCTGAATCGCGGCGTCGGGACCGAGGACGCCATCGGCTACTACGGCAACACCGTGGTGATTCGGCTGCAACCGCACTCCCACCAGACATTCCGGGAACTGCTGACCCAAACCCGTGACAGCGCCGTAGGCGCGTTCGCGCATTCACGCGCTGACCTGGATTGGCTGGTGCGCGAGTCCAATCCCGACCGCCGCCACGGCGCGGACCGGATGACCCGGGTGAGCTTTGGGCAGCGGGACGCCGACGGCCCCGGCTTCTGCCCGCCGGGTGTGCAGTGCGCGCGCGCCGAACTGCGCGGTCACTTCAACCAGCTGCCACTGAGTTTCATGGTGGAACTGGACCGCTCGGCGAACGGCGGCGGATTGGTCGAGGCGGAGTATCTGGTCGAGGTGCTGGATCGTCCGCTGGTGGAACAGCTACTGCGGCACTACGTCGTATTGCTGGACAGCGCGCTGAGCCACCCCGACGCGGCGCTGTCCGCCTGCGCGCTGATGAACGACGAAGACGCCGAGTGGCTGCGTCAGGTGTCGACGGGCGAAGAGTTCACCACTCCGGCGGCCACGTTGCCGGAGTTGGTCAGTCGGCGCGCAGCGCAGTCGCCCGATGCCGTGGCCGTCGGTTACGAAGGCCGCAACTACACCTACCGGGAGATCGACGAAGAGTCGAACCGGGTGGCGCACTGGCTCATCGAGCAAGGTATCGGGACCGAGGACCGGGTCGCACTACTGCTGGACAAGTCGCCCGAACTCGTCGTCACGGCGCTCGGCATCCTCAAAGCGGGCGGGGTGTATATGCCGGTGGACCCCACCTACCCGCAGGATCGAATATCGTTCATCCTGGGTGATGCTGACGCCAAACTGGTTCTGCGCGAACCGGTTACCGGCTTGTCCAACTACCCGGTCGCGGCGCCCGAGTTGATCCGCCCGCTGAGCCCGCACAACACCGCCTACCTGATCTACACGTCGGGTTCGACCGGGCTGCCCAAGGGTGTTCCGGTGCCGCACGCGCCGATCGCCGAGTACTTCGTGTGGTTCGGCGACGAATACCAGATCGACGCAACAGAATCGCTGCTGCAGGTCGCTTCGCCCAGCTTCGACGTGTCGATGGGCGAGATCTTCGGCACGCTGATCATGGGCGCCCGGCTGGTGATTCCGCGACCCGACGGGCTGCGTGACATCGGCTACCTGACCGATTTGCTCAGCCGCGAAGGCATTACCTCGATGCACTTCGTGCCGTCGCTGCTGGGGCTTTTCCTGTCGCTGCCCGGCGTCAACCAGTGGCGCACCCTGCGGCGGGTACCCATCGGTGGGGAGGCGCTGCCCGGCGAGATCGCCGACAAGTTCCACGCCACTTTCGACGCGCTGCTGTACAACTTCTACGGACCGACCGAGACCGTCGTCAACTGCACCAGCTACCCGGTGCAGGGCAGCCAGGGCACCCGCATCGTGCCGATCGGCCGGCCCAAGATCAACACGCAGGTGTATCTGCTCGACGACGCGCTACACCCCGTCCCGGTGGGCGTGATCGGCGAAATCTACATCGCCGGAACACATGTCGCGCAGGGCTATCACCGCAGGCCGGGGCTGACGGCGGAACGTTTCGTCGCCGACCCGTTCACGCCGGGCGGGCGGATGTACCGCTCGGGTGACCTGGCCCGCCGCAACGCCGACGGAGATATCGAGTTCGTCGGCCGAGCCGATGAGCAGGTGAAGATCCGCGGCTTCCGCATCGAGTTGGGCGAGATCGCCGCCGCCATCTCGGTCGACCCCAGCGTCGGGCAAGCCGTCGTGCTGGCCGTGGACCTGCCCCGGCTGGGCAAGAGCCTCGTCGGATACGTGACCCCGGCCCCGGATTGCGGCACCGAATCCGTTGACGTCGACCGTATCCGGGCCCGGGTCGCCGCGGCGCTGCCGGACTACATGACGCCGGCCGGCTACGTGGTGCTCGACGAAATCCCGATCACCGCGCACCAGAAGATCGACCGGACTGCGTTGCCGCAACCCGAGATCGCGGCCGGCGCCGAATACCGCGACCCGACGACGCCCACCGAACGCCGGATCGCCGCACTGTTTTCCACCCTGCTCGGCCACGACCGGGTGGGCGTCGACGACTCGTTCTTCGATTTGGGCGGCCACTCGCTGGTGGCCACCAAGCTGGTCACCGCGATCCGCTCCGATTGCGGTGTGGAGCTCGGCATCCGCGACGTCTTCGAGTTGGGGACGGTGGGCCTGCTTGCCGAGCGGGTCGACCAACTGGGTTCCGGCACCCCCGTCGAGTCGCGGCCGAAGCTGATCGCGACCGCGCACGACGAGCCGTTGCCGCTGTCGGCGTCACAGCTGCGCAGCTGGTTCGCGTATCGCATCGACCGGCCCAGCTGGGTCAACAACATTCCCTTCGCCGCGAAGCTGAGCGGGCCGTGGGATATCGAGGCACTGATCGCCGCGATCGGCGACGTCGTCGCCCGCCACGAAATCCTGCGGACCAGCTACGTCGAAATCGACGGCGTGCCGTATCAAGTGGTCAATCCGGCCGGTGATCTCCCGATCCGCCGCGCGGACTTCGACGGCGCCGCCGAGGACAGCGAAGCCTGGCTGACCGAACAGCTCGACGCCGAGCGGCAGCACTGCTTCGAGCTGGACGCCGAGCGGCCGATCCGAATCGCGGTGCTGCGCACCGACGATGGCGAACATGTGATGTCCTTTGTGGTCCACCACATCGCCTCCGACCACTGGTCGGCGGGCGTGCTGTTCTCCGATGTGCTCACCGCGTATCGGGCCCGGCGCGCCGGAGAGGCTCCATCCTGGGCACCACTTCGGGTGCAGTACGCCGACTACGCGGCATGGCAGGGCGCGTTCCTGGGCGATTCGGGTGGGCAGGGATCCACCGTCGCGAGCGAGCAGCGGGAGTACTGGACCCGGCAGCTGGCCGGGATGCCGGAGGACACCGGTCTGCGGCCGGACTTCGCGCGTCAGCCGGTGCCCAGCGGCGCGGGTGAATCCGTCGACTTCGCCATCGACTCGGCCACCCGCGGCAAGCTCGCCGAGTTGTGCCGCGAGCTCGGCATCACCGAATTCATGCTGCTGCAAACGGCCGTCGCCGTGGTGCTGCACAAGGCCGGCAGCGGGGTGGACATCCCCCTGGGGACCCCGGTAGCCGGACGCACCGAAGCCGAATTAGACCAATTGATCGGCTTTTTCGTCAATATCCTGGTACTGCGCAACGACCTGGACGGCAACCCCACCCTGCGCGAAGCGCTGGCCCGGACCCGCGAGACGGCCTTGGCCGCCTACGCCCACCAGGATCTGCCGTTCGACCGGGTGGTCGACAGCGTGAGCCCGGTGCGTTCGTTGTCGCGCAACCCGCTGTTCCAGGTCGTGGTGCACGTGCGTGATCACCTGCCCCCCACCCGGGTCATCGATTCTGGACCCGACGCCCGCGATGGCGAGGACACGGTGATCACCTCGCTGGATCCGATCTTCGACATGGCGCATGCCGACCTGAGTGTCAACTTCCTGGGCACCAACGGCACCGACGGCTCCGGGTACAACTGCAACGTCATCTACCGCACCGAGCTGTACAGCAGGTCGACGATCGAGCGGGTGACCGGCTGGCTGGCCCGGATCATCACCGAGTTCGCCAACAATGTCGATCAAACTCTGCGCGACGTTGCGGTGATCGACGACGACGAACAGCACCGCATTCTCGACGAGTGGAGCCGCGGTGCCCGGGCACCACACGACCGACCGCGCACCATCCCGGAAGTGCTGGCCCCCAGCCGCAATTGGGGTCCCGACCGGATCGCGGTGCGCTGCGGTGGTGAACACATCGATTACCCCGCGCTGCACCGCCGTTCGGACAACCTGGCCGCGCTGCTCACCGAAAGCGGGGTGACGCCGGGGTCGCTGGTCGGCCTATCGACTCGACGTGGCATCGACATGGTGGTGGCGCTGGTCGCCATCATGAAAGCCGGTGCCGGCTACTTCCCGATCGATCCCGGCTACCCGCTGGCACGCAAGCAATTCATGCTCGACGACGTCGCGCCGCCGGTGGTGCTGGCGACCGCCGAAGCCGCGGACAGCACGCCGGAAATGCCTGGGGTCACCCTGATTTCGCTGGACGACCCCCAGGTGCGTGCCGTGCTGGACAGCAGTGACGCGGCCGACCCGGCGACGCAGAGCCTGCCGCACCCCGACGACCCGATGTATTTGGTGTTCACGTCCGGGTCCACCGGCAAGCCGAAGGGCGCGGTGGGCACGCACCGGTCGATGTCGGCCCGGCTGGACTGGCAGTTGCGGCATTACCCGCCCTGCGCCAACGACATTCGCTTGGCGCAAGCCTCGATCACCTTCCTCGAGGGCGGTATGGAGATGCTGGCCGGCTTGGCCGCCGGCGCGACGATGATCCTTGCCGACGATGCCGAGCATCGCGACGCCGAAGCCCTCGGAGCGCTGATGCACCGCCACTCGGTGGCACAGGTGACGGCGGTGCCCAGCCTGGTCTCCGCCCTGGTGGACACCCGGCCCGATGTGGTCCGATCCCTGTCGCGGCTGGTCTGCGGCGGCGAGCCGGTGAGCGCGTCGCTGCTGCAGCGCCTGGTCGCCGCGTGTGCCGACGCCGCGGACATCCAGCTGCTGAACAACATCGGCTCCACCGAAACCTCCGGTGCGGTGTCTCGCGGGCGGCTCGGTCTGCCGAATCCGCGTGTGGGCAAACCGGTCCCGGGTGCGGACGCCTACCTGCTCGACGACGGGCTACGCCCGGTGCCGGTCGGTGTGGTCGGCGAACTGTATTACGCCGGCGACCAGCTGGCCCGGGGTTACTGGAAGCGGCCCGGCTTGACCGCAACGCGGTTTGTCGCCAATCCGTATGCGCTGGAACCCGGTTCGCGGCTATACCGCAGTGGCGACCTGGCCCGCTGGACCGAGGACGGCGAGCTGGAATTCGCCGGCCGCATCGACCATCAGGTGAATGTGCGTGGCTTCCGCGTCGAATTGGGTGAGCTCGAGGCGGCATTGGCCGGCGCCGACGGTGTGGCCGCCGTGGCGGCCCGTACCTGGGAAGTGCGCGGCGGCCTCTCGTTGGCCGGATATGTTGTGCCACAACGCCCCATCACCGACGACGCGGAGAAGGCGGCGTTCGCCAGCGCGGTGCGTGCCGCGATCGCGACCACACTGCCGGGATACATGATGCCGTCATCGTTGACGGTGCTCGACGCCCTGCCCAAGACGGAGTCGGGCAAGCTGAACCGCCCCGGTCTTCCGAAGCCGGCGGTCAGCACCACCGCCCAGACCGAACCGGCGCGCACCGACACCGAACGCGCGCTGGCCAAGGTGTTCGCCGAACTGCTGTCGACCGCGGAGGTCGGGCGGTTCGACGACTTCTTCGCCCTCGGCGGAGACAGCATCCTGTCGGTGCAGCTGTCATCGCGGGCCCGTGCGGCCGGCCTGGCCGTCAGCCCGCGCATGGTCTTCGAGCATCCGACGCCTGCGCAGTTGGCCGCTGCCCTGGATGCCCTGGGCGATGCGCCGGCCGGCACCGAGCTGACCGGTCAGGAGGCGGATACCCGCTTCGAGCCGATGGCCGCGTCCGGTCTCTCCGCCGACGATCTGGCCGCGGTGACGCAGCTGTGGTCGTCGTCGCGCGACGGAACGTCATGACCGCTACCAAAACCGATGTCGCGCCGGACATCGAGGACGTGATGGCGTTGAGCCCCCTGCAGGAGGGCTTGTATTCGCTGAGCGCGCTCACCGAATTCGCCGAAGGTGAGGCGGCCGACGATCCGTACATGATCGGAATGGCCGCAGACATCTCCGGTGCGCTCGACGTCGAGCTGTTACACGGCTGCGCGATAAAGATGTTGGCGCGACACCCGAACCTGCGGGCCAGCTTCTTCAGCCGCGGGATCGCGCGTCCGGTGCAGATCGTGCCATCCCGGGTCGAGCTGCCCTGGCAACTCGTCAAGGCCTCGCCCGAAGATGTGCAAGCGTTGGAGGTCGGCGAACGCCGGCGACCGTTCGATTTGGAACGCGGGCCGGCCATCCGATTCATGCTGATCGAATTGCCGGGCCCACAATGGCGTTTGGTGATCACCGCCCACCACATCGTGATCGACGGTTGGTCGTTGCCGGTGTTCGTCAACGAGCTGATGATCCTGTACGGCGCCGGGGGAGATCCCGCGGCGTTGCCCATCGCGCCGCGGCCGTACCGGGACTACATCGGGTGGCTCGCGAGCCGCGATCCGGAGGCCAGCCAACAGATTTGGCGCCGGCACCTGGCCGGCCTGCCAGGTCCCACCTTGCTGGCCGCGGTGCTCGGCTCGGCCGAGGCGGCCGAGGGACAGCCGACGGGGTTGGCGCGCACCACCGAACTGCGGCTGCCGGCCGAGGTGGCCGCGCGACTGGTCGACGGCACCCGATCACGCGGCATCACCGTCAACACCCTGATGCAAATGGCATGGGCCCTGGTGTTGTCGCGGCTGACCGACACCCATGACGTGGTCTTCGGAGTCACCATCTCCGGCCGCCCGCCCGAGCTTGAGGGCGTCGAAACGATGATCGGCCTGTTCATCAACACCGTGCCGATGCGGGTGCGGCTCGACCCGGCCGCCGGCGTCGGCGAGCAATGCCGGGTGGTGCAACGCGATGCCGCGCTGCTGCGTGAGCACGGCTATCTCGGGCATGCACAGTTGCGCGCCCTGGGCGGGGTGGGCGAGATGTTCGACACCCTGCTGGTCTACGAGAACTTCCCGATGGACGGACTGGTCGCCGGCGGTGAATTGACCGCTGGCAGTGCGAGATTCCGGCCGTCCGCGCTGGAAAGCCTGTCCCACTTCCCGATCGCGATCGCTGCCCACCTGGAGGGCCGCGAACTGGTGGTGCTGGTCGAAGTGCGCGACGGTGCGCTGGGGTCCACCACCGGCGAGCGGCTGGGCCGGCGAGTGCTGAGCACCGCCGAACGACTGCTGCAGGCTTGGGAGCGGCCGCTGCGTGAGGTCAGCGTCCTCTTCGAGGACGAGGTGGTCACGGCCGTAGGCGCGGCGGCTCCGCCGGCGGTCGGCATCCATACCCGCTTCGCCGAGGTCGCTGCCAAGACACCCGAGAACGTCGCGGTCAGCTGGGCGGGCGGCACGCTGAGCTACCGCGAGCTCGACGCTCGTGCCGATGCGCTGGCCGCCCGGCTCGCCGAGCGCGGGGTGACGTCCGAAAACCCGGTGGCCATCCGGCTTTTCCGCAGCCCGGAGTACATCGTTGCGATGCTCGCAGTGCTCAAGGCCGGCGGCATGTGCGTGCCGATGGAGCCGTGGCTGCCCCCGGAACGGGTGGAGTCGATTCTGCGCCAAACCGGGGCGTCGATCATCGTCGATCAGGAACTGCTGCAGGCCGGCGAACAGGACGCCACCGACTTCCACCCGGTCGAGGTGCCGCCGCAGCAGGCCGCGTATGTCGTCTTCACCTCGGGAACGACGGGAGAACCCAAGGGCGTCATAGGAACTCACGCGGCAGTCGGCGCGTATGCAGACGATCATCTGGACAGCGTGCTGCGGCCCGCGGCCGCCCGGTTGGGTCGCCCGCTGCGCATCGCGCATGCCTGGTCGTTCGCGTTCGATGCCGCCTGGCAGCCCTTGGTCGCGCTGCTCGACGGCCATGGTGTGCACGTCGTCGACGAGCGGACCCAGACCGACGCCGAGGCCCTTGTCGCGGCGATCGCCGAGCACGGCGTCGACATGATCGACACCACGCCGTCGATGTTCGCCCAACTCGCCGCGTGCGGTTTACTCACGACGGTTCCGCTGGCGGTGCTGGCGCTGGGCGGGGAAGCACTCGGTAGCTCCGCCTGGGCCCTGATCCGCAGCGAGTGCGCGCGAACCCAGTTGCGCGCGTACAACTGTTACGGCCCAACCGAAACCACCGTCGAGGCGGTAGTGGCCGCCATCACGGACTACGACGAGCCGTCGATCGGACGGCCGACCCAGTACACCCGCGGCTACGTGCTGGACACCGGGCTGCGTCCGGTGCCCGTCGGGGCGACCGGCGAGCTGTACCTGGCCGGCGCGCAGCTGGCCCGCGGCTATCTGGGCCGCCCGGGGGAGACCAGCCACCGATTCCTCGCCGATCCGTTCGCTGCCGGCGAGCGGATGTATCGCACCGGCGACTTGGTGCGTCGAGGGCCCGACGGCTCCCTGCAGTACGTGGGGCGCGCCGACGCGCAGGTGAAGATTCGCGGCTACCGGGTCGAACCCGGTGAGATCGCCGCCGCGCTGGAATCGCACCCGGCCGTGCGGCACGCCGGTGTTGTGGTGCGGCGTCTGCAAACCGGAGCGCGGCTGACCGCCTACGTCGTGATTGCCCAAGCGGCCGCACACCGGCCGTCGGCGGCCGAGCTGCGCGGCATGCTCGGTACCCGGTTGCCGCGCTACATGATTCCGCAGCGCATCATCACCGTCGACGAAATCCCGCTGACCGCAAACGGCAAACTGGACGAAGCCGCGCTGAGCGCATTCGATGCGACGGATACCGCAGAAGCCGGAGCCGAGCCCGAAACGCCCACGGAAGCCGCACTGGCCGAACTGCTTTCGGAGTTGCTGCAGCTACCCCGAGTCGACGTCGCCGCGGACTTCTTGCAGCTGGGCCTGGACAGCATCATGGCGTTGTCGGTGGTGCAGGCGGCGCGGGCGCGGGGCATCGCGTTGCGCGCCCGGCTCATCCTCGAATGCGCCAACGTCCGGGAACTGGCGGAGGCAATCGATTCCGAAACAACCTCTGCTGCAACGGAAGTCGAGGACAGCGTCGGACCCATGCCGGTGCTGGCCAACGGCCGCTGGCTCTACGAATACGGCGAGCCGCGCCGGCTGGCGCAGACCGAAGCCATCCGGCTGCCCGACGACGTCACCCGCGAACAACTGGATGCCGCGCTGGCCAGCATCTTCGCGGGGCACGAAGTGCTCCGCACGCGATTGGACCGCGCCACCATGACCCTGGTTCCGGCACCGGCCACCGAGGCTCTCATCGAGGAGGTAGTCCTCTCCGAGGATCTGCAAACCGTGGTCCCCGGGCACGTCGCACGGGCCGTCGAGCGTCTCGACCCCGAGCGCGCAGTGCTGCTGGCCGCGGTGTGGCTTCGCCCCCCGACCGGGCCGAGTGTTCTGCTACTGGCCGCCCACGTGTTGGCAATGGATCCGGCTTCCTGGCGGGTCGTTCTCGGCGAGCTGGACGCCGCGCTGAGAGCGTTGGCCACCGGCCAGTCGCCGGCACCGATCCGGGAGCACACCGGTTACCGGCGCTGGGCCGGTGCCCTCACCGAGCGCGCCGCCCAGTTGGACACCACGCAGTTCTGGGCCGGGCAGCTCGAAGGCGACGATCCCGATCTCGGTGCCCGACGGGTGGATCCGGGCCGCGACCGGGCCCGTGACCTGATCGTCCGGATGGTCGCCGCCGATGCGGAGACCACCCAGCGGCTGCTGGATTCCGGCCTTCCGTTGCCGCATCTGCTGGTGGCTGCCACGGCGGCGACGGTGACCCGCTGGCGGCAGCGCCGAAACCAAGCCACGCCGCCACCGCTGCTGGCGCTGGAAACCCATGGCCGTGCAGACGGTTTGGTTGACGAGCCCGGCGCGCACACCATCGACACCGGCGACACGGTCGGACTGCTCAGTTCCATCTATCCGGTCCGGGTGGCCTCGACCGACCCGCGGCAGGTCGGGGAGCGGTTGGCGGCCATCCCGGGTGACGGACTCGACTACGGCTTGTTGCGCTATCTGCGCGCCGACACCGCCGCGCACCTGGCCCCGCTGCCCGACCCGCAGCTGCTGCTGAACTATCTCGGCGCAGCCCACACCGGGGGCGGGACCGTGCTGAAGCCGGAGCGCGGACTGCTGGCCGGGGTATCGCCGCAGCCGGAACCGGATCTGGCGGTGCGCCACGAACTCACGATCATGGCGACCGTGCTGCCATTCGATGGCCAGCGTGTCCTGGCGGCGCAGTGGCGCGCGCTGCCCGACATTCTCGACGACGCGGATATCTCTGCTTTGCAACAACTTTGGATTGAATCACTGCGGGAGGTGGTGAGATGAGCACGCTCGCGATCCTGGGCGCCGGCGCCAAGGCGGTGGCCGTGGCCGCCAAGGCGAAGGTATTGCGCGACATGGGTGTCGAGGTCCCCGACGTGATCGCTGTCGAACGCACCGGGGTCGGGGCGAACTGGCAGGCGAGCGGCGGCTGGACCGACGGGGCGCACCGGCTGGGCACCAGCCCGGAAAAGGACGTCGGTTTCCCCTACCGGTCGGCGCTGGTGCCGCGCCGCAACGGCGAGCTCGACGAGCTGATGACCCGGTACAGCTGGCAGTCCTATCTGATCGCGACCGCGGCGTTCGCCGAGTGGATCGACCGGGGCAGACCCGCTCCGCCGCATCGCAAATGGAGCCAGTACCTGGGTTGGGTCGCCGATCAGGTCGGCATGAAAGTGGTGCACGGCGAGGTCGACGGCCTCGGCGTCGACGGTGACCGCTGGGCGCTGCACACCCACGAGACGACCGTGCACGCAGATGCGTTGATGATCACCGGACCGGGTCAGGCGGAGAAATCGCTGCTGCCCGGCAACCCACGAATGATGTCGATCGCCCAATTCTGGGACCGCGCGGCCGGCCACGACCGCATCACCGCCGAGCGGGTCGCGGTGATCGGCGGCGGTGAGACGGCCGCTTCGATGCTCAATGAGCTTTTCCGGCACCGGGTTTCGACGATCACGGTTATCTCGCCGCAGGTGACGTTGTTCACCCGCGGCGAGAGTTTCTTCGAGAACTCGCTGTTCTCCGATCCCACCGACTGGACCGCGCTGACGCTGGACGAGCGCCGCGACGCGCTGTCGCGCACCGACCGCGGCGTGTTCTCGGCCAACGTGCAAGAGGCGTTGTTGGCCGATGACCGCATCCGCCATCTGCGCGGCCGGGTCGCCCACGCGGTGGGCCGCGACGGGCAGATCCGGCTGACGCTGTCCACCAACCGGTTCAGCGAGAACCTGGAGACGGTGCACGGTTTCGATCTCGTCATCGACGGCTCCGGCGCCGACGCGCTCTGGTTCACCTCATTGTTCAGCCAGGACGCGCTCGACACCCTCGAGTTGGGTCTGGGCGGACAGCTGGCGTCCGATCGACTGCAAGAGGGGATCGGCTACGACCTGTCCCTGTCCGAGGTGACCCCCAAGTTGTTCCTGCCTAACCTGTCCGGCCTCACCCAGGGGCCCGGATTCCCCAACCTGAGCTGTCTCGGCCTGCTTTCGGATCGCGTGCTGGGGTCCTGGGTCGGTCCGGCGAGTTTGTCCCGATACCAAACGATGACGGAGAAAAGATGAGCACTAACCCTTTCGACGACGACAACGGCACCTTCTTCGTACTGGTCAACGATGAGGAGCAACACAGTCTGTGGCCCGTCTTCACCGACGTTCCAGCGGGTTGGCGCGTGGTGTACGGCGAAGCAACTCGGGCCGAGTGCCTGGACTACGTCGAGCAGAACTGGCCCGACATCCGGCCGAAGAGCCTGCGTGAGTCCATCGCCGGGAGCCGGTCGGCCGGTTAGCCAGCAAACCCAAAATTCTGGGCTGCTACACAGGTTGCACACAGATTAGTCAGTGTGATCTCGCGTAGCATCTGTCACAAGGTGCACAACTACACCATCTACACCAGGTGTGGGTGACATTCCGTCACGGCGCTGCACTTCGAAGGGGGAATCATGAAATCCGTCAAAACCATCGTGACAGGTGTGGCCGCACTGGGTGCTCTTGGTGCCGCGGCCATCGGCGTCACCTCGATCGCCGCCGTCCCGGCCGCCCAGGTGCAGCTCGCCGCCGTCGGCGCGCCGTTGCCACAGGACCCACCGCCGCCCGTCCCGGCGCCCGCTGCCGGCGTTCCTACCGCGGACCAGCTGACCGGCCTGCTGACCAGCCTGGCCGACCCGAGCGTGTCGTTCACTAACAAGGGCAATCTGGTCGAAGGCGGCATCAGCGGAACCGTGGCACACATCGCGGACCGCAAGTTGGAAAAGGCCGCCAAGAACGGCGACCTGCCGTTGACGTTCAACATCACCAACATTCAGCCCGGCGCTGCGGGAACGGTGACGGCGGACGTCGCGGTGTCCGGACCGAAGCTGCCCAACCCGGTGATCCAGAACGCCACGTTCGTCAACCAGGGCAGCTGGATGTTGTCGCGCGCTTCGGCGATGGAGCTGATTCAGGCCGCCGGGCAGTGAGTAACATCCGTCACGCTGGCCCGGAACGGGCCTCTAAAGGGGGAAACGTGAAATCCGTAGCTATGAGCATGGCGGCGCTGGCCATCGTTGGCGGCGCCGCCGCCGGCATCGCGTCGGTCGCAGCGCCGGCGACTCAGGTGCAACTGGCCGCGGTTGGCGCGCCCTTGCCGCAGGAGCCGCCGCCTCCTCCCGCGCCGGCGCCGGTGGGGTCGGGCCTGCCGACGGCGGAACAGTTGAGCAACCTGTGCATCCAGGCCACCGATCCCGGCGTGGGCTACTCCGTCAAGGTCGGGCTGGTCGAAAACGGCATCAATCCCGACGAGGGCCACGTTGCCGACCACGACCTGCGCAAGGCCTACCGGAACGGCAACTTCCCGGAGACCTTCACCGTGACGAACATCGTGCCGGCCGGACCCAATACGGCCGCCGCCCAGGTGGCTATCGCGGGTCCGAAGTTCGCCGGGCCGGTCGACAAGCAACTGGTGTTCGTTCAACAGGGTGGCAACTGGGTGCTGCAGCACGACGCCGCGCTGGCATTGCTGCAGGCCGCGACCGCGGTGAACTAGCCGGATACGGCGCTCAGGTCGAGCCGGGCGATGCGCTCCGGGTCGGCCAGCACGTCGATCGCGGCGACCACGCCGTCGCGCACCACGAACGCCATGATCGAGGCGGGCCGGCCGGCGACGAACACCACCGCGCCGGCCGCGCCGTTGACGGTTGCGGCGCGGACCTCGCGATCGGTGCCCGCGTAGCCGCGGGCCAGCTGAGCCACCGACGACGCCCCCTCGGCGCGGAAAAGTCCTGCGCCGGAACCGAAGTCGCCACGTAGCACCACGTCGGGATGCAGCACCGTCACCAGCCGGTCGAAGTCTCCGGAGCGCCCGGCCGCGAAGAAGGCGTCGACGGCCTCGCGCTGCGCGGCGATGTCTGCGTCGGGAAGCGGGTCCGCCTCCTGGATGCGCCGGCGCGCGCGGCTGGCCAGCTTGCGGGTCGCTTCCGGGGTGCGGTCGACGATGGGCGCGATCTGGTCGAACGGCACGGTGAAGACGTCGTGCAGGACGAACGCCAGCCGCTCCGCCGGCGCCAAGGTGTCCAGCACGACGAACAACGCCAGGCCCACCGCGTCGGCCAGCATCGCGCGGTGTTCGGGGTCGAATTCGCCGTGGGTGTCCACGATCGGGTCCGGCAGCTGGGCGACCGGCTCCTCGCGATGACGGGAGTGGCGGTCCCGCAACGTGTTCAGGCAGATGCGGGCCACCACGGTGGTCAGCCAGGCGTCGAGGTTGTCGATGCCTTCGGCGGAGCTGCGGTTTAGCCGCAGCCAGGCTTCCTGCACGGCATCCTGCGCGTCGTCGACCGAGCCCAGCATGCGGTAGGCGATGGCCCCCAGCTGCGGCCGGGCCGCCTCGAAACGGTCTGTCAGTGAGGCCGTCACGGGCGGCCGGCGTCGGGCAGCGCGCACACCCGGTTGCCGGAGAAACCGGTCGAGCCGATGCCGAGCGCGATGTTGAACCGGGCACGCATGTTGCCCAGGTTGATGACGTGGGTGAGGCCGACCAGCTGCGGCGGGTCGAAGTGGGCGCGCAGCGCGTCGAACAGCGCATCGGTCACTTCAACCGGGGTGCGGCTCATCGCGGTGGCGTACTCGAGGATCAGCCTGTCGACGTCG
Source organism: Mycobacterium sp. Aquia_213 (assembly GCF_026625985.1). Classification (NCBI taxonomy): domain Bacteria; kingdom Bacillati; phylum Actinomycetota; class Actinomycetes; order Mycobacteriales; family Mycobacteriaceae; genus Mycobacterium; species Mycobacterium sp. Aquia_213. The sequence continues at coordinate 1,969,094 of NZ_CP113116.1, forward strand.
GAGAAGCACGCCGCGTTGCGGTAGTCGGTGATGGCCAGCAGTTCCTCGTCGGTGATGCCCCACTGGCGGGCGATCTGCGAGCCGAGATCGATGCAGTACTCGCAGCGCACCGTCGTCGCCGCCTTCAGCTCCGCCAGCGCGCGCTGACGTGGGGTGAGGATGTCCAGCTTCGATTCGGCCTGTTCGAGCTTGCCGTAGGCGCTGAGCAGTTTGGGGATGTAGGCATACATCCGCAAAGGTTCGAGCATGCCGGCCGTTTCCAGTCCGGCCAGCTGCGCGAGCTTGCGTTTGGTGAAGAAGAAGGCGATCTTGGCGCCCAGGCTGGCGTCGCGGTCGGAGACTCCCTGAAGCCGGGACATGGCGAACCTCCCGAATAGTCCTGAACAGTCAACGTGCGGGCCGCTGTGGCCCTCACTACGTCGACACCCGGCGACGCGCAAACGTGACCGGGCTAATGCCCGAACGTCGAACCCGATCCCTGGGTCTGCTGGCTCAGCGGTATGTCCATGTCGTACACCCGGGCGTGGAACACGGTGCGATTCCGCAGCGCGGCTTGCACCGCGCGGTGCAGGCCGTCCTCGAGGTAGATGATGCCTTTCCACCGCACGGCATGCGGGAAAAGATCGCCGTAGAAGGTGGAGTCTTCGGAGAGCAACCGGTCCAGGGCCAGCACGGTCGTCGTGGTGACCAGTTCGTCGAGCCGGATCTGCTGCGGCGGTATCTGGGACCAGTCGCGGTAGGACAGCCCGTGTTCCGGATAGGGTTTCCCGTCTCGTACGCCCTTGAAAATCATTGGCGGATCTTCTCCGATGCATCGTCGAGGCCCTACCGATACCTGCTGGACAGGCTAGCCGCAAAGTTGTCGGAAGTGCGCGGCGGACGCGTGCGCAGCGAGGTCAGCGCGATGTGTGAGACCGTAAAATGAACGCGATCAAGGAGGTAGCAACTAATGGGTAGTGCTGACGACCGTCGCTTCGAGGTGCTGCGCGCCATCGTCGCCGACTTCGTCTCCACCAAGGAACCCATCGGTTCGAAGTCGCTTGTCGAGCGGCACAACCTCGGGGTGTCCAGCGCCACGATCCGCAACGACATGGCGGTGCTGGAGGCCGAGGGCTACATCACCCAGCCGCACACCAGCTCCGGGCGGGTGCCCACCGAGAAGGGTTACCGCGAATTTGTCGACCGGATCGACGACGTCAAGCCGTTGTCGTCGGCCGAGCGACGGGCGATTCAAAGCTTCCTGGAATCCGGCGTCGACCTCGACGACGTGCTGCGCCGGGCGGTGCGGCTGCTGGCTCAGCTGACCCGTCAGGTGGCCGTCGTGCAGTACCCGACGTTGTCGACGTCGACGGTTCGGCATCTGGAAGTGATCGCGCTGACGCCGGCGCGGCTGTTGATGGTGGTGATCACCGAATCCGGGCGAGTGGATCAGCGCATCGTCGAACTCGGCGACGTGATCGACGATTACGAGCTCTCCCAGCTGCGCGAGATCCTGGGCCAGGCCCTGGAAGGCAAGAAGCTCTCCGCGGCCTCGGTCGCGGTGGCCGACCTCGCCCAGCAGCTGGGCGGCCACGGCGGGCTGGGCGACGCGATCGGCCGTTCGGCGACGGTGTTGCTGGAGTCGCTGGTGGAGCACACCGAAGAGCGCCTGCTGATGGGCGGCACCGCGAACCTGACCCGCAACTCGGCGGACTTCGGCGGGTCGCTGCGCTCCGTTCTGGAAGCACTCGAGGAGCAGGTGGTGGTGCTGCGGTTGCTGGCGGCTCAGCAGGAGGCCGGCAAGGTGACGGTGCGCATCGGCCACGAGACGGCGGCCGAGCAGATGGCGGGCACATCGATGGTGTCTACCGTGTACGGCACCATGGACACCGTGTATGGCGGTATGGGTGTGCTGGGACCCACCCGGATGGACTATCCGGGAACTATCGCCAGTGTGGCCGCGGTTGCTCTTTATATTGGCGAAGTCCTGGGTGCTCGATGACCGCGCACCCGCAGGGTTTGTGGACAGCCGCGTAGGCGCGGCACAAGAAAGGTCAGGCGTGGCACGCGACTATTACGGGCTGCTCGGCGTGAGCAAGAACGCCGGCGATGCGGAGATCAAACGCGCGTACCGGAAGCTGGCGCGCGAACTGCACCCCGACATCAACCCCGACGAAGCCGCGCAGGCGAAGTTCAAGGAAATCAGCGTCGCCTACGAGGTGCTGAGCGACCCGGAGAAGCGCCGGATCGTCGACCTCGGTGGGGACCCGCTGGAAAACGCGGCCGCGGGCGGCGGATTCGGCGGATTCGGCGGCCTGGGCGACGTGTTCGAGGCGTTCTTCGGTGGCGGCTTCAGCGGGGGCGCGACGTCTCGCGGTCCGATCGGCCGGGTTCGGCCCGGCTCGGATTCGCTGCTGCGGATGCGGCTGGATCTCGAAGAGTGCGCGACCGGCGTGACCAAGCAGGTCACCGTCGACACCGCGGTGTTGTGTGACCGCTGCCAGGGCAAGGGCACCAACGGCGATTCCGCGCCGATCCCGTGTGACACCTGCGGCGGTCGCGGCGAGGTGCAGTCGGTGCAGCGTTCGCTGCTGGGCCAGATGGTGACGTCGCGGCCGTGCCCCACCTGTCGCGGCGTGGGCGTGGTCATCCCCGACCCCTGCCATCAGTGCGTGGGCGACGGCCGGGTGCGGGCGCGCCGCGAGATCAGCGTCAAGATTCCGGCCGGTGTCGGCGACGGCATGCGGGTTCGGCTGGCCGCTCAGGGTGAGGTCGGGCCCGGGGGAGGGCCGGCCGGTGACCTCTATGTCGAGGTGCACGAGCAGGCCCATGACATCTTCGTCCGCGACGGCGACGACCTGCACTGCACGGTTTCGGTGCCGATGGTCGACGCCGCACTCGGCGCCACGCTCAGCGTCGACGCCATCCTCGACGGCACCAGCGAGATCACCATTCCGCCTGGCACCCAACCGGGTTCGGTCATCACGCTGCGCGGCCACGGGATGCCGCAGCTGCGCTCGGCCACCCGGGGCAATCTGCACGTCCACGTCGAGGTGGTGGTGCCCACCCGGCTGGACCACCACGACAGCGAACTGTTGCGCGAGCTGAAGACCCGCCGCAGCCGTGATGTGCCCGAGGTCCGCTCGACGCACTCCGGCGGTGGGCTGTTCAGCCGGCTGCGCGAGACGTTCACCGGACGCTAGCCGCGCTCGCGGGGGCCGCGCACATGGTCGCGACGCTGTTCTACGTCGAAGCACTGCCCGACACCGGTGGGCTGGCGGTCGTCGACGGCGACGAGGGATTCCACGCCGCGACGGTGCGCCGGATCCGGTCCGGGGAGGAATTGGTGCTCGGCGACGGCGCCGGCGGCTTGGCCCGCTGCGCGGTCGAGCAGTCCGGACGCGACGGCCTGCGGGCCCGGGTGCTGGACCGTTGGACCGTCGACCCACCGAAGCCGCCGGTCACGGTCGTGCAGGCGCTGCCCAAGTCCGAGCGCTCGGAGTTGGCGATCGAATTGGCCACCGAGGCCGGCGCGGATGCGTTTTTGCCCTGGCAGGCGGCCCGCTGCGTGGCCAGCTGGCAGGGCGCCCGCGTCGAGAAGGGGCTGCGCCGCTGGCGAGCGGTGGTCCGGTCGGCGGCCCGGCAATCGCGGCGCGCCTACATCCCGCCCGTCGACCCCCTGGTGTCGACGGCGGCGCTGGTCCAGCGGATCCGCGACGAAGTGGCCGCCGGCGGCACGGTCGTGGTCCTGCACGAGTCCGCGACCGACCGGATCGCCGACGTTGCGGTGGCGCAGGCGAACTCGCTGTTCCTCGTGGTCGGTCCCGAGGGAGGTATCGCTCCGGATGAGCTGACGGCGCTGACCGACGCGGGCGGCGTCGCGATCCGGCTGGGCCCGCAGGTGCTGCGGACTTCGACGGCCGCCGCGGTGGCCTTGGGCGCACTCGGCGTGCTCACCGCGCGATGGGAGCAAACCGCCGAAGTCGGGCCGCCCGGGCCGCTAGCAGCTGACCAGGCGGAGCCCTCGGCGTAGACTGAGGCATCCGAACAACCCCTGACGAGCCGAGAAGGCAGGCACCGGAAACCACGTGACGCCACGCGAGACCAACGCTGCTGACGCAGCTGGGGCCCTGCAGGCCGACGCTCAGGTTCGCAGCAGCATCGACGTTCCCCCTGATCTCGTCGTGGGCTTGCTGGGCTCGTCAGATGAGAATCTGCGCGCCTTGGAGCGCATCCTCAGCGCCGACCTGCATGTTCGTGGCAACGCCGTCACCATTTCGGGCGAACCGGCCGACGTCGCGATCGCCGAGCGTGCGATCTCCGAGCTGATCGCGATCGTGGCCAGCGGCCAGTCGCTGACCCCGGAAGTGGTGCGCCACAGTGTCGCGATGCTGGTCGGCACCGGCGACGAGTCGCCCGCCGAGGTGCTCACCCTCGACGTCCTGGCGCGCCGCGGCAAGACGATCCGGCCCAAGACGCTCAACCAGAAGCGCTACGTCGACGCCATCGACGCCCACACCATCGTGTTCGGGGTCGGGCCGGCCGGCACCGGCAAGACGTACCTGGCCATGGCCAAGGCGGTCCACGCGCTGCAGGCAAAGCAGGTGAGCCGCATCATCCTGACCCGGCCCGCGGTGGAAGCCGGTGAGCGCCTTGGCTTTTTGCCCGGCACGCTGAGCGAGAAGATCGATCCCTATCTGCGGCCGCTGTATGACGCGCTGTACGACATGATGGATCCCGAGCTGATTCCGAAGTTGATGTCCGCCGGGGTCATCGAAGTGGCGCCACTGGCATATATGCGGGGGCGCAGCCTCAACTCCGCTTTCATCGTGCTCGACGAGGCACAGAACACCACTGCCGAGCAGATGAAGATGTTCCTCACCCGGCTGGGTTTCGGCTCCAAGATGGTCGTCACCGGGGACGTCACCCAGATCGACCTGCCGGGCGGCGCCAAGTCGGGGCTGCGGGCGGCCGTGGACATCCTCGAAGACATCGACGACATCCATGTTGCCGAGCTGACCAGCGTGGATGTGGTGCGTCATCGGCTGGTTTCGGAAATCGTCGACGCCTATGCGAGGGTTGAGGAATCCAACTCGGGCACTAATCGGGCGGCTCGGCGGGCATCCGGCACCCGAAATCGCCGATGATGGTGCGGTGAGCGGTCCATGACTATCGAAGTGTCCAACGAATCGGGCATCGACGTCTCCGAAGCGGAATTGGTGAGCGTCGCGCGCTTCGTGATCGCCAAGATGGACGTGAATCCGGTCGCCGAGCTGTCGATGGTGCTGCTGGACACCGCGGCGATGGCCGACCTGCACATGCGCTGGATGGACCTGCCCGGCCCGACCGACGTGATGAGTTTCCCGATGGACGAGCTCGAGCCCGGCGGACGTCCGGACGCACCCGAGCCGGGGCCGTCGATGCTGGGCGACATTGTGTTGTGCCCGGAGTTCGCGGCCGAGCAGGCCGCCGCGGCGGGCCACAGTCTCGGACATGAGTTGGCGCTGTTGACAATTCACGGCGTGCTGCACCTGCTCGGCTATGACCACGCCGAGCACGACGAGGAGAAGGAGATGTTCGCCCTACAGGGGCGGCTTCTCGAAGAGTGGGTAGCCGAACAGGTCGAGGCGTACCACTACGACCGGCAGGACGAGAAAGATCGCCGGTTGCTGGACAAGTCAAGGTATTTCGACAATTGAACCCTTTGAAGAGAGCACTCTGGATCGCGGTTTGCGCCGCCATAGCCTTGGCGCCGCTGGTCGTGCTGGCCGGCGCGCCCGGTGTGGCACAGGCGTCTCCGTGCGCCGGCGACGGGGCAAACCCCGTGTCCTGCCAGCACTGCCTGTTTTATGTGCAGGCGTATCACACCGCGAACGTGTGCAACGCCCCTGCGCCGCGGCCGGCCCCGGCACCGTCGAGCACCGTGCCGGCCTATATTCCGGAGCCGCCGCCGTTGCCCCCGCCCACTTCCACGCGCCCGGCGCCGACGCCGGTGCAGACCCCGAAGATCAATGCCCCGGCCCCGGGTGCGCCGAGAAACGTCGGGGTGGTGGCACCGCCGAAGAAGCTGGATGCGCCACCGCAGGCGGTCGCGGCTGCCAAGGCCGCACCCGCGGCGCGAATCAATCCGGCCGACCCGCCGAAGCCGCCGACCGGGACGGACTTCAACCAGCAGGTGCAGAACGTCGTCAGCACCCACAGTGAAAACGTCGAACAGGTCAGGGCTGACAACAAGGTCCTGATCCGCCCCCGGCACTGGGACTACGTCGACTACGACGAGGATCACCGGCCGGTTCTGTACAACCCGCTCAGTCAGGCGATGACCTTCCACTACACCTACGACGGCGCTTCCCAGGAGGCGTACCTTCCGGCCGGTGGCCGGATCGTGCTGGATGCCGGCACGGTGGGCCTGGTTCCGTTCACCGCGGTCGGCGAGAGCTATCTGGCGGCGGGCAGCTTCTACGGCGGGGCTTTCGTACCGCCGCCCAACGGGCAGGGTCCACCGCCGCCGGAGTATGTCGCCCCGGCACCCCCGACGCTGTATCAGAACGTCTTGGCCGAAGTCCCCGCCGACAACCAGATCGTGCAAATCGGTCAGGTGGCGGTGGTGGGCCGCGACGAAAGCCAACCCGTGGGCAGCCAGGACACCTTCCTGCTCGACGACTCCACCGTGGCCTGGGGTCAGGTCAACGATCCCACCAGCGGCGTGCAGATCAGGGTGAGCAAGACCCAGTCGCTGCCGGGCTTCGGGCCGACCGACAATGGCGACTTCCTGGTGGCGCTGGCCGTTCGCGGCGACCAAAGCCAACCCGCTCAGCCCACCCAACCCGCCCAAGCCTGGTGGCCGTGGGCGGTGCGCTACGGGTTGCTGGTGATGGCGGTTGTCGTCATCGCCGGGTTGCTCAATCGTCGGGGCAAAGGCGACGACGCCAACACAGAGTCCGCTACCGAGTCAAGGCATTAGCACCGTTGACCGGGATATCTCAGCTGCTCGGCGCGCTCGCGTTGATCGTTCTGGGTGGGGTCTTCGCGGCGATCGACGGTGCCATTAGCACGGTGTCGGTGGCTCGGGTGGCCGAGCTGGTGCGCGATGAGCGGCCCGGAGCGCGGTCCTTGTCGAAGGTGATGGCCGATCGGCCACGCTATATCAACCTGGTGGTGCTGTTGCGCATCACCTGTGAGGTCACCGCGACCGTACTGTTGGTCGTCTTCCTGTACGACAACTTCGGTCTGAACTGGGCGGTGTTCGGCGCCGCGACCATCATGGTGCTGACCAGCTTCATCGTCATCGGTGTGGGTCCGCGGACCCTTGGCCGCCAGCACGCGTATCAGATCTCACTGGTGTTAGCCATTCCGCTGCAGGTGGTTTCGTCGCTGTTGATGCCGGTCAGCCGGCTGCTGGTGGTGATTGGTAACGCGCTCACGCCCGGCCGCGGCCTGAGAAACGGGCCGTTCGCGTCTGAGATCGAGTTACGCGAAGTTGTCGACCTGGCCCAGCAGCGCGGCGTCGTCGCCGCCGACGAGCGCCGGATGATCGAGTCGGTGTTCGAACTCGGCGACACCCCGGCGCGTGAGGTGATGGTGCCGCGCACCGAGATGATCTGGATCGAAAGTGACAAATTCGCCAGCCAGGCGATGAACTTGGCCGTGCGCAGTGGGCATTCCCGCATTCCGGTGATCGGCGAGAACGTCGACGACATCGTCGGGGTGGTGTATCTGAAAGACCTTGTCGAGCAGACATTCTTGGCCGCTGACGGTGGTCGGGATATCAAGGTGGCGCAGGTGATGCGTCCGGCGGTGTTCGTGCCGGACTCCAAGCCGTTGGATGCGCTGCTGCGTGAAATGCAGCGCGACCGCAACCACATGGCGCTGCTCGTCGACGAGTACGGCGCGATCGCCGGGCTGGTCAGCATCGAAGACGTACTCGAGGAGATCGTCGGCGAGATCGCCGACGAGTACGACGAAGCAGAGGTAGCACCGATAGAAGACTTGGGCGACAAGCACTTTCGGGTGTCGTCGCGGCTGCCGATCGAAGACGTCGGCGAACTCTACGATGTCGAATTCGACGACGATCTCGACGTCGACACGGTGGGCGGCCTGATGGCACTGGAATTGGGGCGGGTTCCGCTGCCCGGCGCCGAGGTGGTCTCGCACGGCCTGCGGCTGCGCGCCGAGGGGGGCACCGACCATCGCGGGCGGCTGCGGATCGGCACGGTGCTGCTGAGCCCGGCCGAATCGGAGGACCGCGAGTTCGAGGGCACGCATCATGGCTGAGCAACTCGACGCCGAGGACGCGAAGCTGGTGGTGCTGGCGCGCGCCGCGATGGCCCGCGTCCAGGCCGGCAGCGCCGCCTCGGTGCGCGATGTCGACGGCCGCACGTATGCGGCTGCGCCAGTGGACTTGTCGGCGCTACAGCTCACCGGATTGCAGGCGGCGGTGGCCGCGGCCGTATCCAGCGGGGCGAGGAGCCTGGAGGCCGCCGTGTTGGTTTCCGGGTCGGCCGACGACCCCGGCATCGCCGCGGTGCGCGAGCTCAGCCCGACCGTGGCGATCATCTTCACCGACCCCGCCGGTGCCCCGCTATGAGTGAATTCCGTTCGGGTTTCGTGTGTTTGGTGGGCCGGCCGAACACCGGAAAGTCGACTTTGACCAACGCTCTGGTCGGCACCAAGGTCGCGATCACCTCGAAACGCCCGCAGACCACCCGTCACACCATCCGCGGCATCGTGCACCGGGAGAACTTTCAGATCATTCTCGTCGACACCCCGGGCCTGCACCGGCCGCGCACCCTGCTGGGCAAACGGCTCAACGACCTGGTCCGGGATACGTATACCGAAGTCGACGTCATCGGGTTGTGCATCCCGGCCGACGAGGCGATCGGTCCCGGAGATCGCTGGATCCTCGACCAGATTCGTTCGGTCGCACCGAAGACCACGCTCGTCGTGATCGTCACCAAGATCGACAAGACACCCAAGGATCGGGTGGCTGCGCAGCTCTTCGCCGTCAGTGAATTAGTCGAAGGCTCGGCCGAAATCGTCCCGGTCTCTGCCGTGGCCGGAACACAGGTCGACGTGCTGATCGACGTCCTGGTCGCGGCGCTGCCCCCCGGTCCGGCGTATTACCCCGACGGCGAGCTGACCGACGAACCGGAAGAGACCCTGATAGCCGAACTGATCCGCGAAGCCGCCCTGGAGGGGATTCACGACGAGCTTCCGCACTCGCTGGCGGTGGTGATCGACGAGATCAACCCGCGATCCGACCGCGACGACCTGATCGACGTGCACGCGTTGCTCTACGTCGAGCGGGACAGCCAGAAGGGCATCATCATCGGCAAGGGTGGGGCCAGGCTGCGCGAAGTCGGGACGGCGGCACGCGCCCAGATCGAGAAGTTGCTGGGCACCAAGGTCTATCTCGACCTGCGCGTCAAGGTCGCCAAGAACTGGCAGAGCGACCCGAAACAGCTTGGGCGGCTTGGCTTTTAGCTCATAGAACCTCGCGGTCAGGTATCGCGCTGCGTATTCGACCGACCCTTTCCAAGAATCCTTTGAGGGTTTAAGGAGAAGGTCTTCTCCAACGGTCGAGACAGCAGAAGGAGGACCGCCGCCATGACGCAGCCGCTGACGGTCAACGTGGAGAAGCAGGAACTTCTAGCCAGAGCCGCCGAACTGGAGCAAGCGATTCCCGGCCTGCCCCCGGAAATCCAAGCCCTCCAGGCGCCGTGCGCCCATCCACCAATAGTCTCGGCTGGCGAACAACTTATGTTGTCCGCGAACAACATACGGCTGTACCTGAGCGTAGGCGATCGGGAGCGGGGAAGGTTGGCGGAGTCGCTGCGCAACGCGGCCAAGGCCTACGATGACGCGGACGAGGGTGCTGCGCAGGCCATCCATGATGGGACCCCCGTGTCGATCGCGCCGCTGAAGGTCGCCGATCCGGTGGATCGGGCCAAGCTGACCGACACGCCGTTGGCGGCGGCACCGTCACCGGTCGAATTTCAGACGGTCAAACAACGGTCGTGGGACTTGGAGCAGGCCGACCAGGGTGCCGCATTTCTTGCCTTCGCGGATGGATGGGAGGCCTACCGGGTCACCTTGTTGCGAGCCAGCGCTCGATTCCGGCCTTTCACGCAATGGTCCGGCACAGCGAGTTCGGCTGTTGAAGCGAACTTCGATCAACAGAGGTCGTGGTTGAACGCCATGGCGGAATTGTGCAACCAGCTGGTCACTCAAGCCCGCACCGTCGTCGATGCCCACCGCTGGGTACGCCACGAACACGTAAAGTTCACTGGCCCCTTCGGCGAATCCTTCATCACTTACCAAGACTGCGTAAGGAACGAAGAAGAATGGGCAATGTATAGCGACAACCCCGATACGCCGGGCTTTAGACAATCTTTTATCGACAACTGGCACCAAATCCAAGAAACCTCGGACGAGGTCATTTCCCAGTACCAGCAGAAGGCGAACCTCCCGTTAACTCCGGTTAACCCGCCGAAGCCTCCGGAGGCTTTCCCCATCGAGCCGGCGTCCGACAGCGACGACATTCCTGACGACGGTGGGGCGATCCTTCCCGACAGTCCCGCTGGTGACGCGGCGGCCGGGCTGCCGAGCATGCCCTGCATGCCGAGTCTGCCTTCGGCCGGTACCCCGAAGACGCCGGCGGTGCCGAACCTGCCCCTGGCGGGCGGGAAAGACACCAAGGTTCCGGGTCTGCTGAAAGGGGGGTCGCCGTCGCTCAAAGCCGCGTCGGTCGGCCTTGGCGGGCTCGGCGTGCCGTCGACGCCGTTGAAGGATCCCTACTACGCCTCGGCTTCGCCAGGCCCGGCGGCGAACAGCGCGGCCGGCCCCGGCCCTGCGCTGCCGGGAGCGCGCGGCGCGATGGGTGGCGGCGGCATGGGTGCGGCGCCGCTGGGCGCCCAGGGCGATCGAGGTGCCGGCAAGGGCAAACGCCTGCAGCAGGACGACGACGCGATCTACACCGAGAACCGCGCTTGGACCGAGGGCATCATCGGGCGACTCCCGCCGCCGAAGGGCGCCGCCGACCAGAAAGGCCCGAAGTCATGAGCATCGTGAAGCCGACGGGTCAGTATGCGGAGCGGATGCTCGAACCGAACGGGTGGCCACAGGTCGATGAGGGCAGCTTGCACGACCGGGCTCAGGAATACACGCGGGTTTTGTCGGATATCACCGAGGTTTTGCAGGCCTGCCAGCACCAGCAAATTGAGATTTTCGAGGTCGGCGTCTGGACGGGCGCCGCCGCCGGTGCTGCGGGCGGCGAGCTTGCGACGCGCATCGACGATTTGACGACGCTGCAAAGCCATGTGGCGAGAGTGATTGCCTGGCAACGGGATATCGCGGGCTCGGTCGTTCAAGCCAAGTCGGAAATCGGCGACAACGTGGAGCTCGCTCACCGGCAGATCAACGAGCTGGAGAACGACTCCAGCCTCGACGCCGCCGAGCGGACCGATGCGATCGACGCGGTGGTGAGTGCGACGCACGCGGCGAATGTCAGCGTGGTGACCGACACCGCGGAGCAGATTATGGCCAGCAAGCAGGCGACGCCCCCGGCCCACGCCGCGCGGAACCTGCTCCACCAGCAAGTGTTACCACGCGAAGACGACGAGTCCGCTGAGAACACTCCCGCGTGGCCGGCGTCGGTGGCCCCGGCGCCGATTGCGCCGGTAACGCTGTCGCCGTCAGCTGCCCCTGCGGGCGGCGGCCCGCGGCCAACTCCGCAACTGCCTCCGTTGCCTGGGCCCGCGTTGGTGTCGTCGTCGACTGGGCCGGCGTCGGTATCCCCGGCGGCCTCCGCCGGCGGCCATGCGGTCGCGACGCCGGGTGCCTCCGGTATGGGTCCTGCGGCTGCGCACGGTTCGGCGACACCGCATGGGGGTGTCAGGAGCAAGGGCGTGGTTTCGGTTCGGCCGTTGTCGGGAGACTCGTCACCCGGACCAGCGGACGAGACCGCCATGCCGAGCGGGCCCATCGCCCCGGCCGCGCCGATGACGCCGGCCGCTGCAGCCGGTGGTCAGGGCGCGGGGTCGGGTTCGCGTGCCCCTATCGGGCAGGCGCCATCGGGCAAGCCGTCCGGTGTGCGACCGGCCGCCACCGCCAAGGCGGCACCGCGGCACCGGGCTGCGGCACGCAGGGAGTCGACCGAATCCACTCGGACACCGGATATCGCTGCGGTGCAGCTAGTTTCGGTTTCAACGGCGCGCGCCGCGCGGGACGCGATTGCCGACGCCACCGGCGGTAGCGCCTCGCGTCGCGCCGGGTCTGATGGACTGCGGCGGGCACGACACGTCGCGGCTGCCCTGAACGCGCACGTCGCGGGCAGCGCGCCGGATATGGGGTTCTTCTGGGTGACCGCGGTGACCACCGACGGCGAGATCGTGGTGGCCAACAGCTACGGGCTGGCCTACATTCCCGACGGGGTGCAGTTGCCCGAAAAGGTGCACATGGCAAGCGCGGACGAGACGATCCCAGCCTCGGATCGGGCGCGCTGGGCGACCTATCCGGTGTTGGCCGTGCAGGCATGGGCGAGCCATCGCAACACCGAGTTGCGGGCGGTCATCGGCACCGAAACGCAGTTGGCCAATTGCGATCCCGGTGTGGCCAAGATTGTGCTGCGCCTGGATGACATTCCGGACAGCGGCGAGATGGACGGGCGAACCCGGCTAGAAGTGGTGGACCCGGCAGCGGCCGATCGGTTGGCAGCCACCCCGGATCGGGAATTGCTCGAGCTGATACCCGCGGCGCCCGTTGGCAACCCACCGGCCAGCCGGCGTGCCATGTTGTGGCTCGCGGTGATGCAGCCGCTGGCCAGCGAGCTAGCCGGCCGCCAGGCCGCACACCTACGGGCAATGCACGCCTACGCCGTCCACACCCAAGAGGTCGTCCTGCACCGGGCTCACACCGCGGCGGACCCGGTTGCCCAGCGTGGCAACGTCGCCGACTGGCTGTACTGGAACCACCTCGCGACGCGGCTCGACGTCCCCCTCGCCGAGGCAGCGTAATTCGGAAATCCGCTCCAAGAATCTGTCAAGGGCGATAGCCGAAAATTTTCGCAACGGTCGGAAAGCCCCCGGCCGGGTTCATCGCCGAACCTCACCAAACGTATCGAGAGCAAGGAACTACTGATGAACGTATTCGTAGACGCCGCAAGGGTAATAGCCAATTTGGGTGGGATTGGCGCACAATTCAACGGCTCAGGCAGCGCCAGTTACGGTGGTGAATATATTGCGTCAAGTGTGACCAGTATGAGCGCGGACGCGCTCTCCGCCGGCCTCACCAGCTACCGAGCGATTGGGCAATATCGGCTGTCCCGGAACATGTCTCCCGAAGAGCTCGAAGAGGTCGGGGCGAACAAGGACACCACCAGCCTTATCCTCAAGGCCCTCACCGTCGTCGACATCGTGGAGCTGATGACCGGATTCGGGCCACCTTGCGACGGAGCGGATTTCACCGCGGGTTCGCAACAGCTCACCGAAATCTCCGAACAGCTGAAGACGGCCCTCCCCGACGACGGCTGGCAGGGTGATGCGTCGGACGCGTATTCCCAGCAGGTGGCCGCACTGAGAACTCTCGCGCAGGCGATGGCCGAGCTGGACCTCCAGGCTGCCGACATCACCAAGAATCAGGCCGAGTGGGTCACCCACATGCGCTTGGCCTTCGGCATATTGAAGGACCTACTGATGGCGGCATTTGCGATTGAATATGCCATGAAGGTCGGGGTGCCCGCTCCGGCCGGCCCCGCCCTGGCCGCAACCTTCGCCACCACGGTCGCCGTCCTGGGGATAGGCGCTGCCAGCTCCTTCGTTTTGACGCTGTTCTACTACTCGCAGGAAAATGCAAGCAAGGCAAACGATTTGATCTTCAAGTACCAAAAGTTGGCGCCGAGTGCGACGGGCACCGTGTCGACCGAGTCGCAGGTGGCCGTCGCGCTGAAGTCCACCACGCCCGACTTCGGCGAGGTCTCGCGCAAGATGACCGACGTGTTCAGCGCGGTCGACGTCACCACGACGACGCGCCCGGACGCTGCGCCGAAGCAAGGCACGCTGACCAACGCGGACGAACCTCCCCGGCGGCGTGTGCTGGGTGTCCCGGATGAGACCACACCGTCCACGCCGTCATGCAGCGTGCCGCCCGTGGCCTCGGTCGCTCAAATGCCAGGGAAGGCAGCGCAACTCAACCAAAGTGCGGGGCCGCGGCCGATTTACCCGGTACCCCGGACGGGCCAGAAGGCGGGTCTCATCGAGGAGCCTGCGTCCGCCGACGATGTCGACGGCAACGGAGCGGCCCGGGGTTCCGAGGGCGCCGAGCGTGCACCGGTCGAGGTGGCCGCGGTCGGTCGGCACGCCGATGTGCCGCAGGGCCTGGAACGGCGCGCCGGGTAACCCGCCACCTCAGTCGAAACCGTTGTGAACCAACCCAATACAGACCAATCAAAAGGAGATCAACCATGTTGGACTTAGTCGTCACGCCCAATTACCTCGACAGGCTGGCCACAATTGAGAACCAAGCGTCCGACAAGATCGGATCCGCGGCCGGAGCGACCAACGGGGTCAGCAGCGATGTCTGGCTTACCCACGGTGTGGCCAGCGAACCCTCCAATATTGCGCTCACGCGTGCCGAGGCCGCGCGCCGGTCCGCGATCGAAGCGATGCAAAGTGTCTGCAAGGACCTCGCCGTCAAGCTGGGCGCGGCCGCCGACGCCTATTCGAAGACCGACGAGCAGGCGGGCGGGAACATCGACAAGCAACTCCTCGCCGGCTGATTGGATGCCGATGAGATGAGACCCTCCCACGCCCGGTGGGAGGGCCTCATTATGTCGAAAAAGTCAGTGCGCCAACACGTTTAGTCGTGCGGACGGAAGTGGTCGTGCTCCCACCACACCTTCGGCTGCTTGGCGGCCCAGCCGCAGACGGCCTCCAACTCGGCGGCCAGCGAGATCAGCATGCCCTCGCTGTTCGCCGGGCCCATCAACTGCACACCGATCGGCAAGCCGTCCGCGGTGAACCCGGCCGGCACGTTGATCGACGGCCAGCCCAGCACATTCCACGGCCAGGTCGCCGGGCACGCCTTGATCATGGCGCGGTCGGTGCCGAAGCCACTCAACCGGTCGAAGGATCGGGCCAGCGGGGGTGGTTGCGCGGTCGTCGGGGCCACCACCACGTCGACGATGTCGAAGATCGAGCCCACCCGGCGCTGCAGGGCGGCTTCGTGCACTCGCGCGTTGCGCAGGATGGCCTGCCCCAGTACATGGCCCATCCGCAGGTTGGACAGCGTGCGAGGATCAAACACGACGCCGTCGCCCAGCCGCTCTTCCCATTCGCGCAGTCCCGCAGTCGATCTGGCTAGAAAGTCCCACCCCAGCCGCACGCCGTAGTCCGGGTTCCCGGTCATGACCGTGTGGCCGAGCAATTGGAGCTGCTTGCTCACGGCGCGGGTCGCGGCCAGGATCTCGGGATGCAGCTTGGCCCGAAAGACGGTGTACGCGAACCGGGTTGACAGCGCGATGTTCAGCGGCCCGGGCGCGATGCTGACGTAGTCGGACGCCTTCAGCGGGGGCGGCTTGTGCCGGTCACCCTCGACATTGCCCGACGCCGCGTCGAGCACCAGTGCGGCGTCGGCCACCGTGCGGGCCAGCACGCCGTTGACCGTGATCCCGTTGAACGACTCCGGTAGCGGCCAGGTCGAGATCCGGCCGCGCTGCGGCTTGATCCCGACCAGGTGTGTCCACGCCGCGGGAATGCGGATGCTGCCGGCGCCGTCGGAGCCGATCGCCGCGGTGACCAGACCCGCGGCCACCGCGGCCGCACTGCCGCCTGACGACCCGCCCGGGGTGTGTCGCCGCGACCACGGATTGCGGGTGTGCCCGAATCCGGGCCCACTGGTGAACGGCCACTGACCCAGCTCGCAGGTGTTGGTCTTGCCGACGATCACCGCCCCGGCGGCCTTGAGGCGGCGGACCACCTCGGCGTCCTGGGTGGCGGGCCGGACGTGGCCGTCGGTGCCGAACGCGGTCGGCACCCCAGCAACATCGACGTCGTCTTTGACGGCGATCGGGACACCCAGCAACGGCGCCGTGTCGCCGGCGGCCCGTCGCCGGTCGGCCTCGGCCGCGTCGGTTAGTGCCGACTCGGTCAAGACCACCCGGAATGCGTTCAGCGTGGACTGGCTGACATCGATCGCGTGTAGCGAACGGCGCACCAATGTGTCGGATGTCACCGAGCGGCTGTTCAGCTGATAGAGCAGGTCAGTGAGTGTGGGCAGGCGCGTGCCGCGGGATCCGGAAGCGGACCCAGAAGCGGACTCGAAAGCGCCAATCACGGGGTACGAGACTATCGGCGCGGATCCCCGCGATGTCGCGGCGGGGTGCAAAACTATTGAGATGCGGCTATATCGAGACCGAGCGGTAGTGCTGCGCCAGCACAAGCTCGGCGAAGCCGACCGGATCGTCACCCTGCTGACCCGTGATCACGGGCTGGTGCGTGCGGTGGCCAAAGGGGTGCGCCGCACCCGCAGCAAATTCGGCGCGCGGCTGGAGCCGTTCGCGCACATCGATGTGCAGCTGCATCCCGGCCGCAATCTCGACATCGTCACCCAGGTCGTTTCGATCGACGCGTTCGCCACCGACATCGTCAGCGACTACGGCCGCTACACCTGCGGGTGCGCGATGCTGGAGACCGCCGAGCGCCTGGCCGGTGAGGAGCGCGCACCCGCCCCGGCGCTGCACCGGCTCACGGTGGGCGCGCTGCGGGCGGTGGCCGACGGAAACCGCCCGCGTGACCTGCTGCTGGATGCCTACCTGCTGCGTGCCATGGGCATCGCCGGCTGGGCACCGGCGCTGACCGAGTGCGCCCGTTGCGCCACGCCCGGCCCGCATCGGGCGTTTCACATCGCCGCCGGGGGCAGCATCTGCGGTCACTGCCGCCCCGCGGGCTCGACGACACCGCCGCTGGGCGTGCTGGAGCTGATGTCCGCGCTGCACGATGGCGATTGGGAGGCCGCCGAGGCCACACCGCAATCCCACCGCAGCCATGTCAGCGGATTGGTGGCCGCCCACCTGCAATGGCATCTGGAACGCCAGCTCAAGACGTTGCCGCTGGTGGAGCGCAATTATCGGGTCGACCGCACAATCGCCGATCGGCGCGCCGCGCTGATCGGGCAGGATGAGGACTGTGGCTAAGAACCACGACCGCAAATTGAGGTCCACCGACTTCCCGCAACTGCCCGCCGCACCCGAGGACTATCCGACTTTTCCCGACACGTCGACATGGCCGGTGGTGTTCCCCGAGTTGCCGCCCGCTCCCGACGGCGGCCCGAGCCGGCCACCGCAGCACATTTCGAAGGCGGTCGCGCCGCGGATCCCGGCGGAGCGATTGCCCAACCATGTGGCCATCGTGATGGACGGCAATGGCCGCTGGGCCACCCAACAGGGGCTGACCCGTACCGACGGCCACAAGGCGGGGGAGGCGGTCGTCATCGACGTCGTCTGCGGGGCAATCGAAATCGGGATCAAGTGGCTCAGCCTCTACGCCTTCTCTACCGAAAACTGGAAGCGTTCCCCCGAGGAGGTCCGCTTCCTGATGGGCTTCAACCGTGACGTGGTGCGCATGCGGCGGGTGAACCTCATGGCGATGGGGGTCAAGATCCGGTGGGTGGGGTCGCGGCCCCGCCTGTGGCGCAGCGTGATCAATGAATTGGCGGTCGCGGAGGCGATGACGAGGGGCAATGACGTCATCACCGTCAACTACTGCGTCAACTATGGCGGTCGGGCCGAAATCGCGGAATCCGCAAGGGAAATCGCACGCTTGGCGGCCGCCGGCCGGCTGAACCCGGAGCGCGTCTCCGAGGCGACGGTGGCGCATCACCTGCAGCGGCCCGACATCCCCGACGTGGATCTCTTTCTGCGGACCTCGGGGGAGCAGCGCTCCAGCAATTTCATGCTGTGGCAGGCGGCGTACGCCGAATACATCTTTCAGGACAAGCTGTGGCCCGACTACGACCGTCGCGACCTATGGGCGGCCTGCGAGGAATATGCGGACCGCAACCGACGGTTTGGGAGCGCCTAATGCCATCTCTGCAGGAGCGTCTGGGGTCGATTCTCCGCGACGTGCTGACCGTCGAGGACGAAGCCGACGGCGGGCTCACGGTGCACCACGACGGCACCTTCGCGTCGTTGCGGGTGGTCAACATCGCCGAGGGACTCGACCTGGTGTCGCTCACCCAGATCGTGGTGTGGGATCTGCCGCTGACCAAGAAGCTCAGCGATCAGGTGGCCAAGCAGGCGCACGCCAGCAACTTCGGCAATGTGACCTTGGTCGAAAAGATCAGCGACAAGGCCGCGCAGCGCAACTCCGGCAAGGGCGGGTCCAAGACCGCCGACGTGATGCTGCGCTACAACTTTCCCGGTGCCGGCCTAGCCGACGACGCCCTGCGCACCCTGATCCTGCTGGTGCTCGATACGGGTGGCCAGATGCGTCGCGTCCTGACGGCCTGAGCCCCAGGTTTCCGCCGAGCGTGAAGTTAGTTTCACGCTGGGCCGCGAGCGTGAAGTTAGTTTCACGCTCGCCATGTGACTACCTGCAGTCCGCGCACGTCCCGAAGATCTCGATGGTGTGGCTGACCTCGGAGTAGCCATGCTTGGCGGCCACTTGCGTCGCCCATTCCTCGACCTCGTGGTCACCCACCTCGATCGTGGACCCGCAGTGGCGGCACACCAGGTGGTGGTGATGGTGCTCCGAGCAGCGCCGGTAGACCGATTCGCCGGTGTCGGTGCGCAGCGTGTCGACCAATCCCGCCGATGCCATCGACTGCAGCGTCCGGTAGACCGTGGTCAGCCCGATGTTCTCGCCGCGGCGGCGCAGCTCGTCGTGCAACTCCTGGGCCGAGCGGAATTCGTCCAGGGTCTCCAGCAGCGTGGAAATCGCCGCACGCTGACGGGTGGAGCGGACGCTGGGTTGTGTCATGGGGTGTCCTCGCTGGCGTGGGCGACGGCGTCGACGACGATGTGCGCCAGGTGGTGGTCGGCCAGGCGGTACAGCACCTCGCGGCCGGACCGCTCCCCGGCGACCACACCTGCCGCCTTGAGAATCTTCAAATGCTGGCTGACCAGCGGTTGTGGCACACCCAGCGCGTCGACCAGCTCATGCACGCAGCGCTGGGATTCGCGTAGTTGCAGCACGATGGCGATCCGCACGGGTGCTGCCAAGGCGCGCAACAGCTCGCCGGCGGCGTCGAGGATTTCTCGCGGCGGCGGCACCGGATATTCGGCGAACGGCGAATGCTCGCCGGCGGCCGCCTCGCCGTGCCGGTGGGCAACCAGATCCGACGACGAGCCATGTGCAGCGGTCGGCGATGAAGAAGACATCACCATGCGAGCGTCATCACCTCGAGAAGTGCGGGGTACCTGGAGTGCCCACTGTAGGGAACGACTTCCACTGTCACATGCATGATGACGCATGTCAAAGACCGCCGCCCGGTCGATACCATTGCTGATGTTTCGCGGGCGACGATTCGCCGCCCCGCCTCAGTGCCATCCGAAAGGGAGTGGACCACCCCGTGGCGTCCGTCATCGACACCGTCGTTAACCTGGCCAAACGGCGTGGATTCGTCTATCCCTCGGGTGAGATCTATGGCGGCACCAGGTCGGCGTGGGACTACGGGCCGCTGGGTGTGGAACTCAAAGAGAACATCAAGCGGCAGTGGTGGCGCGCCGTGGTCACCGGTCGCGACGACGTCGTGGGACTCGACTCGTCGATCATCCTGCCGCGCCAGGTGTGGGTGGCGTCCGGGCACGTCGAGGTGTTCCACGACCCGCTGGTGGAGTCGCTGATCACCCACAAGCGCTACCGCGCCGACCACCTGATCGAGGCCTATGAGGCCAAACACGGGCATCCGCCCCCCAACGGGCTGGCCGATATCCGCGACCCGGAGACGGGCGAGCCAGGTCAGTGGACCGAGCCGCGCGAATTCAACATGATGCTCAAGACCTACCTGGGTCCGATCGAGACCGAGGAGGGGCTGCACTATCTGCGGCCCGAGACCGCGCAGGGCATCTTCGTCAACTTCGCCAACGTGGTGACGACCGCGCGGCGCAAGCCGCCGTTCGGCATCGGGCAGATCGGCAAGAGCTTCCGCAACGAAATCACCCCGGGCAATTTCATCTTCCGCACGCGCGAGTTCGAGCAGATGGAGATGGAGTTCTTCGTCGAGCCGTCGACCGCGAAGGAGTGGCACCAGTACTGGATCGACACCCGGCACCAGTGGTACACCGACCTCGGCATCAACCCGGAGAACCTGCGGCTCTACGAACACCCCAAAGAGAAGCTGTCGCACTACTCCGACCGCACCGTCGACATCGAGTACAAGTTCGGTTTCCAAGGCAACCCGTGGGGTGAGCTGGAAGGCGTCGCCAACCGGACTGACTACGACTTATCAACGCACGCAAAGCATTCCGGTGCCGACCTGTCCTTCTTCGACCAGGTCAGCGACACCCGGTACACGCCGTACGTGATCGAGCCCGCGGCCGGCCTGACGCGGTCGTTCATGGCGTTTTTGATCGACGCATACGCCGAGGACGAGGCCCCGAACGCCAAGGGCGGCGTGGACAAGCGCACGGTGCTTCGCCTGGACCACCGGCTGGCACCGGTCAAGGCGGCGGTGCTGCCGCTATCCCGGCACGCCGACTTGAGCCCCAAGGCCCGGGACCTCGCCGCCGAATTGCGGCAGTCCTGGAACATCGATTTCGACGACGCCGGCGCGATCGGGCGCCGCTACCGGCGCCAGGACGAGGTCGGGACGCCATTCTGTGTGACGGTGGATTTCGACTCCCTGGAGGACAACGCCGTCACCGTGCGCGAACGCGACGCGATGACGCAGGAGCGGGTGTCGATGGACGCCGTCGGCGACTACCTGGCGGTTCGGCTCAAGGGCGCCTAGCAGCCCTTATTTGGCTATTTGGACAAACCGGGCAATTTTGATGTAGTGCTGCCATACGATCCGGCCTTAGTCTTATACGCAGTGTGTCCAGTCGAAGTAATGACTGTCGGGGTGCAGTTGTAATGCCGTAGAAGCGGCTGGTCGTGTCGAGGTACTAGATGGTTCTGGATTTTGCGTTCTTTCCGCCGGAGATCAACTCGGCCCTGATGTATGCCGGCGCGGGCTCAGGGCCGCTGCTGGCTGCTGCCGCTGCCTGGGACGGTTTGGCTGCTGACATGTGGGCGTCGGCGTCGTCGTTCGACTCCGTGGTCTCGGGCCTGGCGTCGAATGGGCAGTGGATGGGTCCGTCCTCGGATTCGATGGCGCAGGCGGCAGCACCGTATTTGCAGTGGCTGCACACGGCGGCGGCGCACGCCTCCATGTCGGCCGTGCAGGCCCGGGTGGCGGCGACGTCGTATGAGTCGGCATTCGCGGCGACGGTGCCGCCTGCGGCCATCGCAGCGAACCGCATCCAGCTGATGACATTGATCGCGACGAACATTCTCGGCCAGAACACCGCGGCAATTGCGATGACCGAATTCGAATACATCCAGATGTGGCTTCAGGATGTGCTCGCGATGTTCGGCTATCACGCGGGGGCGCAAGGGGTCATGTCGGCGTTGCCGTCGATCAGTTCGGCCCCGTCGAGCTTGGCGGGATTGTTCACGACGCCGCTGAGCGGTTTGGCGTCGCAGTTCGCCGGGGCGCTGTCGTCGGTGGGTGGGCAGCTATTCGGCCCGGGATTCTCCTCGGCGGTGACCGCGATTCAGTCCGCACTGACCCAGGTGGGGTCGATTGTTTCGTCGGGGCCGGTGTCATCCCTGATGTCGGTGGCCCAGATCGGAATGTATCCGGCGAGCGCGTTGATGCCACCGATGATGGCCATGGCGCAAGGCACTGCACCGATGACGTCGCTGGCCGGTGCGACGAATATGGCCGCCACCAGTGCGTCGCAGACCGTCGGTTCGACCGCTCCGGCGATGGGAGGGATGAGCGGCAGCGGGGGCTGGGGCTCGTCGATCTCGGCCAGCCTGGGTAGGGCGCGGTTGGTGGGCGCGATATCGGTGCCCTCGCTGTGGCAGGGCTCGACTCCGGCCCCGATCGTCAGCTCCGCGATGGCGGGCGCGGGAGCGTCCGGCGCCGTGGTGGAGCCGGTCGGATCCACCAGTGGCATGCCGATGCCGGCGCGGGCGGCCACGGGTCATGACAAGCCGGCCGAAATGGTGGGCCGGGCCGGAACCAGTCAGACCCACGTGGTGCAGTCCCGGCCCAAGGTGGTGCCGAGAAAGGGCGCCTGAGGGGCCGGAGCGCGCCGGGCGCAATTGCCCGGGCGGTCATACGAATGAATCGGGCGCATCGCAAATTTCTCAACATGCAGCCAACTCGCATTCATCGGTTACCCGCTTAATCAAACTATTAGGTACGGTTTGCGACGGCGATTGATTCCGGCGCATGCAATGTTCGGCAGAACACGCGTACCGCAGCTGGCCGCATCGCTGGGCGCCGGTCCTGTTCTCGGGTCCGGCGGGCTGGGACGAGTTGTCAGCGCGCCGGGGTCGCGCGGCGATGGCCGCTTCGAAAACTCGTGCCACCGCTCACCAGAATTCCTGCCGGGCAACAATTTTCGCACTGCAGCCAACGGTCGACGCTGCGATGCGTACCGCCTCACGCGGTTGCGTCCGCCAATGCCGCGAACGCCTACGCGGGGGCGATCGCGTTGCCCGGTTACCGCGTGGCCGAATTTTCGTGATTAACGGCGACAAAATCAGAAATTTCCAACAATTGTCCGTTGGTTTGATTTAGTATCGAAATACTCGGCGGTATTTTGCGCCGTTGGGGTCTGTGTGAACAGAGTTTCGGGTGTGGAAGGGGGCATCATGCTTTTGCCTCTTGGTTCACCTCTGCCGAACGATTCGGTGGCGGCAGTACGAGGTGAGTCAGGCATGCTCGGTCGCTTGACGGTTCCGCTCAGTTGGGGCGTGGCCGTTCCGCCGGACGACTATGACCATTGGGCACCGGAGCGCGAAGAGCTCTCCGATGCCGATGGCAAGTTGACCGACGGGCCGGATTCAGAGGCGGCTGCCGACGGCATGGGTGAAAAGAAGGAATGGGGGCATTGGAACGAATGGGGAGGCGACGCCGAACCTCGTTTCGAAGCGCCACGAGCCAGCAGCGTGGTACCGCATTCTCCGTGGGCTGGTTGAGAGGCAAGGACGGTCGGCCAACCGGGGCCGGCACGTCAGAAGATTTAAGTCCGCTTAGCTAAGGAACAGACAGTATGGCAACACGTTTTATGACCGACCCGCACGCGATGCGTGCGATGGCGGGCCGTTTTGAGATGCACGCGCAGACGGTGTCGGATGAGGCCCGCAAGATGTGGGCGTCGTCGATGAACATCGCCGGTGCGGGCTGGAGTGGTCAGGCTCAGGCGACGTCTTACGACACGATGGGTCAGATGAACCAGGCGTTCAACAACATTGTCAACATGCTCCACGGCGTGCGTGATGGGCTCATCCGTGACGCCAACAACTACGAGACGCAAGAGCAGGCTTCGCAGCAGACTCTCAGCCACTAGCCGCGAAAATCGCTGCTACCCAACACTTGAGGACGTAGACAATGTCGATCAATTACCAGTTCGGAGATGTGGACGCGCACGGTGCGTTGATCCGCGCGCAGGCCGCTTCGTTGGAGGCCGAGCACCAGGCCATCGTTCGCGATGTGCTGGCTGCCGGTGACTTCTGGGGTGGCGCCGGTTCGGTGGCGTGCCAGGAGTTCATCACCCAGTTGGGTCGTAACTTCCAGGTGATCTACGAGCAGGCCAACCAGCACGGGCAGAAGGTGCAGTCCGCGGGCAACAACATGGCCAGCACTGACAGCGCCGTCGGGTCCAGCTGGGCCTAAACAGATTTCGAACAGTAGGGGCGCACCGAGAAACCGGTGCGCCCCTACTGCTGTCAAAGGCTCAGAAACGTCCGCCGCCACCCATGAAGCCGCCGTCGGAGCCGCCGGGCGACGAGTTCGACGAGCCGCCGAACGACGTCGAGCTCCAACCACCGAATCCGCCCCGCATTCCTCCGCTGAGGAGGTCGCCGATGATGATGCCGCCGAGCATCGCGCCGGTGTCGTTGCCGCCGACGCGGGCGTAGGCACGCTGAGCCGAGACCACGTCGGCGTTGGCCAGCGACTGCGCGTTGGCCGCCTGTGTCGATGCCGCGTTGGCGTGCGCGATCGCCTCGGCCGGGTTGGTCGACCGGGTGGCGTGTGCGGCCTCGAGGTGTCGTTGGGCTTCGGCGAGCCGGGTCCGAGCGTCGGGTCCGACGCTGCCGCGCCGGGTGTCGATGTACTCCGAGACTCCGCGCACTCGCGCCTCCGCGGTGAACAACGCCTGTTCGAGTGACCGGTTGAGCCGATCGGCGTCGGCCTGTTCCTTGGCCACCGTGGCCAACACCCGGTTCAGGTCGGAGTCGGCCTTGGCCAGCTGTGCGAATGTGCCCAGCGGGTCGGCGGCTCCACCGCCGGCGGCATCGACGGCTCTGGTGGCGGCGTCACGCGCCGCGGCGAGCTCGCTGGCATGCGCGGACTTCGTGTTCTGCCCTTGCAGCTGCGCGGTGGCGTGCTGGATGGCCGCCTGGATGTCGCTCATCACCGCGGGCAACCTTTCAACGGCCCGCCGGATATCGCCGGCCGCGTTATCCACGGCATCGAGCAGCGCGCGAGCTTGCCCGAGCGCCGACTCGGTGGCACGCACCGCGTCGACCAAACCACTCTGCTGTCCACTGACCGCATTGCCGGCCAGTGCTCGGGCCGAGCTGATGTTGCGGTCGGCGAACGCCAGCCGCTCCTTGGTGGTGGCGATATTGCCCGACACCGAAGTCAGTGCCGCAGGACCGAATTCCTTGTGCAACTCGGCCATCCGCTGTTCGGCCGGCACGATGCGGGTGGTGAGTTCGACGACCTGCTGGGTCAGCGCATCGAGCCGCGATGCGGCGTTGACGACCAAATCGCGTAACTGCTCGAACGCCTCGGTCTGTGCTTCCAGTTCGCGGTCTGCGCTGGCCGCCGACACGATCACCTGGGTGAGTAGCTCGCGCTGCTGCGCGGGGGTCTCGGGCATGTTGTCGTCAAGTTGCTGTCGCACGGTAAAGGCTTGGGAGAGTGAGGTTTTGGCGTTGTTGACGGCCCGGGTGAAGGGTTCGGTGCGCTCGGCGCCGAACTCGTCGATGGCCAGGGCGAGCTCGTTGGAGCTGGTGCGTACCGCGTTGTCGACCTCCACCACCATCGAGCGCGACAGGTCGTCGAGGGCGGCCAGTGGCACGGCGGCCAACGCGGTCGGGTTGGTGGGGTCCACCCGTCTTGCGGCGGCCAAATCGGCGGTACGGCGGCGTCGACGACGATAACGCATGACAAGCACCAAGGCCACCACCGCGACGATGATCACGCCGAGGGTGGCCAGCAGCCAGAACCGGTTCGACGAATTCGGCGTCGCATTCAGGCCATTCGCGGCGGAGACTGCGGCACCGCGCCAATCCCCTTCGCGCAGAGCGGGTTCGATTTCGTTGCGGCGCAGCTCATCGACCTGAGTTTGGGTCACGCCTTTCACCCCGGACGGCACCAGGAAGGCATACGCCCGTCCGGTGGTGCTGACGGCGAGCAGCGCGTCGTAGGTACCCAAATCGCTTTCGTGGATGGTGCGCTGCGCCCAGGTCACCGCGTTCTGGCCGGAGAAGTCGTTGACGTAGACCACCCACAGCCGGATGTGGCGGTCGGAATAGAGCTGGTCGACGGCTGCGCTCACGTCGGCGCGGCCGGAGGGCGACAACGCGCCCGCGTCGTCGGTGACATACCCCGGGAGCCGGAACGGGGGCTGCGCGCCGGCGGCCGGTGCCACCAGCAGCCCGGTGATCAGCATCGTCAGGATCACGCCGAGTAAGCGGGCAATGCGCATAGCTCAATTTATCCCCGTGGCAACGCCGCCTCGCAGCGCATGAGGCGGGGTACTCCGAGCCGCGCACCGGCACGAGCCGGAGCGGGGCCGCATCCCGGCATTCCCTGGCAGACTGTGCGTCGGTGATCACGAACCTGCAAGACCCTTACGACGACTTCGACCGCCAGCGGCGGGCGGGCGAAGCGCCGAAGACCGCGGGTCTGCCGGGCACGGAAGGCCAGAACCGCACCGACTTCGCCCGGGACCGGGCGCGCGTGTTGCACAGTGCCGCGTTTCGCCGCTTGGCGGACAAGACACAAGTCGTCGGGCCCCGCGAAGGGGACACCCCGCGCACTCGGCTGACGCACTCGCTGGAGGTCGCCCAGATCGGGCGCGGCATGGCGATCGGGCTGGGCTGCGATCTCGATCTCGTGGAGCTGGCCGGGCTGGCCCACGACATCGGACACCCGCCCTACGGCCACAACGGCGAGCGCGCACTCAACGAGGTCGCCGACGAGCACGGCGGTTTCGAAGGCAATGCCCAGAATTTCCGGATACTGACCAGCCTCGAGCCCAAAGTGCTTGACGAGCAGGGCAATAGCGCGGGACTGAACCTGACCCGCGCCTCGCTGGACGCGGTCACGAAATACCCGTGGACGCGGCGCCCCGAAGTACGCAAGTTTGGGTTCTACGAAGAGGATCGCGAGGCGGCGGACTGGATGCGCGCGGGGGCGCCGCAGGACCGAATGTGCCTGGAAGCACAGGTGATGGACTGGGCCGACGACGTCGCCTACTCGGTGCACGACGTCGAGGACGGCGTCGTCTCACAACGCATCGATTTGCGCGTGCTCGCCGACGACGACGAGGCGGCGGCGCTGGCCAAGCTGGGGGAGAGCGAGTTCTCCCGGGTGAGCGCCGACGATTTCATGGCTGCCGCGCGCCGGCTGTCCGGGTTGCCGGTGGTTGCCGCGGTCGGCAAATACGACGCCACGCTGGCAGCGTCGGTCGCACTCAAACAGTTGACCAGTGAATTGGTGGGCCGGTTCGCCTCGGCTGCGATCGCGACCACGCGCGCGGCGGCGGGTCCCGGGCCGCTGGTGCGTTTCCAGGCCGATCTGCAGGTGCCCGACTTGGTCCGGGCCGAGGTCGCCTTGCTGAAAATTCTGGCGCTGCAGTTCATCATGTCCGACCCGCGGCATCTGGAAACTCAGGCACGGCAGCGCGAACGTATTCATCAAGTGGCGCAGTGGCTGTACGCCGGAGCCCCCCGCACGCTTGATCCGTTCTTCGCCGCGGCCTTCACCACCGCGGCCGACGACGGCGCCCGGTTACGGGTCGTCA
The DNA here is from genome assembly GCF_026625985.1 of Mycobacterium sp. Aquia_213. NCBI lineage: Bacteria > Bacillati > Actinomycetota > Actinomycetes > Mycobacteriales > Mycobacteriaceae > Mycobacterium > Mycobacterium sp. Aquia_213. The sequence goes on from NZ_CP113116.1 coordinate 1,996,320, forward strand.
TCGATCAAATCGCCTCGTACACCGAAGGGCGGCTGGAGCGAATCGACGCCAGCCCGGCGAGCCCCTAACCGCAGATTTCGCCCAACGGCACCAGTTAGGCTGCGGGCATGAGCAGAAACACCGCCGTTGCCGCCCTGTTGTCGATTCCGATCGTGGCCATGACCGCGTGCAGTTCACCTCAGCATGCGAGCACTCAGCCCGGCACCACTCCGCCGGTGCTCAGCGGCTCGGCCGGCTCGTCGACTACATCCAGTCCGGCCACGCCGAGCGGTCAAGCGCTCTCCGCTCAACTCAAAGCGCCCGACGGTCGGCAGGTGGCCACGGCCACCTTCGACTTCACCGACGGCTATGTCACCGTCACCGTCAAGACGGACACCCCCGGCATCCTCGCGCCCGGCTTCCACGGCCTGCACATTCACGAGATCGGCAAGTGCGAGCCGAACTCGGTGGCGCCGGCCGGCGGTCCGCCCGGGAACTTCTTGTCCGCGGGCGGCCATCTCCAGGCGCCCGGACACACCGGCAAACCCGAAAGCGGTGACCTGACTTCGCTTGAAGTGCGCCAGGACGGCTCGGCTTACCTGGTGACCACCACCGATGCGATTACCCGGGACCTGCTGCTGGGGCCGAACAAGACCGCCTTGATGCTGCACGGCGTGGACGGTGGCGACATGCCCGGCATGCCGGGGATGCCAGGCGGGGCGATGGAGCGCGTTGCCTGCGGCGTGATCGGCCCGGCCAGCTGAGCTGGTCGTGACCGCTGGCGGATCCGGGGTCCTAGACTGAGCCGATGGCTGGCCGGATCTCCGATCGTGATATCGCCGCCATTCGCGAACGTGTGCGTATCGAGGAAGTCGTCGGCGACTACGTCCAGCTGCGCCGCGCGGGTGCGGACTCGCTGAAGGGCTTGTGCCCCTTCCACAACGAGAAGTCCCCGTCGTTTCACGTCCGGCCGAACCACGGCCACTTCCACTGCTTCGGCTGCGGCGAAGGCGGCGACGTGTACGCGTTCATCCAGAAGATCGAACACGTCAGCTTTGTCGAGGCCGTCGAGATGCTCGCCGACCGGGTCGGCCACACGATCACCTACACCGGCGCCGCGGCCACCAATGTGCAGCGCGATCGCGGCAGTCGCAGCAGGCTGGTTGCGGCGAACGCGGCCGCTGCCGAGTTCTACGCGGCGGCGCTGGAGTCCGACGAGGCGGCGCCGGCCCGTCAGTACCTGAAGGAGCGCAACTTCGACGCCGAGGCCGCCCGTCACTTCGGCTGCGGATTCGCGCCGTCGGGCTGGGAGACGCTGACAAAGCACTTGCAGCGCAAGGGTTTCGAGTTCAAGGAGCTGGAAGCCGCCGGTTTGTCCCGGGAGGGACGCCGCGGGCCGATGGACCGCTTCCACCGCAGGCTGTTGTGGCCCATCCGCAGCTCGGCCGGTGAGGTGATCGGGTTCGGGGCCCGGCGGCTGTTCGACGACGATCCGATGGAAGCCAAGTACGTCAACACCCCCGAGACGCTGCTCTACAAGAAGTCGTCGGTGATGTTCGGCATCGACTTGGCGAAACGCGACATCGCCAGGGGACACCAGGCGGTCGTCGTCGAGGGCTACACCGACGTGATGGCGATGCATCTGGCCGGGGTCACCACCGCGGTCGCGTCGTGCGGCACCGCATTCGGCGACGAGCATCTGGGCATGCTCCGCAGGCTGATGATGGACGACAGCTTCTTCCGCGGCGAACTGATCTACGTCTTCGACGGCGACGCGGCCGGCCGCGCGGCCGCGCTCAAGGCCTTCGGCGGCGAGCAGAACCTGGCCGGGCAATCCTTTGTCGCGGTCGCCCCGGACGGCATGGATCCCTGCGACCTGCGCCTGGCATCCGGCGACGGCGCGCTGCGCGACCTGGTGGCACGACGAACCCCGTTGTTCGAGTTCGCGATTCGCACCGCGCTCGCCGAGTTCGACCTGGATAACGCCGAAGGCAGAGTCACCGCGCTGCGTCGCTGCGTGCCGATGGTGGGCCAGATCAAGGACTCCACGCTGCGCGACGAGTACGCCCGCCAGCTCGCCGGCTGGGTGGGATGGGACGACGTCGCGCAGATCATCGACCGGGTGCGGACCGAGGCGAAGAAGTCCACGGCCCCGGCAAGCCGGGGTGGTTCGGCGCCGAATCCGCGCCGCGCCGTCGAGCAGCAGGCGGCCCAAAGTGCCCCGGCCCAGCCCGCTGCCGCTCGTCCCGACCCGCGCGACCCGACCCTGTGGCCGCAACGCTTGGCGCTCAAGGCGGCGTTGCAGTATCCGGCGTTCGCGGGCCCGGTGTTCGACACGCTGACCGTCGAGAGCTTCACCCACGCCGGGTATGTGGCCGTGCGCGCGGCCATCGAAGCGGCGGGCGGCACGTCTTCGGGTCTGATCGGGGCGGAGTGGATCGATGCGGTGCGCCAGCACACCACATCGAGCCTGACCGCGGGCCTGGTCAACGAGCTCGGGGTGGAGCCGATTCCGAATGAAGATGACGAGAAGCTGCCCCGCTACATCGCCGGGGTGCTGGCCCGGCTGCAGGAAGTCTGGATGGGCCGGCAGATCGCCGAGGTCAAGTCGAAGCTGCAGCGCATGTCACCGATCGACCAGGGCGACGAGTATCACGCGCTGTTCGGCGACCTGGTCGCCATGGAGGCATACCGGCGCAGCCTGTTGGAGCAGGCTAGCGGCGACGATCTGACGGCGTAAGGGCCTCATCGGCCGGCCGCTCGACCTCGCGCTGCACCACGGCCGTCTCGTTGTCGATCTCGGCCACGGTGACGAACCCCGCGTCGGGCGAGATCGTGTTCGCAATCTTGCGCCGGCCACCTTCGATCATCGACTGGGCCATCGGACTGCTGGTCAGCGCGCGATACGTAGCGACGAGCTGCTCGTACCGGCGACGTCCGGCTTTCGAGCCCAGCACGTAACCCAGTCCGAGCACGACGACATATCGGATCAAAGCGTCCCTCCCCACGACGGTGCGGATGGGTCCATCCTGCCTCACTCGGCTGGGTGCGTGTGCCCCCGATCGGTCGAGCCGGGCGGACGGCTGCCCCTGAACTTGGGCGCGGCCATGCCAGTACGCTAGAGTCGTCCAGCGATCCGCGCCAGATTTCGCGCGGGCCAGGTTAATCCCCTGTAGCTCAATTGGCAGAGCATTCGGCTGTTAACCGAAGGGTTGGTGGTTCGAGTCCACCCGGGGGAGCCAGGTCAAGGCGCATCTCCAGAACGCCGGGCACGTGGTGCTCAGGAGCGCGCCGGCAACGGGGGCTCGACACCGATGGCTCGAAATTTGACAGGTGTACAGCGCGGCGTGCGTTTACGTCACCGTCAGTTCAGTGGCAATGCGTACGGTTTGGCCATCGCGCCCGTGGATGCCCGCACATGACGGCAGGAAGGGGGTCTCGTCCGGTGCCGTTGAGCGGATTGGTGACCACGTTCGACACCGTCGTTCGCGCCGGATACCCCCAAGGCGTCCCGCGCGCCGACTATGTCCCGCTGTTGGCGCTGCTGCGGCGCCGCATGCCCGACAATGCGGTAGCGGCGGTGGCCACCCAGGTGGCCGCCGACGGTGACTTGAACATCAATGCCGCCGATATTCGCGCGGCCATTCTCCGGGTCGCTGCTGAACTGCCCTGCGCGGCCGATCTCGAACGCGTCCAGCGGCGGCTTGCGGCGATCATCGAGTTGGCCCAGCAGCCAGCGTAATTGAGCTTTGGCTAGTCGTAGATGACGGCGAGTCCTCGCCGCTCGAGGTCGGCCAAGCCGTCTCGCATGCCCTGTTGCTGTTCGGGGGAATGCCCCACCCAGTCCATGATCTCGCCGACGATTCGCACGGGCTCCCGGGTGCGGTAGGAGCGGGTCGGATTTCCGGGGAACTTTTTGTCGGTCACGTTCGGGTCGTCTTCCAGCGTGCCTTCCGGTTCCACAATATAGATGCGGCCCTTACCTTTTCCGTTGGCCAGCTCGGCCCCCCATGCCGCGGCATCCAATGTCCGCGTCACGTAGACGTGGTTCGCCAGGCGTCCTTTCCCGTAGTTCGACCGGCGTCCGGGCACCAGCAGATCGCCCACCGCAAGGTCGGCCTTGGTGCCGTGCAAGAGGGCACCCGACTGGTGCTCTTCAAAAGGTTTCGGTGCACTCATTGGAATTGCCCGTCCCGCAACGACTTTCGGGGCATGATCAGATGGAGAAGTCCTCGCCATGCCAGACACCGGCTTCGGGTGGGCGGATGACGCGGCCGTTCCCCTGGTGGTCGTCGCCACGGGCCTCTTCCAGCCGGGCCACCCTGGCGAGCAGCTGTTGCAGGCTGACACCCACCAAGTCGGGCAGTGAATCGTCCTCGCCGGCCGGCCCGGATCGGCTGACGATCTGCCCGGGCACCCCGACGACCACACTGCTCGCCGGAACCTCTTTGACCACAACGGCATTGGCGCCGATGCGACTGTCATCGCCGATTTTGATCGGGCCGAGAATTTTGGCGCCGGCGCCGACGATCACGCGGTCACCGAGGGTGGGGTGGCGTTTCCCCGGATCCGTGCTGATGCCGCCGAGCGTCACGCCGTGGTAAATCGTGACATCGTCGCCCACTTCGGCGGTTTCGCCGATCACCACCCCGGTGGCGTGGTCGATGAACAGACCGCTGCCAAGTGTCGCGCCGGGGTGGATTTCGACCCCGGTGAGGATGCGGGTCAGCTCCCCGACGATCCGGGCGGCGACCTTGGCGCCACGGCGCCACAGCCAGTGACTGATCCGGTGGCCCCAGATGGCGTGCACGCCGGGATAGGCGAAGACGACCTGCAGCGTCGACGGCCGGGCCGGGTCACGCTCGATGACCGCCCGGATGTCCTGCCGTATCGCTGCCAGCACGGCTACTCCGTTACGTCGTCAAAAAGCGGTGTGCTCAAATACCGTTCGCCGAAATCGGGCAGGACAACCACGATCAGCTTCCCGGCGTTTTCGGGTCGGCGGGCGACCTGCAGCGCGGCCACCACGGCCGCGCCCGAGGAGATGCCGACCAGCAGTCCCTCCTCACGGGCCAGCCGCCGGGAAAGGTTGATCGCGTCGTCGTTGCCGACGGTGATGATCTCGTCGATCAGATCCAGATCGAGCACCGGCGGGATAAACCCGGCGCCGATGCCCTGAATGGGGTGCGGCCCCTTCTGGCCGCCGGACAGCACCGGTGACGCGGCCGGCTCGACGGCCACGAACTGCACCGAGGGCTTGCGCTCCTTGATCACCTGGGCGACACCGGTGATGGTGCCGCCGGTGCCGACTCCCGCCACGAAGAAGTCGATCCTCCCGTCGGTGTCGCGCCACACCTCTTCGGCGGTGGTCTTGCGGTGAATCGCCGCATTGGCCGGGTTTTCGAACTGCTGGGGCACGAAATACCGCTGGTCGGTCTTGGCCAGTTCTTCGGCCTTGGCGATGGCGCCCGGCATGCCTTCGGGGCCCGGGGTCAGGATGAGCTCGGCGCCCAGCGCCCGCAGCAGCTTGCGCCGCTCAATGCTCATCGTCTCCGGCATCGTCAGCACGATCCGATAACCGCGGGCCGCGGCCACGACGGCCAGCGCAATGCCCGTGTTCCCGCTCGTCGGCTCCAGGATGATCGTGTCCGGCTTGATCAGACCGGCTTCCTCACCCGCATCGATTAGAGCTACCCCGAGGCGGTCCTTCACGCTGTTCGCGGGGTTGAACGATTCCAGCTTGGCGACCACGTCCGCGCCTGCGCCGTCGGTGACCCGGTTCAACCGGACCAGGGGAGTGTTGCCGATCAGTTGCGTGATGTTCTCAGCGATGGTCACAAACGCCATTCCAGCGAATGTCGAAGTGGATTGCAACGTCGGAGGGTAGTGCCAGCGCGACCGGGGTGAATTGTTCCGGTGCCTCGGGTGCCACTCCGGTCAGCACCCCGCCGGTGAATCGGTGCGGCGTTGTGGCGGTCAACGTTGTCGCCGATGTGCCCGGTGCCGGCCGCAAGTAGAAGTCGGTGCCAGGGTGGACGATGCCGGCGACGGCGAAACCGTCGGCGTCAACCAGCGAGTGGCCGTCGGCAACGTTGAATGTCAACGGGATTCGCACCTGAAATGGGCCCACGAGCTCGGGTCCGGCGGTGGCCTCGGCATCAATCAGGACGGACTCGTCGGACTCCTGCGGTGCCTTCAGCGCTCCGGAGAGCAGGTAGTTGTAGAGATGCACGACCCGGTCGGCGTTGCGATAGTGCCGCGTACCGGTCAGCCGGAAGCCCACGTGGCCGATCTTGGGCGTGGTGCCGGCCGCTGCCTCGGCGATGAGCCGGTAGTACCGGTAGCCGTGTCCGCGGTGGCCATGGCTGCTGCTCGATAGCGTGCTGCCGATTCCCAGCGCACGTTCGTGGCGTCCCCGCGCGCCGTTCGTCGTCAGTCGCGAACCTGAAACCTCTTGCCAGTCAACGCCATTGGCGGACTTTTGCAGCCGAAGGGTGGCGGCGCCATCGGAGGCGGTCCACACCGAGTAGCCGCCGAGTTGGGGTTGGCCGTCGAATTCGAAGGTGATCACCGGTCCGGGGCCCCGGTGCACCGCGATCGGAACGTTCAGCGGCTGGGTGTCCAAAGCCAAGCCGTTGGTCAGGTACCAGATCGCCGCCTGGGTAGCCGCAATGGCCTCGTGTTCATCGAGATTGGCATGTCCCAGCGGGTAACCGGCCCGGCGTAACTGCTGACTGAGGTCCGCGGTCGTGCGCATCGGATACGAGTGGCGCAGAATCCAAGCCACCTCGGTCTCGTAGTCACGGCTGCGCAGATGCGGCAGTGCGGACCAGGTCCCCAAGCGATAGCGCGACGGCAGATGTGGTGCGATGCCGCCGAAATCCAGTGAATAGGCGTGCAGATTGGGGTGCAGGCGGATCAAATCGGTGCGCGCGGTGCTGCCGTCGCTGAACACGATCTTGTCGACGGTGTGGGAGTAGGTACCGCCGCGGTAACGCGTCATGTGCGGTAGCTCGGTGGCCGGCCGGACCTCGACGCGTCGCCGGGTCGCCACCGGCGCCAGTGCGCGGCTGGATATGGATAACACGGTCATCGCTGGTTGTTCTTCCCGGAAGATTTCGACTGTCGCGCGCTTCCGTACGCGCGGGCGCACGCCCGCTAGCGGGTAAAAAGCGCGACGATTAGAACGTCAGATTTGGGTCGTCAGGAAATCAACAACAGCAACAACAGTCCACGGCAAGGCAGCGCGAAGGGATAAAGCGCGGCTGTGCAACGTGGTGCATGCGACCACTATAGGGCAATATCGCGACCAGGTTCGCTCGACCAGCAACACCCACCCCCGCCGTTGAAAAAATCTCGATGAGTTTTACACTTGCCTCGGCTCAGCGTGGCGCTCTCGGTTGGTGACCCTGTGGCTCTACATCCGTGCTAAGTATTCGCCCACGACGGAAGGACCAAGATGACGTCGGCTCAAAACGAGTCCCAGGCTCTCGGAGATCTCGGTGCCAGGCAGCTCGCCAACGCGACCAAAACGGTTCCGCAACTCTCCACCATCACCCCGCGCTGGCTGCTGCACCTGCTCAGCTTCGTGCCGGTGGAAGCCGGTATCTACCGGGTGAACCGGGTGGTCAACCCGGAACAGGTCGCCGTGACGGCACAAGAGGGCGCCGCCCTCGACACGCCGCTGGCCGAGACCTTCGTCGACTACGAGACCAGCCCCCGCGAATACACCCTGCGCAACATCTCCACGCTGCTGGATGTCAGCACCCGGGTCTCCGACCTGTACTCCAGCCCGCACGACCAGGTCGCCCAGCAGCTGCGGCTGACCATCGAGACGATCAAAGAGCGCCAGGAATTCGAACTGGTCAACAGCCCGGAGTACGGGTTGCTGGCGCAGGTGACCCCGGAGCAGACGATCGAGACCCTCGGTGGCCCTCCGACGCCCGACGACCTGGACGCGCTGATCACCCGGGTGTGGAAGACGCCGAGCTTCTTCCTGACCCACCCGCAGGGCATCGCCGCGTTCGGCCGCGAAGCCACCTACCGCGGTGTGCCGCCCGTCGTCGTCAGCCTGTTCGGCGCGCAGTTCATCACTTGGCGTGGCATTCCGCTGATCCCGTCGGACAAGGTGCCACTGGAAGACGGCAAGACCAAATTCATCCTGGTGCGCACCGGCGAGGAGCGCCAAGGAGTCGTCGGCCTGTTCCAGCCGGGCCTGGTCGGCGAGCAGGCACCGGGCCTGTCGGTGCGGTTCACCGGCATCAACCAGTCGGCGATCGCGCGCTACCTGGTGACTCTGTACACGTCCTTGGCTGTCCTCACCGACGACGCGCTCGCCGTGCTCGAAGACGTCGCTGTGGACCAGTTCCATGAGTACAAGTGAGTATCGGTCGGTAGACGCCGAAAGCGACCTGCCCCTGGGCGCTGCGGAGATCGCGGCGCTGGCCAACCAGTTGTACGCGGCCAGCTTCCGCCCGGGTCCCGACAGCCCGCCGCAGTCGGCGCCGCTCGCCCCGCGGGGCAGCGTGCCGGACACGACGGCGGCCACCTCGGCCGGGCAGACCGCAGCGGGCAGCGCCGATCTGTACACGGCGCCGGTTCCGCTACTCGGCTTCACCGACATCTATGTCCCGGCTCCGACGTCTCCGGAACCCGAACCGCCACCGCAGACGGTGCCCGTTGCCCCGCGCGGCAACGTGCCGGACACGTCGGCGGCGCCCTCGGGCGCACACGCGGTCGGCAGCGTCGCCGACCCGTACCTGCCGCCGGCTGACTTCAGTGCGTTCGAGGTCCCCAGCTCGGGCATCGTCCCGACGGTGCCCGGTGTGCTTGCCGGTGCGCCCCCGAGTGCTCCGGTGGCACCGCGGGGTTCGGCTCCGTACTCGGGGATCGGGTGGCTGCCCGATGCGCCGACCGTCGGCGACCTGGGCTGGTCGGACGCGGTGCCCGCCGCGCCGGCGGCGCTGAATGCGCCTTCCGACAACGAGTACAGCTACCACTTCCTGACTTCGCCTTTGTCGGAGTCCGACCCGGTGCCGCAACTGACGGACGACCACGAGGTGTTCGACGTCAACGCGATCCGGGAGGATTTTCCGATCCTCAAGGAGACGGTCAACGGCAAGCCGCTGATCTGGTTCGACAACGCCGCGACCACTCAGAAGCCGCAGTCGGTGATCGACCGGCTCTCGTACTTCTACGCGCACGAGAACTCCAACATTCACCGGGCGGCGCACGAGCTGGCAGCCCGGGCCACGGATGCCTACGAAGAGGCCCGCGAGACGGTGCGGCGGTTCATCGGCGCACCTAAGGCCGAGCAGAACATCTTCGTGCGCGGCACCACCGAAGCCATCAACCTGGTGGCCTACGCGTGGGGCGGCAAGCATTTGGGGCCGGGCGACGAGATCGTCATCACCCACTTGGAGCACCACGCCAATATCGTTCCGTGGCAACTGCTTTCGCAGAAGACCGGCGCGGTGCTGCGGGTTGCGCCGGTCGATGAGGCGGGCAACCTGCTGCTGTCGGAGTTCGAGGACCTGCTGGGTCCGAAGACGAAGCTTGTTGCGGCCACCCAGGTTTCGAATGCGCTGGGGACGGTGACTCCGGTCGAGAAGATCGTCCAGTTGGGTCACCGCTACGGTGCACGGGTGTTGATCGACGGCGCTCAGTCGATTCCGCACCTGCCCATCGACGTCGCCGAACTCGGTGTCGACTTCTTCGTGTTCTCCGGGCATAAGATCTACGGCCCCACCGGAATTGGCGTGCTCTACGGCTCCGAGGAAGCTCTGGCCGAGACGCCGCCCTGGCAGGGCGGCGGCAACATGATCGCCGACGTCACCCTGGAACGCTCGCTGTATCAAGGGCTGCCCAACAAGTTCGAGGCCGGCACCGGCAACATCGCCGACGCCGTCGGACTGGGCGAGGCGCTGCGTTACGTCGAGCGGGTGGGCATCGAGCGCATCGCCGCCTACGAGCACGCGTTGCTGGACTATGCGACCCCGCGCTTGGCCGACATCCCCGGTGTTCGCCTGGTGGGCACCGCGCAGGAGAAGGCCAGCGTGCTGTCCTTCGTGCTGGCCGGCCACGAGCCGCTCGAGGTCGGCAAGGCGCTGAACGCGGAAGGGATTGCGGTGCGGGCCGGACATCACTGCGCGCAGCCGATTCTGCGGCGATACGGCCTGGAGGCCACGGTCCGTCCGTCGTTCGCCTTCTACAACACGTTCGAGGAGATCGACGTGTTCATCAAGGCGGTGCGCCGGATTGCCGAGGGAGGCGCCAACGTCGGCTAGCGGCAGCAAGCACGGGCCGCACACTCAGGGTGGACGCTAATCGCGCCGGCGGCGCGCAAATTGCCTTCATTCTGAACCAAAATGTTGCTTTGGGCTTCACTTGGCCGGACTGTGACGTGCGGCGGCAATAGCCGGACTCCGACGGCGGCCGCGAATGCTCAAGTGGGTTTCGACATGGCGGAAAGAAATTCGCGCAGCGGTTTGCGCCTCGGCGCTGGCGAACGGTCGTTTGTCGATTGCTGCCGCCGCCGCCGGGCCCTGGTGATTCCACGCGTCGCGGCGCGCTGGCCGGGCCGCCGCGCCCCACCCTGAGGTGCAAGACCTCTTCTTCAGCTGCCCAGCCAGCCAGTTTCGATACGCATGTCGGTCGAACGTTTATGCGGCCTGCCAGATTTCTTCTGGTTGATTGCAACCCTGATGTCGGGCATCGGTTTGCCCGTAAATTGCTGCGATGTTCTATGTGCGCAAACAGACGGCGCGGTCCACATGTAAACGACGCTGACTTCTTATGGGCCAGCTAGTTACAAGCGTGCAAAAAATGATTACTAAATGGGGGACCGCATGAGCCGAGTGGACCGTCGGTGGTCTGGGCAGGTTCGATGAACGGGACCGCCATCGCAAAGCCCATGAACGCGCTGGGGGAGTTCTTCATGCTCAGCGCCGAAGCGCTGGTGACCGCGCTGCGAAAGCCGTGGGCCTGGCGCGAGATCCTCGAGCAGATTTGGTTTGTCGCCCGGGTCTCGATCTTCCCGACCATCATGCTCTCGATTCCGTACACGGTGCTGATCGTGTTCGTGCTCAACATCCTGCTCGTCGAGATCGGCGCCGGGGACCTTTCCGGTGCCGGAGCCGGACTGGCGTCGGTGACCCAGGTCGGCCCGGTGGTCACGGCGATGGTCGTCTCGGGCGCCGGGTCCACCGCCATGTGCGCCGACCTCGGCGCGCGCACCATCCGCGAAGAAATCGACGCGATGAAAGTGATCGGGGTCAATCCCGTTCAGGCGCTGGTAGTTCCGCGCATCATCGCCGCCACCTTCGTCGCGGTCCTGCTCTACTCGGTGGTCGCCGTCACCGGGCTGACCGGCAGCTACATCTTCGTGGTGTTCGTCCAGCACGTCACCCCTGGTGCCTTTATCGCGGGCATGACACTCGTCACCGGGCTTCCGCAGGTTGTGATCTCGCTGATTAAGGCGACGTTGTTCGGGTTATCCGCGGGCTTAATCGCCTGCTACAAGGGGCTTTCGGTGGGCGGCGGTCCCACCGGCGTCGGTAACGCGGTGAACGAGACCGTGGTGTTCTCATTCATGGCCCTATTCTTCATCAACATCGTGACTACTGCGCTCGGAGTGAAAGTGACTGCCAAATGACCGATCTCGCACGCGGTCCGTCGTGGCTGGACACTCTTGGCCCGAAGCTGGTGGCGTCCACCCGCAAGCTGGGCGAGCAGACCGAGTTCTACGGAAAGTCCTTGGTGGCCACCGTGGACGCGGTGCGGCGCTACCCGAACGAACTGCTGCGCCTGATCGCCGAGATGGGGATGGGCACCGGCGCGCTGGCGGTGATCGGGGGCACCGTCGGCATCATCGGGTTTTTGACCCTGACGACCGGTGCTCTTGTCGCGGTGCAGGGATACGACACGCTGTCCAACATCGGTGTGGAGGCGTTGACCGGCTTCCTGTCGGCGTTCCTGAACGTCCGGATGATCGCGCCCTGCACGGCCGGGCTGGCCTTGGCGGCCACGATCGGTGCCGGCGCGACGGCGCAGCTGGGCGCGATGCGCATCAACGAGGAGATCGACGCTCTGGAAGTCATGGGCATCCGGTCGATCACCTACCTGGCATCCACCCGGATTATTGCCGGCGTCCTGGTCGTCATCCCGCTCTACGCCGTTGCGGTCCTGATGTCGTTCGTCGCGGCAAAGTTCCTGACGATTTACGCCTACGGCCAGTCCCGCGGCGTCTACGAGCACTATTTCTCCACCTTCCTGCGTCCAAGCGACCTGATGTGGTCGTTTCTGTCGGCGCTGACGATGGCGACGGGTGTGATGGTCGTGCACACCTATTACGGCTTTACCGCGACAGGTGGTCCCGCCGGTGTGGGGGAGGCTGTCGGTCGGTCAGTACGGTCATCGATGATCGTCACGGCGTTTGTGTGCCTGATGATTTCGCTGTCCGTCTATGGGCAGTCCGGCAACTTCAACCTGTCGGGGTAACCGTATGAGCAACCACAGGGACAGCGGGCCGGCACGGCGAAACAGGGTCCGCAGCAGCAAGATTGATCCGATCTGGTGGGCGCCGACGTTGTTCATCCTGGTCGGGGGGCTGATCGCGGTGACCGCCGGGGCGTTCTCCGGCAAGTTCGCTGACTTCATCCCGTTGACGCTGGTGTCGGACCGCGCGGGCTTGGTGATGGAACCGGGCGCCAAGGTGAAGTTGCGGGGCGTGCCGGTCGGCACGGTCGCGTCGATTGGCACCGACGTGAAAGCGGCCCAGCTTCAGCTGAAGATGGACCCGGGCCCGTTCAAGTATCTGCCCAGCAATCTCGAGGCCGAGATCAAATCGACCACCGCGTTCGGGTCCAAGTACGTCGACCTGATCGTGCCCGGCGAAGCCAGCCACACGCCGTTGAAGCCGGGCGCGGTGCTGCATTCGCGCAACGTCACCGTCGAAGTCAACACGGTTTTCGAGAATCTGCAGTCCGTGGTCCAGGCGCTCGATCCGGCGAAGCTCAATGCGATCTTGTCGGCCTTCGCGCAATCGGTGCGCGGCAAGGGTGATCGGATCGGACAGTCGATCACCGATGCGAATAATCTGCTGCTCACCGTCAACCCGCGCATGGACACGATCCACCGGGACTGGCGACTGTTCGGGAAGACGACGGCCATCTATTCCGATGCGGCGCAGGATATTCTGTCGATTCTCGACTCGGCCTCGACCACCAGCGCCACCCTCACCGAAAATCAGCGGTCGCTGGATTCACTGCTGTTGTCCGCGATCGGCTTCAGCCAGACCGGCATCAACGTCATCGGCAGAAACGAACCCAACATCGTGCAGTCGATGAAGCTACTCGACCCGACATTGACGCTGTTCAACAAGTACTCGCCGACGTTCACCTGCTTATTCCAGGGTGCGCAATGGTACGTCGACCATGGGGGTCGAGATGCGCTGGGCGGCAACGGGTATTCGGTAATTCTGGACGCCGCGCTGCTGTTCGGTGACGACCCGTACCGGTTCCCGAAACACCTGCCGAAGACCAATGCCACCGGTGGCCCCGGCGGCAAGCCCAGCTGCGGCTCGTTGCCCGACCCGAGCGCGAACTTCCCGGTGCGGGCACTGGTCACCGATACCGGTTGGGGTGCCGCTCCAGACGAGATCCGGACCAGTCCCTGGGTTGGTAACCCGTGGTGGGCCAACTACTTCCCGACCACCAAGAATCCTCCGGAACCGCCTCGCTTCAACTGGCGCGGGGGGCAGCCGCCGCCATGAGACGGAAACTGTCAAGCATCATCGCGCGTGTCGCGCTCTTCACCGTGGTGTGCCTCGTCTTCACCTTTACGTTGGTTGCGGTGTTCGGGCAGCTGCGCTTTGAGGACCGCACCGACTACCAAGCGGTCTTCACGAACATCTCCGGTCTGAAGTCCGGCAACTTCGTTCGCATCGCCGGGGTAGAGGTCGGCAAGGTCGGCGACCTCGAACTGCGTCACGACGGCACGGTCACCGTGGGCTTCGCAATCGACAAGGGGATACGACTCACCGAGGGCACCAAGGCCGTGGTGCGATACGAAAACCTGATCGGTGACCGGTATCTCGCTCTCGAAGAGGCTCCTGGACCGCCGCGCCGGCTACCGCCGGGGTCGACGATTCCGCTGGCGCGCACATCGCCGGCCCTCGACATCGACGCACTCATCGGGGGCTTCCGACCGCTGTTCCGGGCGCTGGATCCCGATCAGGTCAACGCGCTCTCCGGTCAGCTGCTGCGAATCTTCCAGGGGCAGGGCGGCACACTCGCCTCCGTGCTGTCGCAGACCTCGATCCTGACCTCGACGCTGGCCGGGCGCAGCGAGTTGATCGGCGAGCTGATCACCAACCTGAACACCGTGCTGCATACCTTCGCCGCGCGGGACCACGAGTTCTCTGACGGCGTGGACAAGCTGGCCCAACTGGTGGAGGGCTTGGCGCAGCGCAAGGACGACATCTCCACCGGGCTGGCCTACATCAACGCGGCCGCCGGTTCGATCACGGATCTACTCGTCCAGTCTCGTCAGCCGATCAAGGACGTGGTGCACGAGACCGACCGCATGTCGGCACAGGTGCTTGCCGACCGCGAGTATGTCGACAAATTGCTCAAGGATCTGCCCGACATCTACCAGGTGCTGGCTCGTCAGGGCCTCAACGGCGACTACTTCGGTTTCTACTTCTGCGAAGTTCTGATGAAAGTCAACGGCAAAGGCGGCAACCCGATCTTCATCAAACTCTTGGGTCAGCCCAGCGGACGGTGCACGCCCCAATGAAGCTGAAGCTGTCCAAGATCAAACCGCTCGGCCGTCGGAGCCCGTTCGCGCTGGGGTTGATGGGCACAATCCTGTTGACTTGCGTGACCATCGTCGCTTTTCAGTACAACAAGCTGCCCTTCGTCAAGAACACGGACGACTACTCCGCCTATTTTTCCGAGGCGGGGGGCATCAAACCCGGTAGTACGGTGCGGGTTTCCGGGATGGGGGTCGGCAGGGTCTCCGACATCCGGTTGGAGGGCACCAAGGTTCGGGTCGGCTTCACCGTCCGCCAGGGCATCGAACTGGGGGACCGCACCGAGGCGGCGATCAAGACCGAAACGATCCTGGGCTCCAAGATGCTCGAGCTCACGCCGCGTGGGGAAGGGCGGCTCTCGGGCACTATTCCACTGTCCCGAACCCACTCGCCCTACGATCTTCCCGATGCACTGGGTGACCTGACGACCACCATCAGCGGCCTCGATACGGCCCAATTATCTTCGGCCCTAACGACGTTGGCGAACACATTCAAGGAGACCCCACCGAACCTGCGGCCCGCGCTGGAAGGCGTGGCCCGGTTCTCGGACACTCTCAACGGCCGTGACGCGCAGCTGCGGAATCTGCTGGGCAATGCCAACAAGGTGTCGACGGTGCTGGGCAAGCGCAGTCAGCAGATCGCCGGACTGGTGGCGAATTCCAACGCGCTGTTGGCCGCACTGCTCGACGAACGCGATTCGCTGGACGCCCTGATGAACAACCTCACCGCGGTATCGCACCAGATTTCCGCGCTGGTCGACGACAACAGAACCCAACTCAAGCCTGCACTCGACAAGCTCAACGGCGTGCTCGAAATCCTGGACAACCGCAAGGAAGACATCCAGAAGACACTGCCCAAGTTCAAGCGATATGCGATGTCGTTCGGCGAATGCCTAGGTTCTGGGCCGTTTTTCAAGGCCTACGTGGCTAACCTGGTCCCCGGCCAGATCGGTGGGCCGGTCCTGGACGCGGACATGTACGACCGGTTCCTGGATCCCAACCAAAAGCTGCCCTCGGAGGCGGTCGACCCGCCGACGGGAACGCCACCCGTGCCGCCAGAGAACGCACCGGTCCCGCTTTGGTCGCAGCCGCCCTCACCGCCGCCCTCGACGCCGCCGATACGAACCATCCCGCCGCCCTCGCCTCACGAGTTCGACGGGCCATGAACATGAGTCGAGATACCCTGCGCAAAGCAACAGCGATCAGCCTGGTGCTGACGCTGGCCGTGGCGTCGTTTCTAGTCGGCAAGAAGCTGTGGAAAGACGTCGAAAAGAACACCTACTCGGCGTATTTCACGGAGGCCAACGGCCTGTTCGTCGGTGACGAGATTCGGATCCTCGGCGTCAAAGTCGGCGTCGTGGACAAGATCGAGCCGCAGCCCGCCAGCTCCAAGGTGACCTTCTCCGTGGAGAAGCAGTACGCGGTTCCTGCCGATGCCCGCGCCGCGATCCTCTCGCCGTCGCTGGTGACCTCGCGGGCAATTCAACTCGTTCCGGCGTACTCCGGCGGGCCGAAATTGAGCTCCGGCGCGTCGATCCCGCTGAGTCGCACCGCGGTGCCGGTCGAATGGGACGACTTCCGTAGGCAGCTCGAGAAGCTGACCGATGCGTTGCAGCCCACCAGCCCGGGCGGAGTGAACTCCGTCGGCGAGTTCGTCAACTCGGCCGCCGATAACCTGCGTGGCCAGGGAGATACCGCTCGCGATACAGTAATCAAGCTGTCGCAAGCGATCTCGGCCCTCGGTGACCACGCCGACGACATCTTCAGCACGGTGCGCGATCTGCAGCTGCTGGTGTCGGCGCTGTACTCCAGCAGCGATCTGCTGGCCGCGTTCAATCAGAACCTGGCCAGTGTGACGACGGTGCTGACAAATAGCCCCAACGAAATCGGTAATGCGCTCAAGGCTCTCGACGGTGCGTTGGCAGACGTTCGCGACTTTCTCGCCGAGAACCGCGAGTCAATGGGCGTCACCTTCGACCGGCTCGGCTCGATCACGACCGCGCTGAACGACAGCCGCGGTGACATCAAGCAGATCCTGCACATCGCCCCGACGGTGTTCCAGAACTTCCTGAACATCTACCAGCCTGCGCAGAGCGCGATGACCGGCATCATCGCATTGAACAACTTTGCCGATATCCCGCAATTCATCTGCAGCTCAATCGAAGCGGCGTCGCGTGCGCGGCTGGCCCGGGTCTCCAAGCTGTGCTTGCAGTACATCAACCCGATCATCAAGAACCGCGTCTACAACTACATACCCGCCGGGCTCAACCCCTTCGTCGGGACGCAGGCTCGGCCAAACGAGATCACTTACAGCGAGGACTGGCTCCGGCCCGGGTACACGCCGCCGGTAGCAGCCTCGCCACCGCCCGAGGCACCGCCACTACCCGGACCGCCGCCGCAGCTTCCTGGCCAGGCCGGGCTTGCCGATGAGCCGCAACCCGCCGAAGCGCCGGGACCGCCACCCGGCGCCGGGATGAGCTCGATCCAAGTGCTGCAGAACCTGATGCTTCCGACGGGACCATCGTCATGAGACGCCTGATAGCCGCCGCGCTCGGTCTGGTCTGTGTCGCCGCGCTTTCGGCGTGCGGATGGCGCGGCCTGAATTCGTTCACCCTGCCCGGTACCTCCGGTGGCGGGCCGGGCGCCTACACAATTCAGGCACAGATGCCTGACGTCGTGACAATTCAGCAGAACACCCGGGTCCGGGTCGACGACGTCACCGTCGGCAACGTCACCAACATCGAGCTGCAGGATTGGCACGCACTGGTGACTATGCGCATCAACGGCGATGTCCGGTTGCCGGCCAATTCGACCGCCAAGCTGGGCCAGACCAGCCTGCTCGGTTCGATGCACATCGAGCTGACGCCGCCCAAGGATGAGCCGCCGGTGGGCCAACTCAAAAACGGATCGGTCATTCCGTTGAGCCGGGCCAGCTTGTACCCGAGCACCGAACAGACGTTGGCCTCGGTGTCAATCCTGCTCAACGGTGGGGGAATTGGGCAGCTGCAGGAAATCAACCAGGCCGTCGCCAAGGCGTTCGCGGGTCGTGAAGACGACATGCGCAGCCTGCTGACACAGCTGGATGTGTTCATCGCCAAAACCAACGATCAGACCGATGACATCATTGCCGCCTCCGAGAATCTCAACGCGCTGGTCGGGCAGGTTGCCGGCAAAGACGCCGTCGTTGACAAGGCGCTGACGACGGTTCCCAAGGCGTTGGCTGTGTTGGCAGCAGAACGCACCAAGATCGCCGACACGATCGACCAGGTCGGCAAGTTCAGCGCGATCGCTGCTGACACCATTCACCAGAGCAGGGAATCTCTGGTCAATAATCTGCGCAACATCGCACCGGTGCTGCGGTCGCTGGCCGACGCCGGCCCATCGCTTACCAAAGGGCTCGACGGCTTGGCGACCTACCCGTGGCCGGCGTCCACAGTGCGGAACTGGTTCCGCGGCGACTACGCCAACCTGACCCTGGTGGTCGACTTGACCCTGAGCCGCATCGATCAGGGAATCTTCACCGGCTCCCGATGGGAAGGAAACCTGACTCAACTCGAACTGCTGTGGGGGCGGACCATCGGCATGCAACCTAGCCCAGT
This sequence comes from Mycobacterium sp. Aquia_213, assembly GCF_026625985.1. Lineage (NCBI taxonomy): Bacteria > Bacillati > Actinomycetota > Actinomycetes > Mycobacteriales > Mycobacteriaceae > Mycobacterium > Mycobacterium sp. Aquia_213. The sequence continues at coordinate 2,014,709 of NZ_CP113116.1, forward strand.
CACCGGCGGGAACCCGCTGACCTACCCCTATCACTTCGGGGGATACTGAGTGCTCCGCCTCAATCGCAGGACCTGGATCCAGTTGGCCATCTTGACGCTGGTGACCGTAGTTTCCTGTGGCGCAATGGCATTCAACTTCATGAAGCTGCCCGCAACGCTGTTCGGGATCGGGGAGTACAACGTTACTGTCGATCTGCCTCAATCGGGCGGGCTGTACCAGACCTCGGTGGTCACCTACCGCGGCACCGACGTGGGCCAGGTCAAGTCGGTCGAGGTCACCGCTACCGGAGTGCGCGCGGTGCTCGCCATGAGATCCGGGGTCAAGGTGCCTGCCAATGTTCAGGCTTCGGTACACAGTCGCTCGGCGATCGGTGAGCAATATATCGACCTGACCCCACAGCAGGGCAAGGAAAACGAACAATCTCGGCCGCTGCGGGCCGGGGACGTCATTCCCCCGGGCCATGTCGATGTGCCCGTCGATATCGGCCGCCTGCTCGACATGACCAACCGTGCGCTGCAAGCGATTCCGCGAGACAACTTGCGCACGGTGATCGACGAGACCAATCGGGCGGTCGGCGGCCTCGGACCCGAGCTGTCGCGGATCGTCGACGGCTCAACGGCCTTGGCCATCGCTGGAGGCCAGACTATCGACCCGCTGGCCGCGTTGATCGACCAATCGCCTGCGGTGCTGAACTCACAGGTGCAGACGTCGGAGTCGATCGCCACCTGGGCCAGTCGAACGTCGGCACTCATGGCGCAGTTCAAGGCGCAGGATGCGGCGGTGCGAGATCTGCTGACGCAAGGCACTTCCGGCATCGAAGAAAGTCGCGCATTGCTCGACCGGGTGTCGCCGGCCTTGCCGGTGTTGTTCGCCAACCTGGTCAGCCTCGGCGACATCGCCGTCGTCTACCGCCACGACATCGAACAACTGCTGGTGTTGCTCCCGCAGGGCATTGCGGCCATGGCAGCGATCGTCGTGCCGAGCTCGAACACCAAGCAGGAGTATCGCGGCGCGCAGCTGGACTTCAACCTCAACATCAACCTGCCGCCGCCGTGCACGACGGGGTATCTGCCTCCGCAGCAGCGTCGCTCACCGGCCAGCGTGGATGCTCCGGATCGTCCCGCGGCGGATCTGTTCTGCCGGGTGCCGCAGGACTCGGAGTTCAATGTCCGTGGCGTACGCAACATTCCGTGCGAGGCCAAGCCCTGGAAGCGGGCACCCACCATCGAGCTGTGCGAGAGCGACGAGGAGTACGTGCCGCTCAACGAGGGCTACAACTGGAAGGGCGACCCCAACGCCACCACCAGCGGCCAGGGTGTGCCGATGTACCCGCCGGGCCAGGATCCGCGGCTGCCACCCCCGCGGGGCACCGCGCCGTCGCCGTCGCCGCTTTCCGTGACTACCTACGACCCCGCCACCGGTGACTACATCGGTCCGGACGGAAAGCATTACACCGAGTCCGACTTGGCGCATCCGCGTGCCAAAAACTGGCAATCGCTTCTGGTTCCGCCAGCGTAGGAATGAAGGAGAAACATGGCCGACGAGCCTGATACCCCAGAGACCGAAAAGCTCACTGAGCCAACGGCCGCCGACGTCGAGGACTACGACGCCGCTGCTGAAGACGACGCCGCTGAAGACGACGCCGCTGAAGTCGACGCCGCTGAAGTCGACGAAACCGCCGTCGACGAAACCGCCGTCGACGAGGCCGACGAGGCCGACGAGAACACAAGCGAATCCGAAGGCCGGTTCGCCCGCTGGCGGCAGCGGGCCACCCGCCGGCGGCTTTCCCGCACCGGAACGGCATTGGTTGCCAGCGCCGCGATCCTGGCGCTGCTGGCCGGATTGACTGGCTGGCTGGGATACACGGCGTACGGAAAGCGCCAAGCCCAAGCCCAGCGTGAGCAATTCCTCCAGGTCGCTCGCCAGGGTGCGGTGAACCTCACCACGATCAACTACACCCAGGTCGATGCGGACGTGCAGCGAATCCTCGACCTGGCCACCGGGGCCTTCCGGGACGATTTTGAGCAGCGGGCCAAGCCGTTCATCGAGGTCGTCAAGGCGTCGCAGTCGAAATCGGAAGGCACGGTGACCGATGCGGGCCTCGAATCCCAGCGGGGCGACTCGGCTCAGGTCCTGGTGGCGGTCGCGGTGAAGTCGCAGACTGCCGGCGGCGAAGTAGCGCCACGGGAATGGCGGATGCGCATTGAGGTCCGCTCGATCGGCGACGATGCCAAAGTGTCGAACGTGGTGTTCGTGCCATGACCACACTCAAGGACGAAACCGAGAAGACCGTGGCTACCAACTCAGCGGAAGAGGCTGAGCCACAAGAGGCGCAAGCCGAAGACACTGCGACACAAGACGAATCGGAAGCCGTCGAGATCGACGAGGCGTCCGACGACGAGCCCAAAACCAAGAAGGGCCCGATCCCATGGTCGCGGGTGCTCGCCTACGGTGTGTTGCCGGCGATCGCGCTGCTATTGGCGCTGGGGGCGGGCTACTTTCGATGGGTTGTCGGATCCACCGATGCGCTGGCATTGGCCGGCACCGAATCTGTCCGGGCGGCAAGCGAAGACGCGGCGGCCCTGCTGTCGTACCAGGCCGACACGGCGGACAAGGATCTCGGTGCGGCACGAGAGCGGCTGACCGGCGAGTTCAAGGACGCCTACACCGCGCTGATCCACGAGGTGGTGATCCCGGGTGCGAAGGAAAAGCACATCTCGTCGGTAGCCAAAGTGACTGCGGCATCCTCGGTTTCGGCGTCCGCCAACCATGCGGTAGCCCTGCTGTACGTCAACCAGACGGTAACCATCGGCGACGGCGCTCCCACCGACACCCAGCCCGTCATCAAGGTGACGCTGGACAAGGTCAATGGCCGATGGCTGGTTTCGCGCTTCGACCCGGTGTGATTCGAGGAGAACAGATGACGGTGTGGCTACGCAATCTGACCGTCCTCGTGCTGCTGCCGGTGGCGGGAGCATTGTCGGCCCCCGCCGCGCACGCCGACAATAAACGGCTCAACAGTGCTGTCGTCTCCGCCGTCTACACCCTCCAGCACCAGGTGGGCTGCACGAATGACGTCATCCGGAACAATGCGCTGACGCTGGCCGCCCAATGGCACGCGGACGACATGATCAACAATCGAAACATCAACGACGACATCGGAACCGACGGGTCCACGCCGCAGGACCGCGCCAACGCGGCCGGCTTTCGCGGCAAAGCCGCCGAGACGGTGGCGATCAATCCGGCCATCGCGATCAGCAGCCTGGAACTGGTCAACCAGTGGTATTCCAACCCCGCCGACATGGCGATCATTCGCGATTGCGCCAACAACAATATCGGCGTGTGGTCGGACAACAGCCTGGACCGCACCGTCGTGGTCGCCGTGTACGGTCAGCCGGCCCCGCCCACCCGATAGACCCGATCAGTCGTAGACCGGCGCCCACAGCGTGTCGGCCACGGCTTGCGCGACATCGTCATGGCTCGTCGTGGCTACCCCATCGTCGGTCGCGGCGTGATAGACGGCCTCGGCGACCGCCATCGAGATCTCGCGCAGGTTCTGCACGTCCGGCAACAGGGAGTCTCCGGTCGCTTTCGGGCTTGCTTGCCGCACAATGGCTTTGGCCGCGGCTTGCAACATGCCCGCAGTGACTGTTTTGGCCCGGGCGACGATGGTGCCGAGACCGATTCCCGGGAAGGCCAGCGCGTTGTTGGCCTGGCCGATGATGTAGGTGGTCCCGTCGTGGGCGATCGGGGCGACGGGAGTGCCGGTGGTGATCAGCGCCTTCCCGTGCGACCAGGCGAGTATGTCGGCCGGCATGGCTTCCATGCGTGAGGTCGGGTTGGACAGCGGAAAGATCATTGGCCGCTCGTACGATGCGGTCATTGCCTCGACGACTTCTTGGGTAAATGCGCCGAATACCGCCGAGGAGCCCAGCAGAATAGTGGGTGACGCGAGCTTGATCGCGTCCACCAAACCCACCCGCTCTCCGTCGGCCACACCCAGTCGATCGCGGTTTTTCGCGTACGGCACCTGGAAGTCGCGCAGGTCGTCCATGTCGTCGAACAACAAGCCCTGCTTGTCGATCGCCCAGATCTGCGAGGTGGCCGCTTCGACGGTGGCACCGTCGGCGACCATCGCGTCACGTATTTGGTCCGCGACGCCGATCCCGGCGGTTCCGGCACCGAAGACGATCGCTTTCTGGTCGCGTAGCGGGACGCCGGTGACATGACATCCGCCGTACACCGCGGCCACCACCACCGCGCCGGTTCCCTGGATGTCGTCGTTGAAGATGCAGTAGTCATCGCCGTAGATCTGCAGGATCTTGCGCGCGTTGATCGGCCCGAAGTCCTCGAAATGCAGGATTGCGCGGGGAAACAGCCGGTGGGCGGTTTCGATGTAGCGCTTGACGAATGCGTCGTACTCCTCACCGCGACGCCGGGCATGGCGGTTGCCCAGGTAGTAGGGGTCCTGCAGCAGCTGTTCGTTGTCGGTGCCGACATCGAGTGATACCGCGATGCAGCGGCGAGGATCGATGCCGCCGCCGGCGGTGTAGAGCGCCAACTTGCCTACCGCGATCTGGATGCCGCCCACCCCCCAGTCGCCGATGCCCAGGATGGCCTCGGCGTCCGTGCACACGATCAGGTCGACGTCATCGGGTCCCAGCCCGAACGTGTCGAAGGCTTCCTCGATCTCGTCGGGTTCGTCGACGCTCAGAAACAGCCCGCGCTGTCCGCGGTATTCGTCGGAGAAGCGTTGGATGGCCTCACCGACGGTCGGCGTGTAGACCACCGGCATGAGTTCGGGCAGATGGTCAGCCAGCACTTTGTAGTACAGCAGTTCGTGGCGGTAGTGCAGCTGCTCGAGAAGCAGATTGCGTCCTAAATCTGTTGCCAGACTTTGCAATTGGTGCCAAACTCGGTCGGCTTGTTGCTCAAGGGTAAGAACGGCCGACGGGAGTCGCCCGGTCAGTCCCAGCTGCAGTCGCTGCTCGTGGGTGAAGCCGACTCCGCGATTGAGGCTTGGCGAGGACATCGCGAGTGGGATCCGGGGGGTGTGGGCGTCGCCCATCACGCCCTCCGTCCAATGGCGTGGCGCATGCAGACACGGTAGCGCTGATCATGGTGAACGCATCCTGAAGACCGCTTAACGGGCCGATGCGCCCGTTTTAGCCTTGGCGCCGCGCAGCGAGTCGCGACAGGACCGTCTCGGCATCCGATGTTGCGCCGCGGTTGTACGGCAATTTGGAGAGCGCGGTTCCCATCGCGCAGGTGTTGGATACCGCGGCATAGGTCAGACCCGCACCGATTCCTGCGGCCAGCCATTTGAGTCGCGGGACGGCGACGCTGCCGAGAACGGAGGAGAGCACGAGTGACCCCGCCACCAGACGGACCTGACGCTCGAGGTCCCATCGCTGCGCGCCCCGGTCGACCGCGAAACCCCGCCCCTCCCAATCGGTGATGCCGTTCTCCAGGACGCGCCCGTTGGGTAGTCCCGCGTTTCGCAGCAGCGCTTGCGCCTTGGTCGCGCGCTGGCCCGAACGGCATACCAGCACGACGTCGTGATCGTCGTCGAGGCGTTGCGCGATCTCAGCACCGTGCTCATCCACCACATCGAGCGGGACGTTGTAGGAGCCGGCGATGTGCGCGGTCTCGAATTCGGCGGGGGTCCGGACATCGACGACACGTGGAGCCCCGGGCGACTCCAGTAGCGTCCGAAGTTCTGGCGAGGTGATGACATTGGCAGTAGGTGTGCTCATTTTCAGCTTCCGGTCGGTGTGACTTAGCACTACCCGAGCCGGAGCAGTGCTACGAGTTTTTGTTCAATGTGAATTTTTTGGTCCGGTGTCCGGCGTGGTGATCTCTAACTTTTCGGCGTTGTCGTAGGCGTCGTCGACCAGCACGACGCGGCGATCGTGCCGATCGAGCAGCGCGGCGGCGACCGACGCGCGATAGCCGCTGGCGCAATGGATCCACAGCTCATGGTCGGCGGGGATCTCGTCGAGCCGTTCCGGCACTTCGTGCACTGCTACGTTGACCGCGCCGCGCACATGGCCGGCGTCGAACTCGTGGCGCTGGCGGACATCGAGCACGCGCACGCCGTCATCTCCAAGCACCGCGGCAAGTTCGCCGAAGTCGGCCACCCGGTAGCCGCGCAGCTTGTCACCATCGGCCAGGTCGCTGATGTCGCCGCTGGCGCCGCCGGTGAGGCGTTCGACGCCGATGCGGGAAAGCTGACGTTGCGCGTCGGCGATCTGCTTGGTGTCTTCGCCGATCAGGGTCAGCGGTGCGCCCCAGGTGTAGAGCCAGCCGAGATAGTTGACGAAAGGACCGGACAGCTCGAATCCGTATGTGCCAGAAAGATGTCCGGCCGCAAACGCGGTTCGGTTGCGTAGGTCGACGACCCATTCGCCGGCGTCGATCCGCCTGCGAAGCTCGCTCGGGTCGACCGGTGCGGGCGCCGACAGATCCGAAGCCGTGGGGCCGCTCCGGTTGATCACACCCATGTGCGCGTAGTAGGCGGGGAACGCCGACAGACCGGCGAGAAGTTCGTCGACGTAATCCTGCTCACCTTGGGTCAACGCGGGGTTTTTGCGGCGTTGGTCTCCGATGGTGGAGTCGTCGCCGTCGGTGGGCGCGGCCGAGCAGAAGCTGCCGAACCCGTGGGTGGGGTAGACCGGTGTCGACGCGGGCAGCTCGTCGGCAAGGCGCCGGACCGAATGGTATTGCAGCCGAGTCAATTCCTCGGTGTGCTCCTCGCCGAGTAGGTCGGTTCGTCCGGTGCTGCCGAACAGCATCGACCCTCCGGTGAATACGCCAACGGTGTCGCCGGAGTCGTCGCGGAGTACGTAGCTGATGTGATGCTGGGTGTGGCCAGGTGTGAGCAGCACTTCCAAATGTATTGCACCGCTGTCGATGTGGTCGCCATCGCCGACGGCGCGGCAGGTGAATTCGACGTGTTCTCCGGCGGGAAGAACATATTCGGCCCCGGTCGCGGCGGAAAGCGCCAGCCCGCCGGTGACGTAGTCATTGTGGATGTGGGTCTCGAGCACATGCGTGATCCGCAGCTCGCCCGTCAGCTCCAGCACCCGATCGATGTCGCGCTGCGGGTCGATGACGACCGCCACCTCACCGTCGCTCACCAGGTAGCTGCGGTCGCCCAACCCGGAGGTTTCGATGATCGATACGTCCAACACGTTTAGCGCCCATCCATGGAGGTGGTGTTTGCTCGACGCTACTTGTCGGCCGGTGGGCGTGCGCCGAGCTGACAATTGCCGCCGGCTGCCACATTGACAATCGCGGCAGCACGGTATCCGCCATTTGTTCAGCAGATATCGAGGGCGAACAGGGCGCTATCCGGCCTGGCGTCGACCGTCGCTCAGCCACTCGGCGGGGTCTTGGCCCGCATCCGGTTCAACAGGCGCGGCGTCGCCGCTGCTCACTTGCGCGCGCAGCGAGCACCAGCGCTTCCGGACCAGGTGCTGCTCGTAAACCTTGTCGCGCTGTGCCTGGGAGAACGCGAAATCCAGGTCGATGGGTAGTCCCGCCCACGCGACTAGGCCCCCCGGCAATGCCTGGTCAGCTGGGTGATCGTCAGTCGCCATACGGGCACCCCTTCATCGAATACGCACCAAGTTGTTGAGCACATGGTGCGATACCGATGTTTCAGCCGCGGATGGCCGACGTTTCCGCCGTATTACGGGTTCTAGTAGACGTCGCGGTGGTAGCGCTTATCAGCGCTGAGCGACTGGACGTAGGTTTCCGCCGCGTCGAGGTCGAGGTTGCCGTGCTCGGCCGCGATCTCGCACAGCGCGCGATCGACGTCTTTGGCCATCGGGTCGGCACTGCCGCAGACATATAGCTGTGCGCCGTCCTGCAACCAGCTCCACAACTGAGCGCCACGCTTGCGCATCAGGTGCTGGACGTAGACCTTCTCCTGCTGATCGCGGGAGAACGCCAGGTCCAGCTCGGTGAGCAGCCCGTCGGCGTGCATCTTCTCAATCTCGTCGCGGTAGTAGTAGTCGGTCTCGGCGTGCTGCTCGCCGAAGAACAGCCAATTGGGCCCGGTGTGGCCGAGCGCGCGGCGCTCCTGCAGGAAGCCGCGGAACGGCGCGATACCGGTCCCGGGGCCGATCATGATCATCGGCGTGTCCGACTGACTCGGCGGGCGGAAATTGCTCGACGGCTGCAGGTAGACAGCGACTCGATCACCGGGGGAGCGGTCGGCAAGGTAGGTCGAACACACCCCGCGGCGCGGGATGCCCTGGTAGTTGTAGCGCACCGGCGAGACGGTCAGGTGGGCTTCCCCCGGGCACTCTTTGGGGCTCGATGAGATCGAGTAAAGCCGCGGTTGCAGGCGTTTGAGGACCCTGAGCCACTCGTGGGCCGATGCGTAAACCGGTAGCTGCGCCAGCAGATCGACGGACTGGCGGCCCCATGTCCAATTATTCAGGGCCGCTTTATTTTCCGGCCGCAGCAGCTCTGCGAGTTTCGGTTCGCCGGTGCGTTCCTGCACGAAGCGCACTACGTCCCGACTGATGTGGGCGATCTCGATGCGCTCGGTGAGCGCGGAACGCAGCGACATCAGGCCATGCTCACCGACCTCGACCGGGGTCTGCCCGTCCAGCCCGGTGACCGCCAGCCATTCGTCGACCAGCTGATCGCTGTTGCGTGGCCACACCCCGAGCGCGTCGCCCGCTTCATAGCCGGCGGCCTCGTCGGAAAGGTCGAAGACGATCTGCCGCACGTCTTTTGCGGAGTTCGGTCCGCTGAGGGTGGTGTTGCTGATCATGCCGGTGACCAGCGGGCGTTTCTTGTTGTAGGCAGGCGCCTGGGGGCGAGTTGCGGGACGAGGGGCGCACGCGGGGGCCGATGCCGGTGCGCCGACGCGGGTGGGGGTGCGCCTGAGCTCCTCGATGACCCCGCCCATCCACCCGGCGGCGGCCTCCTCGTAGTCGGGCTCGCAGTCGATGCGGTTGACGATGCGGGTCGCGCCCAGCTCCGCCAGCCGCTCATCGAGCTTGCGCCCATAGCCGCAGAAGTCGTTGTAGTTGGAGTCGCCGAGAGCCAAGACGGCGTAGCGGGTGCCGGAGAGCTGCGGTGCGCCGTCACCGGTTAGCGCCCGCCAGAGTCCGGCGCCGTTGTCCGGCGCCTCGCCGTCGCCGGTGGTGCTGGTGATCACCAACAGTTCTCGCGTCGTGGCCAACTCGGCCACCGGGAAGTCATCCATGCTGTGCAGCGCGACCGACAGCGCGGCTTCCCCGAGCTGGGCAGCGAATGCGGCGGCGAGTTCCTCGGCGTTGCCGGTCTGCGAGGCCCACAACACCACAATCGGGGCCTGCTTTGGATCGGCTTCGGCTACCGGGCTATTCGGCGGGTCGCCCGGTGTCTGGTTGGCGGGGGCGAGTGGCATGAAGGCCGGCGTTGACGCGGGTGCCTCGGCACGCGCGAACATGCCCGCGAGCAGACCGTCCACCCACAACCGGGTGTTGGTGTCGAATGGGGCGTTCAGTGGCAGGGTAGGCACCCCGGCCGTGCGGCGGCCGGCTTCCGTGCGCAATCCGGCCAGCACTCCGGCCAAGTAGGTGCGGCCGAGCGGACCAAGCGCAGGTGCCGGTTCGTTTGCCACACCAAGGATTTCGGCGAGAGCGTCAACGCGTGACACGCTGATTTCGGTGGCCTCCAGAGTATTGGGGTCTTCGGTGGCCACCGAAGGCTCGGGCTCGGTGTCGAAATCCGATGTGGCGGCGGCGATCTTGGCGACGGTGACCGCGCACGCCTTGAACTCGGGCTGGAAGGACACCGGATCCACGGCGTCGTTGGTGACCGCGTTGATCGACAAGTATTCGCCGAAGACGTCGTTCCAGTGGAAGGGCGCAAAGCAGTCGCCCAGCCGCACCCGGTCTGTGACCACGGCAGGCAGCACGGCTCGGCCACGGCGCGAGGCGATTTCGACCCGATCGCCATCGGCGATCTCGAGTCGTGCGGCGTCGACAGGATGGATTTCGACGAACGGTCCCGAGTTGAGTTTGTTAAGCTTGGCGACCTTGCCGGTCTTGGTCATCGTGTGCCATTGGTGCGGCAGACGCCCGGTGTTGAGCAGGAACGGGTAGTCATCGTCCGGCATCTCGTCGGGCGACAGGTGCGGGCGGGCGAAGAACATCGCCCGGCCATTCGCGGTGGCGAAGGCCAACCGCGGCACGGTGCCGTCCTCCCGGACCAACTGAGTCTGGCTGACGCCGTCGTTGAGGTAGCGAATCGGGTTGCGGTCATCGGCGCCATCGGGCGGGCAGGGCCACTGCAGCGGGGTCTGTCGCAGCCGGTCGTAGCTCGCGCCACGCAAGTCGTAGCCCGTCTTGGGATTCCAGAATCGCTTGATCTCCTCGAACACGTCCTCGGCGGAGTCATAACTGAAGGAATCCGAAAAGCCCATCTCGCAAGCGATTCGGGCGATGATCTGCCAGTCCGGCATCGCTTGACCGGGAGCTTCGACCGCCGGCTGGAATAGCGTCATGTTGCGCTCGGAGTTGATCATCACGCCTTCGGATTCGGTCCACAAGGCGGCGGGCAGCAACACGTCGGCGTAGCCGTTGGTCTCGGTCTCGAAGAAGGCGTCTTGGGCGATCACCAGCTCGGCGCGCTCCAGACCCGCCAGCACCGTCTTCCGATTGGCAACGCTGGCAACGGGATTGGTGCAGATGATCCAGCAGGCCTTGATCTCCCCGGTGGCCATGCGGGAGAACATGTCGACGGTGCCGGTGCCGACCTCGCTGCGCAACGATCCGCGCGGGATGCCCCACTGGTCCTCGACGAAGTCGCGGTCGGCCGCTGACGTCACCGCGCGCTGGCCCGGCAGACCCGGCCCCATGTAACCCATTTCGCGCCCGCCCATCGCATTGGGCTGCCCGGTCAGCGAGAACGGGCCGCTGCCCGGCTTGCAGATCGCGCCGGTTGCCAGGTGCAGGTTGCAGATCGCGTTGGTGTTCCAAGTGCCGTGGGTGCTCTGGTTGAGGCCCATCGTCCAGCAGGTCACGAAGTTCTCGGCCTCGCCGATCCAGCGTGCCGCGGTACGGATGTCCTCCGCGGGGATGCCCGTGGTCTTGCTGACCTTGTCCGGCGTGAAGTGCTCGAGGAAACTCGGCATCTCGTCCCAGCCCTCGGTGAATTCGGCGATGAATTCGGGGTCGGTGTGGCCGTTTTCGACGATCAGGTGCAGCAGCCCGTTCAGCAGGGCGAGGTCTGCGCCGGAGGAGATCTGCAGGAAGAGGTCGGCCTTTTCCGCGGTTGCGGTGCGGCGCGGGTCGACGACGATCAGCTTGGCGCCGGCCTTGACGCGGTCCATCATCCGCAGGAACAGAATCGGATGGCAATCGGCCATATTGGCGCCGATGACGAAGAAGACGTCGGCCTCCTCGAAGTCCTGATAGGAACCGGGCGGCCCGTCGGCGCCCAGCGACAGCTTGTAGCCGGACCCCGCGCTGGCCATGCACAGCCGGGAGTTCGATTCGATCTGGTTGGTGCCGATGAACCCCTTGGTCAGCTTGTTCGCGAGGTACTGCGCTTCCAGCGACATCTGGCCAGACACGTACAGGGCGAAGGCATCCGGGCCGTGTTCGTCGATGATGGCCCGCAACTGCTTGGCGGACTGGGTGATCGCGGTGTCGATGGCGACCGGCGCGGGGGATTCGCCGCGGTCGGCGCGCCAATAGGCCGAATCCATCCGGCCCGGTGCGGCCAGCATGTCCGCGGTGGTCGTGCCCTTGGTGCACAGACGGCCGAAGTTGGCCGGGTGGCTTTTGCTTCCAACAGATTTCGCAACGTGACGGCGGTCGCTGCCCGGATCGGTTGTGATCTGCAACACCATGCCGCAGCCGACACCGCAGTAGGCGCACATGCTGTTCACGGTGTCCTGACCGTGCTCTGCAGCCACGCCTACGTCCCTCCTTCCGAGCGCGCAAGGGTCTATAGCGGTAAATCGTGCGACATGGATGTTTCGGCACCGGGCGTCCGATGTTTCCGCCGTTTTACGGCTTGATCTCACCGGATCCGAACGCATTTGTGAGGTGTGTGGAAAGCCCGCGGCCGAGTGCGTAACCGCAGGTCAGCATTGATCTGCGGCTTGATGTCAGATTACCCGCGGGCCCTTGGGAATTCGCTGCCAGAACGGGCTTTCGGACCAAACAAATGGGACATTCACAGTTTTCGCTAAGCTCACAAAGTGCGTCGTCACATTGTGATTTTTCTGGCTTTGTTGGCCGCGTCTTGCGGCGGAAAGCCAACGGCACCGTCGGCGTCGCGGGCGGACACGTGCAAGGAGTCCGACGGGCCGAGCGCCGAGACCGTGCGCCAGGCGATCGCCTCGATTCCCGTCGAGGTTTCCGGCTCGAGCTGGGTGGAGATCGGACGCGGGCACACGAAGAATTGCCGGCTGTACTGGGTGCAGATTATCCCGACCATCGCCAGCGAGACGACTCCCCAGCAGCTGGTGTTCTTCGACCACAACCGGTCGCTGGGCACACCGACGCCAAACCCCAAGCCGTACATCACGGTGCTGCCCGGCGGCGACGATGCGGTCACGGTTCAGTACCAATGGCAGACCGGGCACGAAGAGCCCTGTTGTCCCAAGGGAATCGGCACCGTTAAGTTCCACATCGGGCCGGACGGCACGTTGCAAGCACTCGGCAAGATTCCGCACCAATAGGTTTACCGCACATCATGTTCCGATATTCCGCGAGATTCGGTCTTGGTATCGAAGGGATTACAGTGCCTGAACGCGACGATGCGTCCAGTTCGAACGGTCAAGCGAGTGGGTAGGTCACGTCATCTCTCTCATTGGGACGCAGAAGATCTGGAGGCCTGGGAAGCGGGCGGCAAGACGATCGCCCGAAACAACCTGTTCTGGTCGGCCGTCATCGTGCACCTGGGCTACGCGATATGGGCGCTCTGGCCGGTGATGGCACTGTTCATGCCCAGGGAAATCTACGGCTTTTCCGCCGGCGACAAACTGCTGCTCGGTATTACCGCCACCCTGGTCGGGGCATGCCTGCGGCCGACATATGCCGTGGCAACCGCGATCTTCGGCGGCCGTAACTTGGCCATGTTCTCGGCGTTTGTGCTGGTGGTGCCGGTCATCGGCGCGATGGTCCTGCTTGCTCATCCGGGTCTGCCGTTGTGGCCGTACCTGGTGTGCGCCGCCCTGTCCGGCATGGGAGGCGGTAATTTCGCGGCTTCGGCAAGCAACGCCAACTCGTTCTACCCGCACCGGCTCAAGGGCGCGGCGCTGGGGATCGCCGGCGGGATCGGCAATCTCGGGGTGCCGATGATGCAGATCGTCGGGCTGGTGGTCATCGCCGCCGCGGGCGACCGGCAGCCGTACTGGGTGTGCGGCCTGTATCTGGTCTTGCTGACGACCGCGGGTTTCGGTGCCGCGTTCTTCATGAACAACGTCGCCCAGCACCGAGTGCAGCCGGGCCGGCTGCGAGCGATCCTGTCGGTGGTGGTTTCCACCCGCGACACCTGGCTGCTCTCGCTGCTCTACCTCGGCACCTTCGGGTCGTTCATCGGGTTCTCGTTCGCGTTCGCCCAGGTGCTGCAGACCAGTTTCGTGGCCGGCGGGCAAACCACCTCCCAGGCCTCGCTGCACGCCGCCGAACTGGCCTTCATCGGACCGCTGCTCGCCGCGCTGTCCCGCATCTACGGCGGGCGGCTCGCCGACCGGCTCGGCGGCGGGCGCGTCACGTGCGCGGTATTCGTCAGCATGGGTCTGTCGGCCGGAATGCTGATCACCGTCGGCACCATCGAGGATCCGCACGCGGGTCCGGTCAGCGGCTCGGCGATGGCTGGTTACGTGGCCTGCTTCATCGCCTTGTTCACCTTGGCCGGGTTGGGCAATGGTTCGGTCTACAAGATGATCCCGACGATTTTCGAAACGTGCAGCCAGAATCTGGATATCAGCGAGACCGACCAGCGGCAGTGGTCACGGGTGATTTCGGGCATTGTCATCGGCGTCGTCGCCGGCGCCGGGTCGTTGGGCGGTGTCGGGATCAACGTGGCGTTGCGGCAGTCCTATGTCAGCACCGGCACGATGACGTCGGCATTCTGGATCTTCCTGTCCGTTTACATCGCTGCCGCACTGCTGACCTGGGTCAGGTACGTGCGCCGCCCGCTGAGTGCGCCCGCGAACAATAGCGTTGCCGGTGCGGTCGAAGCCGGTTGAGCCGACAGCGATTCGGGTTCAGTCGGCGTCGGGCAGGTTCTCCGGGTGCAGCATCTCGGCGTAGCGCAGCGGCTCCGGGATACCGAAGCCCTCGACCAGTGTCTCGGCATGCGGGCGAAGGGCCCGGCACCGATCGTTGATCCCGCGGGTGACCGCCTTGGCCCGCCCGCTGGACAGGTAGCCGTGCTCGATGTACCAGGCCTTGTCGTCCTCGATCACCGACAGCGCGTACAGGTCGCAGAGGATCTCCAAAAGCTCACGGGCTTCCGTGTTTTCGCAGGCGTCGATGCCGGCGACGAATGCTTCCAGCACGATCCGGTCGATGTGTGCGTTCGCGGTGTGCAGCACGTGGTCCTGCACGGCGTTGAATGCGTCGAACGCCGACATCTCCTTGGCCTTGCCCTGTAGCCGCCGGGCGACCGACGACAGCAGATACTCCTCGCGGGCTTCGAACATGTTGACCTGCGTGCCCCGGTTGAACAGGCTGCCCTCTTCTTCGCTGTCCTGGCGGGCGTCGACGATCCTTTGCATAATCGCCTCGGCCGCAGTGCGTTTCAGCACCCGCTCGCCGACGGTGTTGGCCGCAAACCGCACCCATTCGACCGGGCTCATGCTCTTGATGTCGTCGGCGTAGGCGGTCAGCAGCTCCTTGGCCACCAACTGGGTCAGCACGTGGTTGTCGCCCTCGAACGTGGTGAACACGTCGGTGTCGGCGCGCAGTGCGATCAAGCGGTTTTCGGCCATGTAGCCCGCGCCGCCGCACGCTTCCCGGGCCTCCTGAATGGCGCGGCTGGCATGCCAGGTGTTGGCCGCTTTCAGGCCGGCGGCACGCGATTCCAGCTCGCGCTGTTCCTCGGCATCGGGGAAGTCCGACGTCTGCAGGTCGTGACATTTGGCCACCAGCTCGTTCTGCGCGAACTGCAGCGCATACGACTTGGCGATCAAGGGGAACAGCCGCCGCTGATGCACCAGGTAGTCCATGATCAGTACTTCATGTGCGTCGTCGTCGGGTGCGCTGAATTGCCTGCGCTGCAATGCATATCGAGTGGCGATGTCCAACGCGACGCGGGCGGCGGAGCCCGCGCTGCCGCCCACGGTGATCCGGCCGCGGATCAGCGTGCCGAGCATGGTGAAGAACCGTCGGTTCGGGTTGTCGATCGGCGAGGTGTAGGTGCCGTCGGCCGCGACGTCGCCGTACTTGTTCAACAGGTTTTCCCGCGGCACCCGGACGTGGTCGAACATGATGCGGCCGTTGTCCACACCGGGCAGACCGCCCTTGTAGTCGCAGTCCGACGTTGTCACCCCAGGCAGGTCGTTGCCGTCGGCATCGCGGATCGGGACCAAGACACAGTGCACGCCGTGGTTGACCGGCTTGCCGTCTTCGGTGGTGATCAGTTGCGCGAAAACCGATGCCATGGTTGCGGTTTCGGCAGCGCCCCCGATGTAGTCCTTGCGCGCCGACGGGGTCTCGGAGTGGATGACGAACTCTTCAGTCTCGGGGTCGTAAGTCGCGGTGGTCTCCAGCGACTGGACGTCGCTGCCGTGGCCGGTTTCGGTCATCGCGAAACAACCACGCAACTCGAGGCTGATGATCTTGGGCACGTAGGTCTCGTGGTGGCGCTCGGTGCCCAGGTTCTCCACGGCGCCGCCGAACAGCCCCCACTGAACTCCGGCCTTCACCATCAGCGACAGATCCGACATCGCCAGCATCTCGATCATCGTGACCGCCGCACCGACGTCGCCGGTGCCGCCGTGTTCCTTGCGGAACGAGTCGGCCGCGGCGCCGAACGCGGCCATGATCCGCATCTGCTCGGCGACCTTGGTGCGCGCGATCACCGTGTTCGGTGTGTAGTGCGGGCGGAACAGGTCCTCGCTCATCGCGGCCCGCATCCGGTTCTTCACGTCGCGCCAACGCCCGTCCAAGGCGTTGCGTAGCTGTTCGGCAGTGTTCGTCGCGTCTGGGGCCATACCCGACGGTAACCTGCCGCTCTTCCCGCGGGAACAACCCGCGGGTGTCGATCCTGTGGCGTGGATCTTCCCGGCACGGCCCACATCACGTTTAGATGGCGTCATGTCCCAGCCCGACACCCCGTCCCGGAACCCGGCGTACGACGTCGGACACACCCATCCCGATGTCAGCGGAGGCTGGCTTCGTGCGGCCACCTTCGGCGCGATGGATGGACTGGTCAGCAACAGCGCCCTGATCGCCGGTGTGGCCGCCGGCGAAAGTGCGCACACCACGTTGGTCAGTGGTATTGCCGGTTTGCTGGCCGGCGCGTTCTCGATGGCACTCGGCGAGTACTCGTCGGTGACCACGGCCAACGAGCAGATCGACTCCGAGGTGCACATCGAGCACCGCGCCATCCGTAACCGCCCGGACGCCGAGCGCGCCGAACTTGTCGACATGCTCGTCGAGATCGGTATGAGCGAGAAAACGGCGCAGATCGCCACCGACGAGATCCATCGTGACGAGAAGCGCGCCGTCGGCTTCCACCTCGTCCAGGAGATCGGCCTGGACCCGGCGGAGAAGCCCTCGCCGTGGGTGGCCGCACTCGCGTCCTTCTTCATGTTCGCGATCGGTGCGGTCATTCCCCTGATGCCTTACCTACTCGGATATGGGTCATTGCCAATCGGATTGGCGTGCGGCGCGGTCGGCCTGCTGATCGCAGGGGGCCTGACCGCTCGCTATACGCGCAAACCGGTGTGGTGGGCGGCGGGCCGGCAGCTGATGTTCGGCGCCGTCGCCGTCGCCGCCACCTACCTGCTCGGCCTGCTCGTGGCGGCAGTCATTTGATGCCGGTCCGGTTGTTGGCGCTATGTGGGTTATGTCTTGCCTGGTTGCTCGCCGGTTGCGATGCGGCGCGCCCTGCGGCTCCGTCGAACACGCCGCGGCCGGTGCTGGCGTATCTCGGTCAGGCGCAGGTCGCGTTCGGCACCACCTTCGCGGACACGGTGATCGGCGGCTTGTCCGCACTCAGCTACGACCCGCAGCGCCAGCTCTATTACGTGATCAGCGACGACCGCTCGGAGAGAAACCCTGTCCGGTTCTACACCGTGAAATTATCGTTGTCGGACAAGGGAATTGACGGGGTCACCTTCAACGACACCCATCCGCTGCTGGACCGGGCGGGGGTGCCGTTTCGGCCGCTGACGCTGAACACCACGCCGCCGGTGGTTCCTCCCGACCCGGAGGGCATCGCCTTCGACCGGGTCCGGCAACGGTTGTATTGGAGTTCGGAAGGCGAGCGGCTGACCGAGGGCCCGGTGCTGCTGGACCCGTGGGTCAGGACCGCGGGACTCGACGGCGCCTATCAGGGCCAGTTCACCCTGCCGGCCAATCTGGCCATGTCCGCCCAGAAGACCGGACCGCGGCGCAACCGGGCGCTGGAGGGGGTGACGTTGACGCCCGACGGCCGATCGGTGTTCGCGTCGATGGAGGATCCGGGTTACAACGACGGGCCCGAGACCGGCGACGGGCACCGCGTGCTGACCCGGTTCACCAAATTCGACGTCGCCACCGGAATGCCCACCGCGCAGCACGCCTATCCGATGGAGCCACCCACCCCACCGGCCGACGAGAACGGTGTCTCGGATCTGGTGGCGCTGACGGATACGACGTTTCTGGTGATCGAGCGGACCGATTCCCTACCGCAGACGATCCGCGTCTACCGCGCCGAGATCGCTTCTGCCACAAACGTATTGGACATGCCGTCGATGACGAACGTCCTGCTGACGCCGATGGTCAAATCGTTGGCCGTCGACATGACCACCACACCGGGCCTGTCGCCGCTGGGCAACGTCGAAGGCATCACACTGGGACCGAAATTGGCCGATGGTCGTCAATCGGTGGTGTTTGTCAGCGACAACGACTTCTCACCCAGGGGTGTCACTCAGTTCCTGCTGTTCGCGATGTAGCTGCCGCGGGCGGATTTCGCGTGCCGGTGGCCGCAGCCGGTACCGGGCGAACCCGGCCCACACCGCGCCGAAGCTGGCGAGCATGAGGACGTCGAATATCCACCAACCCGCATAGTGCGTCCACATCAAGATGTCGGCGGCCTGCGTGTCGACCCGATGTAGGTCGACGGTCGAGGCGGATGCCGCGAAGCCCCACTGGGCCGGGACGAACCACGAGATCTGGTCGTAGCCCCAGGTGCCCACCAGTGTGATCAGGCCTCCGGCAAACAGCGCCGAAGCCAGGATCACCGGCACGACCAGGGGCAGAACTTCGCGCAGGGACTTGCCCAGCGTCGACAGCGCCAGGCCCACGATCGCCGAAACGATGGCCGTCAGCGCCACGCTGACATACAGCTCGACGGTGGCATTCTGCAGCAAGACGGCGCCGCGCACCGGCCGGCCTTTCTCGGCGATGACGATGGCGAACAGGATGGCCGCCAGGGAGGCCGCGGCCACGCTGGAAAAGACGATCTTGGCCGCCAGATAAGCGGTCGTTGAAAGCCCGACGGCTTGCTCGCGCCGGAAGACGCGCCGCTCGCCAACCAGTTCGCGAATGGTCAGCGCGGTGCCCAGGAGTACGGCCGCGATGTTGAGTGCGGCCAGGATCTCGACGGCTTCATGCAGGTTGCGGCTCGTTGCGCCGGGGCGGCCCAGGCCGGAGTCACCGGGAATCAGCAGGGTCAACGCTGCCAGCGCGAACGGCAGCGCCACCAAGAACAAGGTGAAGAGGGGGTCGGCGACCAGCAGCCGCGCCTGCCGACGCGCCACCAACCAGGCTTGCCGGGTCAGCGTGGGCGATCGCAGCGGCGGCCAGGGTGCCGCGACCTCGGGTGGTTCCGTCGGACCGTGTGCCTGTTGCCGTGCGGAATAGGCGCGGTGGGCACCGTCGGGATCGGAACCTATCTTTGCGAGGACGTCGGACCAGTCGGCGCTACCCATTGCGGACTCGATCTGCGCGGGTGGTCCGGCGAAGGCCGTCGTTCCCGCGGCCGTCAGCAGCAGAACCTGGTCGCAGGTAGTGAGGTGGCTCAACGATGTGGTTGCCACCACGACGACGCAGCCGAGGTCGGCCTGACGTCTCAGCACCGCCATCACGTGATCTTCTTGCGCCGGATCCAGCCCGACGCTCGGTTCGTTGACCACCAGCAGGCTCGGCCGGGTGATCAGTTCGACCGCCACCGACGCGCAGCGGCGCAGCTCGGGCGAGAGCTTGCCGATCCGGGTGGTGCGGTGTGGCGTCAGCTCGAGCTCTTCGAGCACCTGGTCGACCACCCGGTCGCGATGCTCACGCGGGGTGTCGGGCGGCAGCCGCAGCTCGGCGGCGTAGCGCAGCACCCGTTCGACGGTCAGCCGCCGGTGAATTCGTTCGTCGCGCCCGACGATCCCGATGCGGGTGCGCATGGCCTCGGGTTCGGCGTACACGTCGTGGCTGTCGACGGTGATTTGTCCGGTGCTGGGTGCCCGGGTGCCGGCGAGCATCCCCAGCAGCGCCGAATTGCGGGCGGTCGACGGCCCGACGACCGCGGTCAGCGTGCCCGGACGCGCCGCAAACGACACGTCCGTGAGCAGGTCGTGCCCGTCGGCGCTCAGGCCCAGCCGATAGGCGTTGACGCCGACCGTGCGGGCGGCGGCGTCGAGTGGCAACCGATAAGTCGTGCTCGGATCTTCGGTGGGGACGGGCCCGGTGGCGGGGCGGCTGGCCCGCAGCTTTCGTGTCGCGTCGCTCATCCGCTCGATCAGGCCGCGGCCTTTGGGCTGTTCCTCCGGCGCGATGGGTTGCTCTACCGGCGGCGGCGGTAGAGCGGGCGGAGGTGCTGGCGGCGGTGGGTGTGACGGCGGCGGCGGGGGTGGCTGCGGCGCTGGCCGTGCGGGTGGTGCTGGGAGCGGAGCCACCGGGGGCGGTGGCGCGACCGGGGGTGGTGGCGGCCCGACCGGTCCAGCCGGCGGTGGCGGCGGTGGGATGGGGCGCTCGACCGTCGGCTGTCGCGATGGCGTGATCCGCATTCGCTGCGTTTCCCGCTGGGTCGGGATCTGCGGCGGGGGTCCGGGCGGTGGGCCGGGCGGTGGCCCCAGTGGGCCCGGTGGACCGGGCGGCGGCGGGGTCGGTGGGGGTGGCATCGGCGACCGCGGCATGGGAGGCGGCGGCGGGGTCGGCGGTGGCTGCATAGGCGGCGGATATGGCGCGCGTTGCGGCGGCCCCAGCGGGCCCGGCGGGCCGGGCGGCGGCCCCGGTGGGGCGGCCGGCGAGCCAAGCCGGAAAACCAGTCGTGGCCCGTGCTGGGGATCCCCGAGCGCGATCGCCTGGCCGTCGCGGATATCGACGGCCGGAACCCGAGCCCCGTCGACGAAGATGCCGCCGCGACTCCTATCGATGGCAACCCAGCGCGTTCCGGCAAACCGGAGGAGCACATCGGGCTGCGGAATCGGCGGCGGTGGGGCGGCGAAGCCGAGGCGGTCCAGCGGGACGTCGCACCGGTCGCCGTACGCCACGACCACGTCGCGGCCCGGGGCAAACACATACCTCATCGAACCGACGAAGACGGTGAGCGGTGAGGCTGGGAATGCGGAAGCCACCGACTAAGTGTCTACCCGCCGGCGGTCATCGACCGACAAGGGGTGCGGGCCGGTCACAGCGTGTTGCGGCGTGGTGTCGCCGCGGCATTGTCGAGCAGGCGGCGCAACACCTGGACCGCCTCCGCCAGGACCTGGCGGTCGGCCGGCTCGAGCATCGCCAGTTGCGGTTCGATCGCGGCGGCGCGGTCGGCGCGGACGGCGTTCAGGGTGCGTCGGCCTTCGGCCGTGATGCGGATCCGGACCGCACGGGCATCGCCGGGGTCGACGGTTCGGCTAACCAGGCCCGCGTCCTCGAGTCGACGCACCTGGGTGGTCATCGTGGGTTGAGAGCAGTGATCGACGGCGGCAAGGTCGCCGATGCGCGCTTCTCCGTGGACTTCGACAGTCGCGAGCAGTCTGGCCTGTGCCGCTGGCAGCGGCATCTGGATGCGTTGAGTAGCCAGTCGGTTCAGCCGCGCGACCACAGCGAGCAGGTCCGCGCCCAGCCCCTGCTGAAGCGCGATGTTTGCGGTGTCGACGACGTTGTCCATGTATCCATGCTTGCATAGCTTTGCTATGCGAGACCAACCGCTGCCACCTTCAGGCCGAAGGCCGGCCCGCCCAGCAACGAACCCTTAACTGGCGGCACCCGGGGATTGGGCCTGGCACAATCAAGAAAGTGACCGCGCGCCCGCTCCGGCACAGCACGAGTGGACCTCTGCAGCCGAACGAATTAGCTCAGGCCGCGGTGATGGGGGCGCTCTGTGCAGTGACCGCAATCATCGCCGCGGTCATTCCGTTCGCTCAGGGCTTAGGAGTGCTCGGCACGGTACCGATGGGGCTGCTCGCCTACCGCTTCCGTCCTCGGGTGCTGATCGCGGCGGCCGTCGCCGCGACGGTGATCGCCTTTTTGATCTCCGGGCTGGGCAGTTCCGCGATGGTCGTCGACGCTGCCTGGGTCGGCGGGATATGCGGAATTGTCAAACGCAAGGGCCGCGGCGTGCCCACGGTGATTGCCGCGTCCCTCGTCGCCGGATTCATCTGGGGCGCCGCCTGGGTTGCAGTGTTTGCGGTGCTGACTCGGTTGCGGCAGTTGATCTTTGGGGTACTGACCGCGAACGTCAACGGCGTCGCCGCATTCCTGCGCTGGGTACATCTCCCGCAGGTCGGCGAAACCATGCAGCGTTACCTCGCCGAGGGGCTGCAGTACTGGCCGTGGCTGGTATTGCCCTATTTGGTTTTCGTGGTCGTGCTTGTCACGCTGATCGGCTGGTCGGCGCTGTCGCGTCTGTTAGAGCGGATGGGCGACATCCCCGATGTGCACAAATTGGATCCACCCGACATCGACGTGCCTCAGGACGCCGGGATTGGTCCGGTGCCGGTGCGCCTGGACCAGGTGCGGTTCCGTTATCCCAACGCCGGTAAAGACGCACTGCGCGAGGTCAGCTTGGAAATTCGGGGCGGGGAGCACGTCGCGGTCACGGGTGCCAACGGCTCCGGCAAGACGACGCTGATGCTGATCCTGGCCGGCCGACGGCCGACATCGGGAACCGTGCACCGCCCCGGCGCAGTGGGTTTGGGCGAGCTGGGTGGCACCGCGCTTGTCCTGCAACACCCGAAGAGCCAAGTGCTGGGCACCAGGGTCGCCGACGATGTGGTGTGGGGCTTACCCCCGGAGGCCCAGGTCGATGTGAGCCGATTGCTGCGTGAGGTCGGCCTTGAGGACCTTGCCGAAAGCGACACCTCAAGTTTGTCCGGCGGCCAACTCCAGCGCCTAGCGCTCGCCGCGGCACTCGCCCGAGAACCCGCACTGCTTATCGCCGACGAGGTCACCTCCATGATCGATCAGCAGGGCCGCGACGCATTGCTGAGCGTGATGTCGGGCCTCACTAAACGGCACCGGACCGCGCTGGTGCACATCACCCACTTCGACAACGAGGCCGCGTCCGCGGACCGCGCGATCAATCTCAGCGAATCGTCGGATAACACCGGCGCGCTTGGGATCCCGGACGCGACGGTGCCGAGCCCCGCGGCGCAGCGACACCACGACGCGGGAGTGATAGAGCTCATCGGCGTCGGCCACGAATATGCCAGTGGCACACCATGGGCCAAGACCGCGCTGCGCGACATCAACTTTGTCGCAGAGCAGGGTGACGGTGTCTTGATCCACGGCGACAATGGCTCGGGCAAGTCCACGCTGGGGTGGATCATGGCCGGGTTGACCGTCCCTACCACCGGCTCCTGCCTGATCGACGGCGAGCCCACCCATCAGCATGTCGGCGTGGTGGCGTTGGCATTCCAAGCGGCCCGGTTGCAATTGATGCGCAGCCACGTCAACCTGGAAGTGGCTTCGGCAGCGGGCTTTTCGCATCACGACGAAGACCGTGTGGCCGCGGCCTTGGGCTTGGTTGGGCTGCAGCCCGCGTTGGCTGCACGGCGCATCGACCAGCTCAGCGGTGGCCAGATGCGCCGTGTGGTGCTGGCCGGAATGTTGGCGCGTTCGCCGCGAGCGCTGATTCTCGACGAGCCGCTGGCGGGATTGGACATCGCCAGCCAACGCGGCTTGCTGACGCTACTGGAGCGCTTGCGCCGTGAGCAGGGTCTGACGTTGGTGGTTATTTCGCACGACAGCATGGGCATGGAAGGGATCTGCCCGCGCACCTTGCATTTGCGCAACGGTGTCCTGGAAACGGTGCCGACCACGACAGGGGGTGTGGCGTGACCGAGACCGCATCACCTTCCCCCGCCACGGGCCAGACCAAGCGCCCCACTCGTCCAGTCGT
The DNA here is from genome assembly GCF_026625985.1 of Mycobacterium sp. Aquia_213. Lineage (NCBI taxonomy): Bacteria > Bacillati > Actinomycetota > Actinomycetes > Mycobacteriales > Mycobacteriaceae > Mycobacterium > Mycobacterium sp. Aquia_213. The sequence goes on from NZ_CP113116.1 coordinate 2,038,212, forward strand.
GCTTTTGGTCCCGGTGCCGGGAAACAGCATCATGCACCAGTTGTGGGCCGGTACCAAACTGCTGGTTGTCGTCGGCACCGCGGTGCTGCTGACCTTCTATCCGAGTTGGGTGACCATCGGACTACTCGGCGGCCTGACGGTGGCGGCCGTGTGGCTTGCCCACATTCCACGCGGTGCCCTGCCCTCGGTACCGCGCTGGCTCTGGCTCGTGATCGGGGTGGGTTTTGTGACCGCCGCGCTCGCCGGTGGCAGTCCGGTGATTTCGCTGGGCGGGCTGCACGTCGCTCTCGGCGGATCATTGCACTTCCTGCGGATGACCGCGCTGACCATCCTGCTGATAACGCTCGGTGCGATTGTCTCCTGGACGACCAATGTCGCCGAAATCGGGCCCGCGCTGGCAACTTTGGGCCGCCCATTCAAGATATTCCGGATCCCGATCGACGAATGGGCGGCGGCGTTGGCACTCGCATTGCGCGCCTTCCCGATGTTGATCGAGGAATTCCAGGTGCTCTACGCAGCCCGTCGGCTACGTCCCAAAGAGGTGCCGCCCACGCGCAGGGCTCGGCGCAAGCAACAGGGCCGTGAGGTGATCGACCTGCTCGCGACGGCCATGGTGGTGGCGTTGCGGCGCGCCGACGAGATGGGCGATGCGATCACCGCTCGCGGCGGGGCGGGTCAGCTCGCCGCATCTCCGGCCCGCCCGAAACTGGCGGACTGGGTGACACTTGCCCTCTTTGTCGCTGCGGGCGCCGCCTCGGTGGTGCTCGATACGATGCTGCATCTCAGTGCGATTTGACGAGCCGGTTGCCACTCTTCGCGTAGCGTAAGCGCGTGGCCGACATTCAGCGCACTCGTATCATTGCGGCTCGCGTGCAAGAAGTCTGGGATGTCCTGGCGGACTTCGGTGCCATCAGCGCCTGGGCCGACAATGTCGACCACTCGTGCATCCTGTTTTCGGGCGCCGATGGGGCGCCGGTCGGTACGACCAGGCGAGTGCAGGTCAAACGCGACACTCTCGTCGAGCGCATCATCGAGTTCGACCCGCCGCACGTGCTCGCCTATGAGATCGAGGGCCTGCCCCGGTTGTTGCGCCGGGTGACCAACTGCTGGACGCTCGCGGCGAGCTCGGGCGATGCGACCGCCGTGACCCTGACCAGCACCGTCGAAATCGGCCCTCGCCCACCGCAAAAGCTTGCCGAGCGCATTGTGTGTCGCGTCGCTGTACGGCAGTCCGATTCGATGCTTGCCGGGCTCGCGAAACGATTGGAGAATGCGCGTGTCTGATCGACCCGACATCGTCATCCTGATGACCGACGAGGAACGTGCGGTGCCGCCGTACGAGACGCCCGGCGTGCTCGCCTGGCGTGACCGAATACTGCTAGGGCGCAAGTGGTTCGACGATCACGGCGTTAGCTTCGGCCGGCACTACACGGGCTCGCTTGCCTGTGTGCCCAGCCGTCCGACCATCTTCACCGGGCAGTACCCCGATTTGCATGGCGTCACCCAGACCGACGGCATCGGGAAGACGGCAGACGATTCCCGCATGCGCTGGCTGCGCCGCGGCGAGGTGCCCACCCTGGGTAACTGGTTCCGCGCGGCGGGCTACGACACGCACTACGACGGCAAGTGGCACATCTCGCACGCGGATCTGACCGATCCCGACACCGGCCGTCCGCTGGCCACCAACGACGACGACGGCGTCGTCGACCCGGTCGCGGTGAGGCGCTACCTCGACGCGGATCCGCTTGGGCCGTATGGCTTTTCCGGGTGGGTCGGCCCGGAGCCGCACGGGTCGCTGCTGGGCAATGCCGGTATTCGCCGCGATCCGCTGATCGCCGATCGTGTCGTCGCCTGGCTCACCGACCGGTACTCCCGCCGTCGTGCCGGCGACCCCGCCGCACTGCGGCCGTTCCTGCTTGTCGCCAGCTTCGTCAACCCCCACGACATCGTGCTGTTCCCGCTGTGGTCGCGTCGCAGTCCGGTCAAGCCGTCACCGCTGGACCCGCCCCCGGTCGCCCCGGCGCCCACCGCCGACGAGGACCTGTCGACCAAGCCGGCCGCGCAGATCGCCTTCCGCGAGGCCTATTACTCGGGCTACGGTCCGGCGCCCGCGATCGACCGGACCTACGAGCGCGGCGCGCAGCGCTACCGCGATCTCTATTACCGCCTGCACGCCGAGGTGGACGCACCGATCGATCGCGTCAGACGTGCCGTCACCGAAGGTGGTTCGGAGGACGCGGTTTTGGTGCGTACCGCCGATCACGGCGATCTGCTGGGCGCCCACGGCGGACTGCACCAGAAATGGTTCAACCTCTATGACGAGGCCACCCGCGTTCCCTTCGTGATCGCCCGCATCGGTGCGCGCGCGACGCAGCCCCGGGTGGTGACGGCGCCGACATCGCATGTCGACCTGGTCCCGACGCTGCTGGGAGCCGCGGGAGTCGACGTCACGGAAGTGGCTGGCGCGCTGGCTGAGTCGTTCTCGGAGGTCCACGAGTTACCCGGCCGCGATCTGATGCCGGTCGTCGACGGCGCGCCCGCCGACGACACCCGGGCCGTCTACCTGATGACCCGCGACAACATGCTCGAAGGGGATAGCGGCGTATCGGGCCTGGGGCGCCGTCTGAAGCAAACGGTCAATCCGCCTGCGCCGCTGCGTATCCGGGTTCCGGCGCACACCGCGTCGAATTTCGAAGGCCTGGTTGTGCGGGTTGACGATGCCGGCGGCGCCGGACACCTGTGGAAGCTGGTCCGCACCTTCGACGATCCGGGGACCTGGACCGAACCGGGCGTTCGCCATCTGGCGGCCAATGGCGTTGGGGGAGAGGCGTATCGGACGTCGCCGCTGGATGATCAATGGGAGCTGTACGACCTGACCGCCGACCCGATCGAAGCCGACAACCGCTGGACGGATCCCGCGCTGCATGACCTCCGGCAGCACCTGCGGATGCAGCTGAAGCAGGCCCGGGCGAGTTCAGTGCCGGAACGAAACCAGCCGTGGCCCTACGCAACTCGCCGGCCGCCGACATCGGAGTCCAGGCTGGCGCGCTGGTTCGGCGCTCGCTGACCCTTCGTTAAACCGCGAGCGTTCGGCGCTCGCTGACCTAGGTCCGCATTCGGTCGATGAGGTTTGACAGCACGACGATGCTTTCGCTGCGCTCGATGTCGGCACTCTCCCGGATGCGCTCCAGTGCCGACTCCAGGTGGCGCATGTCGCGGGCCAGCACATGAAGGATCGCGTCGGAGGTACCGGTCACCGTCGCCGCGCTGACCACCTCGGGCATGTCCACCCAGGCTGCGCGCAACTGATCGGGCGCGATCGTGCCGTGGCAGTACACCTGCACATAGGCTTCGGTGTTCCAGCCCAGCGCGTTGCGGTCGACGACCGTGGTGAAGCCCCTGATCACGCCGTTGTCGATCATCCGGTCAACGCGTCGTTTCACCGCCGGTGCGGACAAATTCACCTTCTCGCCGATCTCGGCGAAGGTGGCTCGCGCATGCTCGGTGAGCTCGGTGAGGATGCGCTCGTCGGTGTCGTCGAGGCGGTCCATCGCCCCCCCTTTTTCGTCAGTGTGCAATGAATCGCTGTATGTGGCACCTTAGCGCAATAAATCGTTCATAGACACGCAAGAATCGGCGTTTGATTGTGTTCAGAAGCCAAAATACCCTGGAAATGTGACGGATTACTATGTCGACCCGGCGCCCCGTGCCGTGCCCGCGGCATGGCAAGACGCCGCCCTCACGCGGTTCAGAACGCCTCAGACCCGTCGGTACGCGATGACGCCGCCGACCTACTTCGCGGTCGAATACGCCATCAACCCGTGGATGGACGTCAGCGCGCCCGTGGACGTCGACGTCGCACTCGCGCAGTGGGAGGGTCTGCGGCGGACCTACCTGCGACTCGGCCATCGCGTGGACATCGTCGAGCCGGTATCCGGTCTGCCGGATATGGTCTACGCCGCCAACGGCGGGTTCGTCGCGGGCGATGTCGCGATCGTCGCCCGATTCCGCTACGAGCAGCGCGCCGGTGAGGCGACGGCGTACGGCGAATGGATGTCGTCGATGGGTTATCGGCCCGTCACCACCCGCTACGTCAACGAGGGGCAGGGCGACCTGCTGATGGTCGGCGAAATGGTGTTGGCGGGCTATGGCTTTCGCACCGACCGGCGCGCACATGCCGAGGTCTCGGCGGCGTTGCGCATGCCGGTGGTCTCGCTCGAGCTGGTGGACCCGCGGTTCTACCACCTCGACACCGCGCTCGCCGTTCTTGACGATCACACGATCGCGTTCTACCCCCCGGCGTTCAGCGCGGCAGCACAGGAGCAGCTGCACGCACTGTTCCCCGACGCTATCGTGGTAGGGAGCGCAGACGCCTACGTGCTTGGCCTCAATGTGGTATCCGACGGCCTGCATGTCGTGCTTCCTTGCGCCGCAACGGGTTTCGCAGCCCAGTTGCGGGAAGTGGGCTTCGATCCCGTCGGCGTCGATCTCTCCGAGCTGCTCAAGGGGGGCGGTTCCGTCAAGTGCTGCACATTGGAGGTGTTTGAATGACGATTCTCGACCACCCGACTTCGGTGACCACCAACGACGCGATATCGCTCGTCGAAGAGTATGCGGCGCACAACTATTCGCCGCTCCCCGTGGTGGCGGCAAGCGCCGAGGGTGCTTGGATCACCGACGTCGACGGCCGGCGCTACCTGGATTGTCTGGCCGCGTACTCGGCGGTCAACTTCGGCCACCGCAACCCTGAGATCACCGCGACAGCGCATGCCCAGCTCGACACCGTCACGCTGGTCAGTCGCGCATTCCATGCCGCGAGTCTGGGACCGTTCTGCGCTGGGCTGGCCCGGCTGTGCGGCAAAGACATGGTGCTGCCGATGAACTCGGGCGCCGAAGCCGTGGAGAGTGGACTCAAGGTCGCGCGCAAGTGGGGCGCCGACGTCAAGGGTGTGCCCGAGGGTCGTGCCAATATCGTGGTGGCCGAGAACAATTTCCACGGCCGCACGATCAGCATCGTCAGCTTCTCGTCGGACCCCACGGCGCGGGACGGCTTCGGTCCGTTCACCCCGGGGTTCCGTGCGGTGCCCTTCGGTGATGTCGCGGCGTTGGCCGACGCGATCGACGAGTACACCGTTGCGGTGCTGCTCGAACCGATCCAGGGCGAGGCCGGCATCGTCGTCCCGCCCGACGACTACTTGCCGGCCGTTCGCGCGCTGTGCACCGAACACAACGTGCTGATGATCGCCGACGAAATCCAGTCCGGGCTGGCGCGCACCGGCTATACATTCGCCTGCGACCGCTGGGGCGTGGTGCCGGACGTCTATCTGCTCGGCAAGGCGCTGGGCGGCGGCGTCGTTCCGCTGTCGGCGGTGGTCGCCGACCGCGACATTCTCGGCGTGCTGCATCCGGGCGAGCACGGCTCGACGTTCGGGGGCAACCCGCTGGCCGCCGCAATCGGCACCACGGTGGTCGCCATGTTGGCGCGGGGCGAATTCCAGTCCCGCTCGGCCGAGTTGGGCGCACATCTGCATCGGCGGTTGCGAGACCTGATCGGTGACGGCGTGATCGCGGTGCGTGGCTTCGGCTTGTGGGCCGGCGTCGACATCGAGCCGACCCTGGGCACCGGCAAGGAAATCAGCGTGCGGCTGGCCGAGCGTGGTGTGCTGGTGAAAGACACTCACGGTTCGACGCTGCGGTTCGCGCCGCCGCTGGTGATCACCGAGCAGGAGATCGACTGGGCGGTCGACCAGTTCGCTGGCGTATTGCGAGAGGCTGCATAATCAGCTGATCCAGCAATAGGGGGGCATTTGCCAGCCAGCTCGTTCAGCCTGAGCCAACAGCTGCTGCGGCGCCGCCCGGCGGTCGGCGCACCCGTTGCGCACGGAGCCGCGGGTCACCTCAAGCGCGGTATCGGGACGTTCGAGCTCACCATGATCGGGGTCGGCTCGACGGTCGGCACCGGCATCTTCTTCGTGCTGTCGCAGGCGGTGCCGGAAGCGGGCCCATCGGTCATCGTCTCCTTCATCATCGCGGGGATCGCGGCTGGGCTCGCCGCCATCTGCTATGCCGAATTGGCTGCGGCCGTGCCGGTGGCGGGCTCGTCGTACTCGTACGCGTACACCACGCTGGGTGAGGCCGCCGCGGTGGCGGTGGCGGCCTGCCTGCTGCTCGAATACGGGGTGGCCACGGCCGCGGTCTCGGTGGGCTGGAGCGGCTACGTCAACAAGTTGCTGCACAACCTATTCGGATTTCAGATCCCGCATGCGTTGTCCGCGGCGCCCTGGGACTCCGACCCCGGCTACGTCAATCTGCCGGCGATCCTGCTGATCGCCATGTGTGCGCTGCTGCTGATTCGCGGCGCCAGCGAATCGGCGCGGGTCAACGCGATCATGGTGCTGACCAAGCTGGGCGTGCTGGCCATGTTCGTGATCATCGCGTTCACCGCCTTTGACAGCAACCAGCTCAGGGACTTTGCGCCCTTCGGGGTTTCGGGCATCGGCGCGGCGGCGGGCACGATCTTCTTCTCGTTCATCGGCCTTGACGCGGTGTCGACGGCGGGTGAGGAGGTGAAGGACCCGCAGAAGACCATGCCGCGGGCACTGATCGCTGCGCTCGCGATCGTCACCACTGTCTACGTCCTCGTCGCCCTTGCCGCGCTGGGCACCCAGCCGTGGCAGGCCTTCGCCGGGCAAGAGGACGCCGGGCTGGCCACCATCCTCGACAACGTCACGCACCAAGGCTGGGCCAGCACGATTCTGTGTGCGGGCGCGGTGATTTCGATCTTCACCGTCACCCTGATCACGATGTACGGCCAGACCCGCATCTTGTACGCGATGGGTCGCGACGGGCTGCTGTCGTCGCGCTTCGCGACGATCAACACGCGCACGATGACTCCGGTGTCGAACACGGTGATTGTGGCGATCGCCGCCGGGACGCTGGGTGGTTTCGTCCCGCTGGAGGAGCTGGCGGACATGGTGTCCATCGGCACGCTGACCGCGTTCATCGTCGTTGCGGTGGGCGTGATCATCCTGCGGGTGCGCGAGCCGGATCTGCCACGCCCGTTCAAAGTGCCCGGTTACCCTGTCACGCCGGTGCTTTCGGTGCTGGCCTGCGGCTACATCCTCGCCAGCCTGCACTGGTACACCTGGATCGCATTCAGCGGCTGGATCTTCGTGGCGTTGATCTTCTACTTCGTGTGGGGTCGCCACCACAGCGCGCTCAACGACGCCGACTAACGCCGCGAGGCGGCATTGGCCGCGGCCTGCGCCTGCCTGAGCGTGGTCGCGACGTCGCCGCGGCCGAGGAACATCTCGTCGAAATAGCTTTGCAGCGCGGCATTTCCGGCGGCGAAGCCGGGGCCGCCCGGGGCCGGGATGCGCGGGCCCTCCAGGACGGCGAAGAAGGGTGTGACGTCGACGCCGCGCTCCGCCCAGTAGTTGAAATAGACCTGCTGGGCCGAGCGCACCGCGGGGATCGCCGCGCCCTGACTGCCCAGATAGGCATTGCCGTCGTTGCTACCCAGCCAGGCCAGCACCTCACGCACCGCGTCGGGATGTTTGGTGGACGAATTGCCCGCGGCAGCAATGCCATTGGTGACGCTGATCCGGCCGGCGGGACCGATCGGCAGCATCGCGACCCCCCAGCGGAAGCGCGCATCGCGCGCGATCGACGCGAGGTTGTAGGTGCCGGACTGAAACATCGCCATCCTGCCGGCCAGAAATTGGTTGCGGGAGAAGTCGCTGTTGGTATTGGTGTCCGAGGCCGGCGGCGCGACGTGGTCGTCGTTGATCAGAGCGACCAGGTAGCGGAACGCGGCGATGGCGCCGGGGTTGTCGAACGCGAACTCGTCGCCGCGCTGGAATACGCCGCCCGCCGAGCCGATGTAATTGAGGTAGATCGCCTGCGCGTCGTTGGCCGCGTTGTAGCCCCACTGCCGCACCCGGCCGGGGTCGAAATCTGGTGTGTTCGCTCGATTTCCATTGGCATCGGCGGTGAGCCTGGCGGCGAGCGGGCGCAGGGTGTCGTCCCCGTCGGGATCCCAGCGCAGGCTGTTCAGCTGACCGGGATCGATCCCGGCGGCCGAAAGCAGGTCCGCGTTGTAGTACACGGCGATGCCGCCGTCGGTCAGCTGCGGCACGCCCCATAGCGTTCCGCCGCGGGTGAACTGGTCCACCACCGCCGGTTCCCAGTCATCGGCGTTCATGGTTTTGCTGACGTTCAGGAGCCGGCCGTTGGCGGCGTAGGCCGCGAGGTATGCGTTGGAGAGCCAGAAGATATCGTCGGCGCCGCCGCCCGCGACGTCGGTGCGCAGCGTGTTGAAGTACGTCGAGTAGGCCACCAGATTGATCCGCACCTCGATATCGGGATGCGTGCGGCTGAATGCCGCGAACGACTCCCGGTAGGCCTCGGCGAGCGAGGCGTCCCAGATCCGCACCCGCACCACGATCTTGTTGCCATGGGGTTCGCCGGAGTAGTTCAACAGCATCGCGGCGGCGGCCAACAGCACCGCGACCAGTCCCAGCGCAGCGGCGGCGAGTGTGGAAGAACGGGGCCGGCTCACTTGACACCCGAGAGGACGACCGAGGCGACGATGTGTCGCTGGGAAGCGATGAACAGCAGCACCAGCGGCACGATGGCGATCGTGGTCGCCGCCATCACCAGCGTCCATTGCGCGTTGAAGCGCGACTGCAGTTCGGCCGTTGCGACGGTGAGCACCCGCCACTTGTGGCCGCTGGTGATCACCAACGGCCACATGAAGTTATTCCATTGCGAGACCACGGTGATCAGCGTCAGCGCCGCCAGCACCGGCCGGCTCGACGGAATCACCACATGCGTGATCACGTCCAAAGTGTTGGCGCCGTCGAGGCGCGCGGCGTTGATCAAGTCGTTGGGGATCAGGCGAAAGTGCTCGCGCAGCAAGAAGATCGCGTACGGGGAGCCGAACATGAACGGCAGCACCAACGCCCAGAACGTATTGCGCAGCCCCGCTTGGGCCATCATCAGATACAGCGGCACCACGGTGACTGTCCCGGGCACCATCAACGTCGCGATATAGACCCAGAACAACATGTCGCGCCCGGCGAAGTCGAGACGCGCGAAGGCGTAGCCGGCCAGCACCGAGAAGGTCAGTTGGCCCACCAGGATGACCGCCGTCATCAATGCCGTCACCGCCGCGGCGCGGCCGAAGCCGGCACCTGCCAGGTCACCGTAGTTGGCCAGTGTGGGCGGGTGCGGCAGTTGCAGCGGTGTCCCCGTCGCGAACTGGTGTGCCGAGGTGAACGAGGTCAGTAAGCCAAGCGCGAAGGGCAGCAACGTGATCAGTGCGCCGACGATCATGCCGGCGTAGATCAGCGCGTTCACGACGCGACTAGACGAGGTCATAGGTGATCCGCCGTCGGAAGTACAGATGCTGAACGATCGTGACGCCGACCAGGATCACGAACAGCACCACCGCCATCACCGACGCTCGGCCGATGGAAGCCGAACCGAACGCCTCGGCGTAGATGCGGTGGGCCACCAGGTCGGTGCTGTTGCCCGGCCCGCCGTCGGTCAACGCGTACACGGTGTCGAAAACCTGTGCCGTGCTGACAATCCCGGTCACCAGCACGAAGAACATCGTCGGGCGCAGCATCGGCAGGGTGATGCGCCAGAACCGTTGCCACGCGTTGGCGCCGTCGGTGCGCGCGGCGGCGTGGATGTCGTTCGGAATCGCGAGCAGGCCCGCCAGGAAGGACAGCGAGTTATAGCCCACGTTCATCCAGACGACGACGGCCGACACCAGCGGCAGCGCGAAGGTGGGATCGGAGAGCCACTCGATGCTGTGGCCGAGCAGGGTCGCGATCGCGCCGTCGGTGGGCGCCAGGATCCAGCGCCACAGCACCGCGATCGCCAGCGGCGCGCAGATCCACGGCAGCACGAACACCGTGCGGAAAAAGCCGGTCCCCGGCAGCAGCCGGGCCAGCATCGAGGCGACCGCCAGTCCCAGCACGGTCTGCGTCGGGACCACGATCGCCACGAAGATCGCCGTCACGAATAACGAATGCCCGAAGCCGGAGTCGGTCAGCACCGAGCGCCAGTTGGCCAGGCCCACAAAGCGCAGCGGACCGAGCAGATCCCACCGGTACAGACTCAGCCAGACCACGACGAGGATGGGCAACAGCAGAAAGGTGACGACGCCGAACAGGCTCGGCGCCAGCAGCCCATAGGCCAGCACGCTGGATCGCGGCTGACTGGGCGCGGCGCTGGCCATGCAGCTAATTAAAGCGGGCTCTGCAGGGGTTTGGAGAGCAGTCGTTACGGTGGAGCCGTGACACCGAATCGGGGGATCGATGCCGACTTCCTGGACCTGCCGCGACACGAGCTCGCGGAGGCCGCGTTGTCGGCTGCCACGACGGCCGGGGCCAGTTATGCGGACCTGCGAATTCACCGCATCAACACCGAGATCATCCAGTTGCGTGACGGTGAGCTCGAGACCGCGGTGGTCAGCCGTGAGGTCGGTTTGGCGGTGCGGGTCATCGTCGACGGCACCTGGGGATTCGCGTCGCACGCGGAGCTGGCGCCCTCGGTCGCGGCCGACACCGCGCGGCGCGCGGTTCGCGTGGCCACCACGCTGGCGGCGCTGAACACCGAGCGCGTCGAGCTGGCGCCCGAGCCCGTGTACGCCGACGCCACCTGGGTGTCGAACTACCGGATCGACCCGTTCGACATCCCCGCGGCCGACAAGATCGGCTTGCTTGAGGAGTACTCCGGGCGGCTGCTGAGCGCCGACGGCGTCGACCACGTCTCGGCCGGCCTGACCGCGGTCAAGGAGCAGACGTTTTACGCCGACACCTTCGGGTCCGCGATCACCCAGCAGCGGGTGCGGGTGATGCCGTCGCTGGAGGCCGTCACCGTCGACCCCGCGGCGGGCAGTTTCGACTCGATGTGCACGCTGGCGCCGCCGATGGGACGCGGCTGGGAGGCGCTGGCCGGCGACGAGGTGTGGAACTGGACCGACGAGCTCGCGCAGCTGCCGGTGCTGCTGGCCGAGAAGGTCAAGTCGCCCAGCGTGACTGCGGGGCCCACGGATCTGGTGATCGATCCGACCAACCTGTGGCTGACGATTCACGAATCCATCGGCCATGCAACCGAATACGACCGCGCGATCGGCTACGAGGCCGCCTATGCAGGTACGTCGTTCGCCACCCCGGACAAGCTCGGAACCATGCGCTACGGCTCGCCGGTGATGAACGTGACCGCCGACCGGACCGTCGAATTCGGTTTGGCCACTATCGGTTACGACGACGAAGGGGTGGCCGCGCAAAGCTGGGACCTGGTGCGCGACGGCATCTTCGTCGGCTACCAGCTCGACCGGGTGTTCGCACCCCGGCTGGGACAGCCGCGCTCCAACGGCTGCTCGTATGCCGACTCGCCGCATCACGTGCCGATCCAGCGGATGGCCAACGTGTCGCTGCAGCCCGGGCCCGAGGATCTTTCCACCGCCGACCTGATCGGCCGGGTCGAGAACGGCATCTACATCGTCGGCGACAAATCCTGGTCAATCGACATGCAGCGGTACAACTTCCAATTCACCGGTCAGCGCTTCTTCCGCATCCGCGACGGCCGCCTGGGCGGCCAGTTGCGTGACGTGGCGTATCAGGCCACCACCACCGACTTCTGGAATTCGATGGAAGCCGTGGGCGGACCGTCGACGTGGCGGCTGGGCGGCGCGTTCAACTGCGGCAAGGCCCAGCCCGGCCAGATCGCGGCGGTCAGCCACGGCTGCCCGTCGGCGTTGTTCCGGGGCGTCAACGTGCTCAACACCCGGACCGAGGGGGGTCGATGATTACCGCGCAGCACGTCGTCAACCTGGTCTTGGACGAGGCGGCCAAACTTGGCGGCGCCGACGAGACCATGGTGCTGGTCACCGACAAGGTCGAGGCGACGTTGCGGTGGGCCGGCAATTCCATGACCACCAACGGGGTTTCGCACAGCCGCAACATTGCGGTCATTTCGATTGTGCGCAAGGGTGATAGCGCCTCCATCGGGACGGTCGTGTCCGCCGAGGTGGATCCGCGGGTGCTCCCGGGTCTGGTGGCGGCCTCGCAGCAGGCGGCAGCCTCCGCACCGGAGGCCGGCGATGCCGCGCCGCTGCTGGCCGGTACCGGGGTGCCCGCCGATTGGGATGCGCCGGTGCCCGGTACCGGGGCCGAGGTTTTCGCCGATGTCGCGGGCTCGCTGAGCCGCGGGTTCGCGGGCACCGACCGGCTGTATGGCTTTGCGCACCATAGTGTTTCGACGACGTTCCTAGCGTCCTCGACCGGCCTGCGCCGCCGTTTCACCCAACCGGCCGGGGCGGTGGAGATCAACGGCAAGCGCGGTGACGCCAGCGCCTGGGCCGGTATCGGAACCGCCGATTTCGTTGATGTGCCTACGGATTCGCTGCTCGAGGACTTGTCGCTGCGACTGGGCTGGGCGGAGCGCACCGTTGCCCTGCCGCCGGGTCGCTACGAGACGATCATGCCGCCGTCGACGGTGGCCGACATGATGATCTACCTGGCCTGGTCGATGGTCGGCCGGGGCGCGCAGGAGGGGCGCACCGCGCTCTCGGCGCCCGGCGGCGGGACCCGGGTGGGGGAGCGGCTCACCGATCTGCCGTTGACGTTGTTCTCCGATCCGATGGCGCCGGGGCTGGCGTGCACGCCGTTCGTGGCGGCGAGCAGTTCCACGGAGACCGTTTCGGTGTTCGACAACGGCATGGAGATCAGCCAGATCGACTGGATCCGCAATGGGGTGATCAACGCGCTGGCCTATCCGCGCGCGGCCGCCGCCAAGTTCGACGCCCAGGTCGCCGTCGCCGCGGACAACCTGGTGATGACCGGCGGGACGAAAGACCTCGCCGACATGATCGCGGGCACCGAGCGTGGCCTGCTGCTGACCACGCTGTGGTACATCCGCGAGGTCGATCCCACCACGCTGTTGCTCACCGGGCTGACCCGCGACGGCGTGTACCTGATCGAGGATGGCGAGGTCACCGCGGCGGTCAACAACTTCCGCTTCAACGAGAGCCCGCTCGATCTGCTGCGCCGCGCGACCGAGGCGGGCGTCAGCGAGAAGACGCTGCCGCGGGAGTGGGGCGACTGGGTCACGCGGTCGGCGATGCCGACGCTGCGGATCCCGGATTTCCATATGTCTTCGGTGAGCCAGGCGCAGTAGTCGTAACGTATCTCCAATGGTGACTCCGGCTACGGTTCGTGATGGGCAGCTGACGCGGTTGGTGGCCTTGTCTCCCTCGGGTGACGGTCGTCTGGCGGGCTTGGTGCGGCGGGTGTGTGCGCAGACGATGTCGCTGCCGCCGCTGCCGGTCGAGGTGGCGGTGGACGAACCGGCATCGGAGGCCGAGGCCGTCGTCGCGGAGTTCGCCGAGCAATTCAGCGCCGACGTTTCCGCGATCACTGCTGAGCAACGGTCTTTGCTGTTTAAGACGCTGGGGGACAACACCTTTGGTGTCGTGGTGGCGATGTACATCGCAGACCTCGTGCCGCGGGTGCGGGCCGGGCTCGAGGCGTTGGGCGTCGGCTCGAGTTTTCTGGGCTGGACGCGCGGGCCGATCGAGTGGGATCACGCCACCGACCCGTCCGGTGAGGTGTTCAACGAGTTCCTGCCCGCGGTGGGCCGGATGCGTGCGCTTGACCCGGTGACCTCCGAGCTGGTGCGGCTGCGCGGGGCGACTGCGCACAACTGCCGGCTGTGCAAATCGGTGCGCGAGAGCAGGGCTCTGGATGCCGGCGGGTCGGAGACGCTGTACGACGACATCGGGCAGTTCGAGCAGTCGACCTTGATCGACGATCGCGCAAAAGCAGCGCTGCGGTATGTAGATGGGTTAATTTGGACGCCGGCGCACCTCGACGCCGACGTTGTCGCCGAGGTGCGCGCTCGATTTTCCGAGGCCGAGGCCGCCGAGCTCACCCTCGATGTCATGCGTAATGCCAGCAATAAGGTCGCGGTGTCGCTGGGTGGGGACGCTCCCCGGGTTTCCGAAGGTACAGAGACCTACCTGCTCGACGTTGACGGCCAGACGGTGTTCAGCTGACGGGGACGCGACGGGGAGTCGCAGGACTGGTTGCCATGCTGACGGTTGGAGGGCTGATCGCCTCGGCGCCGCCGGCCAACGCCGGCTGCCAGTACGGAGGGCTCGTCGCCAGCAAGTGCGACGGACCCGTGCAGCCCGACGGCACCTGGCAACGTTGCGTGGTACTCACCACGTCGCACAGCGGCCCGAGTTACCAATGGAACCCAGACTGCAAATTGATGGGTCCTGGCCAATTCCCCTTGGGGCTCGCCTACTCTGATCTGCCGACGCACATCGATGACTGAGTCGCTGACGACGTCGTAAGGCCGCTCGAGATCAGTGTTGCGGCACCTCGATGTCGGAGACCAGTAGCCGCACACCGCCAGTGGCGATTCGCCCGAGGGCCTCGAAGAACGCGCCCGCTTCCGGTGTCGTCACCGCCACACTGACGTCGTCGTAGGTCGGGTAGTACAGATCGATCATGCGGTAGGCGGGCGTCGGACTGCCATCTTCTTTCGGCCAGACCTTCGACGCCTCGAGCCGGAGGTATCCAGGTATCCGCCGAGCCAGCTCCAATTGCTCTGATTCATAGGCGCTTTCGAAGGCGGCCGGGTCGGTGGGGTTGTCATAGATGACGGTGAACTTGGTTTCGGACATGGATTCCCTCACGTCGTTGAGTACTTGCGGCGTATTGCCGTGACCGCCGTCATGACCCTACCCTCGCGAAACTGACCGAGCTTAGGATCGCCAAGGCGGCGATCGGCAGGTAGCGTCTAGCCGTGGCATTTCGGCGGGAAAGCCCACTTCGCGGGCGGCGGTTGCGAATCGACGAAGCCCTGTTCGAGCGCTTCGCCATGAGTCGGGCCGGCGACTTCCTTTCCCTGCACATCATGCCTCGCATCGACAAGGTGCTGATCCCTCGGACCAACGGCCGGCTGAGCGCGATGGGCGTGGACAAGGTCGGGCTGGTCACCGCCATCGGCGCCAAATCCGGACAGCCACGCACACTTCCGCTGTCGTTGATCGACGACGAGGACGGGCTATTGGCGATCGGGTCCAACTATGGTCGCCCGACGCACCCGGCGTGGAGCGCGAACCTGCTGGCGAACCCCGAATGCACGATCGAGTTCAGGGGTCCGCCTGCGGCTTACCGGGCCGAGGTACTCAGCGGCCAGGCGCGCGCCGACGCGTGGGCCACTGCCGTCGACTCCTACCCCGGATATGCCAACTACCGCACCCTCTGCGCGCCACGCGAAATCCGAGTCTTTCGGCTGCGGCCTTTCGATGGCTGACGGCGCGGTGGACTGGTTGGCTGCGACGCCGTCACGCTAGGGTCTTGGTCGAGCAGTAGCCGGTAGATGGACCCCCGGGGCGGTAGCTCAGTTGGTTAGAGCCGCGGACTCATAATCCGTTGGTCGCGGGTTCGAGCCCCGCCCGCCCCACCGTATTTCTGTATGACCTCGGTTGATGCTTGACATTTTGTCTTCGGGTGATGCGTGACGGTGTTTCGGCTGATGGTTGACAGTTACTTCGGCTGATCCTTGACACTCCCTGGATGAGGGAGTTGAGCGTGGCTGAGCAGCGGTATGTGGCTGTGTTGGCGGTGATCGCCGATGGGTTGTCGGTGTCGCAGGTTGCCGAGAAGGTGGGGGTGTCGCGCCAGACGCTGCACTCCTGGTTGGCCCGCTATGAGGCCCAGGGTCTTGAAGGGCTCAAGGATCGGTCGCATCGGCCGGTGTCGTGTCCGCATCAGATGCCAGCTGAGGTGGAGGCCGCGTTGTTGGAGTTGCGGCGGTCGCGCCCGTATTGGGGGCCGCGGCGGTTGGTGTTCGAGCTGGCTAAACGCCGAATAGCGCCGGTGCCCTCGGAGTCGGCGGCCTATCGGGCGTTGGTGCGGGCCGCGATGATCGACCCGGCGCTGCGGGATCGGCGCTCGCGCAAGTGGAAACGCTGGGAACGCGGCGCGCCGATGGAGCTGTGGCAGATGGACATCGTGGGCGGTTTCCCTTGCTGATGGCAGCAGCGCCAAAGTGTTGACGGGCATTGATGACCACTCGCGGATGTGCGTGTGTGCGCGGGTGATGGCCCGAGAGCGCACCCGCGCGGTGTGTGACGGGTTGCGCGCAGCACTGGCTCGGTTTGGGGCGCCCGAGCAGATCTTGACCGATAACGGCAAGGTGTTCACCGGCCGGTTCAACCATCCTCCGGTGGAGGTGCTCTTTGATCGGATTTGCCGCGAAAACGGCATCGAGCACTTGTTAACCCAACCAAGATCTCCGACCACCACGGGCAAGATTGAGCGCTTTCACCGCAGTATGCGTGCTGAATTCCTCAGCAACAAGCCAGCTTTCGCTAACCTGCGGACGGCTCAGCAAGCTTTGGACGAGTGGGTGGATTACTACAACACTGCCCGCCCGCATCAATCGCTGGACATGGCCACACCGGCACAGCGGTTCACCCCCGGTGCGGCGGTCACCACGCTAACTGCGCACACCGATCGCTGCGGCGATGACTGGGTGAGCCGGCGGGTCACTACCAACGGGGTGGTCTGTGTGTCGTGGCAGCAGGTCAGCGTCGGGCGCCACCATGCCGGGGCTCGCTGCGATGTCCACGTCGACGGCGACTTACTGAGATTTTGGATCGGCGACGAACTGGTCAAAACCGCTGCGAAAGCCAGCACCGGGCAGGTACGAAACAAACGGGCCCTACGCACCAGCGCAGGACTCTAACCACAACACGAGTGTCAAGGATCAACCGAAACCGATCCGTCAACCATCAACCGACTCTGAACAGCCCCACCGTATTTCCGCATCTCAGAGCATATTGTTTTCGCTGACCAAACGGTCGGGTTGGGCCACGAAAACATCCCGGAGTCCACGTCGCGTCCACGAACGTTCGAAACCTATGCGTGGGTGGTTCCCAGCAATCCCGCCGGAATTTGTTGCGGCTTGGAACCATCGGGGTCAACTGCTACGTCCAACCCGGCCGGACGCTGCCAAGAGGGCAGCCCAGGAACATGCTCAGCCGACCCACAGCGCGATTGCAGAGCCATACCCGTGTTTGAACCCTTTTACATACACGTTATCCACGTTGGTCCCGACATTCGGCGCGACTAGTTCCGATTGGACAATTCGCTCTGCCGCGACCACCTGGCTGGCAATAGGTCTCCCGTTGCTCAAATTGGTCTGGATGATTATGAATTCCTCTGCGGGAGCCGGCATTTGACGACGCTGGCAACGAGGCGTGCAAGCTCTTCTGCATCCTGGCATCGAATGGTGAACTCTCATTACTTGCTTTTCCGGAGTAGTCCCGACACGCCCGCCAGGAAAAGAGCTGCCAGGGCCCAGAGCCCGAGCTTGACGACGGGCAGACCGACGACAAGCACCAGGGGCGCGGTGGGCGAGATCGTCCAGTCCTGGTTAGTTGCCCCCGCCGGCGGAAGGACGTCGTTGACGGCGTAGGTCAGGGGTTCCATGCAGGGGTAGCCGGGGTGAACCTCGCAGGGTGTCTGCGCGGTGATCGGTAACCATTCCTTAGCTTTCTGGTCTCCGAGATGCTGTATCACTGCCTTTAGCGCGGCGTCCGAGTGGGTCGGCACAATGCCGTCGCGATTCCCATGCACGATGGCGAAGCTGATGGCCACCAAGACGATCATGCTGGCGATGGACAATAAGGGGAAGTATCCATAGCCTGCCACCGCGCAGTAGACAATTCGCACCATCCGCGTCCAGGGTGGTGACTGAGCGGTGATCTTGTTTTCCGCGGCGAATCGCAGTCTTCGTGCGGCGGCGGGGTCGCCGTTGCGGTCGTAGACGTCAGCCAGCGCGTGCCAGGGCTGGACCGACACCACTTGTTTGTTCCGACGCAGCCACGCCGTGTGCGTGCGCCACCACAGCCGCCGGCCTGACAAGCCAGTGTCGGCGGATGCCGTGTCGAGCCAGCGGTGTGCAAGTTTCCAATTCTCGCGCAGCGAGCCGGTCGGTCCACGCACGTCACCGATAGTCCATCCGGTCGCGGAAAGCGGCTGTGGAGGGTACTCATCAACAAACAAGTCGTCCACACGGGCCCTAATCAGATTCACCGATCCACTGAATTTCTTGGGCGTCAGGACCAAACGCGAGACCTTCAAAGCTTCCAAATTCAGTGCGACCCCGTCAGGATTGGTAAGTGTGGCACCACTGAGGTCGAGTTGGTAGCCGATAGTCGCGCCGACGGCGCGAACGGTACCGACGACATGGCACGGGTGAGTCTTGACCTCAGCGCCCTCCCCGGCGAGGACGCTGCCGGCTACGCGCGCACCGCCGAGGTCCAAGGCGGCCCAGCCATACTTACCGGCGGTGCCTGGGCAGTTGAGAGTGGCGCCAGTTAGCAAGAGGTCGCCGCCGATGGTCGCATCGCGGAAGCGAACTCTGCCAGTGGCCTCGAAGGATCGGGTCTCGCCGTTCGCCTCGACGGCGTCGCGGAAGAACACATCGCCGGTGATCTTTGCCTGGTCCAGTACAAGGGCGTACCCGTCAGAGCCCTCGTTCGTGGCCGGATTGTTGAGGATGGCACCATCGAATTCAAGGTTGCCGCCAACGGTCAGACCGATGGCGTGGACCGCCCCGGTCGCGCAGAGTCCGTCGCGCGCGAACAGGTCCGAGGTGATGCGCGCTCGGTTGATAACTAGTGCGTATCCGTCGGGATTGTTCAGGACGGCGCCAGAGAGATCGAGGGAACCGCCGACTGCCAGATCGATGGCGCTGACCTCACCGGTGACCTGTACGCCGCGGCTCTCTTCATCGGCGCCCTTGCCGGCATAGACCTGGCCACTTATCCGCGCGCCGTCGAGAGCTAGTGCGCGTGCTTCGTCGATAGCAGGTTTAGTGAGGACAGCGCCAGTGAGGCTGAGGTCGCCGCCGATAGTCGCGCCGCGCGCATCGATCAAGCCGTGAGCACGAAATCCGTCGACCGCGTCCACGTCGTTTGTGACGTGGGCACCCACGAGGTTCAAGGCAACTCCGTCGTTGTCGTTGAGGGTGGCGCCAGCGAGGTTGAGTCGGCCCTGAATGGTCACACCCGGTGCGCGGAGCCCCTCGTTGACCGTCACTCGAGAAAGGTAGAGGCCCCGGATCTGCGCAAAATCCAGTCTGAGACCTTGCTCTAAAACGCACTCGCGCAAGCCAAGCGGATAAGAGAGGACGCGATGCTGCAAATCAACACAGTCAACAAATCTGGCACCCCTGATTTCAATGCCGCGTGAGTCGACCCGAATATCTGGATCGATAAGCACCGTTAGCAACGCGACTGCCGGGATCGTTCGCTGCGCCGGCCACGTCGCATATGACTCCCGGTCAACCGTGTTGCCGTCCGCCAGGTCTAGAACGTAACCACCCTCGGCTGCACGTTTCAGCCGATCCACCCACCCCTCGACATCGGTTGTCACGGATAAATAGTTTTCCCTATCCGGACTCCCAGGTCGATAGTCGTCTCTCAGGCGACCGTTGCTCTGGGCCTCGCTGCGCGGCGACGACGGATGGCGCCGTCATAGTTTGCACCGGCCCGACCAGACTGGGCGCTGCGGTGACGGCTCTACTCATCTTTTTACAGATAGTGATCGCGAAACACCGGGAATGAACCGGATGCAACAGCGCAATCACTCTGCGAAAGCAGTTGTGTGACAACGCATAGCGCGGTTTTACCGGAACTCGTATCTGCTGGCTGCAATTCGTTAGTCGCGGGTTCGAGCCCGGCCTGCTCCACCAAGCGTGTGTATGACTTCGGTTGATGCGTGGCATTTTGTGTTCAGGTAGACAATGCCGGCTACGGGCGCCGGCGGTGATCCGGGCGTAACGACCTGTTCCCTCACAGCGAGACCGTGTCGCCTCATCAGAGTGCCTAGGGCTGCGGCCACGCCTTGATGAACTGACATGGGGAGTGTCTGAGTTCGCGGATGGCTCGGCTCGGGATGTGAAACCGGACCATCTCGATGTAGGTTAGAGTGCCTAAGCTTACCTCTAAAGCTAATTAGTTGAGCAGCCTTCTCCCCTGGTTAGGAAAGCGCACATGACGACCACCGAGCCGCGGAAAGAGTCGCGGGCTTCTACGGTGCCCCCAAGCAGCGCGGAAAAACCCGTTCCAGCGCGCGCCAGAAAGCAGGGCCTGTTCAGCCGGTTCTGGCTGGTGCTCACGATCGTGGCTGTCGTCGCCCTGTCGGGTTTCATGGTCCACCGACTGCACGGAATCTTCGGCGTTCACGCGGGATCGTTCGGTGGAGGCGTAAACGGTGACGTCCTCGACCAGTTCAACGCCAAGACCATCACGCTCGAGGTCTGGGGCTCGCCGGGCAGCACCGCGACCATCAACTACCTCGACGAGAACTCCCATCCGCAGCAGGCCCTCAACGTCCCCTTGCCCTGGAGCACAGTGTTGAAGTCAACGAAGCCCGGCATCCCGGCGAACCTGGTAGCCCAGGGAGACGGGAGTTGGATCGCCTGCCATTTCGTCGTGGACAACCACGACGGGCGCGGTGCGGTGATCAAGGGTGCTAATCAATCGCCCGCCAACGAAAACGTCAATGCCATGACCTACTGCCTGGACAAGTCCGCATGAGCGAGGCCACCGAGGCTGTGCCGCCGCCGCGCGTTGATCAGCCGCTGATCCCGCCGTTCCTGCCACGGATGATCCATCGGCTTGCGTTGCCGATCGTCCTGATCTGGTTGGGCATCGTCTTCGTCACCAACACTATTTCCCCGCAGCTCGAGGTCGTTTCCAAGCGCCAATCGGTGTCGCAGAGTCCCAAGGACGCGGTGTCGTTCCAGTCGATGATGCACGTCGGAAAAACGTTCAACGAGTTCAGCACCGACAGTTCGGCGATGATCCTGCTGGAGGGCGACAAGCCACTGGGGGCCGAGGCGCACCGCTACTACGACGAGATCGTCAAGCGACTCGAGCAAGACAAGAAACACGTTCAGCACATCCAGGATTTCTGGAGTGATCCGCTGACCGCCGCGGGATCCCAGAGCCACGACCAGAAGGCCGCGTACGTCCAGGTCTACCTCGACGGCAACATGGGGAGCGCCAAGTCCGGCGAATCCACGGAGGCCGTCCGCAAGATCGTCGACTCGGTGCCCGCGCCGCCCGGAATCAAGGCCTACGTCACCGGGGCAGGTCCGCTATTTGCCGACCAGTCGCACGCGGGTGAGAAAGGCGTTGCGAAGGTCACCATGGTCACCTTCCTCGTGATTATCGTGATGCTGCTGTACGTCTATCGGTCGGTGGTCACCATGCTGATCATGCTGGTCATGGTCTTCATCGAATTGGCCGCCGCCCGCGGCGTCGTCGCGACGCTCGGAAACTACGGCATCATGGGGCTTTCGACGTTCGCCAACAACATGCTCGTGCTGATGGCGATCGCGGCCGGAACGGACTACGCGATCTTTGTGGTAGGCCGATATCACGAGGCCCGCGGTCTCGGCGAAGACCGCGTAAAAGCCTTCTACACGATGTTCCACAGCACGGCGCACGTCGTCTTGGGATCGGGGCTCACCATCGCCGGCGCGATGTACTGCCTGAGCTTCTGCCGGTTGCCCTATTTTTCGTCACTCGGCATACCCTGCGCCGTCGGCATGCTGGTCGCGGTCCTCGCGGCCTTGACTCTGGCACCGGCGGTCCTGACCGTGGCGTCGTTCTTCAAGCTGATGGACCCGAAGCGACAGCTGCAGACCCGGGGCTGGCGACGCATCGGCACGGCCGTCGTCCGCTGGCCCGCGCCGGTTCTCGCGGTGACCATCGCCGCCGCATTGGTCGGCCTGCTCACTCTGCCCGGCTACAAGACGGACTACGACACCCGCCACTTCCTGCCGTCAGACACCCCGGCGAATATCGGTTATGCGGCTGCCGACCGGCACTTCAACCAGGCTCGGCTCAATCCTGAGCTGTTGATGATCGAGACGGATCATGACCTGCGTAACCCGGCCGACTTCATCATCCTGGACAAGGTCGCCAAGGCGGTCTTCCACATCCCCGGTATCGGCCGGGTCCAGACCATCACCCGGCCGTTGGGCACCCCGCTCGACCACAGCACCCTCGGTTTTCAGATGGGCGCACAAGCCGCGGGCCGGCTCCAGACCCAGCACTATCAGGAAGAGCAGGCGAGCAACCTGCTGACCCAGGCGGACGAGCTCAAGAAAACGATGGCATTGCTGCATGAGCAGATGCAGACCACGCAGGACCTCAGCAACACCACACACGAAACCACCAAGCTCACCAAAGAAACGGTGAAAATCACCGAGAAGTTGCGCGACGACATCGCCAACTTCGACGACTTCCTCCGGCCGATCCGTAGCTACTTCTACTGGGAGAAGCACTGTTACGACATCCCGGCCTGCTGGGCAATCCGGTCGGTCTTCAACGCGCTCGACGGCATCGATCAGGTGGCCGAGAACATCGTGAACCTCAGCGCGAATCTGGACAAGCTGGACCAGATTCAGCCCAAACTCGTAGCACTGATACCGCCGCAGATCGAGAGTCAGCAGCACAACCTCGACACCATCATGTCGAACTATGCGACCACCAAGGGTCTCAACGACCAGGCGAAAGCGCAGGCCGACAACGCCACCGCGCAGGGCGATGCCTTCGACAAATCAAAGAACGACGACACGTTCTACCTTCCGCCAGAGGCGTTCAAGAGCCCGGATTTCGCGCGGGGTCTCAAACAGTTCATATCGCCGGACGGGCACGCTGTCCGGTTGATCATCTCGCATGAAGGCGACCCTGCGACCCCTGAAGGCGTCAGCCACATCGAGCCGATCAAGCAGGCCGTGCACGAGTCGATCAAGGGCACACCCTGGGAGGGCGCCAACGTCTACCTCGGTGGTACCGCTGCGACGTACAAAGACATGCACGACGGTTCCAACATCGACCTGTTGATCGCCGGAATTGCCGCGGCCACACTGATTTTCGTCATCATGTTGGTGATCACCCGAAGCGTCGTTGCGGCCTGCGTGATCGTGGGCACGGTGTTGCTGTCGCTGGGCGCCTCGTTCGGCCTCTCCGTACTCCTATGGCAGTACATCCTGGGGATCAAGTTGCACTGGATGGTGCTGGCGATGGCGGTCATCCTGCTGCTGGCTGTCGGCTCGGACTACAACCTGCTGCTGATATCGCGGTTCAAGGAGGAAATTCACGCCGGGCTCAAGACGGGGACCATCCGCGCGATGGCCGGTTCGGGCTCGGTGGTGACCGCCGCCGGTCTGGTGTTCGCCGCCACCATGGCCACGTTCGCCTTCAGCCCGCTGCGAGTGATGGCCCAGGTGGGTACGACGATCGCGCTGGGTCTGTTGTTCGACACCTTGATCGTGCGGTCGTTCATGACACCGTCGCTGGCCACCTTGCTCGGTCGCTGGTTCTGGTGGCCGCAGCACGTGCGGCCACGGCCGGCCAGCACCATGCTGCGACCGTACGGACCGCGTCCCGCCGTGCGCGCGCTGATCGATCACGACCTTGACGACGTCCCACCGGGCGGACTGGTCACAAAGCGCTGAAAGCTAGGTCGAAAACCTATCGGCTGGCCACGTTCAGCAGGATCTTGCCGCCACGGAAGAGATGTTGCACCGCGTCCTGGATATGGTCCAGGGGGTACACGGCCGCCACGGGGACGACGAGGGCGCCGTCGGCCACCAGCGGTGCCGCCTCACGAATGACGGGCACCACCTTCTCGCGGTAGTCGAAGTCGCCGACAAAGAATCCGCGGACGGTGAGGTGCTTGCCGACCAGTGTCGAGGTGTCGACCCACATGGGTTCGTCCCTGGCCCAGGAATAGCTGACCAACCATCCACCGTCGGAAAGCAATTCGAGCAGCCGCGCCACCCCCGGACCACCGACGGCTTCTACTGCCAGCGCCACTCGCGCGTCGCCGATCACTGCTCGAACCTCGCCGACCGCATCGGGATCGTCGACGTGAACCACGTCGGCCCCGGCTGCCGTGAGCTCGGCGAACGTTGTGTCGTCGCGGGCCAGGTTGATCGTCTTAAGTCCACGACGTTTGGCCAGTGCAATCAACGACCGTCCCACACCGGAGTTCGCGGCGTTCTGCACCACCCAGTCACCGGGCTGCAGGGGGGTGCATTCACTGAGCATCAACCCTGCCGTCGGGGGGTTGCTGCCCAGCATCGAGTACTGCTCGATGTTGCCGCCGGCGGGGAGTGCGAACAGGCCGTCGGCGGGCACGACGAGCCGCTCACGCCACGCACCGGAGTACAGGGGCAGCACGACCTGATCGCCGACTTGAAGTCCATCGACCTCGGCTCCGGTGGCGAGCACGCGGGCGACGCCCTCGGCTCCTGGTATGTGGGGCAGGGGCGGTCGCGCCAGCATGCCGGTGACAACCAGTAGGTCGTGTTTGTTCAACGGCGAAATTTCGACGCTCAGCAGAACCTCATGCGGACCCGGTGGCGGCGGCTCCTCGACGTCGACGACGCGAAGCACCTGCGCGGGGTCGCCGAACTGTTCAATCTGAATGGCGCGCATATTAATTCCTCTCCATTGAGGACTGGGCCGCCGGGTGAGCCTGCCTAACGGATACGCTCTATTACCCCCTGGAAGCTGTCAACCTAGTGAGGCAGCGGTGTGAGGACAATCAACGAGATCAAACACGTGTCTTTGACCGGGTGTCCAAGCTGTAGTGCACCGACCCACTATGAGACTTGTGCGCGGCCATAACCTTTCCGGCTAGGCAGTGCGTGGTAGATGATGTGCCGATGGCCACCTCGACGGTTGCGTTCGACCCGTTCTCTGCCGAGTTCTTCAACGACCCGTATCCGATCTACCGGCGGCTGCGTGACGAGGCGCCGGTGTTCCGCAGCGAGGATCTCGACTTTTACGCCTTGAGTCGACATGTTGACGTCGCTGCGGCATTCAAGGATTTCGAGAACTTCTCGTCGGCCAGGGGAGTCACTTTGGACCAAGTCGCGACTGGCGAAGTGGTCAAGGATCCGTTGGTCCAATTCATGGATCCGCCGTCGCATCGGCGGATGCGCGGTCTGGTCAACAAGGTTTTCACCCCGCGAGCCATGGCGGCGCAGGAGGCAATCGTCCGCGCCACGATCGACCGGTATTTCTCCCGCCTTGATCTTGACGCGTTCGACGTGGTTGCCGACTTCTCCGCGTATTTCCCGGTCGAGGTGATCACCACAATGCTCGGTGTGCCGGAAGAGGACCGCCAATCCGTCAGGCACTTCCAAGATTTGGTGATGGCGCGTGAACCGGGCGCAACGACCATGAGTGAGGCGGGCAAAAAAGCGGTAGAGGAAAACGGCCTGCTGTACTACAACCTCATTCAGCAACGGCGCGCTGAACCGCGCGATGACATGATCAGCGCCCTGATCGCCGTCGAAGTGGAACGCGACGACGGCACCACCACGAAACTCGATGACGTTGAGATCGTTGGCTTTTGCATGCTGCTGGGCGGTGCGGGAGCAGAAACGGTGACCAAGTTGATTGGCAGCGCGATGGTGTTGTTTTCCAAGCACCGAGACCAATGGGAACAACTTCGCGCCGACCGCGCCAAGATCCCGGATGCAGTCGAGGAGGTGCTGCGCTTTGATGGCCCGGTGCAGTACGACTGCCGCTACAGCCTCAAAGAGGTGCAGCTGCATGGTGTCACGATTCCGTCCCACAAGACGGTCATGCTTCTTCCGGCGTCGGCGAATCGCGACGGACGGGCCTTTACCGATCCCGACACCTTCGATATCAATCGGGACCGTGCCGAGGCGCAGAACCTCGGATTTGGCTATGGCATTCACAGCTGTCTTGGCGCGGCGTTGGCGCGGATGGAAAGCAAGATCGCTTTCGACCACTTGCTTGACCTGTTGCCGTGGTTTGAAGTCCCCACGGACCAGCTCCGGCGCGTCGCCATGACTAATGTCAACGGTTACGCCAACGTGCCGATTAGGGCATCCCGATAAGTCGCAGGCCTTTCAGCACGGCGTACGACGGATCGGTGCGGTCGCGGATGGCGTCGCGGCTCGCCATCTCGGTGACTTCTCGGACTTCGTCGAAGTCGAACAAAGTCAGACGTTTGTCGATGCGCCACAAGCGATCCCGGCGCGACCACTCGTCGAGGTAGCGGCCCCAGACCCGGATCTGCATGACTTTGCCGTCCTGCATCAATCGCGTCGCGGAATGGAAGTAGGTTTCGCTGCCCGCGTGGTCGCCGTCGAGCGTGATGATGCTGTTGCTGACCTGGTGCGAATGGTTGAGGGTCAGTAGATGCGAGGCGCAGATGAAATCGATGACGCCGCGTCCGTCGCCCTGGTAAAGCGACTCCCCGTAATTCGCGGTCGCGTCCTCGTGAAATACTGAGTGCCCCAACGGAATATCGAGCCGATCCACCGCGCGGCAATAGCGGTAGATCTGCTCTGTGATCGCCTGCCGGTCGAGCAGGGCCCGCACCTCGGCCGCATCGATCGTCGTTTGTTGCCCCGTTTCGACCATGCGGCACCCTAACACTCAGAAGTTGCACGCCAATGGGCCCGAAGCGGGTGCGCGGGTTGACTTACGATGCACGAATGGACGAGGGCGTGGATTCGTCGCGCCGCCGGTATGACAGTCCGGTTCGGCGGCTTCGCGCGGCGGCGAGCCGTGAGCGAATTATCGCCGGGGCGGCCGAGTTGGCTCGCGAGCTGCCCAGTTGGGATTGGGGAAGCTTGACGATCCAGGCGGTGGCGGATCAGGCCGGCGTCAGTCGACGGACGGTTTACCGGCACTTCGCCTCCGAGGCGCTACTGCACGGTGCCTTAGCGGATCGGCTCATGGAGGAGGCGGGTGTGAGTTATGAGGGGCTCACACTCGACGATCTGCCCGAGGTGACCGGTCGGGTGTTCTCCGCTGTAGCGAAGTTTGCCGCGACGCCGTGGGCCGTGGTGCCGGCGGCGTTCCCCGCGCTCGACGCGGACCGTTTGGATGCGATCAGGTCAGCGGTGGACTCCGAAGTATCGGATTGGGCTGACGCCGATCGCGCGATGGCGGCAGCTGCCCTCGACGTTATCTGGAGCGTCGCCTCACACGAGATCCTGCTCAGAGACTGGAAGCTGCCTCCCGCCGACGCTGTGCGAGTGCAACGCTGGCTGCACAAATTGATCGCCGAAGCGCTCTGCGCCGGAGAGACACCGCTGCAGCCAAGCGGTCGCAAAGTGCACGGACGCCGTACGTCGAAAAGAACCGATTCTTGACGAACCGAAACAATTCGCGACACACTTGTGTCGTCATATTGCAGAATGACGTGACTCGCCTGCGGTCGGCGTGCCAGGTCGGATGGGAAAAGCCTTGAGACGCTTGCTTATTGACGGACAGCTCGTGGATCCGGGTCGGCATTACCCCTCGGTCAACCCAGCAACCGGAAGCGTCATCGAAGAAGCCCCCGACGCGACGATCGAGCACGTCGAGAGCGCGATCCGGGCGGCGCGGCATGCGTTCGACGAGACCGACTGGTCCACGAATGTGGCCAAGCGGGTCAGCTGTTTGCGTCAACTCCACGACGCGCTTCAGCGCCACCACGAGGATTTCGCCCAGTTGACGATTGCCGAGTGCGGGCACACACCGATGCTGGTCGGCGGGCCGGCCCTCGACGACCCGATTTCCCTGCTCACCTACTATGCCGACCTGGCTGAGCAGTTTGCCTTCACCGAGGACTTCGGGCTGCACGAGTCCCGGGGAGCGATGCATCGCCGCTTGGTCGAACGGGAGCCCGCGGGAGTGGTTGCCGCGATCGTCGCCTACAACTACCCGATGCAGTTGGCACTCGCCAAGATCGCCCCGGCGCTAGCGGCGGGTTGCACGGTGGTCCTCAAGGGTGCGCCGCAGACTCCCCTTCTCGCGGTTGCGCTCGGAGAACTCATTGCCGCCGAAACAGACATCCCGGCCGGCGTGGTCAACGTGATCGCATCGTCGGAGGTTGCCGTCGGAGAGCTGCTGACCACTCACCCAGACGTTGACATGATCAGCTTCACCGGCTCGACGCCCGTCGGCCGCCGGATCATGGAGGCGGCCAGCCCGACCGTGAAACGAGTGTTCCTGGAACTGGGCGGAAAATCCGCCCTGATCCTGCTCGACGACGCCGACATCGAAATGCCCACGCTCGTCGCGGCGTTCAGCATCTGCTCGCACGCCGGGCAGGGGTGCGCGATCACGTCCCGGCTGCTGGTACCCAGCTCCCGTCACGACGAGATCGTCGAGAAGGTCGTCGCCCACCTGTCGAACGTCAAGGTGGGCAACCCGGCCGAACCTGGCACGTACATGGGTCCCCTCATCAGCCAAGCTCAGCGGGATAAAGTCGACGGCGTCGTCAAGCGTGCGGTCGAAGCCGGCGCAAAGGTAGCAATCGGCGGTCATCCGATCGACGGACCGGGGTTCTTCTACGCTCCGACATTGCTCACCCATGTCGACCCGGACAGCGAAGTCGCGCAGGACGAATTGTTCGGGCCGGTGCTCGTGGTGATCCCATTCAGCGATGACGACGACGCGGTCCGGATCGCCAACAACTCCATCTTCGGTCTCTCCGGAGGCGTCTATGGCGCCGACACCGAGCGTGCGATGTCGGTGGCGCGGCGAATAAGGACTGGGACTGTCGGCGTCAACGGCGGAGTGTGGTTCGCTCCGGACGCGCCGTTCGGCGGATACAAGCAGTCGGGCATCGGCAGGGAGATGGGCGTGGCTGGACTCTCCGAGTTCCTCGAGACGAAGACCATCGCGGTACCCGCCGGCTGACTTCGCCGCCAGAGTGCACCTGGCCATTTTGCCTGCCGCATAGGGAAACCGCCCGACCGGCGGTGAGCGGACCGGACATGATCAGCCATGCAGGATCTTGTCGAGGTTCTCGGCCGCCCGCGTGTCGGTGGCCGCATACGCGCCTTCGGCGGTATGCAGCTTGGCGTCGAAGTTGGTGGCGACCCTTTTCATTTCTGCACCCAACGCGCGGCGCGCACTCTCAGCCTTGACCACCGCGATATTGAACGCGAAGCTGGCTACGCCGTGGCTCACCCAGACCGAGGTTTTGGCCTCGGTGGCCACCGAGGCCGCGGCTCCGATCTGTTCGGCAGTCTTGTTCTGCTGTTCCGCCAGTATGTCTAGGTAGCCTGCTGTGACGGCTAGATCATTCATGATGAATCTCCTCAAGTAAATGTTGTATGGCCTTGTCCCGCTACGACTTCGACGTCGCCGGCGGGCTTCATCAGAAGCGTTCTCTGCGCCCGTTGAGATGGCTGGCGGTGACCTCAATGGGTGTCCGTCCGGCGCCCTGGGTGCCATCAGCCGGCCCGGCGCCGCCGGTTTCGGTAGAGTCGTCCTCTGCTGCACGGCCCGGTTCCTTCTGGCCCTGCCTGCCCACCGGGTTGAGCGTCTGCCTGGGAGGCTGGTTGGCAATGCCTATAGGCGGCAACGGATTCGCGGCTTGCCCGCCGTATTGCGTCTGCGAAGCGAACCCGGGTATGGGAAACACCGGGGCCGGTGTGTTCCCAGTGGGACCCCACCAAGCTGGCGGCGCACCACTCGGGTCCGCGAGCAATGAGTTTTGCTCCGGCGAAACAGCTTCGGGGGCCGAGCGAGCCAACGTGGCAATCGTGGGCATACCCGACATCTCAGACACGGCGCTGCCGAAGGCCGGTAAACCAGAAGCGGTGGACTCCACCGCTGCGGGTCCTTCGGTCTGAGTGAATGTCGTTCCCGTGACGCCCGCTCCCGTGCGCAGAGCGTCATATTGGGTGGTCAAACCGTCTACCTTGCTTGCATTTTCGATCTGGAAACCGCTCAAGGTGCCAAGCAGGCCCAGGGTGGCGACGGTCCCAGTCGCCGCAGCGCCTGTTGCGAATGAATACGCCGCCGCAGCGCCGCCCGGCACAGCCAGCAGGGCGAGTTCAAAGCGGTAAGCCGCGCAAAGGAAAATCTTCAATAATCCGAGGCTCAAGCGTATGTGGGTGACGATGTCGGCTTCGCTTTTTATGATGTCGGCCAATTGTTGGTCCAGCGCGGCAACTTGCTGCGCGAGAGTCTGTAGTGCCGCATCCTGGTCGGCATAGGCTTGCGCCGCCGAACCCTGCCACCTGTCATCCGGAAGGGCCGAATTCAGCTGTTCAGAGGCTCTGATGAACATGCTCGAACCGGTCTTGAAGTCATCGCCCTCGTAAGGGGGGCCGAATCCAGTCATAAGCTCCACGACCTCAACCAAGTTGAGAGTCAGGAGGATAACGTCGGGGCCCGCATCGACCCTCACGCCGTTGTTGAATTGGGGCACAGCTGGTCTCGTGACCGTTCGGTGCAGTGAGGCCGCGGCCGTAAGCAGGTCACCGGCCAAACTGGCCCCACTCGCGACCGAATATTCTTCGCTGACCGACTTGTTGCGATCGAGGGCAAAATTTGCGCCCGCGCCGCCCAAAGCCATGAGGGCTCTGGCGGCGTCTAGAACTACCAGCGACATCTAGGTTTCCTTCCGTTCCGCTCGAGGCTGCCTACGGCGTGCGGCTATGACGCGAAAAGGCTTGCTAATGGCCCTCAAAAAGATCTTGGTGCCCAGCTAGGGGCGGTTTGGCGAGTCGCTAGTCGCCGACTATGGATCCGAGATCTTGCGGCGTTCCCACCACGAAGGACTATTTCGACCCCAGACCACGTTGCCCCATCAGAATGCCTAGGGCTGCGGTCACGTCTTGCTCGACTGACATCGCGAACCCCGCCTCCCTCGCAAGCATTCACGGGCACGAAGGAGTCGAACTTATGAGCACGCGGCCTCTGCACTTCAACGCTTTCATCTGGCCGAACGGCTATCACGAGGCGGCGTGGCGCGTCGTCGACGGCGACGTGCGCAACGTCTTGGGCCTGTCCTACTACACGGATATCGCGCGGATCGCTGAACGCGGATTGATGGACTCAATCTTCTTGGCCGACAACATCGCCATCGCCGAATATCGTGCGACGTATCTGCCTCAGACGCAGTTCGACCCGATAGCGGTGCTCTCGGCGCAGGCGGCGGTCACCGACCGCATCGGGCTGATCGGGACGGGCTCGACGACCTACAGCAAGCCGTGGGAGCTGGCTCGCCGATTCGCGACGCTGGATCATCTCAGTGGGGGGCGCGCCGGCTGGAACATCGTCACCACCGTCACACCGCTGGCCGCGGCCGCGTTCGGCGAACGGTTCCATCCCGAGCACGCCGACCGCTACGCGCAGGCCCACGAATTCGTCGAGGCCGTCACCCACGTCTGGGACAGCTGGGAGGACGACGCGGTCATCGGTGACCGCGAACGCGGCGTCTGGGCGGACCGCGCCAAGATTCACGCGCCGCGCTTCCACGGCAAGTACTACGACGTCGAGGGCGTGCAGCCATTTCCGCGCAGTCCGCAGGGGCACCCGGTGCTGGTTCAGGCAGGACAATCGGCGGCAGGCGTCGGACTGGCCGCGCGATACGCCGAGGTGGTCTTCTCCGGGCCGCCCTCACTCGAGGCGGCGGTCGCTTTCCGGGCCAACCTTCACGAACAGGCCGCGGCCATCGGCCGAAAGCCCGATCAGGTGCTGGTGCTGCCCGCGTTGATGATCACGCTTGGCGGTACCGAGGCCGAAGCCCGGGCGCGCGCACAGCGCCTCGAAGACCTGGAGAATCCAGAGTTTCGGTGGCAGAACACCCTTTACACGGCGGGGCTTGACCCGGACGGCTTCGACCCCGACGCTCCGCTGCCGGCCGAACTCTGGGCCGAGCGGTCGGCGCCGTCAAGCCGGGCCGAGCAGCTCTTTGCGGCCTCGCGTGCGCGGCCCGAGGCGTCGTTACGTGAGATCTCGCGGGAAGTGACGGGCGGCCTGGCGGGGCAGACTCATTTCATCGGCACGCCGGAGCAGCTGGCCGACCACGTGATCGCGTGGCAGGACGCGGGCGCGGTCGACGGGTTCACAATCATGGGATCGACGCTCCCGCATGAGCTCACGACGTTCGTCGATCATGTCGTGCCTATCCTGCAGCGCCGTGGCCGATTCCGCACCGAGTACGCCGGGCCCACATTGCGCGATCACCTTGGGCTTGAGCGGCCAGCCAAATAGCCGCTTCCCTCAGGTTCTCTATTGCAATTCCTCGCGATCAACGACGAAGCGAACCTGGCAGCTTTTGTGAATATTGCCCGGGCGAAAGCCTACGATGTCTGTATCTACAACACGGAAGCCAAGGCTGTTAAATATCGAATGCCACTCGCTAACACACTTGAATTGGCAGCCGAAATTCATATCGACAATGCCTTGAGCAACGGCATTGCCAAAGAAGTCGACAAGCACTAGTACCCGAAATTGATCGCGTTCACTCAATTGATTAAATTCGGCCAGCTCGATCTGTCCGCCTGCAGTCCCGAGGAGCGTCGCGGGAACGGCGTAAGTGTCTTCCTCGATAATCAGCCGCCGTGCAACGCGCCGCAAATTAATTAACAGCGGGATAAGATCGGGTTCATCAACGTGATGGAGCACGGTTTTGACGATCGCACTGTCGAACATGTCGTCCGCATAGGGGACATCAACAGGCGAAGTCATCTGCCGAAACGGCAGCTGACCAGCTTCCGCGCCACGGTAGTCCATGACATCCGTGGTGTAGCAGTCAAAGCCGGCGTTGGCGATCAGCGCAGCTAAATGACCGCGGCCGCAGCCGAAGTCGAGCACGGTGCTACCGCTAATGGCGTCTGCGAGATTATTGAAGTCCTGTATCGGCTTACGCTGTGACTTATATGCCGAGTAGCCCTCGCTGAACCATGACCCGTTTCCTTCGGATGTGAAGAATTGTTCGTGCACCTCTTTACTTACTTGATAGAGTTCACGCCCATCGCCAGCTGACAGCAAATGCTTGCACGCATCCTCCAGGAGCCCACTTACATCGCTGGCGTGTTCAGAAAAGTGGGATTTATAACTCTTTTCCAGCACTGATATCGTAAAGTCCAGTGCCGCCGTTTCATGCTGCAAAGTCTCGTAAATGAAGTCGTATTGAGCTCGTTTGGTGGCTGTTGACACCAATAATCCTTTCGTCGCCCACGCTGCAATTGCCTGACGCAGCGTCGTTGGGTGGCGCCAGGCAGGGGCCGAAGCAGTTGATTGAATGCATGATATCAGGACGGTGCAAATGGAAGATCTTGGGTCCAAGTAGTTGTATTTACTTTCCTGCACCTTTACAAAAGTGTGTGACCCGCGTAATAGCAACTATGACCAACCTCACAATGGGTCGCATCTTTTTACTCAACGCTCATTAGAAGAGTCCGTTTGACGTGCGGTTTTCACCACAAACGACCCGAGCGGTCCGTTGATGCCGGCCCGAACATTGCCGACCACCATCGCCCAGGGCAAACCGGGGCCGCTCGCAGCCGCCAGGCACGGGCCCCCATCGCCATTAGGGTTGCGGGCTATGGCGGTGCTGCACGGCAAGAGGATCTTGTTCGACATCGATGGCACCTTGGTTGACTCAACCGCCACAGTCGAGCGGTCCTGGGGTACCTGGGCCCAGGAATACGGCGTCGACTATGAAGAGGTGCTCAAGGTCTGTCATGGCAGGCGAACCGAAGACACTGTCGCGCACTTCGTCGCACCCCAGCAGCGAGTCGCAGCGACGGCTCGGCTACTTGCCCTGCAAGAGTCTGCCGATCTCGACGGTGTCGTCGCGCTACCGGGAGCACGCCGACTCCTCGATGCCCTGCCGGCTAGTCATTGGGCCGTGGTCACCTCCGGTCCGCGCTCATTGATGGCTGCTCGATTGGCGGCAGCGCGGCTGCCGGCCCCGCAGTTGCTGATCGGCGCAGAAGACGTATCAGTCGGCAAGCCCGACCCCGAGAGCTACCTCAAGGCGGCTGCCGCGCTGGGCTTCGAGGCGCAGGAGTGCCTGGTGGTGGAGGATGCGCCCGCGGGCGTCGGTGCCGGCCGAGCCGCAGGGGCGCAGGTACTAGCCGTCACGACCACTCACCTGGCGGCCGAACTGGCCGACGCCGACGTCGTCGTAACCGACCTATCGTGCGTCAGCGTCGAAGTCACTGGAAGTGGTGTCGCCTTGCTGATCGCCTAAAGCGATTGTTGAATTCGCCTTTTCGAACCGTAGGACGATCAGGCGGCAGTGAGATGACGTGCCGTCCCTAACGGGATGGAGATGGCGAGTTCAGTTCCAGGGGAGGTCGAGCGCACGTCGAACTGTCCGCCGGACGCGAGTACCCTCGCCCGCATCGATGTCATTCCAATATGACCTTCGTCAGCCTTTTGCGCGATGGCCGCCGCTGAGATGCCCACTCCGTTGTCGGCAACACGCAGCGAGGCCAACCCGTCGCAGTGTTGTAACTCGATCCAAATATTTTGCGCCCGCGCATGTTTGACGACATTCGTCGATGCCTCACGCGCAGCGTTGTACAGCACGTCATCGGCCTCGGTGCGCAGGCCATCGGGCCAACTGCCCGCGTCGAAATCTACGGTGAGTCCTGCGCGGGAACCAAGGCTATCGGCGAGAGCGGAGATCGCTGACTTCAATCCCATCCGCACCAGCACGTCTGGATGCAGCTCACGGACTACGTCGCGCAGCAGCCCCGAACATTCGGCGAGCGCGGATGCCACGCGGTCCGCCGCATCGGCCGAGCCTTCTCGCACATCCTCGATGTCTTGGCGCGCAACCAAGATGTACTGGAGGGCGCCATCGTGCAGACGTTCCGAGATAGCCTGCCGCTCATGTTTTTCCACTTCCAGCAACTCTTCCAACAGCTGGCTCCGTTGCCGTGCCAAGTCCGCGATCATTTCCACTCTGGACCGCTGGATGAATGACAGGACAACCGATCCACCGGCCAGCGCGGCCAAGACGAATGAACTCAGCAGGATCGACGCCCACGGCTCCTGGTTGGCCGACCTAGTGATCCAGCACGTCAGAACGAATACGGATACGGTCGGGATCGCCACCGCCCCACTGATCTTGGGATCCAGCTGCGCAGCCGCGATCAATGGAATCAGGAAGAAGCCATTCCTCATCACGTCTGATGTCCAGTCCTGCGGGGACGTCACGCCGGCGAGTATCGACAGGACAGAGACCATCGTGACGTCGGCGGTCAGCACGAGCAGTGGCACCAGGGTCCGGGTGGATGTCGTCGTGGGCGCCCCACGTCGCAGCGCCCACTTACTCCAGAATCCGAGGATGGCCACGTACACCAGCGGGATGCTCACGCAGACCCACTCGTAGTGGTCCGGCGGCTCCAAAAACAACGTCGCAACGACCAAGACGATCAGCACCGCGCGCAATCCAAACTGCAGCAGAGTTCCCAGCCACAACGTCCGCCGGACGTCCGGTACAACCTGTTGCGATCGCAATTCGACCCCACGCTGGCGATCTATAGACATCGGCGGCTCCTATCGTCTCGCGATGGCGAGATCATAGCCACCGATTTCCAGCAGGAATGGACGTTCGCGGTGGTGCCAACGCCTCCTCCTCAGGCTGTGCGCGGCCAGAATCGGTATGCCACCAGCATCGGCACGATCACCCAGGGGAGGTTGAGCGGCAGGTAGGTCGCCAGGTGTGAGGGACTGTCAGGGCCGAGGAATGTCTGCATCAAGTAGAAGTACATGTTCACCAAGGCACTGACGGCGTAGGCCATGGCCACTGCAGGTAGCCAAGGCCACGACTTGAGCTTCCAGACGCCGATGGTGAGCACCACGAGCAGCGGAAGTTGCACGAAACCGTCGTACAAGAGCGAGGCCCGCAGGGCGGGCGGCATGACGAGGTGCTGCGGTTCTTGCTCGACACCCCAGGTGTGTAAGGCACGCAAAGGTGGCCATGGGCTGTCAGTCGCGACAGGAACTCCAAGGGCTTCCGGCAGACTCAACACGAGCGCGTTGATGATGCCGAGCACGAAGGCTGGGAGCAGGAGGTAGTCGATCCGACGCCGGACAAGGGTGCGGGAGTTCATCGTGAAGCCTCGCGCTGCATCTGCTCATCTTGCATGACACTCGATTGGTTCGAGTATCAACAGCGCCGGTGGCAGCATTAGCGCTGGAGCAAACCGCTGCTGGTGTTCGAATGACAGGAGGCAAACGCCAAGTGACCACACTGATTTCCTTGCGGGCAACGCTTGCGACATTGCTGGCGATAACTGCGTGCGCCACCGCGCCCCACGGCAACGCCGACCCGACACCCGAGCAGTCGCCGTTCCCGACCGGAAAAGCCGGTTCCACCATTCATGTCACGGAGTACAGCACCGCGACCGCCGACATCACGCTCAACAACGCCAACTGGGTCTCGCCCTGCTCCGGCAATGGGGGTTGCAACGTCATCGAACTCACCATCGTCGGTAAATCCGACGCGCCGTTCACCTACAGCCAGACCTCCATCACCGCCGCCGCTACGCCGTGGCGACAAGACCCGTACCGGGATATCCAGGGCGGCTCATCCATCATCGACTACCAGCAGATCAACAAGACGCCGCCGCTGCACTCGGGCACCGTCGCCAATGGCCAAACCACCCACGGATTCATCGCTTACGACGGCAATGTGAAGCAGGGCGACGTCTACATCGAGTTCAACGACCCCAATGCTCCGGCGGCACCCACCCCGTTGGCGGGCTGGAAAGTTCACACCTAGACCCGCTGACTCTTAGACGAGTTAAGCAGTCTTCCAAGAGGATTGGCGACAGCGGTCCCGCAGTCGCGCCGCGCGGCTTATTGAGCCGAATCGAGTAGTCCACTACTCGTGCCCATCACCAATCCAAACCCAATACTTGACTCGGTTGGACCTGTATGGGTCCGGCTTTCCGCCCCCGCAGGAGGAGGTGGCTGCGAGCCAGGTAGTTGGTCTACGTCGTGCAACAAGCGCCGGTCGACCACGAGAAGCAACCATGCCTCTCATCGGTCGCGGATTCCGCTGCGCACCATAGCCTTCGGCGCATGGGACGTGCTTGGACCGGGCCCGAGAGCCGTAGGAAGAATCGAATTAGTTGTACTGGAAGGAGTTTCATCATGTGTGCTCGTCATAGGTGCCACATCATTCCGCCAAGCGTGCTATCGAAGCTCGCTGAGGACGAGTCGATACCGGCAGACACGCGCCAGGCAATGCGGGAAAGCGTTGTGCTGGAGGACGCCTGGCGCGGACTGCGCAGTGCGCAGACCGAGGCCGTGCAAATGGGTTTGCTTGCAAGGGGAATGACCAGCAATCGGTTTGCGGGCGTTCTCGCGCCGGCTCCATCGGTGCTTGTCGACGATTGCAAGAACACCACATCGCTGCCCGGGGCGCCAATTGTCACGCCCGAGACCAGCCCGGATGCCACCGCTGTACACGCGTTCGAGGAAACAACGGCCGTCGCCAAGTTCTACAAGCAATGCTTCGGACGCAACTCCGTCGACGATGCGGGTATGACGCTGATGTCATCGATTCACTATGGCGTGCGCTACATGAACGCTTTCTGGAATGGCTCCCAGATGACGTATGGAGACGGCGACGGGAAAATCTTCCTCGACTTCACGGAATCGAATGACGTGATCGGCCACGAGTTGACGCACGGTGTCACGCAGTACACCGCGGGGCTTGACTACACCGACGAGCCGGGGGCGCTCAACGAGAGTGTCTCCGACGTGTTCGGCTCGATGTTCCGCCAGTGGCAAAAGAAGCAAACCGTCGTCAAGGCGGATTGGCTCATCGGCGCCGACATCATCGGTCCCGCGGCGAAGGCGAAAGGCTATACGTGCCTGCGTAATATGGCCAAGCCCGGCGATCCGCACTGCCTCTCACCGCAACCAGACAACTACCGGAATTACATCCCCGGTGGGGATCCGCACGACAACAGCGGTATCCCAAATCACGCCTTCTACCTTGCCGCGACCTCTATCGGAGGACGGTCCTGGCAGAAGGCGGGGAGAGTCTGGTTCGAGGCTTTGACCAGCCCGAGCGCCAACAAATCGACGAACATGAAAGAGTTCGCCGACCTTACCCGCGCCGCCGCCAAATCGTTGTTCCCTGCCGATCCCGCCGTATACAGTGCAGTGGACGACGCGTGGACCCAAGTAGGCATCGCGTAGGGCGGATTTGAGGCATTTATGCAGGACCGCTACATCATTGAAAGACGTGGCGGCTTCGCCGGCCTGAAGGCCCGCGGCGTCGTAGCCGCTGACGCCCTCGATCCGAGTGATCGCGCGACCCTGGAGGAACTCCTCAGTAGCGACAAGCCACTGACCAGGGACCCCGGTGCCGACCGCTACACGTACGTCGTCACACGCGAAAGCGACGACGGATGTACGACGCGCGAGGTTCCTGAAAGCGTGTTGCCCCCAACGGTGGCCGGCGTTGTCGAGACGAGCATCTGACGAACCGAGGACGGCATTCCAGTCGGTGCACACATTCTCGAGGGGGATCCGTCCCCGGCGAACCACTGCGACGGATGGGTCAAGTGCCCGAAGGGGTGTACGAATCGCTGCACGCCAAGAAAGTGACGTAAATCGGTTGGCGACCCAGAGGATCGCGCTATTTGCGATTTTGCCCGGAATCTAGGAGGTTCTTGATTACGTGAGGCTGTCCTCCAGGTAGCGCAGCGAGTGTCTACCCTGCGACTCGGAGTCACTCTCGGACAGCCAAAGGGCCCGCTCCTGAATCGCTTCCGTTGACCCGTACACCCGGCGACTACAACCGGGGCAAGTCAGGTATGTGTACATTTTGTCGCCGCCTCGCGGCCATTCTTCGTGTACGCCATCGGGCAACTGGATCTCGGTGGTCTGTTGCCCGGCGCCCTGAATCAGCTGGCCCGCCACGTGTCCCTCCGGACAGGTCAGGTCCATGGTCATCAGTCCTCGGGCGCTCATGTGTTACCTCTTCAGTCGCTGATAACCCTGACGGACCGGGATCAAGTGGTGGATGAATCCACTTCACCGTATCCGCTGGTTGCGGCCGCGGCTAAGGATCGGGCGGGATCAGCGCCGATAACTTCGCCGCGGTGGCAGCATTGGCCCCAGATCCGACCGAAGGGGCATCAGGGAAGATGACAACCATGCGGTCTCTTGTCGCCGACACCGTAGGCGAACCATCGGAGGTCTTGCACCTGCAGGTTCGCCCAATTCCGGAGCCCGGTCCCGGCCAGGTCCGGATCCGGGTGGCAGCGGTGCCGGTGGAGGCCAGCGATCTGCATACCATCCGCGGCAGGTACGGATTCACCCCGGAGTTCCCAACCGTGCCCGGAATTGAATCCGTCGGTGTCATCGACGAACTCGGCAGCGGCACAGAAGGTTTCACCATCGGGCAACGCGTCGTCACGATCGCAGTCACGGGCACGTGGCAGGAGTTCGTTGTCGCCGATGTCGAGCGGGTCCTGCCCGTTCCTGCCGGTATGAGCAATTCCACGGCTGCCCAGATTCTGAGTAATCCGCTCACCGCCGTGATCTTGACCGGTGACGAACTCGATGTCCGACCCGGTGAATGGCTTCTGCAGACGGCAGCCGGCTCAACTGTGGGGCAGATGGTCATCCAACTCGGAGGGCACGTCGGCTTCAAGACACTCAACGTGGTCCGCCGCCGATCCGCTGTCGGGGACATCCTCGGGCTGGGCGGCGACGCGGTGATCTGCACCGAAGACGAGGACCTGCGCGAACGGGTGGCCGAGATCGCCGGACTTGATGGCGTGTCCAAGGCAATCGACTGTGTCAGCGGTCAGGTCGGTGCGGACGTGTCGCGCGCGCTGGCGCCGGGCGGTCAGCTGGTCGTCTTCGGCGCTCTCTCGACCCACCGCCAAACCGAGCCCGACAAGCTGACTATTCCCGTCTTTGCGCGCTCACTGATCTATGAAACCAAGACCGTTCGGGGGTTCTGGTTGTTCCGCTGGTTCACCGAGACCCCGACGGATCGAATGGCCGCGACGATCGACCGGACTCTTCGGCTCGCCGACAGCGGTGTGCTGCGCGTGCCGGAGGGCCAGCCGATCCCAATCGAAAAGTTCAGCGACGCTGTCCATTTGGCCGAAGCCCCCGAGCACGGCAGCAAACCGCTGCTGGTGTTCGAACCGTAGGAGAGCCGGACGACACCGGATGATCAGTTTTCCAGAGCTGGGCCGCATGGGGCGCATCGGCAATCAGCTCTTCCAGATTGCCGCCACCATCGGGCTGGCTCGCGACCACGACGATCGTTATGGTTTCCCGCGGTGGCCGTATGAGGGCGAATTCGCGCTGAACGGATGCTT
This sequence comes from Mycobacterium sp. Aquia_213, assembly GCF_026625985.1. Taxonomy (NCBI): domain Bacteria; kingdom Bacillati; phylum Actinomycetota; class Actinomycetes; order Mycobacteriales; family Mycobacteriaceae; genus Mycobacterium; species Mycobacterium sp. Aquia_213. Next base: position 2,078,424 of record NZ_CP113116.1, read on the forward strand.
CTACGACAGCCTGCCCGAGGGGCCGATGTATCAGGAGCCCAACTTCCATTACGACCGGATTCCCTACGCCCCGAACCTTCAACTCAGGGGATTTTTTCAATCCGAACGCTATTTCGCGGCGCACGCAGAGTACGTGCGGACTGTCCTGACACCGCTGCACGCGCGCGAGATCGAAGAGTTGGAAGGAACCGCAAGTCTTCAGGTTCGCCGCGGTGACTACGTCTACCTGCAACCGAAGCATCCGTTGGTTCCGATGTCGTTTTATGAGAAGGCCATGGACCATCTGCGTGCTCAGGGGACGCGGGGATTCCTCATATTTTCGGACGACCTCGACTGGTGCCGATCGCAGGCTTGGCCCGTCGACGCAACCGTGATCCCGAATCTCGCTGTCCGCGAACAATTCTCAATGACAATGGCTTGCGAACACCATATCCTCGGCAATTCGAGCTTCTCCTGGTGGACCGCCTGGCTCGACCGAAAACCCGACAAGATCGTCATCGCCCCTGAAGCGTGGTTCGGAGCGGATTTCCGGGACGAATTCCCGACGCGAGATCTCCTTCCGCCGCAGTGGATTGTCTTGTAGGTCGGCATGTCACCCCGATCGTGACCTGTTAGCCAGCGGGACGAGGCAGGGCCCGGCGTGAACGCCAGTCCGTGTCTACATACATTCGTGCCTTGGGCAACTTCTTGTCATAGGACGGATTGGCTTTGGCACGGTCCTGGACGCTCGCGTGGATCAGGGCTCCTTCGGGCACTTTGCGGCGGCCCGGGCCGAGGACCTTCCACAGCACGCCGTTCTTGTGGATTGGCCCGGTCGGGTCGACGACATTGGTGAGCTTAACGACGTCGGCGTAGCCGGCCGGTCGCACCAGCAACCCATGGTCGATCGCTTCGTCCACCATCCATTTGAGCGCTATGTCAGAGAGGCGGGTGCCGCGACCGTACATGCCTCCGACGTCGGAATGCACGCCCGCGAACCACACTTCGCTGAGGTCCTGTTCTTTCTCGACCAGTAAGTGGTTCGGGTTGGGCGGCGCGACGAGATACTCGGCGAAGGGGCGCCGGCTTTCGTCGATTGACACCGCGTGACGAATTGTCTTGGCGTGCGGCAATTGACGTGTGAAGGGCCAGCGAAGCTGCCGGCTCAGCGTGCCGGCTGCTTTGACCGTGTCCCAGAGACCGACGAAATGGACCGGCGCGTGATCGCGGCGGTGGTGCCCATGGGTCTTGGCGTACTTGCGCAGGCCCTCGAAGTACTCCTTGCGCCGGGTCTCGGCGTGACCCCGGAGATAGAATCGGCGTTCCTGTTTGGCGAATGCGCTCACTGCATAGGGGACCAGGTTTTGTGAACCCGGCCGAAAGATGCCGAACACGTCCATCATTCCGGTCAGCGCCCGCGCGGTGTAGGCGCCCCGGCTGAATCCGAAAACGAAGATCTCGTCGCCCTCGTCATACACCGACGACAGATAACTGTAAGCCTCGCCGAGGTTTTGGCGTAATCCCGCACCGAAGGTCAGGCCGGCGAACCGTGATATGGCTCGCGCCGGTGGTGTCCAGGCCGCAGGTGAACTGAACGTGCCGACGCCGGGGTCGTAATACGCCACCTGTTCCTCGGGTTTGGACAAATCCAACAGATCGAACAGGCGCACCACGTTGGTGTTGATGGCGGCCTTGAGCTGATTGTTGGTGCCGTCAAGGCAGATTACGATTCGCTTGCCCATGGTCGCTCCTCGGCGTGGACTATCAGACGTCGATCGTGTGGAACTTCTCGTCGTCGGCGAGCACTCGGACGTCGATCAGATCGGGATGCTCGTCCTGGGCATCGGTTGCTTCCTTGATCGCCCTGGCCATCACATCGATCTTTTTTTGTGACCGCGGCTGGTCGGTAAGTGACGGTCGGGTCTGTGAGGTGGTGAACCACAACGTGAAAGGGGTCGACCGGTCGGCCTGTAGGCGGCCCTCCACCACCGTTTTGATCACGGAATTTTCGGGGTTGCCCGATGCCCCGTCGCCGCAGAACACGTAGTGCTCAGCGAGGACCTGGGTGGCGAACTTCATGCTGACGTTGTGCTCGCTGCCGTGGTGCTGAACCTTCACGACATTGCATCGGAATGGCTTGTCGTCAGTAAGCCGGCCGGCTGCTTTCAGACCGTCGAGCACCTCGGGTTCGGCGGCGTCACCCGTCAGTAAGCACGTGCGCCCCTTCTCTTCTGCGAGCAGGATGATCGATGCGCGATTCGGTGGGGTGACGTTGGACCCGTCCGCCTCGGCGATGATTTGCGTGGCGTTGTCGAGTTTGTCGAGTAGCTCGGTCGACTCTTGCACGGCGGTGCCGAGCGGAACGTCGCCGACGGACAGTCCCTGACCGATTCCTTGGCCGCCTCGTGCTGCGCCGTGGCCTTTAACCGTTTTGTCGATCCACTTTTGCCAGTCCTGACGCAGCGTGTCGAGGTGCTCCTGCATCGGTCCCAACACGCTGAGTTTGAGGGCGCCGAGCTTTTCGACATGAATCGGGTCCTGCAGCATGACCATTCCGTCGAAGGGTTTGTTGAACGGAATCGGGACGCCCGCGCCGTCGATGAGGTTCATCAGGTCCTCACCCTGCGCCATGCTCGTCGCCAGGTTCGCGAGCGCCCGGGCGGCTGGATTCGGCACGTCCTCGATGTTCCCTCCGAACGCGATGCCGACCGCGGTGGCCACGGCTTGGGCTAGATTGCCGGCCGGATCCACCAGATCGCCGAGCTGGTTGCGCCACGAGTTATGCCATACCGCTTTGATTTCCGGCGGCTTCGGCAGCTTTGGTTCCTTCAGCTTGGCGCGTTCACTGGGGGGACTGGTCGCCTGGCGATGCTCAAAGGCGACCCACTGCCCGAACCCGTCGAGAAGGGGAATGATGCCACTGATGTGGTCAGCGTCGATGTGGGAAACGACGACCAAGTCAATCGCCTTGTTCGCATCCCGCAGCGAGTCAAGCACCGGGCGGGTGCCGTCCTCAAAACTGGGAGATCGGCCGCCGTCTATGAGAACCCTTCTGCCTTTTGATGATTCGAGCAGCAGGCAGTCTCCGTCAGTCGCGTGAAAAGCATGAAGTTTCATTGCGCTCCCTGGTTGTATTTGGCTGCCTCTTGCACGCAGCCGTTGGCATTGATGAGTCCGAAGCCCGCGTCGTTGCGCCAGCTGAAGTCGTGACCGGTCAAGGGCATCGAGGTGGCGCGCATGATGCCCTGCAACTGCGCTGCGGTGAGCAGTCGATTCGCGGAGAGCATCAGCGCTGCCACGCCGCAGACAAACGGACTGGCCATGCTGGTCCCGGTCATCGACTTCCACTGTGCGCGTGGGTGAAATCCGCACGCGGCGACCACGTTGGTGCCGTCAGCACCTATGTCGGGCTTGCATCTTTTGTCGCGGGTCGGGCCCTTGCTAGAGGTGATGTTGACCTTTTCGCCCTGCGTGTCGATATTGGCCACCGCGATCACTCGGTCCGGGCATGCCAACGAATTGATCATCCCGTTGTCTGCGAAGGACCCCTCGTCGAAGTAGGAGGGAAAGTCCCAGGCGTTACCAGTGTCGGAGTGTCGCCGAGGGTCGTCACGTTCGATCCAGGCGTCGAATCGGCCGTCCCGTACGACTATCCCGGTAAGACGCACCGCCCACCGGCCAGGCGCAATCCGGCATTGGCCGGAATCGCCGTTGCTTCCGGAAAATGGGGACAACGTGATCGAGATCCGATTCAAACCGTTTGACGGGTAGTAGGTCTCGCTGATGATGCTGACCACAGTTCCGTTGTCGAGAACTTGGTTCAAGGCCTTTTGCGTCGGCCTTATCGCTTGGCTCCAGCTGCCGCCCGGCGGCCTTATTGCCACCTCGAATTGGTCCTGCGCGCTGTACCAGATCTCCATTTCGTTCTCGGAGACATCACAGAACGTGTCGTTGCCTTCGACGATCCAGATCAGATCCTGGCGCAATCCGGTGGCCAGGAGCGCGCCGTCCGCGTGGATGCGGCCCGTGATGACGTTGCGATCGTCGGACGTCTCAGGTTTCGTCTGTCCGGCATTGCCGCTCGCCACCGAGATGCAGCGACCACGGGTTGTCAGGACGCGGTCGATCCATTGCGCGGTGAGGCTTGACGCATCGTGGGCATGCCCGTTAGTGCCCAGGCTGATATTGATCGACACGCTCAGCGGGAGGCCGTCCGTGCCGAGCTCGGCGGCGAGATCGAGCAGATAGTCGATGGCGTCGGTGACACGCGTGGAGTCGTAGAAACTCGTTGCGGCGGTATCGGAGTCTTGGCCGAGGTCAATGAGGACCGCGGCGATGTGTGCGTTGCGGGCCACGCCGAGATTTCCCGCTGCGATCGATGCGACATGGGTGCCATGCGATCCGGGCACCATCTGGGACTGTGGTTCCAGGCGCGTCGCTGCCATCCTGCGCGCCTTGGCGGCGTCGATTGCCGCGTCCATGTGGCTTTTGCGGATCAACGCTCCGTAATTCAGCCCCGCCAGCCCGGGACGACCGGTTTCTGAGGGTGGAGGTCGGGTATCGCCGCCTTGGTCCCAGATCGCTTCGAACCGCGTGTGACCCTTGCTCAGAAAATCGGAGTGTGCGAAGTCGAATCCGCCGACGTCGATGATCCCGACCAAGACATCTGCGCCGTACCTGTGCTTCTCTTTGCAGCTGGCGACGCGACGAGATTCGTCGTGGGGCGCGGTTTCGGTTGGGGACCCGGTCGGATGTGGCGCGCTGAGGGACAGACCGGTCTCGACGTAGGCGACACCGCGGATCTGCGTTAACCCCGCCGCGCGCACGGCACTGGTCTCGACGATCGCGGTGTTGGCCTTCCATCGCACCCGGCGGGCCTCTTCGGTGACCGCATTTACCGCACGTTCGCGACTGCGTTCGTCGAGGTCGGGATCGAGGTGGATGAACAGGCTCATCACGACGTCATCGTCGGGTCCCCGGTCAGGGTCGTTATTGACTGCGACCGACGGACTCTGTTGGGCGCGGTCGAGATTTGTTTCTGCAGTTGAGGCCGTGATGACTTCGACTTTGGGAGCGAGCCCGACTAATACCGGCTGCTTATCGGCTTTGATCATCAGCATTCCTCGCCTGGGCGGAAAGAATGATCTGATGCTATGACCGTTGCACACGGATTTGGTGAGTAGTCGACTACTCCTTTCGGTTGCCATTGCCGCGCAGGCACGGGAGATCCCTTGCGGGAACGGCTTATTAACGCGCGGTGAAATCGTTGACACTGCCGGACGGCGGGTCCGGACGATCGTTCCTCCCAGATGGCCGCCGGCGGCGGGCTAGATTACCCATATGCGAATTGTTCGCCTGGTGGGTGTGGTCCTGACGATCCTCGCAGCGGGGTTGCCGCTGGCAATTCCCGCCGGCGCACAACCGCCGTCCAAGCTCACGGATCACATCACCGACAACACCGGGGCGTTGACGGATTCCGATCGGGCAACGGTCAGCTCGGCAATCGACCGGCTCTATCAGGATCAGCACGTCCAACTGTGGGTGGTCTACGTCGACAACTTCAACAGGTTCAAGCCCGAAAACTGGGCGGACAAAACCCGCACTGCCAGCGGGATGGACGACCACGACGCGCTGCTGGCCGTGGCCACGAACACCAAGGCGTACGCGTTCTCCGTGCCGGGGAAGGTGCGGGGCCTCACCGCTGCCGACTTAAACAGTCTGCGGAGCAACAAGATTGAACCCGCGGTCGGCGCTAAAGACTGGAGCGGGGCGGCGGTCGCGGCGGCGGACGGATTGAACCAATCAGCAGTCGTGAACAAGCCATCGCCGGGGTCGTCACACCGGATGTGGCTGATGATCGCGATCGGCGTCATCGTCGTCGTGGTCCTAGTCGTGGTGGTGCTGCTGTTCCTTCGGGCTCGCCGCCGGCGTGCCGCACCGCCGGTCGCCCCTAGCGATGGGCAGCGCGTTGATTCGTTGGGGCAGGCATTGCCCATCGCGGACGCCAGATTGCGCCAAATCTCCGCCTACGTCGCCAAACATCGCGAGAACATCGGCGCCGAAGCACGAGCTCGATTCGACGAGGCGAAACGGCATCTGGCGGCGGCGCACAGCAAGGAAGCGGGCAACGAGTCCGATGCGATTGCCCACGCCAACGCGGCATCGACGCTGGCCGCTCAGGCACAAACGCTGGCAAACGCCGACGTGCTAGCTGCACACCGCGCGCCGCGACGTCGAGGCACCACATCCACCCGATGATGAAAAGGCTTGCATACCAACAAGATCGTTAGGTTGTGACGGCCATCAATTTGTCGCTGCTGTTCCATGACTGAATGAAGAGCGCCAAGGGGATCTGCTCGTCGCGACCCTGGCGGCTGCCGCTGTCGTTGAGGTGTACGACGTCGTTGCGGGTGTCGACACCGGTCACGACCACGGTGTGGTCATGGGCCGGGTTTCCCTGCTCGTCTTTCTGGTCGACGGGCTCATGCCAGATGAGTTCGCTGTTGACGCTGACGAGGACTTTGTGGCCGCCGCCAAGTTGCTCCTCGAGTTCCTCAACGCTGCCGTTGCGAATGGTGGCGCCGACGTTGTAGCGCGCCAGCAGCGTGGGGATGTCCCTGAACCACATGCCCTGGCCCGAATTCGGGTCCTTGGGATTGGCGGGCCGGGTGTAGATCGGGCCGGGGCCCTGTGAGCTGGGGGTCGACTGGGCCCTGTCGATGATCTCTTCCTCCGAGGGCGCTACGCCGGTCACTTCGCCGATCACGTCGGCGCTCGACACGAGGGCGCAGTCATCCCAATACTGCTGATAGCGCCAGTACTTTGCGGCCGCCGCGGGGTCGCCGTACATGGTGCCCGACGTCGCACTGGCCGGGCCGGCCAATCCCAGCGCCACACCACTGGCGACGATGGCGACGGCAGCTGTTTTGACGATGGTGGCGATCGTGACGGCCTTCATGGTCTGTCCTTTTTGCTCCCGCCTGGCGCGGAGTGGTTAAGAAAAGGTTCGGACGTCGGCCTCTTCGGTTTCTCAACGATTCCTTGGAGCGATTGGCGGGTTCGAACCCCGCGGAGCCACCAACGACAAAAACGGATCGGTCTCGCCCGCCGGACCGTAGGGTTGATGGGTGCTGGCAAACGGATCGCTGGTCTGCGGTTACCGCATCCAGGCGGTGCTGGGCAGCGGGGGCATGGGCACTGTGTACTTGGCCGCCGACCCGGCATTGCCTCGCCAAATCGCGCTCAAAGTGCTTTCGGCCGAACTGTCGCGCGATCGGGACTTTCGGGCGCGATTCATCCGCGAAGCCGACACCGCGGCCGCCCTGGCACACCCCCAGATCGTGTCGGTCTACACCCGCGGACAAACCGACGATGGCCAGCTGTGGATCGCGATGCAGTTCGTCGACGGCACCGACGCCGAGGCCGCGCTGTGCGACGGAACCATGACCCCGCACCGCGCCGTCCACATCATCACGCAGGTGGCCCAGGCGCTCGACTTCGCCCACGCCAACCACGTCATCCACCGCGACATCAAGCCGGGCAACTTCATGCTCTCCGGCCCCGTCGGCCCAAACGAGCGGGTTCTACTCGGCGACTTCGGGATTGCTCGCGCTCTTGACGACGTGGGGCTGACCGCCACCGGGGCGGTGGTGGCCACCGTCGGCTACGCCGCACCCGAGGTGCTGTCGAACGGACGCATCGACGGCCGGGTCGACATCTATTCGTTGGGCTGCACGCTGTATCGGTTGCTCACGGGCAACACACCTTTCGCGGCGACCAACGGCGCCGCGTCCGTGATGATGGCCCACCTGTTCCAACCCCCGCCCCGACCCAGCGACGCGGTGCCTTCGCTGCCTCCCGGCCTCGATCACGTGATTGCGGTCGCGATGGCAAAAGATCCTGCCGCCCGGTTCCCGTCGGCGGGCGCACTCGCCGACGCTGCCGTCTTGGCGCTGCACGATCGCAACCGCTTCGCGCCGCTGCCGCCCATCCCCAGTGGTGACGTCCGCTCCTATCCGCACACCTCGCAGCCGCCGACAATGTCCGCCTGGCCTGGCTCGCCACCGCCCGGGCCGCAACCGCCGGCTACCAAACGCCGCCGCGGTCTGATCGCGGCCGCGCTGGCCGGCGTGGTGCTGTTGGTCGCCGCGGTCACCGTGCTGGCCTGGCCCGACTCCGCTGGACCAGGCGCCGACTCGCGCGGGAGCTCTGGATCACCGGGGGTATCGGCGTCGCCGCAGGGGCCGCCGGCCACCAATGTCGCCCCCGCTCAGCTGCGCTCGATCCTGCTGTCGGCGGCGCAGCTTCCGGTCGCGGCCAATGGGGACCCGCTGGTTCTTGAGCAGGACAGCGCCAGCCTGCTCGACGACTCCGCGGCCGTCGACAACCCGTCATGCCTAGGCGCCTGGGCCCCCGCGCAGCAGAGCGTGTACGGGCAAGGCGCTTACACGGGCGTGGCCGTACAAACGTTGCGCGGCATGAACGAACAGGCCTGGCAAGACAGCGTCACCCAAGCGGTTCTCGCTTTCCCCAGCGACAAGGCCGTCAGCGCCCTGACCTCTCAGGAGGGGCAATGGTCTCTATGCGGCGGAAAATCCGTCACCGTGACCGAACCGGGCGTGCCGGCCAAAACGTGGGACTTCGGCCAGCCCCAGACCACCGCCGGGGTGCTGACACTGGCGGCGACCCTGCGCGGCGGCGGCTCCTGTCAACACGGAATGATGGTGCGCGGCAACGTCTTAGTCGACATCCGCCAATGCCGTGCTGCGGGAGGGGCCGACATCGCCGCGTTGGTCACGGCCACCGCGAATAAAGTGCCACGACAATGACGCAACACTGGGGGAGATCGATGAACACTTTCGCGCCGGTCATGGCCCGCCTGTGGGCCATCGGTGTAGCCGCCGCGCTGGCCGCCTCGTGTACGACGGTGACCGGGGGTTCCGCGCAGCCCCAGCGCGGCGGCGTCTCGACTTCGCTGCCCGCCGCCGCCCCGTCCGGTGGCCCGGCGACACCGGCCCCCTCAGCCACGCCTTCCGCCCAGGATCAGATCCGGGAGACCTTGATGGCGTTTCAGGACGCGTACAACACCCAAAACTGGGACGCGTATTTGGAGTTGATGTGTACCGCGATGCGGACTCAATTCAGCGGCACCGCAATCAATTACGTTAAGAAAAGCCGCGCCCAAAACGGCGTCACCACGATCAAGAACATCACCAACATCGCGATCACCGGCGATACCGCCGACGCCACATTTGAGGGTCAAAACGAAACGTTGGGCACGCGCACCGTCAGCTTGCCGTTGAAACTCGAAGACGGCTGGAAAATCTGCAAGGTGTAGCCACGGGCCAAAATGAAAAGCACACTGCTGCAAGTACACTCGCTGATCGCCGCCGCACTGCTCGCGGCCTGTGGCCACACCACCGCCGGCGATGTCACCCGCGCGCACGAGTCAACCTCCGCGGCGCCGGTGAACACTGCCATGCTCGACCCTGGAAAATATCCCGTCGCGCCACAGCCGCCGCTGGGCAACGCCGGCAACGACCGTGCGGGGCGACTCGTCGAAGGCCGACGCATGGCTGCCTACGTCGTCGGGCCTTGGCAGATCGAGCCCACTTTGATCGGCTTAAGCTCTTCCGGTCCGGCCGTCATCGCCGACTCCAAGGGGCTGTCACGCGCGGTGTGGCCGCCGATCAGCGGGGGCGCCTACAACCTGTCGTTGGTGGTCGGATTCGTCACTGAGCGACAAACCCCGGGCGTCAATCCGCAGATGGCGCTGCGCAATTCCGTGCTGCGATTCGCCAACCCCGCGGAGGCGTCCCAGGCGGCTCAAAACATGACGACGGCGGCCAGGAATATGCCCCGTGATCCCACCGCCACCCCGATCGTGACGGAGCCGGAACGCCCCCTGCCCATTCCCGGACACCCCGAGGCCAGCGGCACGGTGCTGACTTTCCAAGAGGGCGCCCAGACCGTGCGTGAACTCACCGCGCTCACCGCACATGGTCCCTATGTGTTCGTTCAGGTTGTGCGGTGTGCAGCCGGCCCGGACTGTGAAGCCCAACTTGCCGGGCACACACTTGATCGTCAGCTTCCGCTCATCGACACCTTCGTGCCGACCGATGCCGTCGAGTTCCCCACGCTTGCACTGGATCCCACTGGTCTTGTCGCTCGCACCTTGCCGCCGCCGGCTGACCAAACCACTTCTATGTCCGGGGCCGCCTATCCGCCGGCAGGCGCGCTGCAACTCGAAGACGACCCCGTGCAAATCGGGCCGCTGCTTTCCGCGGCGGGCGTGGACCTCGTTTCGGTGAACTTGACCACCGTCTACCAGACAAGAGATCCGTCGGCAGCGCAGGCGCTCGCCCAAGGCTACGGCGACTTTGCCGGTAATACGCCTGCTGCACAAGCGGCTTCACCGGTTCCTGGTCTTCCGGATAGTCACTGCACCCGAGTCGCCGGATCCAACGGTCTCGTTCCCCGCTACTGGTGTCTGGCCGTCGCAGGCCGCTACACCATCAAAACGGTTGCCCGCCAACTCGACAACGCGCAACATCAGATGGCGGCCCAGTATCGCATCCTGACGGGGAGTTGACGAGATGACGCATCGGATCATCGCCGGTATCGCCGCGTGCGCGCTGTTCGCCGGGGTTCCACATGCGGACGCCGACACCGGCGTCGCGCTGCCCCCGGTAACCTCCACGGGCAGCGGGCCGATTATCGGCGGTGCGGACGCCGAGGCCCAGGGCCGCTACTCCCGGCAGTTCGTCGACCTGGGAAAGCCCGACGTGCAACAGGTCGACGGTTCGGATGCGGGGACTTTCATCGCGGCCGCGGCCGGCGTCACGGATCGTCAACTCGCAGCGCCCTTCTCGCTGCTGCAGCAGGCACTGAGTTGCCAGAAGGACACCAGCGGTATTGGGGCGCGTGCCTATCGTCGCAATGACGGGCACTGGGGAGGCGCAATGCTGGTGATGGCCAAGAGCGCCACCCAGGACGTCGACCAGCTCGCCGGATGCGTCAGGTCCACCTGGCGGGCCGCCGCGGCCGGCACGCCCACGATGATGTGCGACAGCGGCTGGACCTATCCCACCTCCGGCGAAAACCACCGCCCCGAAACCTATTACATCCTGCTCGCCGGAACGGACTCGGACTTCTGCGGCACTTTCGACGGGAACTACCGCAACTACGCGACCGTGTGGCCGTGATGATCCCCGGTACCGATCTGTCAGGCTGTTGACGTGGACCAGCTCCTCGGGCCGTTGTGTCCTTGCGGCAGTGCCAATAGCTATCGCGCTTGTTGCGGGCCGCTTCACGATGGCGAGCTGCAGGCCCGATCGGCCGAGGCATTGATGCGATCGAGGTATTCGGCCTTCGCCTACGGTGACGCCGCTTATCTGTTCCGCACATGGCACCCGCGAACGCGGCCGGCCGACGTGACCGTCGACCCGCGCATCACCTGGACCGGACTCGAGGTGATCGACACCGTCGCGGGCGGTCCCGACGACGATCGCGGTGAGGTGGAATTCAACGCTTTGTTCGAGTCCGGCGGCCGCCCCGAGCGCCTGCACGAGCGCAGTCGCTTCGAGCGCCGCGCCGGCCGCTGGTTTTACCTCGACGCGACGGAAGACCCGGCGACGGAAGATGTGTAGCTACCTTTCGCGTTGACACGCGTGAAGTAGACCGACAAACAGAAACGAGGCACCACTCATGACCGCAGATTTGCCTGGCGTAGCACTGGAGCTGCGCTCGTTGGTGACGTCTGATGGCACGCTCGAACTGTCGCTGCACCAGGTTCCGGTGCCGACTCCCGGTGCCAATGAGGTGTTGGTGCGAGTGGAAGCCTCGCCGATCAATCCGTCAGATCTGGGGCTTCTCGTAGCCAGCGCCGACATGACCAAAGCGACGGTCACGGGCACACCCGAACGCCCCGTCGTCACCGCGTCCCTGGGAGAGGGGAGCGTTGGAGCGCTGTCGGCGCGGCTCGACAAATCGCTGCCGGTGGGCAATGAGGGCGCGGGCACCGTGGTGGCTGCGGGGTCCTCCGATGCGGCCCAGGCCCTGGTCGGAAAGACCGTGGCAATTGCGGGCGGCGCGATGTATTCGCAATACCGAGCGGTCGATGCTTCCGCATGTCTGGTCCTGCCCGAGGGGGCTACGTCGAGAGACGGAGCGTCGTCGTTCGTCAATCCAATGACGGCACTGGGAATGACCGAAACCATGCGCCGCGAAGGACATTCGGGCCTCGTGCACACTGCCGCGGCGTCGAACCTGGGCCAGATGCTGGTCAAGCTCTGTCAGAAAGACGGGATACCGCTGGTCAATATCGTGCGCAAACCCGAGCAGGAGGAGTTGCTGCGCTCCCTCGGCGCAACTCATGTTCTCAACTCGTCGTCACCGTCGTTCGCGACCGATCTCGTCGAGGCGCTCAAAGCGACCTCCGCAACGCTTGCTTTCGACGCCACCGGTGGTGGAACCCTGGCCAGCCAGATCCTCAACGGGATGGAGCAGGCGGCCAACGCGACCGCGGCCGAGTACTCGCGCTACGGCTCGAGCGTCCACAAGCAGGTGTACATCTACGGTGCACTCGACACCAGTCCCACCGTGCTAACCCGCAGCTTCGGCATGGCGTGGGGCGTCGGAGGGTGGCTGCTTACCCCATTCATTCAAAGCGCAGGCGCTGAGACCTTTGGTCGGTTGCGCGCCCGGGTCGCCGCGGAGCTCACCACGACGTTCGCGAGCAACTACACCCGAGAAGTTTCACTCGCCGGCATGCTCAGCCCCGAGGCGTTCCACGAATACGTCAAGCGAGCCACCGGGGAGAAATTCCTGGTGACTCCGCACGTTGTCCCATAACGGCTTTATGGAGCGAGTGACGGGACTCGAACCCGTGTATACGGCTTTGCAGGCCGCTGCCTAGCCGCTCAGCCACACCCGCACGAATAGCTACCCTGCCAGCCCAGCTCGCTACGGCCCAGTGTTTTTCTCGGCCCGATCATTTCGCTCTAGCGGCGCCGCAGCCCGCGACAGTACAGTCGCAAAATGACCAACGGTCGCCTCGCTGATCCGGATTGCTGTCTGCGAACCGACCCTCGGGCGGACCCGAGAATGGTCGAAGCACTCGCACCGGTGGGTCTCGACAACAATGCGCCAACGGTGCCGCTGACCATCGATTCGCCGCTCGAGGAACGGCTCGCATATGCGGCGATGGCCGAGGAGGGGATGGGCGCCTTACTCGGCATATTCGCGGCGGGCGTTCCGGACGCGAACGGTGTAACGACTACGACGACGACGATCACCGGCGAAGACGGCAACGACGTGACGCTCTACGTCAGCCGCCCCGACATTAAGGGTCCGCTGCCCGCCCTTGTGCATCTGCACGGAGGTGGCATGGCCATCGCCAGCGCGGCCGACGCGACATATGCGCGGCTGCGCGAGTACATCGCGGGCACCGGTCTTGTCGTCATCGGCGTCGAGTTCCGTAACTCCGGAGGAAAGCTCGGCCCGCACCCGTTTCCCGCCGGACTGAACGACTGCGCCGCCGGCGTTCGATGGACCGCGGCGAACCGCGCGGAACTTGGTGTCGGCCAGGTGATCGTTGCCGGCGAGTCCGGTGGAGGCAATCTCACTCTGACCGTGGCGCACAAAGCGAAACGCGAAGGCTGGCTGAACGAAATCGCGGGCTTCTACGCGCAGTGCCCCTACATTTCCAACCGGTGGCACGACGCTCCCGCCGAGTTGCCCTCGCTGCGGGAATGCGACGGCTACTTCATCAGCCTTCAACAGCTGGAGCTACTGGGTTCGCTCTACGACCCCGACAATCAGAACTCGAACGATCCGACGTGTTTCGCCGGCGTCGCGACCGCCGCGGACCTCAATGGCCTACCGCCGCACGTGATTTCAGTCAACGAAATTGACCCGTTGCGCGACGAAGGGTTGGACTACTACCGCCGTCTGGTGCGCGCGGGTGTACCAACCGTGGGCAGGTTGGTCGCGGGTACCTGCCATGGGGGCGACCTGATCTTCGCCGGCGCCATGCCCGAGGTTTTCGCGGCCAGCATCCGCGACCTCAGCGGTTTCGCCAAGAGCCTCGGTTAGCCGTCATCTGCCGACCAGGTCTCGAAGGGCCGTTGGCCGGGCGGGTAAGTTTGACGCCTAGACTCGCTGTGTGGAATATCGGAGCTTAGGACGAACAGGAATCCAGGTCAGCCCGCTTTGCTTGGGGGCCATGATGTTCGGTGCCTGGGGCGAGCCCGACCACGAGGCGTCCATCGCGACAATCCATGCGGCGTTGGACGCCGGGATCAACTTCATCGACACCGCCGACGTCTACTCTCAGGGCGAGTCCGAGGTCATCGTCGGGAAAGCGTTGGCCGGGGCCCGGCGTGACGACGTGGTCCTGGCCACCAAAGTTCACGGCCAAATGGGCGTTCCGATGGGCGCCGCAGGCGGGGATCCCAACATGCAGGGCAACTCGCGCCGCTGGATCGTGCGGGAAGTCGAGAACAGTCTGCGCCGGTTGGACACCGACTGGATCGACCTCTACCAGGTACACCGGCCTGATCCGGACACCGACATCGAGGAGACGCTGTCAGCACTGACCGATCTGCAGCGGCAAGGCAAGATCCGGGCCTTCGGCTCTTCGACCTTTCCCGCTCACCAGATGGTGCAGGCGCAGTGGGTCAGCGAGCGGCGCGGCCTCAGTCGGTTCGTCACCGAGCAGCCACCCTACTCATTGCTGGTGCGGGGGATCGAGGCCGACGTCTTGCCTGTTGCGCAAGACTTCGGGATGGGCGTGTTGCCGTGGAGTCCGTTGGCCGGTGGCTGGCTGTCGGGCGGTTACCGCAAAGACAAGGACCTGCCGGAGTCCAAGCGCCGCAACCGGATACCGGGACGCTTCGACATGTCGAGTCCGAGCAATCAGCGCAAACTCGAGGCTGCCGACGCGCTTGGGCAATTGGCCGATGACGCTGGCCTGTCGCTGATTCACGTGGCATTGGCGTTCGTCATGCAGCACCCCGGGGTTACGGCACCGATCATCGGACCGCGCACGATGGACCATCTTCAGTCGCAGATCGGAGCGGCCGAGGTGACGCTGTCGACCGACATCCTCGACAGGATCGACGAGATCGTCCCGCCGGGTGTGACGCTGTCCCATTCCGACGCGGGGTATCAACCGCCGTCGCTCAGCGACCCGTTCCTGCGACGCCGTCGCACCGCCTGAGTTTTGCGGCTCAGCAAAGACCGAATGGCGGCTTCACAGGCGTAATGCCGACGAACAATGTTGATGTGCAATAAAACTGGCTCACCTGCGGACATAAGGATCACGTAAGTATGTCACCCAGGGGGAACCACAGAACCGTTAGCCGCGTTAAAGAATGAGAGCAAGGGGGCTCGGCCG
The DNA here is from genome assembly GCF_026625985.1 of Mycobacterium sp. Aquia_213. NCBI lineage: Bacteria > Bacillati > Actinomycetota > Actinomycetes > Mycobacteriales > Mycobacteriaceae > Mycobacterium > Mycobacterium sp. Aquia_213. Next base: position 2,093,800 of record NZ_CP113116.1, read on the forward strand.
GCCTTTTAGGCACGTGGCGATGGCACAGCAGCACAAAGGGGGGAAACCATGGCGATTACTGATGTTCCGGCCTTCGCGCATTTAACGGAGGCCGACATCGAGAATTTGGCCGTTGAGCTGGATGCGATCCGGCTCGACATTGAGGATTCCCTAGGTGAGCGCGATTCTCGCTACATCCATCGCACCATCGCCGCGCAACGTGCCCTCGAGGTAGCCGGCCGACTCTTGCTGGCCGCCAGTTCGAAACGGTCGGCGTGGTGGGCTGGAACGGTGACCCTGGGCATGGCCAAGATCATCGAGAACATGGAAATCGGCCACAACGTCATGCACGGCCAGTGGAATTGGATGAACGATCCCGAGATCCACTCCACGACGTGGGAGTGGGACATGGGTGCGGCGTCCAAGCACTGGATTGCGGCCCACAACTTTCAGCACCACAAGTACACCAACATCCTCGGAATGGACGACGATGTCGGCTACTTCATCCTGCGAGTCACCCGCGACCAGCCTTGGGAGCGCTACAACGTCGGCAACCTGCTGTTCAATGCGCTTCTCGCACTTGGCTTCGAGTGGGGAATCGGCTTGCAGACCGTCGATCTCGAAAAACTGTTGAAGGCCGGCCCGGAACGCGACATCATCTGGCAGCGGACGCGCGAGTTCACAATCAAGGCTGGCCGGCAGGTCGTCAAAGATTACGTCGCGCTCCCGGCGCTGACTTCGCTGTCGCCCGGTGCGACCTACACGTCGACGTTGAGGGCCAATGCCGTTGCCAACGTGATCCGCAATGTGTGGGCCAACGCGGTGATCTTCTGCGGTCATTTCCCTGATGGCGCAGAGAAATTCACCAAGACCGACATGGTCGGCGAGACGAAGGGCCAGTGGTATCTGCGCCAGATGCTGGGCAGTGCCAACTTCGAAGGGGGATGGCTGCTTCGGTTCATGAGTGGCAACCTGTGCCACCAGATCGAGCACCACCTGTTTCCCGACCTGCCAAGCAACCGGTTGCACGAGGTCTCGTTGCGAGTGCGTCAACTGTGCGACAAGTACGACTTGCCTTACACCACAGGCTCATTCCTGATGCAGTACGGCAAGGCATGGCGTACCATCGCCAAACTTTCGCTGCCGGACAAGTACTTACGTGACACCTCCGACGACGCGCCGGAAACTCGCAGCGAGCGGATGTTCGCCGAACTGAAGCCTGGATTCACCGAGACCAAATTAGGGACGGGGCGTCGCCGCGGGCTCAAGACAGCGATCGCGACCGTCCGCCAATGGCGTCGAGGCGGCCGAACCGTGCTGGTCACCTAGCCGGGCGAAGCGGCTCGGAATCAATTGGGCCACGGTGCCCGCTGCGCCAACTGCACAGCGGGCACCGCGAAAAGCCGCCCCTTACAGTGGGATCCACACTCCGAAGAAGTTAATGCCCCACTGATTGAACCCCTGATTCCACATGGGGGTTTCCTGATATCCCCAGTAGTTGATCGGGCCGCCCGTCCACCGACCTCCGGGTGGGGGCAGCGGTCGGTTCCATGCCGGGCGCGGTGGTTCTCCTGCTCCCCACGGCGCCTGCCCGTCTCCCCACGGGGCCCCGTGGAAGTAGCCGCGCTGGGCATCCCCGTGCCACGGCCCCCCAGGGCCGCCCGGACCATGTTGGCCTGGTCCGCCCGGACCGAATCCGCCGGGTCCGCCCGGTCCATGTTCGCCGGGGCCGCCTGGTCCGTGTTGGTCGAATCCGCCGGGTCCGCCCGGGCCGTGCTCGCCGGGGCCGCCAGGCCCGCCAGGGCCGTGTTCGCCCGGCCCGCCGGGGCCATGTTGGTCGAATCCGCCGGGTCCACCCGGCCCGCCCGGCCCATGTCCACCGGGTCCGGCCGGACCGCCGGGAGGCGGATTGGCTGGCCCACCCGGCTCATGTGGCCCGGGAGCCTGCGGTGCCAACGCCGGATCTGCGTTCGCGACGCCGGCTCCGACCCCCATTGCCGCTGCGCCAACGGCGCCGGCGAGGGTTAACCCGCCGATTACTCGTTTCATTTTCATGTTGTTACCTGTCCCCCCAGGAGAATCCGTTCGGGCATTCGCCCCAACGGATTCTGAGGCTAAGTAACGTATGTATCGGTCTGCTCTCGACCGCATCGGCAAGCAACGATGAGACCGCCTACGTTCGGTAATCACGCCTGATAGCAAGGGTTTTCGGAGTAGTCCAGCAAATCCGCGACCCGCCAGATTGTTTGGCAATCGTTATGCATGACACCGAAAGTGCGGGTGCCGCGTCCGCCGACACCTCGGCGCGGACCGGTCGCAGCCGACTAGTGGCTGATGTAGACCGCCTTGGTGTTGAAGTATTGCTCGATACCCTTCTTGCCGCGCTCGCCGCCCCAGCCGGATTGCTTGTGGCCGCAGATCGGCATCGACGGGTCCGCGCCGAGCGCGCAGTTCACCCAGACCTGGCCCGCGCGAAGCTCATTCGCGACGCGATGCGCACGGCCGACGTTTTCGGTCCAGATGGCGCCGGCGAGGCCGTACTCGGTGTCGTTGGCCGCGGCGAGCACCTCGTCCTCGTCGTCGAACGGAATGACGCAGCCGACCGGGCCGAAGATCTCCTCGCGAATGAGTCGCATGTCGGGCGTGGTGTTGGTGACGATCGTGGGCTCGTAGAAGAAGCCGTTGCGGTCCTTCCGCTTGCCGCCGGTCCTGATCTCGGCGCCGCGTGAAACCCCCTCGGCGACAATGCCTTCCACACGTACGCGCTGCTTCTCACTAATCAGCGGCCCGAGTACGGATTCGGGATCCTCACTGCCGCCCATCGGGAGCATCTGGGCGAAGCCGACGATGCCGTCGACGACCTGCTCGTAGATGCCGCGCTGAACGTAGATGCGTGATGTACACGAGCAGTTCTGGCCCGACCCGACGAGCAGGCCCAGGCTCGCGTTCATGATCGCCTTGTCGAGGTTGGCGTCGTCGAACATGATCAGCGGAGATTTGCCGCCCAGCTCGAGTGTGAGCCGTTTGAGGTTGCCCGCCGCCGCTTTGACGATCAGCTTGCCGACCTCCGTCGAGCCGGTGAACGAGATCTTGTCGACGTCCGGGTGCGCGGCGAGCGCTGCACCGGTGGTCTCGCCGTAGCCGGTGATGACGTTGAAGACCCCGTCGGGCACTCCCGCCTCGCGGAAGATCTCTTCCATCTTCAGCGCGGTGAGCGGCGTTTCCTCGGCAGGCTTCAAGACGGCGCTGCAGCCCGCCGCGAGTGCCGGTGCGGCCTTGAGCATCGCGACGAAGAATGGCCCGTTCCACGGGATGATCAGGCCGGCGACGCCGACCGGCTCGAGTTGGGTGAAGTTGTGGTAGTTCTCGTAGTGGCCGAGCAGGCCGTCGGACACCACGTTGCTCGACTCGCCGTGAATCTTGCCGACCCAGCCGGCGTAATACAGCAGCATGTCGTTGGCCACCTTGATGATCTGCTGCGCAGCGGTGGCGTTCATGCCGTTGTCTTTGGACTCGAGCGCGGCGAGCTCGTCGGTGTGTTCTTTGATGAGGGCGTTGGCCCGGAACAGGACCTCGGCGCGGTGCTGGGCGGGCAGCTTGCGCCACACCCCCGATTCGAACGTTTCGCGCGCCCGAGCCACCGCCGCGTCGACGGCCGCTTGGTCGGAGTCGACGACCTCCGCGATCTGCTCCTCGTTGGACGGATTGAAGACGGGAATGGTGGTGGTCACTGTCCTTCATCCTTTCGACGAGCCGCTCCGCTCGTGAGAATGGGGTCGTTGCCCGACAGAGGTTACGCGCGTAACTAGTGAGTGTCTAGTACGTCGGAGTTCGTCAGGTGGACTCTCGGACGACCAGTGTCGCGATGTCGCTGGCGGCGGGACGCGATTCGTCGGGAAGGCCAAGTTCGACCAAAACCGCAGACAGTGCCACTTCGGCGATCGCCGTGAAGTCGAACGCCACCGTCGTCAGTGCGGGGATGCTGAAGGGGGACAGGGGCGTGGCGTCCACGCCGATGACCGCCAGATCGTCAGGGCACCGCAGGCCGGCGCGTCGCATGCCGTCGAGCACCACAAAGGCCATCTCGTCGCTCTGCGCGCAGACTGCGGTGACGCCCGTTGCGCGCAATTCGCCGACCACGGTGGCGCTGTCGTCTGGCGTCACCGTCGTCACGACGATGTCGGGCAGCCCGTGCTGGCGTGCGGCGCGTCGGACGCCGTCGATCCAGTAGTCGCCCAGTGCACGCCACCGACGATCACCCGAGTACGCGAAAGCCAAATTGCGATGACCCCGTGCGACAAGATGATCGACGCGCATCTGTCCGACGGAGTACTGCGGATCGCCGAGCCCCGGCAGGGTGTGGACGCAGATGTAGGGGATGGCCGCGTCCTTGACGGCATCAGAACCCTTGCGGCCCAAAGGAAACAGGCTCGTCACTGCGATCGGCTGGAGGTGGTTGATGGCGTCGGCGACGGCATCGTCGTGCTCGGTCTCGAACAGCTGAACTTGCATGATCCCGCGGCGGGTCAACTCGGTGGTCATGTGAGTGCCGACGTGCATGGGCATTTCACCGCCGGCGAGTTGCGGCACGATGTACAGCACCACTCCGCTCTTGCCGCGGGCGAGATTGCGAGCGGCAAGGTTGGGGCGGTACCCCAATTCGGCGGCCGCGTGGCGGACGGCGGCGCGGGTCTGCGCCGAGATGGTCCGCCCCACAGAGTTGTTCAGCACGTAACTGACGGTCGCGCTCGAGACGTTCGCCATTCGCGCAACGTCGGCCTTGGTCGGCCTACCCTTCACGCTCAGTTCGACCTCCCGGCGCAGCCGTCTCGTGTGACGACTTACATTACGTCGATCAAAGAATAAGCAACCGACGATAGCCCCGACCCGTTTGCGGCTTGGGGCTATTCTTCTGGCCTCTGTACAGGGAGAATCGGACGGGTGGCTCGGGCAGACAACTCCAGATTGGGATCGGTAGCTAACCGGCATCGGTGTGATCGCCCGACAACGCCACCACCGGCAGGACACCGGCTAGGAGAACAACATGAAGCGAATCATCGCCGGAGCATTACTGACGGGCTCCGCAGCACTGGCCGGTGTGGGCCCCGGCGCGGGAACCGCTCAGGCCGACCCGGGAACGGGCATCTGTAACCAGCTGGCGATGTGCAGCTACATATGGTGTCCCGGCAGTCCGCTGCCGATGCCGGACGTGGTGTGGGACATGAACAGGTGCCACCACTATTACGGCGGCAGCCTCGGTCATCCCGGAACCGAGGGCGGCATTCCAGTCGGTGCGCACATTCTCGAAGGGGATCCCTCCCCGGCGAACACCTGCGGCGGATCGCCCATCTGCTTGCCCGGCCTCTAAGAGCGGAACAGAAGCGTTGAAGTCATGCGGTCCGATGCGAAAGACTCGGGCCATGGTGGTGGACGCGGTGAACCGTAGCCTGATGCGCGCCGCGCCGCTTGCCCTCGCGACGATCGTGTTCGCACTCGTCGTCTGCCCAGCGTCGACGGCGTCACCGGCGGCAGCCACGATGTTTGCTGAGGCGCCGAGCATGCCCCTCGGCGCGCAGCCTCAGCTGGCGTCCGACCCGGCACAGCTCGCCGCCGACCTTGTCGCTGACGAGCTCGCGCTGCGCGACCCGTCGACGCCGGAAGCGGCGTTGACGGCGGCCGCGCACCGCGAGCAAGCGGCCTACCGGGCCATCGGGCGGCATCCGGAGTGGGACGCGATCACGCGACCGCGCGTCCCGTCGTCGTTGCTCGATGTCTACGACCGCAATGTCGATGCCCGGCGACAGCTTCAGGCGATGGCACAGGTGCGGGATACGCTGCCCGCCTGGCGCATCGACCCGCCGATTCCGGCCGACGAGCTGCTGGGTTACTACCACGCGGCGGAGGCGGATTCCGGCGTCGGCTGGAATTACCTAGCCGCGATCAACCTGGTCGAGACCCGCCTCGGCAGCATCAACGGCGTGAGCACCGCCGGCGCCCAAGGCCCCATGCAATTCTTGCCGTCGACGTTCGCTTCCTACGGCCAAGGCGGGGACATCAATTCGCCGCGCGACAGCATCATGGCGGCGGGCCGGATGCTCGCCGCCGACGGCTTTGCCAACGACCGCGATCACGCCATCTACGCCTACAACCACGCGCACCAATACGTCCGGGCGGTCGACGATTACGCCGCGTTGATCGGGGCCGATCCCGCTGCGTTTGCCGCGTTCTACCGCTGGGACGTCTACTGCGTCACGACCGCTGGTGACGTGTTGCTCCCCATCGGTTACGCCACATCCGCACCGATTCCCGTCGCCGACTATCTGGCAGCCCACGCGCAGTAGAAGGCGCAAACCGGATAAGTCAGCTAGCGAAGCCGCATGCCCGCGAGAACATCGCGGGTGTGCTTTATCCAGCGAAAAGCTAGCGACGGCGAGGCTGTCGATGCTTTTCTTTAGGGGACCGCGACGGGCAGCGGCAGGTGACGGCCTCTTGGTCTGAGCACATTTCGGAAGGGCTGGCAGTGGTTTTCCGGGCAGACCAGGAGATCGGCCTTGACCTGGCCGCCGTCGACTGGGCGGGCACCCCGATCGGGCCCGTGGAGAAATGGCCACAAAGCCTCCGCACCGCGGTCAACATCCTGCTCTCATCGCGGTTTTCGATGTGGATGGCGTGGGGCCCGGAGCTGACGTTCTTCTGCAATGCCGCCTATCGCCGCGACACCCTGGGTCGTAAGTACCCCTGGGCGCTGGGTCGTCCGGCGAGCGAGGTGTGGGCCGAGATCTGGGACGACATCGGTCCGCGGATCGACGGCGTGTTGGCGACGGGCGAGCCCACTTGGGACGAGGCCTTGATGCTCATCCTGGAGCGGTCGGGCTACCCCGAGGAGTCCTATCACACCTTCTCCTACAGCGCGCTGCGTGACGACGACGCGAGCATCGTCGGGATGCTCTGCGTGGTCCGCGAAGACACCGATCGGGTGATCGCGCAGCGCCGGATGGCGACGCTGCGTGACCTGGGCTCCGATCCGACCGTCGTGCGCACCGAACGCCAGATGCTTGACCACGCGGGCCGGCAGCTCGCGAACAACCCATACGACCTGCCCTTCACGACGACCTATCTGTTCGGCGATCACGGCGAGGCGCTGCTGGCTGGCGTCAGCGGGATCGCACCCGGGCATCCCGCGGCGCCACAAATACTCCCGGGCGGCGACCTTTCCGCGTGGCCCATCGAGAAGTTGGCGCATGGCGTCACCGACCTGATCGAGCTCGATAGCGATTCACCCAATCTGCCCACCGGCGCCTGGCCGGAGCCGCCCGTTCAGGCGCTGGTGGTGCCGCTGTTGCAGCAGGGCGGAGCACCGGTCGGATTCCTGGTGGCCGGGCTGAACCGGTACCGCCAGCTCGACGACGGCTACCGTGGTTTCGTCGAGCTCGTGGCCCGCTACATCGCCGCGGGTGTGGGCAGTGCGCGGAGCTACCAAGCTCAGCAGCAGCGTGCCGAGGAACTGGCCGAACTCGACCGGGCGAAGACGGCGTTCTTCTCGAACATCAGCCACGAATTCCGCACTCCGCTCGCCTTGATCCTCGGACCGGTCGATGAGTTGCGCGGCCGGGCGACCGGGGTCGATGAGCAGGCGCGCCACGAGCTGGAGCTCGTGCACCGCAACGGCTTGCGGCTGGCGAAGCTGGTGAACACACTGCTGGATTTTTCGCGCATCGAGGCGGGGCGAATGCGGGCGCGATTCGAGCCCGTCGATTTGTCAACTGTCACAGCGGATTTGGCGAGCGTGTTCCGCTCTGCGATCGATCGGGCCGGACTGGAGTTCACGGTGGACTGCCCGCCCCTCGACGAACCGATTTATCTGGATCACGAGATGTGGGAGAAGGTGATCCTCAACCTGCTCTCCAATGCGATGAAGTTCACCTTCGAAGGCTCCATCGCGGTGACCGTGCGCCGCGACGACGCCGATGCCGTGGTCACCGTCACTGACACCGGGATCGGCGTACCTCCTGCCGAAATCCCCCGGCTCTTCGAGCGTTTCCACCGCATCGAAGACGCACGCGCGCGCTCCACCGAGGGCAGCGGAATCGGGCTGGCTCTGGTCAAAGAACTCATCGGGCTGCACGGCGGCACCATCGAGGTGGACAGCCAGGAGGGCGTCGGGACCAGCTTCATCATCCGCCTGGGCTTTGGCTCGGCGCATTTGCCGAGCGACGAAGTCTCGGCGCCACCGGCGGGCCTTCCGACATCCGGCGTAATCGCCGAACCGTATGTGCAGGAAGCCTTGCGCTGGCTCCCGGGCGACGCCAGCGCCGCACGATCCGATGCCGGCACCACGGCAATGATGACCGCCGTTGCGCCCGCCGGGAAAGACGGTGAGCGGACGCGCGTGTTGGTCGCCGATGACAACGCCGACATGCGTGAGTACCTGGCCAGTCTGATGCAGACGTCGGGCTACCAGGTCACCGCTGTCAGCGATGGGCAGCAGGCGCTGGATGCCATCCGCGCCCAGATTCCTGACCTCGTCATCAGCGACGTCATGATGCCCGGGCTGGACGGTCTGCAGCTGCTCGCGTCGCTGCGAAGCGATCCGCGCACCGCTGCGTTACCCGTGCTCTTGCTGTCGGCGCGGGCGGGACAGGAAGCCTCCATCGAAGGCTTGCTGGCCGGCGCCGACGACTATCTCGTCAAGCCGTTCGCGGCCGCCGAGCTTTTGGCCCGGGTGCGCGCCAACGTCGAACTGTCGCGGTTGCGCAGCCACCACAACCGGTGGCGCGCGGCCTTGGTGGATTCGCTACAGGAAGGGTTCTTTGTCTGCGACGAACGCGGTGCCGTCATCGAGATCAACGCCGCCTTCACCGAGATGCTCGGGTACGGCTCCGAACAGCTGCCGTACGAGCCGCCCCACCCATGGTGGCCGGACGCCGAGACCGACCCTGAAGGTCACCGGCAAGTCGCGGGGGTCTTCGACCAACTGCTGAACGAAACCCAAGGCGCCTTGGCGGCTCCCGTCGTCCATCGCGACGGTCACCGACTGTGGGTTGCGGCCAACTTCAACCATGTGGACGACCCGGACACCGGGCGGCGAATCATGGTTGGCACCGTGCGCGACATCACGACCGAGCACTACATCGTGCAGAGTCAGCTTGCCCTGGGGGCACTGAACCAGCAACTGGCACAAGCGGAGACGCTTGATGAGACGCTGCGGGGTGCGGTCGGAGAACTACGGCAGACGTGGAACGCGCGCCGCGTTCTGGCCGTGACGTTCGCCCGCGACGCTCCCCAGGGGGACGCACCGGCGCTGGTGTGTGCCGGCGAGCCCTGTGCCTGGGACCAACTGCTGGCGCGCCACCGGCTGCTGATCGAGTCGCTCCGCGATTCCGATCTGTTGACCACGATCGCCGGAGAGGCTGGTACAGCAGGCATCTCGCTGCAGCATCCCCGCGGCGTGCTCGTGGTGTGGATCGAGCTGGTGGAACAGCGCCCATTCACTTCGGAGGATCACAATTTACTGAAGGTGCTGGGCGGGCGGCTCAGTCAAGGCCTGCACCGCGTCTACCAATTGGACGAGCAACGCGAGACCGCCTTGGCGCTGCAGCACGCGATGCTCGGCCCGGCGACTCTGCCGGGAGGCTTTGCGGTCCGGTATCACCCCGCCAGCCATCCGCTGCAGGTTGGCGGTGACTGGTACGACGTCGTCGATCTCGACGACGGGCAAGTCGCGTTGATCGTCGGTGACTGCGTCGGCCATGGCCTGGCTGCCGCGACGGTGATGGGTCAGCTCCGCAGCGCATGCCGTGCACTGCTGCTCGACCAGCTCGGTCCAAGTGCGGTTCTCGCCGGTTTGGACCGCTTCGCCGCGCAGCTGCCCGGGGCGCGCTGCACGACCGCGTTCTGCGCGGTGCTCACCCTCGATACAGGGGAGCTGGTGTACTCCAATGCTGGGCACCCACCGCCGATCATGGTGCATGCCAACGGAACTGCCCAGCAGCTGGATGGCGAACATGGGCTTCCGCTGGCGATCCGACCGGACTGGTTGCGACCCGAAGTCCGTGTCACGATGCCGGCACGGTCGACGTTGTTGCTTTACACCGATGGTCTGGTCGAACGCCGCGGTCGTTCGATCGACGAAGGCATCGCCAGCGCGACCGATCTTGTTCAGGATGGCCGTTCCCAGTCGCTCGATGAGGTGGCAGACGATCTGATGGTCCGCCTTGAGCCGGGGGGTGGCTACTTGGATGACGTGGCCATGCTGCTCTATCGGCAGCCCGCCCCCTTGACGATGAATTTCGCCGCCGACGTCGATCACCTCGCCCCGAGCCGTGATGCGTTGCGCGGCTGGCTGTCCCAGGTCGGGGTCGAGCCCGATCAGATTCAATACGTGCTGACCGCCGTCGGTGAAGCCGTCGCCAACGCGATCGAACACGGTTACCGCGGCCAAAGCGAGGGCACCGTTTCGTTGCGCGCGACCGCGGTCGTCGACGCACTGCACGTGACCGTCATCGACAGGGGCAGCTGGAAAACCCCGCGCACCGTCCCCGGAGCCAACCGAGGCCGCGGTATCACCCTGATGCGAGGCCTGGTGGAGGACATCACGATTCACTCCACGGAAGCCGGCACCACAGTTCACTTGTACGCGAGGATCGCCTAATGGCCGCAGAGCTCACGCTGAATACCGACCACGGTCCTGACGGGAGGCCCAGGGTGACCGCGACGGGGGAGATTGATCTCAGTAACGTCGCCCGGCTCATCGAGGCACTCAACACGGCGAGCGCGGGGACCCGACGCCCGATCACCATCGATCTCAGCACGGTCAGGTATCTCGACAGCGCGGGAATCAACGCGCTTTTCGACCATGCCGACAAGGTTGACGGGCTGCATATCATCGTGCACCGCTTACTGGTTCGGGTCCTCACGATCAGCGGCCTGGACAAAGTTGCGACCCTCGAAGCTGCGCCAGTAGACGGAGACAGCGCGTAAAGGGTTGCACCACTTAGTCTTCGACGCGCAGCAGTGAGTGCGTGACTTGTCGTCCGTCGTAGCGGAATTGGTGCGCGGGTCCGCGCAGCGGCTCGATGCTGCCATCCGGGTGGATGATGACTCCGCTCCCGGAGGGGATTCCGAGCCCGATGGCCGCGCCCTGCAGCGATTGAATCGTGTGCGACAACCGCGCCCAATTGACACGCTCGTCATGCGTGTCGACGACCGCGGGCACGAGCTTGAACACGTCGAGCAACTCGGTCACCGAGGATTCCGGTGTCTCGACGATTCCGTATTCACCGAGCTGGACCGCGCCGGCCGAGATGCCCACCAGGATCGCTCCATCGGCATGCCGGCCAAGGATCGCATCTTTCATTCCGGTTTTCTCGAACGTCGTCCAGCCGAGGCGGACGTCGCCGCCGGCGAGGACGACCAACTGGGCGCCTGCCAGGAAGCCGCGGTCGTCTGGGCCGAACGACGAGTCGATCATGCGACGGTTGGCGATGCCAATCGCATCCATCGCCGCCTCGAAGATCTCGTAGAACTCTGGCCGATCCCCATTGGACGCACCGACGTAGGCCGCGCTGAGTTGTGTATCGCGAGCCAACCCGTCGAGTGCCGCCTCCAGCAACGGTCGGCCCCGCTGCTTCCAGAACAGCAGCTGACTGTCCGCCAGTAGATAGAGCGGTTGGAATTGTGGCATTGCCCCAGTGGTTCTTGGCTATGGATCCGAGGTGAGAGCGCTGGCTGTGGGTGTCTTAAACTTCTAATCCTTATACAACGCGTGGGCGCCAGTCGGCTTCGTTGTTGCGCACTGGCCGAGCAGAGGGGCAGTCGACCATCGGTTCAGCAGTAATTCAAGACCAGGAACATGCCGACGGGGGAAAGCCGTCGACGTGGGCACCGCTGCGCAATCCCGTGTACCGGGGCCTGTTCGTCGCGCAGTTCATCTCCAATATCGGGACCTGGATGCAGGCGGTGGCGGCCCAATGGTTCTTGGTGGAACAGCACAGCCCAGACGTCATCGTGGCCCTGGTTCAGACGGCGAGTCTGGGACCGACACTGCTCTTGGGATTGTTCGCCGGTGTGCTTGCCGATCTATTCGACCGGCGGCGGCTACTGATAGTCCTGCAGTCGTATGCCGTGCTGGTAGCGCTCGCTCTGGCACTCATGACGAACCTTGGTCGGCTTACCCCGACCGCGCTTCTGCTGTTCACCCTGGCCATCGGCTTCGCTTCCGCGCTCACCGGACCGGCGTGGCAGGCAATTCAGCCTGAGGTCGTCCCGCGCGAGCAGATACCCGCGGTGTCGGTTTTGGGCAGCGTCTCGGCCAACTCCACTCGCGCCATTGGACCCGCGATCGGCGGCATCGTCGTGGCGTGGCTCGGCCCCGCGGCGGTCTTCGCGATCAACGCGGTGTCGTTCTCCGCAATCATCATCGCGCTGCGGGTGTGGAATCGGCCCAAGCAGATCGTGCCCCTCGAGCGGGAACGCATCGGCCCGGCCATCATCACCGGACTGCAATACATCGAGAACAGTCCGATCTTTCGCAGGATCCTTTTGCGCACAGCCCTTTTCCTGTTTCCCGCTTCGGCCATACTGGCTCTGCTCCCGGTGGCGGCCGCGCATAAGTGGCACCTGGGAGCCGGCGGCTACGGTGTGGCGCTGGGGGCCATCGGTTTTGGCGCCATCCTCGGGGTCATAGCTGCCGGGCCGTTGCACGACAGAATGTCGGACAACGTGCTGTTGGCGGTGTCGGCCGTCGCGTACGGCCTGGCACCGCTGGCGGTGGTCTGGATGCCGTTTGCTGCGGCGATTCCGTTCCTGATGCTGTCGGGGATGGCGTGGCTGATCACGTTGACGTCATTGAACGCCGCAGCGCAGCTGTCGTTGCCGCGCTGGGTTCGGGCCCGCGGGTTGTCCGTTTATCTCCTGGTTTCGACCGGATCTCAGGCACTTGGCGCTTATATCTGGGGTGCCCTCGCAACGCGTTGGGGACTTGACGACGCGATGCTCTGGTCGGCGGCGGTGCTGGGCGGCGCCGCTCTCAGCGTTGCCGTGCTTCCGTTGCGGCCGTGCACCGGGACGGAGAGTGTCGAGGTTTCCAGTGCCTGGCCGACACCAACCCTCGTGTTCGAACCGTGCCCGCAAGACGGTCCGGTGCTGGTAGCCGTCCGGTACCAAGTGCCGCCGGAGAACCTCGACGAATTCATCGAAGCGATGCGGGAGGTCAGGCAGTCCCGGCTGCGAACAGGCGGCCACAGTTGGCGGCTGTATCACAGTGTCGAGGAACCAAACTCGTTCCTCGAGAGGTTCACCGTGACGTCCTGGAGCGAGTTTGAGCGCCAGCGCACCGAGCGCTGGGTGGATGTCGATCATGACGGCGTCACGAAGGCGGTCAGCTATACGGTCGACAAAACCCGGCGGCACGAGTACTACGTCGCGTTGCGTACGCGCAAGTGAGAGCCGCGCTATACGGCTGCGGCGCAACACAATCGACTATTGGCTGATTGGACCCGGCGGTCCCTGCTGCTCGCCAGGGCCCAGATCGAGTTGCATCCACGCGACGTCATGCCAGCGGTCGTTCTTGAAATAAACCCGCGGCCAGGCGCCGACATCCTCGAACCCGAAGGATCGGTGAAATGCGTTGCTGACCTCGTTGGGTTGGGTGATCCCGGCGAAGACCCGCCGGTAGCCGCGCTCGCCGAGCCGGTGCAGCACCTCCGCATATAGTCGGCGGCCCCAACCCGCGCGGTGACGGTCGCCGCTGATGTAGATGCCGGTCTCACATGACCATTTGAAGGAGGGCAGGCTGATCAACGCGTGGCCGTAGGCGAACCCGATGACCTGATCGTCGTGTTCGAGAACGAGCCATTCGTGCGCCTTTTGGGCGTTGGCGATGCGCGAAGCCATCTCGTCAGGGCTCGGGGCCTCGAGCTCCCAACTGATCATCGTGTTCTCGACATAGGGCCGGTAGATCGCAACGCAAGCGGCCGCGTCCTGCGGGGAGGCCGAACGCACAGTGCCGCTGATCGCTTGCATGCCGGCAGTCTTCCAGTCGTTCCGTTTGCCTGCGAATCGCGGGCCCAGATTTCGCGGCCTCATAGCCGGCGGACAGGACTCGCAGTCACGCAACGGGCACCACGAGAGTACGGCCGCCGGGCTACTGGCCCGGCAGCCGTGTCGCGGTTATCGGGACGTCCGCGTACGACAGCGAAGTCCGCTGAGGCTCAAATACCTGAACGGGACAAGCGCAGTGCAACTCTCGACGCCCCACGAATACGCAATGAGAACTGAAGGGGCGCAGAGGAAAACGTATTAGATTTAGCGGCCGCCGCCGGCACCGCCGCCGCGGCCACCACCAGCGCCACCGCCACGGCCGCCACCGGCACCGCCGCCGCGGCCACCACCAGCGCCACCACCACGGCCGCCGCCAGCGCCACCGCCGTGGCCGATGAACATTGTCCCGATGCTGTTGTTGATCATGACCCTTACCCTATCGCCGAATCCGGCATGGCGGCAATACGATTCACGGCGCACATCGGCCCTCGTCGGCAGGTGAACGGGGACCGCAATTCCGTTTAACAAAAGGGCACTCGCGCTCGGTGCCACCCGCTGATCCGCGTTGCTCGGGCCGCGTGAACCAGCCTCCGCCGCACCACAGTTGACGAGGCCGCGACCCCACAGGGGAGAGTCGAGGCCGAAATCAGGCGATTACGAGGGTTTGCTGTCATGCTCATGGGCATGGCGGTGACCCCTCAAACCGTCTACGCGCGCGATGGTGACGTCAACCTGGCGTATCAGCTCGCCGGTAGCTTCGGACCCGATTTATTGTTCGTGCCCACACCCAGGTTCCCCATCGACCTGATCTGGGACGACCACACGGTTGCCGGCCATCTTCGCCGGCTGGGCTCGTATGGCCGATTGATCCTGACCGATCTGCTGGGCGTCGGTAGCTCCGACGCCGTGGCGATCAACGAACGTCCCGCGATGCAAGCGTGGACGGACGGGCTGCTCGCGGTGCTCGACGCGGCCGGCAGCGAGCGGGCATCGGTGTTCGCGATGGCGGGGTCGGCGCTTCCGGCCATGTTGCTCGCGGCCAGCCACCCCGATCGGGTGAGATCGCTGGTGCTGTGGAGCCCCTACGCGTACTACCTGCGCACACCCGATCAGCCGTTCGCGATTCCCGAAGCAGCGTTGCGGAAGCTATCGAGCCTGGTCGGGGATACCGCGGGGACCGGTGCGGCGACTGAATTGCTTGCCCCAAGCTGGAGCCATGACGTAGCGAAGCGGCGCTGGTATGGCCGTGGTGAGCGCCTCGCCGGTGGACGCGGCTACTTCAAGGCAATCAGCGATCTGTTTCAACACACTGATTTGCGATCGATTTTGCCGAGCATTCAGGCGCCGACGCTGGTACTGCATCGACGAGGCGACCGGTTTGTCGTTCCGGGCCATGCCAAGTACGTGGCGGAACGGATTCCCCATTCGCGGCTGGTGGAGTTCGACGGGGATGACCACGAATGGTTCGCGGGCGACTCCGATCGGGTGCTCGACGAGATCGGTTCGTTCCTGACCGGCGCCCGGCGGTCCAGACCGAGCAATCGGGTGCTGTCCACGGTGCTGTTCACCGATATCGTCGGATCGACCGAGCGTGCAACGGCTTTGGGCGACCAGGCGTGGAACTCGATCCTCGCCGCGCACAACCTGGCGGTCGAGCGAGAGGCCTGCGGTGCGCGCGGCAGGGTGGTCAAGTTCACCGGAGACGGCGCATTGGCGACGTTTGACGGCCCGGCGCGAGCGATCAACTGTGCGTGCGCAATTCGAGACGCGGCCGGGGATCTGGGCCTGCATATTCGCGCGGGATTGCACACCGGTGAGGTCGAGGTGGAGGACGGCGACGTGCACGGCATCGCGGTACATATCGCGGCGCGGATCATGGGAATCGCACAACCCGATGAGGTTTTGGTGTCGGGCGCGGTACCGCCGCTCGTGTTGGGGTCAGGGCTAGCCTTCGACGACCGCGGCAGTCACCACCTAAAGGGCGTGCCAGACGAGTGGCCCGTCCTCGCGGTGCACGACAGCTTGGTCTGACCTGGGCAAACCGCACACCACACAACCGGACCGGCCGCGGGTTTGCGGGCGCAGGCATCTCCTTTTGACAGCAACGCGGCTAGGCTCGAAAAATGTGCGGAGCCGCTGGTGAGGTGCGACTCGACAATCGGGTGCCCGACGTAGCTGCCGTTTCGGCGATGGCTGCCGTCATGGCACCAAGGGGGCCGGACGGTGCTGGCGTGTGGTCACAGGGGCGCGTTGCGCTAGGGCATCGTCGCCTGAAGATCATCGATCTGACCGAGGCGGGCGCTCAACCGATGGTCGATGCCGAGCTGGGCCTGACGGTCGCCTGGAACGGCTGCATCTACAACTACAAGGAATTGCGCAGCGAGCTCCAGGGCTACGGCTACCGGTTCTTCTCGACCAGCGACAGCGAGATCCTGCTCAAGGCCTACCACCGCTGGGGCGACGACTTCGTCAGCCGCCTCAAGGGCATGTTCGCGTTCGCCATCGTGGAACGCGAGAGCGGCCGGGTATTGCTCGGCCGTGACCGGCTGGGCATCAAACCCCTGTACCTGACCGAGGACAGCAACCGCATCCGATTCGCCTCGACGCTGCCGGCGTTGCTGGCCGGTGGCGGTGTGGACACCCGGATAGACCCCGTCGCGCTGCACCACTACATGACGTTTCACTC
The DNA here is from genome assembly GCF_026625985.1 of Mycobacterium sp. Aquia_213. Taxonomy (NCBI): domain Bacteria; kingdom Bacillati; phylum Actinomycetota; class Actinomycetes; order Mycobacteriales; family Mycobacteriaceae; genus Mycobacterium; species Mycobacterium sp. Aquia_213. The sequence continues at coordinate 2,110,505 of NZ_CP113116.1, forward strand.
CGTGGTACCCGCGCCCCTGACGATCCTGCGCGGCGTCCGTAAGGTGCCGCCCGCCTCGCTCATTGCCATCGAGCCCGACGGTCGATCTACCACCACGACCTACTGGACGCCCGACTTCAGCAGGCAGGAGGATCGCTCCGACTGGTCCGAGCGGGACTGGGAAGACGCCGTGCTGTCCAGCCTGCGCCTCGCTGTCGAGCGCCGACTGGTCGCCGACGTGCCGGTCGGCTGCCTGTTGTCCGGCGGCGTGGACTCGAGCCTGATCGTCGGCCTGCTCGCCGAGGCGGGTCAACACGGGCTGTCGACCTTCTCGATCGGCTTCGAGTCGGTGGGCGACGTCCAGGGCGACGAATTCCAGTACTCGGACATCGTGGCCCAACGCTTCGGCACCGATCACCACCAGATCCGCATCGGAACAGATCGGATGCTGCCGGCGCTCGACGGGGCCATCGGCGCGATGAGTGAGCCGATGGTCAGCCACGACTGTGTTGCCTTCTACCTGCTGAGCCAGGAAGTGGCCAAGCACGTCAAGGTGGTGCAGTCGGGTCAGGGTGCCGACGAGGTGTTCGCCGGCTACCACTGGTACCCGCCGATGGGTTCGCCGGCCGCCGCGACCCTCGAGGGTGCCGTCGCTGAATACCGCGGTGCTTTCTTCGATCGCGACGCGGCGGGGGTTGCGGCCATGTTGGGGTCGGGCTACGTCGCGCCGGGAGATCCCAGCGAGCGATTCGTCAGCGAGCATTTCGCTCGCGCTGGGGCCGAAACCGGTATTGATCGCGCGCTGCGGCTCGATACGACGGTGATGCTGGTGGACGACCCGGTGAAACGGGTAGACAACATGACTATGGCGTGGGGGCTGGAGGGGCGGGTTCCTTTCCTCGATCACGAGCTGGTCGAGCTGGCCGCAACCTGTCCGCCGGAGCTGAAGATCGCCCACGAGGGCAAGGGCGTCCTCAAACAGGCTGCGCGACGGGTGATCCCGTCGGAGGTTATCGATCGGCCCAAGGGCTACTTCCCGGTTCCCGCTCTGACCCACCTCGAAGGCCCGTATCTCGATCTGGTCCGGGATGCGCTATACGCGCCAATCGCCAAGGAGCGCGGGCTGTTTGACGCCGAGGCGGTCGACGCGCTGTTGACCGACCCCAACGGCAGGCTGACGCCTTTGCGCGGCAATGAACTCTGGCAGATCGGCCTGCTCGAGTTGTGGTTGCAGCGCCACGGAGTGACAGGGCCTGTCGCATGACGGACCTCGATCCTTCAGACGACCATCCCGAGGCGATTACGCTCGGCTTACACGGTGCGTCGCCGCCCCACCTGGTGGACGCGATGGCCAAGGATGTCGAGCTCGAATTGGGTTGGGGCAGGCTCATCTTCGGCCAGACGTTTGCCGATCCCGACACGCTGGCCGAGGCGCTGCGACGAGAAGCGCCCGGTCGCCGCGACATCTGCATCTACGCCCGCGAGTCTCACGTCGTGGTCGCCCGGGCGCCAACCGAGCTCTTCATCGATCCCAGTCACACCTATCGACTGCGCTTTACCCCCGCGCACGAGGAAGACTTGGCGCCGTCACCGCTGGGCGTGACGGTGCGCACGCTGAACGACCCCGCCGATGCCGATGCGATGAATCGCGTCTTCGTGCGCTGCGGAATGGTTCCCGCGCCGGTGGAGACGATTTGGGACAACCACCTGCACGCGGATGCGGTGACCTACCTGGTCGCCGTCCGCGACGAGGACGACGCGGTGGTGGGCACCGTGACCGGCGTCGACCACGAGGTGTTGTTCTCCGACCCCGAGCACGGGTCGAGCCTGTGGACACTGGCGGTCGACCCGGCTGCTGGATTGCCCGGCATGGGCGAGGCCCTGACCCGCACGCTGGCTGAGCACTTCCGCAGCGCCGGGCGCGCCTATATGGATCTGTCGGTCGGCCATGACAACGTTGCCGCCATCGCGCTCTACGAAAAGCTGGGTTTCCGCCGCGTTCCGGTGCTGGCGATCAAGCGGAAGAACGCGATCAACGAGCCGCTGTTCAGCCCGCCCCCGGAAACCGTCGATGACCTCAACCCGTACGCGCGAATCATCGCCGATGAGGCGCTGCGACGTGGAATCCAGGTCGAGGTTCTCGATGCCGAAACCGGCGAGATGCGACTGTCTCTCGGCGGCCGCACCCTGATTACCCGCGAGTCGCTGTCGGAATTCACCTCGGCGATCGCTATGTGCCGGTGCGACGACAAGCGCCTGACCCGGCGCCTGGTCTCCGAGGCAGGCATCACCGTGCCGCGTGCCCGCCTGGCCACGTTTAACGATGACGACTACGCCTTCTTGCACGAGGTCGGAGAGGTCGTCGTCAAACCGACTCGGGGAGAACAGGGCAAGGGCATCACCGTCGGCGTCGTCGCCGAAGATGAGCTCACGACGGCCCTGACGCGGGCGCGCGAACAACACCCGGAGGTGCTGATTGAGCAGCGGGTAAAAGGCGATGACCTTCGGTTAGTGGTGATCGACGGCCGGGTGGTTGCGGCAGCACTGCGGGTGCCCCCGGAGATCATCGGCACGGGGGAGCACACCGTGCGGGACCTGATTGCGGCCGAGAGCCGACGGCGTTCCGCGGCCACCGGGGGTGAGTCCCGTATCCCGCTCGATGACCTCACCGAGTCGACGGTTCGTGATGCCGGTTGGGGGCTGGATGATGTGCTGCCCGAGGGAATTCGGCTCCGCGTTCGCCGCACCGCCAATCTCCATCAGGGCGCGACGATCCACGACGTCACGGCCCGGGTGCATGAAGATCTTTGTCGGGTAGGGGTCGCGGCGGCCGAGGCGATCGGCATTCCGGTGACGGGCATCGATTTGATGGTTCCCGACATCACCGGTGTTGACTACGCATTCATCGAAGCCAACGAACGGCCAGGGCTGGCCAACCACGAACCACAGCCCACGGCCTCAGCTTTCGTCGATTTCCTATTTCCTGGGCAGCCAGGTCAGGCGCCGGCGTGGACTCCCGAGGAGCCACCACCGCACCGCGATTGATGTTGCTGAACACTAACTTTCGAGTTCCTTGAATCGAGCGAGCGCGGCGTCGAGGTCTGCCTCGTCGAAAATCTCGCCGCGGCTGATCGTGTCGCCTTCGACCGTAGTGACGATGATCATCCGCCACTCGGCGACAAAACCGTCTTGTGATGTCCCCTTTGCCACGTGGGTGAAGACCGTGCCCAGGCCGGTCAGCCGGTGGACGGTCTCGGCGTAGATGCCGTTGTATGTTGTATCGCCGAACGAGGCATGGAGGTATTCGATCAGATCACCGGGCGCCATCGTTGCCCCGCGGCGATGGTCAATGTCGGCCAAGTTGGCGATCTGTGGCACTTCACCTCGATTGAGCGCGGCATAATTACGCGCAATCACCGACCAGGTCTGCGAGTGAGACGCCCCTTCGCCGGCAAGGTAGCGGGCATCGAGTTCTGCGACGCCGGTGACGATGTCGTCGGGATCGAGCATGATCTGCGCCGCGATTCTATCGTCGGTGTGGATCTCGACCACGATGAGCATCTCGACCCCGAATTCGCCATACTGCAGTTCGGGATTCAACGAGCAGATACGCGTGAGGGCCAGGCGCTCGCCGCGCGTCGCAAGCACGGTAGAGGTTAAATGGGCCCCGCCCACGGCCAGGGCGCGCATGTTTGCGATCACAACATCGCGGCCGTCCCAGAGCCCGGCGTTCACGACGCTGCGGCGATCGTGAATAAAACTCGCGTCAGTTAAGCACCCGGCGAGTGCCGCCCAGTCGTGGGCCGCGAAGTAGGCATAGAAGCAGTCTTGCACTCGGGTTGCAACGTTTTCGAGTCGCCCCGTCGACGGCTGAAGCTCCTCGAAACGGGCGAGCGCGGCGTCCAGATCTGCCTCGTCGAAGATCTCGAACCGGCGGACCACGTCGCCTTCAAATGCGAAAAGGGCGACCTCGCGCCACTCGGCATCGAAGCCCTCCTGTGAGGTCCCAGTGAGTATCGCTGTGACGACCACCCCAAGGTTGTTCAGCCGGTGCACAGCTTCGATGTGACCCTTGACGTTTGGCGCGACATCATAGGTAGCACGCAAGTAGGGGACCGTGTCGCCGGCCGTGAACGCTCTACCCCGCCGATGATCGATGTTCACCCAGTCCGCCGTCGTCGGGAGGACTTCGTGTCGGTTGTACGCGGCTTGGACGTGCATCACCAACGACCAGGTGTGCGCGTGAGCCGCTCCTTCGCCGGCGAGGTATCGCGCGTCGAGTTCGGCAAGGGCCGCGTCGAAGTCGTCGGGGTCGAATACAACGAATGCTGCGATTCGGTCTTCGGTATCGATCCCAACCACGCCCAGCGCCTCGATCTGAAACGCATCCGGACCTTGGCCGCGGACCGAGAAGCCGAGGCGAACGAGGGCAAGGCGCGCGGCGCGGGTCGCGATGACGGTCGACGTGACGTCTGTGGACAGAAGTTCGGCGATTGCCCGCATGTTCGCGATCTGGGCGTCTCGACCGTGTAGGACTCCAAAGCTCACGAGCGGACGGCGATCGTCATTGAAAAAGTTATCGGCCAGGATCTCTGCCATCGCATCCCAGTCGCTCACAGCGAAGTGTCGCAGGAAGCGTTCGGCCACTTGGCTTGCCGTGTTTTCCAGCCGCGGAGTCGGCGGACACAGTTCGTCGAAGCGGGCGAGCGCGTTGTCCAAGTCCTCCTCGTCGAAGACTTCGCAGCGAATGATCGAATCGCCGTCGACCATCAAGATGTCGACCGCCCGCCACTCAGCGTCGAAGCCCTCTTGCGATGTCCCGTGGCCCTCATGGGTGATGACCGCTCCAAAGTTGTTGAGCCGATGCACCGCCTCGATATGGGTGGTGAGGTTTGGCGTGAGGTCCCAGATGGTGCGGATGGACGGGGTCATGTTGCTGGGCTCGAACGGTGTAATTTGCCGGTGGTCGATGGTGACCCAGTCCGCCGCAGGGACTTCGTGCCGATTGAACGCGGCATAGGAGGACGCGACGACCGACCAAGTGCGCGCGTGGAGTGCCGCCGCGCCGGCCATGAATCGGGCATCGAGTTCCTCGAAGGCAGCGTCCATGTCGTCAGCGTCGAAACCGACGATCGCCGCCAACCGGTCGTCGCTGTCGATCTCGATAGCTGCGATCACCTCCACGAGGAACGACTGCGGCTGGGAATCGAGACCCGAGAAGCGGGCGCGAGTGAGAGCGAGGCGTTCTCCGCGGGTCGCTATGACGTCAATCGTCGGGTTGACTCCGATATCGGCGATCGCTTGCATGTCTTGGATCTGGGCATCCCGACCATGCCGAACCCCGGCACCCACCATCCGACGGCGATCGTCATGGCACGTGTCGTCGGCCAAGATCGCGTTCATCGTGTGCCAGTCGCGTGCGTTGAAGCATGCCCAAATGCGCTCGTTCACTCGGGTTGCCGCGTTTTCCAATCGCCTTGCCTGCGAATTCAATTCCTCAAAGCGAGCGAGCGCCGCGTCGAAGTCTTCCTCGTCGAACATCTCGCAGCGGCTATTCCGATCGCCCGCGGCCTGCAATACGGCGATCTCACGCCACTCGGCCTCGAAGCCTTCTGCCGTAGTCCCGTGTACCACGTGGGTGACGACGGCGCCGACGTCGTTCAGCCGGTGCACATCAGCGATATAGAGCGAGTTCTGTGGCATGAGCTTCCAAGAGGCTTCAAGGTATGCGGGCAGATCGCCAGGCGCGAACCCTCGCCCTCGTCGGTGGTCGACATTGACCGCATCTGGCGTGATGAGGGGTAGCTCGTTCCGGTTGAGTGCGGCGTAACCCTCCATGACCACTGACCACACGGCTGAGTGCTGTGCTGCCTCGCCTGCGAGGTATCGCGCGTCGAGTTCGGCAAGGGCCGCGTCGAATTCGTCGGGGTCGAAGGTGATTAGCGCCGCGATCCGCTCGTCGGTATCGAGCTCGGCGATACTGAGGACATCGGTGCGGAAGGCATCGGCTCGCGGATCGCGGCCCGAGGCGTGCGCACGACTGAGGACCAGGCGGCTGCCCCGGATCGCGATGGTGTCGAAAGTCATGCGCTTGACGCCGATCTCAGCGAGTGCTGAGAATTCGGCGACCGTTGCGTCGCGGCCCTTTCGGAGTTCCGCGCCCACCAGCCGCCGGCGGTCGTCGCGGAAAACGTCGTGAGCCAACGCTTCGGTCATGGCGTCCCAGTCGCGGGCCGCGAAGTGCGCCTGGATGCGCTCGTAGGCTTGGGTCGCCGTGTTGGCGAGGCGCGGCGTCTGCCGGTGTAGTTCGTCGAAGCGGGCGAGCGCGGCGTCAAGGTCGGCCTCGTCGAAGACCTCGGCGCGGTTGATCTCATCGCTGTCAATCGTGAAGATGTCGATTGACCGCCACTCGGCTTCGAAGCCTTGTCGCGAGATCAGATCTGCGGCGTGGGTGACGACGGCTCCGAAGTTATTCAGGCGATGGACAACCTCGACGTAGGTTCTCGTGCTTTGGTTGACTTCCCAGCCGGCACGCAGGTATTGCATCAATTCGCCCGGTGCAAAAGCTGCCCCTTGGCGGTGGTCGATGTCGACCAAGTCCGTTGTGGTCGAAGGCAGCTCGTGCCGGCTCAGCGTGGCAAAGCAATTGGATATGACCGACCATGTACGCGCGTAGGCGGCTGCTTCGCCGGCGAGGTAGCGAGCGTCGAGTTCGGCGATGGCGCCGTCGAAGTCCTCGAGGTCGAACACGACAACTCCCGCGATTCGCTCCTCGGCGTCGATCTCCATGATTTGAAGGGCATCGTTTTGAATCGCCTCGGGGTCACGGCCCGACACGCGAATTCCGGTGAGCGCGAGGCGCTCACCGCGGGTTGCCAGGACGCCCAACATCGTCATCGTGAAGCCGACACCAACGGTTGCCTGAGCATCTTTGATGTTGGCATCTCGACCATGCAGGATCCCGGCGTTCACTACCCGCCGGCGATCGTCGACAGAGACGTTCTCGGCCGCTATTTGTGCCACGGCGTGCCACTGGTCGGCAGCAACGTGCGAGTAAAGGCGCTCAAATACACGCGTTGCGGTGTTTTCCAGCCGCGGTGCCGGCCGGCTGAGTTGGTCGAACCTCGCGAGCGCGGCATCGAGGTCAGCCTCGTCGAATACCTCGGTGCGGTTGATCCTGTCGCGTTCAACCGTGAAAACTGCGATCCCGCGCCACTCGGCGTCAAAACCCCCTTGCGAGGTCTCGTGGGCTGCGTAAGTGACGACTGCTGCGGGGTCGGTCAGCCGATGCACGGCCTCGACGTAGGCCCTGTTGTCCGGGTCCGGGTCCGGCCCGGCGCCGAGATATGCGATCAGGTCGCAGGGCCCCATCGCGGTCTCCCGTCGGTGGTCGACCGTGATCCAGTCCGTCGTGGTCGCTGGCTGCTCGTGTCGGTTGATCGCCGCGTAGCTACCAGAGATCAGCGACCATATGCGCGCGTGGGCGGCCGCTTCGCCGGCGAGGTAGCGGGCGTCGAGCTCCGCGATGGCGGCGTCGAAGTCGTCGAGATCGAAGAAGACGCCCGCCGCTATCCGCTCGTCGCCGTCGACCTCAATGAGGTAGAGCAGCTCGCTGCCGAATTCTCCGTGGCGCAAATCGTGGTTCGCGGAACGAATACGACTAAGGGCGAGGCGTTCTCCGCGGGTCGCAATGCCGGCAGACGTTATCTTTGCCTGAATCTCAGCGAGGGCTCGCATGTTTTCGATGTGGACATCCCGACCGTGCAGGACCCCGGCGTTCACGACCCGACGGCGATCGTTCGTGGAAATGCTGTCGGAGAACAGCTCTGCCATGGCAAGCCAGTCGCGCGCTGCGAAGTAAGTCCAGAAGCGTTGGTCCGCTCGGCTCGCCGCGTTTTCCAGCCGTTGCGCCGGTCGGCTGAGCTGTTCGAACCGCGCGATCGCGGTGTCGAGATCTGCCTCGTCGAATAGCTCGCAGCGGCTGAGCTTATCGTCCTCGAATGTGAGGATGTCTACGGTTCGCCACTCCGCGTCGAATCCCGTTTCCGAGGTTGATTTTCCGACGCCGGTGATAACCCCTCCGAGAGCGTTTAGCCGATGCACCGTCTCGATGTAGAAACTCATCGTGTGTTCGAGATTCCACCCGGCGAGAAGGTATGCGTCGAAATCACCGGGCGCGAAGGCGGATCCCCGGCGGTGGTCGATACTTTCGCAGCCGGGTGTCATCGCAGGGAGTTGATGTTTGTTGAACGCGCCGTAGCCGCCTGTGATAGCCGACCAGGTGTTCGCGTAGGAGCTCGCTTCTCCTGCAACGTAGCGGGATTCGAGCTCGGCAATGGCGGAATCGAAGTCGTCGACGTCGAACGTGACGAGTGCCACCACGCGTTCGCCGGCGTCGATTTCGAGGATGCTGAGCACCTCGGTCGTAAACGCTTCGGGCCCGTCCTCGCGGCCCGTGAAGGCGAGACGGGTGAGGACCAGGTTCCACCCGCGGGTCGCGATAACGGTCGCTGTCACACTTGTGGCGAACAGGTCGGCGGTCGCCCGCGCGCTTGCGATCTCGGCGTCTCGACCGTGCCGGGCTCCCGCGCCGACCACTCGTCGGCGATCGTCATTGGAGAAGTTTTCGGCCAGCTTCTCCGCCATGGCGTCCCAGTCGCGGATCGCGTACTGCGCCAAGATTCTTTCGCCCACGTGGAAGGCTGAGTTTTCCAGCAGCCGTGGCGCCGACCGGCTGAGCTCTTCGAACCGCGCTAGCGCAGAGTCGAGATCTGCCTCGTCGTACAACTCGAAGTGTTTGATCGTGTTGCCCGCCAGCATGGACACGATGACGTCTTGGAATTCGGCGTCGAAGCCGTCGCGCGAGGTGACATGCGCCGTATGAGTGATGACCGCGCCGAGTTCAGTCAGTCGATGCACGACCATGGGGTGGATGTTCGTTCTTTGACTTTGATCGAACGCGGTGCTGAGGTATTGGAGCAGTTCACCGGGCGCGAACGCGGCCGCTCGACGGTGATCAATCGTCACGGCGTCGGCTGCCATCGTGGGTAGTTCGTGTCGGCTCAGCGCGGCGTAGTTCTCAGTGGTTTTCGTCCATGTGTGTGCGTACGGCGCCGCTTCGCCGCAGAGGTAGCGTGCGTCGAGATCGTTGAACGCCGCGTCGACGTCGTACAGATCGAAAACGACGATAGACGTTATTCGCTCATGGGTGTCGATCTCGACGAGGTTGAGGGCGTCGTTTTGTACTGTTTCGGGGTCGCGGCCGGCGGCGCGTACCCGGGTGAGGGCGAGGCGTTCGCCCCGGATCGCCACGACATCCACCATCCCTATCGTGAAGCCGAGGTCGGCCGCCACCTGCAGATCCTCGATGACGGTTTCGCGACTGCCTCGGTCCCCGGCATTTACGACTCGTCGATGATCGGCGCCGGAAAGGCTTTCGGAAACAATCGCTCCGGCGGCGTCCCAATCTCGTGCGGCGGAGTGCGACCAGAAACGTGCGTATACACGCGTTGCCGTGTTTTCGAGCCTCCGGGCTGGTGGCTGTGCCTCCTCGAACCGGGCTTGCGCGGCGTCGAGTTCTGCAGTCGCTCCGTCGATGTCGTCGATATCGAACCACACATCCAGCGCGAATCGACCGTCCTCGTCGATGCCGACTAGCTGCAACACCTCGTCGCGCGGCGCCCCGGGACTGACATCCGCATTGCTTAATTCCGTTTTGTAGAGAGCCAACCGCTCGCCTCGTACAGCGACAAGCGTGCGACGGAGTTGAACCGTTCCCTCCATCTCGAGAGAACGTCGTGCGTCGTGTGGCCATCGGCCAGACCGAAGATCGGCCCTGTCGAAACCAAGTATCTTGCGGCGACTCTCGAAGAAGATGTCGTCCGCGAAATATCCCTCGAACTCGTCAAAGGCCCCACGATGGAAAGCCGCATCTCCGCGGGCGACCGCTCGCACGCATGCATTGTCGAACTCGACGTGCGGCGCCTCGGGCTCAGCCGGGGCAGGCGGCTCGACGCGCCCGTCGAGGAGGCCGCGCGCCATTTCCGCCAGTGCCGCCGCACCTTTGCGTTCGTAGAGGATGACCGCTTGCTCGGCGGCGGCTCGTGCTCCCGAGACATTCCCGGCGGCGGCCAAAACCGTCGCCAGCGTGAAGCATGCGTCGCCGTGATCAACCAGAGCGTCCGTCCGCTCGGCCAACGACACCGCAGCTTCCGCAAACCGCCGGGCCTCCTCGTGGTCACCACTGCGGGCCAGCAGGTGTGCCCGAAGCGTGCGCCACCCCATCGACGCCTTCAGTGCATGGCCGGCGAGACGCTCACTTTCCGTGCATAATTCGTCTGCCTCGGCCTCCCGGTCGAGCGCAAGGCAGGTGCGACCCAGCAACGCAGCGGTCTCGGCGGTGTCGGCGTCGAGGCCCATGCGCCGAAAACCGTTGTAGGCCTTGCGTAGGTGCGATTCGGCCGCAGCGGGATCGTCGACGATCAGCTCGACGATGCCGGCGAACTGCTCAACTTCGAGCCGCGCATGGCGCAAGCCGAGCTCGGTGACCGCGCGCCGGGCCGAGTCGATCATCCGTCGGGCCGCGGCGGCGCGTCCACGGAAGGCCTCCAACACGGCTTGACAACGCGTCGAGGTGGCTTCGACGGCGGGGGAGTCGGTCGTGATCCGCAGCAACCGCACCACGTCGAGACACCGTCCGCCTGCGCGCGGAACCGGGTTCGGTCCCCACAACGCCGCGAGCGGCGCGCCCGCCAACACCGCGTTCACCCGGCGGTGTTCACGCGCCCGTCGCGCCGCGGTCAAGGCGTCGTCCAAAGCGATTTCGCAGTCGGCGATTCGCCCAAGGCGGGCGAGACATCCCGCCCGGACGGTGTGTGCCTTGGCTTCTCCGGCGGCATCATCCAATTGGGCGAGTTTGGCCGCGGCCGCGCCTAACGCAACCTCCGCCTCATCCAACCGCTCGGGGTGGATCAACATCGAGAGTTGACCGTCGAAGCACGTCGCCCAGGCCGCCAGCCGGGCCGAAGCGACTGTCGTTGCCTGCAATTGGGAGACCGCACCCGCTGCCGACGTCACGTCACCCGCGGCCAGCAGGGCCTCGCAGCGCGCAATCAATAGCTCGGCCGTCTGGTCGTCGCGGTCGGGCAGCTCGTCGTCGAGCTCCTCGAGCGAGTGCAGGGCGTGGCGGTACAGGTCGGCGGCTCCTTCGTAGGCGAGTCGCGCCATCGCTTGGTCCGCGGCACGCCGGCAGTAGAGGACCGCCTTGGCCGCGTTTCCCGCCCAAGCGCATTCGTAGTAGTGATGAGCCAGCTCGGCCAACAGCTCGTCGTCGGCGCCGGGCAGCGTCTCCAGCGTTGCGGCGATTTTCTGGTGCAATCGCATGCGTCGCACCGACGCCAACTCGGCCAGCAGCGACTGGCGGACGATCGCGTGGTTGAACCGGTAGTTGCCGCCGGGCTCTTCGATGACGATACCGGCTTGGCAGGCCTCGTCGAACGCGTCGATCAGTTCGTTTCCGACCACGCTCTCGACCAGTTCCAAAGCGAACCGGCTACCGACGACCGCGGCTGCGGCAAGGGCTTTGTTGGTTTCAGCCGGGAGCCGAGAAAGCCGGCGGCTCACGGCTTCTCGTACGCCTTGCGGCAGCGTGCTCTGATCCCACACGCCGCCACTCTCGTCGACATGGCGCAGCGCCTCGATCAGGAAGAAGGGGTTACCGCCTGTGACCGACGCCAATGCATGGGCGAGTTCCTCGTCGTCATATCCGGCCTCGGCGACGTATGTGGTCACGTCCTCTTCGTCGAGACCGCTAAGGCTGAGCCGGTTTGCCGTGCCGTCGCGGTGAAGATCGGCGAGCATCGCGGCCAGGGGATGGGAGCGGTCGAGGTCGGTGCTGCGGTAGGTGCCGACGATCTGCACTCGGGCGTGGTCGCCGAAGCGCAGCAGATGCCGCAAGAGCAGCAGTGTTGGCTTGGCCGCCCAGTGCAGGTCGTCGAGTATGAGTAGGACCGGCGCACTCTTGGACGCGGTTTCCAGCAGCGCAACCACGGCGTCGAAGAGTGCATAGCGCTCGGTGTCGGGATCCGGGTGCGACCGGGGAGCGAGATCGGGCACGACGTCGGTCAGCCCGGGCGCCAACAGCAGCAACGCTTCGACGCCGCGCAGTCCCCGCAGCCGGTCAGCGCCCATACACGGTACGAGCGAGCGAAGCGCTTCGGCGAACGGTTGATAGGGCGCACCGAGGTCCTCGTCGCAACGGCCATAGAGCACCACCGCTCCCTGCGCATAGGCCTGCTGCGACCATTCACCGGCCAGCCGGGTCTTGCCGACGCCCGGTTCGCCGGCGATCAGCACCGTGGGTACGCCACCCGCGAGCGCGGTCTGCCATAGCGACAACAGCCGTTCGAGTTCGCGGCCACGTCCGACGAATGGCCCGGGTCCGACGAGGACCGCGGGAAGGCCGGGACGCTCCATCGGGGGTTCGGTTGTCTGTGGTTGGGGCTGGGCCGCGGCGGTTTCCAGCCGCAGCTCGAAAACATGCTCGGGGCGCGCGAGGTTTTTCAGCTGACGCATTCCCAGGTCGTTGAGCATGACGTCGTCGGCCAGCGAGTCGATCACGAGCTCGGCGGTCGCGCCGGAGCACAGGATCTGGCCGCCCTCGGCGAGCGACCGCAGGCGCGCCACCCGGTTGACCGCCCGGCCGAAGTAGTCGCCGTCGCGCAGCTCGACCTCGCCGGTGTGTAGCGCCATCCGGACCCGGATGGGCTCCCGCGATGGCCACGGCTCGTGAATGATCGTGTCTTGCAACTCAATTGCCGCGGCGGCGGCCGCGGACGGTCGTTCGAAGACCGAGAACGTCGCATCGCCCTCGCCGCGTGTCTTGATCAGCCGTCCGCCGCGCGAGGTGACGACCTGCTCGACCAGCTCGTCATGACGGGCGAGTGCAACCGCCATGGCACCGGAGTCGGCCTCCCAGGCGGCAGTCGATCCCTCGATGTCGGTCAGCAGGAAGGTCACCGCACGCGTCACCGACGGAAGATGCTGTGTCACAGCAACATCCAGTGACGCATCCTGAGCAACGATCGCGGTCTCGAGCCGCCGAAGCTCCGGCCCGGGATCGACCCCCAGCTCGTCGGCAAGCAGCGACCGCACCCGTTGGTAAGCCCCAAGGGCTTCACCTTGCCGCCCGGCCCGGTAGAGGGCGAGCATCAGCTGGCTCCAGCGCCTTTCGCGTAGCGGAGCTTCGGCCACTGCCGCCTCAAGGTCGCCGATGACTTCGGCGGCCCGGCCGGTGGCGAGCAGCGCGTCTGCCCGATCCTCGACGAGCGCGGCGTGGCCTTCGATCCAGCGCGTCTTCTCGGACACCCCCCGCTGTCCGTCGGGGAGTTCGGGGCTGCCGCGCCATAGGACGAGCGCCTCCTCCAAGTGCGCCACCGCTTGGCTGGTGTCGCCGACGGCCGCCGCATCGCGGCCCGCCTTGGCCGCCAATGTGTAGCGCGACGCATCCACCCCCGCGCCGTGCAGCCTCCAGCCCGCTCCCTCGGTGAGCACGAGGCCGTCGCCAAGGGCGCGGCGCAGCGAGGAGATATGGGTTTGCAGGGCCTTGGCTGCGGTGCGCGGCGGATCGTCACCCCACAGCAACTTGATCAACGCGTCGGCGGGTACGACCGATCCGTCGTGCAATCCGAGCATCGTGAGGATGGCGCGCGGCTTGGCGCCCGGAATCGCGACGGGCGTTCCGTCCTGCCGGACCTGGAGAGGTCCCAAAACCCCCAGTTCCACCGATGAAACGGTACTCATGTCAGCCATCGTCGGTGGCGGAATTCAATACCTGGTCAAGAACGAGTAAAGGCGCCGCTGCCGCAATTCACGGTTGCCCTTGATTCCGGCGGCTAGCTAATGCCTCACTCCGGCGGCGCCGGGGTCATGGATGCGATGTAGTAAACCTCGTTGCCCTTGGGATATCCGCCGCCGCCGGTGGCGATATGGACGTGGTCGTAATGGTTGGCGGTTTCGTTTCCGAGGTCGGCGGTCCAGGCTCCCGAATTGGGGCCCGGATAGATCTTCTGGCGCCAGATCACGTGGTTGATGCCCCATCGTTTCGCATTCGCCAGCGCATATCCGGCGATCTGGTTGCCGAGCTCGATGCCTTCCGGGCTGCCATGATTCGGGATCATCACGTCGATCGCCAACCCGTTGGGATGCCACGGCAGGGGGTCCTGCCGATATCCGTAGATGGTCTTGATCTGCGGAAACAGCACACCGATGACACGGGCCGCCCAGATGGTCTTGACCTGCAACCGGTCCTCCGACGCGACGCCGGCCGGTAGCGGAAATTGGAAGCTCTGCGCCCCGGTGGGCGCGGTCGCGGCCAGCGCCGCCAATGATTCGGCCTCCGCGGGAGTGGCGACGTGCGGGCCCAATCCGGTCACCGGGTCTTTCGGGGGCGGCGCCGCGGTCACCGTCGGGGTTGCGGTTGGGGGCTCAACGGGGAGCGACGACTTCGTTCCCTGGGCGTAGATCATGCCGGCAGAAACGACGAGCGAGGCCGCGATCGCCATCCAGCGGCTCCGGCCGATGGCTAACACGTTGCTGCTCACGCAGAGCACTTTAGTGTCGCGTGCGTCGCAAGTGGCGATGTTTGTGGTTTCTCGTCGGTTCGCTACCTGCGGATCGTGCTGATGCGGTGCAAGTTAAGGTGGCTGATATCGAATTTCTGCTCTCGCGGGCCGGTTTCAGGATGGGGGTAGCGGTGTCATCGGATGGCGCAGCGCGTACCGAAGGCGACAGCTGGGACCTTGCCTCCAGTGTGGGAGCGACGGCAACCATGGTCGCGGCATCTCGCGCGCTGGCATCACGCGATCCGGATCCGCTGCTCGACGATCGGTTCGCCGAGCCGTTGGTCCGCGCGGTGGGCCACCCATTCTTCACACGCATGCTCGACGGCGAAATTCCTCTTGACGACGCGGATGTACCCCTGACCGCGCGGCAGCGCTGCGAGCAGATGGCAGTCCGCACAAGGTTTTTCGACAACTTCTTCCTCACCGCGACCGCGAGTGGGATCCGTCAGGTCGTCATCTTGGCGGCCGGGCTCGACGCGCGTGCGTACCGGTTGCCGTGGCCGGCGGGCACGGTGGTCTTCGAGGTGGACCAGCCCGAGGTGATCGTGTTCAAGGGCACCACGTTGGCCCAAATCGGCGCCGAAACGACCGCCGAACGCCGGGCGGTCGGCGTCGACCTGCGTGATGACTGGCCTACCGCCTTGCGCGACAACTTCTTTGACACCGCGGCCCCGACGGCGTGGATCGCTGAAGGCCTACTGCCGTACCTGCCGCCAGATGCCCAGGACCGGCTTCTGGACAACATCACCGCACTCAGCGCGCCGGGCAGCCGGTTGGCCACCGAAAACATCACCGACATGCGCGTGTTCACCGACGAACGTGCGCGGGCCTTACGCAGCGGTTGGCAAAAGCACGGACTCGATTTCGACGTCGCCGATCTGGTGTGGGTCGGTGAGCGTCGTCAAGCCGGCGAGCACCTGGCGGGTACCGGGTGGACGGTCAAGAAGTACGCCACCGAAGACCTGTACGCCGAAAACGGGTTTGCGCTGCCGGATCATGAACTGCTGGCCGAGTTTCGGCGCACCATCAGCTACCTGAGCGCAGAACTGGGCTGACGGCCGACCGTTTCGGCCTGGCAAGACCTTCGAGCAGGTCGGCGGCGCTGGCAACGCTCGCGTCGGGTTTGCTCATTCGAGTGGCGAATTCGCGGGCTCGGGTCACGTATTCCGGAGTGAGGATCCGGCGCAGATCGGCGACCAATGACTCGCGGGTGGTGTTCGCAAACCGCCGGGCGGCACCGACCTTCAGCCGGGTGATCTGAGCTCCCCAGATCGTCTGGACGAGGTCCATCGAGAGGACCAGCGTGGGAACTCCAGCGCGCAGGCCCGCCGCCGTGGTGCCGGTGCCGCCGTGGTGCACGACCGCGCGGCAGGCGGGAAAGATTGCGGCGTAGTTGACCTCGCCGACCACCTTGACGTTGTCAAAAGGTGGCACCTCGCCGAAGTCGCTCCACCCGGAGCATACCAACGCCCGCTCACCGAGTTGCGCGCAGGCCGCGCTGATCATTTTGACCGTATCGGCGGGAGACTCGACGCGCATGCTGCCGAAGCCGAAGCAAATCGGCGGCGTTCCCGCCGCAATCCACGACGCGACTTCCTCGTCGGCGTCCGTCATCAGTTCCAATGTCAGCGCGCCGACGAAGGGCCGCTGTCCCTTCCATTTCGCCCATTCGGCTTCCAGGCCGGGGAAGCAAGCCTCGTCATAGGCCTGGATTTCCAGTGATCCATGGTCGGCGATGCGTCGCGAGGCCGGACGCGTTGCCGCGGGCAGCCCCAGGGCGCGGCGCTGCGCGTCCTCGAGATGTTTCGTCATCCGCCATGTCAGCCAGTTGGACACGCTCATGGCCGAGCGGACCAACGGCGCGGGCACGATCGGGACGAGCTGGCCGTTGGCCCGGATCGGGACGTAGTGCAGGGTGGCCAGCGGTATGTCGTAGTACTCCGCGACGTTAGCCGCGGTTTCCATGAAGCTCTCGCCGGTGAAGAGCACATCGGCCCCGTCCGCCAGCGGCGTCAGCGTTTCGCTCATCTGCACCCAGCTCTGGATGACAGATTCGCGAAGTTCGCGCCACATCCTGATCAGCGAGGGGACTTTCCACGCGTTGTGGAAGGCAGACGCCCAGAAGTCGCGGTAGGTATCCAGCCATTCCTGTGTGTCGAGCCCGTAGGCGACCGCGCTGAGTCCGGCCGCTTCGGCGAAGCCAACCAGGTCGGGCGAGACGGCCATCTGCACGTCGTGCCCCCGGCGCAGCAGTTCACGGCCGACAGCGACTGACGGCTCTATATCCCCCCGAGTTCCATAGCTTGCGAGCACAAATCTCATTGCGGATCCCGGATCTTCAGTTGTGGCGCGCCTAGTCCGACCTCAGGGGGCATCGGTGGAAGTGGTGCCGGCCCAGCGTAGCGTGCCGGGTAGCTGGATGCAACGTAATGTGCTGTCTAACAGCTTGTTTGTGAAAACATTGGGGTTGCTGTTGCTCGCGATGCCTCTACCTGCATTTTTGGCTTCGAGCAGGTTTGGATGCATGCGGCGAAGCGACAGCTTAGTGCTGGACACCGCGCGAAACGCGGTCGGCGCGCCAGCACCACGCGCGCATTGGGATATCGATCATGTCGGCACCAGGAAAGCGTGCCTCCATGGCCGCGCGGGCTGCGTCGAGCGTCTGGGCGCGGTCCTCCGGGGAGGCGATGATCGCCCGACTGTAGGTCGCCAACATCGCAACGGCGTCCTCGAGCGTCATCCTCCGCACGAACCGGAAGATTTCGCGCTCGATGTTGTGGAAGATCTGCGGTTCGGGAAGGTCGAAGTGCAGGCGCGCCCGGAAGCGGTCGACCGATTGGACCTCTTCGAGGTCTTGGCCGGGCAGCCGGCCGAGGTCACGCACCCAGTCCACCTCACGGTCGCGGCTCGTCCAGATCAGGCCGAAGCGACCGCCGTCGCGCAGCACCCGACCGATCTCGGGAAGGGCTCGTTCATGGTCCATCCAGTGCCACGCCGACGAAACGAAGACGGCGTCCGCGGCGGCGTCCGGAAGCGGGATCGACTCGCCGCGCCCTTCGAGCGCACGGACTCCCGGGGAGCGGTCGGTCAGCACCTTGCGCATTCGCGCGTCGGGCTCCACCGCGATGACCTGTGCTGCCTTGTCGACCAGGATGCGGCTGAACAGTCCGGTGCCCGCCCCGACGTCGACGGCCACCTCGCAACCGGGCGGCACCAGCCAGTCCACCGCCTCCTGCGGGGCCTGGGGCCGCAGGCCGTCATAGTCTTCTGCAATCGATCCGAAGGACATTGCGCGTTCTTGGCGATCAGTCACACCGCCACGCTAATGCGCTTACCTGTGTCTGAACTTAGTGATTGCCATGCGCTGCAAGCGTTTCGTGCAATCGGCTGACGGATCCCCATAGATAGAACTCGGGCAGGCCCCGTTGCAAGCCCGATCGGTAGATTCCTACTCCCGACGCCGGCGACTCAGCGCCCAGGTGTGGGGCCTGGGCCGCCTGGGCTTTGCGGAACAGTTCCTCGGGTGAAAAGAAGGCGCCGTTATCGGCGACGACTCGCTGGCCTGTCTTGGTGCCGCCGCCGGGTCCGAACGGCGCCAGATAAATGTGGGGAGCGCTTAGCTCCGATCGATGCCCGGCCAGCCGCCCGGGATCCGATGACCACGTGATCGCCGCGTCTTGAACCGCGGCGAACGGTAGGTCGGGGCGGTGAACTGCCCGCTCGTCGTCCGTCAGGGGATCGGAACGTAGATGCGTCGCCTTCTCCAGAAGTGTGGCGACGGTGGTGATGTAGTAGGCGATCCGCTTGCGCTTGACCGTTGCGAGGTCCGCCAGGCCCCAGCCGTCTTGGTGCGGCCACCAGACGTCATACATGACGACGTCGCCGTCGTACAGCAGGACACGGTTGGGCCGGTCATCGTGCGGGAACCGGAACACGGCCCCGAGCTCGATCTTCGACGCTTCCATGCGCCGCAGCGTAGCGGCGATCGTCCGCCCTCGCCTTCGGGCGATGCCCGCCACGATACAGCCAAACGAATACGGACCGCGAACGGCTTGGCTGGCGCACAATGATGTTGCCTGCCACGGGCTGGGTGTTTGCGGGGGAGGAGAACCGACATGACCAAGGCGATGACAGCGTTAGCCGGGCCGCCATTGCTGCGGCGTTGCGCGGTAGGCGTGTTCGCTCTCGTGTTGGCAGGTGTGCCGATGGCGTGGACCGCCACGCCCGCGGTCAGCCGCGCCGACCCGTATTGCGCTCCAGGCTGGGCCTGGAGCGTCGAGTTGAATCAGTGCGTGTTCGTGCTTCCGGCCGCAAATGGGCCGGGCGGACCCGGCGGACCGGGTGGCCCGGGAGGACCTGGTGGGCCCGGCGGACCGGGTGGGCCTGCGGGCCCCGGTGGACCCGGAGCGCCCGGCCGGCACTAGACATGTCATATGACCGCACCGCGACGCCGGGGGTTCAACAGCGCCATTACCGGGGTGTGGAGTTTCCTAGCCCCCGCCTACGACCAGCCGATGTTGCAGCAGTGGGTGTACCGCCCGCCGCACGACGAGATGATCGCGCGGCTGCGTGACCACCAGTCGCGCAAGATTGCTGACATTGCCTGTGGGACAGGGATTCTCAGCGACCGCATCGAGCGTGAACTACACCCCGAGGCGATTTACGGGGTAGACATGTCCGACGGGATGCTCGCCCAGGCGCGCGCCCGATCCGATCGGGTGCAGTGGAGGCGCGGCCCGGCCGAGCAGCTGCCCTTCGACGACGGCTCCCTCGACGCGGTCGTGACGACCTCGGCGTTCCATTTCTTCGACCAGCCGGCAGCGCTGCGGGAGTTCCATCGCGTCCTGGCACCGGGTGGACTGGCGGCCGTCTCCGCGCTGAGCACCCGACAAACTCTGCTGCACGTGTCATCGGCCAATAGGTGGAAACCGCAACACAACGCGTCGCCCGACGAGCTGCGGTCGATCTTCGAGGGCGCCGGGTTCACCGTGACCGATCAGCACCGGATCCCCCGCCCATTCTGGATCCGGTTCGTATCCGACGTGATTACCGTCGGCGTCAAGAGCTAGAGCCGGGTCAGGAATTCAGCACGGCGGGGGATCGGCATCCCATTCGGTCAATGTCCAGCCGTCGGAAGGATTTCCGGTGAGCACCACGTGGCCGACATTGGGCAACGACTTGGTTTTCAACAATGACGGGTCGGCATTGCGCGCGTTCATCAGCACCCAGAACATGATCGCGGCGCTGTGTGAGAACGCGACCGGGTTCTGCTCTCCGCTGTCGTAGATGCGTTGGACGGCTTCAGTGAACCGCGCATTGAACTCGTTGCCATCCACCGACCCGGGGATTCGAGCGCTACGGTCGCCCTGCAGCCAGCGTGCCGGAGCGGCGAAATAGGTCTGCGGGATGTCGGCTTCGGGAGTGCCCTCGAACTTGCCGGCCTCGATCTCCCGCAGTCCGGGCAGCACGGTGATGGCTTCGCCCAGCGCCTGCGACGTCGGCGTGGCCGTCTCCTGGGCACGGATCATGGTCGAGGCGTAGACGCCGTCGTAATGGTTCGGCGCCAATTGCGGGACCACGAGGGTCGCCTGGCAGAAGCCCCTCTGCGACAGTTCGGGACCGGGGACCGTGGTGTCGATCAATCCCGACGCATTGGCCGCCGACTGGGCATGTCGCACCAGCGTCAACGTGATGGTGCGATTACCCGCGGCGTGTGCGGGCGCCCAGCTCGTGGCCAGCGCCGCGACGAGGGCGACGGCAACGAAACGTCGTATGTTCACGGCGATTTCACCAACGCGCGAAGACGCCGTTGTCATCCGCAGATTCACGCGAGAAGTGTAAAACGTTGCGGGCAAATGCGCTGCACGAGCCCCGCCGCGATCGCTGGAGAGTACGACGCCCGCCTCGCCGGGCGGCGAAACGGGCGTCGTGGTGGGGCGAGGTCAGCGGTTTACAGCGGGACCCAAACTCCGAAGAACCAGAAGCCCCAGGCGTTGAAACCGGGATCCCACACGGGGGTTTCCTGGTAGCCCCAGTAGTTGATCGGGCCGTAGTTCCACGGTCCCCCTGGCGGCGGCAGCGGCCGATCCCACGCCGGCCGAGGCGGTTCACCCGGTCCCCAAGGGCCAGGTCCGTCGCCCCACGGCGCGTTGTTGAAGTAGCCGCGGTGCGGATCCCCGTGCCACGGACCGCCAGGTCCGCCGGGGCCACCCGGACCGCCGGGACCATTGAAACCAGGGCCACCGGGGTGTCCGGGCCCGCCAGGGCCACCAGGGCCGCCGGGTCCGGGTCCGCCGGGCCCGCCTGGGCCGCCCGGTCCACCAGGAGGCCCACCGGGTCCGCCCGGGCCGTGTTCCCCAGGACCGCCCGGCCCACCTGGGCCGCCGGGCCCGCCGGGACCACCCGGACCGGGGCCACCTGGGCCGCCCGGGCCGCCGGGATCATTTGGCCCGGTCGGAGCGTGGATTCCGCCGGGCCCGGGAGCGCCATGGCCTCCCGGTGAACCCGGCGCGGCATTCGCCAAACCGGCGCCCACGCCCAGCGCTGCTGCACTAAAGGCGCCGGCGAGCGTGGCCGCCGCAATCAATTGCTTGAGTTTCATATTCCCCCCCACTTGTTAGTGGATATGTCGAACGTTGACGCCCAACTCGCTCGACGTTAGATAGCCTAGCTATGAGTCGGCTGTGACTTACCCCTGCGAAGGCTTTGGCAGATCCCTGCGCATTCGGGGCTCGACCGGGGGCGAGCGGGGCCAACCGCCATTTGTCAGAAAGTCAATACTCCTGTGCGCGTGGAGGTTTGACACAAACAGCAACCGCATATCGCCCGACCCGGAAGACGAACTGTAATATCTACTGTTGCTTATCTCAGAGGAGAAATTTTGATGAAAGCCCTGTTCGCGCGGAGATTCATGTGGTGACCGAGCCGAATATCCTGCCGGATGACGTCGATTCAACGACGCCGAGGCCGTACTTCACTCGCGACGAAAGTCGTTACGTGCCAACGGCAATGGCGCGCGGTGGGTGGGGCCCGTCAATGAGCGGACACGTGGTCGGTGGCATCTTGGCCGCTGCCCTCGAAGCTGGGGTGGACGACCCAGGGTTGCAGCCGGCGCGGCTGACGGTCGACCTGCCCGCACCCGCCGCGCTGGAGCCGTTCGAGGTGCACACCAAGGTGCAGCACGAACGGCGGCGATTGCGGCTGGTCGAGGCGCTTCTCATCCAGCGCGGCGAACCCGTCGCGCGGGCGAGCGCGCTGTTTCTGCGGCGCGGCTCGCAGCCCGACGGCAAAGTGTGGTCGCAACCCTTGCAGATGCCGCGGCTGCCCACCGAGCATGACGGCGAAACGCCGACGCTGTTCCTGCGGACCTACGGCTGGGGTGGTGAGCTGCAGAATCCCGATCCGGAGTGGGACATGACCGGACCGAAATTCACGTGGCTGCATGAAACGCGTGCCCTGATCGACGACGAACCTCTCACACCGTTCACCCGCGCGGCGTTGTGTGCCGACGTCACCGCCGCGATCGCCAACTGGGGCACCAACGCGCTGGAGTTCATCAACGTCGACTACACGCTCACCCTGAGCCGACTGCCCGAAGGACCTCATATCGGGCTGGCCGCACTGACTCATTACAGCGACGACGGAGTGGCCAACGGTTCAGCCGTGGTCGTCGACCACCTCGGTCCGGTCGGCAGCGCGGTGGCCGTGTCGATAGCGCACTCCGGATTCCGACCGCCCTCGGACTTGCCATCGGGCTGATGACGACCGGAACGGACGTCACCTACTGGACGTTGATCGCCGAAGCGGCTCAGCGCCAGCCGAATCGGCGGCTTTTCGCCGACGACTATGGCCGGAGTCTGAGCGCACGTGAGCTCCACGATGCCGCATGCGCGACGGCGGCCGCGTTCGCCGAATGTGGGATCGGCGCGGGAACCGTGGTGTCCTGGCAGCTGCCAACCACGCTCGAGACCGTGGTGGTCATGGGGGCGCTGGCTCGACTCGGCGCGGTGCAAAACCCCATCATCCCGATATTGCGGGAGCGTGAGGTTGGCTTCATTACCGGGCAGCTGTCGACCGAATTCCTTGTGGTTCCCGAAGTTTGGCGGGGATTCGATCACGGCGCGCTTGCTCGGACATTGGCCTCGGATCAGGGCTTCGAGGTCATCACCGTCGACCTGGCGACACCTCCGCTGGCCGGTGAGCTAAGGCTGCCGCATGCCAGTGCCGATGCGCTGGCGACGACACCCGGTGGCGACAACCAGTGGATCTACTACTCGTCGGGAACCACCGCGGCGCCCAAAGGGATCCGTCACACCGACAGCACCGTGATCGCCGGCTCGCGAGGGATGGTGGGCGCGATGGGTATCACCGCCAGCGATGTGGACCCGATCGCCTTTCCGATCGCTCATATCGGCGGGGCCGCGATGGTGGCCGCCGCACTGATGACCGGTATGCGCTTGGCCCTTTTCGAGGTATTCGATCCGGCCGCCACACCGCGGGCCATCGCGGCGCACAATCCGACCTTCCTGGGCACGGCCACACCGTTTTTCGTGGCTTTCCTGGAGGCGCAGCGGGCCCACGGTGATCAGCCCCTCTTCGGTGCGCTGCGGGGTTGCATAGCTGGAGGCGCGCCGATCACCGCCGAACTGGGACGACAGGTCCGCGAAACCTTCGGAATGGGCGGCATCGCCAACGCGTGGGGGATGACCGAGTTTCCCGTGGCGACCTCACCGCCGCTTGACGCCGCGCCCGAGGTGCTCGATTACACCGTCGGTGCACCGGTAGCGGGGGTGAGCGTCCGCGTGGTCGACAACCAGGAGAACGAACTGCCCGTCGGCCACGAAGGAGAGCTGCGGCTCAAAGGGCCGCAATGCTTCCTCGGCTATGCAGACGCCACCCTCGACGCCGACGCGTTTGACGACGACGGCTGGTTGCGCACCGGCGATCTCGGGCTGATCGACACCGACGGCAACGTCCGGGTCACCGGCCGAATCAAGGATGCGATCATCCGCAACGCGGAGAACATCTCGGCCCTCGAGATCGAAAACGTGCTCGCCGCCCATCCCGCCGTCGCCGATGTCGCGGTCATCGGAGTGCCCGACCGCAGCGCAGGGGAGCGGGTCTGCGCCGTCGTCGTGCCCACGTCGGCTGACAGTGTGTCATTGGAATCCCTGGTGCAGCACTGCCATTCGCTGGGTCTGAGCCGCTACAAACATCCCGAGCGCCTCGTCATCGTCGACACCTTGCCGCGCAACCAGTTCGGCAAGGTCATCAAGAAGGATTTGCGCGAGGCCTTCGGTCGACGGCGGCCGTGAGGGCCCCGGAACCTCGATCACGCCGGACACACCTGTACCAAAAGGGTTGGGCTATAACCGATTTGAAAGCGATACCGCATGCGCGGCTTTTTCAAGCGATGTCGACCGAAGCTTCGCGATGCTGATGTGGCGCGTGTGACCGCCGCGCCTACAAGCCCTTGGGCGCATCGCGGACGGTCTGCACCGCGGCCGCATCGCCGTCGAACTCGACCCGGGCCGCGCGGCCGACCGAGAACAGCAGCAGCTCTTCGGGCGCACCGGTCACCGTAACCGCCGGGCCGCTGCCCGCAATCAGCACGGTCTTGCCCTCCGGGATGCGCAATGCGACCCGGCCGGGAACTTTCGCAAGCGTCATCCGGGCCATCAGCGGAAGAGTGCGCCGCAGGCTTTTGGCCAGGGCCGGCTCCAGGACGCGCGGCGTCCAGCTGGGCTGCGCGCGGCGCACGTCTTCGTGGTGGATGAACATCTCGCCAATGTTGGCCACCGGGTCGAGCAGCTTCAGCGGCGAGTAGACCGGCGGACCCGACGCGACCTTGTCCAGCAGCGCGTCCCAATCGGTCCGCTCGGCCACGTCGTTTTGCACCTTGGCGGTGTGGCCGGCGAAGCGCGAGATCAGGATGCCGGGCGTGGCATCCGGACGATATTCGCGAATCACAAGGTGGGCGGCTAAATCTCGCGTGGTCCAGCCGTCGCACAAGGTGGGCGCATCCGGCCCGACGCTGCGCATGGTGTCGACGAGGGCGGCACGTTCGCGTTGAGCAACAGACACCTGAGTTCCCTTCACCGGGCGGGCTGACCTGTTCAGGGTAAAGCCCGCCCAGGCCCTCACGACATCGGCGATCGTCAGATCGGTAGATTCGGATCCCATGAATGCGGGTGTTGAGCAATTGGAATTCCAGGCCGAGGCGCGCCAACTCCTCGATCTGATGGTCCACTCGGTCTACTCCAACAAGGACTCGTTTCTGCGGGAGTTGATCTCGAATGCGTCGGACGCATTGGACAAGCTTCGGCTGGAGGCGTTCCGTAACAAGGACCTCGACGTCGACACGTCTGACCTCCACATCGAGATCGACGTGGACAAGGGCGCGCGCACTCTCACCATCCGCGACAACGGCATCGGCATGACGCGCGACGAGGTCATCGGTTTGATCGGCACCCTCGCCAAATCGGGCACGGCCGAGCTGCGCCAGCAGCTGCGGGAGGCCAAGAACGAGGCCGCGTCGGAGGAGCTGATCGGTCAGTTCGGTATCGGCTTCTACTCGTCGTTCATGGTGGCCGACAAGGTCGAGCTGCTGACGCGCAAGGCCGGCGAGAGCGAAGCCACCAGGTGGGAATCGTCCGGCGAGGGCACCTACACCATCGAATCCGTCGAAGACGCCCCGCAGGGGACCGCCGTCACCCTGCACCTCAAACCCGAAGACACCGAAGACGAGCTCCACGATTACACCTCGGAGTGGAAAATCAGGAGCCTCGTCAAGCAGTACTCCGATTTCATCGCGTGGCCCATCCGCATGGAGGTCGAACGGCGCACCCCCGCGGAAGAGGAGGGTGGCGACGAGGTCGTCACCATCGAGACCGAGACGTTGAACTCGATGAAGGCGCTGTGGGCCAGGCCTAAGGACGAAGTGTCCGACGAGGAGTACAAGGAGTTCTACAAGCACGTCGCGCACGCCTGGGATGACCCGCTCGAGGTCATAGTCATGAAGGCCGAGGGCACTTTTGAATACCAGGCCCTGCTTTTCATTCCGTCGCACGCGCCGTTCGACCTGTTCAACCGGGACGCCCAGATCGGGGTCCAGCTGTATGTCAAGCGGGTATTCATCATGGGCGACTGCGACCAGCTGATGCCGGAGTACCTGCGGTTCGTCAAGGGTGTGGTCGACGCACAAGACTTGTCGCTCAACGTTTCTCGCGAAATCTTGCAACAGGATCGGCAGATCAACGCGATTCGTCGCCGGCTGACCAAGAAGGTCTTGTCCACGATCAAGGATCTGCAGTCCGAGCGGCCAGAGGACTATCGCACCTTCTGGACCCAGTTCGGCCGGGTTCTCAAAGAGGGCCTGCTGTCTGACGCCGACAACCAGGACACGTTGCTGCAAATCTCGTCGTTCGCCTCGACGCACAGTGACGAGGACGCCACCACCCTCGCCGAATATGTCGAGCGGATGAAGGAGGGGCAAGAGCAGATCTTCTACGCCACCGGCGAGACACGGCAGCAAATCCTGAAGTCGCCGCATCTCGAGGCCTTCAAGGCCAAGGGTTACGAGGTGCTAATCCTCACCGACCCCGTCGACGAGGTCTGGGTGGGCACCGTGACCGAGTTCGACGGCAAACCGCTGCAGTCGGTGGCCAAGGGCGAGGTGGACCTCGATTCCGACGACGACTCGAGCGACGCCGAACGCGAGGAGCGGGAGAAAGAATTCGCCGACCTGCTGGCCTGGTTGACGGAGACGTTGACCGACCACGTCAAGGAGGTCCGGCTGTCCACTCGCCTGACGGAATCGCCGGCCTGCCTGATCACCGACGCGTTCGGGATTAGTCCGGCGCTGGCCCGCATCTACCAGGCGTCCGGGCAGAACATCCCGATCGGGAAGCGGATTCTGGAACTCAATCCGGATCATCCGCTGATCACCGGGCTGCGCCAAGCCCACGAAGAGCGCGCCGACGATCCCACCGTCGCCGAGACCGCGGAATTGTTGTACGGAACGGCGTTGCTGGCTGAGGGCGGCGCTCTCGAGGACCCGGCCAGATTCGCTGAGCTCCTCGCCAATCAACTGACTCGCACGCTGTAAGCAGGCAAAACGCGCCCTTCGGTCGACAGCGCCCGCGATTGAACCTTGACCGGAGGGGATAATCACATCGCATGGCCACGTTCCGCGCTATCGACCCCCACGGCGAGATAGTCGCAGCGAAGAGTTTCGACAGCGCAGAGGCTGCACACGCATGGTTTATCGACACCATCGCGGGCAGTTCTGAGCTGGGTTGGCGCATGGAAGTCGACGACAACGGATCCTGGGCATTCTTCGACGACACCGGAGGCTTCACCGCCCCGGCGAGCCGTCGTCGGCGCAGCTAGTCGGCGGTGGATAGCCGCTTCGCGGCATCGTGCGTCAGGTGCACGGGGAACTCGTCGCCGGGCTCGGGCCACGGCTGACGCGCCAGCATGTCCGCGACGGTGACGTAGCCCTCCTCGATCACGCCGGCCTTGGCGTCCGCGATCCGATACCACTGCCGTTGGGTCTGAATGGGTTGGCCTTCCAGAATGACCACCCGGACGTCGCCCTCGTCGAACTGACAGCGCCGCTGCAAGGCCTCCAACAGTTGCTCGTTGTGCAGGTGGCCTTCGCCGAAGTTCCAGCCGACCAGCGGACCGGCGACGGCTTCGCCCTCGCGCATCCGGTAAGCGGCTTCGTCGTCGACGGCGCGAGGCAGCAGCCCATTGAGCGCGCGACCATGAGTGTGCATCGAGCGAAAGGCGCCGGCCTTGTCGATCGTGATCTCGGCGGTCGCCTCGTCGTACAGCCTGGTCAGTTGTTTTGCAGTCAGCGCAGAGCTTTTCACGACGTTGGCTTCGATCTTCTCTTCGGCACCGGCACGGAAGCACCACACGCTGGTCGCCCAGTTGCCGGCGTAGTAGCGCATCGCGGGCAGGAACGAAAACTGCTGGGGGAAAAGGTTTCCCAGAACCGGCACCACGGCGAGGGCGACGATGAGGATGGCCAGCAATAGCGGTGATTGAAGGTCCGTCACGTGAATTGCGTTGTAGTGCCCGAACAAATAGAACAGCGAGAAGATCAGGAACACATTCCACTCCAACGGAACTCCCATCGGGAGGTTGGAAATGATGTTGAGGTGGAAGATCACCATGAAGGCGATCAGGAACCACGCCCAGCGATGGCCGTCCGCAAAGAAGACCAGAACCAGCGGCACCAGGAATTCGGCCGTGGTGCCGCCCACGTGTGCCATCACTTTCGGCACCCACGAGGGCCGTAGGTCATTGACCGGGTCGCGGTAGAGCCGGTGTTTGACCCAGTTGAACAGTTTGCTGCGCAATAGCGGGTGATTGCTCGTCATCACCGCGACGACGTACGGGAAATGATGGTTGAGCTTGGAGGTCGCCGCCCCCCACCAGAGTGCGAGCATGATGATTTTGTAGCCGGCGATCTGGTCGGTGAAACTGAAGAAGAACACGAACAGGGTCAGCCAGTAGTGTTCGCCGCGCGCCGCCAGGAACACTGTTTTGTCGCGCAGACCCAGCAGCGCCAGGGCGATAATCGCCGGCACCACCAGGGCCGGATTGAGCAGGCCGACATCGCCCGCCGCGGTGACCGGGCCGCCGCGTCCCGCCGATAGCAGTGCCCAGACGCCGGAGGCCAGCACGATCGCATAGAGGGCCACGTCGACGATCGAGCGACTGTCGCCGCGGGTGAACGGGACGGCACGCGGCCAGGGTGGCAGACGAATCGTGTTGGGCCGCAGCCAATAGAGGAACCCCCCGATCGGGGGCCAGAATCTGGCCGTGAGCGGCCCGGACCCGCAGCCCAGGCCGAGCACCTCGAACAGCAGGGTGAAGACGACGACCTTCTGGTACACGATCGGTTGCGTCCACCAGTCTTCGATGCGATCCAGACCGCCCAGGCCGGGGGTTAGCGAGATGACCGCCGCGGCACCACCGGCGTAGGCGGCCATCTTGAGCACATACAGCAGATAGATCGCATACGGGGTGCCGAAGCCGTGCTCCACCCAATGCCGCGTCACCACTTGCATTCGCGTGGCCCGCGGCAGCGTGGGCCACGCGTCGTGATCGACGTCTGGAAGGTCCGGCGTGATGAATCCCATGATGGCCTCGTTCCGCGTTGAACCCAGTAGGCGATTACTCAATGTAGCGCCACCATGCGATTTCGTCGTGAGCCTGGCTTCGAATGCCCCGATCGAAACTCGACAACCGAAAGACAACACGCATTGCCTTCTGGCTAAGCGCTCATTGCGAGCCTTCGCTCGCGCGTTGTTACGAAATACGCTGTCGTGACACGTTTGCCATCGCAACCGTGCTCGAAGCGCGGAACGCCAAAGCGAATTCAGCTCTACCACTTTTGCTTGCTCACGCGATGGTCGTTCATGTGGATGCTTGTTCAGTGAGAGGGCGAAATGAGTTCAACGACAGAACAGGTAGTGCCCGTTCGCCATCGGACGCCGCTCAATCGCTCACAAATCGTGGGTTTCTGGGGGGCATGGACCGGTTGGACGCTCGATGGGATGGATTCGTTCATCTACGCGCTGGTGCTCACGCCCGCGCTGACCGAACTGTTGCCGCGGTCGGGGATCGCCGCAACGTCGGCCAATGTCGGGCTCGTGGGATCGATCCTGTTCGCCCTATTCCTTGTGGGGTGGGGCCTCTCCTTCATCTGGGGGCCGATCGCCGACCGCTTCGGGCGGACCAAGGTGCTGGCGGCGACGATCTTCACCTTCGCGATCTTCACCGGGCTTTCGGCCATGGCGCAAAACGTCTGGGAGCTTGCCACCTTCCGTTTCATCGCAGGTGTCGGGATTGGCGGCGAATGGGCCCTCGCCGGGACTTATGTGGCCGAGGCGTGGCCAGAGGATCGACGCAAGATGGGCGCAGGCTATCTGCAGACCGGTTACTACGCCGGCTTCTTTTTGGCCGCAGCACTCAACTACACGATCGGTGTTCATTTCGGTTGGCGCGCAATGTTTCTGACCGGGGCGGTGCCGATCGTGATCGCGATCCTGATCTTGACGCGAGTGAAGGAGACCGAGAAGTGGCAGCGGGCCGAGTCGGGCAGCTCAGCCCGGGTGAATCCGTTGCGTGAAATCCTCAGCGTGCGCTACCGGCGTCGCACCTGGGTGGCGTCCGCGCTGGTGACGATTGCGATCGTGGGGTTATGGGCGGGCACGGTGTACGAACCGACCGCCGTGATTCAGCTGGCGCAGCATGCGGGTATGGGGAAGGGTGACGCGACCAGGACCGCATCCTGGGCGACGGGCTTGCTGTCCATCGGAACCATCCTGGGTTGTCTTGTCTTGCCGGCGATCGCGGAGCGCATCGGACGCAGGAAGACGGCTGCGATCTATTTTGCGGGAATGGCAGTCGCGATCACGGGTAGCTTCGGCTGGGCGTTCTATCTGCCCAACGGCCTTGCGCCGTTCATCGCGTGGCTGTTCGTGCTCGGCTTCTTCGGCGGCAACTTCGCGCTGTTCAGCCTGTGGCTGCCCGAACAGTTCGAAACACGGGTGCGTGCAACGGCGTTCGCGTTCTGCACATCGTTGGGCCGCTTTGTCGGCGCGGGCGTGAACTTCTTGCTGGGCGCTGCAGTGCTGCACACACATACCCTCGGCTTGCCCGTTGCCCTGACGGCGGTCGTGTTCGTCATTGGACTCTTCATCATTCCGCTGGCGCCGGAGACGCACGGCGAGATGCTGCCACAGTAGGGGAGTCGTCGACGTATGCCGCGGGCCAGCCGGGAGTAAATGCATGCGGTGGCACCGTGGCGCCGGTCGCCGGCGTGACGCCGGTCCATTCCGCAAGCGCGTCCTCGGCCCAGCGGGCCCAACGGATAACGGCCTCGTGTTGGCCCATCAGCAGCTTGCCGGTGATCGCCGCGACGGGCAGGCGGTCCGGGAATGGCCCGCCAGTGGTGGCGTACTCCGCTGATCTGTTCATGATCTCGGCTAGTCGCGCCTCGGCGTCGGCCCGGATTTCGGCCACCGTCGCGCGGAACTGACTTACGTCGCCGGCGTCGGCGAAGGCCACCTTGATCATCGCTTCGAATTCCATCCGCATCCCGGCGGCGGGTGCATCCAGCCAGTCGTGCAGCGCGGCGCGCCCGGCGTCGGTGATTTCGTAGACGGTACTGCGCCGTTTGCCCGTGAAGGTGACCCGCGCGTCGGCCAGGCCGGCGGACGCCAGCTTCTTCGGTTCCTCGTAGATCATGCTGGCCGCCCGGGGCCAAAACCAGCTCAGCGTGCGCTCCATCTGTTGTGCGAGTTCATAAGTCGTGAACGGCTGGATAGAAAGCAGCCCGAGGATCGCGAAGGATGTCGGGCTCAGCTGCTTGGGAGGCACGAGTTGACAATACTCCAGATCGGATTAAAGTAAAGATACTCCGATATGGAGTATTACGAAGGAGGGGCCATGCCTGACTTGACTAGTGGTTCGGCGATCGACGACGACCATCCGGGCGCGGTGGTCGTGCCACCGGAAGCGCCCGCCCTGCAGACCCGGTTGACCCGCGAATACGACGTCCGCTACCCGCTCGTGGGCGCGGGTATGGGATTCATCGCGCACGAGCAGCTCGCCGCGGCGGTTACCAACGCCGGCGGATTGGGTGTGCTCGGCGCATCCCCGGACCCCGCCGAAAGCCTGGCCGTGATGGTAGAACGATTGCGCGCCTTGACATCGGGGCCGTTTGGCGTCGACCTCATCTGTGCTGACACCGGGCTCGGGCCGGCCAGCACCGAAAGGCACATCGACGAATGCATCCGGCTGCGCGTACCGCTGGTCGTGTTTCACCACGATCCACCGCCGGCCCGCTGGGTCAGCGCACTGCGCGCGGTGGGAATACGAGTGTGGATGCAAGCCTCGTCGCCGGAGATCGCCGCAACCGCAATCGGATTCGGAGTCTGCGGAATCGTCGCCCAAGGTTGTGAAGCCGGTGGTCATGCCCGCGGACGCATACCGTTGCACGCGTTGCTGCGGACGATCCGTCGCAACTGGCCCGACATGCTTCTACTCGCGGCAGGTGGCATCTCCGACGGTACGGCCGTAGCCGCTGCTTTGCGGGCGGGTGCGGACGGAGTATGGGTGGGCACCGCCTTGGTCGCTGCCGTGGAAGCCAATGCCCATCCCGAGTACCAGCGTCGACTCATCGATTCGCCCGGCAAGACGTTGCGCACCAATGCTTTCGGACCCGAGTGGCCAGACCAGCCCTACCGGCTTCTCGCAACCCCCGCGGTGCATGAGGCAAGCGCCTGCAATGCCGCTCAGCAGGACGAGACCATCGGGCGCACGCGACTTTTCCCGCACTCTGCCGACATGCCCTACGACTTGCCGGTCCGGTCCGCGTTGCCCCCGACGCCCGAGACCAGCGGTGATTGGGAGTCGATGGTTTACCCGGCGGGGCAGGGAGTGAGCGCGGTTCGACGCATCGCACCGGCCGCCGAAATCATCGGGCAGATGATGAGGCAAGCGCGCGCATGTCACCCGCTGAGTGCGTGACCGCAAGAAATCCGCTGCGGTACTTGGGATGTTGGACTCCACACGCAATGATTGAGATTGCGCGGGTGCAGCCGACGCCGAGCCGTTGCCGTCCACATCGAATTCCAGAGGGTTCCCATGCCAACTTTCAGTAGGGTGTCGCACATTTCGTTCTCCGCCCGTGACGCCGAGGCCAGCGCCCGATGGTGGGCCGCGTTATTCGACCTGACTGAAATCGACCGAGCCACCGGTGACGGATGGCGAGGGATCTTGCTGATACATCCGAGTACGCGGACCATTATCGAGTTCCAGCAGCACGACGCGAATCAGGGTGAGACATTCGACCCACTGCGTACCGGGTTGGATCACATGGCGTTCAAGGTCGACACCCGTGGCGAACTCGATGAGTGGTTGGCACATTTCGAGCAGCTTGGCGTTCACCACACCCCGATCGCCGACCGTGAATACGGTGCGGTCCTGACCTTCAAGGACCCTGACGGCATTCAGTTCGAAATGTTCTTCAAGGCCGACCACCCATAGGCGATGAACACGTGACTACTGAGCGATCAACAAGTCGGCTTTCGTGTCGCTCGCCGATTGGTGAGAGCGACGCGGAGCTCACGGCTCGGTTTGAACGCGAGGCGATCCCGTTGATCGATCAGCTTTACGGTGGCGCAAGGCGATTGACCCGCAATCGCGCAGACGCCGAGGATCTGGTGCAGGACACCATGCTTAAAGCCTATGCGCGATTTCGCTCGTTCGAGCCGGGAACTCATCTTCAGGCCTGGCTGTTTCGCATCATGCATAACACGTGGATCAACAACTATCACAGGACCCGGTGCCGTCCGCTCGAGCACCTTCGTGCCGAGACCGACGACTGGCAGTTTGACACAGGCCGGCAACGCCTTTGGGTGAATCGCTCGGCCGAGGTCGAGGCGCTGGAGAAGCTGCCAGACCGCGAAATCACCGACGCGCTCGACTCGCTGGACGTGAGCTTTCGGCTGACCGTCTACTACGCCGATGTGTGTGGTTACCGCTATCGGGAGATCGCTGAGATCATGGATGTCCCGATCGGGACGGTGATGTCGCGCCTGCATAGTGCTCGCCGCCGGCTGCGTATCTTGTTGGCAGACTTGGCCTGTGAGCGCGAGGGGGGGTCACGCTGGGATGGCCGATCGCACGAGCGAATCGGATAGTTATGTGGTGACCACGTTTCGGTCGTTAGCCTGCACACTTGCCCTACTGTCCCTGCTCATCCTGGCAGTGCTGTCGGTT
This sequence comes from Mycobacterium sp. Aquia_213, assembly GCF_026625985.1. Taxonomy (NCBI): domain Bacteria; kingdom Bacillati; phylum Actinomycetota; class Actinomycetes; order Mycobacteriales; family Mycobacteriaceae; genus Mycobacterium; species Mycobacterium sp. Aquia_213. The sequence continues at coordinate 2,143,909 of NZ_CP113116.1, forward strand.
TATGGCTGACGTTTGTTGTGCGGCGCCGGCCAACTGTGAGCAGCGCGTATCGGAGCCCGGGTGCCGGGATTTCTTGATGAGGTCGGCACCCTTTTCGGCGATCATGACCGTCGCCGCGTTCGTGTTCCCACTGATGATCGCGGGCATCACCGATGCGTCGACGACCCGAAGTCCCTCGACACCACGAACTTTGAGCTCGGGATCGACGACCGCTCGTTCGTCGACACCCATCGCGCAGGTGCCGACCGCGTGGTATTCGGTCTGCGACCAATTCCTCGCATGAGCGGCCAGGGTGGCCTGGTCCAGACTCACCTCGGTGGGGAGGTTCATTCCCTTGAGGAACTTGCTCAGCGAGGGCTGCCGTGCGATCTCGATTGCCGCGCTCAGGCCGGCAATGACGTCGTTGACATCTGCCGGGTCGGAGAAGTAGGCGGGATGGATGCGGGGAGGAGCCAGTGGATCGGCGGAACCCAGCCAGAGCCGGCCGCGGCTGCGCGGGTGGGTTGGGGCGGCATTCATCGTGAAATTGGGCAGCGGCGGGCTGAAGTGACCGTGGTCAACGAACGACGTTGGTCCACCGATGAATTGGATATTCGGTATGCCGTCGCCGGCGGTGGACAGGAATCCGCCCACCTCACCGCCGTTGGAGGCGAAGGGACCACCGCGCCGGTCCTGCCAGAGCGCGAGGTTTTCCGGGCTGGCCATCTCGAGCAGATCCGTCGAACCCTGAGTCGCCCAGACAATGGGGGTCATCGTGTGATCGTGCAGGTTCTCCCCAACACCCGGCAGGTCGGCTTTGACATCGATGCCCAGTGCCCGCAGCTGCTCGGCCGGACCGATGCCCGACAGCAGCAGCAGTTGCGGCGAGTTGATGGTCCCGCCGGCGAGAATTACCTCCGCCCCGGCATGGGCGGTTGCCTCCGCGCCATCGTGCAGGTAGGACACGCCGGTCGCGCGGCCCCCATCCACCAGAATCCGGGTCGCCTGGGCATTGACCTGCACGGTGAGGTTGGGTCGTCCGAGTGCCGGTCGCAGGTAGCCATCGGCACCCGACCACCGCCAACCTTCATGGCAGCTGACTTGGTAAGCGCCCGAGCCGATTTGGGAGGCACCGTTGAAGTCATCGATGGTAGACAGGCCCCATTCACTCGCCGCGCTAATCCAGTTGTGCGAGAGCTCATGCGTGAACATCCTGTCCTCGACATGTAGCGGACCGCTCTGACCATGCAGCGGTTCGCCGAGGCGGCTGTTGTTCTCGGCCTTGATGAAGTAGGGCAGCACGCTCTCGTAATCCCAACCAGCGCAGCCGCGTTCGCTCCACGCATCGAAGTCGGCACGGTCGCCGCGGATGTAAACCATCAGGTTGATCGACGACGAACCGCCCAGGGTCTTACCGCGAGGGTAGGTCGTCGACCCCTGATAGTGCGTCTGCGGTTCGAGGCGATAATCCCAGTCGACTTCGGTCCCGAATAGGGAGCTGAAGATGGCGGGGACCCGAATCGCATCCTGGGTGTCCTCGGGTCCCGCCTCGAGCAGAAGCACTTGAACCGACGGGTCTTCAGACAGCCGATTGGCCAGCACGCATCCAGCGCTTCCGGCACCGACGATCACGTAGTCGAACGAATTGTGTGGTGAAACTTGCGGCGAAGATGTCATGCGCCGAACCTACCTCTATCTGAGGACGAGCGCAATCAGATGGTGACTGTCCTCACATATTGCGGACGGATGTGCGCAGGTTGGCCTACCCTTTACATCATGGGACGCGTGCAATCAGAAGGTGTGGAATGAGGGACTACGACGGAAAGACCGCGTCGGAACGGGTCGCCGAGCGGCGTGCCCGATTAGTCGACGCCGGCATCGAGTTGTTCGGCGAACATGGCTACGCCGGCACCTCCATCCGCGCGGTGCTGCGACAAGCGGGGCTGCGCGATCGTTATTTCGGCGAGAGCTTTGCCGATCTGGACGCGCTGCTGGCGGCCGCCTACGACCAACTCATCGACGAGGAAGCCAGTGCCTGCCGCGCCGCGATCGACGCCACCACCGGGGCTTCGGAAGGGGCGCGGGCGATGATCGACGCGATCAGCCGCGGGCTGGATGGCAACCCGGGCCACGCGCGGATCAAGCTTCGTGAGGTGTTTTCCGGTGGGCCGATGGTTGCGGTCCAACGCCAAGAAGGGCTTCGCAAGCTGGCCCAGCTCGTCGCCGACCTCTTGCCGGCGGTGGACGGCGTCGATGACCGTAAGCGGCTGTTGCTCGGCGTCGGCGTCGTGGCCGCCGCCGACGCATACTTGCTCACCTGGCTGGACGGTGAATTGAAGTTGACGCGCGAAGACGTGGTCGACCTCGTGACGCAATTGTTCGATTCGGTGGCGGCGGGGATGACGGTCAGCGCGTCGGGATAGCCGTCAGATGCCATCGACCTGGAGCAGGGCGTGGGCTTTGAGCGTCGACTGGGCGTGGCCCACGAATCGTTTCCGCGCTTCGCTCAGTGCTGTCAATTGGGCGTCGACGGCGGCGCGAGTCTGTTGAACGTGTTGCGCGGGAGCTGCGGATCGTATGGTTTCGCGGTGGGCGTTGGCGGGTTCGACCACCTGATCGGCGGCGTGGCGGATCTCCGCGCAGGTGGCCGCTAGTTCGGGAAATCCGATGAGGCTCAGGCTGTCCGCCGTGGCGGACAATCGCCGGATTTCACCCGCCAGGGTGAGCATGTTCTGGGTGAACACTTCGTCGTTAGTGGCAAATGAGCGCGCGTTATAGAGGCGGTCGATCTCGAAGGCGTGCCCAGCCGCGTGCGAGCCGAGCTGCAATAACGTTTCGCGTAGCCACTTGTGATGATCAAGGATGCGCGCGGATCGGATTGCGGCACGGCTGTTTTTGTTGTTGATCATGACGCCGAGGAATGCGGTCGCGGTGACGAGTATTGATCCCAGGAGGGGCAGCCAGGGTATCCACCAGTGCGTGTTGTCCATGGTGTGCCAGTATCCCTGGTCCGCGATTGCGGCAGGGCCGGTTGCAAGCGCTCGTCAATAGCCGATCGACGCCAAGGAGGAACCGCGTGGTTCTTGGTAGTACCCCAGCGCCATCAGGTTCAACATGTAGACAACGCGCAAGCCGTGGTCGAAACACCATCGCAAGAGTTCGGCGTTGCGCAGCGGAACAAGAAATCCATTCCACGAGAACACATCCGCGTCGGCGATCAACGCCATCAGATCTTCGTTGCTCACGGCCACAGAGTGTCCGGTGAACCCGACGTCGGTCGTGTACCCGGTGATTTGACCGTCGCGTTCGACAACCTTGGCCGATCCGTGCGCGATCGCATCGCGCAGCTCGCCGCTTCGGTCGTGGCCGTGCACCTGTAGACAGAGCTTGTCGCAGTCGGCCAAATCCGCCTCGTGAGCTGCGCGCACGTCGAATCCGCTGATTTGCATCGACAGAGGTTTGCCCTGGATGGCGGCGAGGGGTTCGCGGACTTGAAAGCCGAGCTTGGTGTAGAGGCTCATCGAACGGTTGTTGTACGCGACCTGTACCAGCCGCACTCCCAACGCCTGCTGCTCGGCGCTTCGGTCCAATACGGCCTGCATCAAGGCGCGACCCACGCGGCTGTCCTGGATATCGGTAGCCACGCTGACCGGGCCCACGCCGAAGATTGCCGAACGCTCGTCGAGAAAGTTGCTACCAACAATCCGACCGTCGGATTCGGCTACGACGCTGAGGTATCCGGGGTGAGGCTGCAACGCCGTCACGAGATCGTGAGCATGTTGCACCGAGGGAAAATCCGACGGAAAGTTGTGCCGGGCAGCGATCGCGTTGAAGGCCTTGTAGCAGATGCGCGCGCAGTCGTTGGTGTCTGCCTGCGTCATGGTGCGTATGCGGGTCATCTGGTGTTCCTCTATCCGTCGCCTGCACTAACGACGTAGCCTACCTAGTTGACCGGCAGCTAAACACCCTGCGGCTGAAAGGCTTACGCTTCCAGTAAGGAGCTCGTGTCTAACTTCCGATCACGAAACAGCGACCGTTGCTGGTAGCGAGCAGGACCTCTTGAACCGCGGACTTATCGATCGTCGGGAATTCGAAGCGATGGGTTTGTTGGCCGGCCTCGATGGCAGCATCCTGAGACTCGTTGGTGCCGTTCTTCTTCCGCACGATTGCCGTGACCTTGTCGGGCTTCGACAGGTTCTGCGGCTCGTGGAAATACCAGACCTCGATCCCCGCTCCAGCTGAATTCGCTTGCCAGCCATCGGAGTAGTAACACGCCGGATTGCCCTCGGCATCCGGCGGCGGCGGTGTGCAGATCGACAATCCGACGCAATCGGGCGGCGCGCTGGTCGTCCCCGCCGGCGCAACGGTCGTAGTAGGAGCCACGATCGTGCTGCTGCTCGCCACCGGCTTCGCTGAACTCGAGCTGGATGCGTTGGGTCCGGACGACGCCTGGTGCGCGCCACACGCCGCGACGGCAATCCCCAGCGCGATTGCTCCTGGGGCGAACAAGCTACGAAGCATCGTCTTGGGCCTTCTATTAGCGAAGCGGCATTGGTTGCTGACGAATACAGAGCTAACACCTCGACGCGCTCGCCTGGCAAGAGGCGGGCCTAGGAGTGGTCGGCGATCCAGCTGGTGGTGAAGCGCTGCAGCGCGGGGATGCTCTCATCCAAGCCGGCGCCCAGGGACTTCTCGAGTTTGCCGCCGACCAACGGGATTTTTACCTCCACTTTGCCGGCGAATCTCAGGTGTGTCCCGTTGCCGTTGGGTTTCAGGCTCGCTTCGGCGCGGCTCCCTCCCACCCTGGGCGAGGCCGTGACGTTGACCTGCCCGAGAACCTGCCCGTCATCGGCCGGTTTCCAGGTCTCCTCATGCACGAGTTTCAGCTCGCCGCGCGCGAATTTGGCGACCGGGCCGGGCAATAGCTGCCGACCGAGATGCTGAGTCACGCGCACTGTCACCCGGCCGTCGGGGTCTACGTTCAGCGAATCCAGGGTGGTGGTCGCGGTATCCCCGAGGGCGATTCGGGCGAGCCAATAGTCCTCGCGACTGAACGCCCAATAAATCTGTTCGACGCTGGCGGACGATTCGGTCGAGACATCGAATGAGCGCGGCATAGCAACCCATTCTTACCAAAGTCGCGGCTGTCGTGTCCGTCTTGCCCGAATCGCCCGCGCGCCAGGGGAATTGACGGGCGATGCCTACTGCTTGTCGACTTTAGCGGCGATCTGTTTGGCGACACTGATGCCCGCGTCTCCCGGATCCTTGCGGCACGCCTCGGCATCAATCACAACGTTGTTGCGTACCGTCAGCGCCCGTTGACAGGTCTGGGACATTGTGTCGGTGCCCTTGCCCAGGCTCACGCTCACGGTAGTGCTCAATATCCCGTTGGCGTTGGAAACCGGTCCGACCTTCCACTGGATGTCCGGGGCGTCTGGTCCGTCACCGGGAACGGTTTCCTGGTGGTTGGCGCAGGCAGGCCAGCGCTGGGACGACGTGTTGAAGAAGGCGCTCGCCTGGTCGGCGGACGGAAACAGCACCACGACCTGGGTGACGTCGGGGTTCGGATCATTTGAGCCGGAGGGAATCGGTGCAAGGTCACGCTCGCCGTGCACCGCGGTGTTGCCGCTGCCGGCGTATATGGGTGTCAATCCCTCGCCGGTGATGAACAGGCACTCGGCGGGGAACTTGTATCCCTTGGGAATACCTCGGCGCTTTTGTCCTCTTGGAGCGCGTCGTATGTTTTGTCGGTCTTCGTCCCCGTAGCCCCCAGGATGGTGTCGACTTCGGCGGGAGTGAGCAAGAGGTTCGCCAGCGCGGCTTGCGCGAGGGGAGCCTTCGACGACGTCGTGGTCGTCGACGATGACGATGACGCGGTGCCACCCCCGTGGCTACCGCCGCAGGCAGCGACCAATATCCCGGTGGTGGCGACGGCGACGGCGACTGCTAATTGACGCATCGTTGGCGCCCTTCCTGCTCGACTCGACAGCAGTCCGCGCACCCCGCGCGTCGGCTATTCAGAGGTTGTTTGCGGATGGAGCATACGACAGCGGCGAGGGTCGCGTGGTGTTTGCGGACTGTAGGACGCACCCAAAACGGCGAGCGAGATCGCAGTGCGAACCACCAGATTCGTGCAGACGGGCGAGATGCCTACTGTTTTTCGACTTTGCCAGCGATCAGATTGGCGATGTCGACGCCCACTTCTCCGGGGTTTTGCCGGCAGCCGTCAACGTCGATCGAGATGTTGTTGCGTACCGTCAGCGCCCGCTGACAGGTCTTGACGATGTTCTCGCCGTCCTTGGTGAGGCTTACGGACACGGTAGCGCTCAGAACGCCGTTGGCGTTGGAAACCGGTCCCACCTTCCACTGAAAGCCCGGAGACTTCCCGCCGTCGGGAACGGTGCCTTGGCGGTTGGCGCAGGCGGGCCAGCGTTGAGCGGAGGTGGTGAAGAAGGCGCTCGCCTGCTGGGCGGAAGGAAACATCACCAGAAACTGGTTCGCGTCAGGGTTCGACTCATTCGACCCCCCGGGCGAGGGCACGCTAATTCTCTCGCCGTGAACCGAGGTGTTTCCACTGTTGGCATAGACCGGCGCGAGGGCAGGACCGGTGATGTACAGGCATTCTTCGGGGAACCTAAATCCCTTGGGGCCCGAATCGGCGGTTTGGTTTTCTTGCAGAGAGTCGGACACTCGATCGGTCCTCGAGCCGGTAACTCCCAGGACACCGTCGATATCGGCCGGGCCGAGCAAGAGATCCGCGAGTGCTGCCGGCGGGAGCGCCTGCTTCGAGGAAGTGGCGGGGGTTATCGATGTGAACGTGGTGCCCGTGCCGCCCCCATTGCTATCGCAACCCGCGGCCAGCACAACGGCGGCGACTGCGACGAAGGCCGGTAGCTGACGCATGGTGGAGTGCCTTCCTGCTGGAGTCGTGCGGTGGAGCATACGACAGCGTTCGCCGGCACCGTCAGTAGGAGCGAGCTGACAGACTGTGGTGTGCCCGAAATCGGTTTCGCCTCGGTAGCCCCGATCGTTCCCGTTCGAGATCTCGACATCGCCTTGGATCGCTACCGCCGACTGGGGTTCGACGCCCGCAGCTACGAAGGTCCGCAGCGCTACGGCTATGTCGACCGCGGCTCGGTGTCGATGCACCTCAGCGAGTGGGCCGAGCACGATCCGCTGCGCACGGCAGCCAGCGTGTACCTCTATGTCAGCGACGCCGACGCCCTCTACGCGGAATGGGCGGCGCTCAAGGATCTCGACGGACGCTTGGTGGAACCGGTCGATACGCCTTACGGCTTAAGGGAATTCGCGTACGTCGATCCCGACGGGACCTTACACCGCATCGGTTCGCGGCGAAGCTGATCGCACGTCGATCGACGTATCGGTGGCCGGGGCTCCAGCGGCCTGGCTGTGCGCCAGTGCCACCGCCGCCGCGATCATCACCGCGACCGACACGCCGAGCGCAACCATGCCGACGTGGTTGGTGCTCAACGTCTCGCCCAGCACGGTGACGCCGAGCACCGAGCCGACGAGCGGCTCGGCGACCGTCACCGCAGGAAGCGACGCGGTCAGCGGGCCGGCGCCAAACGCCGACTGCTCCCACGCCGTCGCCGCGATCCCCAGCACCGCCCAGATATACAACTCGGGCGTTCGCAACAATTCCGGAATGCCACGGCCGAGTTGGTCGACCACGCCCTTCGTCAACACCGAAAAAAGGCCCCACAGCACGCCCGACATGAGCCCTAGCAGCAACGCGCTGAGCCAACCCGACGACAAGCGAGCACCGATCACACACACGATCAGGGCCGGGCCCAGGATCAAGGCCACGATCGTCCATGTCTTGATTGACCCGCGGGGAGTGCCGGCCTGCGGGTCGCCGACGGTCACCACCACTGCCACGGCGGCAACGAGAAGGATTGCCCAAATAGCTTGCCAGCGCGATATTTTGCGGTGATTCACCGTGCTGCTGATGAGTAGCGCGAACAGTAGCGAAGTCACCGACAGTGCCTGCACGAGAACCACCGAACCCAGGCCGAGCGCCGCAGCCTGCAGCCCGAACCCGGCGGCGGCCACGAGACTGCCTAGCCACCAACGGCGATCGCGCAGCAGCCGATGGAACAGCGCTGGGGTGCTGACCCGTTTGTCGGTGACCTGCCGAGCGGATCGCTGTTCTAGGACATCTCCGATGCCGATCATCAGCGCGGCCGCCAGCGCGAGCAGAACCGCGATCCCGGTCGTTCCCATCGAAAGCTCCGTTAGCTGTTGCGCATGATCTTAAGCGCCGTGGTGATCATCGGAATCTGAAGCGGCAGCCGGGCGAAGGCGGCGATGCGCATCGGCCACGGCTTGCTCCACCACAACCGGCACATGTTGACGTTGGCCGGGAAGACCCCGATGAACAGCAGGATTGCGGCCAGCGCGGCGAACCGCCGAGTCTGGCGCGGGACTAGCAAGGCGCCGGTGGCTATCTCGGCGACACCCGATGCGTAGGTGTAGAAGCGCGGATCTCCGGGCAGCTCGACGGGGACGATCGTGTCGAACGGTTTGGGGGCAAGGAAGTGCACGGTGCCGATGCCCATCAACATGGCCGCGACTCGGTATGCGGCGGTCTGGGTCTCGCGCTGGGCTGCGGGGGTGGTGGTCATGGACCCATTGTGCTCATGCCGGGCGGTGAGTTGTCACCGCTCCCCGACGGCGTGGGCGTCGAGCGGGTTGATCCGATTGACGATCAGCGGGTCGGCTTTGGTGAAGGGGAAGTCGGGCAGGTCGTCGATGTGGGTGTCGAACGTGGCCGCCAGCACCTCGCGTGAGTAGGCGCTGATCGACGTCCGGTAGCCGATGTCCGCGGGGGTGGGCTGGTCGAAGAAGATGCAGAAGTGCATCTCCGGGGCGTCGAACACCTCGATGTGGTGCGGGTAGGCGCGGGGGATGAAGTACACGTCGCCCTGCCGCAAGTACCAGGTGTCGAGTTCGCCGCCCGGGGCCATCACGGTCATGCGGGCCGCGCCCTTGTTGACGTAACCCATCTCCGCGGTAATCGGGTGCCAGTGCGGCTCGCGCATCCCGTCTTCGCGAATGCGCAACGAGTACATCGACAAATCCTTGAGTGCGGGCCAGTACTGCACGCGTGCGGTCCTCGCCGACCCGACCGCACTAGTGACGGGCGGCGTCATCGCGTCCACGGAGAACTTGTGCGGGTCGTCGAAATAGGCGGTCGCGGGCACATCGGGGTCGCCGTCGCGGCGGGCCAATGCGCGGTCGACGGTGCTGCGGCGCATCGCCGCGAAATCCGAGGCCGGCAGATCGTAGGTGTTTCCCAGCACGGCGTCGGTCATCGCTCCGAATGCGGCGCCCAGGCCGAAATCTTCGGGGCGTTCGTTGCGGAACGTGATCACGAATTCGCATTCGTCCGTGCCGATGTTCTCGATGTGGTGCAGCGAGCCGGAGTCGATGTGGAACATGTCGCCCGCCCGAACCACGAAAGAGGCGAACCGGCTGCCGGTGTCGAGCACCGAGACCAATGCGGTCCCCGAAACGCAGTAGGTCAACTCGTTGGCATTGGCGTGCCAGTGCGGGGTCCGCATGGCGCCGGGGCTGATCAACAGCCGCTTGATCGATAGCCCCTTGAGGATGGGAAAGACGTCGGCGGTGAGGCGCGTGATCGAGCCCAGCTCGGATTCTTCGACGACTTCACCTTCGGTTAACGATGCGACGTGTTTGCTTATTTGCCTTAGCATTTCAATCTCCTCAGCGGGCTCCGGGATGACTACCCTTATGATTCCGCCACGGGCTGCCGCCCGTCCAACACCGCTTTTCGATGTGTTGATCAGCGTTGGTTATTGAGCCGGCGGGGCGACAGGAAACGCCCAGCGTGAAGTTAGTTTCACGCTGGGCTCCGAACGTGAAGTTAGTTTCACGTTCGGGCTAGAGCGGACGGGGCTAGAGCGGACGGGGCTAGGAGCGGTCGGCGTCGGTGAATCGGATGACGCCGCGGATGTTGCGACCCTCGAGCATGTCGCGATAGCCGTCGTTGATCTGCTCGAGGCTGTATTCGCGGGTCACCATGTCGTCGAGGTTGATGTGGCCCAGCTTGTACAACTCGAGGATCGCGGGGATGTCGTATTGCGGGTTGCCCCCGCCAAAGATGCTGCCCTGCAAGCTCTTCTGTAACAGTGACAGCCCCGCGAGGTTCAGAGTGCACTCGTTGGACATGACGCTGGCCATGCCGGTGAGGACGCAGATGCCCCCTTTGGCGGTCAGCCCCATCCACGACTCGACGTCTTTACCCTCCACGTGGCCGACGGTGACGATCACCTTGTGGCACATCAGGCCTCGCGTCGCCTCGGCGATGCTGACGGCTGCCGCCGTGACGTCGGCGAACGCCTCGGTGGCGCCGAACTTGAGTGCCTGCTCGCGTTTCCATTCGTAGGGGTCCACGGCGAATATGCGTCGGGCACCGGCGATTCGGGCGCCCTGCAGCGCGGCGACACCGACGCCGCCGATCCCGACGACCGCCACGTCGTCACCCGGCGTGATCGCGGCGCTGCGCACCGCCGAGCCGTAGCCGGTCGTGACCCCGCAGCCCACCAGACAGGCGACGTCGAAGGGGATCGTGGGGTCGATCTTGACCACCGACGTGTGGTGCACCACCACATACGGCGCGAAGGTTCCCAGCAGCGACATCGGGATCACGTTGCGTCCCTGCGCCGTCACTCGAAAAGTTCCGTCGGATACCGATTGGCCAGATAGCAGACCCATGCCGAGGTCGCAGAGGTTGCGCAGCCCGGTCTGGCACGGCTTGCATGTCCCGCAGGACGGGATGAACGACATCACGACGTGATCGCCGACGGCCAGGTTCTCCACGCCCTCGCCGATCTCGGTGATGATGCCGGCGCCCTCGTGACCACCGAGCACCGGATAGCTCGGGATGGGGAAGTCGCCGGTCATCAGGTGATGGTCGGAGTGGCACAGGCCGGCCGTTTCCAGCTGGACGGTCACTTCACCGTGGCGGGGATCGCCGATCTCGATCTCCTCGACCGACCACGGCTCGTTCAATTCCCAGACCAGTGCACCTTTGGTCTTCAACGGCAGGCCTCCGTCTTTACCCGAACCGCTTAATTGTTAGCGCCGTCACACGCCCCCGGCGTACCGAACTTAGACCATTACTATTGCCAATACAGTATTTGATACGATTCGCGTCGTCTGACCGCCCACCGCAGCGAGGTTAAGAACATGGGTACACCTGTCATCGTCGGAGCTGTCCGGACGGCAATTGGCCGCTCGTTCAAAGGGACGCTGGTCAACACGCCGCCGGAGACCCTGATCACCGCGGTGCTCCCGGAGGTGGTCCGCAGGTCCGGCGTCGACCCGTCGGTCATCGATGACATCATCTTCGCCGAATCACATTACGGCGGAGGCGATTTGGCCCGCTATGCCGCCACCGCCACCGGTCTGGATCATGTTCCCGGCCAGTCGGTCAATCGCCACTGCGCGGGCAGCCTGACCGCCATCGGCAACGCCTCGGCGCAGATCGGCTCGGGGATGGAGCGGGTGCTGATCGCCGGCGGCGTGCAGTCGCTGTCGATGACGCCGCTGACGAACTGGCGCATCCCGGGACCTGAGCTGCAGTTCGAGGAGCGGTGGATGCCGCCGACGCACGTCGAGACGCCGGATGCGCCCGCCAAGGACATGTCGATCACCGTGGGCTGGAACACCGCCCAGAGTGTCGGCATCACCCGCGAGGAGATGGACGCCTGGGCGGCCCGCTCGCATCAGCGCGCCGTCGCGGCCCAGGACGCCGGCAAGTTCGCCGACGAGATCCTGCCGCTGAAGATCACCCAGTTCGACGGCTCGGTCACCGAGTTCGCCGTCGACGAGCACCCCCGCCGCGACACCACCGTCGAGAAGCTCGCCGGCCTCAAGGTGTTGCATCCGGAGATCGAGGGCTTCTCGATCACCGCGGGCAACAGCAGCGGCACCAACGACGCTGCGGCCGCGGTCGCGCTGGTGGACCGCGAGTACGCGCTGGCCGAGAAGCTCAACGTGATGGGCACCGTCAAGGCCTGGGCCGCCGCGGGCGTGCCGCCCAGGGACTGCGGTCTGGGCGCGGTGAAGGTCATCGGAAAGGTGCTGCAACGGGCCGGCTTGTCGCCGTCGGACGTGGCGCTGTGGGAGATCAACGAGGCGTTCGCCTCCGTGCCGATCGCGGCCTGCCGGGAGTACGGCCTCGACGAGGAGAAGGTGAACTTCTCCGGTAGCGGCTGCAGCCTCGGCCACCCCATCGCCGCCTCGGGCGCGCGCATGGTTACCACGCTGGTCTACGAGTTGGCCCGCCGCGGTGGCGGCATCGGTGTCGCGGCCATGTGCGCCGGCGGTGGCCAGGGCGGCGCTGTCGTCGTCGAGGTCTAAGCGCTCAGTTGCAGAACGTGTAGCCGATGAATTCGGTTTCGCGGGTGTTGCTCGGCGAGTAGTTGACGTAGTGCACCGCCGGCATCCCGTTGTACTGAGTGTCGATTTGTTGCGCGTTGGGCGGCGGGACCCCTTTGGGGAACGCCAGGATCATGTCGCTGAAGATCTTGAGGCCGAGCACGCAGATGGCATCCGAGCGCGGCTTCTGCGCATTCCACGCATGCACAACAACCGGTTCCGTCAGCTGGGTGCCGGTGGCGCAATTCGGATCGCACAACTTGAAAACGGCGGTGCCGGTCCCATCGGCGCCCTGTGGTCCCCACGAGCTCCATGACATGTCTTGCAGCGCAACGGCAACGCTCGCGCATCCCAGAACATTGAGCTTCTTCGGACGGGCGCTGGGCTGGACCGCCTGGTTGTAGCACCCCGGAATGGCGTAGCTGTCCGGCGGCGGCGGTGGTTGGCTGGTGGACTGTGCCGCCGTGCTGTCCTGGCCATGCGTCAGTTTCACTCCGGCGAAGGTCAGCACACCCACCAGTAGAAGGGCTACGACGATGCCGATCACCGTTAGCCGCCCCCGCGGAATGTGCCGCAACCCGCCCGATGGGGAGACGTTGCCGCTCACGTTCTCCAGGTTAAGGCAGATCTCGATGCCGGGGTGCCGGCTGCACCAAGCATCGTGGCACAGTAAATTTGGTCAACGCTACCAACATAGGGAAGTATCGAGGCTCTCGCGACGTGTTAGGAGTAACCGATGAACGACCACGCACTGGCCGCGCGCTTGGCCACCGAGGCGGGGCAGCTGCTGCTCGGGGTGCGGGAGGAATTCGCCGACGCCGACGGGAGCGAGCGGAAAGCCGCGGGGGACAAGCGATCCCACGATTTCCTGATGCAAGCGCTGGGCGCCGAGCGGCCCCAGGATGCGGTGCTTTCCGAGGAGGGCGCCGACGACCCGGTGCGGTTGCGCTCGGAGCGGGTGTGGATCGTCGACCCGCTGGACGGCACCCGGGAATTCTCCGAGCTCGGACGCGACGACTGGGCGGTGCACGTCGCGCTGTGGCAGGCCGGTGACCTGGTCGCCGGCGCCGTAGCGCTGCCGGCCCAGGGCGTCACGCTGGCAACCCCCGACGTCGCGGCGCCGCCCGCCGCGCCGGCCAAGCCGCGCATCGTCGTATCGCGCACCCGGCCACCGGCTATCGCGTTGGCGGTTCGCGACGCGTTGGACGGCACGCTGGTGGAAATGGGTTCTGCCGGAGCCAAAGTCGCGTCAATCGTGCAGGGCTTGTCGGATGTCTACGTCCATGCCGGCGGGCAATTTGAATGGGACTCGGCCGCCCCCGTGGCGGTAGCCCGTGCGGCCGGTTTGCACACCTCGCGCATCGACGGGTCGGCACTGCTATACAACCAGGCCGATCCGAAGTTGCCCGACGTGGTGGTGTGCCGCCCCGAGCTTGCGGCAGCGGTGCTGGCCGTCACGGGCTAACGCACGCGCGGTCCCGCCGAACTGATTAAACGCCAGGTGATCTCCGCCTGGTGGCTGATGATTGCGCCTCGTGAGGCCTTGACTCATCCTCACGAGGCCGCAACAATCAGATCTTACAGTGGATGTAACTCTGTATAATCAAGTTCCGCGGGAATGGACCAGTGACTGATCTCGAGGTACGACGGCCCAAGTTCGACTTCAGCGACGACGTGCCATGGGTTTGGCATCCCGAGAACCCCGCCTTTTCCTTCTTCATGAACGCCACATCGATCATCGCCATCTGTTTCGAGCAGATGATCGTGGCCGCGGTGCAGGAAGCCAAACCGCAGATGACCGACGCCGATGTGGCGGCAGAGGCGACCGCGTTCCTGCGTCAGGAGGCGCAGCACTCCAGCTCGCACCGCAAGCATGTCAACGCACTGATCAAGCGGTATCCGGGTCTGCAGCAGACCTTGGACGATGCGATAGCGTGCTTCGACATCCTCACCGCGACGAGATCACTGAAATTCCGGTTGGCCTACATCGCCGATCTGGAGGCCACCTTCACGCCCTCGTTCAAGCTGATGCTCGACAACGAGGCGACGCTGTTTCGTCCGGGAGACGATCGGGTGGCGTCACTTTTCTTGTGGCACTTCGTCGAAGAGGTCGAGCACCGCAGCTCGGCACTGCTGATCTATGACGCAGTGGTCGGCGACAACTGGTATCGCATCCGCGCTCTGCCCGGAGTGGTCAAGCATCTGCTGCAGGTCATGTCGGTCATCGCCGACGGTGTCAACGCGCACGTGCCGTCGAGCGATCGCAAGGTCGATGCGCGCACGCTGCTACCCGCCTATGGGGCATGGGAGAATCTCAAAAGCAAGCTGCCGTCGGGCGCGGGTGGCCCAGCGCTGCCATCGGCCTTCGCCACTGTGCCGCGCAAGCAGATACTCGTCGCGGCCGGGCGGGTGCTGTTGAGTCAAACCCCTTATCACAAACCGGAACACGAGCCGCTGCCGCAATTCGCCGATCAGTGGTTCGAGCGCTGGAAGCGCGGCGAGGACGTCGCCCGCTGGTACACCGCGGTCGGCTAGGGAGGGTCAGGCGATGTCTCAGTGCAATGCGCGATTCAACGAGATCGCGGCCACGCTAGGCCATTTCACGTGTACGGACGCGCCCGCGGTCGTCCACATCCGCAACCCGTTCGCGTTGTCCAGTCCGACGATGCCCGTGCTGGAACTGATGATGGTCGGTGGTGCGGTGCTCGCCCTGTGGTGGGCGATACGACGGCTGCGGCGTGACAACGACCCGACCAACCTGGTCCTGTGGTTCGGATCCATCGTCTATCTGCTGGTCACCGAGATTCCGCTGTACTTCCCCAACCTGTTTATGGTCCAGGATCAGATTGGCGTGGTGTTCGATCACAACGTGTTCACCGTTCAGTTCATGTATGAACGCCTACCGCTCTACATCGTCGCGCTGTATCCCGCCCTCACGACGCTGGCATTCGAAATCGTCCGCACCCTAGGGGTTTTCCGCGGCCGTGGCATTCTGGCCGGTTCGGTGTGCGTCGGCCTGGTGCATCAGTGCTGCTACGAAGTCTTCGATCAGTTGGGTCCACAGCTGCGGTGGTGGGCCTGGAACACCGAGAACCCCCTCAACCATCCGATGTTGGCCTCGGTGCCGATGACGAGCGTCTATATCTTCGCCACCCTCGGCCCGGCCGTGCTCACCCTGCTGGTGATGCTGCTTGTCGGCCGCAAGGTCGCAAACGGCATACCTCTGAGCGCGACAAGCCTGGTGTGGCGCACCGTCACCACGGGTGCGCTCGTCACGGTGGGAGTCGCGATCCTGAGCATCCCATCCTCGATTTTCGGTGGCAGCCAGCCGAACACGACCGCCCAGGCCATTGTCTTCGTTGTCGAGCTCGCGGCCTTCGCTGCGTTCGCGATTCCGGCCTTGATCGGGGCGCGCCGGCGCGGCGAAGCCGACGAGAAGCCAAACCAGTTCGTGCGGATATTCGGGCCGACCTATCTGGCTGTGCTTGGAATCCTTTGGCTCACAGCCCTTCCCGGCTACTTCGCCGCGAAGGGCGGCATTACCGACGACGGCACTCCGACCGGAAATCTGTACTACGCCGCGCTGTGCTTCGCGCTGGCTGTGCTGTGGGTCGCCCTCGCCGGCACCGCGACGGTGTCACGCGACGCGGCTACGCCGAGCTCGCGCCAGCCGGCTTGACGAACCGCTCGACATACGGCGCGAACCGCCGACGCAGATCGTCCTTGTCGAGTCCCAAGTCCTCGGGGTGGTACTCGACGCGGCCCAACCGGCCGCGCTCATGGCCGGCCATGTACTGCGCCACGGCCTTTCTCGAATCCTCGGACGGTGAGTAGCCGGCCGTATCCCAGACGCGCTGCGCCATCGCCAGGTCGTCGGCCATGAACTCGTCGAAGCGGACATCGATGGTGCGGTCGACCGGCAGCCGGTCATGGTCGCGCATGCACGCGCTGAGTAGCTCGTCGATCCGGGTGATCCAGTATTCAGCCACCGTGTTCACGTCGACCTCGTCCACGCTCATCCGCATGGTGTAAGTCATCATCGTGGCCATCGACACCGCGACGTCGACGGGGTCGCGGTGGGTGACGATGAACGTTGCGTCGGGAAATACGTTGAGGATTGGGATGAACTGCTCGAGATGCTGCGGCGACTTCAGCACCCAACGGCGCTGGTATCCGTCTTGATGTTGCAGCACCTGCAGCATCATTCGCAGAAACTGGTAGCCGGGGGTCTGATCGTGGTCGCTCAGATAGTCGGACCAGCGCGGTAGATGGGTGAGCGTGGTGAAGAAGCCGCTGGAAAAATCCTGGACCATCAGCCCGATGTCTTCGTGGATGTGATCGACCGTCATCTCGTGCATCAGCGTGAAGTACGGCATCAGCGTGTTGGAGATGTTGAGGGCGTCGCCGGTGCGCTGGCGGCGCGGCTCGACGGTGCCTTCCTCGCCGGGCCCGGGCAGTGGTTCCTGGGCTTCCCAGTACGGAAGTGACCGCAGCGCAGGGTCGGCCGCCAACAAACTGTGCAGATGCGTGGTCCCGGTGCGCGGCAGCCCGGCGATCACCAAGGGCGCCTCAATGCCGACGTCGAAGATCTCGGGGTGTCGCTTGAGGTGGTCGATGACCCGCAGCCTGCCCTTGAGGAAGGTGAGCATCAGCGAGAACGCATAGGTACGACCGAACGAGGTCAGCCGCGGCAACTCGTGGAACGCCTCGAGCAGTACCGCCATCCGTTCGCGATAGTCCTGCTCGCCGAAGTCGGTCAAACCGGTCTGCGCAGTGGCCTGTTCGTGCAGGGCGTCGGCAGTCAGGGGACAGTAGTCTGCCATCGCGGCCATGCCGTCGATGATCGCCTGGGCTTCGGGTGAAAATGTCGGCTTGGCGAGATCGGTGATGTGGATGGAGTCGCTCACATCCGGACCATACCTACGCCGTTACACATTTTACAAGAGACGTTGTGCTGTATTTTGATGCGCGCTTATGATGCTGCACATGGCCAATCCCCAAAGCTCAGATGCCTGGCGCGAACTGCTCACCGCCTTCGCGGATTTCGAGAATCTGTTCCTCGAAGGTCCCAAGGCGGTGCGCGGAGAGGTGGCCGTGGCCGAGGGCTATGAGTTCCTCGCCACGATGCTGGGTTTGTCGTTGGACGTGACGTTGTTCGCGGACCCGGTGGCACCCCGATTCCACGATGTGCTGACGCCGTTTCGCCGTGACCGTCGCTGGGGCGGGGACAACACCGACGCGTATTACAGCTACGTCGTGATCGACCCGCGGCGTACCTACCGCGTCAGCGGAACACCGAACGAGAGCGTGATGTACTCGGTCGCCGTGTACAACGAACCCGAACCCGGGGCCTGGCCCAATCGCACCATCGGCGTGCTCTACGACGAGGACATGCCACTCGACGAGGATGGGCGCTTCTCCTGCGTCTTGGGCCCCGAACGGCCGCGCGACTACGACGGGCCCTTTATCGCTCTCGACGAGGACGCGCATGGGGTGCTCACCCGGGATTACCACGAAGACCCCGCACACAGCCGACGCGTGGACTGGTCGATCGACGTCATCTACCACGGCGAGTTGCCCGTGCAGCCGCTGAAAACCGATGCGGGAGTGGCTCAGTCGTTGCGCGCGGCGCTGCGCTACACCCAGGACATGCTCGCGATCGTGCCGCTGGTGCTACAGGAGCGCAAGCTGACCGAACTCGCCGACGGGCAAAACCTCTCGCACAACGTTTTCTCCCCGCCCTACCGGGCCGGCGCCGCCACGCACGGCTACTCGATGCAAAACGCTGTCTACAGCTTGGGCGCATACGCCCTCGAGCCCGGCGAGGCGTTGGTGATCAGATCGCACCACCCGAAGTGCCGGTTCTGGAATCTGACGCTGTGGAACCAGTACATGGCAGCACCCGACCTCGAATATGGCCGTGGCGGTATCAATTCCGGCACCGCAGTCCCCAATAGGGACGGCAGCATCACCATAGTGATCAGCCGCGAGGAGCTCGACCACCCCAACGCCATCTCGACCAAGGATCACCCGGAAGGGTTGATGTCGTTCCGCTGGTTCCACGCCGACGATTTGCCCGAACAGCCGGCCACGGAGGTCGTCCCGGTCGGCGAGGCACCGCGCGTGCTGTCTTAGCGCTTCTTGCGGGCCGGGGGAGTCTTCACCACCGGCCCGATCCAATGCCGCAGCACGGTTCGCAACTCCGCTGCCGACCGTTGCGGGTCCGGCGGAACCAGGACCATCGACTGGATGATGCGGAGCAGGTACTCGACGAGATCGTCGAAATCCTTGCCGCGATAACCCAATGTGGCCCAGTCGATTTCGGTGCGCTCCAGGATCACACGCGATCGCCGGATGGATTCGCCTAAGACCATCTGCCGGCTCATCAGGCGGCTTTGATCGGTTTCCAGCAACATCATCAGCACTGGCTCTTTGGGCAATTGCTCGACGAGGTAGGCGACCGCCTCGACAAGTAGCTCGACCGGGTCACCATTGCCCGCGGTCAGATCGGCGATCCGGGCGGTCCAGCCTCCGAGGGCGACGTCGCTTGCCGCCGTCACCAGCTCGTCGAGGGAGGCGAAGTAGCGGTAGACGGTGGGACGGGTGACGCCGAGGTCGCCCGCGATCACGGACATGCTGGTGTGTTGCGGTCCCCGCCGCTCGATGCTGCGCAGCGCCGCATCGATGATGCGCTTGCGCGCTTCCTCATCGTCAGCGGGTGGTGCTCCGCCCCAACCTTTTCGACCCATAGCGGACGGTCCTAATGCAGTCCGGCACGGGGATAGCCGATCATACAGCGAGTCTAATGCTGTCAAATGAATCTGGCCAACTGCGGCGGTGCTATAGGTCGCGGTTTCGCCTACGGCGGCGAAGGCCCTTCGCCTCTTCGGTCCACTCCTTTTCGATCCGTCCGATCTCCAGCGAAAGCTGCATCAAAGTCGGATTGTCGCAGTGGACTTCGTGAGCGTTACGAAACTTGGCAGCTTCGCCGGTGGCGGCCAGGTGTGGCCGCAAACCTTCGAACCACTCGTCGCCGACGACGTTGGGCGGGTCATCGACACGAGGTCCGCAGGACCACTGCCGGTAGGCATCCCGCGCCTGGGCCAGGCCGGCTCGCCAGCACTGCAACGCCTCGCAGCGATGTGAATGTATTTGGCTCCTCATCTGATGTTTGTTGGTGCCATTTACCACGACCCCGGGGAGGAGGGTATCGGTGGCCGACTTTGCCATGCCCGCGATACCCATGGCCGATGCACCCACGACCGTGCCCATCAGGCCCATCGTCATCATGTCCATGCGCTGATCGTCGCACCCGAGGGCGGTGGTGACCAGGGAATGTCCCAATCGGTCGGCCTCAGCGTTAGCATCTGGTGTGACGCCGCTCCGAATCGACACCCACCACCACGCCATCCCCTCCTGCTATCGAGACGTGTTGCGGAAAATGGGCATTGACGAAGCCGGTGGTCGGGCTGTCCCCGAATGGAGTCCGCAGGCGTCATTGGAGACGATGGCCCAACTCAATGTTGCGACAGCGATCCTGTCCGTCTCCACGCCGGGGACCACGATGCTGTCAAGCCCCGCCGACGCCGCCGCGCTGGCCCGTGACCTCAACGACTACCTCGCCGATCTGGTTGCGGCAGAACGCGATCGGTTCGGATTCTTCGCGACCATCCCAATGCCCCACCTCGGGCAGTCCGTCGACGAGGTCGTCAGGTCCCTCGACGAACTACACGCGGATGGGGTTGTGCTGCTGGGCAATAACGCGGGGACCTACCTTGGCCAAGGCGGCCAGGACGATCTCTTCGCCGCACTGGATGCGCGTTCGGCGGTGGTCTTCATCCACCCCGGCGAATTGCCGGGCCCCGCTGTGGAAGGCGTTCCGCCGTTCGCTGCCGACTTCCTGCTCGATACGACCCGCGCGGCGTTTCTGCTGGTCCGCAATGAGATACGCCGCAAGTACCCCAACATTAAGTTCATCCTGAGCCATGCGGGCGGATTCGTGCCCTACGCCTCGCACCGAATGGCCGTCGCGATCATGGGCGACACCGGACGCGGCCTGACCGACATCCTGGATGACTTCGCCGGCTTCTACTTCGACACCGCGTTGTCCTCGACCGCCGCGGCGCTGCCGAGCCTGCTCGCATTCGCCAAGCCCGGACATGTGACCTTCGGTTCCGACTGGCCATTCGCCCCGCTGGTCGCCGGAAAATTGTTCGCCGCCGGCCTGGAAACCTACCCCGGCCTCGGCGCCGACGAACGTGGGGCGATCGAGCGCACCAATGCGCTCCGGTTGTTCCCCCGGCTCGGCACAGCGGCGCCGCCGGCCGCCGACTCGGCGGTCGATCAGGTCCGCCACGCGGTCAGCAGAGCCGTGATGCGCGGTGTCGCGCGACTAGCCAACGCCCGGTGACGGGCTCATAGCAGGGGCTTCTGCCAGGCGAGGACGCGTTCGGCCAGCTCCGGTCCGCTGTCTTCCTGGATGAAGTGACTGGCCCTGATGCGCGCGTGCGGCTGGCCCGCCGCACCGGGGACGTGCTTGATCAGCGGACGGTCGGCCTGACCCAGGATCGGGTCACGAGCTCCGAAGACGGCGAGGAAGGGTTTCTCCCATCGGCCCAGGGCGTCCCAGGCCGCTCGATTGGCCGGAACGGCCGGGTTGTCGGGGGAAGTAGGCACCAACTGCGGAAATGCCCGGGCCCCGGCCTGATACGTCTTGTCCGGAAAGGGGGCGTCATAGCCGGCCCGCACCTTCGGCGGAACCCTGCGGACGGTGCCGGCGGACACGATGCGCCCGGCGGGCAGCACGGGGGAGTAGCGGGCAAAGGCACGCCAGGCCAAGAACCCCGGGGAGGGTCGCCGTTGGGCAGCGGGCAGAAAGCCGTTTGCCACCACCACGCGCGCGATGCGTTCGCCTTGCTCGGCGGCGATGCGCAGTCCGATCAGCGATCCCCAGTCCTGGACGAACAGCGTCACTTCCTTCAGCCGGAGGCGCTCGAACCACGCCGTCACCCACTCGACGTGCCGCAAGTAGGTGTAATCCTCGACCCGGCTGGGCTTGTCGGAGCGGCCAAAGCCGATCAGGTCGGGCGCGAGCACCCGGTTTCCGGCGTCCACCAGCGGCGGAATCATCGTGCGGTACAGGTAGCTCCAGGTGGGCTCGCCGTGCAGCAGCACGATCGGCGGACCATCCGATGGTCCCTCATCCAGAAAGTGCATGCGCACCGGCGGAGAGTCGCTTGCCGCCACGTCGATGTAGTTCGCTACGAACGGATAGCCTTCCAAGTTTTCGAATCGGGAGTCCGGGGTTCGCAGCACATCCATATTCAGCTCCTCCGGTGAACGGGCACCCCTGCAAGCCTCTCTCCGCGACGTCACTTCGTCTAGTCCGAAATTTCATTGGGGAACAAGCCGGCAGGCCACTAAAATAGCGAAATCATGGCCATCCGTCGCGCCGTTCTGCTGATTGCCGATATCGGCGGCTACACGCAGTACATGAATTGGAACCGGATGCACCTCGCGCACGCCCAGCAGACGGTCGCGCAACTGCTCGAATCGGTCATCGACGCAGGCAAAGGCCTGAAGTTGGCGAAGTTGGAGGGCGACGCCGCATTCTTCTGGGCGCCGGACGGTAACGCCAATGTGCTGGTGCCCGATCGGCTCTGGCGCATGCACCAATCGTTCCTTGCCCGGCGGCAGCGGATCAAAGTCGACATCGCCTGCGAGTGTGCGAGCTGCGACCAGCTCGACAGCCTGTCGCTGAAGTTCGTCGCGCACGAAGGCGAGGTCGCTGAGCAAAAGGTCAAACGCCACGTCGAACTGGCCGGCGTCGACGTCATCCTCGTGCACCGGATGCTGAAAAACCAGGTACCAGTGCCGGAATACGTGCTGATGACCGATGCGGTGGCCGCGCGCCTCGATGAGTCGATACGTGGGCTTTCGATGCCGCTCACGCACGATTTCGAGGGCATCGGCGAAACGTCGACGTATTACATCGACCTCGCCACGGCGGAGGCGCCACCGGCGCCGCCACGACGCGGCTTCTTTGGCCGGCTGGGGCAGACGGCGAAGTTCGAGTTGGATTCGGTGCCGTTCCTGCTGGGTCTGAAGAAACCCGCCGAGGGCTTCCGCAACCTGGGCCGCGGCGCCGAGGAAATCCCCGCCTAGCGGAAACGCTTTGTTGCACAGCGTTACTCGGTTTTGGCGAGCGCACGACCCATGCGCGATACGGCCTCGGTGAGGATCGTTTGCGAGGTAGCGAAATTCAGCCGGACATGCCCCGCTCCGCCGGTGCCGAAGACGTGGCCGGAGCTGAGCGCGACGCGGGCGTGGTCGAGAAACCAGCGAGCCGGCCCGGACATATCGGCCACCACCGCGAGGCCGTCGGCGGCATCTTCGGTGAAACCGAGCCGCCGACAATCGAGCCAGGCGAGGTAGGTGCCCTGTGTCCCTTGATATTTCACCTGCGGAAGGTGTTCAGCGACGAGGTTGTTCAGTAACGTTCGATTGGCGTCCAGGCCCCCCAGCAGCGCGTCGAGCCAGTCGCCGCCGGTGCGGAACGCTTCGGCGTGCGCGATGATGCCCAGGTGACTCGGCCCGTGGCTGACCTCTTCCGGCATCCGCTGCAGATCCGCGGCCGCTTCGGGCCCGGCAATGGCCAGGGCCGCCTTGAGTCCGGAAAGGTTCCACGCCTTGGATGCGGAGGTCAGGGCGAACGCATCCTCGGCGCCGGGGACGCTCAGGTACGGCGTGAATCGCGATCCGGACAAGACCACCGGTGCGTGAATCTCGTCTGCGACCACCCGCACCCGCAACCGCCGCGCGCATTCGGCCACGGCGCACAATTCTTCGACGGTGTGCACCGTCGAAGTTGGATTGTGCGGATTGCACAGCAAGTACGCGACCTTTCGGCCCGACGCCCGCGCGCGCGTGAACGCTTCCTCCAACGCGTCCAACGCAATTCGTCCGTCGGCATCGAGTGGCGCCTCGATCACCCGTCGGCCCGAGTGTGCCACGAAAGCGTAGAACGGTGCGTACACCGGAGGATTCACGACGACCGCATCGCCCGGGTCGGTGATAAGCCGCAACGTCTCAACGATTCCGAGCATGACGTCCGGAACGATCGTCGTGCGGCTGACCTCGACGTCGTGCCATTCCCAACGCCGCGAAGCGAATTCGCCGACGGCCTCGGCGAGCGCGGTGCCCGACGGATAGCCGGTATCGCCGTTGTCGATCGCCGTGCGCAGCGCATCGGCGACGGTGGGTGCCAGGTTGACATCCATCTCGGCAACCCACAACGGCAAGACATCGGCGGGATACGCGCGCCACTTCATGCTGGTGCGCAGCCGCAGTTGCTCCAGCGTGAGTTCGTCGAGTGGATTAAGCGTCACTCCCGCAGACTAAGCCGCTTGCGGACTTAGCCGGTCACAAATGCGCCCTTGGGGATCGTCAACGGCAAGTCGACCGAACTCAGCAGTCCGGGCTCGGCGGCGACGACATAGGGCACGGCATTGACGACGCGCATCGCGGTGGCGACCATCGCGCCCGCCCCGGACGTCATACTTCCGACCCCGGCCTTGCGCGGGTCCTTCAGCGTTGCTGCCAAGCTGCAGTCGATATCGGGGTCGCCAAAAATTTGAACGCGGTAGGACAGATCGCCGATCCCGGTTGGCCATTCGGGCGCGACGTCATGGGCGAGCCGGGTGATGTGCTCGATGACAATGGCTTCGCGGCCGTCGACCACGCCCGTCGCCCGCATGCGCAGCGCCCCGGCCGTGCCGGCCTCGACGGTGCCCATCGCGACCTCGAGCGTCCGGTTGGTGACCGCGCGGTCGAAATGCTCACGGACCTCTTGGACTTCGACCCCGAGTGCGTCCCCGATCAATCGGATCTGCCCTGACCATTCGCCGGCGATGGCGCCGGCAAAGCCGATCCAGGGCTGGTAGTCGAGCGGCCGGCCGAAGCCCAGCGCGTCGCTCATGATGTCGGGAACGCCGTAGTCGTCGTAGAGGCCGATCTCCCACGAGTGGATTTTCTCGATGGACGCCGACTGGGTGCTCAGCACCAGCGGCAGGTAGTCCGCCGCAAAGCCCGGCTCGATCCCCGACGCGTAGAGCGACACCTGGCCTTGCTTGGCGGCGGCGACCAGTTGGTCGCGCCACTCTGCGGGTTCGTAGGCATGCGGGTTGACCAGCCTCGTGGTGCTGGTCGTGACGACGTTGATCCCGGCTTCGAGCAGCCTGACGTAGTCCGGGATGGCCAGGGCGTCGCGTTCCGGGCCGCTGGCCGCGTAGATCACGCAGTCGGGTTTCAGGGCGATTAGTGCGTCGGCGTCGTTGGTGGCCTTCAGGCCGATCGGCTCACCGTTGGCGAGTTCGCCGGCATCCTTGCCGTCCTTCTCGGGGGAGTGCACCCACACGCCGACCAGATCCAGATTGGGGCGCTGCTGGATGGCGCGGATGGCGATCGAGCCGATGCCGCCCGTCGCCCACACCACTACCCGCTGAGCCGTCATATTGTTCCTCCTCAGTTGCGTGCGCGATGAAAGCTGAGGCGGCCGTTGCCCTTACGCCGACAGTTACCCAACGTTCGATTCGCAAGCTACAGCCGCGAGCCCACACGGTCAAGGGTTTAAGAGAGCAAGTACTATCCTAAAGAACAAATCTTAGGTTAATCTGCGGGATGTGAGGGTCGACCGGCTTTTTGCCCGCCTCCGAGCGACAACTCGAGAAAGGGTTGTCGCTCAGAGGCGGGCACTTCGTCACATCCCCGGAACAGCTGCTGGCGGTCGCTGATGTTCACCCTGCGGTTCGACATGCGCGCTCCGGCGTGGGCCGGGCCGGCCGCCGATCTGTACGCGGCGGCCATCGACATGTGTGCGTGGGCAGAGACCCGCGGCGGCGTGCTGGCCGTACTGTCCGAACACCACGGTGCCGACGACGGCCACCTGCCGGTACCGCTCACGTTGGCCTCGGCGATCGCGGCCAGGACCACCAGTCTGGCGATGCTGCTGGCCGCCGTGCCGATTCCGCTGTGGGATCCGGTCCGGCTCGCCGAGGAGATGAGCGTGCTGGACCTGATCAGTCGCGGACGGGTGTCCTACGCGTTCGGCGTCGGACACCGAGGTGAGGAGTACGACCACTTCGGGATCGACATGAGCACCCGCGGTCGGGTCGCTGACGAGATGCTGGCCGTGCTGGGCCCGCTGGTACGGGGCGAATCCGTGGAATACCGGGGCCGCAAGGTCCGCGTTACCCCGCCGTGTACGTCGCCCAACGGGCCAATGATGCTGATCGCCGGTGGCAGCAAAGCGGCCGCCCGACGAGCGGGCGCCCACGGACTAGGTTTCATCTCCCAGACCGCGTCGCCCGGGCTGAAGGAGTACTACGAGGCACAGTGCCGTGCGCACGGACACGAACCCGGAATTATTCAATTCCCCCAACCAGGTTCTCCGACAGCAGTTTTCGTGGCTGACGACGTCGATGCGGCATGGGGTGAGCTGGGACCGCACCTGTTGCATGACGCGCAGACAGCGGCGTCCTACCGGCCGCACGACGACTCGGTAGCCAGCATCACCCGAGCCGACAGCGTGGCGGCACTGCGAGAAGACAACGGCCCGTACCGCATCTTCACGTCCGATCAGGCGGCCGACTACGTGCGCGAAGGGCAACTGCTGCCGCTGGCTCCGCTGTGCGGCGGCGTCGCACCGGAGGTGGCGTGGCCGTATCTCGAGCGTGCCGCGGCCGCCGCCAGTCGAGCCCACGACAAGTAAGGAGAACTGCTGATGCGTGTTGTCGTGTGGTCCACCGGGGGAGTCGGCTCGATCGCCATCGACGCGATTCGCCGCCGGCCGGATCTGGAACTTGTTGGTGTCTGGGTATATTCGCCCGACAAGGTCGGCAAGGACGCTGGCGAGTTGGCGGGCGGTGAACCGCTGGGACTGTTGGCCACCAATGATGCCGACGCGCTGATCGCGCTGGCGCCCGACTGCGTGGTGTATGCGGCCAGTGGCCCCGACCGCGATGGCGCGGCCGTGCCCGACTACGTGCGTCTGTTGGCGGCGGGCATCAACGTGGTGTCGACGTCGTCGACGAGCCTGGTGTACCCGCCGTCCTATTTTGCGCCCAACTGGCGCGACGACCTGGACGCGGCGGCCAAAGCCGGCCAGGCGTCGTTCTACGGGTCGGGCATATTTCCCGGCTTTGCTTCGGATCAGCTCGCGTTGCTGATGACGACCCAGTCCAAGAGCATCCGCCGGATCACAGCCAGCGAGGTCGCCCTCAACGACCACTATCCGGTGGCCGACGTGATGATGGACGGGATGGGCTTTGGCCGGCCGCTGGATTTCGAGCCGATGCTGAAGACGCCCGGGTTCATCGAAATGGCTTGGAAAGCACCGATTTACCTGATGGCAGAGGGCCTCGGTGTCGAGGTGGAAGAAATACGCGGTTCGCTCGATCGTGAGCTGACCGACCGCGACATCGAGGTCGCGTTCGGGACAATCAAGGCCGGTACCTGCGGTGCGGTGCGGACCCGGGCAGCAGGGGTCGTCAACGGTGCGGAAGCCATCGTGATCGAGCACGTCATCCGGATGGCGCGCGATGTCGCACCGGCCTGGCCGACTTCGGAGTGTGACGCCACGTATCGGGTCGACATCGAAGGCGATCCCGATATCCACTGCGAGATGACGCTCGGGGCGGCGCAGGGCCACGCCGCGGGCCATGCCGCGATGGCGTCCACGGCAATGCGCGTCGTCAATGCGATCCCGTACGTCGTCGACGCGCCCCCGGGGCTGCTGAGCTCGCTGGACATCCCGACGACGCTGCCGCTTTACGCCTTCGACTGAACGTGTAACGTGCATCACAAAGATTAGGCCACCTAGGAGGTTGCCGTGTTCACACTGCGCTTCGATATGCGTGCCCCGTCGTGGGGTGCGCCTCCTGCCGCGCTGTATGCCGCGGTCCCCGAAATGTGCTCCTGGGCCGAGGATCACGGCGGCCTGGCCGCCGTGCTGTGTGAGCATCATGGGTCCGAGGACGGCTACCTGCCGTCGCCGATGATCCTGGCGCCGGCGATCGCGGCGCGCACGCAACGGCTGGCGATGAACCTGATCCTGATTCTGCCGTTCTACGACCCGGTGCGGCTGGCCGAGGACATGTCGGTCCTCGACATCATCAGCGGTGGGCGGGCCATGTACACCATGGCTCTCGGCTACCGGCCCGAGGAGTTCGAACACTTCGGCTTGGCCATCAAGAAGCGTGGCCGCATCGCTGACGAGAAGCTCGGGCTGTTGCGCCGGCTGCTGACCGAAGGAGCCGTCGACGACGACGGACGCCGGATCAACGTGACGCCCGCTCCGCTGACCGCGGGCGGCCCGTCGATGATGTGGGGCGGCGGCACGCTGGCGGCCGCGCGTCGGGCCGGCAGGTATGGCCTGGGCATGCTGGGTAACGCCAACGAGCCCGGCATGCGGGAGGCTTACGAGGAGGCGTGCCGCGAGCACGGCCACGCGCCGGGAACGACGATGTTTCCCGACCGCAACACCCCGTCGGTCGTGTTCGTCGCCGACGACTTGGACCAGGCCTGGAAAGAGATCGGCGAGCATCTGCTGCACGACGTGCGGACTTATGCCGCGTGGAATCCCGGGGACGAGACGACGGCCGGTTTCAGTCACGTGAAGACCGTCGACGAGCTGCGTGCCGCACCCACGTCGCACATCATTATCGATGTGGCAGAGGCGATCTCGCGGGTGAAAGCCGGTCAGGTGCTCAACCTGTCGCCGTTGTGCGGCGGGCTGCCACCGGACATCGCGTGGCCGTACCTCAAACGTGTCGGCGAAGTGGTGTTGCCCCAGGCGCTTTCGTAGCGGCACTACTTGGGTTGGTTCGGTACGCCCGGGTATAGCTGCTCGGTCGGGCCCACCGTCACCAGACCGGCCAGTTTGGTGATGAGATGGGGCGCAAAGACCGCGCCGTACAACAGGTTTCCGAAGACGATGACGGTGACAACGGACAGCACCGACGATTGCACGCGACTCTTCGTCTTCGTGTCAGCCCACGCCTCGACGATATTGCGTCCCTCGGAATCGGTCCGCCCCAAGAGGTAGGTGAAGACCATCATCTGGATGCCCATGGCGAGCGAGTCGTAGAGCGGGTACTGGTGCTTGGTCCCCTCGAAGATGGCGAGACCCGGAATCACGTAGCCGTAGTAGAAGTTGCCGAGCTGGGCGCCGGTGAAGGCGTTGAAGAACAGAGCCCAGCAGAACCCGACGGCCAGGCCGACCACCAGGAGGGTGATTGGCCTGCGCCAGCCGAACTTTGCGCTCAGCCAACGTCCGAGTGCGGCACCGGTCAGCCCGGGAATCACGAAGTAGGAGACGTAGCCGATGGGTACCGCGGAGGGCAAGCCGCCCCAGGTGACGTTCATCGGCCACCAGGACGGCATTCGGGGCAGCGCCGGCGGGAATTGGGCATACATTGCCCAGTCGTACGGTGACTCGATCCAGGAGAACGAGATCGCCGAGAGGCTGAGAAGCAGCAGGGGGTGGATGCGCCGGCGACGGTAGCTCAGGTAGATCCCGGCGACCAGGAACACGGCGCTGCTGATGTACGAGAAGTACATCGCCCCCGCCATGATGGGCGTCATTTCGGTGTTCACTGGCGGCCCTCGTCACTCGGCGCGCGACGCGCCTCGGGATCGAAGCGAAGTACCAGCCCGAATATCAAGATGATCAGGCCGAACAGCGTGCCAAGCATGATGACAGCGCCCATGGTGTCACCCTTTCGATGGTGCGCGATTTAAGATAGTGGATACTATCCTATTTAGATAGTGGATACTATCCCCAAAGCGGTCGACCGCAAGGCCGTTCCAAGGAGTGGACATCGGTGCCCCAGCGAGCAATTAAGCAGCCAATACCGGCCACGGTGGCGCGTCGGCCCCGCGGCGAGCCGCGCCGGCTGCTGCTTGACGCCGCGCGGGAACTCTTCGCCGGCCAGGACTATCGCAGCACCACAACGCGGGAGATCGCCCAGGCCGCCGGCGTCACCGAACACTTGCTGTTCCGCAATTTCGGTTCGAAGGCGGCGCTGTTCCGCGAGGCGCTTGTCGTGCCCTTCGTCAGCTTCGTCGACGAGTTCGGCCAGACCTGGCAGTCGGTGAAAACCGAGGAGACCGACGAACAGGAGCTGACCCGGCTTTTCGTCTCGCAGCTCTACGACGTATTCGTCGAACACCAGGGTCTGCTGTTGACGCTGATGGCGGCCGACAGCCTCAGCGACGAGGAAAAGGCTGACGCCGGCATCGCCGAGATCCGCCGCGCCGTCACGGTGCTCGGCCAAATCAGCGTGGAAGGAATGCAATTGCGGGGGTTGCGGTCCGACCACCCGGACCTTCCGGCCCACTCAACGGTTTCGATGATCGCGGGAATGGCCGCGCTGCGGTCGACCTACTTTGGCGATAAGCCACCGCCGCGAGCGGTGATCGTTGAGGAACTTGTTCAAGCACTCTTGCACGGCTTCTTGCACCGCAACGACTGAGTTAGGGATCCGACAATGACAAGCCCCAGCGCCGTTGAGTTGTATTACGACCCATTTGATGTCGACATCGACTCGAACCCGTACCCGGTGTGGAAGCGCATGCGTGAGGAAGCGCCGCTGTACTACAACGAAAAGTACAACTTCTTCGCGCTGAGTCGATACGACGACGTGTCGCGTGAACTGCACAACTGGGAGACCTACCGGTCCGGCCGCGGGACCACCGCCGACATTCTGTTCGCGAATATCGAAGTGCCACCGGGCATTCTGCTGTTCGAGGACCCGCCGCTGCACGACCTGCACCGCAAACTGCTGTCCCGGGTTTTCACCCCCCGGCGCATGCTGGCGGTCGAGGAGATGGTGCGCGGCTTCTGCGTGCGCGAGCTTGACCCACTGGTCGGCGGCAGTGGCTTCGATTTCATCCGCGACCTGGGCGCGATGATGCCGATGCGGACCATTGGATATCTGTTGGGCATCCCCGAAGCGGATCAGGAGAAGATTCGGGACCGCAGTATCGCCAACATTGAGATGACCAAGGACAGCGACCCCGCCGCGGTCGATGCGAGTGTGTTCGCGAATACCATCGGCCTGTTCGCCGAGTACATCGAATGGCGGGCCGATAACCCTTCCGATGACCTGATGACCGAACTGCTGCGGGCCGAGGTCGACGAGGGCGACGGCAAGCGCCCCCTGACGCGCACCGAGGTGCTGTCCTACACCGCGATGATCGCCGGTGCCGGCAACGAAACCACCGCTCGCTTAATCGGTTTCATGGGTCAGCTGCTGTCCGACCACCCGGACGCGCGCCGTGAGCTTGCCTCGGACCACTCGCTGATCCCCGGTGCGATCGAGGAGACGCTGCGTTACGAACCGCCGTCGCCGGTGCAGGCGCGCTACGTCGCGCAGGATGCCGAGCTGTACGGTCGCGCGATTCCCGAGGGATCGTTCATGCTGCTGCTGAACGCGTCGGCCAACCGCGACGAGAGCCAGTTCGCCGATCCGGACCGCTACGACATACACCGCGGCGGAAGCCATCTCAGCTTCGGGCAGGGCCTGCACTTCTGCTTGGGCTCGGCGCTGGCGCGGTTGGAAGGGCGAGTGGCGTTCGAAGAGGTGCTCAAACGCTGGCCCGACTGGGAAGTCGACTACGCGAACGCCCAACGGGCGCATACTGCGAGCGTCCGCGGCTGGGCACGCTTGCCTGTTGTGGTGGGGTGATAACGACGTTGCTAGCGACTGGCCGGGCGCAACATGCCCGAGGCGACGACGGCGAAGGCCATCCACACGGCGGCATAGCTGAAGGCAACTGCCGGCGAAGCCACGGTATACAGCACGCCCGCGACGACGGTCGCCACCACGTCGCCTGCTGCCTGGACCGCGCCCAGCACACCGAACCCGCTGCCGCGCAGGCGATCCGGTAGCAGTTGCGACACGACGGCAGATTGGGTTGGCTCGGCAAGCCCGATGCCCGCCCCGGCCAGCGCGAAGCCTAAGGCGATGATCACCGGATTATGTGCCCCGGCGGCAAACACCAGGTAGCCAATCACGTAGACGGCAGCGCCGGTGGCGAATACAGCGCGAGGTCCGGCCTGGTCGTACCATCGGCCCGCGACCAGCGAGGCAACTGTGGCGACCACGTTGTGAAGGGCGTAGATCAGGATCGCCAGTGATGTCGCCGCGGTCACCGTGCGCTCCGGCGAGGTAAGCAACTGGGTGGAGCGCAGGATCAAGAGTGTCGTTGCGATATTGCCGAATTCGAACAGGGCCACCGGGAGCAGCGCCCTGAGCATGCCGGCATCGCGCAGCGCGCCGAACTCGAATCGCCGCTTGACCGCGGGGCTGCCGGCCTGCTTGTGGCGACGGGCTTCGCGGGCGGCGATCAGGATCGCGACGGCAGCGAACAGTCCGGGAATCACCGCCAGGCACAGCGTAGTCCGAATGCCCACCCAGGCCACCAGCCCGGCCGCCAGCAGCGGTCCCACCACTGCACCGAGGTTGTCACCGGCACGCTCGAGCCCGAATGTTCTGCCGCGCGCCCACTCTGGGCTCAGGGATGACAGCAGTGCATCGCGCGACGGCGACCGCACACCGCGCGACATCCACGCGAGGGCGCGAAAGAAGCCGGCCTGCCATACCGTCGCTGTCACGCCGATCGCTCCGGTCGCCAAAGCGGTAGCCAGGTAACCGCCGGACGCGATGCGTCCACGACGGTCGGGGTCATTCGCGAGTGGTCCGCCGACCAGTTTCATTACACCAATCAGTGCGTCGCTGACGCCGTCGACCACACCAAGGGCCGCGGCGGAGGCCCCCAGCGTCCCAGTCAGAAACGTGGGCAATACCGAGGTCGTCACTTCGTGGCTCGCATCGGAGAAAAAGCTCGTCGCTCCGACAGCCCCGACGCCGGGAGTGAGCCACTTTTGGTCGCCAGGTTGCTCGGTCATAGCAGCGACATAACCACGGTTCGTCAAAAACCGGCGAATGCAACGCTTAGAGAATGCTTTGATCCACCAGGACCGCGCCGTCGGGCTGGTTCCCGAGTGTGTGCAGCGCAATGTCCTCGTCTTGGACGGTCAGCAGGACGATCTGAGCCAATTGCCGGGGAGCGTCGCACTGCACGTAGTGGTCGGCGCCCGGCACCACCCAGTAGCGGTTTCGGCCTGGCTTGGTCTTGAGGTACGTCTGCCAAACGTGGTTCGGGACCCGCAGCGGCGCGACGTTGTCGTGCAATCCCCACACCACGGTGGTGTTCACATCGCTGGTGGAAAGTGCTTCAAGCCAATTGGTTTCGTCGGCGGCGCGCTCGTTCAGATACTGGATCGTGTCGGGTAGCACCCGGATGCCGTCGTTGTGGGCGAAGCATTTGGCCAGCGCGGCGATTTCGGGGTCGGTCAATTTCCTTCTCGGCATGAAGGTGCTGGCCCCCATGCCGGCCGCCAGGGTCTCCGGTGTCGTCGCGTCGGCGGTGGCGCGCCCCGTTTCAGGGTCGAGCAGCGCGGTTTGAAACAGCGTCAGATTCGCCAGCGGAAGGTAGATGTTGGCGTTGGTCAAGATGAGGTCGAGGGGGACCGCTGCTGGGTCCAGCGCCGCCAACATGCCCAGCGCGACCATGCCGACACTGCTGCCGCGATCATGGGTGAGCATGCGAAACTCGGCCAGCTTCCACACGTCGGTGATCGCGTGCACAAGCAGGCGTGCATCGTCGTACAACGAATACACGTACGGATGCGGCGGCTTGTCCGACAGTCCGTAACCCGGAAAGTCCAGCGCGTAGATATCGAAATCGGAGCTCAGCTCATGCGCCAAGTCGAAGAAATCGATGCTCGACGTCGGAAAGCCATGAACGAGCACGAGCGCCGGTGCCCCGGGTGTGCCGAAGCGGCGACTGAACACCCCGACTTCCTGACCCTCGTTGGCGGCGGTCGTCGACCGCCAGCGAAGTTCGGTACCGCCCTTTTGCCACTCCGCGAAGATGTCCAAGCTGCCAGCATCCCAGAGGCGATCGTGGTTAGACAACCGGTGTTTCGCCACACCGTCGTTCACGGGCAGGTCACATGTATCCCGAATGTGACCTGTCGCATACCGGTTTGGCCCGGCATGGTCCCCTGCCCGTTGCCGGTGATCGTATAGCTCTTGCCGTCTTTGGCGACGATTACCTGGTTCACGGATTGGGTCGGTTGATAGGGCAGTTGGTACTGACCGTTTCCGACTTTCAGTGAAATCGAAAAGCCGTCAACGCTTGGCGGCTTTTCGTCCGACAGCGCGAACGACAACGATGCCGAATCGTCATGAACGCTGATGCGTGTCGTCAGATCCCCCGACTCCGGAGGTGTTGCATGCGGTGCCGAAGCCGAACTGGAGCACTCGACTTTGGAGGTAATCGTGTGCGAGTGCTGGTCCAGCATGACGGTTGTGTTTGACGGAGCCGGACTCGAGCTGGCGGGCGACGCGGGCTTGCCGCCGTTGTTGGAACAGGCCGACAGGCCGGCGGCCAGCACGACCACGCCGAGCCCGGCAACACGACGGCTGATCCGCCGCCGAGCGTCCGGATTCTTCATCGCAAGTCCTCCTAGAGGTCTTTCTCCGAAGGCGCGCACCGCGCCGTGCCTACCGTAGCCGCATCGACGCAGTTCAGTGCGTGCTGGCCCACATCGGGCTACGGCCAGGCTTCCCAATGGATCATTGTGCGCAGCGGACCGGCGAATACGGGTCGCACCGCGCGCGATCGCCAACGCTCTTCGACGAGCGGCGCCAGGGCAGCCGTCGTGCTGAGCGGGTCGCCGTCAAGGTAGACGACGGTGATGTATTGATGGTCGGCGCGCCAGCCGCGGGGTAAATGGCTCCATCCGGTGCTCGAACCGAATGTCCAGGCGCCCGCGGTGCCGGGTGTGGCGAGCAGCGCGGGGATGTGTTCGGCGTGCAGCCATTGCAGCCATGCGTTCGAGCGGCCGTCGGTGGGCTCCTCGACGATCAGCAGGATTCCGCGGTGCGGCCGGAACGGCACCACCTCAGCGGAAATCAGAGCGTGCGGCGAGGAGTGCCACTGCAGCAGGCGTAGCCCCGCGATTTGCAGCAGCGGCCGCGCGACGGGAAAGCGACCGTTCTCCCGCAGTTCACGGCCGAGTGTCACAAAGTCATCGAAGGTTTCTTCAACGGGGTCGCTCACCAGATAGTGCACGACATTGCCGATCTCGCCCAACGGTCCGTCGGCCGCCAGGCGATGGTTGAGGTAATCGCCGTCTGCAATCCAGCGCAATCCGTGCACGATGCCCGGAAGCTGATATTGCTCCGGCATGTGATCGAGCAGGTGCCAACGCAGATAACCGCTTTCGTCGTCGGACGCAGCGGTGAGGCTGAATATGCCTGCCTTGACCCGGATCACGTGGGATGGACCTCGGCCAGTGCCTGCAGATTTTCCAGGTAATGCTGCAGCGATTTATGCCTGAACCACGCGCTGATGATGGTCGCGCCGTGCGCGGCCGTCTCGGCGAGTATCTCGCGGGTGCGTTCGGGATCATTGATCGGATCCAGCGGCTTCGGCGGCGGCAGCACCACCTCGAAGCCAGCCGGAAGCTCGAAGCGGCCCAACCATTCTCGGGCCTGCGGCAGCGACACATTGAAGGGCGCCCACCCGTCGGCCAGGGTTGCGGCGCGGCGCAGTGATCGCAGCGTGCGTCCACCAATCCAGATGGGGACGTGGGCCTGGACCGCGCACGGGTCGACGACCATGCCATCGAACGAATAGAACTCGCCGTGGTAGACGGGTTCGGGGACCGACAGCGATGCCCGCAGCGCCCGCAGCGCGTCGTCGCCGCGCGGTCCGCGGTCGTCGTAAGCAGCTCCGAGGAGGTCGAATTCCTCTTTCAGGCTGCCGACGCCGACGCCGAGAATGAGCCGGCCATTGCTAACTTTGTCCAACGTGCCGTAGCGCTTGGCGATTTCCAGCGGGTGGTGGTAGGCGAGGACTAACACGTTGGTAGCCAACCGTATTCGCTGGGTGCGTGCGGCCAGGTAGCCCAGCGTGGCCAGCGGATCCCAGTAACGCGTGCCCCGGTGTTGCTGTTCAAGCACGGCCGGCAGCGCGACGTGCTCGCTGCAGGTCAGGTGGTGATAGCCCAGCCGGTCCGCGGTTTCGGCGATCTGCGCCAGCTCCTCGATCGAAGCGTCCTGCTCCCAGGCGGCACTGGCCTGGGGCATCGTGATCACGACGGGTGTGGACACCGACAGCTTTGCCTGTGGGGTGCTCATCCCTGCATGTACCCTCCGGCGTCGACGGGGATCGATTGCCCTGTGATGGTTCGGCTCTCGTCACTGGCCAAGAACAACGCCAGGTTGGCCACGTCGTCCGGTGACGAAATATCGCGCAGCGCGACGTCTTTGAGGGACTTCGCGCGCACGGCCTCGACATCGAGACCTTTTTCATCGGCCGTGCGCTGCACCCAGTTGCGGAACAGGTCGGTGTCGATAGCGCCCGGCACGATGCAGTTGCAGCGGATGCCGTGCGGACCGACCTCGAGCGCAACGGTCTTGGTGAAGGCGCGCAGTGACGCCTTCGCGGTGACGTAATGGGTCTTGCGGACGATACCGTTGTAGCCCGCGGTGGAGGAGAAGTTCAGGATGACTCCGCTGCGGCGTTGCAGCATCGACTGGTTGAGCACTTCGCGGGTACACAGCATCGCCGCGGTGACATCGATCGCGATCGTGGCGTTCCAGTTGTCGAGCGTCTGTTCCCAGATCCAGCGGTCTTTTCCCGGGGAGGCGGCGTTGTTGCAGAGAATGTCGACTTGTCCGAATTCGTCCACCGCGCGGGCCACCATGGCGGCGACGTCCGCCTCGTTGGTGACATCGGCCCGCATCGCGATCGCGCCGGACCCGGCCGCGGCCGCGGCCTCGCGGACCAACTCCTCGCGTCGGGCGGCGAGCAGCACCCGCGCACCTTCCCGGACGAACACCGAACCCAGAACCGTTCCCAGGCCGGTGCTTGCCCCGGTGATAATCGCCACCTTGCCCTCTAGCCGGCCCGTCATTGCGCAAATATTACATAGCGGACTCATTGATTGGGGCGGCCCGATACCGGGTAGATTCTAACCGTGCTCGAATTGATTCGAACGACGATCGAATCTGATGGGAGAATGACGTAGTGGTAGCAACCGGGAATCAGGTCACGGCGGGTGTGCGCCGCGCTTATGGGGGACTCGATCGCGACGAGGTGGTGGTCGCCCTGCGTGACCTGGCGAAGCGGGTGGGCGTGCAGCGCGTGACAATGCGCGAACTCGCCGCTGAACTCGGTGCCGCCGTGCCCTCGGTGTACTACCACGTCCCCAGTAAGCAGACCGCTCTCGAGCTGGTTGCCGAGTCGGTCCTGGCCGAAATCCCGCTCCCGGACGACGGGGCGTGGGACACCAGGCTCATCGAACTCTATTGCGCTGCCAGGGAAATGATCCTCGGCGTGCCCGGCGTCGCGAGCATCTTGCAGACCAGCGTCGGTAGCGAACCCGCCCGCCGGCTCGATCGGCATAGCCGCGGCCTGCTCGCCGAGGCGGGGCTCGCGAAAGCCGCTGCCGCCGCTGCTCATACGGTTTTGTACACGTACCTGCTGGGCTCGATAGCTCTGGAGGAAACCCGCTCCGCTGCCGCCACGCCCCGCGCGAAACGCCAGTCCGCCACCCAATTTCGTGCCGGGCTGGATGTGATCGTCGCCGGAATCAGGTCGTCCTCGTAGGAGGGATGAGTAAGACGATGAGCATTCCAAAGCCGAATGTGTTGGGATCGCTGGTCATCGAGAACCAGCAGACTTCTTTCGATCGCGATGCGGCGGCGGTGCTCGACCCCGACACCTATGTCGGCGGCGCTCCGTTCGAGGCGCTGACCCGGTTGCGGGCCGGTTCACCGGTGCACCCGGTGCAGCTGCCGGGGCTGCCCAGGGCGTGGCTGCTGACGAAGCACGCCGACGTGCGGCTGGTCAGCCGCGACACCGACACCTTCACCAGCAGCAAGGGCAACACCCTGGTCGAGGTCGAGGCGGCACCGAATTCGGCACTGCTGCCCGGCATCGACCCGCCCCGGCACGTCCTCTACCGCAAGCTGATCAACCAGGGCTTCACGGTCCGCAATGTGCAGCGGCTGGAACCGCAGATGCGCAAAGTCGCCCGCGACATCGTCGCCGACATCACGGCCAAGGGCGAATTCGACGCCGTGACAGACATTTCCGCGGAGATGTCGTTGCAGGTGATCGCCGACGTGCTCGGCGTTCCCGCCGAAGACCGGATGGAGGTCTTCCGGTGGAGTAACGCGATCGGAAGCCTGGGCATCGAAGACCCCGACTATGCTCCGACGCCGGAAGCCCTTGGCCAGGCAGCCACCGAAATGTTCTCCTACTGTGCGGAATTGGTGGCACACCGACGCAAGCACGGGCTCACCGACGACATCTTGTCGGCATTGCTGGCCGCCGAGGTCGACGGCGAGAAGCTCAACCGCGACCAGCTGAACGAGTTCTTCCTGCTGCTGGCGATCGCCGGCAACGAAACCACTCGCAATACCCTGAGCCACGGGGTGTTGGCGCTATCCGAACACCCCGAGCAGCAGGCCCTGCTCGCCGGCGATCGAGAAGCCGTCAAACCGGCAGTGGAGGAACTACTGCGCTGGGCCACACCGGTGATGCATTTTCGTCGCACCGTCACCCGCGACGTCGAAATCCGTGGGCAGCAGATCCCCGCCGGCGATTGGGTGTTGCTGCACTACTTGTCGGCCAATCGCGACGAGGAGGTGTTCGATCGAGCCGACGAGTTCGACGTCACCCGACCGGATGCCGGTCATGCCGCATTCGGTGGCGGGGGAGTGCACTTCTGTCTCGGCGCTCAGCTCGCCCGTCTGGAACTGCACGTCATGCTCGAGGAGCTCTACCCGAACGTGCCGGGCCTGACGGTCACCGGCCCACCCGACCGGCTACGCTCGTCGTTCTTCCACGGCATCAAACGGCTGCCCTGCACCACCGGTTGATTTACGTTGCACGGCAATCGTTTCCAGCCAGGAATGAATTCTTTCGGCCACGGCGATCCAGCCGGGATCGAGCATCACGTCATGGCTCATGCCGGGGAAGAATTCCGCCTCGGTGCGGTATGCCGCTGCGGTTGAACGGACTTCCTTCTGCGTGAAACACACGTCGTCCTCGGCCCCGAGAACCAGGAGCGGGGCGGTGACGAGCTGAGGTTTGGCCAGGTTCAGCCACAACAGGTCGACCGCGATTCTCAGCGCATATTCTTCGCACAACAGCGAGGTGTAACGGGCCACGTCGGCGTGGGGAGTCGCGGCCGAGAAGAAGGTTTCGCGGGCCAACTCGGGCGTCCCGCCGACGCCACGCAATGACCTGGTTCTGGCCAACGCCGCTGCGGTATGCCACGGGTGCCGTTTGAACCTGCGCGCCAGGAAGCCGGCAATCCCGGTCGGGGGTGCGGAGGCCAACAACACCGCGGCCGGAGCATCGTGTGATTCCAGGTACTTTTGCACCACAAACCCACCCAGCGAGTGGCCCACCACGACCGGCGGTTCGGGAAGGGTTCGCGCCACCGAATCGACGTCGGCAACGAAATCCGCTATTGAACACAACCGCATGGACTTCGGTGCGGTGCTGTTTCCATGGCCGCGAAGGCTCAATGCCAGTGTTCGATAGCCCTTTTCGGCGAAGAAGTCCAAGAAATATTCGTCCCAGCACCAGGCTCCGTGCCAGGCGCCGTGCACGAAAAGCAAAGGCGGTTTGCCAGACTCGCGTTGGGGTGCTCTGTCGATCACTTCGAGCATGGGCTTACTCCTTAGTTGCGCCCTGAGACTAACTTCTGGTGATACTGCCTGTCACGACCAATGGCGATGTCATTCGTCGGGAAAAGGACGATACTGATGTGACGCCGCGGAACCCGAGAAAGTGCCCAACGTGACGGTGGATTCATCCGGACAGCGCACGCTGGTCCTGACGGCCTTTCCCGTCGAGGCCGAGGCGGTGCTGGCCCACACCACGCTCGACCTCGACCCGGTGGTGGTCGCCGACGGTCGGCATTTCTATCTCGGCTCGATCCGCGGCAAGAAGGTCATCGTGGCGATGACCGGCATCGGCTTGGTCAACGCCACCGATACCACCGAGACCGCGTTGACCCGCTTCTCCAGTGCTGTTGGCGCTGTGGTGTTTTCGGGTGTGGCGGGCGGTGCGGCGCGGACCGGCATCGCCGATGTCGCGATACCGGCGCGCTGGACGCTGGACAACGGCACGACATTTCGTCCGGTCGATGCCGGCATGTTGAGTGCTGCCGAGACCCTTTCCGTCGCACTGGAAAGCGCCAAACGGATGCGACGCGAGCCGATGCTGCTGGTCGGTGGCGACGGCTGCAGCTACGACAACAACAACGGGCAGGCGTTCCCAGGTATCCCGCACGGCGGCGGGGTGTTCG
The DNA here is from genome assembly GCF_026625985.1 of Mycobacterium sp. Aquia_213. Lineage (NCBI taxonomy): Bacteria > Bacillati > Actinomycetota > Actinomycetes > Mycobacteriales > Mycobacteriaceae > Mycobacterium > Mycobacterium sp. Aquia_213. The sequence goes on from NZ_CP113116.1 coordinate 2,183,777, forward strand.
GCTGCCAACCCCGAACCGCACCCGATCGCTCATTCTTCTACACCGGCAACTTCTTTCGGGCGGCGTGGCCGTGGCTGAGGCACGGCCTGATCAGCAATGCGAAGGTGGTGTCGGCGGCGGACCCGGCCTTCGATGCGACGGACAGCGAGACCGCCGCGGCGCAGGCCGTTGCGGATGCGCATGGCGTGCCGTTCCTCGGCATCCGCGGAATGTCGGACGGACCGGGTGATCCACTTCGCTTGCCGGGCTTCCCGTTTCAGTTCTTCGTCTACAAGGGGGTCGCCGCGGTCAACGCCGCGCGAGTGACGGCCGCGTTTCTGCAGCGCTGGCCCGGCGCCTGAATGGGCTGGCTATTCGGTGCCGCGGGCGACGGGGTGGCTCGGATCCGAAGACCACTCCGACCACGAGCCCGGATACAGCGCCGCCTCGCAGCCCATCGCGGCGAGCGCCGCGACCGCGATGGCGGCGGTCACGCCCGAGCCGCAGTAGGCGCCCAACGGGCCGGCGCGGTCGATGCCGCGGTCGGACAGCTGCTGGGCGAGCGCGTAGTCGCCGAGAAAGGTGCCGTCGGCCGCCAGCACCGAGCCGCTTGGCAGGTTCCGCGCTCCGGGGATGTGACCCGCGACCGCGTCGACGGGTTCGGTGTCACCGCGATAGCGTTCCGGTGCGCGTGCATCGAGCAGCGTCACGGCGCCCGCGCCGGCTTGTTCGGCCGTCAGGGTGGGTCGAGCGCCGGCATACAAATCATCATGGGGCACAACCACATTCCCCGCCGCCGGGGTGACCGGGCCCGTCTCGAGGCTTCGCCCGGCCGCGCGCCACGCGCCCAGTCCGCCGTCCAGGATGCGGACATTCGCGAGCCCGGCCGCGGTCAACACCCACCACGCCCGCGCCGAACCCGCTCGATTCCAGTCGTCATAGACCACGACCGACGAATCCTGCCGGATACCCCAGCGGCGGGCGGTGGCCTCAAGGCTGTGTCCCGAGGGCAATGGGTGACGCCCGCGTCCGGAAACGGTGTGATCGCTGAGTTCGTCGTCGAGTGACACATAGACCGCACCGGGGAGGTGGCCCTCCAGGTAGGTCGCTCGCCCGTCGGGCTCGTCGAGTCGCCAACGGACATCCAATATGGTCAGCGGATCGCCGGCCTCGATCAGGTCGGCCAGCTCCGTGGCGGTGATCAGCACCCGGTCGCGCGCTTCCACGGTCCACCTCCTCGTTATCTGCCACGAGACTAGCCCCCGGATGAAAAGTGTCTCGGCTCAGCAAACAACGGCGTAGGGTCCGGGTCATCACCGAGCATCGATAGGAGCCGATATGGGCAACGTCTATCGGGTAGCACTCGCGGCGGGCCTCGCACTCGCTGTCGTGACGGCGATACCGGCCAATGCGATGCCAAATACCCAGTGCACGCTGGCGACACCCGTGACGGAAGTGCACAACCTGTCGCAATTGCCACCGGAGCTGGTGAAGCTCTTGCCGCCGATCGCCGATATCGGCGCGCCGTTCAACGCGACAGATTCGGTGAACGATCCGACGTTGCCGTTCCGGCGTCTGATCCGTGCTGGCAACCGAGGCGCCGACTGGTTCGTCTGGTATGAGCACGGCGGCGCGGGCTACTTCTGGCAAGCGGTGGTGGCCCGGGTCGTACCCGGGAGCCCGCCGACGGTGTCGGCGAACGCGGGAACCATTACCGACACCCTGTGCAGTCTCACCGATGGCGCGTTGGTCGGCCACGTCCCGCCCTACCCGCCGGGCTCATGGGGTGCGTCCGACTTTTAGGCGGCTTCGTCCGGCCCGCCGATCACGGGTCCCAACGTGGCGAGCATGCCGGCCGCCGCCCGCTGCCAGGTGAAGTTCTCCGCACGCCGCCGCGCGGAGGTCCGGCGGTGATATTCGGGCAGGCTGATGACCGTGCCGACCGCCCTGGCAATGGCCTCGGGGTGGTTGTCGGCCGATGCGCCACTGTCCGGGGTGATGATCTCGGTGAGCGCCGAAGTGCGGGAGACCACGGCCGGCGTCCCGCATGCCAGCGATTCGAGTGCGGCCAACCCGAAAGTCTCGTGCGGCCCCGGCGCCAGGGTGACGTCTGCCGAGGCCAGCAGCCCGGCGACGGTGTCCCGGCTACTGACGAACCCGGTGAAGTCGATCGGCAGCCCGGTGGCCTGGCGCTGCAACTTGGCCCGCATCGGCCCCTCGCCCATCACGACCAGTCGGGCGTCGACGCCGAAATCGCATAACGCGGCCAGCGCGTCGATGCTGCGGTCCACCCTCTTCTCCACCGACAACCGGCCGCAGTGCACCAGCAGCAGCTGCTGTGGCGTGGCCCATTGCCGGCGGACCAGGGGAGAGTGTCGACTCGGGTGGAAGGTCTTCAAGTCCACGCCCAGCGGCACGGTGACGACGTTCCTTGCGCCGATACGGTCGAATTCTTCGCGCGCGAATCCAGTGGTGCAGACCACGGTGTCGTAGTCGGCGGCGGTACGGCCGTTGGCGAAGTCGGCGAGGCTGCGCGCCGGACGAGGCGGAAGTATTTGTCCGGCAAGGCGATCCAGACGCTCATGCGAAATCATCACCGTCGTGGCGCCGTGTTCGCGGCCCCACCGCCCCAGCGATCTCAGCGTGAGCCGGTCCGAAACTTCCAGGGCGTCGGGTTGCAGCGCTTCCAGCAGTGCCTTGACCGGACCCGGCATCACCGCGCGGTAACCACCGGTGAAGGGAATCAACCAGGCGGGCATAGTGATTCGGACCACACCCGTCGGCAGCAGGGTACGTTCTGCGCGCGGACCGGGAACGATCAGAAACACCTCGTGGCCGTTGGCGCTGTATTCCGCGCCCAATCGATCCACCGCGGTACGAAGGCCGCCGGACCGCGGGCCGTAGAAGTTGGCGACCTGTACAACGCGCATAAGCTGAGGACACGTGGCGGTTGTGTGCACTCAACGATGCAGACCTGTCGTGTGCCTTAACAGTCCATGAATTCCGCTGATAAGCGGTGGTAATGCCGTTCTTCGAAGACCAGTGTGCGTTCAGGGCTTTGAGTGTGCGGCTAGGTCGGCATGGATGCACACTCAGCGGTTGCCCCAGTCCCAGCGCGGCGTGCTCAGCAAATCCTGGCCGGTGATACGGGTTTCGCCCCAGTCCTTATACAGTTCGATCACATCTGCTCCCTCGGCCTGTTCCAGCAGTGAGCGAGAGTGCGTCACGACCACCACTTGAGTCTGCCCGGCCGCGGCGCGGATCAGCGAGGCAAGCGGGCGCACCAGGTCGGGATGCAGCGAGGTCTCCGGCTCGTTGAGCACCATCAGCGATGGCGCTTCGGGGCTCAACAGTGCGGCCGCCCACAGCAGGAATCGTATTGTGCCGTCGGATAATTCGGCCGAGCGCAATGGGCGCAGCATGCCGCGCTGACGCAGCTGAAGGTCGAACAATCCGTCGTGAATGGCGACCGAGATCGTCGCGCCGTCGAATGCGTCTGCGACGACACGACTTAACTCGTCGGACCCCGACTCGAGGATCGTTTGAATCGCCGCGGCCAGGTCGCTGCCGTCGTCGGAGAGCACCGGGGTCCGAGTGCCCACCTGGGGGTGCCGGGCCGGCGCCCCGCCGTCGACCCGAAAGCCGTCGTAGAACCGCCACCCGCGCAGCCGCTCGCGTACGGCCGCGAGTTCGGGAAGCGCGTGCGGGTTCGCATACTCGGCAAGCACGCTGCGGTACAACGGCAGCGAGCGGGAGAGTTCGTCAAAACCGGTGTCCGAGTTGGCGGCTTCGGCGTACACCCGTGACCGGCGCACCAGTGTCGCGCTCGGCCGTAGCACCGGCCCGGCGAACAACAACTCCCGTTTGATCTCGGGATCACGGGCAAAGACGGACTTGCCCGCCGACTGCGGGAGGCCCAGGTCGACGAGATAGCCGAAATCATCTGCAGCAAAGCCCATTTCGAGTGATACGGGTCGGGTGCGGACCGTGCCCTCGGTCTTCTTCGTGCGCCGCGCACCACCCAGTTGCTCGGGCCCGGCCCACAGCACCGATTGCAGCCCGCCCTCGCGGGCCAGCGAGCCGATGACCTCGCCGCGGCCGCAATCCGCCAACAGCCGCAGCGCACGGTATACCGACGACTTTCCCGCGCCATTGGCCCCGGTGATGATCGACAGCCGGCCCAGCGGCAGGATGATCTCGCGCAGCGAGCGGTACCCGCGGATCGCGACCGTCTGCAACATGTCGCCGACTGTACGGTCAACGTCTGACGCGTTGTCAGTTGTCGGCGGGGTCGAGCAGCTGCACCTCTTCGAGGTCCATCTCCGACTGCAATTCGCGCAGCACGAGGTCGTCGATGACCCTTTGATTGCGGAGCGTGGTGATGGCCCGGCGCTTGTGCTGCAGCACCCCGAGACGCACCCGTCGGACCAGGTCGTCGCGCTCTGCCAAGTCGTTGGTCGAACCGTCGCCGTTCTCCGCGACGAGCGCGGCGTGCTCTTCGTATTCTTTTTGCAGGCGAGCCAACATCTTTGGGCTGGCACCGAGTTCGCCCGCCACCACGGGCAAGGCTTCGAGGGCGGCTTGAACACCTCGACAGCGGGCTAGTTGCAATTCCTCGGCGTAAGCGACATCTTCGGGCATTCGAGCCCATCGAACGACGGCGGGCAGCGAGGTTCCCTGGACCAGGACCGTCACCAGAATGACGAAGACAACGACGAAGATGAGCAGGCTGCGGTCAGGGAACGGCGCGCCGCTCAGCGTCGTCGTGGGGACGGCGATCGCTGCGGCAAGCGACACGGCGCCGCGAAATCCAGCCCAGGCGGTAACGAAGCGCTGACGCCAGGGCACCCGACGCTCGCGCTGCACCTCGCGGCGGTCGATCAGGCGTAGCAACGCCGTGGTGATTTCGCCCCAGAAGATCCGGGACACGACGACCACGCCGGTGACCGCGAGCGCAAGGAATACGGCGTGGCGAAGTCCGCCGTCGACATTGGAGATGCCACGTATCGCGCCCGGGATCTGGACGCCGACAAACACCCACAGCGTGCCGTTGATCAGGAACGTCGCCATGTCCCAGAATCCCCAGGCAAGCAGCCGGGAGCGAGCCCGGATCACCACCGGCCCCGAGTATGCGAGCACCAAAGCCGAAACCAGGACCGCGACCACGCCGCTGCAATCCAGCGCCTGGGCGAGCAGGAACGCCGCGAACGGCGTCAGCAGGCTCATGGCCCCTTCCTCTTGCGGTGCATCGATCCGTTTGCGCGCCAGGGTCACCAAGCCGCCGACCAGCAGTCCGGCGGCGATGCCGCCGAGGTAGGAGCCGACAAACCGGAGGGCAAGGTCGGGCGGGGTGATCTCGGCGCCACCGACCGCGACGTGGACGGTCACGAAGAACAGGACCAGCGCGGTCCCGTCGTTGATGAGGCTCTCGGCGCGCAGCACGGTGAGCGTGCGGCGGGGCAACCGTTTCGCCAGGCCGGCCACCGCGGCGGCGTCGGTGGGGGAAAGTACCGCACCCAGGACCGCCGCGGTGTGGGATTCCATGCCCAGCGCTCGCGCCGTCCACGACACCGCGACCGCGGTGACGATCACCAGGATGACGCTCAGGAAGATGACGATGCGCAGGTTTGCGCGCAGCTCGCGAATGCTGGTGCCCAGGCCCTCCCAGTAAAGGATTGCGGGCAGGAAGAGCAGCAGCACGACCTCGCCGTTGATGTGGATGTGGCCGAAGGCGGGAATCAGGCCCAGCAGCGTGCCGAGAAAAATGAGCAGCACCGGCGGGCCCACGCGATAGCGCCGGCCCAGCACCGTTCCGACGATGACGGCCGACACGAGCGCAACGATGACTTCGAGCCCAAACACGTGCCCATCCTGCCGTACGAGACGGTGTCTGGCCGCGCGGGCCGAAACACGTCACAAAGACGTAATGGCGCAACGACTTCGATGAGCTGCCCTATGAGCAGTCGCAGCAGTCTCCACAATCGCAGCAGCAGTCGCAGCCATCGCAGCAGCAGATGCAGCTGCCGCTGCCGCGGCCGCCTTTGCCCTTCGTGCCGGGGTCGGGTGTTTCGCCCTCAGGGTTTTCACCCATCGGGTAGCCGGCGCCGACGGGCTGGTTGCCGAAGTTGATCGGTTCCTGCTGGCCGTGCGGGGTGCCGCTGCAGGTGGGATGGCCGGACCGGCTGAAGGTGCGGGAGATCGCGCGACGCACCTCGCGGGTCAACAACCGCTGAGCCAGCCGGCCGTCGGTGAACTCCACTTCGGCCAGGGCCAGCTCGATGCCCAGCGCGGCGTCGTCACACAGGACGCGGGCCTGGTCCATCGGAGTTTCGGTGGCGGCCAACGGGTTCCACTTGCCGCGGGCCAGGTCGTCGTCGTAGTCCTCGACCGCGTCGAGCAGGTGTGCCACCCGCCCGAACAGCTGACCGATCTCGCGCAGCGGCGCCTGATTGCCCGGGCGCCCGGCCAGCACCGCGGTGTAGGCGAACGCTTCGGCGACCGCGGTCTCGGTCGGCTCGGTCACCAGCAGCAGCGAGCTGCCCGGTCCGGCCGCCGCCTCGAGTTCGGCCTGGCGGTCCATCGCGGCGACGAGTACACCGGTGTCGAATCCCAGGGTGTGACCGGTGTCGGCGCCCTGGCGCACCCAGCGCTCGGCGATCCGGCGCGCGGCCGGTCGCACACCGGCTGTTCCGACCATGCCGTCGTGGTCGTCGACGTGATCGCGGACCCGCGCGGCGGCCAGGGCCAGCGACACGACGGCGGCCAGTCGCGCGCAGTCGCCGGTGGCCACGTCGGCGCGCCGCATGCCACGCCCCGGGCAGGGCCCGGCCTTGCGGCGGGTGGGCTGCTCGGGTGACTGCGCCTCGACCAGAAGCGAGACCACGAGGCCGTCGTAGTTGGTGGCTATTCGCGCGGACTGGCCGTAGTCGTCACGCAGGGTCAGACACAATCCGCACAATTGGGCGGTCCAGGCTGCTGCGAGCTCGCTGCCGAGTCGATGACGACAGGGCCGAATGATGCCGAACATGCACAGAAGCTACCCGACCCACAGCAAACATGCGGCCAAAAACGCCGAGCTACGGATGCGGGCGAGGTTCAGCAGCACCAGCGCCGCGATCTGCCGGCTTGGCCAGCGCAGCAACGGCAAAGACTCCTGCGAGCAGCAGTCTCGCTGCCAACATGGTGATCATCACAATCCTCCGGTCCGGATGGCCGAACGGGAACATTCTGCGCCCAGCCATAATGGAGGAGATGACTTTCGTGAAGATCAGGATCCTCGTGACCGTCGCGATACTCGTCTCGTCGATGTTGGTGGGTTGCCACTTCGAGAGCAGAAACCCGCCGACGGCCAAGGCCCTCGCGGTTCCGATGGAACAGGTGCTGAAGCAGAACAACATCACCGAGAACATCAGTCTGACGGTGGGGAACACGCTCAAACTGCAGTTGGGCTCGAATTACAGCACCCCGTACCGGTGGCAGGCCGACACGAAGATCGGCGACACGTCGATCATCGAGCAAACCAGTCACCAGTACGTGCACGCGAGCACCGACGCGTTGGGGGCGCCCGGCAACGAGGTGTGGTTGTTCACGGCGCTGAAGCCGGGGACAACGACGATTTCCACCTATTACTCCAGCTTCGTGGGCAAGAACTCCACGCCGGTATGCCAGTACACGGCGATCGTGACCGTGCAGTAAAACGACGACAGACGAGCGGCGCCTCAGCTACCGTCTGGCTGTGCTTGGCTTTCTTCGTAACTTGTCGCAGTTGACCAATGTGCCCACCGAGCTGCACGACGAGCTCGAGGCCGAGGGGCTCATCTTCCTGGCCCACCGGGTCGGCGTCGTGCGGCATTTCAGTGGGCATGTCCCGGGTGTCTTTTCGGCCTCCGGTGTCTCGCGCTATAAGGGCGCGTTCGCGTTCAGTGCCGCGCGGGTCGTCGCCACCTTCCCCACGCGGGGGGATACCAATCTGCGGTCCATCGATTGCGCGTGGGATGTTGGCCGGGGCCCGGCCGCCGCGACGATCACCAAGAAGGGTCTGCTGATCGACATCGACCTGCGCGGCGTGGACCACGCCTTCAGCGGCTCGATGAAACTGCATTACAAGAGGCAGATCCCCGACGAGGTGCTGGATCGACTGCCCACCACCTCGCTGCGGTTTCCGGTAGACCCGGTGTTCGTGTATCGCGCCGCGGGAGTGCGTCCGAAGTAGTTGTGCAGACCCGGCTGGTCGGAGAATGCTGGGTGGGATGAACACCGTCGTGGATTTCCACTTCGACCCGATGTGCCCCTTCGCCTTTCAGACCTCGGCGTGGATCCGTGACGTCCGCGAACAACTGGGCATCACCGTCAACTGGCGGTTCTTCAGCCTGGAAGAGATCAACCGGGTCGACGGCAAGAAGCATCCGTGGGAGCGAGACTGGTCCTACGGCTGGTCGTTGATGCGGATCGGCGCACTGCTGCGTCGAACCGACATGTCGTTGCTCGACCGGTGGTATGCCGCGATCGGCCACGAATTGCACACGCTCGGCGGCAAACCGCACGAGCCGGCGGTGGCGCGAAAGTTGTTGGGCGACATCGGCGTCGACGGCGCAATTCTCGATGCGGCACTCGACGACCCGACCACCCACGACGACGTCCGTGCCGAGCATCAGCGGGTGGTGGATGCGGGTGGCTACGGTGTCCCGACGCTGTTCATCGACGGGCAATGCCTGTTCGGCCCGGTGTTGGTCGATCCGCCGACCGGGCCGGCGGCGCTGAAACTGTGGGACGTCGTGATCGGGATGGCCGAGTTGCCGCATGTCTACGAACTTCAGCGGCCCAAGTCGGCCGCCGATGCCGAGCTGATTGGTCAGAGTCTGCGCCCGTACCTCGATGGTCGTGATTGGGTCAGCATCAATCGCGGTGAAGTCATCGACGTCGACCGGCTTGCCGGCAGACGCGAGTGACGCGCCCCTAGGCTCCGCCGATGTTTCGCTGGACACACAAGAGCGCCTCGCGCTGTGTGAGTGGACCACCGGAGGCGGTTGCGGCGGTGCAGGGCACGCACTTCGGCATGTGACCGCAGGGGTAGGCACACGTTGTGCCCGCCTCTGAGCGACAATTCGCGGCAGGGTGCTACGGGCGCATCGCGGCGGCCTGCTACTTACGCAGCTGGCGCGCGACCTCTCCATACCGCTGGAAGCGCTCGTCGTCGCCCAGGGCGTTGTAAAGGGCTACGCGCGTGGCGATTCCGCCGTACTTCTGGGTCAGCGCGTCGGCCAGGCCGTCCCATGTCGACTCGGTGGCGAACGCCGCGATGTGCTCGTCGGTGATCTGGGCCGCCATGCCCGCGAAGTCGCCGGCCTTCTGCTTTTCGCGGATGCGGGCCGTCGTGCCCTCGAAACCGGCCTCGTCCCAGATGAACGCGTAGTTGGGGGTGCTGCCGTAGAAGGCCATGCTGGTGCGCACCGTCTCGCGTTGCGAGTCGCGCTCTTCGTCGCTGTCGCCGACGATCGTCATCGCCGGGATGATGATCGCGACCTCCGACGGCGAGCGCCCGGCCTTCTCCGCGCCGGCGGCGATGTTCGGCAGCACATGACGTTTGAGATAGCCCAGTTCGCCGAGCGGGTGGACGTGTACGCCGTCGGCAACTTCGCCGGCCATCCGCAGCATCCACGGATTGACCGCCGCGACATCGACTTTGGGATCGGGCGCGTCGATCGGGCCGGCGCTCCACTGCGGCGTGATGAAGTCGAGGTTGTAGAACTCGCCGTGGTGGTCCAGCTTTCCGGTGCGAAACGCCGAGAAGCAGGCCTTCACCGCCAGCACGTAGTCGCGCAGCCGGGGGCCGGGGCGTTCGAACGCAACACCGTAACGGCGCACGACGTGCGTGCGCACCTGCGTGCCCAGTCCCAGCCGGAACTTGCCGTCGGTCGCCTCCTGCAGCTCCCAGGCCTCGGCGGCGGTGACGAAAGGACTGCGCGGGAAGGCGACCGCGACGCCGGTGGATAACTCGAGTCCGGGTGCGGCTTGCGAGGCCACGGCGGCGTTGAGGTAGGCCGTGCGGCCGGTCTCGGTGAACAGCAGGCCAGAGAAACCCGCGGCCTCGGCGCGCTGCGCCACGCCGCCGATCTGAGTCAGCGGTTGCGGAACCGTCATCACGTCAATGTGCACGGCGCAACCCTATGCCTTGGCGTTCCTACTGAGTCGCGAGCGTGGCGTTCTGGGGGACAAGCGGAATCTCGGAGGCCGGCACCGGGGGACAGAAGAAGTTGCCTTGCACGGCGTCGCACCCGTATTCCTTGAGCCGCAGGGCGGTTTCGGCGTCTCCGACTCCCTCGGCGACCGTGGCGATGCCAAACGTGGTCGTCAACTCGATCACCGTTCGGGCAATCGTGGCGGCGCGCTCGTCGTGCAGAATCGGCGCGATGAAGAGGCGGTCGAGTTTGACGTCGTCGATGGGCAGTTCGCGCAGATACGTGAGCGAGGCGTAACCGCTGCCGAAGTCGTCGATCGCCACCCGGATGCCGGACTCGCGCAGGCGATTCAGCACCGTGCGGGCCTTCGCGAGGTCGGCGACCAACAGGTCCTCGGTGATCTCGATCGTGAGCGAGCTGGCGGACATGCCGCGTGCGTCGAGCACGGACATGATGCGGTCGGGCAGGGCGTCTTCGTCGAGCGAGGGTGCCCACAAGTTGATCGCCACGGGGATGTCAGCGCCGGCCGCGTACCACGCCGACGCGTCAGCGACCGCCCGTGACAGCACGAGATCGGTGACGGCGTCCATCAGCCCGTGGTCGCGGACCAACGGTAGAAACTCGCTGGGCTCCAGCGTGCCGAGTTCGGGGTGCTGCCATCGCACCAGCGCCTCGGCGCCACAGACGGAGCCGGTGATCATGTCGAATTTCGGCTGGTAGAGCAGCGTCAGCAGGCGATCATCGATGGCACGTCGCAGTTCACCCAGCAGTTGCAGACGGGCCATGCCGACGTCGTGTGTCGGCTGTTTTTCGAGCCGAGCGTGCATGCCGGGGGTGAACGTTTGCACATCGGTCGAGCTCGACTGTTGGGCCCAACTCCGGGCCGCGCAGGCTTGCTCGAGAAGCTCGCCCGGCATCATGGCCGAGCCACGTTCCAATCCAGCCGTGGCAACGCCAATGTTGAGGTGTACGTGCAGCCGGTGATTCTCGAGTTCGAGAGGCTCGTCGAAGGCATAGACGAGTTTCCTGGCAACTTGTGCCGCGGCCTCGGGGCGGTCTTCGACCAGGACGGCGAATTCGTCGCCGTTCATCCGCGCGACCGTGTCGACGGGGCGGACATTCCGTTGGATTCGCACGGCGACGCTGCGGAGTAGCTCGTCGCCGACGGCATATCCGAGCGTGTCATTAACCATCTTGAAGTCACTGATATTGAGTGCAATTACGCTGACCGGCACGGCGTGATGAATGTGCAATCGAGCCGCGTGCGCCAGCCGATCGTCGAATAGGCGCTGATTCGCCAACCCGGTCAACGGGTCCCGCAGGGCGGCATCGGACAGCGCGGCGGCCAGATGTTGTTTCCGGTCGAGCAGTAACAAGTGGCGCGCCACCGTGGTGACGAACAGCAACACGCAGACCGAGAAGATGAACGCCTCGCCGCGGCCGGTAGGCCAAAAGTGCACCGCACCGACGGCGATCGCCAACAGCACCGGCCCATACGGCAGCCACAGCGACGTTCTGGACAGCGGCTGAGAAAAACCGAGGTCGAGGTCCGGTCCGGGTCGAGACGAAATTCCGGACAGGGCAACGAAGTAGATTCCGGTGGCCCACCCGAAAATGACGAGATTGCCGGGCACCTGTTCGGGATGGTCTTCGTAGACGCGCACTAACCCGGCCACCGCGATGACGATCCATCCAATCGTCATCAGGGTCGGCGAGAGTCGGCGACCGGGCTCTGCTTTGCGCACGGTGATGAACGACATGACGACAAGCCCGACGTACACGGCGGTGGCGGTGGCCAACATCATCGTCGGGAGGCTGACTATTTGTGATGGCTGGCCGAAGTGCCCCAGCACCAGAATGGCCAGCACGATCAACAACGAGGCGGCGACGAGGAGGCCGTCGAGCAGCAGGCCAATCCCGAATCGGGAGTCGTCGCGGCTGGGGATGGTCACGGCGGTGGCAAACGCGCAGAGGGGCAACACCACGTAGCCCAGGTTGGCCGCCGAGATCTCGGCCATCGGCGGAAGGCCGCCAAGACTGACGTACCACCACACCGCTTGGCCGGCCGTCCAGCCGGCCAGCCCGATACTCAGCACGGTCCACGCGAGCCGCTGGCGACCCCGGGACGCCCGGGCGGCGACGACAGCGCAGCCGTTGGAAAACACGCTCAGAATCCAGAGCCCGACCGGGGCGGTGAGCGCTCGATCCGAAGCGCCACTTCGGGTGAACAACAACACGCCATACACGAGCAGACCGACAGTCGCCAACACGGTCACCACAGTTCGGCGTCGTGTCAGTGAGAACATTTCTCCTGCCCTGTCGGATTCGGTTGTCCGATGCAGGATAAGGCACAGCGCGGGCCAACGTGATCTCTATCGTGGCCCTTTTAGCAATTTCGCCGAAACGTCTTCGGGTCGTTACGAGGTGGGCTCTCGGCTATACCAGAACTGCTGGGGTGATGGCGATTAAAAAACGCATCCGAATTAGTGATGCGGTGTCCGCGCGGGTCAGTCGTGTTCTGCAGCAAAGACAACATCGGGGTTCAGAATCCCGGCCGGGTCGAAGCTCTGTTTGATCCGGTGCAGCAGGTCGACCTTGACCGGGTCTTCGAGCTCGCGCCAGTACGGGGCCTTGGCGCGGCCGAGGCCGTGTTCGCCCGAGATCGCGCCGCCCAATTCCATTGCCAGCGCGAAGATGTCGGTCAGGAGCTTCTTGCGGGTGTCGGGGTCCTGGCAAAAGATGGCCAGGTGCACATTGCCGTCGCCGGCATGACCGCAGCCCGCCGCGCCGCCGCCGGCCGCCGTCGCGAGACCGCGTACCGCCTCCAGGAACTTCGGCATGGCGCCGCGCGGCACCACGGTGTCGATCAGGTCGTCGGCGCCGATCGCCTTCAGCGTCCAGAACGCGTTCTCGCGCGCCTCGATCAGCTTGCGTGCCGAACCGCCTTCCAGCACATAGGCATCGGCGGCGCCCAGCTCGGCGAGCAGTTCGCCGGCCCGCTCGACATCCTCGTCCAATCGGTCCGCGGTCCGGTTCTCAAGTCCCACAACGAGATACGCCTGACAACTGTCACGGATCTTGTCGGGGATACCGAGTTCGAGGTTTTGGGTGTGGACCAGCGCGGCCATCGTCAGGTTGTCGATGTATTCCAGGATGTAGGGCCCCAGGCCGCTGGCGATGACCTGTGGCACCGCCTCCATGACTTGGTCGAAATCGGCAAACGGGGCGAGCACGGTGGCGCTGTGGTCAAGGCGCGGATGCAGCTTGACGATCACCTCGGTGGCCAGCGCCAGGGTGCCTTCGGAGCCGACGATGAGCTGGGTCAGGTCGTAGCCGGTGGACACCTTGGCGATCTTGCCTCCGGTGCGGATGATTTCACCGGTCGGCAGCACGGCCTGCAGCCCGAGCACGTTGTGGCGGGCGATGCCGTATTTGACGGCCCGCATGCCGCCGGCGTTGGTCCCGACATTGCCGCCGACGCTGGACGACAGTTCGCCGGGTTGCACCATGTAGCGCAGGCCGTCTGAAGCGGTCGCGGCGTCGAGCTCGATCAGCGTCACACCCGGTTGGACGACGGCGACCTGATTGGTGGTGTCGACCTCGAGGACTTTATTCATGTGTTCAAACGAGATGACCAGCCCGTCCTCGCGCGGCAGCGCCGCACCCGACAAGCCCGTCCCAGACCCACGGGCCGTTACCGGAACCTGGTGCTCGCTGGCCACTTTCAGCAGCTGCGCAACCTCTTCGGCGGTGGCGGGTTTCGCGACGTACGCCGGCCGCTGCGGCGGATGGTTCAATTCCTCGTCGTGCCAGTAGTCGTCGGGGATGGCGTCGCCCGCTAGGAGGTTGTGGCTCCCAACGATGTCCGCGAGTCGCGCCGTGATGTCGCTCATTACGGATTTTCTAGCAGTCGCAAGGGGTGCAAGCCGTCGACCGCGCCGACGAACGGCGGATGGATGCTGTAGCCGATCATGCGCTGAATGTCCTCGGAGACATCGCGGGCGACGTCGCGCGGGATCGAGAGGGTGAACGACTCCATCGGCCGCAGCCATGGCTGGCAGTACTGGGCGGTGACGGCAAGCCGCGCTTGGTCGGTGGTGTTGGCGCCGCCGCCGTGCCACAGCGTTCCGACGAAGAAGACGCACGAGCCGGCGGGCATGACGACGGGTATGGACGTGTCGTCGGGCCCGGGTGGCCGGGCGGGCCAGCGGTGGCTGCCGGGGAACAGCACGGTCGAGCCGTTGTCGGGCGTGAAGTCGTCGATCGCCCAGATCGTCGCGGCGGCCAGCGGCGGCCGGGGCCGCGGGATCGGGTAGAACCCGTCGTCGTGATGGGGCAACTGCGGTGACTCGCCCGGCTGAATGTTGATGGCCTGCAACGCCGATAGCAGGTAGTTGGGCATCAGCAGCCGATCGAGCACCGCCAGCACCCGCGGATGATCGACGAGCCGGTCGCATGCGCGCGTTCGGCTCAGCACGCTGTAGATGCGCTGGGTGCGCCGTCCTTCAAAGGCGTTGCGTCCGGTATGTCCGAGCCAGGGCGTTACGACGTCGCGAATCTGCTGACATTCGTCGGCGCTGAGCAGGTTTTCCCAGATGAGGTAGCCGTCGCGGTCGAGGGTCGCCATGTCGGCGTCGACCAGCGCGGGGTCGATGGAGGCGCCGCTGCTCGGCGTCCATTTGTGCCGGCCGGCCAGGTCGTTCTTGAGGTCGTCCAGCGTCGTGACGGGGTCGTCATCGATGCTCATGTTTCCGACACTGGACCTGCTTTGACCGCTGGTCAAGTGACGTGGCGGGGGACGGTGGCATGCTTCTTGCATGGCGGCCGTGCCCGAAACGGTCTATGCGCGAGACGGCGACGCTCATCTCGCTTATCAGGTCGTGTCCGACAACGGTCCGGATCTGTTATTCGTCCCGACCGGCACGTTCCCGATCGACTTGCTCTGGGAGGAGCCGACTGTCGCCGGGCACCTGCGTCGGCTGGCGTCGTTCAGCAGATTGATCATGACCGACCTGCTCGGGGTGGGTAGTTCGGATGCGGTGCCGATCAACGACCGTCCGGCGATGCAGGCGTGGACGGATGGGCTCGTCGCGGTGCTGGACGCCGTCGGCAGCGAGTGCGCGACCGTCTTCGGAATGTCCGAGTCGGCGCTTCCGGTCATGCTGCTGGCCGCGAGTCATCCGCATCGGGTGCGGTCGCTGGTGTTGTGCAGTGCGTACCCGCGCTTTCTGCGCGCCGACGACTATCCGCACGGGATGCCCGAACCGACCTTCAGCCGGTATGTCGACTCGTTCGGCGACACCGTCGGAAGGGGTGGGGTGGCGGATAACTTAGGGCCCAGTTTTGCTCGCGATGCCGGCAAGCGGCGCTGGTGGTCGCGCGGTGAGCGGTTGTCCGGCGGCCCCGGCTACTTCAAGGAGATCTTCGATCTCTTCCTGCGCACCGATGTTCGGCCCGCGGTGGAGAGCATCCAGGCGCCGACGCTGCTGCTGCACCGCGTCGGTGACCGGCATGTGATCGGCGGTCATGGTCGCTACCTCGCCGAGCGCATCCCGCAGGCGCGGCTGGTGGAGCTGGACGGGGAGGACGACGTCTGGTTCGCCGGCGACGCCGATCGGGTGCTCGACGAGATCGAATCGTTCGTCACCGGCGGGCGAGCCGCCGCGCAGACCAACCGGGTGCTGTCGACGGTGTTGTTCACCGACATCGTCGGCTCGACCGAACGCGCCGCGGCTGTAGGCGACAACGCGTGGGCAGCCGCCCTCGACGCGCACGACGAGATCGTGAAAAGGCATGTCGTCGGCGCGCGGGGTGAGGTGGTCAAGTTCACCGGCGATGGCGTGCTCGCGACCTTCGACGGTCCGGCGCGAGCTATCAACTGCGCGTGCGCGATTCGAGACTCGGTGCAAGGCCTCGGCCTCGATATCCGCGCCGGCCTGCATACCGGCGAGGTGGAGGTCGCCGACGGCGACGTACACGGGATCGCGGTTCACGTTGCGGCGCGCATCATGGCGATGGCGGGGCCGGGCGAGGTATTCGTGTCCGGCGTGGTTCCGCCGCTGGTGCTCGGGTCGAGGATCGCATTCGACAGCCGCGGGACCCACGAACTGCGGGGTGTGCGCGGTCGCTGGCCGGTGCTGGCGGTGGTCTAGTTTCGCTTGGCTCCGGGGGTGAAGGTGACCGGCAGTTTGCTCAGCCCCGTCATGCTCGGATTCCCCAGGTATTGGTGGGCGTTGTCGATGTCCACTTCGTAGTCAGGGATGCGGTCGAGGACGGCCTTGACCATCACCTCGGACATTAATCTTGCGAGATGGGAGCCAATGCATCTGTGGGGGCCCAGCCCAAAGGCTAAGTGGCGGTTGGGTGTTCGATCGAGGATGACTTCGTCGGGTCGCTCGAATTCTTTTTGGTCGTGGTTTGCGGAGACCCAGCTGATGATGAGTTTGTCGTTTTTCTTGAGATGTTGGCCGTTGAGCTCGACGTCTCTGGTGACCGTGCGGCTCAGCGACCGGTTGACCGAGAAGTAGCGCAGGAATTCGTCGGTGGCGGTGCGGTACAGCGCGGGTTTTTGGATGAGCTGTTGCCGTAGGTCGGGGTGGGTGCCGAGATGCCTTAGGGTTAGCGCGGTTTGGGAGGTGGTGGTGTCGACGCCGCCGGCGATCAGGTTCCAAAGGATGTTGAGGAGTTGTTCGTCTGTTAGGTGCTGTCCGCCGAATTCGAATTGGATCAGGAAGCTGGTCAGGTCTTCTTTCTTGTCGGCCCGTCGTGCGGCCGCGTGCTCGAGGACTTCCTCCATCATGGCCGGGACTTTGCCGATGGCGTCGGCGTATTCGGGGCTGTCTTGCGGCACGGCCATGACATTGTGAAAGAGGGTGGCGTAGAGGTGCCAGTTGTCGAGGGGCAGGCCCATCAGCTTCATGGTGAGGATGGCCGGGACCGGGCTGGCGTAGTCGAGGACGAGGTCCATCGCTCCGTTTTCGATGTGCTGGTCGAGGAACTCGTGGGCCTTTTCCTCCATGAACGGCTTGAGTTTGTCGACGGCGCCGGGGGAGAAGAACGGGGCCAGCGCGTGTCGTAGGGCCAGGTGGTAGTCGCCGTCGACCTCGCCGATGCCGAGTGCCGGCTGGCCCTCGGGGCGAGGGACGCCCATCTCACCTTGGTAGTTCACGCCATTGTCGGCGTCGGGTTCGTATTTGTGCGAAAACGTGGCGTCGTCGCGGGCGGTTTGGCTGACCGCGTCGTAGCTGCTGAGGTACCAAAATCCGTCATAGTTCGTGTTCCAGGCGACGGGGCATCGTTGCCGTACCTCGGCGTTGACCGTCTGTTGGTTGAGATTGAAAGCGTCGGAGTGGTGGTCGAAGTCGACGATCGCGTCGTGCGCGATGCCGGGGCGTGTCGTCATCGAAAGCCCTCCGGGTGTCTGCTTAGCGGCGGTGGCTATCTATTACGCTATCTTTGCAATTATTACGCGTGCGACTCCGCCGAGGCTATAGAGGTTGTAATGACTGATTACCGAACGGTTTTCAACCACGTCGGCTTGTGTGTTGCGGATCGCGAGCGATCCCGCCGGTTCTACGAGGAAGTGCTCGGCTTTCAGTTCTGGTGGGAACTCGAACCGCCGGACAATCTGACCGCCCAGGTGGTGCAGCTTCCCGAGCCGTTGGGGGTGCATGCGACGTACTTGGTACGGGATGGCTTTGTGCTGGAGTTAATCGACTACTCGAAGCGCGAGGTGCACGCCGGCGCGGTACGCGCCATGGATGAGGTGGGGCTGACGCATATCTCGTTGTCGGTGTCCGATATCGCTGCTGTACTGACGAAGGTCCCGCAATTCGGGGGCTCGGTCATCGATGCGGCAGTGTCGGAAGCGATGGCGATGATCCGGGACCCGGACGGGCAACTCATCGAGCTGGTCACGGATGGCTGGCTAGCGGCGCTGCCGCCACGGCCGTAGGCGGAGGTTATTGCGTCTGGCAGGCGCATTTTTGACAACGACCGAAGGCGGTTCGTCGAGCGTGGCGCGAAACTACCCCTAATTTTCGGCGTCTTTGGCTACGAACTCGTAGTCCGTTGGTCGCGGGTTCGGGCCCCGAAGGGTTGTCAGTACGCCAGCGTAACGCCCATGTGCGGGCGCTCCGTCGGAGGTCAGTCTTAGCAATAGGAGCCTTGTCGAATCAGCTTAACTCCCCTAAAAGGAGATCGAGCGCAGCGACAGCTGCATCTGCAGCAGCTTTCCTCACCTCGTCTCCCGATCGAAGAGCAAGGCCAGGGTGCACGTAATTTCGCCAGTTCCTAAAAACTCCGTCAAGAAGTTGAGCAGTATCGGGTTTTATTAAACGCGACGCGTTTTGCGTATTTTGCGGATCATTGGCGAACCCCGGACATGCCCTCTCAATCAGTGCTTTAAATCCGAGTTTTAACGCCTGCGCTCTGGTCAAAGTCGAGGATTGGATAACTGCATCTAGGAGGACAGCCTCGATGGCTACACCGGCCATCACTACCGAAGCTCGGTAGTTCCCGGTTATGCGACAGCGCACCGACTCAAGGCGGTCAGCCATGATAAATTCCCGAAGCGAGTTGTCTTTTATGCACTTGGTGCTACTATCTTCTGGTTCGGATTGGGTTTCGAGAAGCTGTGGAAACTCTCTGTCCAACCACCATTCTGGCGGAGCTGCCCTGTATCTATTTGTCGCTTCGCGAAATTCATCTGAATTTAACGATGCTAGCCAATGATCAAGGTGGCCTTTGAGTGCCAGTGAATGCGATAGGGATTCCCAAGTTAGTTTATTGGATTCGCTCGATTTGAATACCAATCTAGGGGCTTCTATCCAGTGATCCAACTTTTCGCCAATAAATTGATTATAAACCGGATTTAGACCGCCATGGGCAATGTTCTGAAAAAATGTTGCAGAAAACATAGCCAAGCACGCCAGGTCCATAGTCCGATTAAATCGGTCGGTGTGGGGTCCCTTGTAGATTCCCTCGGGTAACAAATACAGTGCGCCCTGTCGATTCAAAATCAAGTACTCTACGCGGGACTTTTTGTTCATCGCTTCGCTTTCCGCGGCCACGGCCGTCACCACCTCATCGCCCAAAGTGCGAGGATCGGGAGTGCCAGTTAGAAGCGCGACTATTGGCGTAGCGACCTGCTGTATCGATTTTTCAAACTTGCTCGGAGCGGCGGCCAATTTGAACTGAAGACCAAAATAATGACTACGGTAACGAGTGCTCTCGAAACTACTGTCTTGATCGCCCTCGGCCAGATAATGAACCATTCGCAGGGCTCGGTCTACCAGCGGGATTTTACGAGGGTGACGCAGAGTATAAAGATTTTCGAAGTTAGTTTTTTCTAAATCGGATATCTCCAAATGAATCGTTGCTTTCACCCGCGCGACTAAAACTCCAGGAAAGAGTTCGCCAGATATCGATTTGAGGGTGGCCGCGGCACCGGCCAGATTCATCGGAGAGGTCGGTAGCCTGGCAATCTCCTTGTCAAATAACCCCAGATCTCTAGAGAAGAGTCTATAGAATCCATCAGTTGGCCTTAATCTGTATGGCACAACGAGATATGGCTCGGGAATATCGAACTGGGTTACCATGCTCGGATGAGCTTTCACATCGAAATATCTGCTTACCCGGGGTTCAGTCCACGAAAGCTTGGGGACAGGCGTGGTGGCGATCCATTGCGCCTCCAACTGCAATTTATTTCCCTCGATTGCGTGGAGCATCGAGGACTCGAACCTCGTCCGCGGCAAACCGCGTCCGCCCCACGGCGGCTGCTCCCAGAGCTGGCGGAAGTGCGCTAACCAACGCATGGCAACCTAGCATCAACGTTCATCGGGTTCTGGTCAACGAGGAAACGCCCGGACTGGCGAGCGGGACCGCACTGCCGTGACCGAACCCGTCCATGCGACCCGACGCGTTGACGCGACGGCCTTGCGCCAGGGCGCCTTCATTTCGCATCCGTTCCAAACCGATGCGTGTTGGAGGACTCTAGTGCACACCGCGGTGGCGGCGACAGAGCAACCAAGAGAGCCGCCTACCTACGAAAGGCGGTGCCGCCGGTGCGCCGGGGGGCGGCCGCACGCCCTACGCACATCCGCCAAGTGCCAGTGAGATTCCTTTGCAGGTGCCGAAATGGCTGGGGCACAGCACTTTACCCCGACGCTATCCCCTTTGGGACTACGTCCCCGAAGGGGATGGGGCCCGGCGAACAACCCAGTGGAGGCACCCGTCTGGGCGGAGCAAACTGAACTACCGCACAACGTGGTGAGTCTGTTTGGACGGAAGGCGAATTAGTGGCCGTCCACGGCTATTCGGCCTAGGACGGCATGCGCGCGCTCGATAGCCTCGGCTTCTGTCGCCGTATCGTGTGCATCGGCAGGTTTCCCCCGCCAGGATTTACCGATCAGGCGACGCTCGACGGTGAATCGGTAGCCTGTTCTTAGCTTCGGCTCAACGGCGGCGCGCCATGTCGTGCCGTCTGCGGCGATTCCTTCCCAGCCGAGGCCGGTCGCCGGGCTCGTGGGCCACCAGGAGACATGTGGCCGTACTTTTTCCAGAGCGCTTCTGAACTTCTTTGCGTTGGCGTAACGCCGGCTTGGGTCTACATGCATCGCCTTCTTGACGACTTTTCGTAACTGATCGTGGATGTGCGGGAGCCAGTAGCTTCTGTCTGGATACTTGCCTTTGACGATCAGTTGGAGTGGGTCCGGTCCAGGCGTAGCAATTTTGCTTAGTGCATCGTCTCCATTGAGGAGTCGGTACGCAGTGACGCCAGCCGCATAGATATCCCCCGCAGGAGTGGTGATGCCGGTTCCCTGGCGTACCGCTTCTGGCGGCAGGTGAGGTTGATACGCGATCTGCGGCGCTCCGCTCACGTCTGTGATCCGGCACGACAATCCGAAGTCGCTCACCTTTACGCTGCCCGTTGGCGTTAGCAGAAGATTTCCAGGCTTTATATCGCGATGAAGAATTTCGTGGACGTGCAGTTGCTCGATGCCACGGCAAGCATCCTCCATTATCCGGACTACTTGCAGTACGGGTGCCGGAGCCCCACCGTATCTGCGTTCTACGCTTCCATCCGGCAGATATTCCATCCGGATGACGGGTTCACCGCCCTCAAGCTCCGCTGAGTAGATGAGTACGACATTGTCGTGTTTTGCCTCAACCATAGTTTGGGCTTCGGCAAACGCTTCAGCGCCTGGAGCTAAGAAGCTGGCATCGAGATACTTTGCGGCGCAAGGACGTTTTAGGCCGGTGTCCTGTTCTAACCACACTTTACCGAAGTGGCCTCCACCGAGATACTTTTGCTGTTGGTATGGCAACGGTCCGCGCTCAGCTCGGCAAGATGGCTGCGGCTACGGTGAGTAGTTCCCGCTGAGCCTTTGTGGTTTTGTCAGTGACGGCGGGCAGTTCTGAGACGGCCGCTTCAAGGGCATCGTTGTTACGCGCCTTGTATTTTGACCGAATCGTGACAGCCTTGAGGCGACTGACTGGGATATCTGAGTTGTGAAGCGTGGCCTGTACGACGCCGTCCATCTCTGCTCGTTCGAAGCTCCCGTTCTGACCCTCCGTAGCTCGCAGTGCCGCAGTGTCGGGATGGTGCTTCTCAATAACTTCCAACAGTTCCTTACGTCCCCATGCCAGGATCTCGTCGCGCTCGGCTTTGGGTGGCGCGGTCGCCTGGTCGCAAATAACTACCGCGGCGTCACTACGGTTGGTGCCCTCTAGAACAACCCATCCCAGCCCCGTCTTGGAGCACTTGATGCCGAGGACCTTCATTGGTAACCCCCACAAGCCGAATCTGTTGTCGCCATTTTCGTCGTTGGTCGGGGTTTGGCCGCTACGCGACACGCGGTAGCTTCCACGGCCCCCAATCTTCGCGTTTTACCGGCGACCGAGGACGGTCGTAGTCGCACCGGACCCTACCGCGCGCGTACGCGCAACGCCGGATTTGCCGCGCCAGCAGGCAACATTGTGCGAAGCAGTGCAGGTACGCAGGCGTCCGTTTGAGTGTGACGTCTTGGTGAGGGGGCGCATGACTGTCGCCGGTGATCCTGCACCTGAGATAGCTGTCGTTCCTGGGGCTTACCCTCATGGCGCGCCGCTCAGTCCGATTTACGTCATTGTCGCGATCAAGCTGGCTACGGTGCCAGCATGACGGAGAGCTTGAGCCTCGAGACCTGGCTTCGTGAGCAGTGTGCTGAGTACGCCTTCGACGTCGGCGGTGTCTACCAGGTGGATGGACACCACGCCTATCCGTTGGTCGCGAACGATGCTGCCGATCTGAGAGGCCAACTCGATGCGGGCGGGCATCTCCTTCCGTTACCAAAGGAGTCTGCTGCGTTGGCGAACGTACTTGAAGTCAGCATCGTTGCGTTCCTGATTTCCCGCATCGCGATAGTTGCGGGCGCCGACGTGGTGCAGGGTACCGAGCGCGGTTACCCGGACTTGGAGATCAGCGGCGAAGCCTTCGGTGGTGGATTCCACGCTATCGACATCAAGGCCGCGAGACGTGCGATGAGCACGAGTGCAAATAAGAGGGGGCAGCCCCGCAACGCGACGCAGAGTGCGATCACGCTGTACACCGGCAACACTTACTTCCGGCATCCGACTCGGAAGTTTGCAGGCACGTTCCGGCCATTCGCGGAGTATCAGTCGCACCTCGACGTGATCGCGATCTACACCCTCGACGTGGACACCTCGGAGCGTGTGAAGGACCTAGAGCTGATCGTGCAGCAGCCGTGGAAGATCGCCAGCAAGCAACGGTCCTCGACCACTCGTGAATACATCGGCGCCGTCAAGAACATCGACGCGATCCGCGACGGCAACGGTGCCTTCGCGACGCCTGAGGAGTTCTACACGTTCTGGCGGGCATACAGATTCAAGACAGCCCGGGTGGTGGAGCAAATGTTTCAGAAGTTAGCCGACGAAGAGACATGATTGGCAATACAGGTTCCTGTGGGTGGGTCGTGGGAAGCTGAGGGCATGGTAGGCACGAACGGTGTAGCGATCTCCCTATTCTCGGGCGCAGGCGGACTGGACCTCGGAGCCGAAGACGCCGGATTCCAGGTGCGCGCCGCCGTCGAGCGTGATGGGGATGCCGCTCTGACGATGGAGAAGAACTTCGACACCCTCGCGTCCCCCGTCATCCAGAAGGACATCCTCGAAACGCCAACCAGCGACCTCCTCAAGGCAGCAGGCCTACGGAAGGGGCAGCGCCCGGACCTACTGCTCGGTGGGCCTCCGTGCACTCCGTTCTCTAAGAGCGGTTTCTGGTTGGAGTGGAAGCGATTGGGCCTCGACCCCGACGCATCTTTGCTGCAGGCGTATACGCGCGTGCTGAGCGAGGCTCGTCCTCGAGCGTTCGTGCTGGAGAACGTGTACGCACTGACGTACAACAATCAGGCCAGCCGACCCGCGCTCACCCGATTGCTGCAGGAGATAGACAACGCAGGCTACGAATGCAATATCAAGGTGCTCAACGCCGCCGACTTCGGCGTCCCGCAGGCACGGCCGCGGCTCTTCATCATCGGCGCTCCCAAGGGCAAGCCCACTCCCGTGCATCCTGTTCCGACTCACGGCGGGCGGTGGGAGCGGCGGGATTCCGGCAACGCGGACCGACCCTATGTCACCGCCGGGCAGGCGCTGGAAGGCCTCACAAGCGATCCAGAGCGCGAGGAAAGGCTGGGAGGCCAGTATGGGAAGCTAGTTCCTGGAATTCCCCCGGGTGAAAACTACCTGCACTACACAGCAGAGCGGGGCCACCCCGATCCGGTTTTCACCTGGAGGAGCCGCTACTGGTCGTTCCTGCTCAAGCTGGACCCGAGCAAGCCTTCCCCCACGATCCAGGCGCACCCCGGTCCGAACGTAGGACCGTTCCATTGGGAGAACCGGCGACTCCGCGTGGCCGAGGTCAAGCGGTTGTTCACCTTCCCCGACGAGTTCGAGTTAGTTGGAAACCGCGCGAGCGTGCAGGCTCAGCTCGGCAACTCGGTGCCTC
Organism: Mycobacterium sp. Aquia_213; assembly: GCF_026625985.1. Lineage (NCBI taxonomy): Bacteria > Bacillati > Actinomycetota > Actinomycetes > Mycobacteriales > Mycobacteriaceae > Mycobacterium > Mycobacterium sp. Aquia_213. The sequence continues at coordinate 2,207,939 of NZ_CP113116.1, forward strand.
CACTGTTGGCCAAGCGAGTTGTCGCGGCAGTCAAGCCATACATTGTCTGATGAAGGTCAAAAGCGATGATCGGACAATCGGTGAAGTCCTCCAAGGTCACTTCCTCAAAGTTCCACGGTTTCAACGACCGTATGAATGGACCAAGGAAGAGGTTGACGACTTCTGGGATGACATACATGGCGCCAATAACGATTACTTCATCGGCTCGATGGTCCTCTTTCAATCAACGCATGGTCTACAAGGAATCGTCGATGGCCAACAGCGGCTAACAACTATCACGTTGCTGCTATGCATCCTCCGCGATGAATTAGAGCGGGTGGGATTGACCGACGAGGGCGCGGGCCTCCACAATCTCATCGAACGTCGAAGCGTGCTCGATAACAAGAGTCATTTTGTCTTGCAGACCGATGAAAGCAGTCCCTACCTACGCTATATGCAGTCGTTCCCCCGGCAGGGTGACGCGCTCGTCTCCGATGCCGAGAAGCTTCTTAGGCTTGCGGCAGATTTATTGCGCACGCGTGTACGCCGTGTGATGAGCCAGGATCCGGCGAAGGCACAGGAGCACCTTCTCAAGCTGCGGCAAACGATACTCGGCCTGCGTCTGATTACCGTCGAGGTCGACAACGAGGACGACGCGACAGTAATCTTCCAGACGCTGAATAGTCGTGGTCGGGACCTCGCGACCGCTGACCTTGTCAAGAGTCACCTTTTTTCACATCTACGCGCAGAGAATCCTGCGAATGATGCGGCACGTGAAAAATGGACGCAGATACGTGCGGGTTTCTCCGCATCACGGGCCGACTTGCCTATAGATAGATTCCTGCTGCACAGTTGGTTGTCGCGCCGCGATTACTTGGCACAGGCCGATCTCGGCAAGACAGTCCGAAAGTCAATACGTCGCACCGAGGCAATGAGTTACCTCGACGGCCTAGTGCTCGATGCAAGGCTGTATCGCGAGATCAATGAACCCGATTTCCGAGACACATGGCAGCGGGAAGAAAGACCCTGCAAAGCGGCATTTTCTGCACTGCAGACATTTAGAGTCCGGCAACCGCTTCCTTGGCTGCTCGCGGTCTGGCGTGATTACGACGGCGGCAATTTGAAGTTAAAGCATGCGAACGCCGCTGCGACGGCAATCGAGCGATTTCACTTCCTGTCCACGGCGGTAGCAAGTCAACCATCTTCAGGCGGCATATCGAAGATGTATGCGACCCACGCACGGCAACTTTTCGCAGCTTCGTCTGGTCAAGCCAAGGTAGAGATCATTCGCGATCTTCATAAGAAGATTTCTGCGGGGCAGCGGCTACCGACACTCGACCAATTCGCAGCGGCGTTTGCGCAGGTCAAATACTCCAGGGTTTTTACTCAGCAGAGCAGACTCGTCGCCTACACGCTAAGCCGCTTGCACGCTCACTTCGTCGCAGCGCCCATTGACTTCAGCCAGATGACTATCGAGCACATCGCGCCACAGACTCGGAGGGTAGGACCGACAGCTGTCTCTGTACTTGACGTAGCAAGACTGGGCAATCTCATCCTGGTCCCCAAAGAGTTGAATGAGAAACTCGGGACGAAGTCCTTCAAAGACAAACAGGCCCTGCTGCAGGCGGCGGCTGACGACGGACTGTATGTCGACCCCTATGTGTTGTCTGCCAGCAGGTGGACCGAAGACCAGATTCACGAACGCACCCGCACATTGGCTGAGGCCGCGTACGGAAGGGTCTGGTCGCTTGCTGAGGTGCGGCCATAAAAGTCACAGGTCTTCGAGATCGCTGCGCACTGCGCTCCGTGGGCGATGAGGCGAGCAAGACAAGAGCCTGATCTATATTGCCGTCGGATATCGCGTCAAGATGGTCGGCCGACCCAGTGGGGCTTTGGCGCACCTGCGCGATCACCAGCGGGTGCGGGCGACGGAACTTTTCGAGCGCGGCCGTCGGATTCAAACCTCCCCAGGAGATCAGGGCGCCCAGCGTTACGGTGCCGATCGGCCGTTGTTGGTAGTCGGCCGCCGACAGATGACCTCGCAGGCATGGTGCAGGAAGACTTCACCGGGCGGGATGACCCATTGACAACGTGAGATCAGCTAGTCCATCTCAGCGAACTTAATGCGCCGATGAGTACCAGGTGGTGAGAGCCGCATTGCTCGCCCGCTCGATCCCGCATTGTGTGCTCTGATGTACCCGAGCCCAATCACGTGGGGAGCATCCGGTGGCGCTATCTGAGTACGAGCAAGCACAGCTCAAGAAGGTCGCCGCGCACAAGGAGCGCATCCTCAGTCGTAAGTCGCGTCGACTATTTCCCGTCACCGTAGGCGGGATGGGTTCAGGGCTGTTCGGCAAGCTTGTGAAGCTGCCAGGCCTTCGCCAGGCGAAAGACCAGGGCGCGGCGCTGTTGGACGCAACGGCGGCGGGTGCGGGCAAGTTCATGGCCAGAACGGCTCAACTGACGACGTCTGACACTCACGTCATCGATGGCTACGCGCGGAAAGGTCATTCGGTCGAGCATCTCGAAGACATCAGGAAGCTCGACCTGAGGGCGATCGACGATGTGGCTTCATTCGCTCTGCTGCATCACGCCTACTCGCTATCGGCAGCAGCGGAAGGTGCGGCAGCCGGTCTCGCCATCAACGGCGGCGAGGTAGTGGCAACTGCTGGTTCGGTGGCAACCGGCGGAGTTGCGGCCGCGCCAGGACTAAGCACCGTCGTCGCGGCGATGGGAGTCGACGCCGCAGCGCTTTTGACCGCTTGCACCGGTGTTGTCGCTCGGGACGCTCTCTATTACGGCTACGACCCGCGCGATCCCGCCGAAGAGATCTTCATGATGCAAGTCATCGGGTTAGCGTTGGCAACCACGGCATCGGCGAAAGCCGCTGCCTACCAACAGCTTGCGACCTTGGCGGAGAGCCTGGCTCGAGATGCGACTTGGCAAGAGCTCGATCAGCAGACGTTCGACAAGGTGGCTCAGAGGTTTGCCGTGAAGTTCAGCCGTAAGCTGATGGAGAAGAGGGCTTTTCAACTTATTCCCGTCGTCGGAGTCGGGATTGGCGCAGCCTTGAACTGGAAGACGGTTGCCGAGATCGCCGATGCGGCCTACTGGGTCTACCGCGAGCGATTCTTGTACGACAAGGGCGGCAGCGTCGAGCCCATCGATGTCGATGTCACCGACGGTGATTCCGACGACGGTGCGATTGATGTCGTCGACATCCTGAAGTCGGAAGGCGTCGACATCGACGGCCTCCATCCCGAAGATGACTGACTAAGCGAACTAAGGACGGCACGCACATGGACCTCATTGCGACGGCGGACGCAATTGCGGCCGAGGCGCATGCCGGCCAGGTCGACAAGGCCGGCATGCCCTACGTGGGACACGTCCGCCGGGTGGCGTCCTACGTGGACCCCACTAACACCGAGGCCGTGGTGGCGGCGCTGCTGCACGACGTCATTGAGGACACCGGCATCAACGCGGCGGAACTGAGCGACCGCGGGATCCCGCAGGCGGCGATCGACGCGATCGAGCTGCTCACCCGCCGCGACGACCAGCCGTCCGCCAGTTACTACCAGCGCATCAGCGAGCACCCGACCGCCCGGGAAGTGAAGCTCGCGGATCTGGCCGACAACACCGATCCCGATCGCCTGGCCACGCTGAGTGAGTCCGACCGTCAACGGCTGACGCAGAAGTACTCGGGCGCCTACGCGGCACTCGGCGCCGACTTCGACGACGGTTCCCGGCGCAGATCTCGTGCAGCGCAATGAATTTAGTTGTCGACGTATCGCGCGATCGTGTCGACGAGCGCCTTGAGGGCGCCGGTTTGGGACTCCGCGGAGGCCAGATACAGCGTCCACGTCAGCGGCGGGCTGAGCGGCATGACCTGACTTGGCTGAGCACCTGTTGGTAGTTGATGACGGTCGCTTCCGGCGCGGTTTGGGCGGCCGAGTCTTGTCGTACCCGGCTGCGATGATGGGGTCATGTCTTCGACCGCACCGTCACTAGCGGTGGTGAGTCCTGCCGAGCGAGTTGAGGTGTTGTTTGACGAGTTGGCGGAGTTGACCGGTCAGCGTAATGCGATTGATGGGCGCATTGTGGAGATCGCCGCTGAGATAGATCGCGACGAGCTGTGCGGGGTCACCGGCGCGCGGTCGGTGGCGGCGTTGATGGGCTGGAAGACCGGCTCATCATCGGCGAACGCCCACACGATCGCCACGGTGGCGCGCCGGCTAGCGGAGTTTCCCCGCTGCGCGGCGGGCCTGCGGGAGGGTCGGCTGTCACTCGATCAGGTCGGGGTGATCGCGGCGCGGGCGGGCGGGGGATCTGATGAGCATTATGCGGCGCTGGCCGCGGTGGCGACGGTCGGCCAGTTGCGTACCGCGGTCAAGCTGGAACCGCGACCCGAACCCGATTCTGCCCGGCCAGGCCCGCAGGCCTCGATCACCAAGACCTCCGACGAGGAGTTCACGTGGTGGCGGATCCGGCTTCCGCACCTGGACGCGGCGACGTTCGACGCGGCGTTGGCCGCGCATCGGGAGGCGCTGATCGCCGAGTGGAAGCACGATCACGACACTGGCGACGGCGCCTGCGATCAGGTGCCGCCGTTGCCGGGCACTGTCGAGGCGTTTATGCGCCTGGTGGAGACGGGGTGGGACGCCGAGGCGGCCCGCCGACCCCACGGGCAGCACACCACCGTGGTGGTGCACGTCGATGTTGCCCAGCGCGCCGCCGCGCTGCATCTGGGTCCGCTGCTCACCGACGCCGAACGCCGATACCTGAGCTGTGATGCCACTTGTGAAGTCTGGTTCGAACGTGACGGCGAGGTCATCGGCGCCGGGCGCGCGACGCGGGTGATCAACCGGCGGCTTCGCCGCGCCCTCGAGCACCGCCACCGAACGTGCGCGGTTGCCGGCTGTGGTGCCACCCGCGGACTGCACGCACACCACATCCGGCACTGGGAAGACGGCGGACTGACCGAGTTGGCCAACCTGGTGCTGGTGTGCCCGTATCACCACCGGTTGCACCACCGCGGCGTGATCACCATCACCGGAACCGCAGACGACCTCACCATCACCGACAGCTCCGGTGGACCGCTGCGCGCGGGATCGCTCGCGCGTCCACCCAACCTTGCCCCGCCCGATGTCCCACCGTGTCCCGGGCCCACCGGCGAGCGCGCCGACTGGTGGTGGTATGAACCCTTCCAGCCACAACCACCACCACCAACCAACTAGGTAGCCCACCGCCGGCGGTCATGACCAGCACCGGATCAAAGCCCAAACGGGTGGGGGATCAAGAAATTCGTTCGCGATACGCGCAGCCGGCCCGCCACGCCGACGACCTGACCCGCACCGCCGGCCCGCCACCCCGACGACCTCGGCAACACCGCACCGCGATCCGCGCCGACGTGCGCACTAACGTGAGCCAACTCGGGCCGACTTCGACAGCGGGACTCGCGGCGCAGATCTATTGCGGCACAGTGAAGTTCATACCTCGACGTAGCGGGTGATGGTGTCGACGAGTGCGCGCACGGCGCCGCCGGTTTGAGACTCCGCGGAAGCCAGATACAGCGTCCAGGTCAGCGGCGGGCTCAGCGGAATGACGCGTAGGTCGGGGAACCGCTCGGCCGCACTGATCGGCAGCACGGTCGCCGCCAGCCGATGCCGCACCAGCTCGGCGGCGATCGCGTAGTCGGCGACTTCGTAGGCGCTCGTCGGGTGCACGTCGGCCGCGGCGAAACCCGCATCGAGACGTTGGCGGATTCCCCACCCGCGCGGGAAGTTGATGAAGTCCTGCCCGGCGAGGTCGCCGAGCCGTACGTGGCGGCGACGGGCCAGCGCATGGCTGGATTCGCAGACGAACACCATCGGCTCGTGCATCAGTTCCCGCACCGCGACCAGCCGTGACGGCGACGAGGAGAGCGACACCAGGGCGAGGTCCATCTTGCCGTCGGCTATCGCGTCGAGATGGCCGGCTGAGCCGGTGAGGCTTTGGCGCAACTGAACCGTCACCAGTGGATGCAGACGACGGAACTCTTCGAGCACGGCCGCCAGGTTCAGCCCGCCCCACGACATCAGCGTGCCCAGCGTGACGGTGCCGGTCAGCTGATCGCGGTAATCCGCCACCGACGCCTGCGCGCGCTGCGCGGTGTGGATCACGTCGCGGGCGTGCTGCAAGAAGACCTCGCCGGGCGGAGTGAGGACAATCTGGCGCTTGGACCGGTCGAACAGCTCGACACCGAGTTCCTTTTCCAGCCTGGCCACCGACGCGGACAGCGCGGACTGTACGACGTGGATCCGCTGGGCCGCCCGGGAGAAGTTCAGCTCCGCGGCCACCGCGACGAAGTACTCCAACTGCCGCAACTCCATCCCAATAATCTATCGCGAACAGCGATCCTTTCGATCAATTTTCAGCGTTAGACTCGATGAGTGATCGGGTGTTGTCTTGAGTCAGTTGATGGGAGGACATGATGACTCGGACGAACCTGGCCAGGCTGGTCGTCTTGTCGCTGGTTTGCACACTGTTTTGTTTGGCACCGGCGTCGGCCAAGGCCGGCGTCATCGAAAGCGACCGCGTTGCCATTGAGCAGACGGCCCCAACCCATCCACATTGGGACCCACACCGACGCCCCGCGTCTCGCGACGACGCGAATGCCCCCACCCGACGCCCCGCAAATCGTGAGCCGCGCAGCGGTCAGGGCAAAGGACCCATCCCGGGCCGGACCCGTAGCGGGCGAGCCCGGTACGGCAGTCAACTCGACAGCTAAAGTGACCATCACCTCACTGGAGGAACAGCCATGCGAGCCTTGCGCTTCAACACGTTCGGTGACGCCACCGTCCTGCACATCGCCGATCTGCCCGACCCGACGGCGACGGCGCGCGAAGCGGTGATCCGCGTGGAGGCCGCCTCGATCAACCCCTCCGACGTGAAAAACGTTGCCGGCCAGATGGACTGGACCGTGCTGCCGCGCACCCCCGGACGCGACTTCGCCGGGGTGGTCGTTAGCGGGCCGGCCGAATGGGAAGGTGCCGAGGTATGGGGCACCGGCGGCGACGTCGGATTCACCCGCGACGGCTCCCACGCGGAGCTGATCAAGGTGCCGGTCGAAGCGCTGGCCCGTAAGCCCGAAAAGCTCACCTTTGACGAAGCCTCGACCGTCGGGGTCAACTTCGTCGTCGGCTGGTACGGCGCGGTCGAGATCGCGCAGCTAGACGCGGGCGAAACGATTGCGATCTTCGGCGTCTCCGGGGGAGTGGGCGGTGCCGTCGCGCAGATCGCGCACGCGCTCGGCGCCACGGTGATCGGGGTGGACCGACGCAAGCCCGACCCGGCAACGCCCGCCGCGCATGTCCTCGACGAGTTCGTCGTCTTCGATCCCGACGCCGACGTCGCCGCCGAAATCAAACGACTCACCAAAGGCAACGGTGTCGAGGTCGTGTACGACGCGGTCGGCGGCGTGACCACAAAGGCCGCGCTTGCATCGCTCGCGCACCGCGGCCGGCTGGTCGTCATCAGCGCCATCGGTACCGACACGGTCGATATCAATCTAAAAGACCTGTACCGCAACGAAACCCGAATCCTGGGCGTCGACAGCGGCAAACTCAGCGTCGTCGACTCCGCGCGCCTGCTGCAAAAGATGTTGCCCTACTTCGAATCTGGCGAGTTCAAACCACTACCGATCTCCGCTCGTTACACCCTTAATGAGAGCACAGCCGCCTATGAAGCGGTCGCCGGCCACGTCGCCGGCCGCGTGATAATCAACCCCTGAAAGGCACACCCATGTCATTAAACCTAACCGAAGACACGATTACCGAGGCCGTGCAAAAGACGTTCGATACGTCCACCGACGAGCGGTTCCGTCAACTGATGGTCAGCCTGGTGCAGCACCTCCACGACTTCGCCCGCGAGGTCCGGCTGACCGGCGACGAATGGTTCACCGCAATGGACTTCATCGAACGGCTCGGCAAAATCTCGAGCCCAACCCGTCAAGAGGTGGTGCTGGCCTCCGACATCCTCGGCCTGTCGATGCTGTTGGACACGATGAACGAGAACCCCGGCGGATCGGCCACCGACTCGGCACTGCTGGGCCCGTTCTACGTCGAGGGCCGACCGACCGCCCCCAACGGCGCCGACATCTCCAATGGCGTTGCGGGCACACCGATGTTCGTCACCGGCCGCCTCGTCAACGAAAACGGCGAACCCATCAAAGGCGCGCACGTCGATACCTGGCACAGCGACGGCACCGGGTACTACGACGTTCAGCTGACCGAGCAGCTGCACGGCGAGTTCGCCATGCGCGCGCTGCTGACCACCGACGAGGACGGCCGATTCTGGTTCCGCTCGATCACGCCGCGCTACTACCCGGTGCCCACCGACGGCCCGTGCGGGGAGATCATGCGCGCCGCAAACCGACCCATCATGCGGCCCCAACACGTCCACTTCTGGTTTCACGCCGACGGCTACCACTCACTGATCACGCAACTCTTTCTCAAAGACGACCCCTACATCGACTGCGACGCGGTGTTCTCCGCGCAGGACTCGCTGAAGGCCGACTTCGTGCACCACGAACCCGGCATCGCGCCGGACGGAACAAACGTCGACGAACCCTTCGTCACCTTGGACTGGACGTTCACACTCGCGGCCGAGTGAAAGGATTGCGACCATGACACGCATCGCGCTCGCCGACCTCGATCGGCAACCCGAACCCATTCGTGAGTGGGCCGACCGTCGCGGCAACCTCAATGTCTTTCGGCTCCTTGCCAACGCGCCCAACGTTTTTCCCGGATGGACTCAGATGGTCGACGAGCTCTTCGCCAGCCCGACCTTCAGCGCGCGGATGCGGGAAGTGATCGTGCTGCGAGTGGCGCATCTGCAGGGCTCGGCCTATGAGCTTGCCCAGCATGTGCGGCTGGGCCGCGCCGCCGGGCTCACCGAACAACAGCTCGATGCCCTGGCGACCGGCGATCTCGACGGCACGGGCTTCAGCGCAGACGAACGCGCGGCCCTCGATGTCGTCACCGAGTTGTGCACCACCCACCACCTCAGCGACGACTCCTTCGCCGCCGCGCGGGCCGTCTTCGGAGACGCGGCGCTCACCGAATTGCTGATGATCGTCAGCTGCTATTACGGGCTGGCGCTGGTGCTCAACGCGGCCGATCTGGAGATCGACGCCACGGCGCGGTTCAAAACATGACTCGCATCCCGTACCGCCGGCCCGAAGACATGACCGAGCGTGCCCGCGAATTGACCACGGAGCGCGGCAATCTCAACGTCTACCGCACGCTGGCGAACGCCGAGAACGTCTACACCGGCTGGATGCTGGCCGGCCGCGGCGCCCTGACCAGTCCGGTACTGACCAGGCGGCTGCGCGAACTGGTGACCCTGCGCACCGCCTTCCTGATGGACAGTGCCTACGAGCTCGGCCAGCACCGCGACATCGCGCAAACCGCCGGTGTCAGCGTGTCCGAGATCAATGCCGTCACCACCGAGTCCGATTGGCAGACAAGCGGGTTCGACGCCACCGAGCTCGCGGTTTTGTGGCTGACAACCGAGCTTGTCTCCACCAGCAACGTCGCGGCCCCAGTCTTCGCCGAGGTGCTCGAGGCGCTGGGGCCGGAGGCCACCGTGGAGATACTGATGGTCATCGCCCGCTACGCCGGCTTGGCGCTGATGCTCAACGCGCTTGACGTCGACCTCGACGAAACCGCACGGCTGCCGACGCTGCCAATTGACACGCGCGGCTAATTTCGCACAAGTCTAACGACTTGGCGCCGAATGCCCGTAACGTTGCACGACGTGGCCGCGCGTAAGCCCTCGACGCGCCTGTCAGCCGACGATTGGCTGCAGGCCGGCTACACCTTGCTCGCCGAGGAGGGGGCACGCGCCCTCAAGATCGAACGGCTCTGCCAACAGGTCGGGGCCACCCGCGGTAGCTTCTACTGGCACTTCGAGGACATGGACGGCTACCGCGCCGCACTCGTCGAATCGTGGAATGCGTTCCGGGAGCAGGATCGACAATCCCTGGCCGAGATCGACACGCTTCCGCCCCGGGAACGGCTGTCCGCCATGATGATTGCCTTGGTCAGGCCGCAACACTGGATGCTCGAACGCGCGATGCGGGAGTGGGCTCGCACCGACGCGGCCGCGGCCGCCAACATCCGCGACGCGGATCGACGCCTGCTTCGCTCCGTCGCAAAGGCGTATAGCGACTGCGGTTTCAGCCGCGAGGATGCCAGGCTGCGCGCGGAGCTGACCTTCGCCGCGGGCATCGGACTGCTACACCTGACCGCGTCGGCCGGCCAAGCGCAAAAGTTGGCGAAACACGAGCGCTTCCTGGACCTGATGCTGGCCGAGCCCAAACAGTCACACCATCGCGATCGGTGAGATCTTGGCGCCAATCGCCAACGCGCCGGCCAACTCCCGGCTCACGTCGTAGTCGAACACGACATGGCCCGCCGCAATGTCCACGTCGCGCTTGGCGCGCTGCAACGGGCTCGACAAGAAGTGGGCGCTGGCGCCCGCGGCCTCCAGCAGATCGGCGATGATCGCCCGGCACTTGTGCACCGTGTACGCGGCGGCGAGCCGGGCGTCGGCCCGAACCGATCGACGAACGCGTTGACCGCCGACCACGAGGTCGTCGATCCCCTGCGCGGTCTCGGTGATCAGCGCACGCAGCGCCCGCAGCCGCACGGTCGCATCGCCGAGCCTGATCTGCGCGGCGGGCTGATCCTTTTGCGCCACACCGCTATACGCCAGCACGCGGCCGCCGAGCCGCTCCGCGAAGAGCTCGGTCACCCGTTCGGCGGCGCCGAGCACCGGCATCGACGCCGTCAGCGCGAGAGCGGGCACCAGCGGCCACCGGTAGGTGGACACTGGGTGCGCATGTGCTCCCGGCGCGGTGCCGCCATAGATGTCGGCCACGCTGGCGATGCGGTGTTCGGGGACGAAGACGTCGGTGGCGATCAGATCGTGCGAGCCGGTTCCGCGCATGCCCGCGGTGTGCCACACGTCGTCGACCTCGACCTGATCGGCGGGTAGCACCACGAGCGCCGCAACGATGCCGTCGTCTCGTTCGATCAGCGCGCCGACGATCACCCAGTCGGCGTCCATCGCGCCCGTCGCCCAGGACCACCTGCCGGTCAATCGGACGCCGCCATCGGCCCGGGTGCCGCGGCCGGTCGGGGCCAGCGGCGCCGGCGCCAGCACCGGGCCCGAGGCGAACACTTCTTCCTGCAGTTGCGGGTCGAACAGCGACAGCATCCAGTTGTGCAGCGCATAGAACCCCAGCGTCCACGCGCTGGATGTGCAGCCGTGCGCCATCTGCCGAATCGGTTCCAGCAGTTCGGGAAACGACGCTTGGATGCCGCCGAATCGGGCCGGGAGCAGCAGCCGGAACAGGTCCGTCTGCCTGAACTCGCTGACCGTCGCCGGCGGCAGCCGGCGCAGTTGTTCGGCTTCCTCGGCGCGCTCGGCCAACCGCGCGACGAAATCGTCGGTGATTCCGTGCAGCGAGCCGCTGGCGACCGCGGACATGCGGGTCACCATAACATACTTTTTAGTATGGCCTCGCTGGACGGCGGGCAGCTTGAGGCCCGGGGCGGAAAATTGTTCTGCTACACCGCAAGACACCGGAATAAGCCGGGCCACGGCGAAGGGGGACTTCGCCGTGGCCCGTTGAGGGGTTCTAGTTGCCGAAGCCGCCGGTGGGCGCGTGCGTCACCGGTGCCGGTGCGCCGGGGGCGGCAGGGGCGGCGTCGAGTCGGCTGGCGGCGAAGGATGCGCCCTTGTCGATCCAGGCGGCGTCGTCCGCGTAGGTGTTGTGCGCGGCGAAGTCTATGCCGTCCGAACACACCGGGTCGTCGGTGGCGCAGACCTTGATCGTCTTGGCCTGATAGGTCGGTCCGATGACGACCTGCGGTTGGCCGAGGAAGTTCATGGCCCGGGTGTTGGGTGTTCCGAAGAGCACCACCGCGGCGACGTGGTCGGCGATCTCGGGGGCCAGTGGCTTGGGCACGGTCGCGGGGTCGTACCCGTCGGGCACTGTCGCCGAGGTGACGAAGCCCATCACGGCTGCGCCCTGCGAGAAGCCGCTGAGCACCATCTTGGTCTTGGGGCAGCTGCCCGCCATCGACACGACGTGCGCGCCCGCATCCCGAATGCCATCCATGCCGGTGGACCACTCATCGCTGGCGGGGTAGTTGACCGCATAGACGTCGACCGACTTGCCACCCTCGCGCCCGCGCAGATTGTCGACGAACGCTTGCCCGGTCGGGCCGATCCCTGGCGGCTCGCCGGTGCCACGCGCGTACACCACCTGAACGTCGGGGCACGGCTCGGCCGACGCCGACGGAGTAGGGGAGACAAGGAAACTAGTGCCAAGGCCCACGGCTGCTATTGCCGTGGGTTTGACGAATCGATTGATGTGAGCGGCGATCATGCCGAAATAAGTGCCCATCGGTGCCCATCCCAAAACTTTGAGTTCCAAAACCAGTTCACCACCGTTGCCTAAGACCACAAAAGCGACACGCAGAACTTTGGTAGTGGTCTTATATGGCCTGATATCCCCGGTCGAATACCGAAGGACTGCTGGCCTGTCCCGATGTCGTGCCTTTACAAATCAATCGGCTTGATCTCGAGGATAGCAGGCAGATTGTTACCATCGCGCGGTGAGCGATCCGCCTGTGCCACGCGGGTTAGGCCGGCTGAAAGCTGTTTCTAGACGCGAAGTCTTGAAACTTGCCGGTGTGACGCCGGTGCTTCTCGGAGTGACAACGCTTGATGTCCCGCGCGCATCCGCCGGCCTTGCGGGTGCATCCGTCTTCCTCGACGCGGGCCACAACGCCGTGAATGACGCCTCGATAAATCAGCAAGTTCCGAATGGCCGGGGCGGCACCAAGCCGTGCCAAACTTCGGGCGCCGCGACCAACGACGGCTACCCGGAGCACGCGTTCAATTGGGCCGTCGTCGGGCTCATCAATGAATCGCTGCGGCAACTGGGCGTGAATACTGCGCTGTCTCGCGACAACGACAGCTCCGTTGGTCCGTGTGTCGACGCACGCGCGGCCCAGGCCAACGCGATACACCCCGACGCGATCGTGAGCGTTCACGCCGACGGTGGTCCGCCGTCCGGGAGCGGATTTCACGTCAACTACTCCAGCCCGCCGCTCAACGACGTCCAGGCCGGCCCGGCCGTGCAGTTGGCGCGCACGATGCGCGATGCCCTGGTCCAGGCGGGTTTTCACCCGTCCACCTACGTCGGCTCGGACGGCCTCTACGGACGTGCCGATCTCGCCGGCCTGAACCTGGCCCAGTACCCGGCGGTGCTCGTCGAACTCGGCAATATGAATAACGCGGACGAGGCGGCGCGGATGGAAAGCGCGGACGGCCGGGCGAAGTACGCCGCCGCCGTCACGCAGGGGATCGTCGCCTTTCTGAACGGCCGCTGAAACTTAGCCTGGGACAGCCTCTTTGGGAATGTCCGTCGGCCAATCGGCCAGCGTGTCCAGATAGCGCTGACGCACCTCGGCAATGCGATCCGGCAACGTGTCCAGTGTCCAGTCGTCGACCGGGATCGGCGGCAGCACGGCGACATCGACTGTGCCCGGAGTGATCTTGAGCGACGCGTCGCGGGAGGCGATGACCTCCGCGTTGCGGATCACAATCGGCACGATCGGTATGCCCACGGCCATCGCGATCCGGAACGCGCCTTTCTTGAACGGCCCGACCCCGTCGCCGTCTCGCGAGGTGCCCTCCGGGGCGATCAGGATCGACAGGCCGTCCTTCGCGCGTTCTTCCACTTCACGCAGGCTTTCCACCGCCGCGGCGGGGTCGTCTCGGTCGAGGAACACTCCGTCGTTGAACCTGAGTAGCGTGCCGATGATCGGGTCGCTCGCGAGTTCCTTCTTGGCAATCTTGATCCAGTCTTCACGCAGCAATGCGGCGGCGATGAACGGGTCGACTCCGTTGCGGTGGTTGTAGAGAAACACGGCCGGGCGCTGCGCCGTCAGGTTCTCGGTGCCGCTGACGGTGAAGCGGATGCCGTTGGTATCGAGCAAGAGCTTGGGCCAGATGGACCTGAAGAAGTTCAGCCCGCGGCGACGGCTGCCGGTCAGCAGGCCAACGCCCAGCGCGCCCACCCCCACCGGGATGGCCGAACCAAAGCCCGCGACCAGGTTTGCGTTCCTGCGGATGCGGACGCCGCGCGGCGTCTCGGGCAAACCTGTTGTCGTCATTTCAAGCCTCCCGAGATGTCCCACTGGATCCAAGCGGCACGCCGATTGTAAGGAGCTATTCAGCGCGTCGCATCCGCAGCGTTGCAGCGAAAAGGTTTGGTAAACAGCAGGGTTGGCGATAGTGAACGCGAAGGCTCGATTACATCAGCTGTGCGGCGGTCGCCATCGCGATGAGCAACAAGGTGGCCACCCCGATGATGTAGACGGGGCGACGAGGACTGATGTGCGTCGGGAGTGGGCGCTGCTGCAGTATTGACTGCCGCCGGAACGCGATCACGTAGGTACCCAACGCCGCGAGCAGTGCCACGCCCGCCGGGATCAGCGGTAGCCACCCGCGTGCGCCGTGAATTTCCTTGATGGCCAGCAGCACGCCGTTGGCCAGGAACGCGAACGATGTCCGGCTCCAGGCGAGCGTGGTGCGTTCGGCCGTCAAGGTGTTGGCCGACGGATTGCGGGCCGCGGCGTGGGTCAACCCGAGACCGCCTTGAGAACGACCAACCCGAGTGCGACGAGCCCGACCACGCAGAGGCCTACCGCGAGGTAGGCCGGTGAGGGGTGCCGGGGCAACGGGTCGCCGCGGCGCATGGCGTGATCGGCCTGTTGCCAGCGCAGCAGCCCCATCCCGCTGGTGAGGATCGCCAACACCACGAGACCGATACCGAGCAGCCGCCGGGCGCCGGGAACCGTCATCTCGGGGACGAGCTGTACCAGGGCGACCGCCGCCGCAAGCAGTCCCAGCGCGGTCCGCTGCCAGGATAGGAAGGTCCGCTCGTTGGCCATCGTGAACCGATAGTCGGGTTCGCACTCTTCGGTGCTGGCGGCGTGATGTTTGTCGGTGGGCGCGATCGTGTTGTCGGGCACTGGCACCTCACAAGACATATAGAAAAAGAATTTAGATACCTGTGATTTTAACTCACGACGTGGCACCGCCATGCCGCAGTTCGGAACCTGACGGCATCATGAAGGTTGTGGTTAAGGCGTTGTTGTTCGACGTGCAAGGCACCGCGACGGATTTCTTTTCGACGGTCTGCGACGAGGCCCAACGGATCAGCGCGGGACGTCACCCGGATGCCGATTGGCCCGATCTGGTCCGGCGCTGGCGGGCGGGCTACTTCGACGCGCTGGAGGCCGCGCGCAGTCGCCAGAGCGGATGGGTTTCGGTGCACTCGGTGTACCGCGCCGCGTTGGAGACCTTGCTCGAAGAGTGCGGCATCGGCGACTTCACGGATGCCGAACGCGAGGAGCTGACGCTGGCCTGGCAACGACTCGAGCCCTGGCCGGATGTGGCGCCCGGACTCTCTTGGCTGAAGAGCGAGTTCACCTTGGCCACGCTGTCGAACGCCGACGTGTCCGCGGTCATCAACATCTCCAAGCGGGCGCGATTGCCCTGGGATGCGATCTTCGCCGCGGAGATGGCCGGGGTTTTCAAGCCGGACCCGGCGATCTATCGGATGGCCGCGACCTACCTGGGTCTGGATCCCGCCGAGATCATGATGGTGGCTAGCCACAAATACGACATCCGCGCGGCGGCGGAGCTCGGTTTTCGCACCGCGTTCGTCGCGCGTCCGCTGGAGTTCGGGGCCGACGGCGATCCCGATGTGGAGTATTCGGACGAGTTCGACATCAACGCGTCGGACTTCCTCGACCTTGCCGATCAGCTCGGCGTCTGGTGGCCGTCTTAAAGCGCCTGGGGTGCGCGGCGACGGCCGGCAATCGGCTGCACGCCAACGCAATTAGCTCGCTTCGGTGAAGGCCGGCGGCACGGTGTCGGTCAGCGCCGGGTCCGGCTTCTCCGAGGCCATCGACAACAGCCCGCGCACCGCGCGCGCGGCCAGCAGCCAGTTCGACGGCTTCTTCATGTCCAGCCCGCCGAGGAGCTGTTTGATCATCGTCAGCGTGTCGAAGTAAATGCGTTCGCAGACAAGGGTTTCGGCCTCGTCGAAAACGAAGTACGCGTTCATGCGCACCCGAAAGCGGCTGCCGGTGGGCGGAACCTTGCCGAGGACCCCCGATGCGTGCCCATCAACCAGAACTCGACGATCACCGCGTCGGCGCTGTGCCGCAGCGCGATGATCTCGTGGTCCTGATCGGGAAATGCGGTGCGCGTGTAGTTGTAGTAGCCACGCACCGCGTCGTTTCCGTCGTGGATGACCATCTGCGGGATCAGCTCGTAGTGCGGGTGCGGGAACGTCGCCAGCACGTCGTCCCAGTCCTGGCGGACCTCGTCGTGAAAGTGGTCGAGCACGAGTTTCTGGCGCGCGGCCAGCACCTCCGGAGCGGGAAACGCGGGGGCTGTCATTTGGTGAGAATAAACCGGCGCCGTGGCTTCGAGAATTTGATAGCGCATTGGCTATCAAGCAGTCATGCGTCAGGCCGGGGGAGTCCAGGCCACCGGCAGGGCTTTGATGCCGTGGATGAATTGCGACAGCAATCGTGCCGGTTTGCCGGTCACGGTCAGGTCCGGGATTTCGCGGCGCAATTCGTCGAAGACGACCCGGATCTCGCGACGGGCCAGGTTGGCCCCCAAACAGAAATGCGCGCCGCCGCCGCCGAAACCCAAGTGCGGATTGGGGTTTCGCGCGACGTCGAACGACCACGGATTGTCGAACCGTGACTCGTCGCGGTTGGCCGAGTTGTAGTACAGCGAAACCTTGTCGCCGGCCGCCATCTTGACGCCGCTCAACTCGAAGTCGCGGGTCAGGGTGCGGCGCATGTAGATCACCGGGGAGGCCCACCGCACGATCTCCTCGACCGCCGTGGGGGTCAGCTCGTCGAAGTTGGACCACCACTTTTCCCGTTGCTCTCCGAAGCGGGACAACGCGAGCACGCCGTGGCTGATCGCATTGCGCGTGGTTTCGTTGCCGGCCACCACCAGCAGGATGAAGAACGACGCGATCTCCTGGGAGGAAAGGCGATCGCCGTCGACCTCGGCTTCGACCAGGGCGGTGGTCAGATCGTCGTGATGGTTGGACCGGCGGTCCTCGGCGAGCGCGGTGGCGTAGGCGCCGATGTCCATCGAAACCTGCATGAACTCTTCGAAATCCAGCGTCAAATCGGGGTCGCCGAACCCGAGAATCACGTTGGTCCAGTGGAAGACTCGCTGATGGTCCTCCTCGGGAATGCCCATCATGTCGCAGATCACCTGCAGCGGCAGCGGCCCGGCGAGCTCGGTGACCAGGTCCGCCTCGCCGTCGGGATGGTTGGCGGCCAACGAGGTGACCAGCCGATGGGCCCGCTCTCGCACCGAAGTCTCAATGCGGGCAACCACTTTCGGGGTAAAGGCCCTACTGACGATCGAGCGCAGCCGCTGGTGTCGCGGGTCGTCGAGCACGATCATCGAGCCGAAATACTCGGCCAATTCCGGTGTCTGGTCGTTGATCGTGATGCCGCCGGCGGAGCTGAAGATGTCGGGATGGCGGCTGGCGAAGTGCACGTCGTCGAGCTTGGTCAGCGCCCAATACCCGGTGCCCGATTCAAACCCCTCCATCTGAATCGCGGGCCAGAACGAGATCGGCGCTTCCCGGCGCAAGGTGGCGAACGCCGCGTCGCGGATGTCGTCGTTGTGCACCCAGAAGTCGAGCGAATCGAGATGGACATCGGTAAGCGGGAGTTCGGGCGGCGGCGTCCCATTCGGTCGCGTCGAGATACGGGTCTCAAGGCTCACGTAGCCCTCCTTCGCCATTGAAGAGGTGACACTGGCGAGCCTAAACCCGGATCAGTGCGTACAGACGGTTCTCGCGGGAGCGCCTGTCGTCGCCGTCGCGGCGCTGACCACGTTGCCGTCCATCAAAATTTTGCAGGAGATGGGACCCGGCCCCTGGGCGCTGATCGTGAACACCTGCCCGCCGAACGAGGTGAACTCGGTCGACCACGGCAGCGGCGCATTCACCTGGTGCAGCTGCCCGGTGTCGGTCTGGTAGTAGATGAACTGCGCGACCGCGGGCCCGTTGACCTCGTAACGGACCTGGGGCATCTGGGGTACGGCGTGGGCGACGCCGCAGGCGTTCGCGAACCCGAAACCGATGGCCAGCAGCATCGACGGTGCGGCGAGGTGCTTTCTCATGAAATGCATCGTGTCACCTAGCGGGACGGGGTGCTAGAGGTCACAGTGTGCGCGCTTAATGTGAAGCCGAGTGGGGCCGGTGCGAACGGAAGGTTGGTTATGTCGATAAGCGGCTCAAAGCGTGTGGTGGTGTTTGGTACCGGCTTCGTGGGCAGGATGGTGATCCCGGAGATCGTCAAGCACCCGCTGTTTGAGTTGGTGGGCGTCGGCGTCAGCAATCCGGACAAGGTCGGCCGCGACGTCGGCGATATCTGCGGGATGCCCGAGAAGGTCGGCGTGCTCGCCACCGACGACATCGACGCGCTGATCGCGTTGAAGCCCGACGCGCTGGTGCACTACGGCCCGACGGCGATGCACGCCAAAGAGAACATCAAGCTGATCACCGCCTTCCTGCGGGCCGGCATCGACGTGTGTTCGACGGCGATGACGCCGTGGGTGTGGCCGACGATGCACCTGAACCCGCCGAACTGGATCGAGCCGATCACCGAGGCGTGCGAGCTGGGTCAGTCGTCCTGCTTCACCACCGGCATCGACCCCGGATTCGCCAACGACATGTTCCCGATGACGCTGATGGGCCTGACCTCGGAGGTGCGCAAGGTCCGGGCGTCCGAGCTGCTCGACTACACCAACTACGAAGGCGACTACGAGTTCGAGATGGGCATCGGCCGCGAGCCCGAATTCAAGCCCATGCTCGAGGACCGCGACATGCTGATCTTCGCCTGGGGGGCGACCGTCCCGATGATCGCGCACGCCGCCGGGATCATGCTCGACGAGATGACCACCACCTGGGACAAGTGGGTGACCCCGACCGAGCGCAACTCCGCGCGGGGCGTCATCAAGCCCGGGCACGTCGCCGCCGTGCGGTTCACCATCAACGGCGTCTATAAGGGTGAGACCCGCATCCAGCTCGAGCACGTCAACCGCATCGGGCTCGACGCCGCCCCCGACTGGCCGACGGGTCACGACAACGACGTCTACCGGGTGGACATCGAGGGGACCCCGAGCATCTTCCAGGAGACCGCGTTCCGGTTCACCGACGGCTCCGGCCGGGACGCGGCGGCGGCCGGGTGCCTGGCCACCGGGCTGCGGGCGCTGAACGCGGTGCCGGCGGTCAACGATCTGCGGCCGGGCTGGGTGACCCCGCTGGATCTTCCGCTGATCGCTGGAGCCGGCAATATACGGTGACCAGCGCATATACTGTGGCCGATTCGTTATACAGCTCACGCATAGCCAGCGCAGAGATTGGCTATAGGTATAACCGACAAAATCGGGGATAGGCGGATGCGGGGGCATTCCGCTGGATAACGGGGATTGGGGCCATGTCAGACGGAGCTACGCCCGCGCTGGGTCTCTCGATAGGTGCCACCAACTTCGCCGCGGTCACCGCCGACCACGGCATCACTCGTAAGCCCGTCATGACGCTCTTTCGCGAGCGTCTGCCCGAGATCGGGGTGCCGGCCGAGAACCCCCGGCTGGACCAGCCGGGCCTGGTGATCACCGACTTCGTGGATCGTGTCGGCGACCCGATCGGCATCGTGGCGGCCGACGGCTCGGTGCACCGCAGCGAGGTCCTGGCCGCCGATGGGTTGCGTGCCCTGGCCTACGCCGCCACCAACGGGGCCGGCCTGCCCGACAACGTCGCGGTGACCCACCCGGCGCACTGGGGACCGACCGCGGTCGACGCGCTGGGTTCCGCGCTGAGCCGGGTGCCCGAATGGGCCAACCGCGACCGGCCGCTGACGTTGATCCCGGATGCCGCCGCGACGCTGTTCGCCGCGCGGGCCAACCCGGGCATCCCGGCGCGCGGGACCGTCGCGGTGTGCGACTTCGGCGGCAGCGGCAGCAGCATCACGCTGATGGACGCCGCCGGTGACTATCAGCCCCTGGCCCCGACCGTGCGGCATCTGGATTTCTCCGGCGACCTGATCGATCAGGCGCTGTTGACGGCCGTCCTGGCCAACCTGCCCAGCGCCGATTCCTTCGATCCGTCCGGCACCTCGGCGATCGGACCGCTGAGCCGGCTGCGGACCGGATGCCGAAACGCCAAGGAGCAGCTCTCGTCGAGCACGGTTGCCACGCTGGCCGAGGGATTGCCGGGGATACCGGGCGAAATCCGGCTCACCAGAAACGAACTCGACGACGCGATCCGCACGTCGCTGACCAACTTCGTCGCGGTCCTGGATGAGACGCTGGCGCGCAACGGGATTCGCGATCTGGTCGCGGTGGTTTCGGTCGGCGGAGGCGCGAACATCCCGGCGGTCACCACGATGCTGTCCGGACACCTGAGGGTTCCGGTCGTGACGACGCCGCGTCCGCACCTGGCCCCTGCGATCGGCGGGGCGTTGCGTGCGACGCGTGGACCGGGGGAGACCAGCGCGACGCTGCTGACCCCGGCCGCATCGCGAGCGACCGCCGCGGCCGTGGCGGCAGCAGCAGCACCGGTGGCGGTCGAAGAGCGAAAGCCCGTGCTGACCCATGCGTCGGAGCCGATGTCGAGCATGATGCCCGCGCTGGCGTGGTCGGAAGCCGGCGACGATTCGCGCGTGTTGCCCGTCGCCGCTGGGCCGGTCGCGAATCATGGTGGCGGGTCAGGCTATACGTCGGCGCGTCCGGCGTTGAGCTTCGATCAGCCCGCGCAGCCGCGTCGCAGTCGGGAGAAAAAGAATTCGGCCGTTCCGTGGTCTCGGGTGCCGGGGATGGTCGTCATCGGGACGGCCGTGGCGGTGCTGCTGGTCGGCATCGCCTTGGCGATAGGCCTCTCCGACGACAAACCGGCGACGACGCCGAGTCCCGGGGTGAACACGACCCCGGCTTCCGCTCCGCCCGCCAACGGCGCTGCTCCGCAACCCGCGCCGCCGACTCAGGCGCCGATCACGGGTCAGGCCGCGACTCCTGCCGAGCCGGCCGCGCCGCCGCCAACGGCCGACGCTCCCGCTCCCGCGGCGGTAGATCCACCCCCGCCCGCGGCGGTGGATACGCCGGTCCCGGCGGCGCCCCCGCCACCCGTCGAGGCTCCGGCTCCGCCGCCGGTGCCTCAGATTCCGGCACCCGCACCGCGGGTCCCGCCGATACCGGCGATTCCACCCATCCCGCGCATTCCCGGAATCGGCTTGCCAATTCCCGGATTTGGTGGGTAGTTACTTGGAGCTGGGGCGTTTTTCGCCCTTGTTTTCCTCGGCCGCGAGCTTCTTGAGTTCGACGTTCAAGGCCTTGTCTTTTTCGACTTGTTCTTGGTCGACTCCGCTGTCCGCCCCGTCGGCGTACTTGGGATTGCCGTCCTCGTCCAGCCAATCGTTGACCGCCGTACCGGAGATTGCTCCGCCCGAACCCGGCAGCACCAGCGTGGGCCGGTCCTCGTAGGCCACCATCATGTCGGCGGCTTTTTCTTTTTGCTCGTCGCCTGGTTCCGGCTTTTCCGTTAGCGGCTGTTCGCCTTCTTGGCCTGCTGTTCTGTCGTCCTGCACGCTCATGCGTGTCCCCCTTTGAGTTGCATTTCGACGCAACTCGGTTTCGGTTACCCGTTGCTGCTGTGTCGAAACTCTCATTACCGCAATCTTTTTTGCCTGACCAGCGGTCACAGGGAGGAGTGGGACGGGAAAAGCTTTGTGCCGGTTGTTAGTTGGTTGCCGGATAGCTGACGCCGGTGAGTTGCTCAGAAATCTCCCAGAGTCGCCGGCAGTCGTCGTCGTTGCGGGCACGCGCGGGAGTGTTGGCTACTTTCACGCCGCCGCCGGCCAGCTCCATGAATCCGCGCGGTCCGTAGAATTCGCCGCCCTCGGCCTGCGGCGTGGCCGCCGCGTACAGGGCGGGCAGGATCCCCTCGTCGATCTCCTGCCACAGGAACGGCGTGAAACGCCACGACGCCTTGTACAACCGCTCCATCAGTGCGGGCTTTTCGCGGCCGTACGAAGGTCCGCTGATTTGCAGGTTGGTCTTGGTCAGTCCGGGATGGGCGGCGGTGGAGACGATGCCCCAGCCGCCGGCCCGGCTGCGCTTGTCCAGCTCGCGGGCGAACATCAGCACCGCGATCTTCGACTGCCCGTAGGCCGACATCGCCGCGTAGGACTTCTCGAACTGCAGGTCGTCGAAGTGGATCTTGCCGCTTTGGCTGGCCGCGAGGCTGCTCAGCGAGACGACGCGGGATCGCTGCGCGGCGCGCAGCAGCGGCAGCACATGTCCGGTCAGCGCGAAGTGCCCGAGATGGTTACTGCCGAACTGCAATTCGAAGCCGTCGGCGGTGGTGTCGCGTTCCGGCGGCGTCATCACCCCGGCGTTGTTGATCAGAATGTCGATCGGGCGGCCCTCGGCGTTGAGTTGTTCGCCCAGCGCGGTGACCGAGGCCAGCGACGACAGGTCGAGGGATTTGATGGTCAGCTTCGCGTCGGGCACGCTGTGGCGGATCTCTTCGATCGCGGCCTCACCCTTTTCCCGATTGCGGATCGCCATGACCACATCGGCGCCGGCCGCGGAGAGCCGCCTGGCCAACCCGAAGCCCAGACCGCTGTTGGCTCCGGTGATGACGACCAGCTTCCCCGACAGGTCCGGCACGGTGGCGACGAGATCGTTGGACATGGGTATCAGTGTGCTCTTTCGCTGGCCTTGGGTCACTACCAATGACACACTCCGGGAATGTGGAGCAAACTGCCCGCCAGGATCACATTTGCCTCAGCCGTCGTCGTGACCATCATGTCGCTGGTGGGCATCGTCGTCGCCATCGTGCTCAACGTGTTTTTCCTGGACGATTACAACGCCTACGGCGAGGTTCCGATCCCGGGGTCGGCCAGTTTGCATCTGCCCCAAGGTGAAGTAACCGTCAGCCTGCACACCGTTGTGATCGGCAGCCCCAACGGCGGCTTGCCGGTGCCGCCGCTTGGCGTCACGATCAGTCCGCCCGACGGTGTGGCACAACCGTCGATGACCGAAAACATCGGCAGCACAACAACAGTCAACAATGACGCACACGTGCGGGTGTGGGTGGCGCAGATTCCCGCGGACGGCACCTACAACATCACGACCGACGGCCAGGTCAACGGATTCATCCAGCCGAGGTTGGCCTTCGGCCACTCGAGCTCCTATGGATTCCTGATCTGGCTGTTCGTCGGCACATTCGTGGTGGGTCTGATTGCTTCGATTCTGGCCGGGCGGTGGTTGCGCGGCACTCGACGCAAGGCGGCGGCGGCCGTCGTGCAGGGGACCTCGCCGATCTTTTCGTATGAGCAGCCGACCGTCACGCCTCAGCCGCCGCCGACCGCGGCCTACGAACCCAGTGACGATGGCGTCCGCGTCGAGAGACTCAAAACGCTGGCGGCGCTACGGGATTCCGGAGCGTTAACCGAGGAGGAGTTTCAGACCGAGAAGCGGCGGATCCTCGAAGGGCACTGACGGATGTGGCTTTTTGCCCGCCTCTGAGCGACAACTGGGGTGATGGGGAAGGACGGCCGGACGCGACCAGACCTGACGGCCGGTGGCGACCAGACGATTTGTCGCTGTGAGGCGGGCACAACGTGCCCCGCCAATGCGGGTGGGGCGCCTGTGATTAGTGCCCCCGGGCGACCCACTCCTCGTAATGGACGATCTCGTCGCCGATCGTGGTGCTGTCGCCGTGGCCGGTGTGCACGACGGTCTCGCCGGGCAACGCACCCAAGCGCTCCTTGATTGACTTCAGGATCGTCGGGAAGTCGGAGTACGAACGGCCCGTCGCGCCCGGGCCGCCGGAGAACAGGGTGTCGCCGCTGAACACCACTCCGAGTTCGGGGGCGTACCAGCACACCGATCCGGGCGAGTGACCCGGGGTGTGTAGCGCCTGCAGCTTCGTGTCGGCGACGCTCAGCGTGTCGCCGTCGGCGTACCCGCGAAAATCCTTGTCCGGGTGGGTCATTCGCCACAGCACCTCGTCGCCGGGATGCAGCAGCACCGGCGCCTCCAGCGTCGCGCCCAGCTCGGGAGCCACCGTCACGTGATCGTTGTGGCCGTGGGTACACACCACCGCAACGACCTTGCGGCCGCGGACGGCGTCCAGGATCGGTTGCGCGAAGTGCGCGGCGTCGAAGACCACGACCTCGGAGTCGTTGCCGACGATCCAGATGTTGTTGTCGACTTCCCAACTGCCGCCGTCGAGTTCGAAGGTTCCGTGCGTGACGAGGTGCTCGATGGCGGCCACTACAACACCACCACCGAGCGCAGCACCTTACCTCCGTGCATCTTCTCGAACGCCTCCTCGATGTCGGTCAACCCGATGCGCTCCGAAACGAACTTTTCCAGCGGAAGCCGGCCCTGCAGGTACAGATCGATCAGGGTGGGGAAGTCCCGCTCGGGCAGGCAGTCGCCGTACCACGACGACTTCAGCGAGCCGCCGCGGGAGAAGAAGTCGACCAACGGCATCTCCAGCTTCATATCCGGCGTCGGGACACCCACCAGCACCACGGTTCCGGCGAGGTCGCGGCCGTAGAAGGCCTGCTTCCACGTTTCCGGCCGCCCCACCGCGTCGATGATGACGTCGACGCCGAAGCCGTCGGTGAGGTCCTGGATGGTTTCGACGACGTCGAACTCGCGGGCATTGACGGTGTGGGTGGCACCGAACTTGCGGGCCCAGTCCAGCTTCGTGTTGTCGGTGTCGACCGCGATGATCTTCTTCGCGCCGACCAGCGCGGCGCCGGCGACCGCCGCGTCGCCCACACCGCCGCAGCCGATTACCGCCACGGTGTCGTCGCGGTTGACGGCGCCGGTGTTGATCGCGGCGCCGATCCCGGCCATCACCCCGCAGCCCAGCAGTCCGGCGACCGCGGGATCGGCCTCGGGATTGACCTTGGTGCATTGACCGGCCGCCACCAGCGTCTTGTCGGCGAACGCCCCGATGCCCAGCGCGGGCGTCAGCTCGGTGCCGTCGGTCAGCGTCATCTTCTGCTCGGCGTTGAACGTGTCGAAGCACAGGTGGGGCTTGCCGCGTTTACACGCCCGGCATTGGCCGCAGACCGCGCGCCAGTTCAGGATCACGAAGTCGCCGGGCGCCACCGAGGTCACGCCGGGCCCGACGGCTTCGACCGTGCCCGCGGCCTCGTGGCCGAGCAGGAACGGGTACTCGTCGTTGATGCCGCCCTCCCGATAAGTCAGGTCGGTATGGCACACCCCACAGGCGATGACATCGACCAGGACCTCTCCGGGGCCGGGGTCCGGGACGACGATGTCGACCAATTCGACGGGCTGGCCCTTCTTGCGTGAAATCACTCCGCGCACTGTCTGACTCATGGGCTCCAACCTACTGTCGGAGGCCATACACTGCGCGGCCGGGCGTCCACCCATAAAGCTGGGTGTAGCGTCCGTGGACGTGACGGCTTTGGAGACCACCGAAGAATTCACCGGCAGGATCGTCTCGTCAATCGACGGCGCGAGCCTCGCAATACTGCTGAGCATTGGGCACCAGACCGGGCTGCTGGACACGATGGCCGGACTCGGGCCGGCCACCAGCGCGCAGATCGCCGACGCCGCGGGCCTCAACGAGCGCTACGTCCGGGAATGGTTGGGCGGCATGACGACCGGACACGTCGTCGACTACGACGCCGGCGCCGGAACCTACTCGCTGCCCGCCCACCGCGCGGCGGTGCTGACCCGCGCGGCCGGGCCCGACAACCTGGCCGTGGTGACGATGTTCCTGCCGCAGCTCGGCGAGGTCGAGCAGAAAATCATCGGCTGCTTCCGCGAGGGCGGCGGGCTGCCCTATAGCGAATTCCCGCGCTTCCACGCGCTGATGGCCGAGCAGAGCGCGGCGGTGTTCGACGCGGCACTGGTCGACGTCGTGCTGCCGTTGGTCGACGGCCTGCCGGAACGGCTGCGCTCGGGCGCCGACGTGGCCGATTTCGGGTGCGGCAGCGGTCACGCGATCAACGTGATGGCACAGGCGTTTCCGGCGAGCCGCTTCACCGGAATCGACTTCTCCGATGAGGCCATCGCGACCGGCATCGCGGAGGCGGCTCGCCTCGGCCTGACCAATGCGACCTTCGAGAGCCACAATCTGACCGAGCTGAACAAGACGGACGCCTACGACGTCATCACCGTGTTCGACGCGATCCACGATCAGGCGCAGCCGGCGCGAGTGCTGGAGAACATCCAACGCGCCCTGCGACCCGGCGGTGTCTTCTTGATGGCCGACATCAAGGCATCCAGCCGGCTCGAGGAGAACGTCGACGTCCCGATGAGCACCTACCTGTACACCGTCTCGCTGATGCACTGCATGACGGTGTCGCTGGCGCTGGGCGGCGCCGGACTCGGCACGGCCTGGGGCACGCAGCTGGCCACCTCGATGCTCGTCGACGCCGGTTTCGACGACGTCCGGGTGCTCGAGGTCGAATCCGACCCGATCAACAATTACTACATCGCGACGAAGTGACTCGCCCGACCTGATGGCCGCTCTCGATGCTCTCGATGACTGGCCGGTTTCGGCCGCCGCCGCCGCGGTGATCGGGCCGGCCGGCGTGTTGGCCACCCACGGCGACACCGAGCGGGTGTTCGCGCTGGCGTCGGTCACCAAGCCGCTGGTGGCGCGGGCCGCGCAGGTCGCGATCGAAGAGGGCGTCGTCGAGCTGGACACCCCGGCCGGTCCGCCCGGCTCGACGGTCCGGCATCTGCTGGCGCACGCCTCCGGATTGGCGATGCTGGACGGTCGGGTGCTGGCCAAGCCGGGCACCCGGCGGATGTATTCCAACTACGGCTTCGCCGTGCTGGCCGAGACGGTGGAGCGCGAGTCGGGCATCGACTTCAGCCGCTACCTGGCCGAGGCGGTGTGCGAGCCGTTGAACATGGGCGCCACCCGGCTGGACGGCGGCGCGTCGGAGGCCGGGTATGGCGCGACCTCGACGGTTGCCGACCTGGCGGCGTTCGCCGGTGACCTGTTGCGCCCGTCGACCGTCTCGGCCGAGCTGCACGCCGAGGCGACGAGCGTGCAGTTTCCCGGCCTGGACGGCGTGCTGCCCGGCTACGGCGTGCAGCGGCCCAACGATTGGGGCCTGGGATTCGAGATCCGGGATGCCAAATCGCCGCATTGGACGGGGGCGCGCAACTCGGCGCGAACGTACGGCCATTTCGGCCAAGCAGGCGGTTTCATCTGGGCAGATCCCGACGCGGAGCTGGTGCTGGTGGCCCTGACGGACCGCGATTTCGGCGACTGGGCGCTCGGCTTGTGGCCGGAAATTTCGGACCGAGTGCTTGGTGAGTGTTTTTAAGGAAAATGCACACTAGCGCAACACAGGCATCACAGGGCACAATAGACACGCAAGACACAAAATTTGATGCGAGCATGCCGCTCGTCGGGTTCACCAGGTCGTTGGGGAAGACGTCCCTCGTGGAACCGAAGGAGCAACAAATATGCGTGCGTCGAATCAATTCGCCGACGTGACGGCTGGTGTGGTGTACGTCCATGCCTCGCCCGCGGCGGTATGCCCGCATGTTGAGTGGGCGCTGTCGTCGACCTTGCAGTCGAAAGCCAATTTGGTCTGGACACCGCAGCCGGCGATGCCCGGACAGCTGCGTGCGGTCACCAACTGGGTCGGTCCGGTGGGTACCGGTGCCCGGTTGGCCAACGCGCTGCGGTCCTGGACGGTGCTGCGGTTCGAGGTCACCGAGGACCCGAGCCCCGGAATCGACGGCCACCGGTTCAGCCACACCCCGCAACTGGGCTTGTGGACCGGGGCGATGAGTGCCAACGGCGACATCGTGGTCGGCGAGATGCGGCTGCGGTCGATGATGGCGCAAGGCGCCGACACGCTGGCCGCCGAGCTGGACTCCGTGCTGGGAACCGCGTGGGACGACGCGCTCGAGTCCTACCGCGACGGCGGCGACGCCGGCGAAATGACCTGGCTCAACCGGGGCACCGGCTAGCTAAACGACTGGCGGCACGGTTGGCGGGTTCGCCGGGGCGGCGGACACCGGCATGTCGACGTTGCCCTGACACGCACCGCTCTTGATGTCGGTGTGAAAGACGCCGGTCAGCACTCCGTTCGGCCCGGGGGTGTAGGCCGTGATGGATTTCGCGGGGTCGGATTCGGTTGTCCCGTCGGGCAATAGGCAGTCCCATTGCCAGGTCATCTCACGCACCCACTGGGAACCGTTCCAAGTGAATTCGATCGTCTTCGGCATGGAGTCGTTTTTGGGTGGCGGTGGGTCGTTCACCGTGGCCGTGCAGACACCGGCCGCGCATTTCGAGCTGATCGAGACGCTGGCCCGGTGGGCGTATTCGGGTTGTCTGGCCGCGATGCTGGTGCCGTTCTTCGCGTTGGCGGACAGCGTCAGGATGTACTGCCCGTTCCACAGCGGGTCAGCCGCGGACGTCGCGGGCGCCGCCGCGAGCGTGCCGCCCAGCGCGATGGCCGCCACGGCGACAAGCGTGGTTGTGCGGTGTCCCGACATCGTTCCTCCCAGGGCAGCGCTCCCACGGCGCACGTCTGCCCTGATGTCGCGTTTGTCGCGCGAGTTGTTACACGGCCGGGCGCAGAATCTGCAGCGCGCCAGGTACTGCGGAGAGCTCGGCGGGCAGCGGACAAGCGAAGTCGCCGTCGGCGTAGACGTTGATGCCGGGGCATTCGACGTGGATCGTTTTGGCGCGCGCCGTGCTGACCTCGTCGAGTTGGACGTGCGTGCCCTTCATCACGGTGGGGAAGAGTCGGACAAACTTTGTCCGGGATGCGGTGTGCGCCATCGTGATGTCGAGCAGGCCGTCGGTGTAGTCGGCGTTCGGACAGATCAGCAGCCCGCCGCCGTAGCTTCGGGTATTTCCGAAGGCAGCCAGCGTGATATCGGCGTCGATCTCCTTGGTGCCGTCGAGCACCAAGCGGAACGGCAGCATCCGCAGTTGCGTGAGTTCGGCGAGCATCGCGACGTAGTAGCGCAGCCGCCCGTGCGGCCAGCTCATCCGGTTGGCGCGATCGGTCACCAGGGAATCGAATCCGGTGGCCGCCACGGTGCCGAACCACTTGTCGACACCTTTGGTGTCCCGGATGCGGCCCAGGTCGATGGTCTGGGTCCAGCCGTCGGCGACGATGTCCGCGGCGGCCTCGGGATCCTTTGTGGGAATACCGAATTCACGAGCGTGATCGTTGCCGGTGCCCGCGGGGATGATGCCCAGCGGAATGTCGGTGCCCGCCAACACTTGTAGCGCGTTGGAGATGACGCCGTCGCCGCCGGTGGCCACCAGCGCGTCGGTGCCGCGTTCGATGGCCGCGGCGGCGAGATGGCGGGCGTCTTCGGCGTCGTCGCCGATGATCTCGACGACCTCGACCCCGCGCGCGTGCAGCCGCGCGATCGCGGCCTGCGCCGCCTGCACGGCGGTGCCGTGCCCGGACAGCGGATTGGTCAGCGCGGTCACCTTGCTGATCTCGCGCTGGCGCAGCTGGTTCACGGAATTAGCTTGCCGGGATTGAGGATTCCCGCCGGATCCAGTGTCGTCTTGACCGCGCGCAACACCTGCACACCCAGGTCGCCGACCTCATCGCGCATCCAGGGCCGGTGATCGGCACCGACCGCGTGGTGGTGGGTGATGGTGCCGCCGGTGGCGATGATCGCGTCCGCCGCGGCCTTCTTGGCGGCCTGCCACTGCTCGATCGGATTGCCCCGCTGCCCGGCGACGACGGTGAAATACAACGATGCGCCGGTGGGGTACACGTGCGAAATGTGGCACATCACCAGCGCCGGTGTCCCGGTTTCGGCCAACGCGGTGGTCAGTGCTTCGGTGACGGCGGCCTTGAGGGCCGCGAGGTTGGACCAGTCGGTGGCGGTCTCCAGCGTCTCGCAGAGCGCGCCCGCGGCGAGCAGCGAGTCGCGCAGATACGGCGCACCGAAGCGGCCGCGCTCCCAGGCCTGGGCGGGACCGTCACCCAACGACGTGCCGCCCTGGGCCGCCAGCAGTGCGCTGGTCTCGGCGTGCCGGCTCTCGACGTGTTCCTTGGTGCCCTCGAAGACGGTGATGCCCAGGCAGCCGCCGGTGATCTGGTTTTCGCCGATCGCCTCGGTGGTGGCCAGGTTGACTCCGGTCTCGGCCTCGTCGGAAAGCCGAATGACGGTGGGGCCGGACGCATTCTGGGTGACCGCGCGCAGCGCCGCCGCCCCGGTCGCGAAATCGGGGAACGACCAGGCTTCGTAGCTGACGGCCTCCGGGGCCCGGTGCACCCGCAGCCGCACCTGGGTGATCACGCCGAAGGTGCCCTCCGACCCGATCAGCAGCTGACGCAGATCGGGGCCGGCGGCCGATTCGGGTCCGCGACCCAGATCCAGCGTTCCCGCCGGGGTGATCATCCGCAGCCCGCGCACCATGTCGTTGAACCGGCCGTAGCCCGCCGAACCCTGACCGGAGGAGCGGGTCGCGGCGAAGCCGCCGATGGTGGCGTATTGGAAGCTCTGCGGGAAATGCCCGAGCGAGAAGCCGTGCTCGCCGAGCAACCGTTCGGCGTCCGGACCCGTGAGGCCCGCCCCCAGCACGGCCTGCCCGGACACCTCGTCGAGCGAGATGAGTTGGTCGAAGCGGCGCAGGTCGAGCGCCACGACCGCGCCGAAATCGCCGCGGATGGGGTCGAGGCCGCCGACCACGCTGGTGCCGCCGCCGAACGGGACCACGGCGATGCCGTGCTCGGAGCAGTAACGCAGGATCTTGCGGACGGCATCGTCATCGCCGGGCAGCAGGATCGCGTCGGGCGCATCTTGGACGCCGGTGTCCTTGCGGCGCAGCAGGTCGAGGGTGGACTTGCCGCCGGCGTGTAGCAACCGCTCGCGGTCGTCGACGCGGCAATACTCGGCGCCGACGATCCCGGCGAGCGCATCCCGATCCGCCTGCGGCAGCGACGACGGACGCAGCTGTACCTGGTCGGGGGTGAGTTCGGTCTCCTGCGAATCCTGCAGGCCAACGGCCTGTTTCAGCAGCGACCGGATGCCGTCGGAGAGCGGTTTGGCGCTAGCGGGATCTCCCCACGCGTTCCATTTCATCGGCGGAAGGAGTTGCTCGGGATGCGTCATGCGTTACAGTATTACATATGCTGTCAATCAGTAACGCAGGTTTGGATGTGGGCGAGCGGATCCTCGAGGCGGCCGCCAGCTGTGTGGTCGATTTCGGGGTAGACCGGGTGACCCTCGCCGAGATCGCCCGCCGCGCGGGCGTGAGCCGGCCGACCGTGTACCGCCGCTGGCCGGACACGCCGTCGATCGTGGCGGCGCTGCTGACCCAACGGATCACCGATGTGATGCAGGCCGCGCCGTTGCTGGGCGAAGACCGCGAATCGCTTGTGCGCCAAATTGTTTCGGTGGCCAATCTGCTGCGCCGCGACGAGCTGATCATGTCGGTGATGCACTCGCACCTGGCGCCGATCTACATCACCGAACGCCTCGGCGAAAGCCAGCAGATGCTGATCGGCGCGCTCGCCGACCGGTTGCGGGTGGCCCAGCGCCACGGCAGCGTGCGCGCGGGCGATCCGCTGCGGATGGCCACCATGGTGTTGCTGACCGCGCAGTCGACGATTCAGTCCGAGCGGATCGTGCGCCCGATCCTCGATGCCGATGCGCTGGCCACCGAACTCGCCCACTCGCTGAACGGATACCTGTCCCGATGACCGCCCTGAACGCCGCCCGCCGCACCGCCGACCTGAACGCGCTGGCCGACGGCGCACCGCTGGACGTGCTGGTGATCGGCGGCGGCATCACCGGGGCCGGGATCGCGCTGGACGCCGCGTCGCGCGGGCTGCGCGTGGCGCTGGTGGAGAAGCACGACCTGGCGTTCGGCACCAGCCGCTGGAGTTCCAAACTGGTCCACGGCGGTCTGCGCTACCTGGCGACCGGCAACGTGGGAATCGCCCGGCGCAGCGCCATCGAGCGCGGAATCCTGATGACGCACAACGCCCCTCACCTCGTGCACGCGATGCCGCAACTGGTTCCGCTGCTGCCGTCGATGAGTCACCCCAAGCGCGCGATGGTGCGCGCGGGATTCCTCGCCGGTGACGCCCTGCGGATGCTGGCGGGAACCCCGTCGTCGACGCTGCCCCGCTCGCGCCGGGTGCCCGCTCAACGGGTGGTGGAGATGGCGCCCACGGTGCGCCGCGACGGCCTCGACGGCGGCCTGCTGGCCTACGACGGGCAATTGATCGACGACGCTCGCCTGGTCACCGCGGTCGCACGCACCGCCGCGCAGCACGGCGCCCGGATCCTCACCTACGTCGCGGCATCCGAGGCCACCGGCGGCGCGGTGCGGCTGACCGATCAGCGCACGGGTCAGTCTTTCGACGTGTCCGCGGGCGCGGTGATCAACGCCGCCGGGGTATGGGCGGGCGAGATCGACCGCTCGTTGCGGCTGCGGCCCAGCCGCGGGACCCACCTGGTCTTCGATGCCAGTTCCTTCGGCAATCCGACTGCGGCACTGACGATTCCGATTCCCGGCGAGCTCAACCGTTTCGTGTTCGCGATGCCCGAACAACTGGGCCGGGTCTATCTCGGGCTCACCGACGAAGCCGCGCCCGGCCCGATTCCCGATGTGCCGGAGCCGTCTTCGGACGAAGTTGCGTTCCTGTTGGACACCGTCAACACCGCGCTGGGAATAGCGCTGGGGGCCACCGATGTGATCGGCTCCTACGCCGGCCTGCGGCCGCTGATCGACACCGGGGAGGGCCGCACCGCCGACGTGTCACGCGAGCACGCCGTGGTCGAGTCACCGTCCGGGATGATCAGCGTGATCGGCGGCAAGCTGACCGAATACCGCTTCATGGCGGAGGACGTGCTCAACCAGGCCGTCAGCCTGCGTGGGCTGCGGGCCGCGCGCTGCCGGACCCGCAATCTGCCGCTGATTGGGGCGCCGGGCAACCCCGGGCCGGTCACGGGTCCGACGGCCGGGCTGCCCGCGTCACTGGTGGCCCGTTACGGTGCCGAGTCGCCCAACGTCGTCGCGGTTGCCACCTGCGGGCGCCCGACCGAGCCGGTCGCCGAGGGCATCGACGTGACCCGGGCGGAATTCGAATACGCCGTCACGCACGAGGGCGCGCTCGACATCGACGACATCCTCGACCGCCGGACCCGAATCGGCCTGGTGCCCCGCGACCGCGAACGGGTGGTCAGCGTCGCCGAAGAGTTCCTCGCCGGGGTGGGCTAACCGGGTCTCGGGTTCGACTCGACCAAGTTGGGGTAACAAGGGTGTCGATGGACACCGATGGCGCCCAGCGCAAGTGGGCACGCGACGAGATCACGGTCACCGATCCGAGCGTGATGTCGCGGGCCATTACCGGCACCGCGATCGGCAATGTCATGGAGTGGTACGACTTCGGGGTCTACGGCTACATCGCCACCACCATCGCGCAGGTGTTTTATCCCGGCAACAGCGTGAGCGCCGTCCATCTGATTGCCACCTTCGGCACCCTGGCGGCGGCGTTTGTGGTGCGACCCATCGGTGGCATGATCTTCGGGCCGCTCGGTGACCGCATCGGTCGCAAGCGGGTGCTGGTGATCACGATCCTGATGATGACGGCCGGTACGACGATGAGCGGCCTGCTGCCCGGTTACAGCGCAATCGGCATCTGGGCGCCCATCCTGCTCGTGGTCGCCCGAGTCTTTCAGGGTTTGTCGACCGGCGGCGAATTCGTCGGCGCGATGACCTATCTCGTGGAGCAGTCACCGGATCGCAAGCGCGGCATGCTGGTCGGGTTCCTGCCGTTGGGCAATCTGATCGGCTTCGTGGTCGCCGGGTTCTTGGTGACTGGGCTGCAGGCGTGGCTGCCGCGGCACGACTGGTTGGCCTGGGGCTGGCGGGTGCCGTTGCTATTGGCCGCGCCCCTGGGTTTGATCGCGCTCTACATGCGGCTGCGCCTCGAGGAGTCACCGGCCTTCACGCAGCTGAGTCAGCATTCCGACGATGGGGACCGCCACCAGTTCCGGCGCACCGTCGTGGAGCAGTGGCGGCCGATGCTGATCTGCGCGGCCCTGGTGCTGACCTCCCAGGTCGCCGATTTCATGGTCACTGGGTATCTGCCGACCTACCTGAAAACGGTTGTGCACCTTGGGGAAAACCCGGCGCTGGTGCTGATCGTGGTGACGCTGGCCATCCTGATGGCCTCGATCGTGTTCGTCGCGAAGTTGTCCGACCGGATCGGCGTAAAGCCGATCATGCGGACGGGTTGCATCCTGCTCATCGTGGCGTCAATCCCGGCGTTTCTGCTGATGCGCCATGGCGGCGCCTATCCGGTGATCTTCCTCGGGGTGCTGCTGATCGGGCTGATGGAACTCTGCTTCGACAGCACGACACCCTCGGCGCTGCCGGCGCTGTTTCCCACCAGGGTGCGTTACGGGGCGTTGGCCATTTCCTACAACCTGTCGATCTCCACAGTCGGTGGCATCACCCCGTTGATTGCCCAAGCGCTGGTGTCGAGCACCGGCAACGACATGGTGCCGGCCTACATGCTGATGGTCGCGGGCCTGGTCGGCGTGGTGACGCTGTTGTTCACGCCGGAGGTCGCCGGCAAGCCATTGCCCGGGTCCGGTCCCGCGGTCGAGACCGAAGAGGAGGCTCGCGAATTGGCGAGCGGCTCGCGAGCCTAACCGCAGGTTCGCGCGAGGATTACAGCGGGATGTTCTTGTGGCGACCGCGACGTGCGGGTGCCTCCGCCAGTGCCTCGCAGAGCTTGCTGCGGGTGTGCGCCGGGTCGATCTTCTCGTCGACCACACCGATCTCGATGGCGCTGTCCACGCCGCCGGCGATCCGCTCGTGTTCGGCGGCCAACTCGTCGTGCAGCGCTTCGCGCTCGTCGTCCGGTGCGGCGGCCAGCTTGCGCTTGTGCAGGATGCCGACCGCGGCCTTGGCGCCCATCACGGCCACTTCTGCCTCGGGCCACGCGAACACCTTGGTCGCGTTCAGCGAGCGGGAGTTCATCGCAATGTAGGCCCCGCCGTAGATCTTTCGGGTCACCAGCGTGACGCGGGGGACGGTGCACTCGCCGAACGCGTGCAGCAGCTTCGCACCGCGGCGCACCACGCCGCCCCACTCCTGGTCGACGCCGGGCAGGTAGCCGGGCACGTCGACGATCACAACCAGCGGAATACCGAACGCGTCACACAGCCGCACGAAACGTGCTGCCTTCTCGGCGCTTTCGGAGTTCAGGCAGCCACCCAGGCGCAGCGGGTTGTTGGCCAGCACGCCGACGGTGCGGCCCGACAACCGGCCCAGCCCGACCACCATCGACGGAGCCCACTTCTCCTGGAACTCTTCGAACGGCGTGTCCTGGTCGAGGATCGCGGTGACGATCGGGTGCACGTCATAGGCCCGCCGAGACGACTCGGGCAGCAGCGCCTTGATGTCGGTGTCACCGGCCTCGGCCTTGGTGCGGTCGAAAAGTCCTTGCTGGCAGAACAATCCGACCAGCCGACGGCCGCGCGCGTAGGCGTCGAGCTCGTCGTCGGCGACAATGTGGCAGACACCCGACTTCTTGTGGTGGGTCTCCGGGCCGCCGAGCGAGGCCATGTCCACGTCCTCGCCGGTGACACTGCGCACCACGTCGGGACCGGTGACGAAGACCCGGCCCTCCGGCGCCATGATGATCACGTCGGTCAGCGCCGGCCCGTAGGCGGCACCGCCGGCGGCGAAGCCGACGACCACCGAGATCTGCGGGATATAACCCGACGCGCGGATCATCGCCTCGAAAACCGTTCCAACAGCGTGCAATGCCTTGACGCCCTCGGCCAGCCGGGCGCCGCCCGAGTGCCAGATGCCGACGATCGGGCTCTGCTCTTCGATGGCGGTGTCGTAGGCGTTGACGATGTGCTGGCATCCCTCGATGCCCATCGCGCCGCCCATCACGGTTCCGTCCGTGCAGAACGCGATGGTGCGTACACCATTCACGGTGCCGGCCGCGGACAGCACGCCCGAGCGGTCACGCTCGTGCAGCAGTGCGACGGTGCCGTCGTCGAAGAAGTTGCTCAGACGCAGCAACGGGTCTCGGGGGTCGAGCGACTCGCCGACCGCCTCGGGGGCCATGAGTGTCATCGCAGATCTCCTGTTTCCGGTGAGCTCGGGGTTCAATACCGCTGGGTTCTAATACCGTCCAAAGGTGATCGCCACGTTGTGACCGCCGAATCCGAACGAGTTGTTAATCGCGAACCGGTAGTTACCCGGCCGCGGCTTACCCGCCACCACGTCCAAATCGATTTCTGGATCGAGGTTTACCAAATTCAGTGTCGGCGGGATGACCTGCTCCCGCAACGCGAGGACCGTCAAGATCGATTCCAACGCACCGACCGCGCCGACCGAGTGGCCGAGCGCCCCCTTGGGTGCGTAGACCGCGGGGTGGTTGCTGCCCAAGGCCCGGTTGATGGCCTTACCTTCGGCAAGGTCGCCGACCTGGGTGCCGGTGGCGTGGGCGTTGACGTGGTCGATTTCGGCAGGGGTGATGCCCGCGAGCTGGATCGCCCGCGTCATCGCATGCCCGGCACGCTCCCCGTTGGGATCCGGTGCCACCATGTGGAACCCGTCCGACGTCACGCTGGCCCCCATGATCCGGGCCAGAATGTTGGCGCCGCGGGCCTTCGCGTGCTCTTCGGTCTCGATGACCATCAGCGCACCGGCCTCACCGAACACGAAACCGTTGCGGTCCTTGTCGAACGGGCGGCAAGCACCGGCGGGGTTGTCGTTGGTGGTCGACATCACGACGCGCATCGCGGCGAACGCCGCGATCGGCACCGCCTCGATCTGGGTCTCGACGCCGCCGCAGATCGCGATGTCGGCCTCACCGAGCACGATCTGCTGCCAGGCCCGGGCGATGCCTTCGCAACCGGACGCGCACGCCGAAATCGGCGTCATCACACCGGCCTTGGCATGCCGTTCCAGACCGACCGCCGCGGCGGCACCGTTGGGCATGTACTTCTGCACGCCCAGCGGGGAGACCGCTTTCATGCCGCGCTCGCGCATGCCGTCGTAACTGAAGACCAGTTCCTCGGACGAGCCGAGGCCGGTGCCGATCGACACCGCCAACCGGTTGGTGTCGACTTCCGGCGAACCGGCGTTCTCCCATACCCGGCGGCCCAAAATGGTGGACATTCTCTGCAGGTAGCCGGTGCGGCGCAGCTCGATACGCGTGAGCTGGCTGTCGAACTCCTCCACGAGATGCCCGCCGATGCGAACCGGCAGGTTGTACTCCTCAACGAACGGGTCGGTGAGGGTGCGGATCCCACTCTGGCTGTCCAGCAACAACTTCCAGGTGTTTTCCACATCGGGTGCCAAGGCGGTCGTCGCGGCGATGCCGGTGACGACCACATTGGGGAAGGCTTTCCCAGTTACGAGCTCTGTCATGGGAGTGGCGAACGTTCCTCTCGTGCTCAGTAACGCCCGAAGGCGAGGGCCACGTTGTGGCCGCCGAACCCGAATGAGTTGTTGATCGCGTATTGGAAATCGCCGGTGCGAGGTTCGCCCGCGACGACATCCAGCGCGATCTCGGGATCGGGTGTTTCGTAGTTGAGGGTTGGCGGAATGACGCCATCCCGCAGTGACAGCACCGTGAGCACCGACTCGAGCGCCCCGACTGCGCCGATAGAGTGCCCCAGCGCCGACTTGGGCGCATACACGGCGGCCTGATCGCATCCGGCGACCCGGATGGCGTTGGCCTCTGCGGTGTCGCCGATCGGCGTCGCCGTCCCGTGTGCGTTCACGTGGTCGATGTCCTTGGCGGACACGCCCGCCAGTTCCAGCGCGCGGGTCATCGCGCGACCGGCGCGCACGCCGTCCGCCGCGGGCGCCACCATGTGGAACGCGTCCGAGGTGATACCGGCACCCAACAACCGGGCTAACGGCTTGGCGCCGCGGGCCTTGGCGTGCTCTTCGGTCTCGATGAGCATCAGGGCTCCGGCCTCGCCGAAGACGAAGCCGTCGCGGTCCTTGTCGAACGGCCGCGACGCACGCTCGGGCTCGTCGTTGCGAGTCGACATGGCCCGCATCATCGAGAACGCCGCGATGGGCAGCGCCTCGATCGGACCCTCGACACCGCCGCAGACGGCGACCTCCGCGTCACCCATGACGATCTGGCGCCACGCGTGAGCGATGGCCTCGGAGCCCGACGAACACGCCGACACCGGGGTGATGACCCCGGCCCGCGCTCCGAGCTCCAGACCGACCACGGCAGCGGCGCCGTTGGGCATGATCATCTGAACGGCGAGCGGCGACACCTTGCGGGGACCGCCCTCGTTCATCAGGTCATAGCTCTCGACGATCCGCTCGGCGCCACCCAGACCGGTGCCAACGACGACGCTGAACCGGTCCGGATCGAGCTCCGGGGCGCCGGCCGACTCCCACAGCTGGCCGCAGAGATATTTGGCCAGGCGCTGGACATACGACATGCGCCGCAAGTCCAGCCTGCTCATGTGGTCATCGATCGGTTCTTTGAGGTGCCCACCGATCTTGACCTGCAGGTCCCACTTGGTGACGAAGTCGTCTTCGAGGACGCGGATGCCGCTCTCGCCGGCCAACAAGCCCTTCCACGTGCTCTCGATGTCCGGCGCGATCGATGTCGTCGCCGCGACAGCGGTTACCACAACATTGGGGTAACCGCCGTTAGCAGTGGAAGGCTTGGTCACTTGCTGTCCGCTTCCAGCCTCGCCTGGACGTTGGCAGCAGCGTCGGGGTTCTCGGCGACGAGCTTGGAGCGCAGTGCCTCGGCAGCCTCGGGGTTCTCTTCCTCGAGCTTCTGGATGTAGGAGACGACGTCACCGACGGTACGCAGACCGGCGAGGTCCTCGTCCGGGATCTTCACGCCGTACTTGTCCTCGGTCTGGACGGCAATTTCCACCATCGACAGCGAGTCGATGTCCAGGTCGTCGACGAAGGACTTCTCCGGGGTGACCTCGGAAGGCTCGATACCGGTGACCTCTTCGATGATCTCGGCGATACCGGCGATGATTTCTTCCTGGCTAACAGACACAGCCTTGATTCCCTTCGTAATGTGTTGAGTGCAAATCGGATTGATGTGCGCTTATGCGGTTGTACTGGCCTTACAAACTGGCCGAGCTGGCGTCAAATGTCGGCCAGCGCGTCCAGGTCTGCGGGCGTCTTGACGGCACGTACCGTCACCCCCCGAAGTTCTCGTTTGGCGATGCCGGCGAGGGTGCCCGCGGGCGGGAACTCCACAATCGCCTTGACATCGTGGGAAGCCAGCGTTGCGGTGCACAGGTCCCACCGCACCGGCTGGATCAGCTGAGCGACCAGCGCTTCCATCGCCGCCGCCGCCGTAGTGACCGGCTTTCCGTCGCGGTTGGACAGCAGCGTCGCAGTGGGCTCGGCGGTCGCGATGGCGGCAGCCGCGGCGGCATAGCCGTCCATCGCGGACGCCATGTACTTGGTGTGGAACGCACCGGCCACGCCGAGAGCGCGCACCCGGGCCTTGGCCGGCGGGTCTTCGGCGAGCTTTTCCAGCGCGGTCAGCGGGCCGGCGGCGACGATCTGCCCGGCCGCATTGCGGTTGGCAGGGAACAGGTCGAGCTGCTCGAGGCGGGCCAGGACTTCGGTCTCGTCCCCGCCCAGCACCGCGGACATGCCGGTCGGCTCGGCGGCACACGCCTTGGCCATCTCGGCGCCACGGGTGGCGGCCAGGGCGACGGCGTCATCGGCGCCCATCACACCGGCGATCGCGTACGCGGCGATCTCGCCGACCGAGTGGCCGGCCACGATGAAGTCTTCGCCGCCGAGCACGCCGCGCTTGGTCAGCTCCTGGTGTGCGAGCAGAGTGGCCGCGACGACCAGTGGCTGAGTGACCGCCGTGTCGGTGATCTCTTCGTTCGATGCGGTGGTGCCCAGTCGGACCAGATCGAGGCCGCTGGCCTTCGACCACAGAGTCAGCTGCTCGCTCGCCCCTGGCAATTCCAGCCACGGCGAGAGCATCCCCTCGGTCTGCGAACCCTGTCCGGGCGCAAGTAACGCAATCACGTGTCTAAGAGAACACTGTGGAAACGGTTTTGGCGGGTGTAACAGATTATGAACCTCGTCTTAGGTTTTTGTAGGTAATCCACAAAACCGCTCGACAAGCTACGTATTTGATACCTCGCCGCGATCTGTTGGCTGGATCACTATCGCACGGATGACGCCGCGGAACCCCCTCTGACCGGCAATGGAACCGCAGTTATCGCGCTGTTACCAACACTGGAGGGGTTGGTGGGGTAGTTGAGTTGGCCGACCGTCGCGGCCACTCGCAACACGTATGCGTCGCGTGGTTGGGTCGGATCGCGCCCGGTGAAGTCGGTGATGCGCTTGAGTCGATATCGCACGGTGTTTGGATGAACGAACAACTTGCGGGCGCAGGCCTCAATTGCGCCGCCGCAATCTAAGTAAGCATCAAGAGTTTCGATCAGCGTGGGCCCGGCGTCGGCCAGAGGTCCCATCACGTCGGTGTGCAACGCGACAATGGCTGAGGCGTCTCCCATTAGGGCACGCTCCGGCAGGAGCTCTCGGGCGTGTACAGGCCGCGGCGCGCCGGCCCAGCCGGCGGCGGCGTTCATCCCGGAGATGGCCTCGCTGGCGCTGTGATAGGCCGCGGTCAGCATCGGGGCGGTGGGCCCGATGACCACGGGGCCCGCAGAGAATGCGCTCAACAGATCGCCCAGAAACTTGTCGGTCGGCGACAAGTGCCCCGACACGATGGCCACCAGCCAGGTGCCGTGCACGTCGGTGAGGGCCGCCCGTCCGTGATGAGCGGCGGTGTCGCGGACGATTTGGCTGGCCCGCTCGCTGGCAATCTCGCCGTTGGTGTTGTCGCGGCTGGAGACCGGGGTGCCGACCACGACCGTCGCCGGCGCGGTGGTGTCCCAGTTCAGCGCCGCCGCGCGGGACAGCAGCTCGGGGCCGGTGTCGCCGCGCACCACCGCGTCGACGACGCTGGCCTCCATCCGGCTGTCCCAGCTGCCCCGGGCCTCGGCCGCGTCCGCGTAGGCCGACGCGAAGCTGAACGCCAGGTCCCGGCTGTATTTCAAGATGCCCACGGTCAGCGCGGTCAGCTGCTCCTCGGAGCGGGCCAGCAGCGGCACGACTTCTTCGAAGAACTCCATGGTCACCCGCACCATGTCCACGCTGTGGCGCAACGCGATCCGGCGGGTGAGCTCCTGGGGCACCAGCTCGAAGGCCTGCGCGGTGTAGCTGACGTTGCTATGTGGGTCCTGCATCCACTCGACGAAGTTCACCACGGCCGTCTGCACCACCAGCGCCACGCTGGCCCGCTGGGACGCTTCCAGTTCGGCGAAGAACGGCAATCGCTCGCCCATGGCCGTGACCGCCTCGGTCGCCAGCCGGCCGGAATACTGCTTCAGCCGCCGCAGGACCGATTCGGGGACCGTGTCCAAGGTCTCGAGTGGCGACCTCGGATGCTTGGCGAACGGGCCGGCGAAGGGGTTGTCATTCACCCCTAAAATCTACGCCCGGTTTCTGGAACTTTCCGCCAAAGCAGGCCCCGCGTCTTAGTGGTGTCTCAAGACGACGATTGTCGAGAGTGAAGTTAGTTTCACGTTCGGACACGAGCGTGAAGTTAGTTTCACGCTCGGGATTGGTCAGGCCGCTAGGACACGCCGGGGTCGGACGTCTGCTTGGGAGCGGCCTGCACGTCGTCGATCTTGTACTGACGGGCCGCCGCGACCGGCACCGACGGATCGATCTCGCCGTCGCGGGCCAGCGCCTCGAGCACCGCCACCACCTGCGACT
Organism: Mycobacterium sp. Aquia_213; assembly: GCF_026625985.1. Taxonomy (NCBI): domain Bacteria; kingdom Bacillati; phylum Actinomycetota; class Actinomycetes; order Mycobacteriales; family Mycobacteriaceae; genus Mycobacterium; species Mycobacterium sp. Aquia_213. The sequence goes on from NZ_CP113116.1 coordinate 2,249,886, forward strand.
CGGCGTCGGTGTTGAAGTACCGCCGGGCCGCCGGGCGGGTGTCGGAGAAGCCGAACCCGTCGGTGCCCAGCGTGACGTAGGTGCCGGGCACCCACGGCCGGATCTGCTCGGGCACCCCGCGCATCCAGTCCGATACGGCGATCACCGGCCCGGTGGTCCCTTCCAGCGTCTTCGTGATGTACGGGACGCCGGCCTGCTTGTCGGGATGCCGCAGCTGAGCCTGCTGGATCGCCAGCCCGTCGCGGTTCAGCTCACCCCAGCTGGTCACCGACCACACGTCGGCGGCGACGTCCCACTCGGCGGCCAGCATTTCGGCGGCCTTCACCGCCGACGGCATCGCGACGCCGGAGGCCAGGATCTGCGCGGTGTTGGTGCGTCGCTCGCTGGCCGCTTGGTAGCGGTAGATCCCGCGCAGCACGCCCTCGGGATCCAGGTTGTGCGGCTCCGGCGGTTGGACATACGGCTCGTTGTAGATGGTGATGTAGAAGTAGATGTTCTCCGGGTTGGGGCCGAACATCCGGGCCAGCCCGCTCTCGACGATGTAGGCGATTTCGTAGGCGAACGCGGGGTCGTAGGAGACCACCGCCGGGTTGGTGGCGGCCAACAGCAGCGAGTGACCGTCGGCGTGCTGCAAGCCCTCACCGGTCAGGGTGGTGCGCCCCGCGGTGGCCCCCAGCACGAACCCGCGCGCCATCTGGTCGGCCGCGGCCCAGAGGCCGTCGCCGGTGCGCTGGAACCCGAACATCGAATAGAAGATGTAGAGCGGGATCATCGGCTCGTTGTGCGTCGCGTACGACGTGCCGGCCGCGGTGAACGACGCCGTCGAGCCGGCCTCGTTGATGCCCTCGTGCAGGATCTGGCCGATTTCACTTTCCTTGTACGCCAACATCAACTCGGCGTCCACGGCCGTGTAGAGCTGGCCGAGGCGGTTGTAGATCTTCAGCGACGGGAACCACGAGTCCATGCCGAACGTGCGGGCCTCGTCGGGAATGATCGGCACGATCCGCGGGCCAATCTCCTTGTCCCGCATCACTTCTTTGAATGTGCGCACCAGCGCCATCGTGGTGGCGACCTCTTGGTGCCCCGAGCCCTTCTTCAGCGGGGCGTAGATGTCGCGGCTCGGAAGCTTGAGCACCTTGGCCTTCGTCAGGCGCTCGGGCAGGAAGCCGCCCAGCTGGCGACGCCGGTCCAGCATGTAGCGGATCTCGGGGGCGTCGGGTCCGGGGTGGTAGTAGGGCGGGAGGTAGGGGTCTTCCTCCAGCTGAGCGTCGCTGATCGGAATCCGGATGGCGTCGCGGAAATACTTAAGGTCTTCTATCGCAAGCTTTTTCATCTGATGCGTGGCATTGCGGCCCTGGAAGTGCGCGCCCAGCGAGTAGCCCTTGATCGTCTTGGCCAGGATCACCGTCGGCTGTCCCTTGTGGTCGACGGCGGCCCGGTAGGCGGCGTAGACCTTGCGGTAGTCGTGCCCACCGCGCTTGAGGTTCCAGATCTCCGAATCGGTCATCGCCTCGACGAGCGCCTTGGTGCGCGGATCGCGGCCGAAGAAGTGGTCGCGGACGTACGCGCCGTCGTTGGCCTTGTAGGTTTGGTAGTCGCCGTCGGGCGTGGTGTTCATCAGATTCACCAGCGCGCCGTCGCGGTCGGCGTGCAGCAGGGCGTCCCACTCGCGGCCCCAGACCACCTTGATGACGTTCCAGCCGGCGCCGCGGAAGAACGACTCGAGCTCCTGGATGATCTTGCCGTTGCCGCGCACCGGGCCGTCGAGGCGTTGCAGGTTGCAGTTGATGACGAACGTCAGATTGTCCAGCGCCTCGTTGGCGGCGACCTGGATCAGGCCGCGGCTTTCCGGTTCGTCCATCTCACCGTCGCCGAGGAACGCCCACACGTGCTGATCCGAGGTGTCCTTGATGCCGCGGTCGTGCAGGTAGTGGTTGAAGCGGGCCTGGTAGATGGCGTTCATCGGGCCCAGGCCCATCGACACCGTCGGGAACTCCCAGAAGTCGGGCATCAGCCGCGGGTGCGGGTAGGACGGCAGCCCGCCGCCCGGGTGGCTGTGCTCCTGCCGGAAGCCGTCGAGCCGGTCGGCGGTCAGCCGGCCTTCCAGGAACGCGCGCGCGTAAATCCCCGGGGACGCGTGGCCTTGGATGAAGATCTGATCCCCGCCGCCGGGATGCGTCTTGCCGCGGAAGAAGTGGTTGAAGCCGACCTCGTACAGCGCCGCCGACGAGGCGTACGTCGAAATGTGGCCCCCCACGCCGATTCCCGGACGCTGGGCGCGGTGCACCATGATCGCGGCGTTCCACCGGATCCAGGCCCGGAAGCGACGTTCGACGTCCTCATCGCCGGGGAACCACGGCTCCAGCTCGGTCGGGATGGTGTTGACGTAGTCGGTCGACGTGAGCGCCGGGATGGCCACCCGCTGTTCACCCGCTCGTTCCAGCAACCGCAACATCAGGTAGCGCGCCCGCGCCGGGCCCGAGCGCTCCAGCAGCGCGTCGAACGACTCCAGCCACTCCGACGTTTCCTCGGGATCGATGTCGGGCAGATATGACGCGACGCCGTCTCGGATCACCCGGACGCGATCGGGTTCGCTTCCGTTGCTTGGGGTTTTGGCCAAATCGTGGCGCGCGAACTCGGTCGTCAACTTCCGCTCCTGCTGTTGGAGGTTTCCTGCATGCGTGTTCGTCTCCCTATCGTGCCGTAAAGGCGCCTCGGGCGGGTAGCCGCAATCGGATCGCTGGCGAACTTCACCCGCCGACACGAAACCTCGGTGCGTTGAGGGCGCGGGCAATCGCCACCCGGTAACGTCAGAAACCGTGCTCACCGGATGGAAAGTCGTCCCTCGCACGCACGGGGGAGAGTTCCCCAAGCGTGGCGTGCTGGCGCTCGGCTGCATCGCCACCGCGCTGATGGGCATCGTGGGGTGTACCACCGTGACCAACGGCACGGCTGGGCCCGATACAAAGGTGGCTCCGGCCTATCGGCAGTCGGTCTCGTCGTCGGTGTCGGCCTCGATCGCGACGTCGAGCGTCCGCGAGTCCCAGCGGCAACAATCGCTGACCACCAAGGCGGTGCGCAGCTCGTGCGACTCGCTGGCCACCACCAGCAAGGACGCCATCGACAAGGTGAATGCCTATGTCGGGGCGTTCAACGGGGGCAAGGGCACCGGCCCGTTCGAAGGCCCGGCCGTCGAAGCGCTCAACAACAGCGCCTCGACGGTGAGCAACAATTTCAACGATGCGCTGTCGTCGCAGCTGAAGGATGCGTTCAACGCGTACATCGACGCGGCGCATGGGGTGGCGAACGCGATCGGCACCCACGCGGGGACCGGCGAATTCAACCGTCGGGTCGATCAACTCAACGACACCAAGACCAAGGCGCTGAAACTCTGCCTGGCGTCCTTCTGAGGCGGAGTGTGAACGAGCTTCTGGCTGTGCGACGATAATCCCCAATCGCATGGCGCGCAGGGTTGTGTTGTCGAAGGAGGTCCACGGTGGTCGCGGCGGATGACGCCTCGAACTACGCTCGCAAACTGGGCGTCCAACGAGATCAGGTTGTCCAGGAGTTTGGCTGGGACGAGGACACCGACGACGACATCCGCGCCGCGGTCGAGGAAGCCTGTGGATCGGAGCTGCTCGACGAAGACACCGACGAGGTGGTTGACGTCGTGCTGCTCTGGTGGCGAGACGGCGACGGCGACCTGGTGGACACCCTGATGGACGCCATCAGCCCGTTGGCCGAGGACGGCGTGATCTGGGTGCTGACGCCCAAGACCGGCAAGCCCGGCCATGTGCTGCCCGCCGAGATCGCCGAGGCGGCTCCGACGGCCGGCCTGATGCCGACGTCGTCGGTCAACCTGGGGGACTGGAGCGCCAGCCGGCTGGTGCAACCGAAGTCGCGCGCCGGGAAGCGGTAATGCTGACCGTCGGGACGACGGCCCCCGATTTCACTCTGCGCGACCAGAACCAGCAGCGCGTCACCCTGAGCGCCTATCGCGGCGCCAAGAACGTTCTGCTGGTGTTCTTTCCGCTGGCCTTCACCGGGATCTGCCAGGGCGAGCTGGACCTGCTGCGCGATCACCTGCCCGAATTCGAAAACGACGACAGCGTGACGCTGGCGATCTCGGTGGGTCCGCCGCCGACGCACAAGATCTGGTCCATCGAAAGCGGGTTCACGTTTCCGGTGCTGTCGGATTTCTGGCCGCACGGCGAGGTCTGCCAGGCCTATGGCGTGTTCAACGACCAGGCCGGCTATTCGAACCGCGGCACCTTCGTCGTCGACCGGTCCGGGATCATCCAGTTTGCCGAGATGAAAGAGCCCGGTGAGGCTCGCGATCAGCGATTGTGGACCGATGCGCTGGAGGCGTTGCGGGCCTGAGGGTTTCGACTGCTACTCGGCAGCGGCTGCCAGAGCGTCCATGAGTGCGTCGACATTGAGTTGGGGTTGGATCGCGGCGGTTCCCGCCAGGCCCGGTGCGCTGGTTGCCATGGCCGCCGGTGCCGCAGCCAACGCGCTCGACGAGCTGGGCACAACGGGAGTGAAGACGGAGCCGGTAGTGATAGTGCCGCTGTTGATGGCGGTGACGAGGCCGGTGCTGGCGTCGATGGTGACTTCGACACCGGCGCCGGCGGTGACGGAGCCGCTGGGGATGGTGAACCCGGCGCCTCCTACCCAGGGCGGGTATGCGGTAAAGGTGCCACTCAGGAACGTGAAGCCGTAGGACTCCCTGAGCAACGGAGTTGCGTAGCTGCCGAAGATCTGTCCTTGGTACGACCAGGTGACGTAGCTGTCGGCTGTGAACGCGGCGCCAACACTGGCGTTGACGGGGTTGCCGGGGGTGACGGTGAAGGTCACGCCGGGTTCGATGGTGGCGCCGCCGGGTGCGATGTTGGCGGTGCTGCCGGGGGGCAGGGGCGGGTCGACGAGGTTGGCCTGCTGAGTGGCGAGGCTCTGGGTCATTTGGGTCAGGGATTGGGTGCGGGCGCTGGTGGTGTCGGCGGTGGTCTGGGCCACCGAGGTGGCCTGGTCGGTCTGACCATTCGGGTTGGTGGTCTGCGGCGGTTCGTCGAACGACTGCAGCGTGCTGGCCGTTTCGGCTTCGGTGGCGTAGCCGTACATGGCGGCGGCGTCTTGGACCCACATCGCCATGTATTCGGCTTCGGTGGCCGCGATCGCGGCGGTGTTTTGCCCGAAGAAGTTGGTGGCGATCAGCGCCAGCAACTGGGCGCGGTTCGACGCGATCAGCGGTGGGGGCACCGTCATCGCAAACGCGGCCTCATACGCCGCGGCCGCCGCATAGGCCTGGGCGGCGGTGATGCCGGCTTGGGCGCCCGCGGCTTGTAGCCACGCCACGTAGGGTGCGGCCGCGCCGGACATGGCCATCGACGACGGCCCGAGCCAGGTCAGACCGGTCAGGTCCGACACCGACGCGGAGTAGCCGGCCGCCGAGGATTCGAGCTCGGCAGCCACCTCATCCCAGGCCACCGCGGCGGCCAGCAGCGGCCCTGATCCCGGACCGGCATACATCAGCCCCGAATTGACCTCCGGGGGCAACAACCCAAAATCCTTCACATCTTGCTTCCGTCACAACATCGCCAACGCGTTCGCCGACCATCGTTTACCGAAACGACGACGGTTCGTTCCGGGACGGACTACTGCACTTTTCGCCCGTATCAGCGAAGGACTACTGCATTCATGAACGGCCGCAGGCTGGACGTTTTGGGTGGCGGGCCCGCGCCAGGTAACCTGCTGCGGGCGTAGAGGGCGCGTAGCTCAGTGGTAGAGCTCTGGTTTTACACACCAGCGGTCGGCGGTTCGATACCGTCCGCGCCCACCATTGATGAGGTGACGGCACACCTCGCCGGGTAACCCACGTATCCCCAGCCAGAGAGCCGGAAATCTGTGCAAAGCTGCTGCCGCCATTCGACGGTTAGCATGGGTTTTTAAGCGGCCATCGCGGCGGGAAGCGGAAGGGCGCCGTCACGACGAAGGTGCAAATATGCCATCTGAACATGCGCCGCCCCCGCCCAAATCGGCGCCGGGATGGTACCCCGATCCCGCCGGGGTAGGCCACGGGTTGCAACGGTACTTCGACGGCCGCAACTGGACCAGCGAGTGGGCTTTCGCGACAGACTCCACGGAGCCGCAGAAGAAAGGTATATCGGGAAAGGCGACCCTGGCCCTGGCGGCACTCAGCACGCTCGTTCTTCTCATCATCGTCGGCAAGAGCTGGGGTTTCGACGCAAAGAATGACAGCCAATCGACGTCGGGAAGCAGTCCGACCACGGCGGGACCCTCGACACTGACCGAGGCGGCGCCACCGACACCGACCGGCCCCAAGAAGCCGGACGGCGTAGCCTTCGCCACTGCTCCAGGCCCCAACGGCGACGTCGTCAACGCGCGATTCGCGATTCGTGACAACTACACCGAGACGATGATCAAAGACGGTGCGCGGCTCGACACCATCGACATTCTCAGGTACGCAAGAGCGACCTACCCCGACGCTTCCGCGGTGAACGTTCAGGGCACCTTCCCGATGACCGACCCGTACGGCAATACCTCGACTCAGGTTGCCATCGACCTCACGTATTCACGAGAAACGTTGAACAAGATCAACTTCGATGGCGTGAGCAAAATCAGCATCTGGGAGATCCGCGATTCCGGCTCCGTTCTTGCGGCCTTTGAGCCCTAGCCGATGAAGGTCGCGCTTGGTGCGCTCGTCGGATGTCTGCTCGCGACAACGCTCGTCGGGTGTTCGTCCACGCGACCGTGGTGGACCGGGCTCAAGCCGGCCGAGTCTGGCTCCTGCCCGACGGTGGCGCCGCCGGCGGGCGCCGCGGGCAGGGTCACTTTCGACCCATCCCAGCTCGTCGCCGGGGACGCCGCTAACCCGGACGTTCGGGGCGTGATGGGCGCCATCGTGGCATTGCACCAGTCCTGGATCGGCGCCGATGCGGACGCATACGTCGATCGCGTCACGTCGGACGTGACGCGTCTGACCTCGTGGTCCGGCGGTATCCAGTCCGGCCCGCAAGAGGTGGCGCGGGGGCTGCCCGACGAGTGGGGCTTCCTCGAGCTCGCCCCCGACGGTCACACGCGCTCGGCGAATATCACCATCCGTCGCGCCGAGGTGGCCGTCCGCGGCGAAACCGCCACGGCGCTCTATTGGGCCGATTTGGTTTCCGGCGAGACGACGAGCATCCACCACCATGTCAGCGATTGGGCCTATGGCAACCGCGGTCTGATCCTCCAGGCGTTCGTGAAAGAGGGCGGTTGCTGGAAGCTTTCGCACGAGTCGGACTCGTGGTGGCTCGCCTACGATCCGGTGGCCAAGATGCCGGCGACGTCGGGCACGGCGAGCTTCCGCTACGACTTCACTTATCCGGTCAATGATCTCGCGCGCGCCGTCCGGTTCTATTCGACATTCGTTGGGGAACCGGAGGTTCAGACCCCGACCTACGCCGCATTCGACATGGGCGGCCCGCGTCTGGTCCTCGACAGCACCGGCCTCGACGGGTTCGCGCCGGTCCGGCCGGGCCTGCCGAACGGATACAACACGATCTATGTGGACGACCTCGCGAAAACCGTTGTGCGCCTTGAGGCCGCCGGCACCAAGTTCCTCACCGGCATACGCAACCGGGGCTCCGACCTCTCCGCGGTCGGAAGTGACACCGCCGGAAACGTTTTCGTGCTCATGCAACGGGTCTACCCCGTCGGGGACTATCCCGCGCCGGGCCCACCCTCCGTCGAAGCGGAGAACGGCACGCCGGCGGGCGTCGTCTCCGCGGTCCGACAGCTGGCGGGCGCCTGGCTGCAAACCGACGAGCACGGCGTCATGGCCGCGGGCATCGGGAACGACAGCCGGTGGTTCGACAGCAGCCGGCTCAATAACCGCGGCATCGATCACGGCCCAAGCGGCATCCGCGACGGTCTTGCCGCGAACTGGAATCAGTACGACCGCTCGAAATCCGGACTGGCCGCACGCATGAGCATCCGATCGCTGCGCGCCAAACGCTTCGGCACGGGCGCGATTGTCACCTACGAGCGAGAGCTTTCGGGTCAGGGTGAGCATCCGTTCAAGCAAGTCGCCTTCGTGACGCACGTCTTCGACACTGGCGCCGACGGCGGCATGCAACTCTCCGACACGTTCATCACGAAGATGCACCACCCCACGGGCGAGGTAGGAAACTTGGACTACGTCGAGACACCGGAGCCCGATCTGCAAGCCGCGCGGAACTTCTACGGCGACACGATGAGCTTCGGAAAGCCGTACTCTGACGAATCTTGGTATGGCTTTTGGAGTATCAAGTCCGTATTCGGGATCTATACCGCCGATCGCGCGGAGGGCGTTGCGGCCGGGCGCGCCAACAGCTCCGCCAGCCTGGTTATCAATTCGGTCGCGGATACGCGCGCCCAGCTCGAGGCGATGGGATCGACTTTTCCGGTGATCCCGTCCATCAATTCGAGGGGCGGAACCGACGACGAGGGAAACTACTTGACGTTGCTCGCGACCGATAGCGAGGGCAACGCGGTTGTCTTCTCGGAATACAACAACTACTAGTCGGATTGTTACCCCGGACTGCGTCGCGCGGGCCCGCGAGGCAGCCGTCGCGATGACCGAACCCGCGCGGTAGGCGTTCGGATGAACGCGAGGTGTTCCATTGTCGCTAATGACCTGGGTATGGCATTGTCTGGGGGCGTGACCGAGCTACCCGGTTTCGAGAGCGCGAGCGCTGCCCACGCGGCAGCTGCCGTCGGACCGCTGTCTGCCGCGAATCAACCGGCGACCAAGGCAGATCTGTATGCCGCCGTCGATGCCCTGCGCGCCGATATGCGCGAGCTGATGAACGAGGTCCGCAAACTGGTTGCCGAAGCGGATCGTCGGGTGACCGAGGCCGAGGGGGCCAAAGGGGTCGATCGCCCCGACCTCGACGACGCGTGGTGATGGGTCTCACTCGGCGAGATCGTCGGACTGTGCGGGTGTTGTAGCACCCCAACCAGCCACCCCGCGACATCGAAAGACGCTCGTTCAGTTGCTGTTTCCCAATCCGGAAAACATCTTTCGCAGCTCGGACTACAGCCAGCCAACGCCGAGCGCCGGCGGTACGATCTTGCTATGCCGTTGGCCAGCGGCAGTGCGATTGCTGGGCGCATCGTCCTGCGGCTGCTGGGATTTATCGAGATGGACGAAGTTCACTTCGCCCGTCATCTCAGGTTGTCCGGCGGCACATCGCTCAGAGTATTGAGCACCGGCGTCTTCGCCGGACGACGCCTACCACCGATGTCTCCTGAGAGACGGATCCGGCGCGCGTCAACGACGACACCCGCACACGATCACACCTGCGGCCCAGGTGATTATCCGAAGTCCGTCGGGACGGGCTCTTGCAGAACGGAAGTCCTCTCATGTTGACCGGCACCTCCAGATTCGGTGGCATCACCACCCATGTCGGCATTCCGATAGCCGCCATTGCGTTGCTGAGCGGCGTTGCAATATTGCGCGGCGCTGCAGCATCGGCTGACCCAAACGACGACCAATTTCTGGCGCTTCTTGATGACGAAGGCGTCCCCGCCGTGTCAGGCGTGCCAAGCCTCGTCGAGACGGCTCACAAGGTTTGTCACGCACTGGATAACGGCACGCCGGCCAACCGCGTCGTGGACGATCTGGTCGACAATGCGGTGAGCGCTGATCCGACCCAGAGCCAAATCCGCGGCCCTCTCGCACGCACCGAGGGGCGCTTCATCATTGCGGCAGTGGGGGCCTACTGCCCTTACGACAAGAGCAAGCTCGCGGTCCTGATCACCCGTCCCAAAGCGGGATGGAATGGGCCGACACACCGGGCCGCCGACGGCATTCGCCAGACGGGTTTTCAGGCGCATGGCAGCGCACCCGTCTCGCTGATCGGAATTGTTCCCCCCGCAGGGATCGCCGATCCGAACCCGCCGACGATTCCGGAACCACCGGCGTCGGCGCACCTCCAGGCACCACCGCCGCCAATCGCGGCACCGCCTCGACCACAGCAGCCGTTACCTCAACGTTTGCCTGCGCCTCCGCAACAGGAGCCGCCGCCTCCGCAACAGTTGCCTGCGCCTCCGCAGCAGTTGCCGCCCGCGCCGCAGGAGCCGCCGCCTCCCCCGCAGCAGTTGGCGCCGCCACCGCAGGAGCCGCCGCCTCCTCCGCAGCAGTTGGCGCCGCCACCGCAGGAGCCGCCGCCTTCTCCGCCACAACAGTTGCCGTCGCCGCCCCCACCCTCGCCGCCCGCGCCACCGCCCCCGCCGACTTCGCCGCCGAAGGCGCCGGGGTACATCAGGCTCGCACCTTGAGACTGGGCAGTGCCAAACCCGACAGAGCGGCGCGCGGTGCGACCGACGATGGGGCGGCTGTCGGCGGGTTCGCGCGCGGCGGCACTATGAATGCGTGAAGCCGTTTCGAATCGACGTTCCCGACGACGTACTCGATGATCTGCGGTCGCGCCTAGCGCGCACCCGATGGCCGGAAGCCGAATGTGTGGACGACTGGAGTCAAGGCATTCCGCTGGCCTACACCCGCGAGTTGGCCGACTACTGGGCCAACGAATACGACTGGCGGCCCCGTGAGGCCGCGCTCAACCGCTTCGACCAGTTCGTCACCGACATCGACGGGTTGGACATTCATTTCATTCACCAGAGGTCCCCGCATGAGGGCGCGTTCCCGCTGGTGATCACGCATGGCTGGCCGGGCTCAATTGTGGAGTTCCACAAGGTGATTGAGCCGCTGACCAATCCGGCGTCCGGGCGCGCCGAGGACGCTTTTCACGTCGTGTGTCCGTCGCTGCCGGGATACGGCTTCTCCGGCAAGCCCACCCGCACCGGGTGGGGAGTGGAAAAGATCGCGGAGGCCTGGGAGCAGCTGATGGTCGGTCTCGGCTACGACCGCTACGGCGCCCAGGGCGGTGACTGGGGTGCAGCGGTCACCACGCAGATCGGCCGAAACGGCGGGCACTGCGCGGGCATTCATCTCAACATGCCGATCGGTCGGCCGGGGAATCTGGACAATCCGACCGAGGAGGAGAAGGCGGCCCTGGCCACCCTGTCCGAGCATCAAAAGTGGGGCATGGGGTACTCCACGCAGCAATCCACCCGGCCCCAGACGCTGGGCTACGGCTTGGCCGACTCCCCGGTGGGACAACTCGCCTGGATCGTCGAAAAGTTCTGGGCGTGGGCGGATTGCGACGGGAACCCCGAGAATGCGGTCAGCCGAGACGAACTCCTGGACAACGTGATGGTGTACTGGGTGACCAACACCGCCGCGTCGTCGGCTCGCCTGTATTGGGAGAGCTTCCGGGTCTGGCGGGGCGGGGACCGCGTCGAATTGCCCACCGGCGTAGCCGCTTTCCCCGGTGAGCTATTGAAGCCGCCGCGGAATTGGTGCGAGACGGGCTACAACATCACGCACTGGACCAAGATGCCGCGTGGCGGTCACTTCGCCGCGTTCGAACAACCGGAGCTGTTCGTCGACGACGTCCGCGCGTTCTTTGCGACGGTGCGCTGACGGGTTATCCCGGCAGCGCGAAGAACTCCAAGGCGATGCCATCGGGGTCGCGGAAACTCAGGCCCGAGCCGTAGTCCGCGTCCACGACGCCGCCGTGCTCGATGCCCAGCTCGTTCAGCCGTGTCACCCAGTTCTCCAGTTCGGCGCGGTTGGCGCAACCGAAGCCGACGTGGTCCAGGCCGACGCGGTGCTCGCTGAATTTCTCGTCGGGGGCCGCGTGGTCGTGCTGGTGGATGCCGAACAGTGTGCCGCCGTCCAGCAACCACACCTGATGCCGGTACCCGGCCGCATCGTCGTGCTCGTCGGTGAGGGGGTCGGTGCCGAAAAGGCGGCGGTACCACGCCCCGCTGACCTCGACATCGCGCACCGTGACCGCAACGTGGTTGAGCGTCGGGAAAGTCATGATTTGACTCTACGTGCCGTGCCCAGCATCGGGCCGCTGGCCGAGTAGCCGCCGTCGACGGCCAGCGCGGCGCCCGTGACGAACGAGGCTTCGTCGCTGGCGAGAAACAATGCGGCGGAGGCTAATTCGGCGGGTTCGCCCCAGCGGGCCATCGGCGTCGGCAGATAACCACCCGGCGGCACTTCGTCGTCGGGCTTCGCCCCGGCCAGCCCGGTGTAGGTCATGCCGGGGCAGATCGCGTTGATGCGCACGTTCGTCTTGGCGTAGTCCAGCGCCGCGGATTTCGTCATCTGCACCACCGCGGCTTTGGCCGCGGCGTAGCACGACAATCCCTTCCAGCCGACCAGCCCGGACGCCGACGCGGTGTTGACGATCGCGCCGCCACCGGCCTCGAGCATCGCCGGAATCGCGTATTTCATGCCGAGGAAGACGCCCTTGAGGTTGATCGCCAGGATCTTGTCGAACAATGCTTCGTCGGTGTCGGCCAGGGCTACGTGTGGCCCGCCGAATCCGGCGTTGTTCAGCAGCACGTCGACCCGACCGAATCGGTCGACGGCGGTCGCAACCATGCGCTCCACATCGGCGGCGACCGTGACGTCGACGTGCACGGGCACCCCGGCATCACCGAGCCGATCCGCGATGTCGTTCTCGTGTCCGCTGATGTCGGCACAGACGACGCGGGCTCCTTCGTCGGCGAATCGGCTGGCCGCCGCCCACCCGATACCGGAGCCGGCGCCGGTGATGATGGCGACCTTGCCTTCAAGACGGCCCATCTAGACGATCCGCCAGCCGCGGCGCGCCCGAAATCGCATGTCCCACAAGTAAAGCTGATAGCCGAAGATCCACACGCGGTGCGGAATGAACAGATCGGCCAGCCGCAGGGCCGACACCAGCCAGTCGAATCGGCGCTGCTGTCGCTGCGACCAGTCCAGCTGCATCATCGCCCGAAACTCTGGGGCCAAGAACCCCGTCGTCGCGAACAGGTTGAGCGGACCGGCCAGCACTCGTAACGGCCACGGCAGAAACGCCATTGCGGCCACGCCGCGCAGATGCTCGCGCACCGGCGGGTCGATGTGCAGCTCGTCGAGCGAACGCTTCCAGTACTCGTCGAACGCGACCAGGTCCGGCGGCCACAAGCGCTCGGGCACCTGCAACGTCGTACCCAACCGTTTGGCGTCGCGATAGACCGCCTCGGCGCTGGCCTCGTCGAGTGGGCCATTGAGGAACTCGTGCTGGTCGACGAAGTAGCGGTACAGGCAGGCGGCCACCCACAGCTGCAGCTTGGGGTCGAAGGCGTTGTAGGAAACCGGGCTGGCCGACGTGGACCGCACCTGGCGGTGTGCGACGTCGACGGCTTCGCGGATCAGTGCCCGGTCGGACTCGGTTCCGATTGTCGCCACCGCGAGGTAAGTACCGGTGGTGCGGGCCCGCTTGAACGGGTGCTTGTAGACGTTGCCGCTATCCACCGGGCTTTCCAGCACGCCGTAGCCGACGCCCGGCAAGGACAGCTGCATGATCACGTTCGCGGCGGGCAGTAGCGGCGCCGCCGCGTTGAGCAGGTCGGCGACCCGGGTCGCGGGCTTCATGTAACCGAGTAGACCACGTAACGGGCTGACGGCACAGGCGTTAGTCAGCGCGGATGTGAGACGCTGCCGAGGTGCTTGCGATGCGGACCCGGATCGTCGGCGTGCTGGTCGGCTGCCTGGCTGACCTCGCGCTGGGCGACCCCAAGAGGGGCCATCCCGTCGCGGCTTTCGGTCAGGCGGCCGCCGAGCTGGAGCAGTTCACCTACCGCGACACGAAGATCGCCGGTGCGCTGCACGTGAGCCTTGCGGTCGGCACGGTGGGGCTGATCGGCACGGCCGTGCAGCAGGCCACCGCACGCCGCAGCCCAATCTGGTCGATCGCCGCGACCGCCACGGCCAGCTGGATCGCGCTGGGTGGAACGTCGTTGGCGCGCACCGGCCTGCAGATGGCGCAGCTGGTCGACCGCAATGACATCGAGGCCGCGCGGCGACTGCTGCCCTCGCTGTGCGGACGCGATCCGGCGCGGCTGGACGGCTCGGGGTTGACTCGCGCGGCGCTGGAATCGGTGGCCGAGAACACTTCCGACGCTCAGGTGGCGCCGCTGCTGTGGGCGGCCGCGGGCGGAGTGCCCGCCGTGCTGGGGTACCGCGCCGTCAATACCCTGGACGCGATGATCGGCCACCGCTCGCCCCGCTACATCCGATTCGGTTGGGCCGCAGCACGATTGGACGACGTGGCCAACTATCTCCCGGCCCGGGTGACGGCGGCGCTGGTGGTGTTGTGCGCACCGCTGGTCGGCGGGTCGCCGTCGGGTGCGGCCGCAGCGTGGCGCCGTGACGCGACTCGGCATCCCAGTCCCAACGCGGGCGTCGTCGAGGCGGCCTTCGCCGGGGCGCTGGGTGTGCGGCTGGGCGGGCCCACGCAGTATCACCACGAGCTGCAGATTCGTCCCACCCTCGGCGACGGGCGAGCGCCCACCGCGGCCGATCTGCGCCGCGCCGTGGCGCTGTCGCGGATAGTGCAGCTGGGTGCCGCGGCGTTGCTGGCCGCGCTATCGAGTGTGCATTGGCGACGCTGAATGTGCTTCTAGGGCGACCTCAGCGCACACTGAACGGCTCTAGCGGCGACGGCCGTAGCGGTCGGCGAGTTTCTCCTCGACGGTCATCGGGGATTCGGGCGCCTTCGCTTGCTTTTCTTGGCGTCTGATCCGGATCTCGGAGTAGGCGAAATAGCCCAGCCCGATCGGGGCCACGATCCCGAACGAAATCCATTGGATGCCATAGGACAGGAACGGCCCGGCGTCGAGGTGCGGCACGCCGATCACGCCGAGTCCGCCGGGCTGATCTTCGACCAATTGCAGATATGACCCGGCCAGCGGGACCTTGGTCAGCACCGAGACCTGGTTGGTGTTGATCGAATACACCTGCTGCACACCATCTCTGGTGAACGGATCCTTGTCCCGAACGGCCGGTTCGGAGTCACGCAGCCGCGCCGTGATGGTCACCGTTTCCTGCGGCGGGCGGGGGATCGGCGGGACGTGCGAGCCGGGCTCGGGGCGCACGTAACCACGGTCGACGAGTACGGTCGGCCCGTCGTCGACGACGAACGGGGCGAGCACCTCAAAGGCCTGATCTCCCTCGACGACCCGCAATCGAGCCAGCACCTCGACGTCGGGCAGGTAATGCCCGGTTGCGGTCACCCTGCGCCATTGCGCATTGGGCGCCGACGAATCCTGCTGCGGCAACAAGGTTTTCAACGGCACCGGCGCGGTATTGAGGGAGTTCTCGATCTGGTGGTTCTCCCGTGACGTGCGGGAATTCTTTCCCAGCTGCCACGGCGCGAGCACCATGAAACACAGGTAGGTGAAGGCGATGACCACCAGGATCAGCGCTATCCAGCCCGGTCGTAGCAGGAATGCCAGCCGCACCCTGTTTTTAGGCATCAACCGTGCCCGTTTTGCGCTAGTTGCTCGTCGACCCAGTCGTGCAGGCCGGGCAATGCGGCCTCGATGACGGCCAGCACCTCTTCGAAGTCGGCATGATTGCCGTAGTAGGGGTCCTCGACGTCGAGGGCATGGGCACCCGAGCGCGGGTCGAACGAGCGCAGCATCCTGACCCGGTCGTGGTCGACACCGAGCTGCTGCAACATCCGAAGATGGTTGCGGCCCAGGGCCACCACCAGGTCGGCCCCCAGGTGGTCGTCGTCGACCTGCGCGGCGCGGTGGTCGGTGGAATAGCCGTGGGCACGCAGCACCTTGGCCGCCCGCTCGTCGGCGCCACTGCCGACATGCCAGTTGCCGGTGCCCGCACTGGTCACCCGCACCGCATCGGCGAGGCCACGCTGGCGCAGCTGGTCGGCGAACATTTTCTCGGCCATCGGCGAGCGGCAGATGTTGCCGCTGCAGACGAAGGTCACGTGCAATGGATCAGACACCCAGCGCCCTCCGCAGCTCGGAGATCGTCGCGGCATGCGTCACGCCGGTCACGTGGTAGCCGTCGGCGAAATCGGCCTTGCCGTAGCCCCAGCCGACCACCACGGTGTCGATGCCGTGCGCGGCCGCCCCGTCGACGTCGTGGCTGCGGTCGCCGACCATCAGCACTCGCTCGGGCAGCGGCTGCAGCTGGGCCAGTGCGTGCGCCAGCACCTCCTCCTTGCTCCGGCGGGTGCCGTCCGGGCAGGCGCCGGCGATCACCTCGAAATGCTGGTCGAGCGCGAAGTGGGCAAGGACGCGGCGTGCCGTCGGCTCCAGCTTGGAGGTGGCCACGGCCAGCCGCACCCCGGCGGCGCGCAGGTCGGCCAGCAGCGGCTCGATCCCGTCGAACAGGCTGTTGTTCGACCAGCCCCGAGCGCCGTACTCGGCCCGGAACGCCGCGAATGCCGCGTCGGCGTCCTCGCCGAGCATTAATTGGAATGTTTCATCCATCGGCGGGCCGACGATCTGCGCGGCCAGGTCACCCTCGGGCACGGGGGCACCGATGTGCTCGAGGGCATGGGTGAAGCTGGCGACGATCCCCGCCGCGGAATCGGTCAGGGTGCCGTCCAGATCGAAGATCACCAGCTGAGGCGCCTGCCCCTGGGCCGAATCTGCTCCTGTCACCTCACCATTGTCGTTGATCGCGTGTTGCGCGGCAGTGAGGGCCTCGCTGGAGATGCGCTCAGTTCGCTTCTGGGGGATTCTTACTCTGGCTGGCAACAGGTTTCGTTGCCTACCGTTTTTGCCAGCGCCTGCGATCCGGAAGGAAGCACCATGACCGCCAGCACCGTCACGGACTGGGAAAAAGCCGAGATCGACAAGGCCAACGCTTCCGGGCTGACTCCGGTGGTGTTCGTGCATGGTCTCTGGCTGCTGTCCAGCAGCTGGCAGCGCTGGCGTGAGTTGTTCGAAGCCAACGGCTACACGACCATCGCCCCGGGCTGGCCCGACGATCCGGCCACCGTGGCCGAGGCGTTCGAGCACCCAGAAGTGTTCGCGCACAAGAAGGTTCAAGCCGTCACCGATCACTATTTGGATGCCATCGGGCAGCTGACGAAGAAACCCGCGGTCGTCGGTCACTCCTTCGGTGGCTTGATAGCGCAGAAAATCGCGGGCTCCGGTGCGTCCGTGGTGACCGTATCGATCGACAACGCGCCGTTCAGAGGGATTCTGCCGCTGCCGATCTCGGCGCTGCGCTCGTCGTTCCCGGTCCTGGGCAATCCCGCCAACTACGGTAAGGCCGTTGTCCTGACCTTCGACCAGTTCAAGTACGGCTGGGCGAACAACCTCGACGAGGCCGAAGCCAGGGAGCTGTACGAGACCTATCACGTCCCCGCGCCGGGCCTGCCGCTGTTTCAGGAGGCGATTTCGAATTTCAACCCGGTCAGCGAGACCCGGGTGGACTCCAAGAATCCCGACCGCGGTCCGCTGCTGATCATCGCGGGGGAAAACGATCACACGATACCGCTGGCGATCACCGAGGCCACCTACAAACTTCAGTCCAAGCACAACCCGGGCGTGACCGAGATCGAGCGGATTCCCGCCCGCGGCCACTCCCTGGTCATCGACAGCGGCTGGAAAGAAGTCGCGGACGTCTCCGTGAAGTTCATTCAGCGCTTCACCTGATTTCGCGCGGCGGCAAAGCTTGCCTGCGGCTCGCTGCCGGCGCAGCGCATCCGGGCTATGCTCCGTTGACCAGGGGACCCTGAAGGTGAGCAACGCATGCGCCGGTTAACAGTCGGAGTCGCCGTCGCTGCTGTCACGTTGGTTGCCGCCTGTGGCGACAACAGCGGGAGCGGCCCCGCCTCGTCGAGTACGACCACCACCACGACCGCCACGTCGGCGACGAAGCCGCCGATCGCGCAGGCCGCGCTGTCGAGTCTGTTGCTGACTCCGGCCGAGTTCGACAGCGTGCTGGGCGTCACCGGGTCGGCGAGCAAGGAAAAGATCGACAAGCTGCAGGACGACGTGACTAAACAGCCGCCGGGACCGCCGGGTTGGAAGTTTCCCGACGAGTGCATTTACACCCAAGGGCCCGCGGAGGCCCCCGTCTACGCGGGCAGCGGCAGCACCGCGGTCAGCGGTGACGCCGATGTCACCTCACTGGGAAACGACCAGGACGTCATGGTGGGCCAAGTGGTGGTGTTGTTCCCCTCTGCCAAGGAGGCGAATGACTTCTTCGCCACCTCCGCCCAGCGCTGGCCTGCCTGCGCAGACCGTCAAATCAACCCGCCCCCCGGAGGCGACGGCACCCAGACGACATTCAAGATCGGCCCGTTCTCCAACGCCAACGGAATCTTGAGCGTTACGCAGACGACGACCATGACCATGAGCGGCCAGCCCGATGCGATGACCGTCACCGTTCAGCGGGCGCTGACGGCGCGCAACAACGTGGTCGTCGATGTCGTCCTGATGCGCAAGGACCCGGCGGACTTTGGTGTCAAGGTCGCGGCTCAGATCGCCGGAAAAATCGACAAGCAGCAGTAGCCTCGTCCGGGCCTGCGAGCGGGCGCACTAGTGTTTCACGGATGGCGAGTCCGGAATCTATGGCGCGCTATCACGGTGATCAGGCCGCCGCGCCGGGAATGCTGGACTTCGCGGTCAACGTCCGTCATGCGCACCCACCGCAATGGCTGATCGAGCGGCTGACGGCGCGGCTGCCGGACCTGGCGCGCTACCCCGGCGCCGAGGACGTGCACCGGGCGCACGACGCGATCGCGCGGCGGCACGGCCGGGCCCGCGACGAGGTGCTGGCGCTGGCCGGGGGCGCCGAAGGGTTCGCGTTGTTGCCCAACCTGCGGCCGGCGCTGGCGGCGATCGTCGCGCCGTCGTTCACCGAGCCGGCCGTGGCGCTGAGCGCGGCCGGAGTGCCGGTGCACCACGTCGTCGTCGACCCGCCGTTCGGCCTGGACGGCGCGGACATTCCGGAGGACGCCGACCTCGTCGTGGTGGGCAATCCGACCAACCCCACCTCGGTGCTGCACCGTCGCGAACAGCTGCTGGCGTTGCGCCGGCCCGGACGGATCGTGGTGGTCGACGAGGCGTTCGCCGATTCGATTCCGGGCGAGCCGGAGTCGCTCGCCGCTGATGCGCTGGCCGATGTGTTGGTGCTGCGCAGTCTGACCAAGACATGGGCGCTGGCCGGACTGCGGGTGGGCTACGCCCTGGGCGCCCCAGAGGTGTTGGCGCGGTTGACGGCCCAGCGCCCGCACTGGCCGGTGGGCACGTTGCAGCTGACGGCCATCGAGGCCTGTTGTGCCGCCGACGCGGTTGCCGACGCGGAGGCCGGCGCCGCACGGCTGGCCCAGTTGCGCGCCGAGATGGTGGTCGGTCTGACGTCGGTGGGCGCCGACGTGGTCGACGGTCAGGCCCCGTTTGTGCTGTTCCGCATTCCCGACGCCGTTCGGATACGAAACAGTCTGCACGACAACGGGATTGCCGTGCGCCGCTGCGACACGTTCGTCGGCCTGGACGAGAACTATCTACGGGCCGCAGTGCGCCACGAGTGGCCGCTGCTGGTCCAGGCGATCTCGGCGGCCATGCTCGTCTCGAACAGCGGGAGGCGCCGGTGAGTGCACGGCTATCCGAGGTGATCGAAGTCCTGGACCAGGCCTACCCGCCGCGGCTTGCCCAATCGTGGGATTCGGTTGGCCTGGTGTGCGGTGACCCCGGGGACATGCTGGACTCGGTCACGATTGCCGTCGATGCCACGCCGGAGGTCGTCGACGAAGTCCCCGAGGCCGGCCTGCTGCTGGCTCATCACCCCTTGCTGTTGCGCGGGGTCGACACGGTCGCGGCCAGCACGCCCAAGGGTGCGCTGGTGCATCGGCTGATCCGAAGTGGGCGTTCGCTATTCACCGCACACACCAACGCCGATTCGGCGTCGCCCGGTGTCTCCGACGCGCTGGCGGCCGCTCTTGGCCTCACGGTCGAGGCCGTGCTCGAACCGCTGTCGGAGCCGGCCGATCTCGACAAGTGGGTGGTCTATGTGCCGCGCGCGAACGCAGAAGCGGTGCAGGCGGCCGTGTTTGAGGCCGGTGCCGGCCACATTGGCGACTACTCGCACTGCAGCTGGAGCGTCAGCGGTATCGGGCAGTTCCTGCCGCATGACGGTGCCACCCCCGCGGTGGGCAGCGTCGGGACCGTCGAGCGGGTGGACGAAGACCGGTTCGAGGTCGTCGCACCCGCGCGGGCCCGGGCGGCGGTGTTGGCGGCGATGCGGGCCGCCCACCCGTACGAAGAGCCCGCATTCGACATCTTCGCCCTGGTGCCCGCGCCCGGCGACGCCGGATTGGGCCGCATCGGCACCCTGGCGCAACCCGAATCGTTGCGCGCCTTCGTCTCCCGCGTCGGTGCCGCGTTGCCGCAGACGTCCTGGGGTGTGCGCGCCGCCGGCGACCCGGACCGGGTCGTCTCGCGGGTCGCGGTGTGCGGCGGCGCCGGGGATTCGCTGTTGAGCATCGCTGCGCGCGCCGACGTGCAGGCCTATGTGACCGCCGACCTGCGCCACCATCCGGCCGACGAGCATCGCCGGGCCTCGGAGGTGGCGCTGATCGACGTCGCGCACTGGGCCAGCGAATTCCCCTGGTGCATACAAGCCGCCGAGGTGCTGCGGTCCCGATTCGGTGCGGACCTGCCGGTGCACGTGTCGGCCACTCGTACCGACCCGTGGAATCTCGGCCACGAGACATGTGGAGATCAATCATGAAAGCCGAAGTAGCACAGCAGCGTTCGCTCTTGGAGTTGTCTGAGCTGGATGCGGAGCTGTCCCGGATCGCGCATCGGGCCACCCGGCTGCCGCAGCGGGAGGCGATTGAGCGGATGCGGAGCGAACACGATGCTGCCAATGACCGGCTGGGCGCCATACGAATAGCGTTGGAGGACTTGGACACTCAGGTGTCGCGGTATGAGTCGGAGATCGCGGCGGTGCGCCAGCGCGAAGACCGCGACCGCTCGTTGCTCGCTTCGGGGGCCACCGACGCCAAGCAGTTGACGGACCTGCAGCACGAACTGGAAACCCTGACGCGCCGCCAGAGCAGCCTGGAAGATTCGCTGCTGGAAGTCATGGAGCGCCGTGAGGAGTTACAGGCCCAGGTGACCGCCGAGCAGGATGCGATGGAGACGCTGCAGATGGACCTGGCGGAGGCGCAGCAGGGCCTCGACGACGCACTGGCCGAAATCGACGAGACCCGCCAGGCGCACGCGTCGCAACGCGACCGGCTGACCGCTGCCCTGAATCCCGATTTGTCCGCGCTCTACGAGCGGCAGCGTGCCGGGGGAGGGCCCGGCGCCGGACCGCTGCTCGGGCATCGCTGTGGCGCGTGCCGGATCGAGATCGACCGGGGAGAGCTGGCCCGCATCTCGGCGGCGGCCGACGACGACGTGGTGCGCTGCCCGGAATGCGGCGCGATCCTGTTGCGGGTCAGGGGGATCGGACAGTGAAGGTCGTCATCGAAGCCGACGGCGGGTCCCGCGGCAATCCCGGGCCGGCCGGATACGGCGCGGTGGTGCACACCGCGGACCGCGCGACCGTGCTGGCCGAAAGCAAGCAGGCCATCGGCCGGGCTACCAACAATGTCGCCGAATACCGCGGGCTGATAGCCGGTTTGGAAGATGCCGTGAAGCTGGGGGCCAGCGAGGCCGACGTCTTCATGGATTCCAAGCTGGTGGTGGAGCAGATGTCGGGGCGGTGGAAAGTCAAGCACCCCGACCTGATTGAGTTGCACGCGCAGGCCCGAAAGCTCGCGGTGCGCTTCGACCGGATCAGCTACACGTGGATCCCGCGCGAACGTAACAAGCATGCCGATCGGCTGGCCAACGAAGCGATGGACGCCGCGGCCGAGGTCAGCCCGCAGAGCTCCGAACCGGCGGTTGCCGAACCCGCGACCACCCCGGCGGTGAAATCTATTGCGACGCAATCTTCGTCGCCGCCCGGCTGGACCGGTGCGCGTGGCACCCCGACCAGGCTGCTGTTGCTGCGCCACGGGCAGACCGCGCTGTCGGTGCAGCGCCGCTATTCCGGACGCGGTAACCCGGAACTCACCGACCTGGGACGCCAGCAGGCACAAGCGGCGGCGCGATATCTGGCCGAGCGTGGCGGCATCGCCGCAGTGGTTTCCTCGCCGCTGCAACGCGCCTACGACACCGCGACCGCGGCGGCCAAAGCGCTGGGCCTGGACGTGACCGTGGACGACGACCTGATCGAGACCGACTTCGGCGGCTGGGAGGGGCTGACGTTCACCGAGGCCGCCGAACGCGATCCCGACCTACACACCCGCTGGCTGCGCGACACCAGCACGGAGCCGCCGGGCGGCGAGAGCTTCGATGCCGCGCTCGAGCGGGTGTGCCAGGCGCGGGAACGACTCATCGCCAGCTATCCGGGCGCCACGGTGCTGGTCGTGTCGCATGTCACGCCGATCAAGATGCTGTTGCGCCTGGCGCTGGATGCCGGCCCCGGCATCCTGTACAGATTGCACCTTGACCTGGCATCCTTGAGCATCGCCGAGTTCTATTCGGATGGGGCATCTTCGGTGCGACTCGTGAATCAGACCGGCTATCTCTAGCCGCTAGGAGCAGTGGATGCCGCCGGATCAACCACCCGACGAATCGACGATCGCCGTTCCGGCAGATATCCGGGCGCAGGTGATGCCGGCGGTGCTCGACGAGTTGGCCCGCTGGGGCGTCGAGCGGTTCAGTGTCGAGGCCCTGGCCGAGCGTCATCGCATCGATGCGGGGCTGATTTACCAGCACTGGGGCGATCGTCAACGGCTGATCGTCGATGCGGCGCTGGCTGATCTCGAGTCCTGGGATATGTCAACCGACACCGGCTCGTTGCGCGGGGACCTAGAGGCGTTGGCCCGCAATGTGGGCGCGCGAGTCAACACCGAGGTCGGCCGTACCTTCCTGCGCGCGTTGGTGATGGGGCATGGTGGACGTCACGACGAAGAGACCCGGATGATGTTCTGGCGAGCGCGATTTACCCTGGTACGCGGGCTCATCGACCGGGCACGGGCGCGCGGCGAAGTGCGCGACGGGATCAACACCGTGGCCGCTGTGCAGGTGGTCATGGCGCCGATCAACATTCGCGCGCTGTACTCGGATGCTGCCGTCGACGAGGAGTACTGCTTGGCCATCGCCGATATGGCATGGCGTGCGCTTGCCCGCGAATAGGCGGTCAGCGCTCACCCAAGGATGGCCGCCGACTTAGACGGACGGAAGGACGCGCCCGCCGCCTGCTGGGCCGTCGGGCGACATCGTCACGCTTTGCTGACTGATGACCAACCGGTAGGGCAGGCGGCGCAGCACGGTGCCGTCAATGCTGACCGCGAACGTGTACGACCCGAGCTTGTCGAACGGAAGAATCGGCACGTTGACGGCCAAGGCGACATTCTGGCTTGTGCCGGCTTCGAGTTGGGGTGGACGGCCGAGGTTGAACCGGAGATCGATGCCGAACGCCTGACGATCGGTCGAATTCGTCTTCACCTCAACCGGATTGCCATCAGCGTCCAGCAGAGCGATGCGAACCGCGTGGTCTTTGTTCGTCTCGGCCCAAGGCACCTCAATGCTCAGTGCCACGGACAGTGACACCGACCAAGGGCCCGGGTGGCCCGCCGGAATGACGGATTGATCGATCCCGCCTCCCAGCACGTAGAGCCGGTTGTTTTGAACCTCCGCGTGGTTGCACAGCAGGGCAGCCAATTCCATGGTGATCGCCTACTTCGAAGGAACCCGAGGTGATGTCCAGTACGCTAGCAGGATTCAGCGCGACAATGCGATTGCCTGCTCCGGGCAGTTTCGCTCCCCGACGACGGCCTGCTCTTCCAGCTCATTCGAGACGTCTTCGACAAGCACCACACAGTGGCCGACGTCGTCGGCATCGAAGACCTCGGGTGCCAGGCTGTAACAGCGACCGTGGCCGGTGCACAGGTCTGGGTCGACGGCGACCTTGGTCATGACAGCGGGAATATCAGCGGCAGCGATTCCACCGATCTCAGCGCGGCCGTATAGATCAGCTCGGTGCCGGGCTTGATCTCGTAATCCGGTATGCGCCGGTGGAATTCACGCAGCGCCACCCGCAGCTCCATCCGGGCGAGGTGAGATCCGAGGCAGCGGTGCGGCCCGCCACCAAACGCGCGGTGCCGGTTCGGGTTGCGGTTGAAGTCCACCACATCG
Organism: Mycobacterium sp. Aquia_213; assembly: GCF_026625985.1. Lineage (NCBI taxonomy): Bacteria > Bacillati > Actinomycetota > Actinomycetes > Mycobacteriales > Mycobacteriaceae > Mycobacterium > Mycobacterium sp. Aquia_213. The sequence goes on from NZ_CP113116.1 coordinate 2,273,991, forward strand.
GGGTCGGGGAACTCGGCCGGGTCGGTGTTGGCCGCGCCGAGCAGCGGGCTGACGCGCTCGCCCTTGCTGATCGGGCACCCGCCCACCTCGACGTCTTGCATGGCGACCCGAACTACACCGGGAACCGGTGTCTCCCAACGTAATAACTCCTCGATGGCATGCGGCAGGACATCGGGCTCGGAGACCAGCTGATGACGATGGTCGGGGTGTCGGGCCAGGTAGACGAAGAAGCAGTCGAGTGAGTCGGTGACCGTGTCCAATCCTGCGATCAGGAACAGGAAACAAATGTCGAGCAGCTCTTCGCGCGACAGCGGTTGTCCGGCAACCTCGGCCGCGATCATCGACGACAGCACGTCGTCGCGTGGGCTGGCGATGTGGTCGTCGATGGCGCGGTCGAAGTAGTCGTAGATCTGTTGCGCGACGGGTGCCGAGCTCTCGTGGCGGCGGTCGAACCCGGAGTCGCCCTCCGGGCGGATCACGCCGTCCTTCCACTCCAGGAATTGGTCAAGGTCTTCGAGTGGTAGGCCGAGCAATTGGAGGAAAACGGTGCACGGCAGCGGCACCGCGAACTCCTCGTGGAAATCGCATTCACCGCGCCCGGCGAAGCGATCGATCATCTCGTTCACCAGTACGGCGACGCCGGGCTCACGCCGGGCCATCTCACGCGGGGTGAACAGCGGGTCGAGGATCCGGCGGTACTTCGCATGCTCGGGCGGATCGATTTGCAGCGGAATGAGCGGCCGGATGTTGCCCAGGTCGACCGCGTCCGTCGACGAGAACAGTTCGGTGTGCTTGAGCGCCATCTCGATATCGGCCAGGCGGCTGAGCACCACGACCGACTGTGGTGACCGGAACACCGGTGTCGATTCGCGCAGCGCCTTGTACATCGGCTGGGGCTCCGCGACGCCCGTTACCGCCTGGTCGACGTAAGCATCGGCTTCTGTCATGCGGTCAGCGTGGCACCAACTTCTTATTTAGGCAATGATGCGAAAAATTGAGCAATAGCCAGGCGTGGGTGATCGGGCGCCGACACCCCCGTCGTGCCGCTGGCCAGGAGATTGACCAGCGAGTACCGTGTTCGTGCGGACGAGTTGGCTGGGCGGCCGCGGCTCGTGCTCACGTGGCACCGAGTCGAGGAAAGTCCGGACTTCACAGAGCAGGGTGATTGCTAACAGCAATCCGAGGCGACTCGCGGGAAAGTGCCACAGAAAACAAACCGCCACCCTCGTGGTGGTAAGGGTGAAACGGTGCGGTAAGAGCGCACCAGCATCCCGGGTGACCGGGGTGGCTTGGCAAACCCCACCCGAAGCAAGGTCAAGAAGGCCGCACCGAAAGGTGCGGCCGCGCAGGCGATTGAGGGCTGCTCGCCGAGCCTGCGGGTAGGCCGCTTGAGGCACCCGGCAACGGTGTGTCCAGATGGATGGTCGCCGCCGTGCCGCCGTTGCTTACGCCGCGGCGGTGGGGAACAGAATCCGGCTTACAGGCCAACTCGCCCGCCCCTACGTCAGCGAGTTTTTTTGACCGACTTGTCGAGCTTGCGCAGCGCTTCGTCGAGCTGCTGACGGCAGCTCTCGGCCAGGTCGGACTCCTGTTGGTAGAGCAGACCGTAGGTGAAGGTGTCTTCGCCCGCGACGTGCGCGGCGTCGGCCTGCGCAACCAAGTGGTCCCGGCTGACCACGCTGTCTTGATGATCGCCGAGCAACGTCTGGATGACCTTGGCCTGCTTGGAGACGTCGTCGGCGCCGGTCGCCGCCGCGGTGTAGCGAAGTCGCTTGGCGCGCTTACGAATTACGTGAAGCGCCTCATCGCGATCGTGCTCTTCCTCGTCGTCATGCTGGTCCTCGTCGGCGGCGGACTCGACGTGCCCCTCGTGGGCGGCCTGGGCGGCCTCGTCTGCTTCGGCGGCGGCCTTGGCGGCCTTGCGCACCTTCTTGTAGGCGGCGTCGATGGTGACCGGTGGCGGTTGCTCGCCGGTCGCGGTGACCGGGCTTTCGGCCACGATCGAATCGAGCGCGTCGAGCAGCCGGAAGTAGCGCTGCGACCGCATCGCGATCAACGACCGCCGCAGACCCGACTGGTAGCGGCGTTTGGCGCCCTCGACCAGGCGTTCGCGCACCGGTCCACGCACCAGCTCCGGTGACAGCCGGTCCAGCTCTTGTTCGTAGCGCTGCGCGAGCACCTCGGCGTCGCGTGCCACACCCAAGACGGCGGCCAGCTCGCGCAGTTCGTCGAGGACCCAGGCGTGGGTGTCGTCGGACAATCCCGCCTGGGAGTCCTTCAGCAGGCTGCGGATCTTGCGGGTGGTGACCCGCATCTGGTGCACCGAGTCGAAGACGTCGGCGCGCACCGCGCGATCCCACTCCACCAGCTCGCCGACCTGCTCGGCGACCGCCCGCTGTACCGGATCCTCGGGTGGCTTGGTCCCGTTGGACGGCACCGTCGTCCCGAGCACCCGGGCAAGCTTGGACGCGTGACCTGCGGGTTCGCCGCCGGCGTCCAGCAGCCGGTTGCTCAACCGGCTCAGCAGCTCGGTATCGGAGGCTCCGCGTGATTCGTCGAGCTCGAGTTCCCACTCGCGCCACTCTTGGACGACGGGCTCCGCGTCCGGGTTATCGGTCGCATTCGCCGACCACGCGCGGACGTGGTCGTTGCTGAACTCCGCGAAAGGAGCGCCCTCGATGCCGTACAGCACCTGGCTTTCGCGTTGTGTCGTGATCCGGGCGACGGGTTTGATGGGCCGGTCGCGAACAATCGCCAGCACCACGTCCAGCAATTGGCTGGGCACGGTGTCGTCGTCCGCGGAGCCCAGGGGCGTGCGGATCTCGGTGCGGGCGTCGGGCCCGGCCGGCAACTTGAGGTGCCAGCCGGCGTCGTGGCCACCGGTGCGGCGACGCAGCGTGATCTTGTTGCGGGCAAGGTCCTGCGTCTGCGTGTCGAAGTACATCGCGTCCAGCGATTGCGTCGGCAACTTCTCCACCCGGGCCACCGTCGCGATGCCTTCGAACGACGGTGTGACCGTCGAGTCGGGGACGTCGAACTTGCGCTCCACCTCCAGATGGCGCGAGGGTTCTGGCATTTCTTTTCGGCTCCGTAAGGGGCGCGCCGACGCGGCATTACACGGTCATCGACGCTCGTAAATGGTTACCCATAGGGTGCCACACCTCGGTTGCCCGGCCGGCAGTGATCGTTGCTGCGGCGTGTCCGCCACCGCTGGCCTTGGAGAACCGATTTGGCCCGCGATCGACTACGGGGGCGGGGGAGGCGGCGGCGGAGGGTCTTCGGGCATCGGCGCGTATTCCGCCGGCGGCGGCACGTAGCGCTGGATGGCGTCGGCGACGTTGGCGCAACCGCTGACCGACACGCGCCGGCCGGCATTGACACAGACGGTGGCCTCGGCCTGCCCGGCCGATCCCGTCGCGACAACGATTCCGGGAATTGGGCTCATCGCCAACACTGCCAGCAGTGCCCCGATCCAGCGGCGCCGATTCATTTCGCAAGCATATCGACCCCGGTGGCCAACGCGGCGGGGTTTAGCTTCTTTGCCACATAAATCAATTTGGTCCATGGGATCGCCGAAACCGCTTATGGTTTGCGTGCCGGTACGTTTCGGAAACCTGATGGAGGAGCTACCGATGGTGTTTTTCGCACTCGCCACTTCTCGCGCGGTCGTCGGCGGAATTGCTGCCGGCGCCGTCAGCGGCGCAATGCTTTTCGCCGCCGTCGGCTCGGCTCAGGCCGACCCCGAGCCGGCGCCGAACTGCACGGCAGCCGATCTTGCCCAGGTTTCGTCGGGTGTCGCGGCGGCGACGTCGGTGTACCTGTTCAGCCATCCGGACGTCAATGCTTACTTCACTAGCTTAAAAGGCCAGCCGCGCAACGAGATTGGTGATCAGATCAAGCAGTACATGGACGCCAACCCGCAGGCGCACGCCGACCTCGAAGCAATTCGGCAGCCGCTCACCGATTTCAAGAATCGATGCCAAATGCAGTAGCTCAGAAGCAGTGTTCGTCGGCGGGGAAAACTCCGCCGGCCACTTCTTCCGCGTATTGGGTAGCGGCCCGGCGCAATTCATCGCCGACGTTCGCGAATCGCTTGACGAACCGCGCCGACTTGCCGCTGCTCATCCCGGCCATGTCCTGCCAGACCAACACCTGTGCGTCGCAGTTCGGGCCGGCGCCGATCCCGACGGTCGGGATGGTCAGCTTGCCGGTGATCTGGGTGGCCAGTTCGGCGGGCACCATCTCCATCACGACGGAGAACGCGCCGGCTTCGGCCACGGCGATCGCGTCGTGCACCGTTTGCTCCGCCGCGTCGCCGCGGCCTTGCACCTTGAAACCGCCCAGGCTGTTGACGCTTTGCGGTGTGAAGCCGATGTGGGCCATCACCGGGATGCCCGCCGCGCTCAGGCAGGCGATCTGCTCGGCCACCCGCTCACCGCCCTCGAGCTTGACCGCGTGGGCGCCGCCTTCCTTCATGAACCGGGTGGCGGTGGCCAGCGCGGCGGTGGGGCCGGCCTCGTAGCTGCCGAACGGCAGGTCGGCGACGACCAGGGCATGTGGCGCACCCCGCACGACGCCACGAACCAAGGGGATCAGCTCGTCGATCGAGATCGGCACCGTGGTGTCGTAGCCGTACACGACGTTGGCCGCCGAATCACCGACCAGCAGCACCGGGATACCGGCCTCGTCGAACACGCGGGCGGTCGAATAGTCGTAGGCCGTGAGCATGGCCCACTTGTGGCCTTCGGCCTTCATTTTCTGGAGATGATGCGTGCGGATTTTGGTCCGGGGCGCGCCAGACGCCGCGTTTGCACCGTAAATGTTCTGCTCAGACATCATTGTCCCTAAAGGGTGGTCGGGTCGATCCTCGTGGCCGCATAGGGTCCCCGGGTTCGTCTGACTTTTGCCATTCTGCCATCTCTGCCGCGCAGTTGGAACGTCGCACGAGTGTGAGACGTGCCATTGTGCGAATCGGTCTACCCGGAATAACCACTGGTAGCCGACCGGCGGTGGCCGCTCACGAAAGTCTCAGGTTGTCTCTGGCAGCATGTGTTGGCATGGGTCTGACTCGCCGCGACACGTTCGCGCGCACGCTTCTGGTCTCGACAGCGATTGCTGCCGTGGCGCTGGTACTGGGGGGCTGCGTGCGCGTTGTCGCCGGACACCCGCTGATGGCGGGGCCCAAATTGGGGCAGCCGGTGGAGTGGACGCCGTGTCGGGTCGCCAGTGGATCGGTGAAGCTGCCCGGCGGCGCCATGTGCGGCAAGCTCGCCGTGCCCGTCGACTACGACCACCCCGGCGGTGACGTCGCGACGCTGGGGATGATTCGTTTCCCGGCGACGGGGGACAAGCTCGGCTCGCTGCTGATCAACCCCGGCGGGCCCGGCGAATCCGGTATCGAGGCCGCGCTCGGCGTCGTTCAGACGCTGCCCAAGCGGGTCCGGGAGCGGTTCGACCTGGTCGGGTTCGACCCGCGCGGTGTGGGGTCGTCGCGCCCGGCTATCTGGTGTAACTCCGATGCAGACAACGACCGGCTGCGCACCGAGCCGAACGTCGACTACAGCCCGGCCGGCGTCGCGCACATGGAGGACGAGACCAAGCAGTTCATCGGTCGCTGCGTTGACAAGATGGGCAAGGATTTTCTGGCCAATGTCGGAACGGTCAACGTTGCCAGGGATTTGGACGCCATCCGTGCGGCCCTCGGTGACGACAAGCTGACCTACCTGGGCTACTCGTATGGCACCCGGATCGGGGCGGCCTACGCCGAGGCCTTCCCGCACAACGTGCGGGCGATGATCCTCGACGGCGCCGTCGACCCGAACGCCGATCCGATCGAAGCAGACCTGCGTCAGGCCAAGGGATTCCAAGACGCGTTCAACGGCTACGCCACCGATTGCGCCAAGCAGTCGAGCTGCCCGCTGGGCACCGATCCGTCCAAGGCCGTCGACGTCTATCACAGCCTGATCGACCCGATGGTCGACCCGAACAACCAAATGATCGGCAGGCCGATACCGACCAAGGACCCGCGCGGGTTGAGCTATAGCGATGCCGTCGTGGGCACGATCATGGCGCTGTATTCGCCGACGCTGTGGCATCACCTCACCGACGGGCTGAAGGAACTGACCGACAACCACGGCGACACCCTGCTTGCCCTGGCCGACATGTACATGCGCCGCGACCCGCACGGCCACTACACCAACGCCACTGACGCACGGGTTGCGATCAACTGCGTCGACCAGCCGCCAGTTACCGACCGCGCCAAGGTAATTGACGAAGATCGCCGCTCCCGCGAGATCGCCCCGTTCATGAGCTACGGCAAGTTCACCGGTGACGCGCCGCTGGGCACCTGCGCGTTCTGGCCGGTGCCGCCCACCAGCAAGCCGCACGCCGTCTCGGCGCCCGGCCTGGCCCCGACGGTCGTGGTGTCGACCACCCACGATCCGGCGACGCCGTACAAGGCCGGCGTCGATCTGGCGGGCCAGCTGCACGGCTCGCTGCTCACCTTCGACGGCACCCAGCACACGGTCGTCTTCCAGGGCGACAGCTGCATCGACGACTATGTGACGGCGTATCTGATCGGCGGCACCACGCCGCCGAGCGGCGCGAAGTGCTAGTCCAGCCGAACGCCGATTCGCCGCGGCGACGCACCGGGCCCGAGACCAAGGCGTGACCGAATCGCGCTGTCACGGGTACCGGAGGCTGCGACGATTGACAGCCATGTCGCGCCTGAGATCGCTGAGCTCGGCGCTGCTGTCGTTAGGCCTGCTGGTTGCCGTACAACCGGCACTGCCCATGGCCGGCGCAACGCCGGAACCCGGTGCCGGACAGACCCCGAACCCGGCCGCGCCGGCCGCGGTGTCGACGCCGACCTGGGGTAGTTGCAGCCAAGTTCTCACCGACAGCAGCGATGTTCCCACCGCACAGTGCACCACCGTGTCGGTCCCGATTGATTACAACAATCCCACTGGGGCACAAGCGAAGTTGGCGGTGATTCGGGTGCCGGCCACCGGCCAGCGGATCGGGTCGCTGTTGATCAATCCGGGCGGTCCCGGAGGGTCGGCCGTCGACATGGTGGCCGGGATGGCGCCCGATCTGCAGAACACCGACATCACCCGCCATTTCGACCTGGTCGGGTTCGACCCGCGCGGTGTGGGCCACTCCACCCCGTCGCTGCGCTGCCGCACCGATGCCGAGTTCGACGCGTACCGCACCGAACCGATGGTCGACTACAGCCCGGCGGGTGTGGCGCACATCGAGCAGATCTATCGGCAATTGGCGCAGGAATGCGTGAGCCGGATGGGCAAAGATTTCTTGGCCAACGCCGGTACCGCGTCCGTCGCGCGCGATATGGACACGGTGCGGCAGGCGCTGGGCGAGGAGCAGATCAATTACCTCGGCTATAGCTATGGCACCGAGCTGGGCACCGCGTACCTGGAACACTTCGCCGACCACGTGCGGGCGATGGTGCTCGACGGCGCCATCGACCCGACCGTCGACCCGATTCAGGAAAACATCAGCCAGACCGCGGGATTCCAAACCGCTTTCAACGACTACGCCGCGGACTGCGCGCGCTCGCCGGCGTGTCCGCTGGGCACCGACCCGACCCAGTTCGTCAACCGCTACCACGCACTGATCGACCCGCTCGTCGCCAAGCCGGGCCGTACCTCGGACCCGCGCGGCCTGAGTTACGCCGACGCGACCACCGGCACGATCAATGCGCTCTACACCCCGCAGCATTGGAAGTACCTGACCAGCGGTCTGCTCGGGTTGCAGCGCGGCTCCGACGCGGGCGACCTGCTGCTGCTCGCCGACGACTACCAGGGCCGCGACAAGCAGGGGCACTACGACAACGACCAGGATGCGTTCAACGGCGTCCGGTGTGTCGATGCGCCGGCCCCGACGGACCCGACGACCTGGATATCCGCCGATCAGCAGATTCGCCAGGCCGCGCCGTTCCTGAGCTACGGGCAGTTCACCGGGAACGCGCCCCGCGATCTGTGCGCGCTGTGGCCGGTGCCGGCGACGTCCGCGCCGCACACCGCTCCGGCGATGGCCCCCGGCAAGGTCGTAGTGGTCTCCACGACGCACGACCCGGCAACCCCGTATCAGGCGGGAGTGAGCTTGGCTCGCCAGCTAGGCGCCCCGTTGATCACCTTCGACGGGACCCAGCACACCGCGGTGTTCGGTGGGAACCAGTGCGTGGATGGCGCCGTCATGCGCTATTTCGTGACGGGCACCCCGCCGCCGGCGTTGCACTGCCAGCCCTGAGCCGACCTACGGCTCAGCGGACGTGAGCGTCTTGAATGCCCCGATTGATGCGATCTTCGAGAGTGAGGCCGTGCTCCGGGCCGAGCACCTGGCAGCTGCAGGTGAGCTGACTGAACGCCGGGTCGGCGCCGGCCGGCGCGGCCAGCCCCATAGCGACGCCGATCATGATGGCGCCACCCGCCAAGACTTTGCTGATCATTCCTAGCCTCTCTGATTCCGGGCGTACCTGCCCTGGTTAGCCAAGTTGACAGCTGCTGGCGCGGCGGACAAGCGCGACTTCCCGGCGCAGGCCGGATTCATACGAATCGGCCCGCGCTGACAGATACCCGGCCCCGGAGTTTCACCGGGTGAAAGCGTCGTGCAGACCCTGGTTGATCCGGTCGTCGGTCGTCTGACCGGGGGCCGGGGGCGGGGTCTGGCAGCTGCAGCTGAGGACGTTGAACGCGGGGTCGGCCATGACGGGTGCGGCTTGGCTTGCGGTTTGCCCCATGGCGACACCGAGGCCGATAGCTCCGACGGCGAGAAGTTTGGCGATCACTTTCAGTACCTCCTGGTAATGCGTCTTACCTGTGTAACCACTTTAACAGGTTACTTATTGCAGACCGAGAACGGTAACCGTACGAGTCGGTTACGGGGTTTGGTGCGGCTACGCGGCGAGGACGGGTAGCCCGTTGTTGCTCACTGCGCACGACGGTACGGATCGGTCGCTGAACCAGCGCTGAGAAAACATCGGAATTCGGCCTGTAGCAGCCTTTGTGCGTACCGCATCGATCCTCACCACTAGTTCTGGGGCTGTTGACGGCATTTGCTGCGCGGGGTCGGCAACGTTCCTGGCCCCGCTCGCCCGATCCCGGCACGAACGATTGCCGGGCGGATGCACCGACACACCGAGGCGTCCCAGAACGGCGCGCACCGGCAGGGCGGCGAACGGGGCTGTTTGCGCTGGTGGCTGTAACAGGAGTGCCGAGCACTAAGCACCCGTGTAACACCGAATTAACAGCAATTGCCTACTGTTCGTCCTATGGATCGACAGAAGGAATTCGTCCTCCGCACCCTGGAGGAACGGGACATTCGCTTCGTCCGGCTCTGGTTCACGGACGTGCTCGGTTACCTCAAGTCGGTCGCCATCGCCCCGGCCGAACTCGAGGGCGCTTTCGAGGAGGGCATCGGCTTCGACGGATCCTCGATCGAGGGCTTCTCCCGGGTCTCGGAATCCGACACCGTGGCCAACCCCGACCCGTCGACCTTCCAAGTGCTGCCCTGGGCCACGCCCAGCGGCCACCACCATTCGGCGCGAATGTTCTGCGACATCACCATGCCCGACGGCTCGCCGTCCTGGGCCGATCCGCGGCACGTGCTGCGCCGTCAGCTGCAGAAGGCCAACGACCTCGGTTTCTCCTGCTACGTGCACCCCGAAATCGAATTCTTCCTGCTCAAGCCCGGCCCCAACGACGGAACGCCGCCGATACCCGTCGACAACGCCGGCTATTTCGACCAGGCGATCCACGACTCCGCGTCCAACTTCCGCCGGCACGCCATCGAGGCGCTCGAATTCATGGGCATCTCGGTGGAGTTCAGCCACCACGAGGGCGCGCCCGGCCAGCAAGAGATCGACCTGCGTTTCGCCGACGCGCTGTCGATGGCCGACAACGTGATGACGTTCCGCTACGTCATTAAAGAAGTCGCGATTGAAAATGGTGCGCGGGCGTCGTTCATGCCCAAGCCATTCGGCGAACACCCGGGCTCGGCTATGCACACCCACATGAGCCTGTTCGAGGGCGACGTCAATGCCTTCCACAGCCCCGACGACCCGCTGCAGCTCTCCGATGTGGGCAAGTCGTTCATCGCCGGGATCCTCGAGCATGCGTCCGAGATCAGCGCGGTCACCAACCAATGGGTCAACTCCTACAAGCGCCTGGTGCACGGTGGCGAGGCGCCCACCGCGGCGTCGTGGGGTGCGGCCAACCGGTCCGCCCTGGTGCGGGTGCCGATGTACACCCCGCACAAGACGTCGTCGCGGCGCATCGAGGTCCGCAGTCCCGACTCGGCGTGCAACCCCTATCTGGCGTTTGCCGTGCTGCTGGCCGCCGGCCTGCGCGGGGTGGAAAAAGGCTACGTGCTGGGGCCGCAGGCCGAGGACAACGTATGGGACCTCACTCCCGAAGAGCGCCGCACGATGGGCTACCGCGAGCTGCCCACCAGCCTCGACAGTGCGCTGCACGCGATGGAAGCCTCCGAGCTCGTCGCGGAAACGTTGGGGGAGCACGTCTTTGACTTCTTCCTGCGCAACAAGCGCACGGAGTGGGCGAACTACCGCAGCCATGTCACCCCCTTCGAGCTGAGCACCTACCTGTCGCTCTGACTCACATGGGCCGCCGGTTGGTCTGCTAGATCGGCGGGTTGCGCTACCGTTTTGGTCGTGACCCGACCCACGACTGAGCGCCCCAAGCTGCCCAGCGTCGGCCGGCTCGGATTGATCGACCCGCCCGCGAGTCAGCGTCTGGCGCAACTGGGCTGGACAGCCCACGACGACAAGGCGCACGTCGACCTGTTGTGGGCGTTGTCGCGTGCACCTGATCCGGACGCCGCGCTGCGGGCCCTGGTCCGGCTCGCCGAGAACCCGGACACCGGGTGGGACGAGCTCAACGCCGCGCTGCTCAACGAACATGCCTTGCGCGGGCGACTGTTCTCGGTGCTGGGTTCGTCGCTGACCCTCGGCGACCATCTGGTGGCCAACCCGCGGTCGTGGAAGCTGCTGCGGGGCAAGGTCAAACTGCCGACGCGCGACGAGCTGCACGAAGCATTCACCGAGTGCGTCAACGACGCGCTGGCCGAGCCGAATTCGGTGGTGCCCCGACTGTGCACCCTGTATCGCGACCACCTGCTGGTGCTGGCCGCGCTCGACCTGGCCGCGACGGTCGAGGACGAGCCGGTGGTGCCTTTCACCGTGGTCGGCGCCCAGCTGTCCGATACCGCCGACGCCGTGCTGGCGGCCTCGCTGCGGGCGGCCGAGGCAACCGTGTGTGGCGACCGGACGCCGCCGCGGCTGGCGGTCATCGCGATGGGCAAATGCGGTGCCCGCGAATTGAACTACGTCAGCGACGTCGACATCATCTTCGTCGCCGAGCAGGCCGACTCGCTGTCCACCCGGGTGGCCACCGAGATGATGCGGGTGGCTTCGACGGCGTGCTTCCAAGTGGATGCCGGGCTGCGGCCGGAGGGACGCAGCGGCGAGTTGGTCCGCACGGTCGAATCGCACGTCGCCTACTACAAGCGCTGGGCGAAAACGTGGGAGTTCCAGGCGTTGCTGAAAGCCCGCGCCGCGGTCGGCGATGCGGAACTCGGCAAGCGCTATCTCGACGAGTTGATGCCCATGGTCTGGATCGCCTGCGAGCGTGAGGACTTCGTGGGCGAAGTGCAGGCCATGCGGCGCCGCGTGGAGCAGCTGGTGCCTTCCGAGGTTCGCGCGCGCGAGCTCAAGCTCGGCAGCGGCGGTTTGCGTGATGTTGAGTTCGCCGTGCAGCTGCTGCAGTTGGTGCACGGCCGCGGCGACGAATCCCTGCACGTGGCCTCCACGGTCGATGCGCTGGCCGCCCTGGGCGAGGGCGGCTACGTCGGCCGCGAGGACGCCGCGAACCTGACCGCCTCGTATGAGTTTCTGCGATTGCTCGAGCACCGGCTGCAGCTGCAGCGGCTCAAGCGCACCCATCTGTTGCCGGAGGTCGACGACGAGGAGGCGGTGCGCTGGCTGGCGCGCGCGGCCCACATCCGTCCGGACGGCCGCCACGATGCGGCCGGGGTGCTGCGCGAGGAGCTCAAGCACCAGAACGTGCGGGTGTCTCAGCTGCACGCCAAGCTCTTCTACCAGCCGCTGCTGGAGTCGATCGGGCCGTCGGGCCTGGAGATCTCGCACGGCATGACGTCGGAAGCCGCGGAGCGGCAGTTGGCCGCGCTGGGCTACGAAGGGCCGCAGACCGCGCTGAATCACATGTCGGCGTTGGTCAACCAGAGCGGCCGCCGCGGCCGGGTGCAGTCCGTGCTGCTGCCCCGGCTGCTGAACTGGATGTCGTACACGCCGGATCCGGACGCCGGGTTGCTGTACTACCGCCGCCTGTCCGAGGCGCTGGCCTCGGAAACCTGGTACCTGTCCACGCTGCGCGACAAGCCCGCGGTGGCCAGGCGGCTGATGAACGTGCTGGGTACCTCCGCGTACGTGCCGGACCTGTTGATGCGCGCACCCAGGGTGATTCAGGACTACGGCGACGGCCCGGCGGGCCCGAAACTGCTCGAGACCGAGCCCGCCGTGGTGGCTCGCGCGCTGGTCGCGTCGGCGGCCCGGCATGCCGACCCGGTGCGGGCCATCGCCGGTGCCCGGACGCTGCGCCGCCGCGAGCTGGCCCGGATCGGTTCCGCCGATCTGCTCGGCATGCTCGAGGTGCGCGACGTGTGCAAGGCGCTCACGTCGGTGTGGGTGGCCGTGCTGCAGTCGGCGCTGGACGCGCTGACCCGGGCCAACCTCCCCGAAGACGGAAAAGCGCCCGCGGTCATCGCGGTAATCGGCATGGGCAGGTTGGGCGGCGCCGAACTGGGCTACGGGTCCGACGCCGACGTGATGTTCGTCTGCGAACCGGCCGTTGGTGTTGAAGATTCGGCCGCGGTCAAATGGGCGACGACGATCGCGGAGCAGGTTCGCACCCTGTTGGGAACGCCCAGTGTCGACCCGCCACTGGAAGTCGACGCGAACCTGCGACCCGAGGGCCGCAGCGGCGCGCTGGTCCGCACCTTGGGCTCCTATACCGCCTACTACGAGCAGTGGGCACAGCCCTGGGAGATCCAGGCACTGCTGCGTGCGCACGCGGTCGCCGGTGACGCGGAATTGGGTCAGCGGTTCTTGCTGATGGCCGACAAGACGCGCTACCCGGCCGACGGTGTGTCCGCCGAGGCGGTGCACGAGATCCGCCGGATGAAGGCCCGGGTCGAGTCCGAACGGTTGCCACGCGGCGCCGACCCCAACACCCATACCAAGCTGGGGCGCGGGGGACTGGCCGACATCGAATGGACGGTGCAGCTGTTGCAACTGCAGCATGCGCACGAGATCCCCGCGTTGCACAACACCTCGACGCTGGAATCGCTCGACGTGATCGCCGATACGGGGCTGGTCCCCGCGGACGAGGTGGACTTGCTGCGCCTGGCCTGGCTGACCGCTACGCGGGCACGCAACGCGCTAGTGCTGGTCCGCGGCAAGCCGACCGACCAGCTACCGGGTCCTGGACGTCAGCTCAATGCGGTCGCGGTTGCCGCGGGCTGGCACAACGACGATGGAAGTGAGTTCTTGGACAACTATCTGCGGGTAACGCGGCGTGCAAAAGCAGTGGTGCGCAAGGTGTTCGGGAGTTGAGTCAGGGAGCCGGCGCGTTCGATGCGATGTTCGAGGTGCTCAGCACCGCAGAGGCCGATCGGGTGACGGGTCTCTACGCTCCGTTGGCCGACGCGGTGCGCGGACTCATCGATGCCACCATCCGGACCGAGGTCGACGACGACGTCGTCGCTCACGCGCGCGCCGAGATCGAGGCAGCCACCCAGCTGCTGCGCCAACGGACCCGGCCGGTCGGCGTGAGCTTTCGCGTCGATGGCCGTCCATTGCCGTTGGGTAATGCCGTCGTCGGGGTGAGCAATCCGATCGCCCCACCGCTCGTTGTCCAGCACGATGGCGACGGGCGCTGCCACAGCGATTTTGTCCTGGGATGCGCCTACGAGGGCCCGCCCGGGCTGGTGCACGGTGGCGTCAGCGCACTGGTGCTCGACCATATGCTCGGCGAGGCGGCCAGCGACGGATTGTCCAAGGCGCGTTTCACCGGAACCATCAGCGTGAAGTACCTGCGCGGCACACCGTTGGGCCCGCTACGTTGCGATGCCTGGATCGACCGCTCGGAGGGCGTCAAAGTCTTTGCGCGGGGCACTATTTCGGATGCGGAAGGGGTGACGGTGGAGGCAGAAGGCATCTTCATCGAACCGGCATGGGCGCGGGACGGCCAATGAAGTTCTACATCAGCAGCGCGTTCCTGAACACCAGGGAGATCATCGAGATCGCCAAGGCCGCCGACGAACTCGGCTACGACGGCATCGGCATCCCCGATCATGTGGTGAACTTGGAGACTCTCGATACGCCGTACCCGTACACCAAAGACGGGGAACGACGCTGGCAGCCATTCACCGACTGGCCCGACCCCTGGGTGCTGGCCGGCGCCCTGGCCCAGGTCACCACCCGGCTGCGCTTCGTCACCACGGTCTACATTCCCGCGATGCGCAATCCCTACTCGGCGGCCAAAGCCATTGGCACTGCGGCGGTTTTGGCGTCCGGACGCATCGAGCTCGGTATCGGCGTCGGCTGGTGCCGCGAGGAATTCGCGCTGATGACCGAACAGTTCGACGCCCGCGGCAAGCGCACCGACGAGATGATCGAGTTGATGCGGGCGCTGTGGGCGCCCGGCTGGACGGAGTTCGACGGCGACTTCTACACGACGCCGCGGCTGGAGATGCAACCGACGCCGCCGCCGATACCCGTCTACGCCGGCGGGCTCAGTGACGCTGCGTTGCGCCGCGCTGCGCGTAACGACGGCTGGATCGGCGACCTGATCAAGTCCGAACACGCCATCGAGGCGGTGGGCAAGCTGCGTGAACTCCGCGCTCAAAAGGGTTTGACCATGGACGATTTCACCATCCTGACACCGCTGACCGATGCCTTCACCACCGCCGACTACCAACGCGTCGCCGATGCCGGCATCACCGGCATCATCACGATGCCGTGGATGTTCTACTCCGGGCCCGACGCCACGCTCGACGACAAGATCGACGGCATGCAGCGCTTCCGCAAGGATCTCGCGCTAGACGGCTAGACGGGTCGCGGCCATACTCGAACGCATGCCCTTCACGGTTGTGTTCAGCAGTGGCGAACCGCGCGACTATGGCGCATTCGACAAGTACGAAGTCACGGATGCGGGCGTGTTGATCATCGACATGCATCGCGAGGACGTCAACCGGCACTACATCGCTCCAGGGAGTTGGCTGGAGGTTGTCGATATGGCCGACGCGCAGCCCGCCGGCGCCTCGCGCGGGATCCTGGGCGTCAGACCGACACGCTAAGCGGCCTCGCAGGTCGTGCCCAGGGAGGGAACATGAGACATCACACGTATGTCGCGGCGGCCGTCGCGATGACCATCGGTGTGGTCGCCGCGGCCTGCAGCAGTTCGCCGAATCCGAGCAGCGCGTCGGGCACCGGTACGACGAGTGCCAAGGCGGTGACGACCACAGTGTCGCAGGCCACGACGACGTCGAGCGCTAGTACGGACCTGCGCTCGCTGATTCCCACGCCGTCCGGCACGCAGCGGACCGACGGTCCCGATTCCATCGCGGACAACGGCATCCACTTGCACTTCCTTGTCAACGGATCGCCGGGCGATGTGATGTCCGGCTACAAGACCGCGCTGGAAGGCGCGAGCTGGGTAGTGACCGTCGAGAGCTCGGGCGGCGGTCGCGGAGGCGGCGGCTCGACCTTTACCGGAACCAACGGCAGCACCTACGGTGTGTTCTCCGGCGGAGGCTACGGCGCCACGACCGACGTCGACGCGTGCGCGTGGCCGGCTAAGCCGGCCAACCCGGACTGCGGTCACCACCAATAACGAACTAAGTGCAGGAGAATCGTGACACAACGAGGCCGGGGCTTTGCTCTGATCCCGATCAGCTTGGCGCTGGCTTTGCTGTTCGCGCCGTCCGCCGTGGCCGACACCTACACGGATCAGGTGGTGGCGCGCTTCGACGCCCAGACGCATGTGGTGGCGGACTCGGCGGGCAGGCCGCCGCTGCAGAATGCCGGCCAGGTCAACCAGCAGATCCTGACCACCCGTTGGGCGTGGAGCAGTGCACCACCGCTTTGGGTGGCGGCGGTTGCGCCCGACCAGACCGGTGTGACCACACCGGACGCCATCCACGACGTCATCCTGGGTCGCAATCCCGAGTTCAGTGGCGTCATCTTGGTGATCGACGCCAAGGGCTACCACGTGCGCGCCTATAACGTGCCGAAGCCCGTTGCCGACAACGTCGACCCCCTGCTGAGTCAGTCGGCCAGAGATCACCGCAATGATCCCTTCGCTGCGACCAGAGAGTTCGTCGGGAAGCTTGCCAACCTCAATGCGGCATCCGGTTCAAGCGTCACCACTTCTCCCGTTTCGAGCCAAAAGCACACCAGCTGGGCGTGGCTGTGGACGATGCTGATCGTCATCGGCGTTGTGCTGGCGTTGGTGGGTCTGATCGTGTTCGCCGTGAGCCGAAATAGTAAGCGCCGCAGGGACGCCGAGGCTAAAGACCAAATAAAGCAGGAGTTGATCAACGCTGAATCCGGCGTCACCGATATCAACAATGCGGTGGTCACCGGCAGCGATGTCGACGTCAGTGCCGAGGCGACGAAGGCGAATTCCAGCCTCTACGAGGCGCGTAACGCTTACCAGTCCGGTGACTACTCCGCGGCGCGGGCGCACCTGCGGGTCGTGCAGGCGACGGTGGCCAGGGCCTACCAGAAGCTGTACCCGGATGCCAAACCCGATGTGAATGCCGTGAATTCGGTCCCCGTGGCGGACCGCAAGCAGGCGAGCGTGCAGACGACCGACCCGGAAACCGGTCAGAGCGTGACGATCAACAACAACAACTACAGCACCTCGCCGCAGCCGGGATACCAGCACTACTACGGCGGCGGCTACTACAACGGGATGTTCTTCTATCCGGGCTTTTATCCTTACGCGTTCTGGGGGCCGGGCTGGGGTTGGGGGCTCACCGATGTGCTCCTGATGGATGCGCTGCTGGACGACCATTGGGGCGGCAGCTACGAGCGAGGCTTCGAGGCGGGTCGCGACTCGGCATGGACCGATACCGGCTACGGCGGCGGCCAGAACGTTGACTACGACAGCCAGCAGGGAAACGTCGGGTTCGACGGAAGCTACCAAGGCTCGGGCGATTCCTACTCCGGCGGCGACGTCAGTTTCGCCGGTGGTAGTGACAGCGGGGGTTACGACTCCGGTGGCAGCTTTGACTTCGGCGGCGGATTCGATTCGGGTGGTGGCGGATTCGACTCTGGCGGCGGAGGAGACTCCGGATTCTGAGCGTTGACGTGTATGCACGCGGGGCTCGATACTCCTTCTGGGACAGCCAGTGTCAAAGCCCGTATCATTGCTTGACGTTGTTGGCCATCTGATCGGCGATCTGGACGCCTCGGTTCTGGACGGCGGGGGCGCAGGCCACCACGTCGAGGACAACACTGGACACCGCGCTGAGCACGCGCTGGCATCGACTGGTGCCATCTTTACGGGTGCGCTCCAGCGTAATCTTGGGGGCGGCCCCGGCAGGGTTCCCGAAATTCCAGTGAGCCGTGCCGGCGGAGGCGGTCACCGTCACGGCTGAGCCGGCGCACGCCTTCCAATTGTCCGCCGATGCCGCCACAAAGGCGTTGGCCGCGTCAGCGGTCGGGAAACTCACCGCGGCCTCGTAGACTCGATAATCGCTGCCGGCATGCAACAACTGGCCGCGCACCCCGGTGAAGCCGCTGCCCGCGTAGGCCGGATCCTGGGTGGGATAAAACGCGTTGAGGCAGTTCGGGTTTGACAGTTGCCATTCCGGGGCCATTTGCTGCGTCTGATTGTCGATGTCCAGACTTGGTACCCCCACGATCGTGGCGACTTCCGGCGCGCCGAGGAGGACAGAGTCCAGGGGGTTGGGCTGTGTCGGCGCGGGGACCACGCCGCCCGGCACGGCGGAGCCGGGCTGTGTCGGTGCCGGTTGCGCGGCTCTCGGCGTCGCCGACGGCTTCCTTCCAGAGCCCTGGGTAACGAGCACAATTGCCACGACGATCGCGACGACGACCGCGGCTGCGGCCCCGCCGATGATGACCAGTCGCTTGCGGGAATCCTGGGTGGCGCTTGCGCTGCGGGGCGGTGTCGATGAAACTCCCTGTGCTGCAGGCAAAGTAGCCCCATTCGGACTGCTGTCGCGTGGGCCGGTCGTATTGGGTTGGGTAGCGATCATCGACGCTTCGACGGTCGCCGATGCATCCGCCGGGGAGTCGGAAGGCTCGATCGAAGCCAGCACGTTGTCGATGTCGTTACGCGTACGGTAAGTAACGTCGTGCCGCATACGCATCATGCGCAGCAGTTGGGCGATATCGCTGCGGGCGCTGGGGTCGTCGCCGTCCTCGTCGAGTCCGGATCTCAGTTCGACCAAGAGTTGCAGCTGCTGCTGCGGGCTCAGCTCCTTTTCGGTGAGCTGGTTGCCCAACCGCGTGATGTAGCCGAACGGCACCGGCGGCTCGTCGGGCAGCGGGTCGGGCAGCGGTTGGGGTTTATTGACGAGCGAGTGGACGGCGGTGACCAATTGAATGCTGGCGTCGACCGTCGGGTCCCGGTAGTCGATGATCTGCAGCGCGGCAAGGGGATTGACACGCATGCTGCCGATGTCACCAATCCGAACGGGAAGGATCGGCCGGTTCAAGGCCTGCGCGTAACGCAGCTCGGACTGGCTGGGCTTGGACTGTAACCAGTTACTGGACAGTGCCACAACGAACACCTCGCAGGCGCGGATCTGTTCCAGGATCTGGGCCCACCAGGAATCGCCGCCGCCGAGCTCTTGGTCTAACCAAACCTGTTGATGGGCCCGCCGAAGAGTTGCCGCCAGTTCGTCGACTGGTGACCGATCCTGGCTCGAGTAGCTCATGAACAAAGTCATTGCGGTTTCCTCAAGATACGACTGAATTCGGTGTTGTTGGTGAAAGTCAGTGGATCATTGATATTGGGCAGCCCACCATTGGTATACGTTGTCGAGGCTGGCATTTGGTGGCTGCCCTCGTGCGTCACCGGTGACCAGTTGGGATTGAATCGTCCAGATCACTTCGAACCCGTCACTGACGAGGCACCCCACCTGACCCTCTGTGTGCTGGGCCGAAGGACGTTGCCAGGGTTGGGGCGACGAGGCCGCTCCCGGGCACGGCACAAAGTTGAGGTTATTGAAGGCGCTGTTCTGCGTGGCTTGGTCCGGAAATAGGTGATACACCAACTCCAGATAGCCGTTGCCACTTATCGCCGTCGGGCAATGTACAGCCGCCAGCGACCCGGGGTGGGCCGGCGCAACGGGTACGCAACCTTCGCTGTTGGGCACCATAGCCAGCAATCGCGATACGGGGTTGCCGGCGGGCGCTGTCCCCGTACCGCGGGCCGGCGAAACTCGCGATGACGACGCGACTCCACCGCCCGACGATGACGTCGTTCCGATGACGATGACCACGACGACGGCCGCGACGGCGAGCAGGCCGACCGCTGTGAGGACGAGCTTGGATCCGGCGTCTGCGGAAGTCTGCGGCGAGGCAGCCTCGCGTGGACCCGAGGTGGTCAGCGCGGCGCGCGCGGCGTGGGCGAGGTCTTTGGCTGTCGCATACCGCTGGTCGGGATCTTTGGCCATGCCGGTGGCGACGACGGCGTCCATCGCTTCCGGCACTCCCGGTTGCAGCGCGGATGGCCGAGGCGGAGGTGAGGTCAGGTGCCCGACGAGCTGTTGTTCGAGGCTTTCACCCGGGTAGGGGCGTTGGCCGGTCAGCGCTTCATGCAGTACGCAGGCCAGGGCGTAGATATCAGCGCGGGCGTCGGCATGCCCTGCGTTGAGCCGCTCAGGGGACATGTAAGCCGCCGTACCCATCGTCGCGCCGGTGACGGTCATGCTGGATTCCCCAGCGGCTCGGGCAATTCCGAAGTCGATCAGATAGGCGAAGTCGTCTTCGGCAACCAAGATGTTGGACGGTTTGACGTCGCGGTGCACAAGCCCAATTTCGTGCGCGGCGTGCAGCGCTGAGGCGATCTGTTCGATGATCCCGACTGCGCGGGCTGGCGGTAACGGACCGTCGTTAAGGAGGTCGCGTAGGTCGCGGCCACGGATCAGCCGCATGGTCACATAGAGGCGGCCGTCGACCTCACCAAAGTCGTATATCGGGACCACATGGGGTTCATCGAGCCGGGCGGCTGACCGCGCTTCGCGGCGGAACCGCTCTTGGAACGCCTGATCGTTGGCAAAGCTCGGCACCAACACTTTCAGTGCCACAACGCGGTTCATCTCCGGGTCGTAGGCGCGCCACACCTCGCCCATGCCGCCGCGGCCCAGTAACTCGGTCAGCCTGTAGCGGCCGAACGGCGTTCCGTCCACTGCTCCCCTTCCGACGTCATCGACGATCAGGGATAACGCGACCTTAAGCTCTGTTCTCCGCGCTCGCTGCATTTCGGCAGAGTCGGTGCGAGCGCGGCGATCACAAATCGGTATAGTAATACCGTATATACATACCGGTACTGAGAGTGGGAGGGACTGGCGATGGAATCGTGGCGTGACAATCTATCGGAGCTTCGGAGCGTTGTGCACGGCCCCGTCCTCACGGCTGACGACCCGGGTTACGACGGCGAGGTGGCGGTGTTCAATATGGCGGTGCGGCACCGGCCCGCGCTTGTGGTCGGCGCTGCCGGCGCCGCGGACGTATCCGAGGCGGTGAGGTTCGCCGCACGCAACGGCCTGAACATCGCCGTTCTGAATACCGGTCACGGGCCGACCGCGTCGGCCGAGGCGGACACGTTGATGATCACGATGGGACGGATGTCAGGAATCACCATTGACGCTGAAAAGCATTGGGCACGAATCGATGCCGGAGTTCGTTTCGGTCAGCTGGTCGACGCCGCCGCGCCGTACGGGCTGGCTCCGCTGCCCGGTTCCTCACCCGGGGTTGGCGTCGTCGGCTATACGCTGGCCGGCGGGGCAAGTTCGACGATGGGGCGTAAGTACGGCTGGGCCGCCGATCATGTCACCGCCATCGACGTGGTGACCGCGGATGGTGAATTACGTTGTGTGTCAGCCGAATCAGAATCGGATTTGTTCAGCGCCTTGCTGGGCGGGAAGAGCAACTTCGGTGTCGTCGTTGCGATGGAGTTCACACTCTTCCCGGTGACGTCGTTGTATGCCGGTGCGCTCTTTTACTCCGGTCGGCACACCCGGCAAGTGCTGGAGGCCTACCGAGACCTCACCGCGTCCGCGCCCGACGAGTTGACGACCGGATTCGCGCTGCTGAATCTGCCACCGCTGCCCGGGCTTCCGCCATTCATGAAGGGGCAGTTGACTGTATCGGTCCGGGTCTCGTATGTCGGTGACGCGCAGGTCGGCTCCGGTCTGATCGATCCGCTGCGCCAAGCGGCCCCCGTGCTGGCCGACAGCGTGGCCAGCATCCCGTACACCCAGTTCGCCTCCATCAGCAACGATCCGACCGATCCCGCGCCCGCCGTCGAGCATTTCGGGCTGCTTCGCGAACTGACCGATGACACCATTGACACAATCGTCGACGTGGTCGGGCCCGATTCCGGTAGCGCGATCAACATCGTCGACATCCGGCATCTGCAAGGAGCTTTCAGCAAGCCGCCGCCCTTCCCTAACGCGGTCGGCGCGCGCGACGCGGCGTATGCCATGTTCGGTCTGACGGTCGTGCCGCCCGGCCAAGAGGTGGCCGACTACCGCGACTCCGGCCGGGAACTCCTTGGGGCACTGCGTCCGTGGCTGCACGACATGACCAACCCAAGCTTCGTGGGTCCCGCCGACACGCTCGACGATCGCATCAGGCGGGTCTATCACCCCGAGGTCTACGACAAATTGCAGACGGTCAAGGAGCACTACGACCCGCACAACAGATTCCGGCTCAACCACAACATCCCGCCGCGGTTCGCCGCATGACGCGCGGCGGCGCGCCCGGCTTGTGTGGGAGCGGTATTTCCGTACCATATTCCTGTGGCTGTTGAACGTCGAACGCGGCGGGCCGGGGGTGCGCGCCGGGCCGCCGCGGTCGAAGCTGCCGCCGGCGTGCTGGCCGAGCGGGGGTACGAAAACGCCCGCTTTGCCGATGTCGCGCAGGCAAGCGGCACGGCCATCAGCACGCTGCAGAACTACTTCGGCTCGCGCGAAGACATGCTGATTGAGGCGATGCGGCACACGACCGAGGCCGAAGTGGCCGCCCTCGAGGCCGTCGCCGACGCCGAACGCGACCCGTGGAATTGCCTGGTCACGATGATCGACCGCAACCTGAACACGCCGATCCGCAATCACCAACTGCTGATCGAGTTCTGGCGCTCGGGCGCCCGCGACGGGGAGTTGCGTGACTACGGCGAGGAGGGCTGGTCGCGCTACCGCGCGCCGTTTCTGCGTACCGTGATCGCGGGTCGCGACTCCGGCGTCTTCAAGCCGGTGGTCGCTGCCGAGGAGGTCGTCGATCTGCTGTTCGCCACCTTGGTCGGCGCCATGATTCCTCGGGTGCTGCGCTTTCCCGACTGGTCGTCGGACGGATTCCGGACCGCGTTGCTGCGGCAGCTCGCCGGGACGCTGGGGCGCCCCGGGTACGCCTAGGCCGGCGGCTCGGGCCCGGACGACCGACGTGCCGCGAAATCGGGATTAAACGGGGGATTACCAGCGGCCGAAAACTCCGCGAAGTCGCTGTCTGGTTTCGTTGTGCGAGCTAGTTTTTCGCCGTCGGAACTTCGCAATAAGGATTGCCCATGCGTCACACGTCGCGTCGTCGCGCTGTTGAGGCCGGCCTCGGGTTGGCAGCTTGCTCCGCGTTGGCCGCGGGTCTGATCGCGGTGGCCGCAATACCCATCGCGTCTGCCGACCCGACGACAGCGCCCACCAAGGAACCGCCTCCGGCGGCCGGGGCTACGCCGGCACCGGCCACCGCGGCTCCGGCCGCCGAGCCGACTCCAAAAAGCGGAGAAATCAGCGGGCAGGCAACCCAACAGCAGGCGACGACGCAGCCCCAGCAGCCGTCCGGGCAACCGCAACAGCAGCAAGCGACACAGCAGCAGGCCCCGCCTCCCACTCAGACTCCGAAGGGCGCTCCTCCTCCCGCCGAGGCAGCTGAGGCTTCACCTCAACCGGCGGCTCCGGCGCGGCAGGCTCCCGATGGCTCCGGTCCGCTGCAAGGTAATGGCCCCGGCCAAGGCAACGGTCCATTCCAAGGCAACGGTCCATTCCAAGGCAACGGGCCTGGCCAAGGTCCCGGCGGCGGTGTGGGCCCGGGCGGCGGTGGTCCCGGTCCCGGCGGTGGCATCGGCCCGGGTCGCCGAGGAGGACCCGGCCGCTAAAGACGAAACCACCCGCGCGGGAAATCCGCACGGGTGGTGTTCGGCTATTGCGTGGTTACACGTCGTAGTACAGCGCGAACTATCTCCTGCGCGTTTGTCGGTGTTTGCTGGTCTCTGCACCGATGGCCGTATAGCTCGTGAACTGCGCAAACGCTTTAGTGCAGGGTTGGTTGAAATCGGCATCGCACGGAGATCCTGCGGGCGGCCTGCGGGCGGACGTAAATTTTGAATGCGACGAACACCCAGTGCTCACAGAGCCGCGAGGGACAGGGGATTGCGGTGAGCGGTTGGTACTACACGCCCGGCTGGGGTGCGCTCGGTACGGTGTCGGTAGCGGCCTTGGCCGTGGGGGTAAACATCCTCACGAACAGGAGGACGCTTCGTGCATCGCAGAAAAGTTTGAACACCTCCGTCGCCCAGTTTCGGCAGGTGCGCGAAGACGCTCGCGTTGACAAACTTCGCATCGAAGTAATCGGGCTGATCAATGCACTCGCCGAGCGCAAGACTCGGCTCGACGTTGCCATCAACCGCATAGATCAGGCCATTGGCACAATCGATCGCACCGATAACCTCGCGTCCGACCTTGTCCGGGTTGACCGGAGCATGCGGGCAATCATGGCATCCGAATATTGGGATGTATACGGAAGGTGCAGCGCACACGCAACCGCGATCCGCCTGCTCACAAATGACGACGCAATCCTGAAGCTAGTAAACGAGATTCAGACAATTGTCGCGCGTGAGCGGGAGCACTACGAACTTGCAGTGATCGGGCGTGACATCCACAACCGGCCCAAGGCGGACCTCGAACTCGAAGGGGCCCTCGATGACCGGATCCGTGCTGCCACTAAGTCGCTTGTTTCGTACTGCCTCGCGAATCTGGCCATGCGCCCCTTGGATTAAGGACGGCGCAACCCGAGAGCATCGGAGTGTAATGGGATGGGACCAGTTCGCAGAACGCCGACACCACGGCATCGTCGGACGCTGACCAGACAGCCGCCACTGCGGTGTCACCTAGTGCCCGCGCTACGCGCTGAAGACGATGTGCGAGGGCAGCGGCATGGACACGCCGCGTCATTGAGTGGCTCGGCTAATCGCACTCAGGCCCCGTGGCCTTCGTGGTCGGCCACGGGGACCCGATGTTTTGCTCAGCTCCGATGCCCGGAAGGGAGAGCAGGTCGGAGTCACCGAGTTGATGGACCCATTGGCGTGTCGCCTGCGTGCCTACGAAGACCGCTGCGCCAATTTGTGTGCGATCTCACGAAAGCTGTCGAGTACCTCGTTGGGTACGGCTGACAAGTGCTCGCCCTTCACGTCGTCACCATAGATGGGGGTCGCGAAAACGTTGCGCCCCAATTCTAGGATCAGCTTGTCTCGATTAGCCGGAGTAGACAGCTGCTTCGAAAACGCCTCAACGGTATTGATCTGAACTGATGCGGTTTTCGCCCATCTTGCGAGTAATCGGTGGTGGCGGGCGATCTTTGATGCGTATGTGGCAGCACCGACGATCGGCAGTGCCACGATTAGATGAATAAGAGTCTCGACCGCCTGCGCCGAAATGGTCTTGGAGATAATCCAGACGCTGACACCTATGACGGAGATTACGAGGCCGAATGTCGTCAATGTCCACCACCATGCTTTCTTTGCCTCGTCTTGTGCGATCTGCCAGAAATGGCTCCCCATGACCAGTGCGCCCGTTTTAGCTGCAGCGCGATTGGCAGCATCTCGTGCTACAGCGGCCTCGGCAGCGGACAGCTGCGCAGATGCCGCAAACTCAGCACCCGCTAGAGCACTTTCGAACGAGTTGCCAATGTCGAGCAGTTCGCGCTCCCAACGAACGAGCGCTGAGGTGTGGGATGGGGTTGACGGTCTGCGGATATTGGGGGAGGCGGCGGCATGTAGGTTTCCCTTCCAGGCTGCGAGGAAGTCGGTCAGGATGTGGTAGTCGGGAGGTTCGCCCGCGTGGTCCGCAATTTGGAAGAAGTATGCGACCGTTTCGTTTAAGTCGCGCAGCATCTCATCATCGAGGTATTGAATGAGGTATCTGCGCTTTTCTCCGCCGCTCAATAACGGAGAATCCAGCGGAGCCTCGAACAGAACGTGTTTCAAGTCGCTGGAGATATTGAGAACTGCTCGAAGCTGACCGAGGTGAAAGATGCCCCTCAGTTTCCGGACACTGCGCATGGCGTTAGGGTCAGGATCTTCGTCCCCGACCGCCCAACCAAACGCCCTGATTAGCCAATCGAACGTCTCATGAGCTTGCTGTCGCAGGGTAGCTGTCTCCGAGTCCGCGTCATCGGAGTTGAACCACGGCGAGATGTTGCCATTCGGATCGCGCATATGGGGATCATATGTTCGGTGAGCACCGACCTTGGATGAGTGGGCGTCGCGCTATCCCGGATAACTGCTCCCCTAGCGGGTAGACGATAGGGACGCCATCGATGGATTTGCGAACTCTACGTCTCCTCGGCGCTCGGACCTGACAGTGTGCCTGTGGCTGGTCCAACTCCCAGTAGCGTCATCTCGACACCACGGTCCACGGGTTCTCGATATCGAAGGAGCCGTAGTGCTGCTAGCGCAAGGCTAAACAGGGACACTGGCCGTTCAGACGCAACGATCGAACTATCGAAGTTGACTTCAACGGGCGCATTTGCTCCATCTTCATCAGCAGCTGGGAACGCAAGGCCGAGTCTGCCTACGTAGTAGGTATCGTCAACAGAGTTGGTCACTGCATCGATGTCTTCCGAAACGTCATCACTTTCTTCCGCATTGATCTGTATCGAGCGGGCAATGCCTTTCAGATTTACGGCAGAAACTTTGAAGCTCGACAGGGCCACAGACAAGTCAGGCCACAGAACTGCTGACTTTCCATCGCGTCCGCGAATTGCGGTACCCGAAGGTGCCAAATGCAACCGGGAACCTTGAAAATTCACGCCGAGTGTTGGCCCGATTATTGACCAAACACCATCCTCTCGTACTTTCAGTTCTTCCTCACTCGGGTTGTCGGCTGCGAGGCTTTCCAAGCCTATATAGGCGCGCTTGCCTGACCACCTCGAAAGATTCGCTCTCACTAAACGAGACAAATCGCGCCCTTCGATCGAGTCTCTCATTTGCAAGAGATGGGCGAATCCAACAATCGAACCTAGATACTCCCAGAAGTCGGGCTCGTCTGTTACGCCAGGATTCTCAAGGACCCATGGCAGCACGTTGCCAATTTCCGTCACGGTAAGGTTGGCCGCCGCAGAGCGGTTGTCAGCCAACTTCGATACATCACCGCTCAGAGACACCTGCACTAATAGTGCGGTTTGAGAGATTCGCGCCACCGACTCGGGTGAAAAATTCTTTTCTAGGCGCTTAAGGTAGGATTCAGCCGATTGGCTGGGGTCGGGCGGCTGGACATCTAGCAGGTCAGAAACGCGGTCTACTGTAAGTAGGCCACGACCACCTCGGGCGAGGTTGGACCGGATCAGTTCAGCTACGGGATTCTGATTCCTGGCCGATCGATCGCCTTTCGTACGATCTCTATCAGCACCTTCGGTGATTGCATCGAGCGCTGTGGCATTGGAAATCAGGGTTTCAGGGGCGGCTTGCGATTGCTGGGCGATCCCTTCAACCAACCCTTGGTGGTCGTCACTTGAGAGAGCCAATACTACAGGCTTAGATGGGTTGAACCGGACTGCGTCGCCGCTCGCCACAATTGATTCGTAAGAATTGCGGAGATAGAGCCGCCGTTTACTCCGATCTGGCCACTCAATTATAAAGTCTGGCACCGCTGAATGGTTGAAATAATTGGTATCGTCTAACACTGCACTGTCGTCAATGCGTGCGAACTCGTTCCTAACTGCTGTCTTTACTTGACTAATATAAGAATCCGGATCAATCGTCGCCCGAGCGGCAACGATCTCCTCTTCGAAGGTGCTCACAGCGTTGGCTCTTTCCGTTTCAATGTAACCAACACCTGCATCAACTCCTCGTGTGTTAGTGAAATGCCCTCTTGTTTCTGATGTATCACTAGAACCCATACCCGGTCAGAAACTTTGCGAAGTACCTTTTGATCTATATCCTTACCGTCCAAGTACTCTGGATTTTCATCGAGTCCCTCAACAATCTTCTCCTCGGTAGCAAGAATAGGCCAATCCTTCAAGATAAATGGATGAAAGGTTACCCATAGGAATTCTCTGCCGATGTCAGAACCCTTTTCTTCCATCTCATAGAGCGTCGAACTGTATGCAATCGCCAGAAATTCTTTGAAATATTTATGCTGTTTACCTGCAGTTGAATACTTCTTGCTTTCGACCACAACCGGGCTCCGCTTTAGCCCGATGAACGCTCCTGCCAGGTCAAACTTCTTCCTTTTGTCACCGAGGCACGGCACGATGCAAAGTTCTGGGTTCTCATAGACGTTCCAATTTAGCTCGATAAAAGTGGTAGCTTCCAGCCAGCGTTTGACCGTTGCCACACCCGTTCGCCCGAGCTCTTGGACTTCCTCAGCGTCGACGGTCATCCACGCATAATAAGTCGCCAATCGATTGTTTCGGTGGTGACGAACGAAACCAGCCTGCGTGTGCGCGATCGAGTCGTCGGTTAGTCGGGCTGGCCTAGGCCGACGTTCCGCTCGGCCAAGACCCGATATACAGTTGCGCGGCTAACTCCTAGCGCGTCCGCGACGGAGCTCGCGGGCTCGCCACTTGCGTGCATCCGTTGCGCGAGCGCGGCCTTCGAAGCATTCAACGCTTTCGGTCTACCAATGGACTGCCCGCGCGCCCGACGCGCCTCACGAGCCGCTGAGCGACGCTCGCGACCCAGCTCCAACTCAAGCTCGGCAAGGCTCGCCAGCACGCCTGCCACCATGCGGCCCGTCGCGTTGGAGGTGTCAATACCCTCGCGCAGCGATCGCAGCACGATCTTGCGCTTGCCGAGGTCGCGGATCGTCGACATCACCTCAGCGGCGTTGCGACCAAGCCGGTCGATACCGACTACAACGATTGCGTCGCCCTCACGGGCGTAGTTCAAGAGCGCGGCCAGGCCGGGACGCTGCTCGCGGGTCGATGTTCCCGAGAGCTTGTCGGAGTAGACGCGGACGGAATCAACACCGGCAGCGATGAGCGCATCGACTTGTTGATCCAGCGATTGATGACCGGTGCTGACGCGGGCGTATCCAAGCTTGGTTCCGGTCGCACTCGTAGTGATCGATGCCATGCGCAGAGCGTCTCAAAAGTATCAAAACCTGTCAATATGAGACAGTAATTCTGAGTCATCTTTTGAGACACCACACGCTCGCACTATCAGCAGTGCAACCTGACTCGATTGATCTGTCTCAAAACTTTAGTTTTGCGACCACGGAGTGAACAATCGCACGCTACGCTTCAATGTCGACGAAAGGACGGGCAAGTGGCGTTGACGGGCAACCCTGCGTTCGCGTTACGAAACATCCTTCAGCACGTAGCGGGTTCCGGTGCTCAAACCGTATTGGAGGGGTGGGAGACGACGCTGCATGCCAAAGGCGCGACGCTGCAGTTCGCCCAGCGGCATGGCGAAGTTGTCGGCCTGTTCAATCGAGTTTACGAACGGTTGCTCGCGCTGCCGCCGGAGGCCGACGGGCGTGGGCAGTACATGGAGTATCTACCGCATTGGTACCAGGCAATCGTCTTTCGCCACAACTGGGGCAACACCGGTCAACCGGCGTCAAATGTCTGCGACGCCCAGGTGATCAGTCAGCTCACAGGTCTGGGTTATGCATTTGATCTGCATTCAGTTACGGCACCTGCCCCGTCGAACGACGCGATCGCACGCTTGAAGGAATCTCTGGTTGAGTGGGAAGAGATTCTCGCTGACGCGGAGATTGATCAGAGACTGGCCAATGAGCTTCGCGCGCACGTAAATCGCCTGAAGTTCCTGCTTGACGACGAAGTGCTGCAGACTTTCGGCACCGAGCCCGTTGTCGATGGCGGCAGGAACCTGTTGGGTGCTGCGCTCCCCGCCATCAGCCGCGTACCAGTGAGAATCGCCAAGAAGATGACCGTCGCAATGGTTGCTGTGGCGGGCATCTTGCACGGCGCACACACTGCACTTGATGACGCGAACGCGCTTCTGCAAGGTGCTGAGACATTGCGGGAACACGTAATCGAGTTGACGGGCCCCGCTGGTCAGCTCGAACAGAAAAAGCCACCCGCACTTGGGCCAGGCGAGCAGCCACAAGAGGGCAATGCGGAACAAAACACAATTGACGGTGAGATTGTCGACGACAAGCCCAAGCCGGGGGAGAAACCGAAAGGCTAACCGGGACGTTGATCTGTTCGTTTGCCGTGTTGAGCTGACTCGTTATCTCGTCGCTTTCGCTTGCAGATTGGCCAGCGCGAGGGTGGGAGTAGCCATGCTGGTTAAGAGTACTTGCCACCGCCCAGGCCCAACTCGGCCAAGAGTGCGTACTCAGCCGCGAAAGGCCTCTCACGCTTGCCTCTAACGGTCTTCCGTGTCACTGCCTCACCAGGTCCATCTGAACCCGCTTCCAGCCGCACGTAGCACCTGATCGGTGCGTCCATCGGCTGCCCGGATCGCCAGCGACGGTAGTGCGTCGTGCACCATCCGCGAGAGTGCGCACGCCTGGTGCAGCCTTCCTGCCTGCAGCTCATTGCTTTTCCAATCTCGTTGATGCTCTTGGTATTGGGTTTGCCTGGGGGGGACCCCCAATCCGCCCGACACCGGACACTTCCTGCAAGTCAACGCGTCTCTCTCCGGCAACAAACGCTCTAGTCATGCAAATGCAATTGCTGCAATCAAGAACGAACGACTACCTGGCCGCGCAACGTGTGCTCACGCTCGTGAGCCAGAAATGCCTCGACGTCGCCTCGCTTGAACACCAGACGCTTGCCGCGCCGCCAGCCGACTGGTCCGTTGCCTCGGTGGCGCATGCTGTACACGGTGTCGACCGCCACGTTCATCAGCTCGGCGACTTCGCGTGGTCCGATCAGTTCGTCTTGCTGTGCCATAGTCTTGCTCCAAATTGGTTGTTGTTGGTTAGGGCTTAACGGGCCTGAGAGAAGTGGTTGGGGTGAGCCCCTTTCGGTGCGGGCTGCACTCGCAAGTGACGTACCCGGCCCGCGCAAGGCGTTGCTTCCGGACGCGACCAACTAGATAAGATCTCGGAACTTGTTTATGGAGAATGATTCTCGTAGATATTTCCTGTCCTGGCGTGTGCCAGGGCGAGTGGGCACGGTAGTCTCCGTACATAAGTGTTGCGGTGTCGCCGTCCAATCACATTGACTTGCAACGGTCTTGGCGACAGAAGATATACCCCTCTCATAGGCGAGGTATCGCAACAGCTCAGCGCCGCACTGACGTCCCAGGATGGTTGAATCGCGTACCCTCATACGGCCTGGGGGATGTGTGCGGAGGCATCCACTGCCCCTCTGCGACTTGCAAGAGTCGCGGTTTGTTACCTGTTATGCGCATCTACACGGGTTTCCTGGTCGCGCACAGCAATCAAAGGCTATTCGCTCATAGCTTCTCTGACTTATATTTTCATTATATCAGCAAACTTGCTTAGCGTCGTTGGCTGGTCGTTGCTTGCGTTACCATGCCCAGTGTTTCATACGTTCAGGACCGTAAAACGGGTGAATCTGCCACCGCACGGACGGCGAAAATTTCCGTCAGACCGTAAACCGGGTTGACGCAAGATGACCACATGCAACCAACACGAATCCGTCTCAGCACAAAGCAAGCAGCCGAACACCTTGGAATACCCGAAGCGACCCTCCGGTGGTGGCGGCACAGGGGGGACCTGGGGCCGCGCTCCTACGCACTGTCCGCACGGCATGTCGTTTACGACCTAGCCGACCTCGACGCGTGGGCTGAGCAGCGAAAGGCTGAGACCCAACGTTGTGGGGCATGACGATAGCCGTACGATCCGCCCATGACGACCTACAAACGTGCACACCGGAGCGGCGTCGAGGACCGCTGGCACCGTCGCGGCGACGGACCTGCCTGCGCTAATGCTAAGCACGGCAAACTGGGCACTCTGGTTCAGAGCGCCGGTCACGGCATCGGAAAGCGTTGGCGAGCAAGGTATATCGACCCATCGGGTAAAGAGGTTCAGAGGTCGTTCGATGTGAAAGCTGAAGCCGCAGCATGGATTACGGCTCAGACCGCCGACATCGCCAAGGGCTCGTACGTGGCCCCGAAGGATGCGGCGATGACGTTCGACGACTGGGCGGAGAAGTGGCTGGCGTCTTATAGCAAGTCACGGCGGCAATCTTCGGCCCGACAAGCCAAGACGCATCTGAAGACGATCCGCGAAACGTTCGGCCCGATGACACTCGCTGAGATCAAGCCGTCGATGGTGGTTGCCTGGAATGGCAGCCTCCAGGCCGACTACGAGGCGTCGACCATCTATGCCATGTACCGACGACTGACGCATGTGCTCGATGACGCAGTCCACGATGGTCTCTTAGCCCGCAATCCATGCTCACGTAGGACCGCGCCGCCCACAGGCGATGTCGAACAGTTCTGCCCGACAACCGAACAGGTATGGCAACTCCACGATGAAATGCCCGAACACCTACAGGTTGCCGTACTGCTCGGGGCGTTCGCGGGACTGCGCGTATCCGAGGCCGTGGCGCTGCGGATCGAAGACGTGGACTTCACACGCGGCATCGTGCACCCGAAAGTGCAGTGGTCCCAAGACAAAGGTTGGTCTGCTCCACTGAAGACCAAGGGCAGCAACAAGCCCGTACCGATTCCGCGAGAGTTGACATTGATGCTGTCTGCGTCGGTTCAGAAGTTCCCCGGCCCGACGTTGGTAACCAACGGCGGGGGCCAGCGGGTCGGCCCGTGGATAGTTGACCGGGCCGTGGATAAGGCCCGTCAGGTTGACGAGCTGCACTTCCATTGCCTGCGACACCATCTGGCAACGCTGTTGATCGACAGCGGCTGCGATGTGAAGACGGTCCAGGCTCGGCTTCGGCATGCTTCGGCGAAGACAACGTTGGACGTGTACGGGCACCTGTGGCCGGACAAAGACGAAACCACCCGCGCAGCAATCGGTGGTGTGATCGCGGCGCGGGTGGCGTCGTCTAGCAAGGATCCTGCGGGCGCTCTGCGGGCGAAGCCGTCCTAGTTCGACTGAAACACCTGGTCAGAGCGGGTTGCTGATCTACACGTCGTAGTACAGCGCGAACTCGTACGGGTGCGGCCGGATCTGGACCGGCAGGATCTCGTTCTCGCGCTTGAAGCTGATCCACGTCTCGATCAGGTCGGGCGTGAAAACGCCTCCCTCAGTGAGGTATTCGTGGTCCTCTTCCAGCCGGTCGATCACCGCGGACAGCTGAGTGGGTGCCTGCGGGATGTTGGCGGCCTCTTCCGGCGGCAGCTCGTAGAGGTCCTTGTCGACCGGAGACTGCGGCTCGATCTTGTTCTTGATGCCGTCCAGGCCGGCCATCAGCATGGCCGCGAACGCCAGGTACGGGTTGCCCGACGAGTCGGGGCAACGGAACTCCAGCCGCTTGGCCTTCGGGTTGCTACCGGTGATCGGGATACGCACACACGCCGAGCGGTTGCGCTGGCTGTAGACCAGGTTGATCGGCGCCTCGAAGCCGGGCACCAGCCGCTTGTAGGAGTTGACCGTCGGGTTGGTGAAGGCCAGCAGCGACGGGGCGTGGTGCAGCAGGCCGCCGATGTAGTGGCGGGCGGTGTCCGACAGGCCGGCATATCCGGTCTCGTCGTACATCAACGGGTTGCCGTCTTTCCACAGCGACTGGTGGGTGTGCATGCCGGAGCCGTTGTCACCGAACAGTGGCTTGGGCATGAACGTGACCGTCTTGCCGGCCTGCCACGCGGTGTTCTTGACGATGTACTTGTACAGCTGCATGTCGTCGGCCGCGTGAAGGAGCGTGTTGAACTTGTAGTTGATCTCGGCCTGACCGCCGGTGCCCACCTCGTGGTGGCCCTTCTCCAGGCTGAAGCCGGCCTTGATCAGGTTTTGCAGCATCCTGCCGCGCAGGTCGACGTAGTGGTCGACCGGGGCGACCGGGAAGTAGCCCCCCTTGGGGCGCACCTTGTATCCGCGGTTGGGGCTGCCGTCGTTCTCGGTCGGCTCGCCGGTGTTCCACCAGCCCGAGATCGCGTCCACCTCGTAGAACGAGCCGTTGGTTCGGGAGTCGAAGGACACCGAGTCGAAGATGTAGAACTCGGCCTCGGCACCGAAGTAGGCGGTGTCGGCGACGCCGGTGCTCTTCAGGTAGTTCTCCGCCTTGCGGGCGACGTTGCGCGGGTCGCGCGAGTACGCCTCGAGGGTGAAGGGGTCGTGCACGAAGAAGTTGAGGTTCAGCGTCTTGGCTTCAGTGAACAGGTCGATCTGCGCGGTCGCCGGGTCGGGGAGCAGCAACATGTCCGACTCGTGGATCGACTGGAATCCGCGAATCGACGAGCCGTCGAAGGCCAAGCCATCGTCGAAGACGCTTTGGTCGAAGAACGAAATCGGAATCGTGAAGTGCTGCATGATGCCGGGCAGGTCACAGAACCTAACGTCGACAAACTCGACGCCTTCGTCCTTGGCGAGCTTGAAGACGTCGTCGGGCGTCTTTTCCGTCACTGAATGCTCCTTTGCTTGATAATCCGCGGCCTGACGCTATGGAGATGATGTTGCCCGCCCATCAACCCCGTGTTGCGCGGAGGTTACTTGACCACGCGTCCCACAGATCGGAGTGGAGCAACGGCGGGTTCTATTGTGAGGCCCATGGACGGCAAAAGCGTATCTGGTCGGCCCCACGGGCGCAGTAGCCTGTCCCGGCCAAACCCGCCGAAGGGGCGATGATGTCGGAGTCGCGCCCGGCATACCCCGGCGAGACGCTCGGTCTACCGAAGGACGGGTCGGGATCGCTGGCGTCGATGGGACGCCGCCTGGCGGCGTTGGCGGTCGACTGGCTGATTGCTTACGGTCTGGCAGCGCTGGCCATGGCGTTCGGCATGTTCTCCGAACGCATGCTGTCGACGGCAGTGCTGGTGATCTGGTTTCTGCTCGGCGTGGTGGCGGTGCGGCTGTACGGGTTCACCCCCGGTCAGCTGGCACTCGGACTCGAGGTAGTCGCGCTGGACGGGCGGCTCGGCGTGGGCCGGGTGGCGGCGCGCGGACTGCTGGTCGCCCTGGTGGTCCCGGCGTTGTTCACCGACTGGGACGGGCGGGGCATCCAGGACCGGGTGACCAACACGGCCGTGGTCCGGCGCTAGGGGTTCCTACTTGCGGCGCACGGTGCGCTGCACGCCCTTCATCTTGCCGGCGTTGGGCATCGGTCCCTTCGGCATCACGGCCGCACCGGCCCGCGATCCCAGCGCGGCCAACCGCGACTCCAGGGTGTCCATCTGCTTGACGCTGATATTGGCCGGAAGCCGGGTCAGGTGCCGCTCCAGCTTGGACAGCGGAACCTCACCGTCGCCGGTGCCGACGACGATGTCGTAGATCGGTATGTCGCCGATCAGCCGCGCGGTGCGCTTCTTCTCTTGGGCCAGCAGCGGTTTGACGCGGGTCGTCGAGCCCTCGCCGACAAAGATGACGCCCGGCCGGCCGATCACCCGGTGCACCGCGTCGAAGTGGCCGGTGGCCGCTACCCCCGGGGTGACCCGCCACTTGCCGCGCAGGTTGTCCAGCACCCAGGCCGCCGCACCGGTTTGCCCCTCGGCTTGGCGGTAGATCGACTTCTGGGCCCGGCGGCCGAAGATGATGAACGCCACCAGCGCGCCCAGCACCACGCCGAGCGGGATCAGGGTGAACATGGCGAACCCGCCGACCAGCACACCCACCGTCACCGAGACGGCCACGATCGCGATGAAGGCGCCGATCATGTAGGGGAGCAGGCGCTTGTCCTGTTTGCGCTGCACGTTGAACGCCTGCCACAGCTGGCCGCGGCGTTCCTTGGATGCCGCCTTGCGTTCCTTGGCCGCCGCTGCCCGGGCGGCCTTGTTCTCGGCGGTACTGCGGGACTTAGCCATAATCACCAAGGATACGAGGCGGCGGCCCCGAGTTACCCCAGGGCGTCCGAGGTGCGGCTGCGCACGGCCTGCTCGTAGAGCCGGCCGGCCCGGTACGACGAGCGCACCAGCGGCCCGGCCAGCACGCCCGCGAAGCCCAGCCCCTCGGCGTAGCGCGCGAACTCGTCGAACTCCTCGGGCTTCACCCAGCGCTGCACCGGGTGGTGGCGCGCCGACGGGCGCAGGTACTGAGTGACGGTGACGATGTCGCAGCCGGCGTCGTGCAGGTCGGCCAGGGCGGTGCGGACCTCGTCGGGCGTCTCGCCCAGGCCGAGGATCAGGTTGCTCTTGGTGACCAGCCCGACCTCGCGCGCGGCGGTGAGCACACCCAGGCTGCGCTGGTAGGTGAACGCGGGCCGGATCCGCTTGAAGATGCGCGGGACCGTTTCGACGTTGTGCGCGAACACTTCCGGGCGCGACTCGAAGACCTCCGCCAGGCGCGCGGGCTCGCCGTTGAAGTCGGGGGCCAGCAGCTCGACACCGGTCGACGGGTTGAGCTCCTTGATGGCGCGCACGGTTTCGGCGTACAGCCAAGCGCCGCCGTCGGGCAGGTCATCGCGGGCGACGCCGGTGACGGTGGCATAGCGCAGCCCCATCGCCTGCACGCTCTCGGCGACCCGGCGGGGCTCGTCGCGGTCCAGCTCGGCGGGCTTGCCGGTGTCGATCTGGCAGAAGTCGCAGCGGCGGGTGCACTGGTCGCCGCCGATCAGGAAGGTGGCCTCGCGGTCTTCCCAGCACTCGAAGATGTTGGGGCAGCCGGCCTCTTCGCAGACGGTGTGCAGGCCTTCCCGCTTCACCAGGCTTTTGAGCGCCGTGTACTCCGGTCCCATCCGGACCCGGGTCTTGATCCACGGTGGCTTGCGCTCGATCGGGGTCTGCGCGTTGCGCACTTCCAGCCGCAGCAATTTGCGGCCTTCGGGAGCGACAGTCACATCGCTGATGCTACGCGGGCGGCGTCGTGTGCCTGCACCGGTAAGACGCCGTCGAGGGCATCGCAGACGGCCGTGGCGACGGCCGCGCGGACCTCGTCGACGGTCACCGTGCGCCCGAGTTCGGCGGACAGCGACGTCACCCCGGCGTCGGTCAGGCCGCACGGCACGATGGCCGCGTATGCGTCCAGATCGCAGTCGCAGTTGAGCGCGAACCCGTGCAGCGCGGTCGCCCGCGAGACCCGGACGCCGATCGCGGCGATCTTGCGCGCGGGGCGGCCCGGCAGCCACACGCCGGAGCGGCCGTCGATCCGGCCGGCGTCCAGCCCTAGATCGCAACACACCTTGATCAGCGATTCTTCAAGGCGCCGAACGTAATTCACCACATCGAGGGGTTCGGCGAGGCCGATGATCGGGTAGCCGACCAACTGGCCCGGCCCGTGCCAGGTGATCTTGCCGCCGCGATCGGTGTCGACGACGGGCGTGCCGTCCACCGGTCGCTCGTGCGGCTCGGTGCGCCGTCCGGCGGTGTAGACCGCGGGGTGATCCAGCAGGAGCAGGGTGTCGTTGCCGCCGGCGAGCCTCGTGTCGGCCAGGTCGCGCTGCAGCCGCCAGGCGGTGCGATATTCGACCGTCCCCAGTTGGCGGACCTCGATCGCTGCCGTGCTGGACCGGATGGAACCCATCACGCTGGCCAACGCTACGCGAACAGCTGTGGGTTCGCCGCGACGTACTGCTCGACGCTCAGTGCGGGTTGGCCGGTGATCCGCTCGACGTCGTCGGTGGAGCGGTCGTAGCGGCCCGCGCGGTGCAGCTTCGCCATCGTGGCGAGGTGTTGCGCGACGTGTGCGGGCAGGCCCAGCGGCTGCAGAACCTCGGTGACCCAGGTGTCGTACGCGATGTCGGCGCCGGTGATCGGACGCTGCAATGCGCGCGCGTACGCCGCGGCCAGCCCGTCGACGTCCAGGCTTTCCGGGCCGGTCAACTCGTAGACGGCCCCGATGTGATCGGCCGGGTCCAACAGCACCGTGCTGACCACCCGGGCCACGTCACTGGCCGCGATCGGCGAGGTCCGGCCGGTCCCGAACGGCAGCACCAACAGATTCCGCTCGCGCAACGAGGGTGCGGCCAGCGAGGTGAAGATCGGATTGTCCAAAAACGCCGTCGGCCGGATGTGCACGGCCGGTACGCCCGACCAGTTCACCACGTGCTCGGCGAGCCAGTGCAGGCGATGCTGGCGCGACTCGTCGGTGCTTGTCAGCGTCATCTCCGACACCGTCATCTGCGACATGTTCACCAGCACGTCGAGGCGGCCCGACTCCAGCGCCGCCGCACATACCACCGCCGTCGCCTGCAGGTAGTCGGGCGAGACGCTCATCGAGAAGAACATCCGGTCGGCGCCGGCCATCGCGTCGACGACGTCGCGCGGCTCGGTCAGGTCGCCGACCACCACCTCGGCGCCCAACGCGCGCAGCGAGTCGGCTCGTGCGTCGTCGCGGTGCACCATCGCGCGCACCGGCTCGCCGCGGGACCGCAACTCCTCGACCACCGACCGGCTGACGCCGCCGATACCCCCACCCGCACCGGTAATCAAATACATGATCAGTCCTGATCGCGTCGGGCGGTGGCGTAGGCCAGCGCCTCGCCAATGGTGTTGTGGTGAAACTGAAAACCCGCGCGTTCCAGCGCGGACGGAATGGCGCGCTGGCCGGTCAGCAGCCCCTCGTCGGCGAACTCTCCGAGCGCGGCCCGCACCGCGAACGCCGGCAGCATCATCGGGGTCGGACGGTTGACCGCGCTGCCGAAGGCGGTGGTGAACTCGGCGTTGGTGACGGGCGCGGGCCCGGTCATGTTCACCGGGCCGGACAGCGACGGGTGGGCGATCGCGAACAGCAAGGCCCGCACCTCGTCTTCCAGGCTGATCCACGACATGTACTGACGGCCGCTGCCCAGCCGGGCGCCCAGGCCCACCGCGAATAGCGGGCGCATCCGGCGCAATGCTCCGCCCGCCGCGGCCATCACCAGGCCGGTGCGGGCCAGCACCACGCGGGCACCGCCATATTGGGCCGGCAGCGTCGCCGCCTCCCAGTCTTCGCAGAGGCGGGCAAGGAAACCCGCTCCCGCCCGGTCGTTTTCGTCGACCACGCGGTCTTTGGAGTTGCCGTAGTAGCCCACGGCGCTCGCGTTGATCAGGGTCTCGACGCCGGCGTCGGCGACCGCGGTGGCCAGCACCTCGGTCGGAGTGATCCGGCTATCGCGCAGGCTCTGTTTGAACGCGCCCGACCACCGGCGCCGGCCGACGTTGACTCCACACAGGTTGACGACGGCGTCGACTTCGGTGAGCGCGTCGGGATCGAATTCGCCGCTCTCCGGATTCCAGTGCAGCTCATCGGGATTCGCCGGTGTCCGGCGGACGATGCGCAACACCCGATGGTCGGCGGCGCGCAGAGCCGCAGCCAAGGCTGAGCCGATCAGGCCGGAGGAACCCGCGATCGCGACGACGGGCTTGGCCAACGTGCTAAAGCCCTAGGTCAGCCTCGAACGCTCCCTCTTCAAGCCGGTGCTTGATCGTGGTGAGGAATCGTCCGGCATCGGCCCCGTCGATCAGCCGATGGTCATAGGTCAGCGGCAGGTAGCAGATCGAGCGGACCCCGATCGATTCGTTGCCGCTCTCGTCGACCACCACCCGCGGGCGCTTCACGATCGCCCCGGTGCCAAGCATCGCGGCCTGCGGCGGAACCAGGATCGGGGTGTCGAACAACGCGCCCTGGCTGCCGATGTTGGTGATGGTGAAGGTGCCGCCGGACAACTCGTCCGGTTTCAGGTTGCCCGTCCGGGCACGCTCGGCGATGTCGGCGATCGCGCGGGCCAGCCCGGCCAGCGACAGGTCGCCGGCGTTGTGAACCACGGGGGAGAGCAGGCCCTGTTCGGTGTCGACGGCGAAACCGAGGTGCTCGGCGTCGTAGTAGGTGATCTCCTTGGAGTCCTCGTTGTAGCTCGCGTTGATGTTGGGGTGAATCTTCAGCGCGTCGATCACCGCCTTGGCGATGAACGGCAGGTAGGTCAGATTCACGCCCTCACGCTCGGCGAACGACGTCTTGGCCTTGGCCCGCAGCCCAACGATCTTGGTCATGTCGACCTCGTGGGTCTGGGTGAGCTGCGCGGTGGCCTGCAGGGATTCGCGGGTCTTCTTGGCGGTGATCTGCCGGATCCGGTTGGCCTTTTGCGTGGTGCCGCGCAGGTGGGCCAGCGCGGGCGCCGGAGTCGCCGCGGGCGCCTTGGCGGCCGGTGCGGCGGCAGCCGGCGCGGCCGCAGCGGGTGCCTTCGCGGCTTCTTTTTTCTTCTCGGCGGCGGCCAGCACGTCCTGCTTGCGGATGCGGCCACCGACGCCGGTGCCCTTGACCGCGGCAAGGTCGATGTTGTTTTCGGTGGCCAGTTTCCGCACCAGCGGGGTCACGTACGGACTGCCGTCACCCTGGGCCTCGGCCGCCGGCTGGGCCGGTGCGGCTTGCGGCGCCGGTGTCGGCTCGGGCTTGGGAGCGGGCGGGGCCTCCGGCGCGGGAGCGGGCTTGGGGGCCGGGGGCGCCTCGGCCTTGGGCTGCGGCGCCGGTTCGGGCTTGGGTTCGGGCTTGGGGGCCGGCGGCGGTGGGGCGGCCGCAGCGGAGCCGGTGCCGATCCGGGCCAGCTCGCCGCCGACCGCCACGGTGTCGTCCTCTTCGGCGGTGATGCTGACCAGGACTCCGGCCACCGGTGACGGAATCTCGGTGTCCACCTTGTCGGTGGAGACTTCCACCAGCGCCTCGTCTACCTGAACCGAATCGCCGACCTTCTTCAGCCAGCGAGTGACCGTGCCCTCGGTGACCGACTCGCCGAGCTCGGGCATCAGGACCGGGGTCGCGCTGCCGTTGCTGGAGCTCGGTGCGGCGGCCTGGGGTGCGGGCTCGGGCTGACGCTCGGGCTCCGGTTGGGCCTCGGACTCCGGTTGGGCCGCGGGCTCGGGCTCCGGCTCGGGGGCCGGTGCGGATTCGGCCGCCGGTTGGCTGGGCGCTTCGGCGGGCGCCGCTGAGGCGCCGTTTTCCGAGGCGTCACCGATGACGGCCAGCTCACCGCCGACCTCGACGGTGTCGTCCTCCTGGGCGACGATCTTGGTGAGCACTCCCGCGGCGGGCGACGGGATTTCGGTATCAACCTTGTCGGTCGACACCTCGACAAGCGGTTCGTCGAGCTCGACCGTGTCGCCCTCCTGCTTGAGCCAGCGGGTGACCGTCCCCTCGGTGACGCTCTCACCGAGTGCCGGCATTTGGACGGAGAAGGCCATGTCTTTTGACTCCTCGATTGCTCGTGGGTCGGCGCTGGTCGACATCTGACTTACCACACCGCGGTGTACTGCAAGTTGACGTCGAAACTATCCTGTCATTGCCTCTGCGTCGGCACGCATCCAGGGCTGACCCGATTGCTACGGTGTGCCGAATTGCCAGGGGGCGATCATCGCTAGATCGCGGGGAGGCGGAAGTTCGATGCCGGCAACACAGGAGTTCGTCGACAGCGCGGACGGTGTCCGCATCGCCGTCTACCAAGAAGGCAACCCCGACGGTCCCCCCGTCGTGCTGGTGCACGGGTGGCCCGATTCGCACGCGCTGTGGGACGGCGTCGTGCCGCTGTTGGCCGAGCGGTTCCGGATCATCCGCTACGACAACCGCGGAGTCGGGCTGTCGGGGACGCCCAAGAAGGTCTCCGCGTACACGATGGCGCATTTCGCCGACGACTTCGCGGCGGTGACAAGCGAACTGAGCCCCGGCCAGCCGGTGCACGTGCTGGCCCATGACTGGGGCTCGGTGGGTATCTGGGAGTACCTGAAGCGGCCCGGCGCCGGTGACCGGGTTGCCTCGTTCACGTCGGTGTCCGGCCCGAGCCACGAGCAACTCGTCGAATACATCTTCAGCGGTCTGCGCCAACCGTGGCGCCCGCGCAGGTTCGCCCGCTCGATCAGTCAGGCGCTGCGCCTGACCTACATGGTCTTCTTCTCGATCCCGGTGCTGGCGCCGCTGTTGATTCGGGCGGCGTTCTCGGTACGGGCGCTGCGGCGCAACGTCGTAGATAACATTCCCGATGAGCAGATCCATCACTCCGCCAACATTGCCACGGATGCTGCCAGCTCGGTTAAAACCTACCCCGCCAACTACTTTCGCTCGTTCTCCGTGCGCGGCCAGCCCATCCACATCGTCGATGTGCCGGTGCAGTTGATCGTCAACACGCGCGACAAGTACGTCCGGCCCTATGGCTACGACGAGACCGCGCGGTGGGTGCCGCGGCTGTGGCGGCGCGACATCCGGGCCGGGCACTTTTCGCCGATGTCGCACCCGCAGGTGATGGCGGCCGCGGTGCACGAATTCGCGGACCTGACCGACGGCAAAACGCCTTGCCGCGCGCTGCTGCGTGCGCAAGTGGGCCGTCCCCGCGGGGCGTTCGGCGACACGCTGGTGTCGGTCACCGGCGCCGGCAGCGGCATTGGGCGCGAGACCGCGTACGCCTTCGCGCGGGAAGGCGCCGAACTCGTCGTCAGCGACATCGACGAAGCCGCCGTCAAGCAGACCGCGGCCGAGATCACCGCACGCGGCGGCGTCGCGCACGCCTACGTGCTCGACGTGTCCGACACCGACGCGGTCGAGGCGTTCGCCGAACGGGTCAGCACCGAACACGGCGTGCCCGACATCGTGGTCAACAACGCGGGTATCGGGCAGGCCGGCCAGTTCCTGGACACCCCCGCCGAACAGTTCGACCGCGTCCTCGACGTCAACCTCGGCGGCGTGGTGAACGGCAGCCGGGCGTTCGGGCGGCTCCTGGTCGAGCGCGGCACCGGCGGGCACATCGTCAACGTGTCGTCGATGGCCGCCTACGCCCCGCTGCAGTCGCTGAACGCCTATTGCACCTCCAAAGCGGCGACCTACATGTTCTCCGACTGCCTGCGTGCCGAACTCGACGCCGCCAACGTCGGGCTGACCACGATCTGCCCGGGTGTCATCGACACGAACATCATCAACACCACCCGGTTCGACGCGCCCGCGGGCAAGCAGGGCGAGCAGGTCGACGGCCGGCGTGGTCAGCTGGGCAAGATGTTCGCGCTGCGCCGGTACGGCCCCGACAAGGTCGCCGACGCGATCTTGTCCTCGGTCCAGAAGAACAAGCCGATCCTCCCGGTGGCGCCGGAAGCCTATGCGCTGTATGGACTTTCGCGGCTGCTGCCGCAGGCCTTGCGCAGCACCGCGCGATTCCGGGTGATCTAGGCCGGCTCGCCCGCACGCCGCGTGCCGAGCGTGAAATTAGTTGCACGTTCGACGTCGAGCGTGAAGGTAGCGTCACACTCGAGCCGGCGTCGGGTCCGGCTCAGCCGTTCTCGGCGATGTCTTCCAGCACCGCGAACATGGTCCGGGTCGGCACGCCGGTGGAGCCCTTCGGCGAGTAGCCCCACGGGCTGCCGGTGTTGAAGGCCGGGCCCGCCACATCGATGTGCGCCCAACCCACGCCGTCGGCGACGAACTCGCGCAGGAACACCCCGGCCACCAGCATGCCGGCGAAGCGCTGCCCGCTGATGTTGGAAAGGTCGGCGACCGTGGACTTCAGGTCGTCCTTCAGCTCGTCCGGCAGTGGCATCGGCCAGCCGTTTTCGCCCACCCGCTGCGAGATCGCGGCGACCCGGTCGCGGAACTCGTCGCTGCCCATCACCCCGGGGATGCGGGCGCCCAGCGCCACCGTCTGCGCGCCGGTCAGCGTGGACGTCTCGATCAGATAGTCCGGGTCGTCCTCGCACGCACGCACGATCGCGTCGGCCAGGATGAGCCGGCCCTCGGCGTCGGTGTTCTGCACCTCGACGGTGATTCCGCCGTACTGGGTGAGCACGTCGCCGGGGCGCTGCGCCGTTGCCGACGGCATGTTCTCGGCCATCGGCACGGTCGCGATCACGTCGATCGGCAGCTCGAGCTGCGCGGCCAGCGTGACGGTCGCGATCACCGCGGCGGCACCGCCCATGTCCGAGGTCATGTAATGCATTGAGGCAGCGGGCTTGATCGAGATGCCGCCGGTGTCGAACGTGACGCCCTTGCCGACCAGCGCGACCTTTTTGGCCTGCTTCGCTTTCTTGGCCAGCTTCGAACCGCGGTGGATCAGCCGCACCAGCCGCGGGGGCCGCGACGAGCCCTGCCCGACGCCGACAATGCCGCCGTAGCCACCTTTTTGCAGCGCCTTGTCGTCGAGCACCTCGACTTCAAGGCCGACGGATTCCCCCAAAGCCTTTGCGCGCTTGGCGAATTCGGCGGGGAACAGGTGGCTCGGCGGAGTGTTGACGAAGTCGCGCGCGGTGGCGACCGCGGTCGCGACGGCAGCACCGTGCGCGGCCTGCTTCTTGGCCTCTTTCGCGGTGGCGAGCACGGTGATCTTGCTCAGGCCTTTGTCTTTGGGCGCCGTCTTGCCGCTGCGGAACGCGGTGAACCGGTAGCTGCCCAGGATCAGCCCCTCGACCGCGGCGGATGCGACGTCCTCGCCGGGCAGCTCGGCCAGCGTGGTGATCACGGCTTCGGCCGTGCCCAGCGAGCGCGCGGCCACACCGGCGGCGCGCCGGATGGTGTCGGCGGGCCATTCGGATCGCTCCTTACCCAGCCCGATCGTCAGCACGCTGGCCACCGGCAGCGCCGGCACCACCAGCCGATGGACCTGTTCGCTGCCGCCGGTGGCGTCCAGCGCAGCCAAGTCGGCCTCGATTTCGCCGATGGCGTCGTCGGACAGGAACGGCGTGGCCGACAGAACGACCGCGCCCGGGCGATCTTCGTCGCCGGTCGAGACGACCGGTATGACCAATACCGACGAACCCGCACCACGTTTCGGCAGCGTGGTGGTGACAGTGACAGCAGGAGCCTGGTAACCCGGTTCGGTACTCACGCGTAAACACCCTAGTCACCGGGGTGGGGATTAGCTCGGCAGCGTCCCCGCGTGCAGATCGAAGGCGGTGACCGGTTCCTCAAAACCCTTGAGCGTCAACGGGCCCTGGGCGACCGCGGGACAGTCCGGCAACTTGTCATGCAGCTCGGAGGTGGCCAGGATCTGCTCGGGCGCAGCTGCGGCCACAAGCCGGGCGGCCAGGTTGACCGGGTTGCCGAAGTAGTCGCCGTTGATGGCCACGACCGTGCCCCACGCCAGGCCGGCGCGGACCTGCAGTCCCTCCTCGCGCGCCGAAGGATGCTCGACGAGATCAACGGCCGCCCGCAGCAGCGCCTCGGGCGCCGAACTCACCCACATCACCTCGTCGCCGATGAACTTCACCACCCGCCCGCCGTCGGCGTGCACCACGTCGGAGACGGTGCCGGCGAACTCGTTGAGCATG
The DNA here is from genome assembly GCF_026625985.1 of Mycobacterium sp. Aquia_213. Classification (NCBI taxonomy): domain Bacteria; kingdom Bacillati; phylum Actinomycetota; class Actinomycetes; order Mycobacteriales; family Mycobacteriaceae; genus Mycobacterium; species Mycobacterium sp. Aquia_213. Next base: position 2,318,771 of record NZ_CP113116.1, read on the forward strand.
TGCGACAACTCCGCCGGCGTCAGCGCCTGCGTCAACGCGGTGAAGCCGGACAGATCCGCGAAACCCACGCCGCACACCACCGCCGACGACGTGTCGCGCAGGACACCCTCGAAGTGCGTTCGAGCGCTGATCAGATGGTGGCGGTGCACGATGTCGATCAATGCACCGAGCCGCGGGATGAACTCGGCGACCGAGCGGTACGCCTGCGCGGTGGCGAGCTCGTCATGGGTGTGGGTCATTTGGATGTCCGGCGTCCCGGCGCGGATCATCGTCGCCTCGGCTTCAGCCAGCCGGGCCATTGCGGCGCCCAGCACCCGCAGCAGGCCGAAGGCGCCTTCCTGGCCGACTACCGTCTGGAGCGCGAGCCAGGTTGCCAGGGCGTCGACGTCGGCCTGGCTCAGCACCGGAATATCGGGACCGGCGACGGTCAGGCCGAGCAAGGTCCAGGCGCGCGCGACATCGTCGGCGGCGACCCCGAGTTCGGAGGCCGCGGTCTGCAACGTGTAGATCGGGCGGCCTGACCAGGACAGAACATCACCGGCGAGGCCGAACAGCCGGCCGCGGAGTTCGGCTTCCACCATCTCATCGACCGAGAAGCCAAGGTCGTCCAGATACTTGATCAGGTCGGCCCGTTCGCGCGCGTTCGCGACGCCGCCGGCCTCCAGCGCGTCGAAGTCCAGGGAATCGGACACCCACCCAAGTGTGCCAGGCAGGGGTGACGATTAGGGTCGGATGGCGTGAGCGATGCGCCGGAGCTACTCAAGGGACCACTGGAAGACCGCCATCGTGAATTGGGGGCCAGCTTCGCCGAGTTCGGTGGCTGGCTGATGCCGGTGTCGTATGCGGGCACCGTCAGCGAGCACAATGCGACGCGTAATGCGGTGGGCCTGTTCGACGTCAGCCACCTCGGCAAGGCGTTGATCCGTGGTCCGGGTGCCGCGCAGTTCGTCAACGCCGCACTGACCAACGACCTGGGCCGCATCGAGCCGGGCAAGGCGCAATACACGTTGTGCTGCACCGAATCCGGTGGCGTCATCGACGACCTGATCGCCTATTACGTCGACGACGACGAGATCTTTCTGGTGCCCAATGCCGCCAACACGGCCGCGGTGGTCGACGCGTTGCAAGCCGCCGCGCCCGTCGGCCTGACGATCACCAACGAGCACCGCTCCTATGCGGTGCTGGCGGTGCAGGGACCGCGATCAACCGACGTACTGGCCGAATTGGGGCTGCCGGCCGACATGGATTACATGGCCTACGCCGACGCCTCCTTCTCGGGAGTGCCGGTGCGGGTCTGCCGCACCGGCTACACCGGCGAACACGGCTACGAACTGCTGCCGCCCTGGGACACCGCGGGGGTGGTGTTCGACGCGCTGGTGACCGCGGTGTCCAATGCGGGCGGCGAACCTGCCGGTCTGGGCGCCCGTGACACCTTGCGCACCGAGATGGGCTACCCACTGCACGGGCACGAGCTGTCGCTCGACATCTCGCCGCTGCAGGCCCGATGCGGCTGGGCGATCGGCTGGAAGAAGGACGCGTTCTTCGGTCGTGACGCACTGCTGGCAGAGAAGTCGGCCGGACCGCGCCGGCTGCTGCGGGGTCTGCGGATGGTGGGCCGCGGTGTGCTGCGGCCCGAGCTGACGGTGCTGGCCGGGGATAAACCGGTCGGGCTCACCACATCCGGGACGTTTTCACCGACGTTGCAGGCCGGTATCGCGCTAGCGTTGATCGACACCGACGCCGGGGTCGAAGACGGCCAGCAAGTCACCGTCGACGTGCGCGGCCGCGCCGCGGAGTGCGAAGTAGTACGCCCGCCGTTCGTCGAGCTGAAAACCCGCTAGCCGCCGCAGCTTCACGCGGGAAAAACCCGTTGGTACGCGCATATACAATCGGCGCATGACGAGCGGCCTTCTCGAGTTCACCGTTCAACGCGCGTCTAATCCCGCTAGTGGTGCCGAACGCGACTCCATCCTGGCCGACCCCGGTTTCGGCAAGTTCTTCACCGACCACATGGTCTCGGTCGACTACGACGAGGGTCAGGGCTGGCACAACGCTCAGGTCATTCCGTACGGCCCGATCCAGCTGGATCCGTCGGCGATCGTGCTGCACTACGCGCAAGAAGTGTTCGAGGGGCTCAAGGCATACCGCTGGGCCGACGGGTCGGTCGTGTCATTTCGCCCGGACGCCAACGCCGCCCGGATGCGCGCGTCGGCCAAGCGGATCGCGATCCCCGAGCTGCCCGACGAGCTCTTCCTCGCGTCCCTGCGCCAGCTGATCGCTGTCGACAACGAATGGGTGCCCAAGGCGGGCGGCGAAGAGGCGCTGTATCTGCGGCCGTTCATCTTTGCGACGGAGCCGGGACTGGGAGTACGGCCGGCCAAGCACTACCGGTACCTGCTGATCGGTTCACCGGCCGGCGCGTATTTCAAAAACGGCATCAACCCCGTCGACGTCTGGGTGTCAACGGATTACGTGCGGGCCTGCCCCGGCGGTACCGGTGCGGCCAAGTTCGGCGGCAACTATGCCGCTTCGCTGGTGGCTCAGGCCGAGGCCGCGGAAAACGGTTGCGACCAAGTGGTTTGGCTCGATGCCGTCGAACGGCGCTTCGTCGAAGAGATGGGCGGCATGAACCTCTTCTTCGTGTTCGGCAGCGGCGGCACCTCGCGGCTGGTCACCCCGGAGCTGTCCGGCTCGCTGTTGCCCGGCATAACGCGGGATTCGTTGCTGCAGTTGGCAATTGATGCCGGATTCACGGTCGAAGAGCGCAAGATCGATATCGACGAATGGCAGAAGAAGGCGGCCGCGGGGGAGATCACCGAGGTATTCGCCTGCGGCACTGCGGCTGTCATCACGCCGGTCGGGCGGGTGAAGTACGCCGACAGCGAATTCACCATAGGCGACGGCGAGCCGGGTGAAGTGACGATGGCGCTGCGCGACACGCTGACCCGCATTCAGCGGGGGAGCTTCGCCGACACGCACGGCTGGATGTACCGGCTCGGCTAGCAGCGGACCAATGCCGCGAGTGTGACGGCGCTGACCGTCGTGGTCAGTTCGATTGCGGCGCCCAGCACGTCGCCGCTGATGCCGCCGAAGCGGCGCACGCAATGTCCGACCAGCAGCGCGCCGCAGCACAACGCCAACACCACCGCGGCCGGTCCCTGCCACGGTCGCGGACCCGCCAGCAGCGAAACCCCGAGCAGCACCACAACCCAGCCGGCCACGACGCCGACGGGTTGACTGCCGGCGACCTGGACGCCCAGGGCGCTACCGTCGGCCGCCGGCACCGAGCGGCGGCAGGCCAGCACGGCGCTCACCCGGCCGGCAGCGACCGCGACGACGATCGCGGCTAGCCCGTGCTGCCAGGTGGTGGCAAGCGCCGAAAATGCCAAGCCCTGCAACACGATCACCAGCACGACGGCCGCGACGCCGAAGGGTCCGGTCGACCCGTCGCGCATCACCGCCAGTGCGCGCGGCGGTGACCCGTAGCAGCCCAGCCCGTCGGCGGTATCGGCGACGCCGTCGATGTGCAGCCCGCGGGTGGCGAGCAAGAGTGCTGCCACCGCGAGCAATCCCGGCAGCGGGCTGGACGCACCGAAGGCCAGCGAGCCGCCCCAGGTGATACCCGCGGCCAGTGCTCCCAGGGCGGCGCCGACCACCGGCAGCGCGGTCATGGCGCCGCGGCCCATCGGGGCGCCGCTCGGTACGGGTAACACCGTTGTGAACACGAAAGCTGTTGCCAGCGAACGAATCACGGCGAAGGCAAGGTGCCGTCGGGCCGGGAGACACCGGCCTCGCTGAATGTCGCCATCGACGACAGGGTGGCCACCGCGGCGCGTAGCACCGGCAGAGCCAGCGTCGCGCCGCTGCCCTCGCCCAGCCGCATCCGCAGGTCCAGGATCGGGTCCAGCTCGAGCGCGGTCAGGGCCAGCGCATGACCCGGCTCGGTGGATCGGTGGCCGGCCTGCCACCACTGCCGCGCGCCCGGTGCCAGGCGTTCGGCGACCAGGGCGGCGGCCGTCACGGCCATGCCGTCGAGCAGCAGCGGGGTGCGCCGCACCGCGGCTTGTGCGCAAAAGCCGGCGATTGCGGCCAGATCCGCGCCGCCACAGCTGCGCAGCAATGCGACCGGGTCGGGCAACACCGGTCGCGTCCGGAACAACGCATCGCGGACCGCGGCCGTCTTGCGGGCCCATCCGGCATCGTCGATGCCGGATCCGAAGCCGACCACCGCGACCGGCTCGGCGTTCGTCAGCGCCGCGACCAGAACCGCCGCCGCGGTGGTGTTTCCGATGCCCAGGTCGCCGGCGATCAGCAGGTCGGCGCCCGCGTCGACCTCTTCGTCGGCGATGCGCTGGCCCGCCGCGATCGCGCCGGCCGTTTCCTCGTCGGTCAGCGCGTCCTGCACGGCGATGTCGCCGCTGGCGCGGCGCACCTTGTGGGCGCCGATCTGCTCCGAGAGCGGCTCGGCGTCCACCGCCAAGTCGGCGATGCGCACCGTCGCGTCCGCGATCGCGGCCAGCGTGTTGATCGCCGCGCCACCGGCGTCGATGTTGGCGACCATCTGGGCGGTCACTTCCGGTGGGTACGCGGATACCCCGGATTTGGCGACGCCGTGGTCGCCGGCGAAGACCACCACCCGGGCACGCTCGAATTGGCTTGGCGGGCAATGCCCCTGGCACGACGCGATCCAGACGGACAGGTCCTCGAGACGGCCCAGCGCGCCGCGCGGCTTGGTCAGGGTGTCCTGGCGCGCGCGGGCGGCCGCGGCGGCGGCCGCGTCGGGCGACGAGATCGGCGCGAATTCCATTATTTCCCTGACGGTTTGATCGATACCGGCTGGCCGGCCACCACCAACACCACCCGCTCGCACAGTGCCGCGACGCGTTGGTTGAGGGTGCCCAGTTCGTCGGCGAACCGGCGGCCGGATGCGGTCGCGGGCACCACCGTCAACCCGACCTCGGGACTGACGAGCACCAGCGTGGATTCAAACGCGCCGACGGCGCCGACCAGCTCGTCGACCGGGGCGGCCACCGATCCGTTCTCCCATGCCTGGTGGCGATCTAGCGTGCCGGTCAGCCAGGTGCCCAGGTCGTCGACGAGGGTCGGGGTATCCGGGGATTGGCGCAATTCGGTTGTGATGTCCTGGGTTTCGACTGTAGACCAGTGCGCGGGCCGACGATCGCGGTGTTTCGCGATTCGGTGTGCCCAGTCCGCGTCGTCCTGGCCGCCCGGCCCGGAGGCCAGGTATCGGACCGGCCGCCCGGGTGGCAGCGACGTGGTGATGGCCTCCTCGGCCCACTCGGATTTGCCCGACCTGATCCCGCCGAGCACCAGGGTGCGCACTGGGGTCAGGAAGCTTTCCGGCAACGGTTAGTCGACACTGGCGCCGCGCTCGACTTGGGGCCGGGGCGCCCGCATCCGGCGCATCTGGGTAGCCCGGCCTGCAGCGTAAAGGCCTATTTTCCAATGGCTTTCGGTGTTGGTCGGGAACTTGGCGTCGACCAGTTTGGCGACCTTGCGGCCCAGGATCAGGCCGTCGATGCCCATGATCGTGGTGATCACCAGCATCGCGGGAGAAATGTAGAGCTGCAGCTGCGGAACGCCGAACATGACGAACAGCAGCAACAGCGTCGACGGCATGAACAAGCCGAGCACGTTGCGTCGGGAATCGACCACGTCGCGCACGTAGCGGCGGATCGGACCCTGGTCGCGCGGCAGCAGGTACGCCTCGTCGCCGGCCATCATGCGTTCCCGGCGATCCGTCATCCGGGCCCGGCCCGCGGTGCGCTCGGCCTTGCGCTCCTCGCGGCTGAGCTTGGGGCCCGCCAGCGATTTGCGGCGGGCCCGAGCCTCTGCGGCGGTCATGGGTGCTGGGGCGACGGGACCCTTCTTCGCGTTGCGCCGGGCAGCTTCGCGCTTGGGGGTGGGCCGGCCCTTGGGGTCGGTTCTGCGTGCCGCGCGAGACGCCGCGTCCAAGGCCGCGTCGGACGCAGCCGGTGTCACGAGGTCCCCATCCGGGACTTCCGCATGGGTTTTCTTACGGCCCAACAACTTCACAACCGCCAGGTTACTTCGCGACCGGCCGGGTTCGGTGCATGGCCCCGCCAGGCATCGCGATAGCTCTGCGGTTGCACGTTACTTAGACCTACCCTTAACAGTGATGAACGGCTACGGGTGATGGATAACGGCTCGATGGCCTCGGACGATGTTGCCACTGGTCTTTCTCCGGGTCGTTTGCAATTGCCGGCTATGCGGGTGTTGGTGGCCCCGGATTGTTACGGCGACAGTCTTTCGGCGCTAGAGGCTGCCGCCGCCATCGCGACCGGCTGGGGTCGGTCCCGCCCGGGCGACCAGTTCATCGTCGCCCCGCAGTCCGATGGCGGCCCGGGTTTCATCGAGGTGCTGGCCAATCGGTTCGGAGAGAAGCGGCGCGTGGAAGTCGCCGGGCCGCTGGACACGGTGGTTTGTGCGGAGTGGGTCTGGGATCCGGAGACGGCGACCGCCTACCTGGAAATTGCCCAGGCCTGCGGCCTGGGACTGCTCGGCCGGCCGGCCGACCCGGAGACCGCGCTGGCGGCGCACAGCAGGGGAGTCGGACAGCTGATCGCCGAAGCGCTGCGGGCCGGGTCGAGGCGAATCGTGGTGGGGCTGGGCGGCAGCGCGTGCACCGACGGTGGGCAAGGCATGATCGCCGAGCTGGGCGGCCTGGAAGTCGCCCGGCACCAACTGGCCGACGTCGAGCTGATCGCCGCCTCGGACACCGAATATCCGCTGGTGGGACCCTGGGGCGCGGCCCGGGTGTTCGGGCCGCAGAAGGGCGCGGACACGGTGACCGTCGCGGCGCTGGAAGTTCGCCTCGAGGCGTGGGCGCTGCAACTGGAAGCGGTGGCCGGGCGCGACGTCAGCTCCGAGCCCGGGGCGGCCGCGGCCGGTGGTATCGGCGCGGGCCTGCTCGCGCTCGGGGGCCGCTGCGAGTCCGGTGCGGCGATCATCGCCGAGCACACCCATTTGGCCGATGACCTCGACATCGCCGAGCTGATCGTCACCGGTGAGGGCAAGTTCGACGAGCAGTCCCTGCACGGGAAGGTGGTCGGGCAGCTCGCGGCCGCGGCCGGCCCGCTGGGAATTCCGGTGATCGTGCTGGCCGGGCAGGTCGGCCTGGAGAAAACCGCGGTGCGCACGGCGGGCATCATGTCCGCGCTGTCCATGGCCGAGTACGCCGGTTCGGTGGGATTGGCGCTGGCCGACGCGGCAAATCAGCTGATGGGATTAGCGTCACAGGTGGCGGCACGACTCGGGAATAGCGGTCCTGCAAGGTACCGTTGAGGCAGTGGGTTTACCCCGCGTGGTTCGGGTGCCCGGGCACCCACCCAACAACAGGCATGTAGGAGAACTAATGACGGTGGAAAACGAGACGACCGCCAAGACTCACGGCGCCATCCTCACCGAGGCCGCCGCGATCAAGGCGAAGTCCCTGCTGGACCAGGAAGGCCGCGACGACCTGGCGCTGCGGATCGCGGTCCAGCCCGGCGGGTGCGCGGGGCTGCGTTACAACCTGTTCTTCGACGACCGGACGCTGGACGGTGACCTGGTCGCCGACTTCGGCGGCGTGAAGCTGACGGTGGACCGGATGAGCGCGCCCTACATCGAAGGCGCGTCGATCGACTTCGTCGACACCATCGAGAAGCAGGGCTTCACGATCGACAACCCCAACGCCACCGGCTCCTGCGCCTGCGGGGACTCCTTCAACTGACCCGCGAGGGCTAGTACGAGCCGCCGGTACGCAGCACGTACGAGCACACCAAGATGTCGCCGCGCTGGAATAGCAGCTGCGCGACGCCCTGGACCTGACCGCGCATCGGGCCGCCCACGGCAGGCGATACCTGCATCGTGAACAGCACCTGAGCCTGGTACTGCGACAGATACACGATCTTGTCGATCGAGGTCAGCTGAACCTGCGAAAACTGCTTGCGGAACGCGTCGCTGCTCAACTTGGCCAGCGCCTGGTCGGACCTACGGTCCTTCACGCCGTCGTAGAGGCCGCATAGCGCGTTGCGGGCGATCTCGTCGGTGTTGCGGTTCTCCAGCGCGTCCAGGTAGCCCTGAATCGCGGTTTTGGCCGAGGCTTCGGAGAATGCGGCCCCGGTGTTCGCACCGTTGGTACGGACGCCGTACACGATCGCTGCCGTCATCGCGGCGACGAGTGCGACGGCCGCCAGCACCCCGATGATCATGCGTCGCGGCGAGCGCCGCTTCGGATAGCCCGGTGGCGGCGTCGGGCCGAGGTAGGCGCCCGGCGGAGGTTCGTTGCCCGGCCTGGGCGCGAAGGCCGTGTCGCCGACCGGCAGGTCGTGCGGGAAGTCGACCGGCTCGGTGTAGGGCACGGGTCCGTCGCCGCCGACACCGTGGTTCGGCGAGTGCGGACCGCCCATGGTGGTTCTCCTACGGTGGTAGACACCGACCTCGAGCGGGTACCGCCCGAGTATTCGGTCCCGGCGACTTGAGTGAGTTCCCTAGGGAGGCTAGCGCACGCCCTTTCGCGGACTGCGGACGCTGGCGGTGTCTGCCGGGCGGTCGAAACGCGTGGGTAGGCTGGACGCGCTTACCAATGAAGGATGGAGATTTCGTGACGATCGCGGTGACCGGTTCGATTGCGACCGATAATCTGATGCGTTTTCCCGGCCGGTTTTCCGAGCACCTGCTGGCCGAGCATCTGCAGAAGGTTTCGCTCAGCTTCCTGGTCGACGACCTGGTGATTCATCGTGGCGGCGTGGCGGGCAACATCGCCTTCGCCATCGGCGTGCTCGGCGGTGACGTCGCGCTAATCGGCGCGGCCGGCGACGACTTCGGCGAATACCGCGAATGGCTGGAGCGCCACGGCGTCAACTGCGAAAACGTGCTGATCTCCAAGACCGCGCACACCGCCCGGTTCACCTGCACCACCGACGAGGACATGGCCCAGATCGCGTCGTTCTACCCGGGCGCCATGTCGGAGGCCCGCAACATCAAGCTCGCCGACCTGGTGTCCTCGCTCGGCAAGCCCGACCTGGTGATCATCGGGGCGAACGACCCCGAGGCGATGGTCGTGCACACCGAAGAGGCCCGCAAGCTCGGCCTGCCCTTCGCCGCCGACCCGTCCCAGCAGTTGCCCCGTCTGTCCGGTGAGGAGATCGACAAGCTCGTCGACGGCGCGGAGTACCTGTTCAGCAACGACTACGAGTGGGAACTGATCCAGTCAAAGACCGGCTGGTCGGAAGCCGACGTGCAGCAGAAGGTCGGCCTGCGGGTGACGACGCTGGGCGCCAAGGGTGTCGACATCGTCGACCGTGACGGCACCACCGTCCACGTCGACGTGGTGCCCGAGCTCAGCCAGACCGACCCCACCGGTGTCGGCGACGCGTTCCGGGCCGGCTTCCTCACCGGGCGAAGCGCCGGGCTGAGCCTGGAGCGTGCGGCCCAGCTGGGCTCGCTGGTGGCGGTGCTGGTGCTGGAGTCGACCGGGACCCAGGAGTGGACCTGGGACAGCGATGTCGCCAAGACCCGGCTGGCGGATGCCTACGGCGACGAGGCCGCCGCCGAGATCGCCGCGGTGCTCGCCTAGCCGGGCAAATGCCTAGCCGGCGCCTTGAGTGTGAACCCACGGCGGCGAGTGTGCACCTATGGCGCCCACGTTTCACACTCGACCGAACCACACGCTAGAGCTGCACGGGGTACACCGGTTCGCTGATCTGGGGCACCACAGTGTGCTCGACGAAGATCGCGTGCCACAGCATGAAGATCAGCACCGTCCATAGCCGGCGGCTGTGATCGCTGACGCCGCTTCGGTGTTCGTCGAGCATCCGGCGGACGGCGGCGGTGTCGACGAGGTGGCCGGCCTGCGAGGCGTCCACCATCGCGTAGGCCCATTCCAGCAATTCGCCGGCGCGCAGCCAATGCCGGATGGGCACCGGGAATCCGAGCTTGGGCCGGTGCAGCACGTGGGCGGGGACGATGGGTTCCAACGCCCGGCGCAGCGCGTATTTCGTGGTCGTGCGGGTGATCTTCGCCTCGACGGGTAGCCGGGACGCGACGGCGAACACCTCCGGATCCAGGAACGGCACCCGAAGCTCCAGCGAGTTGGCCATCGTCATCTTGTCGGCCTTGACCAGAATGTCGCCGCGCAGCCAGGTGAACAGGTCGACATGCTGCATCCGGGCCACCGGATCCCAGCCCGTCGATTCGGCGTACACCGGAGCCGTCACATCGGTATGCGTCCACTCCGCGCGGAACCCGGCCAGCACGTCGCGCAGCTGCGCATCCGAGAAGCTGCGGGCGTTGCCGTAGTAGCGCTCCTCAAGGGTCAGCGAACCACGATGCAGCAGGCTCTTGCCCCGCATGCCCTCCGGAAGTGGCTTGGAGACCTTGCCCATGGAACGTCGTAGCGGCCGCGGCAAATAGCCAAAGGGCTTCAGCGACAACGGCTCTCGGTAGATCGTGTAGCCGCCGAAGAGCTCGTCGGCACCCTCGCCGGAGAGCACCACCTTGACGTGCTTGCGGGCCTCGCGGGCGACGAAGAACAGCGGGACCAGCGCGGGGTCGGCAACCGGCTCGTCGAGGTACCAGACGATCTCGGGCAGGGCGGCGACGAACTCGCCCGCGCTGACCACCTTGGCGATGTGGCGGGCACCGATCGCCTCGGCCGAGGCCACCGCGACGTCGATCTCGGAGAATCCCTCGCGCTCGAATCCGGTGGTGAACGTGATCAGCCGGGGGTTGTGCCGGATCGCCAGCGCCGCGATCGCGGTGGAGTCGATGCCGCCGGACAGGAACGCGCCGACGGTCACGTCGGCCCGCATGTGCTTGGCCACCGAGTCCTCGAGCACCGCGGTGATCTCGTCATAGCGGGCCTGCTCGGTGTCGCGGGTCAACGGCACCGCGGCGAACCGCGGCACGAAATACCGGGTGACCTGCGGCGGTGACCCGGGCCGGATGCGGGCGTAGCAGCCCGATTCAAGCCGGCGCACCCCGCGGTGCAGCGTCTCGGGCTCGGGCACGTACTGCAGCACCGTGTAGTGCTGGATGGCCCGGGTGTCGATCGCGGTGTCGAACCCCACCAGATCGACGAGATCGAGCAGGCATTTCTTCTCGCTGGCCACCGCCGTGCCGCCGGCGCCGGTCGCCATGAACAGCGGCTTGATACCGAAAGGGTCACGGGCGCAGAACAATTCGCGGGTGACGGTGTCCCACAGTGCGAAGGCGAACATGCCGCGCAGCCGCGTCAACACCTCGGCGCCCCAGTGGTGGTAGCCGGCGACGATGGCCTCGCCGTCACCGTCGGTGGCGAACGCGGCGCCGTGCTGGGCGGTCAGTTCGTCGCGCAGCTCGAGGTAGTTGTAGATCTCGCCGTTGAACACCAGGACGTAGCGGTCCGGCGCCTCGGGCGGACCCCAGCGCAGCGGCTGATGCGAATGCGCGATGTCGATGAAGGACAGCCGGTTGAAGCCGAACACCACCGCGCCGTCGGCGTCCGGGTCGAACAACCCGCCGGGCTCGTCGGGCCCGCGGTGCCGCATCAGGCGCAACGAGCGGGCGATCGCGCCGTCCGCCCGGGCCGCGTCCGTCTCGACGCCGCCCGGGTCGGCGACAAAGGCCAGCAGTCCACACACGGCGCCCCAGTATGCCGCACTTCGGCGATGCTTGGGGGCGCCGCACCGGGCCGGTCGCGACGACGCGGCGGCCGACCCGTCGGGGTTTAGTCGCCGGGCTGAGCGGCGTGGTCTACGCTGCGTAGTATTCGACATTCGAGCAGGAGGCGCCAACGTGACACCCGGCGGGCAGTTCCGTTCGCAGCGTTTGTCGCAGGCCATATTTCAGCGCCGTTCGCCAGACGCACCCAGGGGTCTTTCCCGTCGTCTTCGACCGCTGGCGCTGGCGGGGACGCTGGGACTACTGGCGGTCACCCTCAGCGGATGTAGCTGGCAGACGGTGTTTGCTCTGGGCTGGCCCGAGGGCATCACGCCGCAGGCCCACCTGAACCGGGAGCTGTGGATCGGCGCGGTGATCGCTTCGCTGGTCGTCGGGGTCATCGTGTGGGGCCTGATCTTCTGGTCGGCGGCGTTCCACCGGAAGAAGGCAACGGACACCGAACTGCCCCGCCAGTTCGGCTACAACATGCCGCTCGAGCTGGTGCTGACGGTGACGCCATTCCTGATCATCTCGGTGCTCTTCTACTTCACCGTCGTGGTGCAGGAGCGGATGCTGCACCTGGACAAGAACCCCGAGGTTGTGATCGACGTCACGGCCTTCCAGTGGAATTGGAAGTTCGGCTATCAGCGCGTCAACTTCAAGGACGGCACGCTGAGCTACGACGGCGCGGATGAGGCCCGCAAGAAGGCGATGGTCTCCAAGCCCGAGGGCAAGGACGAGCACGGCGAGGAGCGCGTCGGGCCGGTGCACGGGATCAACACCGAGGACCGGACCTACCTGAACTTCGACAAGGTCGAAACCCTTGGCACCCCCCAAGAAATTCCGGTGCTGGTGCTGCCGGCTGGCAAGCGCATCGAATTCGTACTGAATTCAGCCGATGTCATCCACGCTTTCTGGGTGCCGGAATTCCTCTTCAAGCGCGACGTGATGGCGTATCCCAAGCAAAACAACTCGGTCAACGTGTTCCAGGTCGAAGAGATCACCAAGACCGGGGCGTTTGTCGGCCACTGCGCGGAGATGTGCGGCACGTATCACTCGATGATGAACTTCGAGGTCCGAGTCGTTGAGCCCAACGACTTCAAGGCTTATTTGCAGCAACGGGTCGACGGAAAGACGAACGCCCAAGCGTTGCAGGCGATCGCCCAGTCTCCGTTAGCGGTGACCACTCATCCGTTTGACACTCGCCGCGGCGAACTGACCCAACCAGTAGGTTAGGAGACGCAATGCACATCGAAGCGAGGCTGTTCGAATTCTGCGCCGCGTTCTTCGTCTTCTGCGCGGTGCTCTACGGCGTGCTGACCGCGCTGTACGCCACCGGCGGCGAGGAGTGGGCCGGCACCACCGCGTTGGCGCTGACCGGCGGTTTGGCGTTGATCACCGCCACCTTCTTCCGGTTCGTGGCCCGTCGCCTCGACACCCGGCCCGAGGACTACGAGGGCGCTGAAATCAGCGACGGTGCAGGGGAATTGGGATTCTTCGCCCCGCACAGCTGGTGGCCCCTGCTGCTCGCGTTGTCGGGCTCGGTGGCCGCGGTCGGTATCGCGCTGTGGTTGCCCTGGCTGATCGTTGCCGGTGTTGTGTTCATCCTTTCTTCGGCCGCCGGATTGGTCTTTGAGTACTACGTGGGCCCCGAGAAGCACTGATTTGCGTCTCAAAGGTAACAATCCGGGCATCAGTTGAGCCGTCGCCCGTTTGCCAAGACTTCTTTGCGCTACTCGGTTCGGTAGGGTTTGCGCAGGCACATGAGAATCTCTCGAGCGAGCGCGACACGAGGTACCCCTGAAGCCCCGTGCGCAGGTGATGCAGTTGGGCAGGGCAGGTAGACATGAGCGGGCCGAAACCCCCGGGATGGGAACCCGACGAATCCGATTCCGCCAGTGAGCTCGAGCACGAACCGAATTCCGGCAGCGAGCCCGGCGACGAATTCGACGAGCACGACGACGAATTGCAGGCCGGTCGGGAACTCGAACCCTTCGGCGACAGCGGCGCAATACCGGCGGCAGACCGGACCGGCGAGACGGACGCATATTCGCGTGCGTACTCGGCCCCGGAGTCCGAGCATTTCCTCAGCGGCCCGTATGTGCCGGCCGATCTGGGGCTCTACGACTACGAGAGCTACGACGACTCATCCGACGACGACGATGACGACGACGGCACCCCACGCTGGCCGTGGGTGGTCGGCGTGGCCGCCATCGTGGCCGCGATCGCGCTGGTGGTCTCGGTGTCACTGCTGTTCGCGCGCACCGATACCAATCAACTTGCCAACCCGGGCACCAGCACCTCGTCCACCGCGCCGGTGCAGGACGAAATCACCACGACCAAGCCGCCACCCCCGCCGCCCACCACCGAACCGCCGCCGCCGCCCCCGACAGCTACGGAGACCCAGACTGTGACGGTGACGCCACCGCCTCCTCCGCCGCCGCCGCCACCCGCACCGACCACCGCGCCGCCGGCCAGCACGTCGGCAACCGCGGCCCCGCCTCCGCCGCCACCGCCGCCGACGACACCGGCCGGTCCACGCCAGGTCACCTATTCGGTGACCGGCACCAAAGCGCCGGGCGACATCATCTCGGTGACCTACGTCGACGCATCCGGCCGCTCACGCACCCAGCACAACGTGTACATCCCCTGGTCGATGACGGTCACTCCGATCTCGCAATCCGACGTCGGCTCCGTCCAGGCGTCCAGTCTTTTCCGGGTCAGCAGGCTCAATTGCTCGATCACCACCAGCGACGGGACGGTGCTGTCGTCGAACAACACCGACCAACCGCAGACGAGTTGCTGATGGTCAGCAGATACTCCGCGTATCGACGCGGGTCCGACACCGTGCCGCCGGATGTCATCGATCGACTCCTGCTGGGCGCGTGCGCCGCGATCTGGCTGCTGCTGCTGGGCGTCAGCGTCGCCGCTGCCGTCGCGCTGGCCGACCTGGGCCGGGGCTTCCACAGCGCGGCCACCAACACGCACAGCACGCCGTGGGTGTTGTACGCCGTCATCATCGTGTCCGCGTTGATCATCGCCGGGGCCGTCCCGGTGCTGCTGCGGGCCCGCCGGATGACCAAGGCCGAACCTCCGGTGGTCCGCTCGACGGCCCTGCAGGGACGTGCACCGACCCGGCAGTCCGCCACCCGCACCGTGGTCGAGCGGGTGCGTCCGCAGCGTGCCCAGGCAGCCGGGGCGGCCGGGGAGTGGTCCGGTGAGGCCGTGGACCGAATCTGGCTGCGCGGCACCGTCGTCTTGACCGGCACGATGGGCATCGCGCTGATCGCCGTTGCCGCCGCGACCTACTCGATGGCCGTCGGGCATGACGGCCCGTCCTGGGTCGGCTACGGGCTGGCCGGGGCCGTCACCGCGGCGATGCCGGCGGTCGAATGGCTCTTTGTGCGGCAGCTACGCCGCGAGGTCGCCGCGAGCTGAGCCAGGGCCCGCTGGCGCCCGCCGCCGTCACGACGCCTTGGCGTACCTGCGGACCAACTCGTGCTCCCGGAACGTGCTGGTGTGCTGCAGGCCGCCGTCGTCACGGCAGAAAAAGGTCCATCTGCCCGGGCTTTTCTGCGGGGCGCCGATCATTTTGACCGTGTAGCGCTGAGTGGTGGGGAGCATCGTGCCGATGATGTCACCGACCCGAATCTTGGAGGGATGAATCTCGGGTGCGTCGGTCCAGTCTTGTATCGCCATCATTTGGCCATCCCCACTTCCGTTGCCCTAAGACTACGTGGAATACCGCGATCCGCGTGCGTTACCGACGTGCGTTACCGATAGGCGGCTCGTACCGGCCTACCGGTGGCGTAGCGTCACGCGTGAGTTTTGTTTTCGTTGTCAGCGGGTGCACACCCCCATCGGCGCGGATGACACCTACTCCGCCGCCCCGCAGCCGTGCGGGCGATGCCGATAGCGAAGGGAACCGCCCGTGAGTCGGGTAGCCGTCACCATCGCGGGCCAGCGACATCCGCGATGACCCGTCCGTTCGGCGGTCGGGGCCGACCCAATCCCGTCCGGGTGTCGTTGGCTCGTGAGCTTGGCCGCGTCATCGACGGCGCGTGGTGGCCCCGCGCGGACCGCATCACCAACGAGTTGCCGGACCTGGTCGCAGCCCTGACTCCCAGGCTGGGAGACATCACGTCGATCAACGTCAATTGGCAACCGCTCCAACGACCGCCCGACATCAATTGGCCGGGATGGGAACAGAAGCGCCACCACATAATGACCATCAGCGGCGGAGATGCTCACGTCAACCTGCTGGTCATCCCGTACGCGACCTACAGTCCGCTCGCGATGATGGTGCTGCGCTGCGCGGCCAACCTGCCGGTGGCTCCCGCCGACCGCGAGAAGTCCACGTTTACGACCGCGGGCTCGATCCTGCGGGCCGCCGAACAGCAGCGCACCGCCAGCTGACGCCGGCTAGTGCTCGCCGTTCGTCGAGCCGTTGGTGTCCTGGCGTTCCCGCAGCGCGGTCAGCGCGCGTTGCTCGGAGGCGTGGGCCGCCTCGCGCAACGCCGCATCCTCGGACGGCGGATCGGCGAACAAGAAGCTGCCGCTGCCCGGCGTACCGGCCGAGCCCAGCTTGTTCATCTTGTTGGGCACCGGCGCCCCCTGGTACTCCAGCGGGAGCGGGTGGCCGTGATCGTCGACCGGGCCGAGCGGCTGGTGCAGCTCGATGTAGGCACCGTGCGGCAGCCGCTTGATGATGCCGGTCTCGACGCCGTGCTCGAGCAGCGCGCGGTCGCTGCGTTGCAGCCCAACGCACCACCGATAGGTGATGAAGAAGATGAACGGCGGCAGGATCACCATGCCGATGCGCCCGATCCACGTCGTCGCGTTCAGCGAGATGTGGAACGTGAACGCGATGATGTCGTTCATCGCGCACAGCGTCAGCAGCATGTAGAAGGCGATCGCCATCGCCCCGATCGAGGTGCGCACCGGGACGTCGCGCGGCCGCTGCAGCAGGTTGTGGTGGGCCTTGTCGCCGCTGAACCGCTTCTCCAGGAACGGGTAGACGACCAGCAGGCCGAAAACCACGCCCATGAGAATTGCGACCCAGACCACGGCGGGAATGGTGTGGTGCCAGAAGTAGAACTCCCACGGCGGCCAGATACGGGCCAAGCCCTCCGTCCACATCATGTAGAAGTCGGGCTGCGAGCCCGCCGACACCTGAGATGGCTTGTAGGGACCCAGGTTCCAGATCGGGTTGATCTGCAGCAGGCCGCCCATCAGGCCCAGCACACCGACGATGGCGGCGAAGAATGCGCCGGACTTGACCGCGAAGATCGGCATCACGCGCACGCCGACGACGTTGTGCTCGGTGCGTCCCGGGCCGGGGAACTGGGTGTGCTTCTGGAACCACACCATGGCCAGGTGCATCCCGATCAGCGCCAGGATGATGCCCGGAATCAACAGAATGTGTAGTGCATACATCCGGGGAATCAGGATGGTTCCGGGGAAGTCACCGCCGAATAGTGCCCAGTGCAGCCAGGTCCCGATCACCGGCATGCCCAGCGTGATCGACGAGAGCGCGGCCCGCAGGCCGATACCGGACAGCAGGTCGTCGGGCAGCGAGTAGCCGAAGTAGCCCTCGAACATGGACAGGATCAGCAGCAGCGAGCCGATCACCCAGTTCGCCTCGCGCGGCCGCCGGAACGCGCCCGTGAAGAAGATGCGCGCCAGGTGCACCATGATCGACGCGGAGAACATCAACGCCGCCCAGTGGTGGATCTGGCGGACGAACAGGCCGCCGCGGACCTCGAAGGAGATATCGAGGGCCGACTGGTAGGCCCGCGACATCTCGACGCCGCGCAGCGGCTGGTAGACGCCGTTGTAGGTGACGTCGACCATCGACGGGTCGAAGAACAGCGTCAGGTACACGCCGGTGATCAGCAGCACGAAGAAGCTGTACATCGCGATCTCACCGAGCAGGAACGACCAATGCGTCGGGAAGACCTTGTTGAGCTGTCTGCGGACCGCCGCCGACGGGTGATACCGGCTGTCGATGTCCTCGCCCTGGCTGGCCAGGACGTCACCGATCTTCGGGGGACTCAGTTTCGGACTCATGTTGTCGTCCTCTCCCAGAATGCCGGACCGACGGGTTCGATGAAGTCACCGTTGGCAACCAGATACCCGTTGGAGTCGATGGTGATCGGCAGTTGCGCCAGCGCACGCGCGGCCGGCCCGAAAATCGGCTTCGCGAAATGCAATGCGTCGAACTGCGACTGGTGGCAGGGGCACAGGATTCGGTACGACTGCTGCTCGTACAGCGACGACGGGCAGCCCAGGTGCGAGCAGACCTTGGTATAGGCGAAGAACTCGCCGAAGTTGAAGCTCTCCTGGCCCTGGCGTTTGACCATCCGAGGCATGTCGGTGGGCCGAATACGGATGAGCATCACCGGATTACGGACACCCATCTTGATTTCGTTCAGCTTCTCGTGGGACTCCACGGTGGTGCCGTCGCCGTCGGACTCCCGCCACGGGAACACGGTCTCCATGCCGCCGGCGTCCATGTCCTCGGGGCGCATCTTGACGAACGGCGCCCCGCTGGTGGCTCCGGTCGAGCGCGCCAGATAGATGGTCTCGCCGTGGAAGCGCGGGGTCCAGCCCGACGTCCACAGCACCGCCTTCAGCCCGTCGGCGGTGGGCACGACCGGCTTCCAGGGGTTCTTGATCAGGCCGCCGGCAAACGCCACCAGGGTGCCCAGGCCGAACGCGCCCATGCCCAGGCCGAACGACGCCCCGATCAGCTTGCGGCGCCCGATCGTCGACGTCTGGTATGCGTCGGTCAGGTTGGCCACTACCGTCTTGCGGTCGATGTCGCGCGACGCGCCGTCATGGCGGTCCTGAATCGAAATCTCTTCCGGGATAAAGCGTTTCTGGTAGAGGATGGCACCCACTGCGATCGACAGAACGGACATCCCGAAGGTGAAGCCATACAGCGGCGTGGCCAGCGAGTACGCGAAGTTACCCGCCTGTTCGTTCGACTTGTACTCCCACGGCCAGAACAAGAAGATCAGCAGCAGGGCCAGCCCGAAGCCACCGCCCAGCAAAAGCCACAGGGCCACGCCGCGCTCGGCACGCTTCTCGGCCTTGGTGCCCTCGACCGGCCAGCGCGGCTCCTTGAAGACGGTCTCGACGCCGTCAATCTCGCCGCCCAGCTCGAGCAGTTCCTGGTTGGACATCGCGGCCAGTGCGGCCTCGTCCGGCTCTGGCCCTTTACCGGCTTCGCTCATGCTCGCGCCCCAATCCACAGTGCCAACGCGATGGCCGCGACCATCCCGATGATCCACGCCGCCATGCCCTCGGGCGCGGGTCCGAAGCCGCCGAGGCCGTAGCCGCCCGGCGAACGCTCCTCGGTGACGCTCTTGACGTAGCCGATGATGTCCTTCTTGGCCTCGAAGGACAGCTGGCGGTCGGCGAATTTCGGCATGTTCTGCGGGCCGGTCAGCATCGCGGTCAGGATCTGCTGTTCATTGGCCTCACCCAGGTCGGGCGCGAACTTGCCCGACGACAGCGCGCCGCCCTTACCGGTGAAGTTGTGGCACGAGGCGCAGTTGAGCCGGAACAGGTCCCCGCCGCGGCCCAGGTCGTCGCCGCGCAGCGATCGCATCGAGATGCTGCCGTCGGGGTTGCGCACCACGGTCGGGCCGCCACCGTTGGCCTGCACGTATGCCCCGAGCGCGTCGGTCTGGGCCTCGTCGAAGATCGGCTCCTTGCGCGGGGCCTGGGCCTCGCCGCGCATCGCCGGCATGCGGCCGCTGGACACCTGGAAGTAGACGGCGGCCTCGCCGACGCCGATCAGGCTGGGCCCGTGGTCGGGCACGCCCTGCAGGTTGGCGCCGTGGCAGGACACGCAGGAGGTGTCGAACAGCTGCTTGCCGTTGCGCAGCAGCGCCGAGTTGGACTCGTCGGCGACGGCGACCTGGGGAGTTGGGGTCAGCACCGCGGCCAGTCCGCCGGCGATGGTCAGCGCGATCATCAGCAGCAGGCCGCCGGACAGCCGACGGCGAAGACGCCGCCGCGACTGCTCTTTCCCGGCCTTGTTTCTAGGCTGGCTCTGCGGCTTGCGGCCGCGGGATCGGGTCAATCCCAGTTTCTTCAACCGAGCACTCCTGTTCGTCTAGCGCCGGCTCAACGGATGAAATAGATCACGGTGAACAGCGCGATCCACACGATGTCGACGAAATGCCAGTAATAGGAGACGACGATGCTGGCCGTCGCCTGCGCCGGGGTGAACTTGCTCATCCCGGTGCGGGCCAACAGGAATATGAAGGCGATCAGTCCGCCGGTGACGTGCAGGCCGTGGAAGCCGGTCGCCAGATAGAAGACGCTGCCGTAGGCGCTGCCGTGGATGGTCGTCCCGTGGGTGCCCAGGTGGAAGTACTCGTAGGCCTGCCCGAGGACGAAGAACAGTCCCATGAAGAAGGTGATCACGTACCAGCGGCGCAGGCCGAAGACGTCGCCGCGCTCGGCGGCGAAGACGCCCATCTGGCAGGTGAACGACGACGCGATCAACACCAATGTCACCGGCACGGCTTGGTACAGATTCAGCTCGGTGGGCGGCGGTGGCCAGTTCCCGCCGGCCTGCGCCCGCGCCGTGAAATAGAACGCGAACAGGCCAGCAAAGAACATAAGCTCGCTGGACAGCCACACTATGGTGCCGACACTGACCATGTTGGGCCGATTCAGCGAATGAACTCGCGACGTGATCGCAGTCCCCGAGGTCCCTACAGCACTCGTCACATCCGCAAGTATGACGCTTTGTAGTTGTTGAACTCTACCCGGGGCGGAAATTCGCCTCCGCGCGTCGTTTTGGGGGGAACTTTTCCAGGCCCGGAAACGACGGTTGGGCCGCGGTTGGTCCGCGTGGGACCATCGGCGCGTGGCTGCATCATCTGAGGCTCCCTCCCACCGGGCGTTTTCCGCGACGGCTCCCGGGGCCACGCCGACCTGGCCGCAGCTGCTGGGCCGCTTGACCGACGGGCAGAATCTCGCCCGTGGTCAGGCCGCGTGGGCGATGGACCAGATCATGACCGGCAACGCGCGCCCGGCCCAGATCGCCGCCTTCGCGGTCGCGATGAAGATGAAGGTGCCCACCGCGGCCGAAGTCAGTGAGCTGGCCGACGTGATGCTCAGCCACGCGCGCCGCATCCCCGCCGAGTCGATCCGCGACGACGCCGTCGACATCGTCGGCACCGGCGGCGACGGCGTCAACACCGTCAACCTGTCCACGATGGCCGCGATCGTGGTCGCGGCCGCGGGGATCCCGGTGGTCAAACACGGCAACCGCGCGGCGTCCTCGCTGTCCGGCGGCGCCGACACGCTCGAGGCCCTCGGCGTGCGCATCGATCTGGGACCCGACCAGGTCGCGCGCAGCCTCGCCGAGGTCGGGATCGGGTTCTGCTTCGCGCCGGCGTTCCATCCGTCCTACCGGCACGCGTCGGCGGTGCGCCGCGAGATCGGAATACCGACGGTCTTCAATCTCCTTGGGCCGCTGACTAATCCGGCGTTGCCGCGAGCCGGGCTGATCGGTTGCGCGTTCGCCAACCTCGCCGAGGTGATGGCCGGGGTGTTCGCCGCACGGCGCGCCAGCGTGCTAGTGGTGCACGGCGACGACGGCCTGGACGAATTGACCACGACCACCACCAGCACGATCTGGCGCGTGCAGGCGGGCACGGTGGACAAGCTGACGTTCGATCCCGCGGGGTTCGGATTCGCCCGCGCCGACCTGGACCAGCTGCTGGGCGGCGACGCGTACGCCAACGCCGAGGAGGTGCGTGCGGTGCTGGGCGGTGTCAAGGGCGCGGTCCGCGACGCCGTCGTGCTCAACGCCGCCGGCGCGATCGTCGCGCATGCGGGCCTATCCAGCCGCGCTGAATGGTTGCCGGCGTGGGAGGACGGGCTGGCGCGCGCCAGCGCGGCCATCGACTCCGGGGCCGCCGAACAGCTGCTCGCGCGTTGGGTGCGGTTCAGCCAGGAGCTCTGACTCTCCGCCCCGCACCGGCTCTTGCTGCGAGGCCAGCCGCGCTGAGCGCGCCGCCGCCGCCCACCCTGCCCAGGCGCCGGCCGAGCGCAGCGGCGAGGCCCACCCGATGTCGCCGGCGACCCGCACGATGCGCACGCCGGGGGCGACCAGCCAGCGCGCGATCAGCGCGGTCTCTTCGACCAGCGCACCGCCGAGCGGGGCCGAGGCCGTCAAGATCGCTTGTGCGCCAGCGTGAATGGCGTCAATGACCGGCATCGGCGGCACCCCGCGCCGGGCGGATCCGGCCGCGGCGAGCCGGCCGTAGCGGATGACACAGAGGTGATAACCCCCGCTGCCGTCTGGGGCCGCGGCGATCAACTCGGGCAGCGCGGCCAGCGCCCGCAGCCGCTGACCCCGCCACAGCACCTCGACGGCGGTGGCGGTGCGGTCGCGCAGCCGCGCCGCACTCTCGAAGTGGCGATGCTCGGCCAGCGCGGTGAGCTGACCAACGGCCGCGTCCAACGCGCTGTTGTCGGCGCCGTCGATCAGGGCCGCGGCGCGGTGTGTGGCCTCGGCGTACTGCGCGGCGGTCAGGTCGCGAGCCGCGGGGCAGGGCGACACTTCGACTTCGGAACAGGACGGACCGTGGCGGGCCGAACGGCCGAGTCGCGTTGTGCAGGTGCGGATTCCGGTGAATCGAGCCAGCAGCCGCGCGGTGTCGGCGGCATCGGCGCGGGACCGAAACGGCCCGATGGCACGGTCGTGTCGCGGGGCCCGCACCACCGACAGCCGCGGGAACGCCTCGTCGCTCAGTGCCACCCACCACCAACGCTGCGGGAACCTCGAGCGGCGATTGTACGGCGGAGCGTGTGCGGCCAGCAGCCGCAGCTCCCGCACACCGGCCTCCAGCGCGTGGGCGCACTCGACGTGGTCGACCGCGCCGGCCAGTGTGACCATCTCCTTCATCCGGCCGCGCGGGTCGGCGCCGGTGAAGTACTGGCTCACCCGGCGGCGCAGGTCGACGGCGGTGCCGACATAGAGCACCTCGCCGGAGGGCCCGCGGAACAGGTACACCCCGGGCCGGTGCGGCAGGTGTTCGGCGAGCACGCGCTTGCGACGTTGGGTCGGTGTCACGTTGGGCAGATATGAGCGCAGGTCGGCGTAGGTGTGCACGCCCTGGTTGCCCACCCGCTCGATCAGCGCGTGCAGCACGTCGACGGTGGCACGGGCGTCGTCGAGGGCGCGGTGGGTGGGTTGGGCGGCCCCCCCAATCTGGTGGGCGAACAGCCGTGCCAGGGCGGCCAGCCGCACGCTGGGTGCCTCCTCGCGGCTCAGCACGCGGCGCGCCAGCCGGACCGTACAAAGCACTTGCGCTCGGGGCCAACGGATTTCGCAGTGCTCGGCGGCGGCCCGCAAAAACCCGACGTCGAATCCGGCATTGTGGGCGACGAGCACGGCTCCGTGCTCTAAGCCGGCGAACTCCAAGAACGTCGGCAAGACGGCGTCGATGGTCGGGGCGTCACACACCATCGCCGTCGTGATGCCGGTGAGTTGCACGATCTGGGGCGGAATGCTGCGCTGCGGGTCCACCAGGGTGCCGAACTCACCGAGCACGACGCCGCCGCGGACCTTGACCGCCCCGATCTCGGTGATGGCGTCGGCGGGTGCACCGTCTTTTGCGCGGTTGCGTCCGCCGGTCGTCTCCAGGTCCACCACGACGAAGGTGAGCTCACGCAGCAGGATTTCGTCGATGGGCGCCCAGTTCGATTCCCCGCTCGAATCCAAGTCGGCGAAACTCAGTTGAGTCCCACCAGTCACACCCATGGGCGTGACGTTAAGCAACGGGACCGACACCCACGGCGTTCCCACGCCGGGCGCGCGGTCGGCAAAACGTGTCGGTGCCCGCGGTTAGCGTTCGGGTCAGCACGACCAAACCGGATGAGAGGACCGATTCCGATGGCCTACCGCAGCGGACCCGACAGCAAAGGCGTCTCGGCGTCAGAACCGGGCGCACCGGTGGTGATCGACTGCGACGACTGCGCGGCGCGCGGCCCGGGATGCCGGGATTGCGTGATCAGCGTGCTACTCGGGGTACCGGAAACTTTGTTGCAGGACGAGCGGGCCGCACTCGAGGTGCTCGCGGAGGTCGGGTTGGCGCCGCGGTTGCGCTTAGTGCCGATTCATCGAAATCGCGGGTACGGTGTCGCTTAATGACCCTGAGTGCCAAAACGCCTGGCTGCCCCGCTTACCTGTCTCGTTCACATACTTATGACAGAAATCTATCCATTTTCTTAACGATCTTGTTTGGACAAACGCCTTTATCGTTTCGTAACCTGTTTGAGACCTAAACCCAGCTCGACCTCGAACGTCGATGGCAGTTTAAGGAAGCAATACTTTGAGTTTCGGCTCCGTGCATTCGATCTCGCGTGTCATCACGCGGTCAGTCATCGGGACGCTGGCAGGCCTAACGGTCTTCTCGGGGGTCTGTGCTGCCAATGTGGCGGCCGATCCGGCCGACGACGCCCTGGCAAAGCTCAGCGAGCTATCCCGGCAGGCCGAGCAGACCACCGAGGCCATGCACAGTGCGCAGCTCGACCTCAACGAGAAGCTCGCCGCCCAGCAGGCCGCCGACAAGAAGCACTCTGATGACCAGGCCGCGGTGGATGGGGCGAGGGCCCGGCTGGCCACCTTCCAGACCGCCGTCAACAGGCTTGCCGCCGCGACCTACATGGGCGGCCGCATCGACGGCATGGAAGCCATGCTGACCGCGCAATCGCCGCAGGGGCTGATCGACAAGATGGCCGTCCAGCGCGTGATGGCCACGCAAATGTCTACACAGATGGCGAGTTTCCGGGTTGCCGGTGACCAGGCCGCCAAGGCAGAGCAGGCATCGGCCAAGTCCGCCGCCGACGCCAAGAGCGCGGCCGAGCAGGCCGCCGCGGTGCGGGCCAGCCTGCAGTCCAAGCAGAGCCAGCTGCAGGTTCAGATCGCCGTCGTGAAATCGCAGTACGTTTCCCTGACACCACAGCAGCGCACCGCGCTGGCCGACCCCGGGCAGCTGCCCGCCGCGGCCCCTGCTCCTGGCGCGCCGGCACCGGACGCGATGCTGCCCGGTGCCCCGCCGGCGCCCGGCGCCCTACCGCCGGGTGAGGCTCCGCCGCCGGGCGGAATGCCCGGGATCCCCGGATTTCCCGGAATGCCCGAAATGATTCCCGGTGGCCCCGGTGGTGACCGCGCCAACGTCGTGCAGGCCGCGCTGACCCAGGTCGGAACGCCGTACTCGTGGGGCGGTGCCGCGCCAGGCGGGTTCGACTGCTCCGGATTGGTGATGTGGGCGTTCCAGCAGGCCGGCATCTCGCTGCCGCACTCCAGCCAGGCGCAGGCCCACGGCGGTCAGCCGGTGGCGCTGTCGGACCTGCAGCCCGGCGACGTGCTGACCTTCTATTCGGACGCGTCACACAGCGGCATCTACGTCGGTGACGGCATGATGATTCACTCGTCGACCTATGGCGTGCCGGTGCGGGTGGTGCCGATGAACTCGTCCGGCCCGATCTACGACGCCCGCCGTTACTGATCGCTCCGCGCAGGAGCACTACCGTCGGCCGCGCCGGTGGCTTCCGATTCTGCTGGCCTGGGTCTTCATCGTTGAGTTCGTTGTGGCGGCGGCAGTGCCGCTCGACGCACGCGATGCCCGGATAAGACCCGCGCAGCTCGTCACGCCCGCTCTCAGCCACCCGATCGCCGCCCGGGCACCCCTGACCGTCGGCGACCGTGAGGTCCGCTTGATCGGCTTCGGCAGCCCGGCCGCCGACCGCCTGCTGGCCCGTATCGCAGCGGAGATGCGCACCGCGATCGACAAAGTGGCGGCCTTCTGGGGGGTCGACTGGTCGCGCGACATCTCGGTGGTGGTCGCCGGCTCCGACGATGAGTTCCGCGCCGCCGCCGGTGGCGGGCCGCCGCAACAGTGGGCCGACATCGCCGCGGTCACCGTCGCCGATCGCATCGATCCCGCGCACCGGGTGGCGGCCGGCCAGCGCATCGTGTTCGCGCCGGGCGCTGCTGCGATGAGCGACTCGGCGTTGCGAATTGTGTTGACCCACGAGCTTTTTCACTATGCGTCGCGCGCGGACACCGCTCTCGACGCGCCGAGGTGGCTGGCCGAAGGCGTCGCCGATTTCATCGCCCGGCCCAATACCCTGATCCCGGCCGAGGCGGCCTCGTCGCACATGTCGCTGCCGTCCGACTTCGACCTGGACGCCCCCGGGCCGCAGCGCTCGCTGGCCTACGACCGCGCCTGGTGGTTCGCCCGCTTCGTCGCCGATACCTTCGGAGCGCCGAAGTTGCGCGCCTACTATCTCGCCGTCTGCGGCGTCGCGCACGCCGACCCGTTCAACGCCGCCCGTGACGTACTGGGCATCGACTCGACAGGCCTGCTCGCGCGCTGGCAGCAATGGATGGTCGGATAGCCTGACCCAAGTGAGCCGGGTCCTGCTGGTAACCAACGACTTTCCGCCGCGGCGCGGCGGCATCCAGTCCTACCTGGGCGAGTTCGTCGGGCGGCTGGTGAACACCGGGTCGCATGCGGTGCTGGTGTACGCGCCGCAATGGAAGGGCGCCGACGCCTTCGACGCGGACGCGGCCGGCTACCGGGTGGTGCGCCATCCGGGCACGCTGATGCTGCCCGGCCCGGTGGTCGATGCCCGGATGCGCCGGCTGATCGGTGACCACGGCATCGACACCGTATGGTTCGGCGCGGCCGCACCGCTGGCGCTGCTGGCGGCCCGGGCCCGGCAGGCCGGGGCGACCCGGGTGCTGGCCAGCACGCACGGCCATGAGGTGGGTTGGTCGATGCTTCCGGTGGCGCGCTCGGTGCTGCGGCGCATCGGCAACGACACCGACGTCGTGACGTTCGTCAGCCGCTACACCCGGTCCCGGTTCGCGACGGCGTTCGGGCCCGCGGCGTCGCTGGAATACCTGCCGTCGGGGGTCGACACCGACCGGTTCCGGCCCGACCCGGCCGGCCGCGCGGAGTTGCGCAACCGCTATGGGCTGGGGGAGCGGCCCACGGTCGTGTGCCTATCCCGGCTGGTGCCGCGCAAGGGCCAGGACATGCTGATCAAGGCGCTGCCGTCGATCCGCCAACGCGTCGACGGCGCCGCCCTGGTGATCGTCGGCAGCGGCCCGTACCTCGACACGCTGCGCAAGCTGGCCCAGGACTGCGGCGTGGTCGACCACGTGACGTTCACCGGTCCGGTGCCGTCGGCCGAGCTGCCCGCCCACTACGCGCTGGCCGACGTGTTCGCGATGCCGTGCCGCACCCGCGGCGCGGGCATGGACGTCGAGGGCTTGGGCATCGTCTTCCTGGAGGCCTCGGCGACCGGCGTGCCGGTAGTCGCCGGCGATTCGGGCGGTGCTCCGGAAGCCGTGCAGCACAACAAGACCGGGCTCGTCGTCGACGGGAACTCGGTGCAAGAGGTCGGCGACGCCGTCACCGAGTTGCTGGCCGACCCGGATCGGGCCGCCGCGATGGGCGCGGCCGGACGCGACTGGGTGACGTCGCAGTGGCGCTGGGACATGCTGGCCGCCCGGCTGGCCGACCTGCTGCGCGGTCAGCCCTCGCCGGCCACGCTGGCGTGACGCCCGGTTATTACTTCTCGTAGAGCGCTTCGATGTCGGAGGCGAACTTCTCGGCCACCACGTTGCGCTTGAGCTTCATCGTCGGGGTCAGCTCGCCGGTGTCCTCGGTGAAGTCGACCGGAAGGATGCGGAACTTGCGGATCGACTCGGCATGCGACACCGACAGGTTGGCCTGCTTGACCGCGGAGTCGACCTCGGCGACCAGATCCGGATCGGTGGCCAGATCGCCCACGGAGGAGCCCTCGGCCTTGCTGTTGCGTTGTTTCCAGCTGCCGAAGGCCTCCGGGTCGATCGTGATCAGCGCGCCGACAAACGGTTTGGCGTCCCCGACCACCATCGCCTGACTGATCAGCGGGTGTGCCCGCAGCTGGTCTTCCAGCAAGGCGGGGGCGACGTTCTTGCCGCCGGCGGTGACGATGATCTCCTTCTTACGGCCGGTGATCTTCAGGAAGCCGTCCTCGTCGAGTGCGCCGAGGTCACCGGTCTTGAACCAGCCGTCGGCGAACGCATCGGCGGAGGCCTGCTCGTTGCGCCAGTAGCCGCTGAACACCACGCCGCCGCGCACCAACAGCTCACCGTCGTCGGCGATGCGCATGCTGTTGCCCGGCAACAACGTTCCGACCGTTCCGATCTTGACCCTGCCGACCTGGTTGACGGTGATGGCCGAGCTGGTCTCGGTCAGGCCGTAGCCCTCGTGGATGGTCAGGCCCACGCCCCGGTAGAAGTGGCCGAGCCGGGCGCCCAGCGGTGCGCCGCCGGACACCGACGCGTGGCAGTCGCCGCCCAGCGCCGCGCGCAGCTTGTGGTAGACCAGCCGGTCGAACAACGCGTGCTTGGCGCGCAGCAGCAGCCCCGGACCACCGTTGTCGTGGGCCTCGCTCCAGTCGACCGCGGTCTGCACGGCCCGCGCGAAGATCGGCCCCTTGCCGTCGCTGGCGGCGTTTTGCTCGGCGGTGTTGTAAACCTTCTCGAACACCCGCGGCACCGACACCACGACCGTCGGCTTGAATACCGCAAGCATCGGCAGCAGGTTCTTGATGTCGCTGGTGAAGCCGCAGGTCACCTTGTTGGCGAACGCGGACAGCGTCAGCGACCGGGCCAGCACATGCGCCAGCGGCAGGAAGATCAGCAGCCGCTGCCCCTCGTCGAGCAGAGTCGGGAGGCACTCCTTGGCGCCCCGGGTTTCGTACAGCAGGTTGGAATGCGTGAGCTGGCAGCCCTTGGGACGGCCGGTGGTCCCCGACGTGTAGATCAGCGTCGCGGGATCGTCGGGGCGCAGCGCCGCGAGGCGGGCCTCCAACTCCGACGGATCGACCGATGCGCCGGCCTCGACGAGCTGGTCGAGCGCCTTGGGGCCCGCGCCGTCGATATGCAGCACCCGGCGCAGGGCCGGAAGCTCGCCGGTGAGCTCGGTGACCGTCGCGGCGTGGGCGTCGGTTTCGGCGAACGCCACGACGGCTTCCGAATCCTGCAGCACCCAGCGCACCTGCTCGGCCGACGAGGTCTCGTAGATCGGGACGGTGACGGCGCCGATGGACAGGATGGCCAGGTCGAGGATCGCCCACTCGTAGCGGGTGGCCGAGAAAATCGACACCCGGTCGCCGGCTTGCACGCCCAGCGAGATCAGGCCCAACGCCGACGATCGGATCTGCTGGGCGGCCTCGGCGCAGGTGACGTCGGTCCACACCCCGTCGACCTGACGTTGATAGATGACAAAGCTGGGGTCGTCGCGCTCGTGCTCGAAGACCATGGCCGCGATGTTGTCGTGCTCGCCGAGAGTGAAGCGGGCAGGAACGCTGTACTCACGCACTGTTGACCTCAATTGATCTGGTGGTCGGTTGCTGCAACCCAGACTAATCGCGGCATTCGCGCAGCAACCAAGCAGTCGGTTGGGAAGTGTCGCGATTGCGGCTACGGGCGCGCGGCGCCGAGTTCGCGTCCGGCGCGGCCTCGGCGGCGTGCGGCGGAATTGATATGTGAAGCTGACACGATGCACAGCATCCAGATCGCGGACCAGACGTATGTCGCCGCTGACGGCGCACTCGTCGGCGCCGCGGTCGGCGATCAGTTGAGTTGGCAACGGTGGTGGCCAGACCTGCGGCTACAGGTCGTGGAGGACCGCGCCGAAAAGGGAATCCGCTGGGCGGTCACCGGCGCGCTGACCGGCACCATGGAGATCTGGCTGGAGCCTCAGACGGGCGGGGTGGACGGCGTGGTGCTGCACTACTTCCTGCACGCCGAACCGAGTGGTGTGGCTGCCTGGGAGCTGGCCAAACTGAACCTGGCGAAAATGACACACCGCCGCCGGGTGGCGGGCAAGAAAATGGCTTTCGAGGTCAAGACGACACTGGAACGGTCACGTCCGGTCGGTGTTTCTCCGGTAGTTTAACTCCGGTCAAGGTTCGCCCGGAGAGTACCGTTTCGGTCCGAAGGCGGGGGTACTACCGGAGATGACCGGGGGTGGACCCCTTGCGGGAGAGAAGGTAGCGGCCAGGTGGCGGATAAGACGACGCAGACCATTCACATCGAGGCAGATCCCGGCACGGTGCTGGAGGTGATCGCCGACATCGATTCGTACCCGGACTGGATCTCGGAGTACAAGGAAGCCGAAGTGCAGGAGCGCGGCGCCGACGGCTACCCGAAGACCGTGCGATTCGTGATGGACGCCGGCATCATCAAGGACACCATGGTGATGGCCTACCAATGGCCGGCCGACCACAAGTCCCTGAGCTGGACCCTGGTTTCCAGTTCGTTGCTGCGTTCCCTTGAAGGGTCATACCGGTTGGCGGCCAAGGATTCTGGGACCGATGTCACCTACGAACTCTCGGTCGACCTGGCCCTCCCGATGATCGGGTTGCTCAAGCGCAAGGCCGAGCGCAGGCTGACCGATACCGCACTAAAGGATCTGAAGAAACGAGTCGAGGCTGAGTGAGTCCGCTTCACCCGCTTCTTCCTTTTCGAAGGCCCGGATCAGTCTCTTCGTTGGTAAGGGCGGGGTAGGAAAGTCCACCCTCGCTTCTGCCACCGCGGTCTGTGACGCGATCGAGGGGCAGCGCGTGCTGGTGGTGTCAACCGACCAGGCGCACTCGCTGGGCGACGTGCTCGGCATCCCCGTGCCGCCGAGCGGCCGGGGCGAACCGGTGCGGGTGCTCGCCGGTGAGGCCGCCGAGACGGGCAGTGGCTGGCTCGACGCGATGGCGCTGGACACCCTGGCCCTGCTCGAGGCCCGCTGGCACGAGGTGGTCACGGCACTGGATCGGCGGTTTCCCGATTCCGAGCTGAGCAGCATTGCCCCGGAAGAACTTTCGGCGTTGCCGGGCATTCAGGAAGTGCTCGGCCTGCACGCGGTCGGTGAGCTCGCGGCGTCCGGACGATGGGATCGCGTCGTCGTCGACTGCGCCTCGACCGCGGACGCGCTGCGCATGCTCACCCTGCCCGCCACGTTCGGGCTCTACGTCGAGCGCGCGTGGCCGCGCCATCGCCGGCTGTCCATCACTTCCGACGACGCCCGCTCGGCCGCGGTGGTGGAGCTGATCGAACGCATCAGCTCCAGCGTCGAGCGGCTCAGCGCACTGCTCACCGACGGGGAGCTGGTCAGCGCGCACCTGGTGCTGACGCCCGAGCGAGTGGTGGCCGCCGAGGCGGTCCGCACGCTGGGCTCGCTGTCGCTGATGGGGGTGCGCGTCGAGGAGCTGATCATGAATCAGGTTCTGGTGGAAGACGAGTCGTACGAGTACCGGAACCTGCCCGAGCACCCGGCGTTCTACTGGTATGGCGAGCGCATCTCCGAACAGCGCGCGGTGCTCGAGGAGCTCGATGCCACGATCGGTGACGTGGCGCTCGTCATGACCCCGCACTTGGCGGGCGAGCCGATCGGCCCCAAGGCGCTGGGCGGATTGCTCGACAGCGCACGTCTTCGGCGTGGAGCGGCGCCACCAGGACCGCTGCGTCCTATTGTGGATCTCGAATCGGGGTCGGGACTTGGGTCGATAT
Source organism: Mycobacterium sp. Aquia_213 (assembly GCF_026625985.1). Lineage (NCBI taxonomy): Bacteria > Bacillati > Actinomycetota > Actinomycetes > Mycobacteriales > Mycobacteriaceae > Mycobacterium > Mycobacterium sp. Aquia_213. The sequence continues at coordinate 2,350,035 of NZ_CP113116.1, forward strand.
ACCGTATGCGGCTAACGTTGCCCCAGCTCGACCCCGGATCGCTGTCGCTGGGCCGGGTGGACGACGACCTGATCATCAGCGCCGGCGGGTTGCGGCGCAGGGTTCGGTTGGCGTCCGTACTTCGACGGTGCTCGGTGCTCGACGCGCATCTGCGAGGCGGTGAGCTGACAGTTCGTTTTCGACCAGATCCGGAGGTGTGGCCTAAGTGAGTAAGGCACACCCCGACATCGGTCCGGAACTGCGCAAGCTTGCCGAGGCGATTCTGAACGGGATCGACCCCGCGGTGCGCATGGCGGCCGCGATGACGGCGGGCAACGGCGTCGGGACCGGCAAGTGTCAGCAGATCTGGTGTCCGGTGTGCGCGCTGGCCGCGCTGGCGACCGGCGATCAGCACCCGCTGCTGACCGTGATCGCGGATCACAGCATCGCGCTGCTGGAGGTGATTCGCGCGATCGTCGACGACATCGACCGATCGGCGCAACCGCCTCCCGACGGTCCGCCCGGCGGCGGGGCGCAGGCCGACGACGCCCCCGCGGGCGATGCCGACGTGCGCACTCGGTACCAGCCGATCGCGGTCACGATCGAAGATTGACCCGCGCGGTTTGAAAGTGGTCCCCTCCGTCGCGGATGGGTACAGTTGTCGCAGAACATCGGCGGGTTTCGGGCGAGAGGGAGGGCCATGGCGTACTGGCTATTCAAGTACATCCTCCTCGGCCCGCTGCTGCAATTGCTGGGACGGCCGAAAGTCGAAGGCCTGCACTATGTTCCGAGTTCGGGGCCGGCGATCCTGGCCAGTAACCACCTGGCGGTGATGGACAGCTTCTTTCTGCCGCTGGTGGTGCGGCGGCGCATCACCTTCCTGGCGAAGTCCGAATATTTCACCGGCACCGGAATCAAGGGCTGGTGGAGTCGGTGGTTCTTCACCGCCGTCGGCCAGGTCCCGATCGACCGCAGTAACGCCGACTCCGCGCAGGCCGCACTGGACACCGCACAGCGAGTGCTGACCGCCGGCAAGTTACTCGGCATGTACCCCGAGGGCACCCGTTCGCCCGACGGCCGGCTGTACAAGGGCAAGACCGGCCTGGCCCGGCTGGCGCTGGAGACCGGGGTGCCGGTGATTCCGGTCGCAATGATCGGTACCGACGTCGTCAACCCGCCGGGGACCACGATGCTGCGCTTCGGCAAAGTGACCATCCGGTTCGGCAAGCCGATGGACTTCTCCCGATTCGAGGGCCTGGCCGGCAACCGGTTCATCGAGCGGGCCGTCGCCGACGAGGTCATCTACGAGCTGATGGGCCTGTCCGGTCAGGAGTACGTCGACGTCTACGCCGCGACCCTCAAGAATCGCGGCAACAGCTCGAATGGCGAGGGGCCCGACGACGAGGCGACGCGTATCCCCGAGACCGCTGCCGGCTAGGCCGCGACGTTCAGGTCGCTGACGAGCTGACGGCCGGCGCCGGAAGCAGTGCACGCCCCTGCGCATCCCGCGTCGCGACCCGCGCGGTGACGGTAAGTCCGGCCGTGACGATCACGGCCAGCGCCCACCACACGTAAGACATCCCGAGAAGTTGATGCCACCAGTTGGCGGTCTCCTCGTGGTGCTGGGGCATCAGCTCGAGCGGTGTCCAGTCGATCTCCAGCAGCGCCACCCCGGCGACGGTGAGCACGGCCAGCGCTATGTTGCGGCGCCGCCAGCCCAGGATCGCCGTCACCAGCAGCGTCGGCAGCACCCACACCCAATGGTGTGACCACGACACCGGCGACACCATCAATCCGAACAAGGCCACACAGATGATGGCCAGCGTCGGCTCGCCGGCCTGCAACACCCGCCGCATCGCCCAGACGGTCAGGGCGAGCACCGCCAGGCACAGGCCGACCCAGAGCAGGAAACGCAGCTGCTCGGAAAGCCCGATCCGGGCCAGCGCACCCGCGATGTTCTGGTCGGTGTTCAGCGCCGCGGAGCCGATCCGATCGGTGTGGTGCACGGTGTGCGTCCAGTACTCCCACGAGTCGCTCCAGGCCAGGATGAACCCGACCAGCGTCGCCGAGGCAAACGACGTCAGGGCCGTCAGCGTGGAACGGAAGTCGCGACGCACCAGGAAATACAGCAGGAACACCGCGGGGGTGAGCTTGAGCGCGATGCCCAGCCCCAGCAGCAGCCCGCGCGGCCAGGGCGTGCGGCGCGGGACGCAGTCGGCGATCACCAACGTCATCAGCACGACGTTGATCTGGCCGAAGGCGAAGTTCGAGGCGATCGGTTCCAGCCAGATCGAGGCGGGCGCCACGACGACCACCGCCAACCACCACCGGCGCAGCCAGGCCGGTCCGGGCACCAGCGCCGAGCTGTTCCACACGTCGAGGCGGGTCAGCACGATCACCGTCGAGACGATCAGCAATCCCAGGGTCAACACCGTGATCGCGACACTGGCCGCCGGCATGTGCAGCCAGGCGAACGGGCAGAACAGGATCGCGGCCAACGGGGGATAGGTGAACGGCAGATTCAGCCCGATGGGTGTGTGGAACAACACGTCACCGCGGTACAGCGGACGTCCGTCCAGCCAGGTCTGCCCGCCCATTTGATAGATGTCGATATCGATGCGGTACGGCGTGTGCGCGAACAAGCCCCAGGCCGTGTAGCCCAGCGCCGCCGCGGCCACCAGCCACAACAAACACCACAACAACGCCCGCCCCGGTCGGCTGCCCACGAGGGGCGCCTGCGAAATAGTCATGTCGCAGAACAGCGTAATCGGTGTTCATGGCCGCATCTCCCAGCAGCGCGGCTCCCGCGTCGCGGGGAGGTGCGGGCGTAGGTTGCAAGCGTGTTGCACTGGTTTGCGCCCAGAGTGGCCCACTGGTTCTCGCATGACATCGTCCACGGCGGCCGGCTTCCCCTGCTGTGCTGCCTGGTCGCCTTCATCCTGACCTTTTTCGTTACCCGAACCTGCGTGCGCTTCATCCGGCACCGCGTCGCCTCCGGACGCCCGGCCAGGTGGTGGCAACCGCGCAACGTCCACGTCGGAGGAGTGCACATCCACCACGTGACGTTCGGAGTGGTGCTGGTGATGGTTTCCGGGCTGACGCTGGTGACGCTGTCGGTCAACGGCGAAGAGCCCGAAAATACAGTTGCTGCAATACTTTTCGGCATCGGTGCGGCGTTGGTGCTCGACGAGTACGCGCTGATCCTGCACCTGTCCGACGTCTACTGGGAAGAGGACGGCCGCACCTCGGTGGACGCGGTCTTCGCCGCCGTGGCGGTCGCCGGCTTGCTGATCATGGGGCTGCACCCGTTGACGTTCTTCTTCCCGTTCGCCCACGGCACGGATTCCTTCGCCTGGCACACCGCGGTCCTCGGCACGATGGTGATGACGCTGCCGCTGGCGGTGGTGGTGGTGCTCAAGGGCAAGGTGTGGACCGGCCTGCTCGGCATGTTCCTCGTCGTCTTGCTGGTCATCGGGGCGATCCGGCTGTCCCGCCCGCATGCCCCGTGGGCGCGCTGGCGATACACCGGCCAGCCGGACAAGATGCGGCGCGCCCTGGAGCGGGAACGCAAATGGCGCCGGCCCGTCGTGCAGGCCAAGCTGTGGCTGCAGTGCGCGATCGCCGGCACGCCGCGGGTCCCCGACGAACGCCTGGTCGACGCCCAGCTTGACCACGACGTCCATCCCGCACCGCCGCCCGAGGGAACCGAGCCCATCCTGATCGGCAGCTAGCCTAGGCTTTCTCAGTGCGGTACTTCTACGACACCGAATTCATCGAGGACGGCCGCACCATCGAGCTGGTCTCGATCGGGGTGGTCGCCGAGGACGGTCGCGAGTACTACGCCGTATCCACCGAATTCGATCCCGAGCGCGCCGGGGCCTGGGTGCGCGCCAACGTGCTGCCCAAGCTGCCGCCGCCCGCCTCCCAGCTGTGGCGCTCGCGCAAGCAGATTCGCCACGACCTGGAGGAGTTTTTCGGCATCGCCGGCGGCCAGGCCGCCGAACCGATCGAGCTCTGGGCCTGGGTGGCGGCCTACGACCATGTCGCCTTGTGCCAACTGTGGGGCACGATGCCGGGACTGCCCAAGGCGATACCGCGCTTCACCCGTGAGCTGCGCCAACTGTGGGAGGACCGGGGCTCGCCGCGGTTGCCACCGCGGCACCGCGACGTCCACGATGCGCTGGTCGATGCCCGCGATCAGATGCGCCGATACAGGCTGATAGTGTCCGGCGACGATGCGGGCGCGCAAGCGACCCGCTAAGCAGCCCCAGCCCGAGCTGGGGGTACCGGTCTGGGCGTGCGAAGAATGGCGTTAGCCCAGGCTGGCCACGGATATCATGGACCGATGAACTGGACCGTCGACATACCGATCGACCAGCTGCCGGCGCTGCCGCCGCTGCCCGCCGACCTGCGGACCCGGCTGGACGCTGCGCTGGCTAAGCCGGCCGCTCAGCAACCGTCCTGGCCCGAGGAACAGGCCGCGGCGATGCGCACGGTCCTGGAAAGCGTCCCGCCGGTGACGGTGCCGTCCGAAATCGCCCGGCTGCAGGACCAACTCGCTCAGGTCGCCAAGGGCGAGGCATTCCTGCTGCAGGGCGGCGACTGCGCCGAGACGTTCGTCGACAACACCGAACCGCACATCCGCGGCAACGTCCGCACCCTGCTGCAGATGGCCGTGGTGCTGACCTACGGCGCCAGCCTGCCGGTGGTCAAGGTGGCCCGCATCGCCGGCCAGTACGCCAAGCCCCGATCGGCCGACATCGACGCGCTGGGCCTGAAGTCCTACCGCGGCGACATGATCAACGGCTTCGCCCCGGATGGTGCCGCGCGCGAGCACGACCCGTCGCGGCTGGTGCGCGCCTACGCGAACGCCAGCGCGGCGATGAACCTGATGCGGGCGCTGACCTCGTCGGGCCTGGCGTCGCTGCACGGGGTGCACGACTGGAACCGGGAGTTCGTCCGGACTTCGCCCGCCGGCGCCCGTTACGAGGCATTGGCGGCCGAGATCGATCGCGCGCTGAGCTTCATGAGCGCATGTGGGGTGGCCGACCGCAATCTGCAAACCGCCGAGATCTACGCCAGCCATGAGGCGCTGGTGCTCGACTACGAGCGCGCGATGCTGCGGTTGTCGGAGAGCGAAGACGGCCAGCCGCAGCTGTACGACCTGTCGGCGCACACCGTGTGGATCGGGGAGCGGACCCGCCAGCTCGACGGCGCGCACGTTGCGTTCGCCGAGGTGATCGCGAACCCGATCGGCGTCAAGCTCGGCCCGACGATGACGCCCGAGCTGGCGATGGAGTACGTCGAGCGCCTCGACCCGCACAACAAGCCGGGCCGGCTCACGCTGGTCAGCCGGATGGGCAACAACAAGGTCCGCGACCTGCTGCCGCCGATCATCGAGAAGGTGCAGGCCACCGGTCACCAGGTGATCTGGCAGTGCGACCCGATGCACGGCAACACCCACGAGTCGTCCACCGGCTACAAGACCCGCCACTTCGACCGCATCGTCGACGAGGTGCAGGGCTTCTTCGAGGTGCACCGCGCGCTGGGCACGCATCCGGGCGGCATCCACGTCGAGATCACCGGCGAGGACGTCACCGAGTGTTTGGGTGGTGCACAAGACATTTCGGACCACGACCTGGGTGGCCGTTACGAGACGGCGTGCGACCCGCGGCTGAACACCCAGCAGTCGCTGGAGCTGGCGTTCCTGGTCGCCGAGATGTTGCGCGACTAGCTCCGCACGGTAAGCCGCTCGCATTGCGGGGTGGCCGCAGCTGCGGCTGCGCGCTGTGGCGACCGCGTGAACAGCGCCCGCAGATTGGCCAGCACGATGCGCGGTATCAGGGCGGGATCCCGCAGCCGCGAGGGCGGGTCGACGAAGTTGGAGACCCGAAAGAAGCGCTCGGTCAGCACAACGTCATGGGCGGCGGCATTGAGGGCTGCCCGCGACATCGAGCGGGATAGCCGCTGCCGCATGGAATTCCGGTCGTGAGTCGGGGAAGTGACCCGCGACCTGGCTTGATTGGCGGCCCATGTCTGGCCGATGTAGTGCGACGTCGCGCGGAAATAGCGTTGCGCCAGGCCGGTTCGGCCCGCGCTGAGGCAATCGCGCAGGATAAGTGCTTCCAGCGCGGCGATCGTCATGCCCTGGCCGTAGGTCGGGTCGAGGCTGCACAGCGCGTCGCCGATCACCAGCAGCCCCGCGGGGAATCGGGGCATCTGGTCATAGCGCCGCCAGATCGCCGCGGTGTGCCGATAGGTGACGGCCTCACCGAGGGGCTGGGCATTGCGCAGCCCCTCGGTGATCGCCGGGGGAAGACACTGCTCGGCTATCGCGAGCATCGAGGCGAAATCGGTTGGCGGATCACCGGCTTCGCAGGGCTGGCCGATCGCCAGCATCCACATGTCGTGCTCGCAGGCGAGCAACAGGCCACCGGGCCCGCCGCCACCCGGGTTGAACAGCACCAGCCGCTGGGCGATGGATCCGTCGGGGATGCTCAACTGTTGGGTCGAGTAGCCCAACCTGGCCTCCGCCCGGTCCTCGGCCGGCCGTTCGAAACCCAGCCGCTCCAGTAACGCCGGGGTGCGGGCCGCGCGACCCGTGGCGTCCACCACCAGATCGGCGTCCAGCGTCGTGAGAAACCCGTTGTAGCGCCTGATGATTCGCACGCCGTTGACGATGTCCGCGGTGGTGACGAGTTCGGCCACGTCGTGCCCGTCGAGGAAAGTCACGTTGGGCAGCGCCTTGACGCGCCGGCGCAGGTGAAACTCCATGAACGGCCGGCTCGCCAGATGAATCGCCAGCGCGGCCGGATCGGCGAATCTGCCCGACGTTTTCATCTCATAGCGCCCGAAGCGCACGTAGAAATTCGACAGCTCACCGTCGTCGACGACGACCGCCCCGGCGCGGGCCAGGTCCTGCAACAGCCCGGGAAATAATTCGTCGAGCACCTGCAGGCCGCGGCTGTGGAAATTATGCACGTGGCGGCCCTGAGGGATGCCCCTGCGATGGCACGGGTAGTCGGGCAACCTGTCCCGCTCGACCACACTGACTAAGTCGTAGAACTCCGAAAGTACGCGCGCGGCAAGCAAACCCGCCATTCCGGCGCCCAATACGACCGCGTGCTCGCCGAGCCGGTTCGGCGAGTCGGTGCCGAGCATTGTCGAACCCATGCAGCCGTACGCTACACGAAAATTAAGAAAAATAAGAGAGTCTTGAGGAAACTTTAAGAAACGTGTCGCGAGCGTGACCTCGCATCCGCGGCTTGGCCCGGGGGAGTCATGCGGTGGTGACGCCGGTCCGCCAAACGGGCGCGAAGCCGGGTCGTGGCCTGGTGCCCTTCTGCCGGCGCGTGCTGTCACGGAGCGTTTACGTCGATTTGCTGGTGTCTGAACACCGTCGGCGCTATTCTCTCGCTGTTGAAAAAATATTAAATGGTGGTTGAAATAACCACCGCCGTCCGCGGAGAGGACTGACGACATGGACTTTGCGTTGCTACCTCCAGAGGTCAACTCCGGCCTGATGTATGTCGGCCCCGGGTCGGGGCCGATGCTGGCGGCCGCCGCGGGTTGGGACGCGTTGGCCGCCCAGCTGGAGTCCACCGCCAGCGGCTACGCCGCCGAGCTGGCCGGATTGACCGGCCACGCATGGTCCGGCCCTTCCTCGCTGTTGATGATGGCCGCGGCCACACCATATTTGGAGTGGCTGTCTACTGCCGCTGCGCAGGCCGCGCAGACCGGCGTCCAGGCATACGCAGCGGCCGCGGCCTATGAGACGGCGTTCGCGATGACGGTGCCCCCGCCGGTGATCGCGACCAACCGGGCGCAGTTAATCGCGCTGATCGCAACCAATTTCTTTGGGCAGAACACGCCGGCGATCGCGGCCACTGAAGCCGAATACATGCAGATGTGGCTGCAGGACGCCACTGCGATGTATGGCTATGCCGCCGCGTGCGAGCCCGCCAGCACCCTGACCCCCTTTGACGAGCCGCCGCAGACCACCAACTCGACAGGGCAGAACGCCCAGGCTCAGATGGTGGCGCAGGCCACCGACAACGCCACCAGCGCCACACAGCAGCTGTCCTCGGCCAATGCCGCGATGCAAAACCTCAGCGCCGACACCGTCGGGCCCGTCGCTCCGGGTCAAACTGTGACCGTCGCGCCGGGCGGCGCCATCGACATCGGCACCGACACGGGCATGTACGTCAACAGCGGCTCGATCACGATCACAGGGCCCGGCACCAACCTCATCAGCTTTGGCAGCGTAATTGTCAACCCCGGCAGCACAATTCACACACTCATCGACTGTTCCGAGGGTGGTGTGCTGATCCCTGGCGGCGTCGACGTCACCGCCGACTCCAGCCCCGTCATCCTCACCCCTGGATCCTTCCAAGAGGTTCTGGTCACCCTCGTCAATGGCTCCGCCACACTCCCGGTTGTCGGCGCGGAACAGGTCGCCATCCAAACACTCGGGAACACCGCCACCGCGATCGCCGGCCCCGCCGGCGCGTCCATCACGAATGTCTTCGGCTCCGTCGCCGTCGCTTCGGTGACCCCGATCCCCGGCTCGTCGAGCACGTTGGCGGCCCCGTTAGGCGGGCTGGCTGCACCAGGCCTGGCGGGTACCGCGGGAATTCAGCCTCAGCTCAACGCGGATGAGCTGTTGGAATGGGCTCAAACCGTTTCCGGTGCCGGTTAACAACGCCGCCGCCCGGACGGGCATCCCAGAACTGTTGCCAGGAAGCAGGTTTCGCCGGTGCTGATGGCGGACTGGCTGGCGCCCGGGATCGTTGACCGACGCGATGTTGCCGACAAGCGAAGTGCCGCTTAGGATTTCGGCGCGATGCAGCGCCTAACCCGCGGCTACCCCGAGGGGTGGTTCCACGCTGGCCGCGGGAACGCATCCGGTCGCGGCGACGGCGGTGAAGGCGAGGATCGCCGCAACGACGACCTTCGTGGCTAGACGTGACATGACGACTCCGTTCATCCGGCCCCCTGTCAGCACAGTAGCTGACGCAAAGAATTAATTCAATGACAATTGAAATATTGTAAGTTTGCGGGCATAGTTCCAATTCGGACAGGTCGATCGGTCATGCGGCGGGAGCGGTTATTGAGCAAGTTCTTGACGTCTAAGGTTCCGCCGGCGAAGGTCGCGCGCGCCGTTGAGCGGGCCCGCCAGCACCTGTCGCGGCTGCGCCAACGCTTCGCTCCGCCCCCGGCGGTGATGATGGAATTGATCCTGAATGCCTGGGTGGCTCAGGCGATCGCGACAGCTGCGGATCTTGGCGTGGCGGACGCTCTGGAAAACGGCCCGCTGTCCGGCGATCAGTTGGCAGACCGGGTCGGTGCCGACCCCGACGCGCTGCGGCGACTCATGCGCGCGTTGATCGGCATCGGGATTTTCCGCCAGCGCAGCGACGGGCGCTACGCACTCACCCCGCTCGCGGACACGCTGCGCACCGACGCGCCCGTGTCAATGGCCGGGTTGGCGCGATGGGTCGGGTCGCCACAGCATCGCGAGCACTGGAGCCACCTGACCGACGCGATCCGGACCGGGGATCCGGTGGTTCCACAGCTTCGTGGCAAACCAGCCTTCGAGTATCTGGCTGACGAGGCGGAGCTGGGTGGGATTTTCAACTCCGCCATGACCAGTGTGTCCGAGTTCGCGACCGTGCCCCTGACCGCGGCCTACGACTTCAGTGCGTTCGGCACGATCGTCGATGTCGGTGGGGGACACGGTCGGCTGTTGGCGGCGATCCTGGACACGGCTCCGAATTCGCGCGGCGTGCTGTTCGATCTTCCTGAGGTCGTGGCGGGCGCACCGGAGTTGTTGCGCAAGTACGCGGTCGACGACCGCGTCCGGATCGAGGAGGGCTCGTTCTTCGATTCCGCCCCGGAGGGCGGCGACGCGTATGTGCTCAAGAACGTCATCCACGACTGGCCCGAGGAAGACGCGGTCCGCATCCTGACGAACATCCGCACCGCAGCCCGCACCGGCGCGCGACTATTGTTGTGCGAGTTCGTCATTCCCGACCACGACCGCGACTTCCACGGCAAGTGGGTGGACCTCGAGATGCTGGTCGTCGCGGGCGCGCGCGAACGCACCGCGGACGAGTATGGCGAGTTGTTCGACCAAGCCGGTTTTCGGTTGAACCGCGTCGTCGACACCGTGTCGCCGCTCAGCGTCATCGAGGCGACCGCGGTGTAGCCGAGGCTATTTCGTTGTCTTGCAGGGTTATTGCGACGGCAGGTCCAGCCCCAACTCCTCGGCGGGGGCAGTCAGGAACCGGTGCACTGCCGGCCCCACCAACCTGACCACCTCGTCGACCGTGAGCGACGACAGCGGCGGCACACCCATGATGTACCGCAGCATCGCGATGCCGACGAGGTTGGTCGCGGCCAGCATCGCGCGTAGTCGCGCTTCCTCCCCGCCACCCAGAACGCTGGATACCGCCGCGAGGAGGTAGTCATGCACGAAACCGCGAAACGCGTCCTTGGCATCGCTGTTCGACGTCGCCGACTGCACCATCGAGGTCATGCTTGCTGCCGTATCGGGGTGCTCCCAGATCCCGAGGTAGGCCCGCACGATGCGGCAGCCCAAGTCATCGTCCTTCTCGGCGAGCGCTGTTGTCAGCAACTCGGACGGCAGCACCAACTTCATCGATTCGCGAAACAGTGCCGCCTTCGAGCCGAAGAGATAGAGGATCATCGACGGATCTACTCGCGCATCATCGGCAATCGCCCGCAGCGGCGTCTTGTCATAGCCGTGCATAGCGAACTGCCGCTTTGCCGCGCGCAGGACCGCGTCGCGCGATACCGGCTCGCCTTGGCGTCTGCCCCGCCGCTTTATCGTTTTCCCAGGTGACGGCACGGGCGAACCATATCATTTCAACCAGTATTGAAAAGGGATCTGGCGGCTGGCGGAGTCGCCGGTCCGTTACAGCAGGCCGGTCAGATTACTGCCGATCGTCCAGCCCGCCGTCGCGGCCAGGCCGGCCAGCGCCAGCACCAGCGCCACCCAGATCAGCACCATGCGCCGGCTTTGTTGACGCGCGAGGGCGAATTCGCTGATCGCGATACCGGCGAATTCGCCTGAGTCAGGCTGGTATTCGAATTCCTCGTCGGGTTCGGGGCCGGCCTGGGCGTTCGGTTCGGGCTCCGGCCAGTCGCCGGGGTCGCGCGTCAACTCACGGGTGGGCTGATGCACCGGAGGCCGGGCCGGCGGTGGCGGCGCCGCGGGCCGCCGCTCACTGATCCGGCTGTGGTGCAGCGCCGCCGACCGGTGCTGGGCCGAGTTGCTCGGCGCCGGCACCCGGAAGTCGGGCAGGTTCAGCTCCTCGGCGATCGCCTCCACGTCGGCGAGCATCTCGATCGCGTCGGCGTACCGCTCGGCGGGATCGCGGGCCGTCGCGCACGCCACGAAATCGTCGAATTGGCTGGGCACACCCTCGATCACGCCGCCGGGACGCGGCACGTCGTGGTCCAGGCGCTGGTAGGCGACCGACAGCGGGGAGTCGCCGGTGAACGGTGCTACGCCGGTGAGCAGCTCGTAGGTGAGGATCCCGGCGGAGTAGACGTCGCTGCGCGGGCCGGCGTTGCCGTCGCGCACCTGCTCGGGCGACAGATAGGCCGCGGTGCCCAAAATGACACTGGTCGAGGTGATTCCGGCGGCCGCAACCGCACGCACCAACCCGAAATCGGCGATTTTGACGTCGCCGTCATCGGAGATCAGCACGTTCTCGGGTTTGACGTCGCGATGCACCAGCCCGGCACGATGTGCGGCGGCCAGGCCACCCAGCAGCGGGCGCAGCACCGCGACCACGGCATGGGGCGGCATCGGGCCGCGTTCGGCCAGCAGCTCACGCAGGGTGCCGCCCTCGATGAGCTCCATCACCAGAAACGGGTGCCGCGCGTCCATGCCCTGGTCGTAGACGGCGACCAGCCCCGGGTGCTTCAGCCGGGCCACCGTGCGGGCCTCGAGCTGAAAGCGGGTCAGGAACTGGCTGTCGCCGGCATAGCGCGAATCCATCACCTTCAATGCGACCGGGCGGTCGAGCCGGAGATCGAGGCCGCGGTACACCGTCGAAGTGCCGCCGCTGGCGATCTTGCCCTGGACCAGGTAGCGGCCATCCAGCAACGTGCTGTCCAACGGGTCGCCGGTGCCGGGTCTGGTCACCGGGCCATCGTAGGTGCGGGTCGGCGATTGGCGAGGAGAACATCCGCTCAACGCGCCTCCGCACCCGGCTACCACCGCCTACACTTGCGCCGTGGGCAGTATTCCGGCCGGCGACGATGTTTTGGATCCCGACGAGCCAACCTACGACCTGCCCCGGGTCGCCGAGTTGCTCGGCGTGCCGGTGAGCAAGGTGCAGCAGCAGCTGCGAGAGGGTCACCTACTTGCGGTGCGTCGCGCCGGGGGTGTGGTGATACCGCAGGTCTTCTTCACCAATACCGGTGAGGTCGTCAAAAGTCTGCCGGGGTTGCTGACCATCCTGCACGACGGCGGCTATCACGAAACCGAGATCGTGCGCTGGCTGTTCACCCCCGATGCGTCGCTGACGGTGACGCGCGACGGTAGCCGTGATGCGCTCAACAACGCTCGTCCGGTCGACGCGTTGCACGCCCACCAGGCCCGCGAGGTGGTACGCCGGGCCCAGGCCATGGCGTACTAAGCGGCGAGCGGTTCTTCGGTCTGCTCGGCCCGCGCTTCCGGGGTCCGGTACAGCACCCGCCAGGCGATCAGCGCGGCCACGGTGGCCATCGAAAAGTGCAGCCAGGAATACATGCCGTGCGATCCATCGGGCTTGAAGATCACCATGGCCCAGGTCGAGAGCCCGCCGATCACGGCGATCGCCCGTCGCGACTGGGCCAGCGGCGAAGCCACCGCCAGCGGCCAGGAGTAGTACCACGGCAGGGCGGCCGGCACGAACAGCACCACGATCAGCATCGACCACGCCAAGCCGGTCAGCGCGCCCCGATCGTCGCGCCGGTACCGCCACCACAACAGCGGCAGTGACACCGCGATGATCGCGATGCCGATCAAGCGGGTGATCCGCAGCGTGGCGTAGAAGTTAACGGGGACAAAGCCGTTGAATACCCAGTGGATGACGTTCGCGGCCGCGGTCGGCACGGTCAGCCAGTTGATGATCTTCACCGATCCGGCCAGCGCGGTCAGCCACCCCAGGCCGACGCCGGCCGCCACGGACAAGACGCCGAACACCGCGACGAAGATCAGCAGGCCCATCGCGGTGGCCGCCGCGAATGCCCGCAACGGCCGCCATCCGCGCTGGTCACGCAGATGGCGCATCCACACCCAGACCAGAAACGGCAACGCGAGTGCGGCGGTGGCTTTGACCGCGACCGCGATCGTCACCAGGGTGATGCCCAGGGCATGGCGGCGTGCGAAGGTCAGTGCGATCCCGGCGGTCATCAGACCCACCATCAGCATCTCGTTGTGCACCCCGCCCATCAGGTGGATCAGCACCAGCGGGTTGAGCACACAGATCCACAACGCGGTCGCGCCGCTGGTGCCGATGTGGTGGGCCAGTCGGGGAGCGGCCCAGATCAACAGCGCCAGCCCGGGCAGCATGCACAACCGCAGCAGCATGGTCCCGGCGATCACATGATTGCCGACCAGCACCGTGACGAGCTTGGCGATGAGAATGAACACCGGACCATATGGCGCGGTGGTGATCGTCCAAATGGGGCTTACGTTGTCCAGCAACACATTCGGGTTCGCCACCGGGCCGACCGCGTAGGGGTCGAAGCCGTCGCGCAGCAGCGCGCCCTGGGCCAGATAGGAATACGTGTCGCGGCTGAACACCGGCACCGACAGCAGCAGCGGCGCCAACCAAAAGCCGGTGGTGGCGCGCATCATGAACTCGGTGGTTTCACCGGCAATGACGCGGCGGCCCAGCCCCAGCCACGCGATCAGCATCAGCGCGACGCCCGTCCACAACAGAATCGACGACAGCACCAGCCCGTGGCCAAAACGCAGCCAGGACATGTCGATCGACTCCAGCAAGGGGTCGTGCGGCTTGGTGCTTCCCGCCCCCAGGCCGCCGGCGGTGATCAGCACCGAACCCAGGAAGCCCAACTTCGCGGGGCGGGCCTGCGGCGCGGCGGCGAACGCCTTTAGCTCCGAAAATCGCTGGCCAACAGATCGTTTCGCTGTCGGCAGGCCGGTTTCGATCGACGCGTTCATCGACTCAGGCGGACCTGTCGGTGGCCACCCTGGCCAGTTCTGCGAGTCCGGCCTTGGCCGGCGCGCTGATGGGTGCGGCGGCGAGCGCGGCCAGCGCTCGCTGGGTCAACGTGGCAATGCGTTGCTCGGCCGCGGCCAACGCGCCCACCGACTCGATGACGTCGCGCAGCTCGGCTACTTGCGCATCGGTCAACGGCACACCGATCGAGGTCCGTAAGAGGTTGGCCGCCAAGGGATTTGACTTATCCGCCAACTCCAAAGCCTCGGCCAGCAGCACGGTGCGCTTGCCGGAGCGTAAATCGTCACCGGACGGCTTGCCCGTCACCACCGGATCCCCGAACACGCCCAGCACGTCGTCACGAAGTTGGAACGCCACGCCGAGGTCGGTCCCGAACTGCTGAAACACGGCTTGCACATCCGGGCGGTCGGCGGCGGCCGCCGCGCCGAGCTGCAACGGTCGCGTCACCGTGTAGCAGGCGGTCTTGAACGTGTCGACGTTCATCGCCGACGCGATCGACTCGGCGGCGCTGGCCTCGGCGACGATGTCGAGGTATTGCCCGCTCAGCACTTCGGTGCGGATGTCGGCCCAGACGCGCTGGACTCGTCGCTGCGTGTCGGGGGGCAGGTCCGCGCCGAACACGATGTCGTCGGCCCAGGCCAGGGCCAGGTCGCCGAGCAGAATGGCCGCCGAAATCCCGAAGCGGTCCGCGGAGCCCCGCCACTTGCGGTCGCGGTGCAGCGCCGCGAACCGGACGTGCACCGTCGGCTTGCCGCGTCGCGTCGAGGAGTCGTCGATGACGTCGTCGTGCACCAGCGCGCAGGCGTGCAGCAGCTCCAGCGCGGAAAACAGCAGCAGCACTTGCGGATCGGGCTCCGCGTCGGCCACCGCGCGCCACCCCCAATAGGCGAAGGCGGGCCGCAGCCGTTTGCCCCCGTTGAGCACAAAGTCTTCGAGGGCGGAGATCAACGTGGCGTAGTCGCCACCGATGTAAGCGGTCTCGCCACGCCGCGCATGCAAGTACTGGCGAAGTTGCTCGGCAATCGCGCCGGTCAATTCGACGGTTGCCGCTGCTCCTGCGGACTTCAGGCTCAGCGCGACGCCCCTTTCTGCTCGCTGTTCTCTGGGCCCGACCAGTGTATTCGGCGTCACAGCGGTTGCCATTTCCACGTGGTCCCCCGCCAAGCTGGGCGGTAACTTCGCGCCCCTATGCTGGCGAGGTGCCATTCGTCCGAGGGAGAGGAGCCGCGTGACGCTCAACACCGTCGCGCTCGAGCTGGTGCCGCCGAATGTGGACGAGGGTCGGGAGCGGGCGCTTGACGAGGCGCGCAAGGTATTGCAGTACTCCGCGGAATCCGGCCTCGCCGGCCGCATCCGCCACGTGATGATTCCCGGCATCATCGCCGAGGACGACGACCGACCCATCGCTATGAAGCCCAAGTTCGACGTGCTGGACTTCTGGTCCGTCATCAAGCCCGAATTGCCCGGGATCAGCGGTCTGTGCACACAGGTCACCGCGTTCATGGACGAGTCGACGCTGCGTGGACGGCTCAACGAGCTGACCGATGCGGGCATGGAAGGCGTGGTGTTCGTAGGCGTCCCGCGCACAATGAACGACGGCGAGGGCTCCGGCGTCGCGCCGACCGACGCCCTGTCGATCTATCGCGACCTGGTGGTTAATCGCGGAGTGATTCTGATCCCCACCCGCGAGGGTGAACACGGCCGGTTCAACTTCAAATGCGACCAGGGCGCCACCTATGGCATGACCCAGTTGCTGTATTCCGACGCGATCGTGGGCTTTCTGACCGACTTCGCCAAGACCACCGACCATCGGCCCGAGATCCTGCTGTCGTTCGGCTTCGTACCGAAGATGGAGAGCAAGACCGGCCTGATCAACTGGCTCATTCAGGACCCGGGCAACGCCGCGGTGGCCGCCGAGCAGGAGTTCGTCGAGGAGCTGTCCGGCTGCGAACCTCCCCGGAAGCGCCAGCTGATGCTTGACCTGTACAAGCGGGTGGTGGACGGCGTCGCCGAGCTGGGCTTTCCGCTGAGCATCCACCTCGAGGCGACGTACGGGCTGTCCGGCCCGGCGTTTGCGACGTTCGCCGAGATGATCGACTACTGGTCGCCTGCCCAGCGCGTTTAGCTCGGCGGCTGATTGCCCGGTGTGGTGAACCGCTCGGAGCGATCCCGGCTCATCCAGGCCAGTAGCGCGACCACACCCGCCGCCGCGAACGACGCGATACCCAGCCATACCCCCGCGCCGGTGAAGGACCGGGTGTTCGGATCGGTGTAGCGGGCCTGGGCGGTCATCGTGCTCACCACGCCCGGCTTGAGCTTCCACGACACCGCATCGGGATCGACGCGGTCACCGTTGGTCGACGTCACGACGCCGGGAAAGGCGACCGTCAGCTCGACGTCGGCGTCCGGATCGGTCAGCGACGTCAGGTCCGCGCGGCCTTCCAGGATCACCACGTTGCCGTTGCGGCGCAGCGAGACGTTCACGCCGGCGGCGTCGGAATTCATGTTGGCCAGCTGCGGCAGCTCGCCGAACGTCAAATCGGAGAACACCGCCTGCGACCCCACGTAGCCGTCGCTGTCATAGTTCGACACCGCGACCTTCTGGCTGAACGGCAAGTTGTTGCTGTCGAGCTGCGGACCGGTGTCCTTGGGAGTTTTCGGCTTGGCGGCCGCGATGATCTCCCCGGACACCAGGTCGTCGGGCGAGATGGTCAGCGAGGCCCGGGCCCGCAGGCATCCGGTCGCCAGGGGCACCAGCAGCATCAGCATGGCGATGGCCAGCACGCGAGTGGTTGCTCGGGTTCGGCGTGGGGGAGAGCTGGCGCGCACCAGGTCATCGTGCCAGATTCGCTGTCTCGGTTGCCCGCGTCGTCGGTTTGCGAGTCGGTCGGGCGCCGGTGTGGCCACGTGTTAGAGCGGCAGCGGGCGGCCCAGGATCGCGAATGCCCGTGGGTCACCGGCGAAGTGGTAGCGCCGGATGATGTCGTTGAAGCCCAGCCGCCGATACAACCGCCAGGCGCGATTGGCCTCGCCGTTGGTTTCCGGCGTCGAGAGCAGGACGTTGCGCTCGCAGCGGCCGGCGAGCAGCCGGCGGGCCAGTGCCTCGCCGATGCCGCGGCCCTGGGCGTGCGGATGAATGTGCAGTTCGGTCAGCTCGAAATAGCTGTTCATCAGCTGCGCGATCTCCTGGGCCGGCAGGCCGCCGCGTTGCATCCCCAAGACAACCTGTTGCTGCCACCATTGTCCGGGTGCTCCCGGGTAGCCATAGGCGACCCCGAGCAACGGCGCATCGCAGAGTTCCGACGCCGGCGGCACATCGCCGCCCGCCGGCGCGTCCGCCTCGACCGCGGCGGCCGCCTGCCACCCATGTCGGCGGATGTGTTCGAGCCACATGGCGGCGCGTTGGTTCTCGGTGCCGCGCGGGTACCGCATCGCGTCGACGTAGACCCCCAGCGCGTCGCTGAGACGGCGCTCCATATCGCTCGGCGGCAGATCGATGAGGAATATCGCCAACTCGCGCTGTCCTCCTCGTCGCAGTGATCGGGCCTCATGCGTCTACTCCGTCAGGCGGGGCATCGGCCCCGTGCCCGTATCGCCATTATCGGGTCCGAGGCCGATCGGCTGACGGGCGGTGGCGGCAACCAACCGACGACTCCGCGCGTTTCGGCAAGGGTGTTGTAACGCATCGCCGTTGCGGTCCGATGATCGTCGGGAAGCAACGGAGATAGAATCGCGGTCGAACCAGTGGTACGGGTCAGATTGACCTCGTATCATTTGACTTAGTTGCCTTTACAATGGGCATCCGCGTGCTATCGGTAGTTACGTGTCAGACTGTCGGCAAGGAGGGACGCATGCCACTCTCCGATCATGAGCAGCGGATGCTCGATCAGATCGAGAGCGCGCTCTACGCCGAGGATCCCAAGTTCGCTTCGAGCGTACGTGGTGGGGGGTTCCGCGCACCGACCGCGCGACGCCGTCTGCAGGGTGCGGCTCTCTTCGTTATCGGTCTGGCGATGCTGGTTTCCGGCGTGGCGTTCAAGGCCACGATGATTGGCAGCTTCCCGATTCTCAGCGTCGTGGGCTTCATTGTGATGTTCGGTGGTGTGGTGTTCGCCATCACCGGTCCGCGGATGTCGAGCCGCCCCAACCAGTCCGGGCCGGTGCAGGGCTCTCGCCAACGTCGCAACAAGGGTGGCGGGGGCTCGTTCACCAGCCGCATGGAAGATCGCTTCCGCCGGCGCTTCGACGAGTAGCCGAACCAGTTAACAACGCACGACCTTAAGGGGTAGCCGACACGGCTGCCCCTTAGTTTTTGGGCTGGAGCCGGATTCGAGTCCCAATCGAGGCCAATCCGAGCCCCACTCCGCCCCACCCGGGCGCCCCACTTCGCCCCACCGACCGACTTTGGGGTCCTGAAATGCGATTTCCCAACGCTGCATGCGGGCCCCGCGACGGCGGTTTGCGGCCGCCGCGCGGTGTGGTGTGGCAAATGATTAGCGAAACACTCCGACGGCACCCGTTTTATGGGGCAAAGTGGGGGACTGTGGGGTATGGTGGCTGAAGTGTTAGGGCGCGGCGCGAGCCGGTCTCCGCAGGAGGTGAGCAGGTGTTTCTCGGCACCTACACGCCCAAGCTCGACGACAAGGGGCGACTGACGTTGCCCGCCAAGTTCCGCGACGCGCTGGCAGGGGGGTTGATGGTCACCAAGAGCCAAGATCACAGCCTCGCCGTCTACCCGCGGGCGGAATTCGAGGAGCTGGCCCGCCGGGCGAGCAAGACATCTCGAAGCAACCCGGAAGCCAGGGCGTTCCTGCGCAATCTGGCCGCCGGCACCGACGAGCAGCATCCCGATGCCCAGGGCCGCATCACCTTGTCGGCCGACCACCGCCGCTACGCGAACCTGTCCAAGGACTGCGTGGTGATCGGGGCGGTCGACTACCTGGAGATCTGGGATGCCCAGGCCTGGCAGGACTACCAGCAAACGCACGAAGAGAACTTCTCCGCTGCCAGCGATGAAGCACTCGGTGACATCATCTGAGGCGCATGCCCGTGCATCGTGGCCTCTGCCCGAACCGACCCTGGCGTACTTCCCCAACGCCAGGTTCGTAACTTCGGACAGGGACCCCGGTGCAGGGGCGGCCTTCCTCAGGGCCGTTCCTCATTCTGACGTGATCCTCTGGACCCGGGGAGGTGTTGCGGTGGCCGACAAGCCAAATGATCTCGGGCCGAACGACTTCGGGCATGTACCTGTGTTGCTGGAGCGCTGCGTCGAACTGCTCACCCCGGCGTTGACCCGCCACCACCCCGATGGATCCGGCGCGGTGCTCGTCGATGCGACGCTTGGCGCGGGCGGGCACGCCGAACGATTCCTGACCGAACTTCCGGGCCTGCGTTTGATCGGGCTCGACCGTGATCCCAGCGCCCTGGACATCGCCGGCGCCCGGCTGGCGCCGTTCGCCGACCGGGTCACGCTGGTGCACACGCGCTATGACGGCATCGACGAGGCCCTGTCCGAATCCGGTTATGCTGCAACCGAATCGATCGACGGGGTGTTGTTCGATCTGGGCGTCTCCTCGATGCAACTCGACCGCGCCGAGCGGGGCTTCGCGTATGCCCAGGACGCGCCGCTGGACATGCGGATGGATCCGTCGTCGCCGCTGACGGCGGCCGACATCGTCAACACCTACGACGAGGCCGAGCTGGCCAACATCCTGCACCGCTACGGCGAGGAGCGGTTCGCGCGCCGGATCGCCACCCACATCGTCCGGCAGCGAGCCCGCACCCCGCTGCGCTCGACGGCCGAGCTGGTCGCCCTGCTGTACCAGGCGATTCCGGCTGCGGCGCGGCGCACCGGCGGGCATCCGGCCAAGCGCACCTTCCAGGCGCTGCGGATCGCGGTCAACGACGAGCTGGACACGCTGCGCAGGGCCATTCCGGCCGCACTGGACGCGCTCACCGTCGCCGGACGCATCGTGGTGATGGCCTACCAGTCGCTGGAAGACCGGATCGTCAAACGCGAGTTCGCCGACGCGGTCGCCTCCCGCACGCCGGTGGACCTCCCGTTCGAGCTGCCCGGCCGCGGCCCGCGATTCCGTTCGCTGACCCGCGGTGCCGAACGCGCCGACGCCGAAGAAATCGAACGCAACCCTCGCAGTGCCGCCGTGCGACTACGGGCCTTGCAACGGCTGGAACACGAGGGACAACCACAGCACCGGGTGACCAAGAAGGGCGACTCATGAGAGCGAAGGCCAAGCGCGAGACGCCGAAACGCCGCGGCGACCGTCGCGGTGGGCGTGACGTTGCTGCCCGTAAGACCAGGCGCAACGCGGTGGACTCGACGGCGCGGCGGACTCGGCCTGCGCAGGGTTCGACGGCGCGCGAGGCGCGGGCATCCAAATCCGGCCCGCAAACCAGCCCCAATGCCCGGCCGGTCGAGCGGCCGGGTCGTCCCAAAAGTAGTGGGCAAGCCAGGGCGCGCGCCAAGGCGCGGAAGGCTAAGGCGCCCAAGGTTATTCGGCCCCGCCTCGCCGAGCGGCTAGCGATCCGGCTGTCCGCGATCGACCTGCGGCCGCAAACACTGCTGGCCAAGGTTCCGTTCGTGGTGCTGATCATCGGTGCACTCGGGCTCGGGCTGGCGCTGACGCTGTGGCTGTCCACCGATTCCGCCGAACGCTCCTATCAGTTGAGCCACGCTCGCGAGAAGACCCGGATGCTGCAGCAGCAGAAGGAGGCGCTGGAACGCGATGTGCGCGAGGCCGAGGCCGCACCGGCGCTGGCCGAGGCGGCCCGCAAGCAGGGCATGATCCCGACGCGCGACACCGCTCACCTGGTCCAGGATCCGTCCGGCAGCTGGGTGGTGGTCGGCACACCCAAGCCCGCTGACGGCGTCCCGCCGCCGCCGCTGAACACCAAGCTGCCCGACGAAGGCGCGCAGCTGCCCGCGAAACCGGCGGCGGTGCCGCCGGAAGTCTCGGTTCGCGTGCAGCCGGATCCCGGTGCTGCTCTGGTGCCGGGCAGGCTCGGCGGGCCCGAAGCGCTGCTGCGCGCTCCGGACGGCTCGACGACGGTGGGTGGCCAGCATCTGCCGCCGGCCGCGCCGCTGGTGCCCGGCGCGCCGGGTGCGCCCGGTGGCCCGATTAGCGGGCAATTCCCCGGTATGCTGCCGACGCCGGGGTTGCCGGCACAAGGACTGCCGACACAAGGACTTCCCACGCAAGGACTTACGACGCAAGGACTTCCGGCACAAGCGCTGCCGGCCCAGGGGCTGCCCACGCCGGGCCTGCCGATGCCGGGGCTGCCCGCGCCGGTCGGCCCAGCGGCCGCTCCGGTGCCCGCCGAAGTGCCGATACCGGTTGGCGGACTGCCGCTTACGGTACCGGCGCCTGCGCCGCTGCCTGCCGAAGTGCCGGTTCCCGTGCAGCGCGCGCCGCAGGGCGGTGTCCCGGTCCTGCCGGGCCTGCCGGGGCCGCAGGCCGCACCGGGGTTCGCACCGAATAACGGCGCGCAGTTCGCGCCGCCGGGCGCCGCGTTGCCAGGGCCCGCCCGGTGAGTCGCGGCGAGGACGGCCGGACACGGCGGTCGCGACCGACGCGCGGCCCGCGGAAACCGCAGGGAGCCAAGGACGTCCGGCAACCGAGCCGCACACGCAAGCCGGAGAAAGCGCAAAAGGGCCGAGATGCGGAGGAAACCAAGGGATTCCGCAAGGCCAAGAAATCCGGGGATGCCGCGCTTGGTCATTCGGCACGCGAACGGCGCACCCGGCAGGCCGTCGAGGCGGGCACCCGCGGCGCCTCGTTCGTCTTCCGGCATCGCGCCGGCAACCTGGTGATCTTGGCGCTGACGCTGGTGGCAGCCGCACAGCTGTTCGTCCTGCAGGTGACCAACGCGCCGAAGCTGCGGGCTCAGGCCGCCGGCCAGCTCAAGGTCACCGACGTCTCGAAAGCCGTCCGCGGCAGCATCGTTGACCGCAACAACCAGCAGCTGGCGTTCACCATCGAGTCGCGTGCCCTGACGTTTCAGCCGAAGAGGATCCGCCAGCAATTGGAAGAGGCCAAGAAGAAGAACCCGGCCGCTCCCGATCCGCAGGCTCGGCTGCGGGATATCGCCAAAGAGGTTTCCAGCCGGCTGAACAACAGGCCGGACTACGCGACGGTGCTGAAGAAGCTGCAAACCGAGGACAATTTCACCTATTTGGCGCGTGCCGTCGACCCGGCCGTCGCCAGCGCGATCTCGGACAAGTACCCCGAGGTCGGCTCCGAGCGGCAGGATCTGCGCCAATATCCGGGCGGATCGCTGGCGGCCAACATCGTCGGCGGTATCGACTGGGACGGTCACGGCCTGCTCGGACTCGAGGACAGCATGGACTCCGTGCTGTCCGGAACCGACGGTTCGGTCACCTACGACCGCGGCTCGGACGGCGTGGTCATTCCGGGCAGCTACCGCAACCGGCACAAGGCGGTCAACGGCTCGACCGTCCAGCTCACCATCGACGACGACATCCAGTTCTACGTGCAGCAGCAGGTCCAGCAGGCCAAGAATATGTCTGGGGCGCACAATGTTTCGGCCGTCGTCCTGGATGCCAAGACCGGTGATGTGCTGGCCATGGCCAACGACAACACCTTCGACCCGTCCCAGGACATCGGACGTCAGGGAGACCGGCAACTGGGCAACCTCTCGGTCTCCTCGCCGTTCGAGCCGGGCTCGGTGAACAAGATCGTCACCGCTTCCTCGGTCATCGAATACGGCCTGTCGAATCCCGACGAGGTGCTCCAGGTCCCGGGCTCCATCAACATGGGCGGTGTCAACATCCACGACGCGTGGGACCACGGCGTGATGCCGTACACCACCACCGGCGTGTTCGGGAAGTCGTCCAACGTCGGAACGCTGATGCTGGCCCAACGTGTTGGCCCGGAACGCTATTACGACATGGTCCGCAAGTTCGGGCTGGGGCAGCGCACCAACGTCGGACTGCCCGGTGAGAGCGCCGGGCTGGTGCCGCCGATCGACCAGTGGTCGGGCAGCACGTTCTCCAACCTGCCTATCGGCCAAGGTCTTTCGATGACCCTGCTGCAGATGACGGACATGTACCAGACGATCGCCAACGACGGGGTGCGGATACCGCCGCGAATCATCAAGGCCACCATCGCTTCCGACGGCACCCGGACCGAAGAAGCGCGCCCGGAAGGTGTTCGGGTGGTTTCGCCGCAGACCGCGCAGACCGTGCGGCAGATGCTGCGCGCTGTCGTGCAACACGACCCGATGGGTTACCAGCAGGGCACCGGACCCGCGGCCGCGGTGCCCGGCTACCAGATGGCCGGCAAGACCGGTACCGCTCAGCAAATCAACCCGGGCTGCGGCTGCTACTTCGACAACGTGTACTGGATCACCTTCGCCGGGATGGCCACGGTCGACAACCCGCGCTACGTGATCGGGATCATGATGGACAACCCGGAGCGCAACGCGGACGGAACGCCCGGCCACTCGGCGGCCCCGCTGTTCCACAACATCGCCGGCTGGCTGATGCAGCGGGAGAACGTCCCGCTGTCACCCGACCCGGGGCCGCCGCTGCTCCTGCAGGCGACCTAGCCGCGGCGACATGACACCAGACGCTCGTCTGCTCAGCGTGACGGGTGTTTTCCCGGCGCGTCGATGATCGGCCAGGCGATTTCGGTGCGCCATTCGGTGGCGTCGGTGCTGTGGCTGTGGTCTCGGTGGTAGTACTCGCGTAGTTGCCAGCCGACGGTGAGTTCGTGCTCGGCGATGTAGGAACCCAACTGCGCATAGGCCAGGTCGATATCGTCGTGCGATCCGTGATGCGTGGTCACCGCCACCTCGGCCGCGGGGATAACCAGGGGTTTGATCTTGCCCAGTTCGCGCGGTGTGGTGACTGGGAGGTAGACGATGGCTTCGCCGGGTTCGTGCTGAAACAGGCATTCGTCATAAAGGCCGCCGGCCGGCCCGGTGACGTGGATGCGGTTCTCATCGACCGCGGCACGCAATTCGTAAAGGGCGTCGCGCCACCAGCTTTCGATATCCGAAGGGTCGCGGATGTCGGCGGTGATGGCCAGCGCTGGGTAACTTGATTCGGCCCGCCGACGCACCGGGTCTGGGCCGGGCGCGCTGTCGAGCAAGGTGCGCAGCGAATGCACGGCGGCCTGCGTCTTGACGAGCTCGGCCTCGAGCCGATCGATGTGAGCGGCGATCAAGGAGTCGCGCTCGCTTGTGGCGCGCGCGGCGATGACGGCGCGGACGTCGGCGACGGGCATTTGCAGATCGCGCAGCCGACGAATCAGCTGCGCGGTCGGGAGTTGTTCCAGGGCGTAATACCGATAGCCGGTGTGCGGGTCGACCTCGGCCGGTTCCAGCAGTCCGACCTGGTGGTAGTGCCGGAGCGTCTTGACACTCAGGTGGGTCATCGTGGCGAAGCGTCCGACGCTGACGGTTCCGGTCATGACGTCAGTACTGGGGCGCGGTGTTATTCACGATGAACAAAGTAGCGATCTTGCCGTCGCGGACCCTGATGTAGTTGGTCATGATCAGCGGGTCGGGTAGCCCCGTTTTGTCGTAGTCACCTTCGTAGCGGCACCGCACGCACCACATGCCGGCATTGTCGACCGCCTCCACGGGCTCCACTGTGACGTGGGCGCCGGTCAACTCTTTGGCCACGAAAGCCCGGATGCGCTGGCGTCCCCAGAACTCCCGCGCATCGTCATTGACGAGGGCATCGTCGGCGAAGGTTTCCATAATGGCGTCCACGTCGAAGCTGTTGATCGCTGCGATATGCGAGGCGATCACCGGGTCTAGCGCCGGCTGTGTAGTCATGATGCTCTCCTAGATCGTTGTCGATTTCGAATGACTGACAGCGACAACCGTCTGCTCTCCCCCCACGGGAGGGTCAAGCCGGGCGCAAGCCGCGGTTGCGCGCGTCGATCTGTTCCTGCGTGGCCGGCACCAGGCGGTCACCGCCGGGCGCCGCCGTCGCCTGGGAGCGGACCGCGTGGGGCCGCTGCTCGTGCTCGTATTGCTGGAATGCCGCGGGGATGTCGCCGGGATGGTCACGCAGGGCCTGGGCGAGAAACCATGCGCCGGTCAGGGCCAGCGCGGTGCCGCGGCCGGAAAGCGGTGAGGCGCAGTGCGCGGCGTCGCCGACGAGGACGACGCGGCCGCGGTGCCAGTTGGGCATGTGAATCTGGCTCACCGAGTCGAAGTAGAGCTCCGGATCGCGCTGGGCGGCGTCGACCAGTTCGGGGACCCGCCACTCGTGGTGGCCGGCGAAGGCGGCGGTGAGAATGCGCTTCTGCGCGGTGAGGTCGTGGTAGTCGTACTCGATCCAGGGCGACCGAAACAGCAAGACCGCCAACGCTTTATCGGCATAGGCGGCGATGCCGGCCAGGTGATCGGGGAAGTTGTACATCGGGTTGATGCGCCCGGATGGAACGTAATCGGGCAGGTCGGCCAGTGCGGTGTAGAACCCGAGGTGGTGCAGAAACTGTTGCTCGGGCCCGAACGTGAGCCGCCGGGCGGCCGAATGCATGCCGTCGGCTCCCACGAGCAGGTCGTAGCGGTCGGCGCCACCCGAGTTGAAGCGGACGTCGACGCCGCGATCGTCGTCGTCGATCGCCGCGACGGACTCGCCGAACCGCAGCTCGACGGATGGCCCGAGGTGGTTGTGCAGGATGTTGGTGAGGTCTTCGCGGGGGATCTCGATGTCGTCGGGGGAGTCACCGAAGTCTTCGGGCATTTCGGCGACCACGGCACCGGATGCGTCGACGAACTGCACGCGTTCGGTCATGTCGATGCGGCGGTCGCGGATCTGGCCCAGCACGCCCATCTTGTCGGCCACGGCGATCGAGTCACCGCGAATGTCGATGGGCGAGCCGTTGACCCGCAGATGGTCGGCGCGTTCGACGATGGTCACATCGTGGCCGTCGGCACCGAGATCGATCCCCACGCTGAGACCCGCGACACCGCCGCCGGAGACGAGAATGCGCATCGGAATAGCTCCTCCCAAATTTAAGATACGGTCTGTATCCTAGAAACATAGGTCTCAGCGTTAGGAAACGCAATGTCTCTTAACCGCGGTGTTGCGCCGCAGCGTCGGCGCGGGCGGGCATTGGAAGAGGCGCTGCTGGCCGCCGCGTGGGAGGAGCTGACCGAACGCGGCTACGACGACTTCACCATCGACGCCGCGGCCGCGCGGGCCGGCACCAGTCGTGCGGTCCTGTACCGGCGGTGGTCCAGCAAGCAGGAGCTGGTGCTGGCCACCTTGGCCCACGCGGCGGGCAAAGATGTGGTGGTCGCCCCCGACACCGGGAGCCTGCGTGGCGACGTGATCGGCCTGCTGCAGCAGGCCAACAAGGTCAGGATCGGATTGGCCGCCCAGGTGTTCATCCAGCTCGGTAGCCTCTACCGCGAAACCGGCACCAGCCTGGCCGATCTCAGTGCCTACGTCCAGGGTGGCCGGGACACCGCGATGGAGCAGGCCATCCAGCGCGCCGTCGATCGCGGCGAGATCGAGCGCGAACGCGTGACCGAACGTATCGGACGTCTACCCGCGGACCTGTGGCGTCACGAAATCCTGACGACGCTGCAACCGCTGCGCGACGATGCCATCGAAGAGATCGTCGACACCATCTTTTTGCCCCTGCTGGGCGTGCGGACGCCCAAATCGCAGCCTTGACGTAACGCGCCTGTGCAGCGCGTGCGTGCCTCCGGCCCGGGTGCGTCTCGATAGGGTGTCATGGCTGATCATGGCGATCGCGCGGCGTCCCAGGGAGGTGTGACCGGAAGTGCAGGAGTCCACTGAGCTGCGCCCCCGCCGGGGTGCGGGTGTGCGACTGCCGGCGCTGGCGGCTCAGGTGGGCGCGGTGCTGGCCGATGGCGGCGCCGTTCCGGACGTGCCGATCACCGGCGTGACGTTGCGTGCCCAGGACGTGTTGCCCGGTGACCTGTTTGCCGGACTGCCCGGTTCGGCGACGCACGGCGCCCGCTACGCCGGCGACGCGATCGGGCGTGGCGCCGT
Source organism: Mycobacterium sp. Aquia_213 (assembly GCF_026625985.1). Classification (NCBI taxonomy): domain Bacteria; kingdom Bacillati; phylum Actinomycetota; class Actinomycetes; order Mycobacteriales; family Mycobacteriaceae; genus Mycobacterium; species Mycobacterium sp. Aquia_213. The sequence continues at coordinate 2,377,257 of NZ_CP113116.1, forward strand.
TGCGGTGCTCACCGATGCCGCCGGGGTTGCCGAGATCGGCGCCCCCGCCGTGCCGACTCTGGTGCACCCCGCGCCGCGCGGCGTGCTCGGCGGGCTGGCGGCCACGGTGTACGGAAACCCGTCCGACCGCGTGACGGTGATCGGCATCACCGGCACCTCCGGAAAAACCACCACCACCTATCTGGTCGAGTCGGGTCTGCGCGCCGGCGGCCACACCGCGGGGCTGATCGGCACGATCGGCATCCGCATCGACGGCGCCGACATCCCCAGCGCCCTGACCACTCCCGAGGCCCCGGCGCTGCAAGCGATGCTGGCCGCGATGGCCGAGCGTGGGGTGGACACCGTCGTGATGGAGGTGTCCAGTCACGCGCTGACGCTGGGTCGCGTCGACGGAACCCGTTTCGCCGTAGGCGGATTCACCAACCTGTCCCGCGACCACCTGGACTTTCACCCCACCATGGCCGACTACTTCGACGCCAAAGCGCTGCTGTTCGACCCGGCCTCGCCGCTGCGCGCGGATAAGGCCGTGGTGTGCGTCGACGACGACGCCGGGCGCGCGATGGCCGACCGGGCCACGGACCCGATCACGGTCAGCGCCACCGGCCAACCGGCGCACTGGCGCGCGACCGACATCGGGCCGCTCGGGTCCGGGCTGGGGGCCGGGCAAGAGTTCACCGCCGTGGACCCCGCCGGGGGGCGACACCGGATCGGCATTCGGCTGACGGGTGCCTACAACATCGCGAATTGCCTTGTGGCACTGGCGATTCTCGACGCCGTTGGCGTCTCCCCGGAGCAGGCGGCAGCCGGGCTGCGCGACACCCGTGTTCCGGGCCGGTTGGAAGAAATCGACCGCGGCCAGGATTTCCTCGCCCTCGTCGACTACGCGCACAAGCCCGGCGCATTGCGCGCGGTGTTGACCACCCTGCTGCAGCCGGGTCGGCGGCTGGCGGTGGTATTCGGCGCCGGCGGCGACCGCGACCCGGGCAAGCGGCGGCCGATGGGCGCCGTCGCCGCCGAGCTGGCCGACGTGGTCGTCGTCACCGACGACAACCCGCGCAGCGAGGACCCCGCGGCGATCCGCCGCGAGATCATGGCAGGCGCAGCCGAAGCCGGGTCCACGGCGCAGCTGGTCGAGATCGGCGACCGGCGCGAGGCGATCAGGCATGCCGTCGACTGGGCCGGTCCCGGCGACGTGGTGCTGATCGCCGGCAAGGGCCACGAAACCGGGCAGCGCACCGGCGATGTGGTCCGCCCGTTCGACGACCGGGTGGAGCTGGCCGCCGCTCTGGATGACCTCAAGGCACGCCGATGATCGACCTGACCGTCGCGCAGATCGCCGAGATCGTCGGCGGCACCCTGGCCGACATCTCGCCGCAGGACGCCGCCGAGCTCCGCGTCACGGGGACAGTCGAATTCGACTCCCGGGCCGTCGGCCCCGGCGGGCTGTTCCTGGCGTTGCCGGGCGCGCGCTCGGACGGACACGACCACGCGGCCTCGGCGGCCGAGGCCGGTGCGGTGGCGGTGCTGGCCGCGCGGCCGGTCGGGGTACCCGCCATCGTCGTCACGCCCGAAGGTGCTTCCGGATCGCGGGCCGGGGTGCTCGAGCACGACCCCGACGGCTCGGGTGCGGCGGTGCTGAACGCGCTGGCCAAACTGGCGAAGGTGGTGGCCGAGGAGCTGGTGGCCGGCGGGCTGACCATCATCGGGATCACCGGCTCGTCGGGGAAGACGTCGACCAAGGACCTGGTGGCCGCGGTGCTCGAACCACTCGGCGAGGTGGTCGCCCCGCCGGGATCGTTCAACAACGAGCTGGGTCATCCCTGGACGGTGCTGCGCGCGACGCGGCACACCGACTACCTGGTTTTGGAGATGTCGGCACGCCATCCGGGCAATATCGCGGCGCTGGCGCAGATCGCCCCGCCCGCGATCGGCGTGGTGCTCAACGTGGGCACCGCGCACCTTGGTGAGTTCGGCTCGCGAGAGGCGATTGCACGCACCAAATCAGAACTGCCACAAGCTGTTCCGTCGTCCGGGGTGGTCATCCTCAACGTCGACGACGCGTCCGTGGCGGCGATGGCGCACGTCAGCTCGGGATGGGTGGTTCGGGTCAGCCGGGACAGCCACACCGATTCGGGCCCCAGCGACGTCTGGGCCGAGGGCGTGTCGCTGGACGAATTGGCCAGGCCGCGCTTTACCCTGCACGCGATGGACGCGCGCGGCGCTCTGGAGGTCGAGGTGCAACTCGGCGTATACGGCGAACACCAGGTCACCAACGCGCTGTGCGCCAGCGCGGTCGCGCTGCAGTGCGGCGCGAGTGCCGAGCAGATCGCCACATCGCTGGCCGCGGCCGGCCCGGTGTCGCGGCACCGCATGCAGGTGACCACCCGCGCCGACGGGGTGACCGTCATCGACGACGCCTACAACGCCAACCCCGACTCGATGCGGGCGGGACTGCAGGCGCTGGCTCAGATCGCGCGCGGCGGCCAGACACCACGGCGCAGCTGGGCGGTGCTGGGCGAGATGGCGGAGCTGGGTGAGGACGCGATAACCGAGCACGATGGCATCGGCCGGCTGGCGGTGCGCTTAGATGTGTCTCGACTTGTTGTCGTGGGAACTGGGAGGTCGGTAACCGCCATGCACCACGCTGCGGTCATGGAGGGCTCGTGGGATGCCGAGGCCGTGCAGGTGGCCGACGCCGACGCCGCCCTGGAGTTGCTGCGGGCCCAACTGGAACCCGACGACGTGGTGCTGGTGAAGGCGTCGAACGCCGCCGGACTCGGTGCGCTGGCCGAGGCGCTGGCCACTGCGGGTCCAGCAGGCACTGCGGGCGAGGCTCGCCCGTGAGACAGATTCTGGTCGCCGTCGCGATCGCCCTGACCGTGTCGATTCTGCTGACCCCGGCGCTGATCCGGCTGTTCACCAAGCAGGGATTCGGTCACCAGATTCGTGAGGACGGCCCGCCGAGCCACCACACCAAACGCGGCACCCCGTCGATGGGGGGCGTGGCGATCGTGGCGGGTATCTGGGCCGGCTACCTGGGCACCCACCTCGCCGGGCTGGCTTTCGACGGCGAGGGGGTCTCCGCGTCGGGTCTGCTGGTGCTGGGCCTGGCGACCGTGCTGGGCGGCGTCGGCTTCCTGGACGACCTGATCAAGATCCGCAGGTCACGCAACCTGGGGCTGAACAAGACGGCCAAGACGGTCGGGCAGATCCTGGCCGCGGTGCTGTTCGGGGTGCTGGTCCTGCAATTCCACAATGCCAACGGCTTGACGCCGGCCAGCGCGGACCTGTCGTACGTGCGTGAAATCGCCACCGTCACACTGGCTCCCGGGCTGTTCGTGTTGTTCTGCGTGCTCGTCGTCAGCGCCTGGTCCAACGCCGTCAACTTCACCGACGGTCTCGACGGGCTGGCCGCGGGCTGCATGGCTATGGTCACCGGTGCCTACGTGTTGATCACCTTCTGGCAGTACCGCAACGCGTGCGCCACCGCGCCGGGCCTGGGCTGCTACAACGTGCGCGACCCGCTGGACCTGGCCCTGGTCGCCGCCGCGACCGCGGGCGCGTGCATCGGCTTTTTATGGTGGAATGCCGCGCCCGCCAAGATCTTCATGGGCGACACCGGTTCGTTGGCGCTGGGTGGCATCATCGCGGGGCTGTCCGTCGCCAGCCGCACCGAGTTGCTCGCGGTGGTGCTGGGTTCGCTGTTCGTCGCCGAGGTCGTCTCGGTGGTGCTGCAGATCCTGACCTTCCGGACCACCGGGCGCCGGGTGTTCCGGATGGCGCCTTTCCACCACCATTTCGAGTTGAGCGGCTGGGCCGAAACGACGGTGATCATCCGCTTCTGGCTGCTCACCGCGATCGCGTGCGGCCTGGGCGTGGCGCTGTTCTACGGTGAATGGCTCGCCACGGTCGGCGCGTGACATGCCCGGGCTCGAACCACTCGCGGCGGGTGCGCCCGTCCTGATCGCCGGTGCCCGGGTGACCGGCCGGGCAATCCTGGGTGCGCTGAACCGGTTCGGCGCCGCGGCCACGCTGTGCGACGACGATCCGGCGATGCTGCGCCCGTACGCCGAAAGCGGTGTTCCGACAGTCGATCCCGCGACGGCGGTTGCGCAGATCGCGGAGTACGCGCTGGTGGTCACCAGCCCCGGGTTCCAGCCGTCGGCGCCGGTGCTGGCCGCCGCCGCGACGGCGGGCGTGCCGATCTGGGGTGACGTGGAGTTGGCCTGGCGCCTCGACGCCGCGGGCTGTTATGGGACGCCGCGCCGCTGGCTGGTCGTCACCGGCACCAACGGAAAAACCACGACGACGTCGATGCTGCATGCCATGTTGATCGCCGGGGGACGGCGCAGCCTGCTCTGCGGCAACATCGGTGACCCCGTGCTTGACGTGCTCGACCAGCCGGCCGACCTGCTGGCCGTCGAACTGTCGAGTTTCCAACTGTTTTGGGCACCGTCGCTGCGGCCCGAGGCGGGGGTGGTGCTCAACATCGCCGAGGATCACCTGGACTGGCATGCGTCGATGGCCGAGTACACCGCGGCCAAGGCCCGGGTGCTCAACGGCCGGGTCGCGGTGGTCGGGCTGGACGACAGCCGCGCCGCCGCGCTGCTGGGCACCGCGGCGGCGCCGGTACGGGCGGGTTTCCGGCTGGGCGAGCCGGCCACCGGCGAGCTCGGGGTGCGCGACGGTCGGCTGGTCGACCGCGCGTTCGCCGCCGACCTGGCCCTGCTGCCGGCGGCGTCCATCCCGGTGCCGGGCCCGGTCGGCGTGCTCGACACCCTGGCCGCGGCGGCGCTGGCCCGCAGCGTCGGCGTGCCCGCCGAGGCGATCGCGGAGGCCGTCTCAACGTTTCAGCTGGGCCGGCATCGCAGCGAGGTCGTCGCGGTGGCCGACGGGATCCGGTACGTCGACGACTCGAAGGCGACCAACCCGCACGCCGCCGAGGCGTCGGTGATGGCCTACCCGCGGGTGATCTGGGTGGCCGGTGGTTTGCTCAAGGGCGCGTCGCTGGACGCGGAGGTCGCCAGAATTGCGTCTCGGCTGGTCGGCGCGGTGCTCATCGGCCGTGACCGCCAAGAGGTTGCCGAGGCGTTATCGCGACACGCGCCCGATGTACCCGTGGTCCAGGTTGTGACAGGCGAGGATGCTGGTATGCATGCGACTGCTGATACTGATGTGACAAAAGTTGACAGTGTGGGGGACAGTCTCGGCGCTCGCGTAATGACCGCAGCTGTGGCGGCGGCTCGTGATTTGGCAAAGGCGGGCGACACGGTGTTGCTGGCGCCGGCGGGGGCGTCGTTCGACCAGTTCAGCAGTTACGCCGACCGCGGTGACGCATTCGCGGCCGCCGTACGCGCGGCGCTGCGGTAGGCGGGTGTGGGTAACGCGCTGACCCGGCGCCTACGCCGGGGCGAGAAGAAGATCGAGGCCCCGCCGGGCGAGCCGGTCGCGGCGGCGGACTCCGCCTCGGAAAACACCGCAACCGACTCGGATGCCGAAGCTCCGACGGACGCGACGGAATCCGCCGAGGCATCCGAGGCCCCCGAGTCCGACGAGACACCCGAAGCCGAGGCCCCGGCGACGGCAAAAGCGCAGGTCAAAGATTCGCAGCACAGTCCGCGCGCCCGGTTCGGCGCCTGGCTGGGCCGGCCGATGACGTCGTTTCACCTGATCGTCGCGATCACCGGGTTGCTGACCACGCTGGGCCTGACCATGGTGCTGTCGGCGTCGGGGGTGCGGTCCTACGGCGACGACGGGTCGGCCTGGGTGATCTTCGGCAAACAGGTGTTGTGGACGGTCATCGGCGTCTTCGGGGCCTATGTCTCGATGCGGCTGCCGGTGCGCTTTATCCGGCGGGTGGCGTTTCCGGGCTACGTCGTCACCATCATCTTGCTGGTCCTGGTGCTCGTGCCCGGCATCGGAAACCTCGCCAACGGCTCGCGGAAGTGGTTCGTCGTCGCCGGCTTCTCGATGCAGCCCTCTGAGCTGGCCAAAATCGCGTTCGCCATCTGGGGCGCGCACCTACTGGCGTCCCGGCGCATGGAGCGGGCCTCGCTGCGCGAGATGCTGATTCCACTGGTGCCGGCCGCCGTCATCGCGCTGGGGCTGATCGTGGCCCAGCCCGACCTCGGGCAGACGGTGTCGATGGGCATCATCCTGCTGGCCCTGCTGTGGTACGCCGGGTTGCCGCTGCGAGTCTTCGGGACGTCGCTGGTCGCGGTGTTCATGGCCGGCGCGGTGCTGGCGATGTCCGCCGGATACCGGTCGGACCGGGTGCGCTCGTGGATCAACCCCGAGAACGACCCGCAGGACACCGGCTACCAGGCCCGTCAGGCGAAGTTCGCGCTGGCGCACGGCGGCATCTTCGGCGACGGACTCGGCCAGGGCACCGCCAAATGGAACTACCTGCCCAACGCGCACAACGACTTCATCTTCGCGATCATCGGCGAGGAGCTGGGCTTCATCGGTGCCTTCGGGCTGCTGGCGCTGTTCGGGTTGTTCGCCTACACCGGTATGCGGATCGCGCGCCGGTCGGCCGACCCGTTCCTGCGGCTGCTGACCGCCACCACCACGATGTGGATCCTCGGGCAGGCGTTCATCAACATCGGCTACGTGATCGGCGTGCTGCCGGTTACCGGCCTGCAGCTGCCGCTGATATCTGCCGGCGGAACATCCACCGCTGCAACGCTTTTCATGATCGGCATCATGTGCAATGCGGCACGGCATGAGCCCGAGGCGGTGGCCGCGCTACGCGCCGGGCGCGACGACAAGATGAACCGGCTGCTGCGGCTGCCGCTGCCCGAGCCGTATTCGCCCACCCGTCTCGAGTCCTTTCGCGACCGCAAGCAATCGCAGCCGCGACCGCCGCGGCCGCCCGCCCCGGGACGTGGCCGCAAGGCCCAGCAACCACCCGTCCGGAAGGGCGCCCGCAAGCCCGAGCCGCCACTGCGGCCGGCTTTTCCGCGGACAGCTGCCCGCGCGGAACCCCAGTCAAGGCATCATGGATCCGACCAGCGCTACCCGAGACAGGCAGCCGGTCAGCGTCAAACACGGCGCGCTCGCGCATTGGAAGGTCAGCGTTACGGGTGAACCACACGATCAAGGAGTCGACCGGCGGGCAGGGGGCAAGTCCCTCGCCCGCCGGTGCCGCTTCGTCGTCGCTTGATTCCCTGTCGGTCGTGCTGGCCGGCGGCGGCACCGCCGGCCATGTGGAGCCGGCGATGGCCGTCGCCGACGCCTTGAGCGCGCTGGATCCGCACGTCCGGATCACCGCACTGGGCACCGCGCGCGGACTCGAGACCAGGCTGGTGCCCGAACGCGGCTACCACCTCGAGCTGATCACGCCGGTGCCGCTGCCGCGCAAACCCAGCGGTGACCTGGCCCGGCTGCCACCGCGGGTGTGGCGCGCCGTGCGCGAGACCCGCGCGGTGCTCGACGAAGTCGACGCCGACGTGGTGGTGGGCTTCGGCGGCTACGTGGCCCTGCCCGCCTACCTCGCGGCCCGCGGGTTTCCGGGTCTGCGTCGTCGTATCCCGGTGGTCATTCACGAGGCCAACGCCCGCGCCGGGCTGGCGAATCGGGTCGGTGCCCGGTCCGCGGACCGGGTGTTGTCCGCGGTGCCGGATTCGGGGCTGCCGCACGCCGAGGTGGTCGGGGTGCCGGTTCGGGCGGCCATCACCAGGTTGGACCGCGCGGCGCTGCGGGCGCAGGCGCGTCAGCACTTCGGGTTCGCCGACGACGCGCGGGTGTTGCTGGTGTTCGGCGGCTCGCAGGGCGCGGTCTCGCTCAACCGCGCGGTCTCGGCGGCCGCCGCCGACCTGGCCGCCGCGGGCGTGTCCGTCCTGCACGCGCACGGGCCGAAGAACACCCTCGAGCTGCGCGAACCCCAAGACGGCGATCCGCCGTACCGGGCGGTGCCGTATCTCGACCGGATGGACCTGGCCTATGCGGCCGCCGACCTGGCCATCTGCCGCTCCGGGGCGATGACGGTCGCCGAGGTGTCGGCCGTCGGCCTGCCGGCCATCTACGTTCCGCTCCCGATCGGCAACGGCGAGCAGCGACTCAACGCGCTGCCGGTGGTCAACGCCGGCGGTGGCGTGGTCGTCCCCGACGCCGTCCTGACGCCGGACCTGGTGGCCCGGGAGGTCAGCGGGCTGCTCACCGACCCGCCGCGGCTGGCGGCGATGACCGCGGCCGCCGCCCGGGTGGGGCATCGGGACGCGGCGCGCCAGGTCGCCGAGGCGGCGCTGGACGTCGCGCGACAAGCACGTGCCAGGGGGCCGCGGTCCGGCCGGAGGGCCGGGAAAACGCCGTGAGCGCCGACCAGTTGCCGCCCGAGCTGCACCGGGTGCACATGGTGGGCATCGGGGGAGCCGGAATGTCGGGCATCGCCCGCATCCTGCTGGACCGCGGTGCGCAGGTATCGGGGTCCGATGCCAAAGAGTCCCGTGGCGTGCACGCGCTGCGGGCGCGGGGCGCGCTGATCCGCATCGGACACGACCCGTCGGCGCTGGACCTGCTGCCCGGCGGCCCGACCGCGGTCATCACCACCCACGCCGCCATCCCGAAGACCAACCCCGAGTTGGTCGAGGCCCGCCGCCGCGGCATTCCGGTGGTGTTGCGGCCGACCGTGCTGGCCAAGCTGATGAACGGGCGTACCACGCTGATGGTCACCGGCACCCACGGCAAGACCACAACGACGTCGATGCTGATCGTGGCCCTGCAGCACTGCGGGCGCGACCCGTCGTTCGCGGTGGGCGGCGATCTCGGCGAGGCCGGCACCAACGCCCACCACGGCAGCGGTGACTGCTTCGTCGCCGAGGCCGACGAAAGCGACGGCTCGCTGCTCGAGTACACGCCCGACGTCGCGGTGGTCACCAATATCGAGACCGATCACCTGGATTTCTACGGCAGCGCCGACGCCTACGTCGCGGTCTTCGACTCGTTCGTCGAGCGGCTGGCCCCGGGCGGCGCGCTGGTGGTGTGCACCGACGACCCGGGGTCGGCAGCGCTGGCGCAGCGCAGCAGCGAACTGGGAATCCGGGTGTTGCGCTACGGATCCGGCGCGCCGGGGGAGCCCGGCCAGGAGTTGTCGGGCACGCTGCTCTCCTGGGAGCAGCAGGGCACCGGAGCCGTCGCCCACATCCAGTTGGGCGACGGGCCAGTGCGCGCGATGCGGCTGTCGGTGCCCGGCCGGCACATGGCACTCAACGCGCTGGGCGCGTTGCTGGCCGCGATCGAGGTCGGCGCCCCGACCGACGAGGTGCTCGACGGGCTGGCCGGTTTCGAGGGTGTGCGTCGACGCTTCGAACTGGTCGGAACGGTGGGATCGGTGCGGGTGTTCGACGACTACGCCCACCACCCGACCGAGATCAGCGCGACGCTGGCGGCGGTCCGCACGGTCGTCGAGCAGGGCGGCGAGGGCCGCTCGCTGGTGGTGTTCCAGCCCCATTTGTATTCGCGGACAAAGGCTTTCGCTGCTGAGTTCGGTCACGCGCTGGACGCCGCCGACGAGGTGTTCGTGCTCGACGTGTACGGCGCCCGGGAACAACCGCTGGCCGGTATCAGTGGGGCCAGCGTCGCCGAGCACGTCAGTGTGCCGGCGCGCTACCTGCCGGACTTCTCCGCGGTCGCCGAGCAGGTCGCCGCGTCCACCGGTCCCGGGGACGTGATCGTGACGATGGGCGCCGGCGACGTGACGCTGCTGGGCGCCGAGATCGTGACCGCGCTGCGAGTGCGCGCCAATCGCAGTGCGCCCGGTGCGCCCGGGGTATTGCGATGACCGAGCCCAACGACACCACTCCCACCGACCTGGTCGCCGACTCGGCGGCCTCGCCGCGCGACCCGGAGCCGCCGGTCGAGCCGGACCCGCCCGTCGACTCCGCGGCCGAGAACGCGATCACCGAACCGATCCCCGTCGAAGAACCCCAACCGGAAAGCGGCCAATCCGAGGACGAGCAAGCCGAATTCGAGGGGCCACGCCGCCGGGCCCGCCGCGAACGGGCCGAGCGCCGCGCGGCCCAGGAGCGGGCGACCGCGATCGAGGAAGCACGCCGCGACGCCAAGCGCCGGGCCAGCGGGCGCGTCGCCGACCAGCCCAAATCCGCTGCGCGCGGCGTCGTTCGGGGCCTGAAGATGTTGCTCGCGACGGTGATGTTGGTCATCGTCGGGGTCGGACTGGCGCTGATTCTCTACTTCACGCCGGTGATGTCGGCGCGCAACATCGTGGTCACCGGCACCGGCGCGGTATCCCGCGAAGAGGTCCTCGATGCGGCACAGGTGCGGGTCGGCACACCGCTGCTGCAGATCAACACCAACCTGGTCGCCGACCGGGTGGCGGCGATTCGCCGGGTGGCGAGCGCCCGGGTGCAGCGCCAGTATCCGTCGGCGCTGCGGATCACGATCGTCGAGCGAGTTCCGGTGGTGGTGAAGGACTTTCCCGACGGGCCGCACCTGTTCGACCGCGACGGCGTCGACTTCGCGACCGGCCCGCCGCCACCGGCGCTGCCGTATATCGACGTCGCCAACCCCGGGCCGACCGACCCGACGACCAAGGCCGCATTGCAGGTGCTGCTGGCGCTGCGGCCCGAGGTCGCGAGTCAGGTGGGCCGGATCGCGGCGCCGTCGCTGGCCTCGATCACCCTCACGCTTGGCGATGGGCGCGTGGTGATTTGGGGCACCACCGACCGGACCGATGAGAAGGCCGAAAAGCTCGCCGCCCTGCTCACGCAGCCGGGCAGGACCTACGACGTGTCCAGCCCCGATTTGCCCACCGTCAAGTAGCGACCCCCGCTCCGGGCACGGTAAACGCGAAAAAATTGACCAAAATTTGCGCGCGGCGCGTCGGCGCGCCTGCGAGGTTCGTGCGCGTCGTGCCCATACCGTTCTGGTTGCGCGGAACTACTTGACATAACTCTAACTCTATGGTTGAGGTTGAGAGTTTGCCAGGGGAACCGCCACCGTCCGGAAGGAACCGAATCCCCACCAGGGAGGAAGACGAGATGATGACCCCCCCGCATAACTACCTGGCCGTCATCAAGGTTGTGGGTATCGGTGGCGGCGGCGTCAACGCCGTCAACCGGATGATCGAACAGGGCCTCAAGGGCGTTGAGTTCATCGCGATCAACACCGACGCACAGGCCTTGTTGATGAGCGATGCCGACGTCAAGCTCGACGTGGGCCGCGACTCCACCCGCGGATTGGGCGCCGGCGCCGACCCCGAGGTCGGGCGCAAGGCCGCCGAGGACGCCAAGGACGAGATCGAAGAGCTGCTGCGCGGTGCCGACATGGTGTTCGTCACCGCCGGTGAAGGCGGCGGAACCGGTACCGGCGGGGCACCCGTCGTCGCCAGCATCGCGCGCAAGCTGGGCGCGCTGACCGTCGGCGTGGTCACGCGGCCGTTCTCATTCGAAGGCAAGCGCCGCAGCAACCAGGCCGAAAACGGCATCGGCTCATTGCGGGAGAGCTGCGACACGCTGATCGTGATCCCCAACGACCGGCTGCTGCAGATGGGCGATGCCGCGGTGTCGCTGATGGACGCGTTCCGCAGCGCCGACGAGGTGCTGCTCAACGGCGTTCAGGGCATCACGGACCTGATCACCACGCCCGGCCTGATCAACGTGGACTTCGCCGACGTCAAGGGCATCATGTCCGGCGCGGGCACCGCGCTGATGGGCATCGGTTCGGCCCGCGGTGAAGGCCGGTCACTCAAGGCCGCCGAGATCGCGATCAACTCGCCGCTGCTGGAAGCATCGATGGAGGGCGCCCAGGGCGTGCTGATGTCGATCGCCGGCGGTAGCGACCTCGGCCTCTTCGAGATCAACGAGGCGGCTTCGCTGGTGCAGGACGCCGCCCACCAGGACGCCAACATCATCTTCGGCACCGTGATCGACGACTCGCTGGGCGACGAGGTGCGCGTCACCGTGATCGCGGCGGGCTTCGACGCGGCCGGGCCCGGACGCAAACCCGTGGTCGGCGGTACCGCCGACCAGGGGGAGAAGGTCGGCGGTGCGCACCGGATCGAGTCGGCCAAGGCGGGCAAGCTCACCTCGACGCTGTTCGAGCCGGTCGACGCGGTCAGCGTGCCGGTGCACACCAACGGCGCGACGCTGAGTATCGGTGGCGATGACGACGACGTCGATGTGCCGCCATTCATGCGTCGCTGAAAACGGACATGCGCACCCGGCCGCCCGACGGGGACGGCCGGCGGGCAACGAAATCTCCGGATACTGGTCATGTGAGCGTTCGCATCCGGCGAGTGACGACCACCCGCGCGGGCGGCGTCTCGAAGCCGCCCTTCGACACCTTCAACCTCGGCGACCATGTCGGTGACGACCCCGCCGCGGTGGCCGCCAACCGTGCCCGGCTCGCCCGCGCCATTGGCCTGGGCGCCGACCGGGTGGTGTGGATGAACCAGGTCCACGGCGATCGGGTCGAAGTCGTCGACGGGCCGCGCGATACCGCCTTCGATGACACCGATGCCTTGGTGACCCGCACGGCGCGACTGGCGCTGGCGGTGGTGACCGCCGACTGTGTGCCGGTGCTGCTCGCCGATGCGCGCGCGGGTGTGGCCGCGGCGATCCACGCCGGGCGCGTCGGTGCGCAGCGCGGAGTGGTGGTGCGCACGGTGGAGGCGATGCGCAAGCTGGGCGCGCAGGCCGGCGACATTTCGGCGCTGCTGGGCCCGGCGGTCAGCGGGCGCAATTACGAAGTACCCGCTCAGATGGCCGACGAGGTCGAGACGGCCCTGCCCGGCAGCCGCGCCACCACCGCGAACGGAAAGCCAGGTCTCGACCTTCGATCCGGAATCGCCTGCCAGCTAAAGGATTTGGGTGTCACGTCGATCGACATCGATCCGCGGTGCACGGTTGCCGACCGTGCTCTGTTCAGTCATCGCCGCGACGCGCCGACCGGGCGGCTGGCGTCGCTCGTCTGGATGGAGTGACCGTCGTGGCGGTTGGAATGTCGGACTGGGGATCGACTCAGGGCAACCGCGAAACTGAATTGACTCACGCGTTGGCGGCAGTGCGTTCGCGACTAGCGGCGGCTGCGGAAGCCGCGGGTCGCAATGTCAGCGAAATTGAACTTCTCCCAATTACCAAATTCTTTCCGGCATCCGATGTCGCGATTTTGTCTCGATTGGGTTGTCGGTCGGTAGGTGAATCGCGGGAACAAGAAGCGGCGGCAAAGGTGGCGGAACTCACTCACTTGGCGGAGTCTTCCGGGCGGTCGGATTGGCGAGAGTTGCACTGGCACATGGTGGGACAGATTCAGCGCAAGAAGGCGCGTTCGCTGGCCCGCTGGGCGCACACCGCCCATTCGGTCGACAGCGCGCAACTGGTAACAGCGCTGGAACGGGCGGTAGCGGCGACGTTGGCCGAAGGTGGACGGCAGCACCCGCTGCGCGTCTACGTTCAGGTCAGCCTGGATGGCGACGTCTCGCGCGGCGGCATCGACATCACGACGCCGGGGACCCTCGACGAGGTCTGTGCGCAGGTGCAGGAGTCGCAAGGCCTGGAGCTGGTCGGGCTGATGGGCATTCCGCCGGTGGGCGCCGACCCCGAAGCGGCCTTCGACCGGCTGCAATCCGAACACCGCCGGGTGCTCGACGCGCACCCGAATGCGGTCGGTTTGTCCGCCGGGATGTCCAACGATTTCGAAATCGCCGTAAAACACGGTTCGACGTGTGTGCGTGTCGGTACCGCGCTATTGGGCCCGCGGCGGCTACCGTCACCGTGAGTAGTCACTGTAGTCACACCTTCATCACAGACAACAGAAATCCCAGGGGCTAGAAGGGGTCGCAAGCAATGAGCACACTGCACAAGGTCAAGGCCTATTTCGGTATGGCCCCAATGGACGACTACGAAGACGAGTATTACGACGACCGCGCACCGTCGCGTGGATTCCCTCGTGCTCGCTTCGACGAGGGTTATGGCCGCGGTTATGACGGCCCCGAATACGACGACCCGCGAGGTGAGCCGGGCGACTACCCGCCTGCCGGCTACCGCGGCGGTTACGCGGACGAGCCGCCTCCGTTCCGCGGCCGCGAATTCGACCGCCCGGACATGGGCCGCCCGCGCCTCGGGTCGTGGCTGCGCAGCGGTTCCACCCGCGGTGCGCTGGCCATGGACCCGCGCCGGATGGCGATGATGTTCGAGGAGGGCCATCCGCTGTCGAAGATCACGACACTGCGGCCCAAGGACTACAGCGAGGCCCGCACCATCGGTGAGCGGTTCCGCGACGGTACCCCGGTGATCATGGACCTGGTGTCGATGGACAACGCCGACGCCAAGCGGCTCGTCGACTTCGCGGCCGGATTGGCGTTTGCCCTGCGTGGCTCGTTCGACAAGGTCGCGACCAAGGTGTTCCTGCTGTCGCCCGCCGACGTCGACGTCTCGCCGGAGGAGCGCCGCCGGATCGCCGAAACCGGCTTCTACGCTTACCAATAGCCACATCCGCCCCGCCAGCGTGCGGGGACGGGCGTCGGGCCCCCGCCTGCCGATGCGGCACATCTGAGATGTCCGCTCAATAGTGAGTCGGTACTCTTGCGATTGCCGCGCTATCGCGCGGGGATTGTCGTCTCCTCGGTAAGGTCGGGCTCTCGTTGGTGCTGTTCTTTCAGATCCTTGGGTTTGCGCTGTTCATCTTTTGGCTGCTGCTCATCGCTCGGGTCGTCGTCGAGTTCATTCGCTCGTTCAGCCGGGACTGGCATCCCACCGGCATCACTGTGGTGATCCTGGAGATCATCATGTCGATCACTGATCCGCCGGTGAAACTGCTGCGCCGGCTGATCCCTCAACTCACCATCGGTGCGGTCCGCTTCGACCTTTCCATCATGGTGCTTCTACTGGTCGCATTCATCGGCATGCAGCTCGCTTTCGGCGCCGCGGCGTGAGTCGCCTTATGTGTCGGCGGCTCTAAGCGACGGTTTGGCCACAGATCGGCCTCGGTTTGATGGGCGCGATTTGCAAATTCTAAGGATTGGGATTTTATGGCTCTTAGTGTTTGAAATTGGTTCTTAATTATTGGGCTAATCGGCAACCGCCGGGTCTGGTGTGACAGGATGGGCGGCAGTTGCACAACCGCCGCCACTCCGTTCTACACTTTCGAGAACGTTTGACGGGAACTTGAGGGGACGAAACAATGCCGCTTACACCAGCCGACGTCCACAATGTGGCGTTCAGTAAGCCGCCTATTGGCAAGCGCGGTTACAACGAGGACGAGGTCGACGCGTTCCTCGACCTAGTGGAAAACGAGCTGACCCGGCTGATTGAAGAGAACTCCGATCTGCGCCAGCGGGTCGAGGAACTCGACCGCGAATTGGCCGCCGGTGGCGGCGCCGCCGCTGCCGCCCCCGCTGCTCAGCCCGCCCCCGCTGCACCCGTTTTCGAGCCCGAGCCCGAGCCGGAACCCGTCAAGGCGGCGCCCGCGCCTGTTGCCGCGACCGGCACCAACGAGGAGCAAGCCTTGAAGGCGGCCCGGGTGCTGAGCCTGGCCCAGGACACCGCCGACCGGCTGACCAGCAGCGCGCAGGCCGAATCGGACAAGCTGCTGTCCGACGCCCGCGCCAACGCCGACCAGATTCTCACCGAGGCCCGCCAGACCGCCGACGCCCAGGTCGCCGACGCCAAGCAGCGTTCCGAAGCGATGCTGGCCGACGCGCAGACCCGCTCCGAGACGCAGTTGCGGCAGGCCCAGGAGAAGGCCGACGCCCTGCAGGCCGATGCCGAACGCAAGCACTCCGAGATCATGGGCACCATCAACCAGCAGCGCACCGTGCTGGAAGGCCGTCTCGAGCAGCTGCGCACCTTCGAACGCGAATACCGCACCCGGCTCAAGACCTACCTCGAGTCCCAGCTTGAGGAACTCGGCCAGCGCGGATCGGCGGCTCCCGTCGACTCCAGCGCCGATGCCGGTGGGTTCGATCAATTCAATCGGGGTAACTAGCCGGGAGGAGTGCCGGACGTCGTGTTCGGCACACTGGTGTGCACTGGACCTGGCGGTCCCGCCCTTTGGCTGGAGGATGACCGATGCTGATTATTGCCCTGGTACTGGCCCTAATCGGGCTTGTGGCCCTGGTGTTCGCGGTCGTGACCAGCAACGAGCTGGTGGCCTGGGTGTGTATCGGCGCCAGCGTCCTGGGTGTCGTGCTGCTGATCGTCGACGCACTGCGGGAGCGGCAGCGCCGCGACACGAGCGACGAAGCCCACGATGAGCAGCCCGCCGCGGACGAGGCGGTCGACTACCCGGAGGAAGTCCCGGACGAGAACGCCGAGAAGTCGGCCGACGACGCGACGGTCGCGGCGGAGACCCGCGGCGAGGACTCCGCCAAGTAATCTCAGCGCGTCGGCGTATTCAGTAGCTGACGTACCTCATCGTCGCTGACTTGGTGAAAGTCGCCATAGACCTGCCCGACGGCTTCGAATGCCGACGGCATCGTCGTGCACACGACGTCGTCGGCCACCTGCGCGAGTTCCCGGCAGACCGACGGCGGTCCGACCGGGACGGCGACGACGATCGACCGCGGCCCGGCCGCTCGAATCGCCCGGACGGCGGCCAGCATGCTGGCACCGGTGGCGACGCCGTCGTCGACCAGGATCACGATCTTGCCGCGCGGGTCGGCGATCGGGCGTCCGCCCCGATACGCGTGCTCGCGTCGCGCCAGCTCCGCCGTCTCGCTGTCGATGACCTCGCGGACCTGTTCGTCGGTGATCTGCAGGCTGGACACCACGTTGTCGTTCATCACCACACCGCCGCCGCTGGCCAGCGCACCCATCGCGAGCTCCGACCAGCGCGGCACCCCGAGCTTGCGAACCAGGAACACATCCAGCGCGGCGTGCAACGCCGAGGCGATCTCCCAGGCGACCGGCAGGCCGCCGCGCGCCAGTCCAAGCACCAGCACGTTGTCGTTGTCGCGGAAGGCCATTAGCTGCTCGGCCAGTGCGCGACCGGCAACTCCGCGGTCGCGGAAGGTTCGCGTAGCCGCGCGGCGCAGGAAGCCGTTCCGTGGGTTCATGGGTTCGCCCTAGTTTACGCGCCCGGGCAGTCTTGATCGAATAGCTTGTGCATCAAAGGGATTGGCCGCGAAAGACAGGCGAACATGCCCTGCCATCAATACACTGCTCTCGTGACTTCACTCGAGGTGGATCTGGCCGTCGTCGGCTTCGGCAAGGGCGGCAAAACACTGGCGGCCGCGCTGGGAAAGCGCGGCTGGCGGGTGGTGATGATCGAACAGTCGCCATTGATGTACGGCGGCACCTGCATCAACATCGGTTGTGTCCCTACGAAATCGATGGTGTTCCGGTCCGAGCACCTGGACGCGGCCACGGCCCATCCTGACCGCTACCACGAAGCCGTCACCGCCACCGCACAGTTGACCGCGTCGTTGCGCGACATCAACTACGCCACGCTCGATCGGATCGACACGGTGACAGTGCTGACCGGTCACGCGTCATTCACCGATTCACATGTGTTGAGCGTCAAAACCATTGATGGACAAGCCATTACCGTAACCGCGAAATGGATCGTGGTCGGCACCGGTTCGCGTCCGGTGTTGCCGCCCGTTCCCGGATTAGCCGACGCACCCGGTGTGTACACGAGCACAGATCTGCTCAGCACGGCGGAACTGCCGGGGCGGCTGACCGTGCTGGGCGGTGGCTATGTCGGTCTGGAATTCGCGGCCATGTACCGCGCCTATGGGTCGCAGGTCTCGATTCTCGATCGCGGTCCGCGGGTGCTGAGCCGCGAGGACGACGATGTCGCCCAGTGCGCTCACGACATCCTCGTCGGGCGCGGCATCGACATCGTCACGTCGGCAGCGGTCACGTCGGTGTCCGGTAACGGTGCCGGCGGCTCGACGGTCACTTACCAGGTCGACGGCGTCACCCACGATCTCGACACCGACGCCATCCTGGTGGCGCTGGGACGCGAGCCCGTCACCGACGGACTCGGCCTGGACGCCGCGGGCGTCGAGACGACGGCCAAGGGCGCGATTGTCGTCGACGACCACCTGCGCAGCAGCCAGCCGCACATCTTCGCAGTCGGCGATGTCAACGGTGGACCGCAGTTCACCTACATCTCGCTGGACGACTACCGGGTCGTGCTCTCGCAGCTGGACGGCGATGGCAAACGCAGCACCGCGACCCGCGCGGCCGTGCCCTATGCACTGTTCATGACGCCGCCGCTGGCCCGGGTCGGCCTCACCGAGAAGGCCGCCAGGGAGGCGCACGACGTCAAGGTCGCCACGATGCGAGTCGCCGACATGGCGACGATGCCGCGCGCGGATCGTCGGCGAGGATGCCGGCATGATGAAGGTCGTCGTCGATGCCGAGAGCGACACGATTCTCGGTGCGGCGCTGCTGTCCTACGACTCGCACGAGGTCATCAATACGGTGGCGCTGGCGATCCGGCACGGCATTACCGCCTCGGAGCTGCGGGATTCGATTTACACCCACCCGTCGATGACCGAGGGGTTCAACAGCCTGCTCGCGGCGCTCTAGATATGGGTGTCCGAGGGGGGACTTGAACCCCCACGCCCATTAGTAGGGCACTAGCACCTCAAGCTAGCGCGTCTGCCATTCCGCCACTCGGACCCGACCAACGTGAGTTGGCAGCTAAGGCTAGCGGATCGGCCCGCGCGGACCCAACTTAGCTCGCCGACCGGGTTCGGTTGAGTTCCGCCGCCCGAGCCGGGTAACAGCGGCAGTGGTAGGAAAGGTGGTTGTGACAGTTGAGAACGAAGTTCCCAACCATCCGAGCGACGATGTGGTCGAGGTCGTCAGCAGGCTGATCCGGTTCGACACCACCAACACCGGTGAACCCGAGACCACGCAGGGCGAAGCCGAATGTGCCCACTGGGTCGCCGACCAGCTCGCCGAGGTGGGCTACCACCCCGAATATCTCGAATCCGGCGCGCCCGGGCGGGGCAATGTGTTCGTCCGCCTCAAGGGCGCCGACCGCTCGCGTGGCGCACTGCTGATCCACGGGCATCTCGACGTGGTGCCGGCCGAACCGGCCGACTGGAGCGTGCACCCGTTCTCCGGCGCGGTCGAGGACGGCTATGTCTGGGGCCGCGGCGCGGTCGACATGAAGGACATGGTCGGGATGATGATCGTGGTCGCCCGACAGTTGAAACAGGCGGGCATCGTGCCGCCCCGCGACTTGGTGTTCGCATTCGTGGCCGACGAGGAGCACGGCGGCAAGTTCGGGTCGCACTGGCTGGTCGCCAACCGCCCCGACCTGTTCGCGGGTGTCACCGAGGCGATCGGCGAAGTGGGCGGGTTCTCGCTGACCGTGCCGCGCCGGGACGGCGGCGAACGCCGGCTGTATCTGATCGAGACGGCCGAGAAGGGCATGCAATGGATGCGGCTGACCGCCCGCGGTCAGGCGGGGCACGGCTCGATGGCCAACGACCGCAACGCGGTCACCCTGCTCGCCGAGGCGGTCGCCCGGATCGGCCGCCACCAGTTTCCGCTGGTGATGACCGACACCGTTGCGGAATTCCTGGCCGCGATCAGCGACGAGACCGGCCTGACCTTCGACACCGAGTCCGACGATCTGGACGGCGTGATCGAAAAACTCGGCCCGATGGCCCGCATGCTCACGGCGGTTTTGCGCGACACCGCCAACCCGACGATGCTCAAGGCCGGGTACAAGGCCAACGTGATCCCCGGGAGCGCCGAAGCGGTGGTGGATTGCCGCGTGCTGCCCGGTCGGCAGGCCGCCTTCGAGGCCGAAATCGACGAGTTGCTGGGCCCGGACGTCACCCGGGAGTGGATCAGGGACTTGCCGTCGTACGAGACCAGCTTCGATGGCGATCTGGTCGACGCGATGAACGCCGCGGTGTTGGCGGTCGATCCGGACGGACGCACGGTGCCGTATATGCTCTCGGGTGGCACCGACGCGAAAGCCTTCGCGCGCTTGGGAATTCGCTGCTTTGGCTTCGCGCCGCTGAAGCTGCCGCCGGAATTGGATTTCGCTTCGCTGTTCCACGGCGTCGACGAGCGGGTACCCATCGACGCGCTGAGGTTCGGCACCGACGTGCTGGCCCACTTCCTGACCCACTGTTAGAGATGAACGCCAAACGAGAGGATCGCCCATGAGCTTGCCGTCCGACCCGTATGACGCGCTGCCCAAGCTGCCGTCATTCACCGTGACCTCGAACTCGATCACCGACGGTCAGCCGCTGGCCACATCGCAGGTCAGCGGAATCATGGGTGCCGGGGGAGAAGACGTGAGCCCGCAGCTGAGCTGGTCGGGATTCCCCGCCCAGACGCGCAGTTTCGCGGTCACCGTCTATGACCCCGACGCCCCGACGCTGTCCGGCTTCTGGCATTGGGCCGTGGCCAACCTGCCGGTCGACGTCACCGAGCTGCCCGAGGACGCGGGAGACGGCCGCGAGCTGCCCGGCGGCGCGCAGCAGTTGGTCAACGACGCCGGCATGCGGCGCTTCATCGGTGCCGCTCCGCCGCCCGGACACGGTCCGCATCGCTACTACGTCGCGGTGCATGCCGTCGACGTCGACAAGCTCGACCTCACCGAGGACGCGAGCCCCGCGTTTCTCGGCTTCAACCTGTTCCAGCACGCGATCGCGCGGGCCTACATCCACGGCACCTACGAACAGAAGTAGGTGAGAGCTCGCGCGTGCGTGCTGGTCCTGCCGGGTGGCAGGGTGCGCAGCGACGAGGCGTCGCGCTGGTGGCAGCTGGCCAACGTCCGGATGATGTTGGTGGCTGCCGCATTGCGGCGCCGGTTGGGTCGCGGCGTCGAGGTGCGCCGCGTTCAGTACCGCCTGCGTGGATGGAACAGTCCGCGCTTCGACGCGGTCGCCGATGCCAGCGCGGTACTTGGCGATATTCGTCGCCGGTTCGAGCCGAAAAGCATTGTGCTGGTTGGACATTCCATGGGCGGCCGGGTCGCGACACGGCTGGCAGCCGGTGGGCAGGTCGGCGCGGTGGTCGCACTGGCGCCGTACTGGCCGCGCGACGACGGCGACCTGATTGAGCCGCCGACCCGGCTATTGGTCGTGCACGGCACCGCCGATACCCGCACCGACCCGGAAAGCTCGCGCGTCCAGACGTTGCGGGCTCGGCAGCGTGGGCTGGACGCGCAGTGGGTGGGCATCGAAGGCGAGGGCCACTCCATGGTTCGGCGATATTTTGAATGGCACCGGCGCACAGTCGATTTCGTTGACGAATATCTGTCGGGTGCTGCTGAAATCACTTGAGTCACTTTGGTTTCAGCGGCCTCAAGGCAGGGTGTTCTGTCGGTGGCCCGCGATATCATTCGAACATGAGTTCGAGTGGCCGCGAGGAGATCGTCGAGGATTTCGACGCGCTGCGCAGCGCGGTGTCGCGCGTTGTGGGGCACTCCTACGACGTGTTGACCACCCCGGAACGGCTGTCGTTGTTGGAGCGGCTCGAGCAGGAGACGCGGCGGTTGCGGGTCCCGGGGCATGAGTTGATCAATCAGATCGCCGAGCAGGCCACGCCGGAAGAGTTGGGCGGCAAGGTTTCTCATGCCCTCGCCGACCGGCTGCGCATCTCTCGTGGGGAGGCCTGCCGGCGCATTGCCGAGGCCGCCGATTTGGGGCCGCGGCGCGCGATCACCGGCGAGCCGCTGCCGCCACTTCTGACTGCGTCGGCCGCGGCCCAGCGCGACGGCAAGATCGGCCCAGCCCACATCGCGGTGATCCGCCAGTTCTTCGACCGGTTGGCGCAGTCGGTGGACATTGGGACCCGGGAATGCGCCGAGAAAGATCTGGCCGAACACGCCACCCAATATCGGCCCGACCAGGTGGCCAAGCTCGCCAACCGGCTTGCCGATTGCCTCAACCCCGACGGCAATTACACGGACAACGACCGCGCCCGCCGACGCGGACTGATCCTGGGCAACCAGGGCATTGACGGCATGTCGCCGCTGCGCGGCTGGCTGACCCCGGAAGCCCGCGCCACCCTGGAGGCGGTGTTAGCGAAGCTCGCCGCACCGGGGATGTGCAACCCCGAGGACGACACGCCCGTCGTCGACGGCCCGCCCGCTGACGCACGACGCGACATCCGGTCGACGGCCCAGCGCAACCACGACGGACTCAACGCCGCGTTACGGGCACTGCTGGCCGGTGGAAAGCTGGGGCAGCACAACGGTTTACCCGCCACGATCATCGTGACGACCACGCTGAAAGATCTCCAAGCCGCGACTGGTAAGGGACTCACCGCTGGCGGCGCCCTACTGCCGATGACTGATGTGATCCGCCTGGCTCGCCACGCCCATCACTACCTGGCGATCTTCGACGAGGGCAATGCCATCGGCTTGTATCACACCAAACGATTGGCTTCGCCCGGTCAACGAATAGTGCTGTGCGCCAAGGATCGTGGTTGCACACACCCCGGCTGCGACGTGCCCGGCTATTTGTGCGAGGTCCACCACGTCGAAGACTGGGCCGACACGCACCGCACCGACATCGACCAGCTCACCTTCGCGTGCGGCACTCATCACAAACTTCTCGAGGCCGGCTGGACCACCCGAAAACGCAGAGACGGCTCGACGGAGTGGATCCCGCCGCCCCACCTCGAACGCGGTCGGTCGCGGGTGAACACCTTCCATCATCCCGAGAATCTTCTGGCAGACGACGAAGATGGTGCGGCTTAGGCCGGCGGGGTGCCGGGATTCTGCGCCGCCGACCCAACCGCCTCACTTAGCGAGGCGAAGCCCCCGTCGTGCAGCCGTCGGGCGATGCCGTCGTGAATGTGCTTGGGCCACAAGCCGCCTCCGTAGATGAAACCGGTATAGCCCTGCAGCAGTGAGGCGCCCGCGATGATGCGCTCCCACGCGTCGTCGGCGGTCTCGATGCCCCCGACGCTGATCAGCACCAGACGATCGCCGACCCGGCGGTAGAGCCGGCGCAGCACTTCGGCGGCGCGGTGTGCCACCGGCGGTCCGGAGATGCCGCCGGGGCCGAGCTCGTCGACCCCCGGCGTGCGCAGGCCGTCGCGCGACACGGTCGTGTTGGTTGCGACGATCCCGGCCAGCCCCAGCTCGACGGCCAGGTCCGCGATGTCGTCGACGTCGGAATCGGAGACGTCCGGGGCGATCTTGACCAGCACGGGCACCGACGTCTCGGCGAGGACGGCCGACAGGATGGGCCGCAGCGACTCCACCGCCTGCAGATCGCGCAGCCCCGGCGTGTTCGGCGAGCTGACATTGACCACCAGATACGACGCCAGCGGGGCGACCAGCCGGGCGCTGGCCCGGTAGTCCTCGACAGCCTCGGCGGCCGGTGTCACCTTGGTCTTGCCGATGTTCACCCCGATCGGCACGTCCGGCTGATGGCGGGCGAGACGGGCGGCCAGCGCCCCGGCCCCGTGATTGTTGAACCCCATCCGGTTCAGCAGCGCCCGATCCTCGGGCAGCCGGAACAGGCGCGGCGCCGGGTTGCCGGGCTGTGGGTGCGCGGTGACGGTCCCGACCTCCGCGTACCCGAAACCCAAGGCGCCCCAGGTACGCAGCCCCATGCCGTCCTTGTCGAAGCCGGCGGCCAGCCCCAGCGGCGCGGGGAAGCGCACCCCGAACACCGTGCTGGCCAACACCGGATCGACCGGGCCCAGCAGCCGGTGCAGCAGCCGACGCGGCACCGCGACGGCGGTCGCGGCGCGCAAGGCGGCGAAAACGATCGTGTGAATGCGTTCGGGCGGGATTACGAAAAACAGCCGGCGCAGCAGGGCGTACGGACCGCTATCCACCGTCACAGTTCCGGCTGATCGGGCCGTCGGTCACTGACACGAGACTTCTTGCGGCGCAACAACACCCGTCTGCTACCGTCGTTATACAGTCGCACCCGGGTGAGCTCCCAGCCACGGTATTCGGCCTCGATGGACAGCCGGATGGAGGCGGTGAGCCTGGTGACTTCCGGCGGCAGGCGCAGCGGCACCCACTCGTAGTCGTCCGACATGTCCGCGACCCAGCCCGCCGGCAGCCGACTCCACCGCGCCGCCGTCAACGCGTTCCC